>NZ_JBEZYV010000002.1:0-529242 GCF_040638905.1 Streptomyces virginiae | reverse complement strand
AGGTGCCGCTCGATGAGCCGGGCCATCGTCACGTACTGCGTGAACACGAGCACCGAACCGCCCTCGGCGACGATGGTGTCCAGCAGCTCGTCGAGGAGCTCCAGCTTGCCGGAGCGCGCGCCTCCGGTCGCGCCGCCGTCCCCCAGGTAGTGGGCCGGGTGGTTGCAGATCTGCTTGAGCGAGGTCAGCAGCTTGACCACCAGTCCGCGCCGCTCCATCCCGTGGGCCTGCGAGATCGCCGCGAGGGTCTCGCGTACGACGGCTTCGTAGAGCGCGCTCTGTTCGCGGGTGAGGGACACCGGGTGGTCGGTCTCGGTCTTCGGCGGCAGCTCGGGCGCGATGCCCGGGTCGGACTTCCTGCGCCGCAGCAGGAAGGGCCGTACGAGCGCCGCGAGCCGGGCCGCCGCCTGCGGGTCGCGGCCGCTCTCCACCGGCTCGGCGTAGCGGGCGCGGAAGGTTCCGAGGCGGCCCAGGATTCCCGGTGTCGTCCAGTCGAGGACGGCCCACAGCTCGGAGAGGTCGTTCTCCACGGGGGTGCCGGTCAGGGCCACGCGGGCCCGCGCCGGGAGGGTCCTCAGGGCCTTCGCGGTGGATGAGTGCGGGTTCTTGACGTGCTGCGCCTCGTCGGCGACGACCATGCCCCAGTCGGTGGCGGCGAGTGCGGCCGCGTCCAGGCGCATCGTGCCGTACGTGGTGAGCACGAACTCCCCGGCGCCGGGCGTGAGTCCGGCCAGGCTGCGGACCGGTCCGTGGAAGCGGCGTACCGGGGTGCCGGGCGCGAACCTCTCGATCTCCCGCTCCCAATTGCCCAGCAGCGAGGCGGGGCAGACCACCAGGGTGGGGCCGGCGGCTGGCGCACCTTGGCCGTTGCGGTGCAGGTGGAGCGCGATGAGGGTGACGGTCTTGCCCAGGCCCATGTCGTCGGCGAGGCAGGCACCGAGGCCGAGCGAGGTCATCCGGGCCAGCCAGCGCAGGCCGTGCAGTTGATAGTCGCGCAAGGTGGCCGACAGGCCGGGCGGGGCGTCGACCTCGTCGACCTCGTCGGCCTCCTGCGGGTCGCCGGTGAGGCGCGCGCGCAGGCGTTCCAGCGCACCGGCGGCCTCGACGTCGACCCGCTCGCCGTCGATCTCCGCGGACCCGGTGAGTACGGCGGCCAGCGCGTCCGCGGCGCCGACCGTACAGTCCTGGAGCGCGCGGGCCCGGCGGGCCTCGGCGGGGTCGATCAGTACCCACTGGTCGCGCAGCCGCACCAGGGGGCGGTTCGCCTCGGCGAGGCGGTCCAGCTCGACGGGGGTCAGATCGCCGTGCCCGCCGAGGGCGTGGCGCCAGCTGAAGGAAAGCAGGGCGCCGGGGGAGAGCAGACCGGAGGGCGGGGCGCTGCCTGCGGTGTCGCGGGAGCCGACGACGGCGCGGGCGGTCAGTCCGCGGACGAGCCCGCGCGGCCAGTGCACCTGCAGCCCGTCGGCGGCGAGCGCGGCGGCGGCTTCGCCGAGCAGCTCCGTGACCTCCTCGTCGGCGAGTTCGACGGCGTCCGGGACGGCCGCGCCCAGCAGCGGGGCGAGCGGGGGCCACAGCCGGGCGGCCCGGCGCAGCGCACGCAGGGCGTCCAACCGGGCGCCGGGAGGGAAGGCGCCCGCGGCGGCTCCGGAACCGGCCCAGACGTCGGCGGCGTCGGCCACCAGCGCGGCGTCGGCCGGGCTGTGCATCTGCAGGACGGCCCGGAAACCCCCGGCGGCCGTCGTGGCTTCGGCCGCCTCCGGGGCCGCGGGTGCCCGGCCGGGTTCGCGGATCAACTCGATCCGGAGGGAGAGGCGCACTCCGGCGTCGTGACCGGCGGCCACCTCGGCGGACCAGTCGCGCAGGCGGGGGCGGCGCTCGGCCGGGCGGGCGGCGAAGGCGGGCCCACCGGCGGCCGCGGGCGCGGCGGGGGAGCGCGGCAGGGTGTCGGCGACGGCGTCGAGGAAGGCGCGCAGCAGCGGCTCGGCGGCGGGCAGGCGGGGCGGCCCCTGCGGATTCAGCGGCAGGCAGCGGGCACCGGGCGGCATGGCGGCGGCCAGGGCGCGCACCTCGTCGAGGTCGGCCGGTTCCAGCGGCCCGATCCGCCAGGCGTCGTGGCCGGCGGGGTTCAGGCCCGGCAGCAGTTTCCCGTGGGCGGCGAACCGCAGCGCCAGCAGCGCGGCCGCGCCCCAGAAGGCGGTGCTACCGCTGTCGGCCGCGGCTTCGGCCCGGGCGCGGGCGCGGGTGAGCACGGGCAGGGCCTCGTCCATGGCCAGCACCAGCGCCCGCACGGTGGTGCGCCGCAGGTCGGGGGTGACGACGGTCAGCTCCTCGAAGCTGCCCGCGCCGACGCTGAGGCCGACGCCGCAGCCGACGCCCGCGTCCGGTCCGTCCGTCTGCCAGAGGGCGAGCCGGCCGCTGCGGGCCGGGTCGCCGGGAAGGAAGACAGCGGAGCGGTGGATGAGCTCGGAGATCTGGGGGAGCACGCATTCCTCAAATTTGACTACCGGAGCCGGGGTGGCCGAGGGTACCTCAACTCAGGACCCGGGAACGCGCGGTCGCGGCGGCGCGTTGAGGGGGTAGTGGTCGAGGTCACAAGGAAGGTGTCCGCAGATGTCCAACAGCGGAAAGGTCGCGGTTGCCGGAGTCGTGGCAGCCATCGTGTTGTTCTGGGCGGTGGGCTTCTGGGCGGGCCTGCTGGTTCTCATCGGGGTGCCGGCGGCGGCCTACCTCCTGCTGGACTCCTCCCAGCGGCGCCGGCTGCGGGGGGTGTCCCGGAAGCAGCTGGGCCGCTGACGGCGGCGGTAGTGCGCGGCCCGGGCTGAGGCCGCTCCGGGAGGCGGCCGGGCTCCGGCTCGGTGTGCGGAGCCCGGCGGGCACGGCCACGGGGCGGGCGTCGGGTGCGGATGCACCCAGTGGCCGGATCAGGCCGCCCCGCTCACGACGACCGGAGGGAGCTCGGCTTCGAGCAGCATCTGGGACGCGTGGTCCACGAGGTTGCGGAGCACCGGCTGGTAGGTCTCGTCGCCGCCCAGTTCGTCCAGGATCCGGTAGGCCTCGGTGCGGAACCCGTCGATGTCCGCGCGGTAGCGGTCGAGGGCGAGGGGCGTCCGCATGATGCCCGCGAGTTCCGTTCTGGCCTGATGTGACCGGCTCGCGGCGGCGCACAGGCCCAGGATGTGTTCCCGGGAAAGGGGCGACGCGTCCTCCAGGACGGAGGCGAGCAGATAGGTCACCGTGCCGTTGAGCAGGTCCTCGTCCCGGCCGGAAAGGATGTCCTCCTGGTCGTTGAAGATCTGCCACAGGATTCCGAAGACGTAGCCGAATTCACGCCACAGCTCGACCTTTTCGTCCGTGGTGCCCGAGAATATGGCGGCCATTGCCGTGATCATGCCGAAGGGGGCGCCGGATTTCCCGCGGTACGTCTCGACCACCGATTTCCGGGAAGCGCTGCGGATGTCCCCGCGCATGTCGTCTATCTGGCCGTCGACGCCGATGATCCAGCCGTTCAGGATCTCGGTTATCAGGGCGCCGTGCGCCGCCTCCGGGAGATCTTGCGCCAGGATGATCTGAATGGGCAGCGCATTTCCGGTGACGACGGAGGCGAGCAGTGCTTCGTCCTCGGTGAGATCGCCGCAGATCGACGCGCCATTGGCGTCGGCCAGGTCGTCGAGGTAGCAGGCCGAGGTCCACCACAGCAGGTGCACCGCCGAGAGCGGCACGGCCGGCCCGGGATTCCCCGTCTCTATGGCGTGCGCGAGCAAGGGAAGTACCGACAGGGGATGTCTCAGTTTGCGCTGCTCCAAGAGCTTGGCCACGGAGTTCCTGGTGGTCGCTGCGATCGGGCCGAGCCGGTCCAGCGCGGTTTCGATCTCCGCATCGATGTCCTGTGCGACCTTGCGGTGCAGGTCCAGGTACGACATGGAATTCAAGAGTGGCCTCCATCGTGGAATGAGCGTGGGGTGAGGTGCGCACCCTTCGAGCCGCGTGACTGGCCGATTCGATCATTCCGGAGGAGGGGGATCCAGAGCGATTTTCGGTCGCTGTGGCCGAATCCCTTTAGTTGACGCGTTAAACTACCGACGGTAATAAGCATTTTCAGCCATCGGGACGATCAGTAATAGCCATCCATCAAAGTCGTGGCCCACTCCGGCTGCCGGAGCTCGCCCCGTGGCCCGAATTCGGCCATGTAGGGCTTCAGGTCGAGGACCGGTGTTCCGTCGACGGCGTCGAGCCCTTCCACGTGGACCTCCAGTCCGTCCACCTTCACCACCCGGCACCGTGAGACCCCCAGCCGGTTGGGCCGGTTCTTGCCGCGCTGCGCGAAGATGCCGACCAGCGGCCAGTCCGCGTTGTTCCGCGGGTGCCGAGCACCCGTCTCGACCTTCTCCACCGGGACCCGGTCGAAGTGGTAGACGACCTCGACGTGCGAGAAGTCCTCCAGGCCGTAGAGCGCCTCCGGACCGAACCGGTCGCCGTCCAGGCGGATCACCGCCGTCTCGCGCCCCCAGTCGTCGTCCACCACGTCGGCGCGGCCACCCACGACCACGCCCACCGGCTCGACGACCACACCCACCGGCTCCGACTCCACCACCGTGTCCCCCCCCGTACCGTTGCGCGTGCGCACGCCCTTCGTCCGCACGTCGCTGTTCGTACCGACCCCCGGCCCGCTCCGGCCGGGGATCACGCCGGGCGGACCGCGACGCTGTCGAGCGCCGCCAGCAGCTCCGGCAGGTCGGGATCCCCCTCCCGGGGAACCGTGAGCACCTCGCCCGGCTCCTCGTCCAGCAGGACGAAGGCCGCCTCCCCGGTACGGGCCACCAGCGACCAGCCGGGGCCGTCCACGCGCAGGGTCCGGGCCCCTTCGCCGGCGAAGGAGGATCGCACTCGGCCGGGCGGCGGCGCGGTCCGCGTGTACTCCAGCGCCTCTTCCAGCGCACGGGCGAGCCCAGGATGCGCCGCGGCCGCGGCCCCGCCGTCCGTCGCCACGCGCTCGCTCCAGTCGGCCCATTCCCGCGCGATCTGGTCCGCGCCCAGCCGCCGCTGCACCGGGCCCCACGCCTCCGCCGAGGGCGGCGCCAGCGGCACCCGCCCCGTACCGTCCGCGCCCTGCTCCGGATCGTGCGGCTCCGGGATCCCCGGTGCGGCCACCGACAGGTCCACCGGCCAGCCCGCCAGCGAGGCCACGATGGTCCGCTCGTCGGGCGACAGGTCGTATTCCATACCGCAGTCCCACGAGGCGATGGCGGCGGCCACGAGCGAGACGTCGTCGACGACCACCGTCCAGCGGGCGCCCTCCTCGTCCTGGCCGAGTACCAGCCCGTACCCCTCCCTGCTGGGGGCCACGCCCAGCAGGGCGCAGGCCTCCGGGAAGTCGTCACCCAGGAAGCTGGGGAACTGTGCGGGGGTCAGGAGTACGGCGGTCAGCACGTACAGCGAACCGCCACCCTCGTCGTCGTCGGACACCTGGCCTCCAGCTTGCTCTCTCGTCGGCGCACCTTAACTACTCGGTAACCCGCGCGTCGAGAGCCTGCGGGCCACGATTTCCAAGGCCGCCACCTGCACGTAGAGTTGGGGACCCGCCACAGAAAGGGACACCCGGTGCAGCGTTACGACCGGCTGAAGGAGATCCTCCGGCTCGACCCGGACAAGGACTTCCTCGCCATCTACCGGCTCACCGCCACCTACGAGTTCCCCTGGGACTTCGCCCGTGCCCTGGAACTCGCGCTGTTCCGTACGTACGCCGTCCCCAGCATCGGCGGCCTGCTGGCCGACACCGCCGAGTTCACCGAGCGCACCCAGAAGCGCTACGACGACACCGCGCTGCTCCTCGACGCGGTCGTCGAGCACGGCTTCGACAGCGACACCGCGCGCACGGCGATCCGCCGCGTCAACCAGATGCACCGCAGTTACGACATCTCCAACGAGGACATGCGCTACGTGCTGTGCACGTTCGTGGTGATCCCGCCACGCTGGCTGGACGCCTACGGCTGGCGCCCGATGACCCACCACGAGCGCCGGGCGAGCGCGAACTACTACACCGCACTCGGTCGACACCTGGGCATCACGGACATCCCGGGCTCCTACGAGGAGTTCGAGGCCACCCTCGATGCCTACGAGGCGGCCCACTTCGGCTGGGACGAAGGCGCCCGCAAGGTCGCCGACGCCACCCTCGACCTGATGGCCTCCTGGTACCCGGCGCCGCTCGCGCCCGCCGTGCGCCGCGGGGGCCTCGCCCTCCTCGACGACCCGCTGATCGACGCCTTCCGCTACGAGGCCCCCAATGCCGGCCTTCGGAAGCTGGTGCAGGGCGCCCTGCGGCTGCGGGGCCGAGCGGTCCGTCTGCTGCCCCCGCGCCGGTCCCCGCACTACGCCCGCCAGAACCCGGAGATCAAGGGCTACCCCGGAGGCTACGACGTGGGCGAGCTCGGCACCTTCCCCGTGCCCGGCTCGGGCGGCTGCCCCGTGCCGCATCCACGCCGGCCCGCCGGAGCCGAGGCCCAGCCTCCGGCCTGACCCCGGGCACCTTCGCGGTCACCGGGTGCGGGGCCGACGTACGAACCAGGTGTCGTACGCGGGGGTCAGGGCCGGCGCGCGGCCAGCACCAGGAACCGGTGGTCCTCGTCGGCGTAGGAGGTCATCTCCCAGCCCGAGGCGGACAGGAGCGGGCCGAGGTTGTGCTCCGCCCGCATGTCCTGCGGGGTCAGCTCGCGGCCGTGGCGCGCGGCGAGCGCCGCTCGCCCGATCGGGTGGAAGAGCGCGAGCCGGCCGCCCGGGCGGACGACCCGCGACAGTTCGCGCAGGTTCGCCGCCGGATCGGGCAGGTGGGCGATGAGCCCGGCGGCGAACACCGCGTCCAGCGCCTCGTCGCGCAGCGGCAGCCGGGCCACGTCGGCGAGCATCAGGAAGCCCTCGGCGGCCCGCCCGGCCCGCTGCGCGGCGGCCAGCATCTGCGGGGTGAGGTCCACGCCGAGCACGGTGCCCGCGGGTCCGACGGCGGCCCGCAGTGCCCCCAGGGCCCGCCCGGTGCCGCAGCCCGCGTCGAGCACACGGTCCCCCGGCCGCAGCCCGAACTCCGCCACGGCGGTGGCGAAGGCGGGCCCGTCCTCGGGGAACTTGAGGTCCCAGCCGTCGGCCCGCGCCCCGAAGAACTCCTGCACGTGCGTGTGGTCTTCGCTCATGGGCCCATGATCCCCCACCGCCGCACAGCCGGGTGTCCGCGGACCGTGCGCAAGGTGGCGCTTGGGGTGATCGAAGGTGAACGTAGCTCTGTCATATTCCAGCACTTACAGCTGCTTTCGAAATGCGCCCCCTGTTCGCGCACTCACCCGGACTAGCGTCCGTTGGCCATGGGACACCTGGGACATCTGGACCACGCCGCCTACGGCTGGCTGACACCCGTGCTGTCATACGTGATGGCATCGATCGGCGCCGCCCTCGGGCTGCGCTGCACCGTCCGCGCGCTCGCCGCGACCGGAGCCGTCCGCCGCAACTGGCTGCTCACCGCGGCCTCCGCCATCGGAACCGGCATCTGGACCATGCACTTCGTCGCGATGCTCGGCTTCGAGGTCACCGGTACGGAGATCCACTACAACGTGCCGCTCACCATCCTGAGCCTGCTCGTCGCCATGCTGGTCGTCGGCGCCGGAGTCTTCGCGGTCGGCTACGGCAAGGCGCGCGGCCGTGCCCTCGTGCTCGGCGGCCTCACCACCGGAATCGGCGTCGCCAGCATGCACTACCTGGGCATGGCCGCCCTGCGCCTGCACGGTGACGTCTCCTACGACCCGCTCGTCGTCGGCCTCTCCGTCGTCATCGCCGTGGTCGCCGCCACGGCCGCCCTCTGGGCCGCGCTCAACATCAGGTCGCCCCTGGCCGTGGCCGCCGCCTCCCTCGTCATGGGCGCCGCCGTCAGCAGCATGCACTACACGGGGATGACGGCCGTCGCCGTCAGCGTCAGCCCCTCGGACGCGGCCCTGCCCGGGGCCACCGCGATGCAGTTCATCTTCCCGCTCGCCGTCGGGCTGGGTTCCTACCTGTTCATCACCGCCGCCTTCGTCGCGCTCTCCCCGACGGCCGACGAGCGCGCGGCCTCCGCCTCCGCCCGGCACCTGGGGGAGCGCACCGCAGCCGCGCACTGACCGCCGCCCGCCATCGCGCCCGTACGACCGCACTGCCCATCGACCGACGACCGCACCGACCGCCGACCGCACCGACCGCACCCACAGGCACCGCCCGGAACGAGGAGCCATGCGAACACCCCGCAGAAGACCGGAAGCAGCGGCGCCGCGGCTGCCCGCGCCGCCGGCACGCGGCCGCCGGGCCCATGCCGGGCCCCCGGCCGAGGAACCGGCGGGAGACCGGGCACGGCAGCAGCCGCTGCAGGCGGACGACGCCCGCCCGCGCCGCTCCGCCGAACCCGGCGAGCGCGGTCCCCGGCTGCGGCTGCGGCTGCGCCCCGCCACCGTCCGCGCGAAGATCGTCTCGCTGCTGATGGTCCCGGTCGTCTCGCTCCTCGGGCTCTGGGCCTTCGCCACCGTCAACACCGCCCAGGACATAGCCCGGCTGGCCCGGGTCCAGCAGGTCGACTCCGAGATACGAGCCCCCGTCGCCGCCGCCGTCACCGAGCTGCAGGCCGAACGGCGTGCGGCCGTCCGCCTCCTGGCCGACCCCGCCGCCGACCCGGCCGCCCTGGGCCAGCAGGCCCGCCGCACCGACAGCGCCGTCCGCGGCCTGCGGCTCGGCGACCGCCACACCGTCGCCGACTCCGGCGACTACCGCTCGGACACCGTGGTCCGCCTGGACGCGTTCGTCGCCGCCGCCGAGGCGCTGGGCTCGGCCCGCAAGGACATCACCGACCGCCGCGCCACCCCCGAGGCCGCCTTCGCGATCTACACCCGGGTCGTCGACGCCGCGTTCGCCGTGAGCGGCTCCCTGTCCGGGGCCGAGCACGCCGAACTGGGCCCCGACGCACGCGTCCTGCTCGACTTCGCCCGCGCCGCGGAACTCCTGTCCCGCGAGGACGCCCTGCTCGCCCTGCCGGGCCAGCGCAGCGCCGAAACGCTTCGGCTCCTGACCGGCGCCATCGAGTCCCGCCGCGCACTCACCGAGACCGCGGCCCGCGACCTGCCCGCCGCCCAGCGCGACGCCTGGCAGTCCCTCGCCAAGAGCGCCGCCTACGCCGACCTCACCGGCGCCGAGGACCGGGCCCTGGCCACCGGCACCTCCCGTGACGGCCGTGGGGCGCCCGGGGGATGGGAGGCCGCCCACAGCGGCATCAGCGCCTCGATGCGGGAGATCGAGGAGGCGGCGCACACCGCGGCCGCGCACCGGGCCGACCCCGTCGCCGAAGGGGCGTTCAGCCCGGCCGGAGCCGCCGTGCTCCTGGGCCTGGCGGCCGTCGCCGCCTCCCTCGTCATCTCGGTCCGGATCGGCCGCGTCCTCGTCGTCGAACTGGTCTCGCTGCGCAACACCGCGCTGGAGATCGCCCACCGAAAACTCCCCGACGCGATGGAGCGGCTGCGCGCGGGCGAGGAGATCGACGTCGCCGCCGAGACCCCGGCCGGCCCGCCCGCCGACGACGAGATCACCCAGGTCGGCGAGGCGCTGGGCACGGTCCACCGGGCCGCGCTCAGCGCCGCCGTCGAGCGGGCGGAGCTCGCCAGCGGAGTATCCGGCGTCTTCGTCAACCTCGCCCGCCGCAGCCAGGTCCTCGTGCACAAGCAGCTCACCCTGCTCGACTCGATGGAGCGGCGCGCGGACGACCCGAACGAGCTCGGCGACCTCTTCCGCCTCGACCATCTCACCACCCGGATGCGCCGGCACGCGGAGAGCCTGATCATCCTCTCGGGCGCGGCCCCCGGCCGGGCCTGGCGGATGCCGGTCCCGCTCACCAACGTCGTCCGGGCCGCCGTCTCGGAGATCGAGGACTATCCGCGCGTCGAGGTCCGCCAGCTCGCCGAGGCGGCGGTGGTCGGCGGAGCCGTCGCCGACCTCACCCACCTCCTCGCCGAACTCATCGAGAACGCGGCCCAGTTCTCCCCTCCCCACACCAAGGTCCGGGTCAGCGGAGAACCGGTGGGCACCGGCTACGTCCTGGAGGTCGAGGACCGTGGACTGGGCATGGGCCGCGAATCCCTCAACGACGCCAACCGGCGCATCGAGCAGTCCGAGGACCTCGACCTCTTCGACAGCGACCGGCTCGGCCTCTTCGTGGTCAGCCGCCTCTCGGCCCGCCACGGCGTGAAGGTGCACCTGCGTACCTCGCCCTACGGCGGCACCACCGCCGTGGTGCTGCTGCCCCATTCCATGCTCCAGGGCGCCATCACCGTCGGGGCCCCGGCCCCGGACCCGATGCCGGAGCGGGACCCGGCCGCGGCCGCGGACCACGCCGGTGCGGACCGGGGCTCCGGGCGCCGGGAGTCGCGGCCGGCCGCCGCCGGCCCCGCCCCGGCCCGGGCTGCCGTGCCGGCACGGGAGCCGGCCGCGGCAGCGCAGCAGCCGCCCGCCGTGGCCGCCGTACGGGACGAGGCGCGCGGCCCGGCCGCCGTACGGAACGACGCGCGCGCCACCCCGGCCAGGGGCGCGGACCCCAGTGCGGCCGAGGAGCCGCGCCCGGCACCGGTGGCCCCGCTCCGGCCGCGCGCCGCCGGCGGTGCGGGCACCCGTACGGAGGCGGCCGCACCCTCCTCGGCCTCCGTGACGGAACTGCCGCGCCGGGTGCGCCAGGCGAGCCTGGTCCCGCAGCTGCGGGAGGCCCCCACGCCCCAGGGGCCCACAGGCGTCCGGCTGCCCGAAGAACCGCCGGGGCGCAGCCCGGAGCAGGCCCGCGACCGGATGGCGGCCTACCGGGCCGGATGGACCCGCGGCGCCGAGGAGAACTCCCCCCACGCAGGCAGCGAAGGAGAAGTGTGATGATCGAGCACCAGAGGATCGGCCACGACGGCATCCGCAGGTCGGGCGAACTCGACTGGCTCCTGGACGACCTGGTCCACCGGGTCGTCGAGGTCCGGCACGCCGTGGTCCTCTCCAACGACGGCCTGGCGGTCGGCGCCTCCAACGCGCTCAGCCGGGAGGACGCCGAGCATCTGGCGGCGGTGGCCTCCGGCTTCCACAGCCTGGCCAAGGGGGCGGGCCGGCACTTCCACGCCGGGGGCGTGCGCCAGACGATGGTCGAGATGGACGAGGGCTTCCTCTTCGTGGCGGCGGCCGGGGACGGCTCCTGCCTGGCCGTGCTCAGCGCGGCGAGCGCCGACATCGGGCTGATCGCCTACGAGATGGCCCGGCTGGTCAAGCGGGTCGGCGAGCACCTCTACACCCCGCCGCGGTTCGCGGCGCGGCCGCCGGCCGCCGGCTGAGGGCGGCGGTCCGGCACATGAACGGCCAGTGGTACGACGCCGAAGCGGGCCCGCTCGTCCGCCCGTACGCCATGACCGGGGGGCGTACCAAGCCGGGACCGCACGGGGTCCGCTTCGACCTGATCGCCCTGGTCGCGGTGGACCCGGAGGGCGGTGCGGACGACGCGGCCGAGTTGCTGCTCGGCCCCGAACACCGGGCACTGCTGGGGCTCTGCCGGTCCGAGACCCAGTCGGTGGCGGAACTCGCCGCCGACGCCGACCTGCCCGTGGGAGTCGTACGGGTGCTCCTCGGGGACCTGCTGGAGGGCGGGCACGTCAAGGTCAGCCGCCCGGTACCGCCCGCCCAACTGCCGGACGAGCGGATTCTGCGTGAAGTCATCGAGGGATTGCGAGCGCTTTGATGGGACACCACGACAACCGACCCTCCGGGACGTCCGGCCCGGCCGGATCCGCCCAGGAACGGGACCTGGATCCGGACCTGTGTCCGGACGCGGACCCGGACCCGGACCCGGACCCGGACGCGGATCCGGGGGTGGAGGAGGACGGCGAACTGGCCGCGCTCGCCCTGAAGATCCTTGTGGCGGGCGGCTTCGGAGTGGGCAAGACCACGCTGGTCGGTGCGGTGAGCGAGATCCGGCCGCTGCGCACCGAGGAGCAGCTGAGCGAGGCGGGCGAACTGGTCGACGACACGGGGGGCGTGGCCCAGAAGACGACCACGACCGTGGCCATGGACTTCGGGCGGATCACCATCCGCTCCGGGCTGTCCCTCTACCTGTTCGGCACCCCGGGGCAGGACCGGTTCTGGTTCCTCTGGGACGAGCTGTCGCAGGGAGCGCTCGGCGCGGTGGTTCTCGCCGACACACGGCGGCTGGAGGACTGCTTCCCGGCGGTCGACTACTTCGAGCACCGGCGCATCCCCTTCGTGGTCGCCGTCAACTGCTTCAGCGAAGCCCGGCGTTACGGAGCACACGACGTCTCGCGCGCCCTGGACCTGGAGCAGGGGACTCCGGTGGTGCTGTGCGACGCACGGGACAAGGACTCGGGCAAGGAAGTGCTGATCAGGCTGGTCGAGTACGCCGGGCGGGTGCACACCGCCCGGCTGCTGGACTCGGTGGGGCCGCAGGCCGGTTCCGTGTGAGCCGGCCCGGCGGCGGGGGCGGGTCAGTCGGACACCCCGGCGACGGAGATCACCTTGTCGATCGGGACGCGGACGAGGAGCTCGCTCGGGACGGCGTTGCGGCGGCCGAAGGCCTCGGCCGCCTCCTCGCCCATGTAGCGGGCGGCGATGCGGGTTGCCCAGGTGAGCATCTCGTCCGGGTCGTCGGCGTATCCGCTGATCTCGGCGCGGCCCTGGAGGACGACGTAGGAGAACGGCGGCCGGTCGTCGTCCACGCAGAGCGCGACGCGGCCGTCCCTGGCCAGATTGCGCCCCTTGACCGTGTCCTTACCGGTGTTGAAGACGAAGGAGTCCCCGTCGAGCACGAACCAGATGGGAGCGACGTGCGGACTTCCGTCCTCGCGGACGGTGGAGAGCTTTCCGGTGCGGGTGGAACGGGAGACGAATGCCCGCCATTCCTCTTGAGTCATCTTCTTCGCCATGGGCACATCCTCCTTGCCGGAAAGGCACTGGTGGGGAAGGCTTGCGGCACGAGTACGAGGGGTGGGGCGCGGCCGAGCGGGCCGCGTCAACGGGGAGGGGCTTGGAATGGCACTGGACAAGCAACTGGACTGGCTGCTGGACGACCTGACACGCAGGGTCCCGCAGGTGCGGCACGCGGTGGTGCTGTCCAATGACGGCCTGGTGACGGGGGCGAGCGCGGGGCTGCCGAGGGAGGACGCCGAACACCTGGCGGCCGTGGCGGCCGGGCTGCAGAGTCTGGCGAAGGGGTCCGGGCGCCACTTCAGGGCCGGCGAGGTCCGCCAGACGATGGTCGAATACGACGACGGCGCCCTCTTCGTCATGGCGGCGGGGGCGGGCAGCTCCCTGTGCGTGCTGAGCGCGGCCGAGGCGGACATCGGCCAGGTCGCGTACGAGATGACGCTGCTGGTCAACCGGGTCGGCGAGCATCTGGGCGTCGCGGAACGGCGTATCACCGGCGGCTGAACGCCCGGTGGGCGGCTGCGTGGCGAGGGGGCGGAGTTGTCCACAGGCCTCGCGGGTCTTCGTAGCAACGAGTTACGGTCTTCACACAGAGTAATCGCTGCTCGTGGGGGAGACCGTGATGACGCAGATGGTGACCGCGCCGCCGAAGGACATGGCCGTGCGCGAGGGGGAGGCGGCAGCCGACCGGGCCGACCGGGCTGACGGCGCCGCCGCGGCGCTGGTCGGAAGCGCACTGGCCGCAGAAGAACTGGGCTTGACCCGCGGCGAGTTGGCCAGGGCCGTCCAGCTGGGGATCGTGCGGACCGGCCCGCCGGCGGCCGGCGGGGCCGCGCGCTTCGCGCGGGCGGAGCTGGCGAGGGTGCGGGACGCGGCCGCCGGCCCGCCCGACGCGCTGCGCCGACAGGTCGAGACGGTGGCAGGGGCCCAGGCGGCGGCCGAGGTGCTGGGAGTCGGCCCGAGCCGGTTCACGCGGCTCGCGCGCTGCGGGCACATCACCCCGGTCGGCTACCGGATCAACCGCTACCGCACCGTCGTATGGCTCTATCTGGCCGCGGAGCTGCGGGAGTTCGCCGATCGGGAGCCTCGGATGCTGCGCGGGACGGCGTCCGCCGAGGACCGGGAACTGCTGGCGGCCACGGGGGACCTGCGGCCACGCACATGGCGCGGGCGGCACGTGGGGCTCCTGCTGAGACGGACCGCCGATCCATGGGCCCGCGCGGCCGTACTGGCCTGCGTACTCCCCGAGGACGAGCTGCGCGCGGCCGTGCCCGATCCGGCGGAACGGATCGTTCTGGCCGCCCTCGCCCCGCCCCCGCCGTACGGGCATCCGCAGGTTCCCGCCGCCGCGGCGGTGGCGGAGGGGCTGCTGCGGGCCGGGCCGCCGGACGAGGTCCACTGGTACCGCACCAGCCTGGAGTTCGCCCTGGCCGGGGCCCGGGCTCAGTCGAAGTCGACGGGGGAGAGGGGACCGACGTAGACCCAGGCCCCGGCCTCACGGGAGAAGGCGCTGTGCTCGTGCAGCGATCCGGTGTGCCGGCCCTCGCGGTAGTGCGCGCGGAACTCCACCGAGCCCTCCGTCTCGAACATCCCGCCGCGGTCCGTGGCGAGGATCTCCAGCCGCTCCCAGCGCTGCCCGGGATCCAGGTCCAGGCGGGCAGGGCGCGTCGAGGGGTGCCAGGAGCGCAACAGGTAGGCGGTGTCACCGACGGCGAAGGCACTGAAGCGGGAGCGCATCAGCAGCTCGGCGGTCGGCGCCTGGCCGTCACCGGAGTGGAAGCGGCCGCAGCACTCCGGGTAGGCGGCGGGCAGCCCGCAGGGGCACGGCAGGGCGGGGGTCGGCACGGGTCTGCTCAGTTCTTCGGTGCGGAGTCGGACGGCCGGCTCGGCTGGTACGGGCGGCTCGGCTCGGCGGGGTACGGGCGGAAGAGGCCCTCCTGGACCACGGAGACCAGCAACCTGCCCTCCAGGTCGTAGATCCGGCCCCGGGCCAGACCCCGGCCGCCGTGCGCGATGGGCGACTCCTGGTCGTAGAGGAACCACTCGTCCGCCCGGAACGGCCGGTGGAACCACATGGCGTGGTCGAGCGAGGCCATGTCGAAACCGCGCATGCCCCACAGGGGTTCCACGGGGATGCGCACGGCGTCGAGGAGGGTCATGTCACTGGCGTAGGTGAGGGCGCAGGTGTGGACGAGCGGGTCGTCGCCCAGCGGGCCGACGGCGCGCATCCACACCGCGCTGCGCGGATCGGCACCCTTGAGTTCTTCCGGGGTCCAGCGGAGCCGGTTCACGTAGCGGATGTCGAAGGGCTGGCGGCGGGCCATCCGCTCCAGCGCCTCCGGCAGCGCCCCGAGGTGCTCGCGGATCTCGTCCGCGACCTTGGGGAGCGTGTCGGGATGGGGGACGTGGTGAGGAGGCAGCTGGTGCTCGATGCTGCCGTCCTCCGGATGATGGAAGGAGGCGGTGAGATTGAAGATCGTCTTGCCCTGCTGGACCGCGGTGACCCGGCGCGTGGTGAAGGACCGCCCGTCGCGCACCCGTTCCACCTGGTACACGATCGGCACCCCGGGGATGCCGGGGCGCAGGAAATACGCGTGCAACGAGTGGACGGGGCGGTCGGTCTCGACGGTGCGGCCCGCCGCCACCAGCGCCTGGCCGGCGACCTGGCCGCCGAAAACGCGCTGGAGGGACTCTTGCGGGCTGGCGCCGCGGAAGATGTTGACCTCGATCTGCTCCAGGTCGAGCAGATCGACCAGTCTCTCGGCGGGGTTCGTCATCAGAGGATCTCCACTGTCGGGTCCGGGCGGTCCGGCGGCGTGCCGGATCAGGTCACAGGGCGCCGAGCTCGCCGACCGAGGTGACCCGGACGACGGCCCGGCCCTCCTCGTCGGAGGCCGCCAGGTCGACCTCGGCGCTGATGCCCCAGCCATGGTCGCCGCTCGGGTCGGCGAAGGTCTGGCGGACGCGCCACAGACCGTGCGCCGGGTCCTCCTCGATCTGCAGCAGCTTAGGGCCGCGGGCGTCCGGGCCGGTGCCCAGGTCGTCGTACTCGTCCCAGTACGCGTCCATGGCCTCGCCCCAGGCGTCGGCGTCCCAGCCCGACTCGGCGTCCAGCTCGCCCAGCACGTTCACGTGGTCCAGGGCGGCCAGCTCCACCCGGCGGAACATCGCGTTGCGGACCAGGACGCGGAAGGCGCGCGCGTTCGCGGTGACCGGCTTGACCTGGTCGGCCTTCTCCTGGGCCTGCTCCGCCGTCTCCACCTCCGGGTTCGCCAGCTGCTCCCACTCGTCCAGCAGGCTGGAGTCGACCTGGCGGACCAGCTCGCCGAGCCACTCGATCAGGTCCTGGAGGTCCTCGGACTTGAGGTCGTCGGGAATGGTGTGGTCCAGCGCCTTGAACGCGCTCGCCAGATAGCGCAGCACGATGCCCTCGGTGCGGGCCAGCTCGTAGAAGGAGGTGAACTCGGTGAAGGTCATCGCACGTTCGTACATGTCGCGGATGATCGACTTCGGGGAGACGGGGTGGTCCCGCACCCACGGGTGGCTCTTGGCGTACACGTCGTAGGCGTGGAGGAGCAGCTCTTCGAGGGGCTTGGGATAGGTGACGTCCTGGAGACGCTCCATCCGCTCCTCGTACTCGATCCCGTCGGCCTTCATCTGGCCGACCGCCATGCCGCGTTCCTTGTTCTGCTGGGCGGCCAGGATCTGGCGCGGGTCGTCCAGCGTGGACTCCACGACGGACACCATGTCCAGCGCGTAGGAGGGGGACTCCGGGTCCAGCAGGTCGAAGGAGGCCAGCGCGAAGGTGGACAGCGGCTGGTTGAGCGCGAAGTCCTGCTGGAGGTCGACGGTGAGCCGGATCGTGCGGCCCTCCGCGTCCGGGGTGTCGAGCTTCTCGACCACACCGCCGTCCAGCAGCGAGCGGTAGATCGCGATGGCCCGCCGGATGTGCCGCAGCTGGGCCTTGCGCGGCTCGTGGTTGTCCTCCAGCAGGTGGCGCATCGCCTGGAAGGCGTCGCCCGGCCGGGCGATCACCGACAGCAGCATGATGTTGGTGACCTTGAAGCGCGAGGTCAGCGGCTCCGGGTCGGCGGCGATGAGCTTCTCGAAGGTGGTGTCCGACCAGGCGACGAAGCCCTCGGGAGCCTTCTTGCGGACCACCTTGCGGCGCTTCTTCGGGTCGTCGCCCGCCTTCGCGAGGGCCTTCTCGTTCTCGATGACGTGCTCGGGCGCCTGGGCGACCACATAACCCGCCGTGTCGAAACCGGCCCGGCCGGCGCGGCCGGCGATCTGGTGGAACTCGCGGGCACGCAGCGTGCGGACCCGGTTGCCGTCGTACTTGGTGAGCGCCGTGAACAGCACGGTGCGGATCGGGACGTTGACGCCGACCCCGAGCGTGTCCGTACCGCAGATGACCTTCAGCAGGCCGGCCTGCGCGAGCTTCTCCACCAGACGCCGGTACTTGGGCAGCATGCCGGCGTGGTGGACGCCGATGCCGTGACGGACGTAGCGGGACAGGTTCTGGCCGAACTTGGTGGTGAAGCGGAAGTTTCCGATCAGTTCCTGGATCTTGTCCTTCTCCTCGCGCGTGCACATGTTGATGCTCATGAGCGACTGCGCCCGCTCGACCGCCTGGGCCTGCGTGAAGTGCACGATGTAGACGGGGGCCTGCCGGGTCTCCAGCAGCTCGGTGATCGTGTCGGTGATCGGCGTGGTCACGTACTCGTACGACAGCGGTACGGG
The DNA here is from genome assembly GCF_040638905.1 of Streptomyces virginiae. Classification (GTDB taxonomy): domain Bacteria; phylum Actinomycetota; class Actinomycetes; order Streptomycetales; family Streptomycetaceae; genus Streptomyces; species Streptomyces virginiae_B. Next base: position 511,548 of record NZ_JBEZYV010000002.1, on the reverse strand, counting down.
CCGGGTCGCGGAGCGGACCACCGAGGTGGGCCGGCCGGTGCGCCGGGTCAGGTCGTCCTCGAACCGCTTCATGTCGCCGAGGGTCGCGGACATCAGGACGAACTGTGCCTGCGGCAGCTCCAGCAGCGGAATCTGCCAGGCCCAGCCGCGGTCCGGCTCGGCATAGAAGTGGAACTCGTCCATCACGACCTGGCCGATGTCGGCGTGCTTGCCGTCGCGCAGTGCGATGGAGGCCAGCACCTCGGCGGTGCAGCAGATCACCGGCGCGTCCGCGTTCACCGAGGCGTCGCCGGTCAGCATGCCGACGTTCTCGGTGCCGAAGAGCTTGCAGAGGTCGAAGAACTTCTCCGAGACCAGCGCCTTGATCGGGGCGGTGTAGAAGGTCACCTTGTCCTGGGCCAGGGCCGTGAAGTGCGCACCGGCCGCGACCAGGCTCTTGCCGGAGCCGGTCGGGGTGGACAGGACCACGTTCGCCCCGGAGACGACCTCGATCAGCGCCTCCTCCTGAGCCGGGTACAGGGTGATGCCCTGGTCCTCCGCCCACGAGGAGAAAGCCTCGAAGAGGGCGTCGGGGTCGGCGGTCGGCGGGAGCTGATCAATGAGGGTCACGCCCCCATCTTGCCTGGCTTCCCCCCGGATCAGGGAACCGGAGGAGGCAGCGAAGATCACCGACTGTACGCTGTGCCGTCGATGCGGCCCGAACGAAGCGGTCAACAGGGCCCGATACACACCAGCGGGGCGGGGAACGACCATGATGGGTCCGGCGCACTCACTGTCCGGGGCGGCGGCCTGGCTGGGGGTGGGAGCGGCCACTGCGGCCGCCGGCCATCCCATGCCCTGGCCGGTCCTCGTCGTCGGCGCGCTGATCTGCGCCGGCGCCGCCCTCGCCCCGGACCTCGACCACAAGTCGGCGACGATCTCCCGCGCCTTCGGTCCGCTGTCCAAGGGCCTGTGCGAGGTGGTCGACAAGATCTCCTATGCCGTCTACAAGGCCACCCGCTCCACGAAGGACGCCCGCCGCTCCGGCGGCCACCGCACCCTGACGCACACCTGGCTCTGGGCGGTCCTGATCGGCGGCGGCGCCTCGGCGCTCGCCGTCACCGCCGACCGCTGGGGTGTGCTCGCGCTGCTCTTCGTGCACCTGGTGCTCGCGGTCGAGGGCCTCCTGTGGCGGGCCGCCCGCATGTCCAGCGACGTCCTGGTCTGGCTGCTCGGCGCGACCAGTGCGTGGATCATGGCCGGGGTGCTCGACCAGCCCGGAAACGGTGCGAACTGGCTGTTCACCGAGCCGGGGCAGGAATACCTCTGGCTCGGCCTGCCCATCGTGCTCGGAGCCCTGGTCCACGACATCGGCGACGCGCTGACGGTCTCCGGCTGCCCGGTCCTGTGGCCCCTGCCGATCGCCGGAAAGCGCTGGTACCCGATCGGCCCGCCGAAGCCGATGCGCTTCCGGGCCGGCAGCTGGGTGGAGCTGAAGGTCCTGATGCCGGTCTTCGTCCTGCTCGGCGGCTTCGGAGGCGCATCAGCCCTCGGCTTCATCTAGCGGCCTTGCCGATCATGCCGGCCCGGTCTCTCGACCCGAAGGGACCGCCCGTAACCTGGGCCGATGTCTGAGACGCACCGCCTCTGGCCGCAGGCTTCGTCCTCCGAGGCCGACTGGCTGGTTGAACTCTGCGGTGACGGAACGACCGGCTTCGAGCCGCCCCGGCGTCCCGATGCGGTCTGGGTGCTGAACGCCATGTACGAGCACGAGAGCGGACCCGGGGGCCACTCCCACCACGAACGGCGCCAGGCGGCCCTCGCCGCGGGCGTCATCGAGCCCGCCCGCCTGGGGAACATCGACCTCGAGTTCGGCACCGCCACCGGCGGCGGTCTCGGACGCGCCGAGCATCCGGGACCGTCCTATCGCCGGCTGCGCTGGGCCGAACTCTCCGCCCGGTGCGGGGACCCGATGGTCCCTGAAGGGAAGTACCCGTCCCTGCGGTGCTTCCCCTCCGCGCGGCTGGACGACAGCTGGCCCGTCGGCATCGAGCCGCCCACGGAGGGCAGCCTCGACCGCCCGACATGGGACCGGCTCGTCGACGTGCTCGTGGCACACAGCACGCAGGGCCCGGACACCAGGGTCTTCGCCTACTACAACCCGCTGATGCTGCCAGTGGTCGATTTCGACGACCTCCACGTCCGCACCGGCCGGCTGGGTGACGCCCATGCCCTCTACGACAACCCTGACGCCGACTTCAGCCCGTCCAACCTGTGGCCGGAGGACCGCTCGTGGATCCTGTGCACCGACTACGACCTGTGGGCCACCAAGGTCGTCGGCCCCGAGCGCCTGGCCGAAACACTGCTCCGTGACCCGGTGATCGAGGCCGTACGACTTCCCTGGACCAGCTGACGGGCCCTCCGCCGCGGGATCAGCCGTGCCAGGACCGCCACAGCGCCGCGTACGCCCCGTCCGCCGCGACCAGCTCGTCGTGCGAGCCGAGTTCGCTGATCCGACCGCCCTCGACCACCGCGATCACATCCGCGTCGTGGGCCGTGTGGAGCCGGTGGGCGATCGCGATGACCGTACGGCCGTCCAGCACCCGGGCCAGCGAGCGCTCCAGATGCCGTGCGGCCCGCGGGTCCAGCAGCGAGGTGGCCTCGTCCAGCACCAGCGTGTGCGGATCCGCCAGCACCAGCCGGGCCAGCGCCACCTGCTGGGCCTGCGCCGGGGTGAGCGGCGTACCGCCGGAGCCGACCTCGGTGTCCAGGCCGCCCTCCAGCGCCCGTGCCCAGCCGTCCGCGTCCACCGCGCCCAGCGCCGCCCACAGCTCGCCGTCCTCGGCACCCGTCCGCGCCAGACGGAGGTTGTCGCGCAGGGAACCCACGAACACGTGGTGCTCCTGGTTGACCAGGGCCACGTGCTCACGCACCCGCTCCGCCGGCATACGCGACAGCCGGGCCCCGCCGAGGGTGACCTCGCCGGTGCGGGGCTCGTAGATCCCCGCCAGCAGCCGCCCCAGGGTGGACTTGCCCGCGCCCGAGGGGCCGACGAGCGCCATCCGGGTGCCCGGCGGCACGGACATCGACACCTGGTGCAGGACGTCCACACCCTCCCGGTAGCCGAAGCGGACCTCCTGGGCCCGGACGTCCCGGCCGTCTGGCGCCACCTTCGCGTCGCCCGCGTCCGGTTCGATCTCCCGCACGCCCACCAGGCGGCCCAGCGACACCTGGGCGACCTGCAGCTCGTCGTACCAGCGCAGGATCAGGCCGATCGGATCGACCAGCATCTGCGCCAGCAGCGCGCCCGTGGTCAGCTGCCCCACCGACATCCAGCCCTGCAGCACGCAGTAGCCGCCGATCAGCAGCACCGAGCCGAGGATCGTCACGAAGGTGACGTTGATGACGGGGAAGAGGACGGTCCGCAGGAACAGCGTGTACCGCTCCCAGGCCGTCCACTCCTTGATCCGCCGCTCCGACCGGGCGATCCGCTCCGGACCCAGGCGGTGCGCCTCGACCGTGCGGCCCGCGTCCACCGTCTCGGTGAGCACGGCCGAGACCGCGGCGTAGCCCGCCGCCTCCGACCGGTAGGCCGAAGGCGCCCGCCGGAAGTACCAGCGGCAGCCGATCACCAGGACCGGCAGCGCGACGAGCGCGGCCAGCGCCAGCGGCGGCGCCGTCACCGCGAGGGCCCCGAACAGCAGCCCCGCCCACACCACGCCGATGGCCAGCTGCGGCACGGCCTCACGCATCGCGTTGGCCAGCCGGTCGATGTCAGTGGTGATCCGCGACAGCAGGTCACCGGTGCCGGCCCGTTCCAACACGCCCGGCGGCAGCCCCACCGACCGCACCAGGAAATCCTCACGCAGATCGGCGAGCATCTCCTCGCCCAGCATCGCCCCGCGCAGCCGTACCAGCCGCACGAAGAACGTCTGCACGGCGAGCGCCAGCGCGAACAGCAGCGCCATCCGCTCCAGATGCAGCTCGCGCGCCCCCGCCGCGAGATCGTCCACGACCCGGCCCAGCAGGTACGGGCCGACCATGGAGGCGATCACCGCGACCGCGTTGACGCCCACCAGCACCAGGAAGGGCCGCCGGTGGCGCCGGAACAGGTCGCGCACATAGCCCCGTACGGTCGCCGGCGTGCCCACGGGCAGGGTCGCGGCCGTTTCGGGGGCCGCCGGATCGTATTCCGGTGGCGCCACGCCGATCATGCGGATTCCTCGATCTCTGTGAGTACTTCTTCCAGCTCTGTCAGTCCGAGTCCGGCGAGCCGCTGCTCCTCGTCCGTTTCGCGGGTGACGACCGCCCGGTAGAGCGGCTCGCGGTGCAGCAGCTCGCGGTGTGTCCCCACCGCCGCCACGGTGCCGCCGTCGATGAGCACGACCCGGTCCGCGCGGTCCAGCAGCAGCGGCGAGGACGCCAGGACGACCGTGGTCCGTCCGCCGCGCAGAGCCGCGATGCCGTCCGCGATCCGTGCCTCGGTGTGCGAGTCGACCGCCGAGGTCGGCTCGTCGAGCACGAGCACCTCCGGGTCGGTGACCAGGGACCGGGCCAGCGCGAGACGCTGGCGCTGGCCGCCGGACAGGGACCGGCCGCGCTCGGTGATCCGGGCGTCCATCGGGTCGTCGACCCCGTCCGGCGCCGACTGCAGCAGCGCGTCCAGTACGTCCGCGCACTGGGCGGCCGCCAGAGCGGCGCCCGGCTCGACCGCCCCGGAGGCCGGTACGTCGAGCAGTTCCCGCAGTGTCCCGGAGAGCAGCACCGGATCCTTGTCCTGTACGAGGACCAGCCTGCGGGCGGTGTCGAGTTCGAGGTCGTCCAGGGCGACCCCGCCGAGGAGCACCGAAGGACCGTCCTCGCCGTCCCGGTCCCGGCCGCCGTCCCGGTCCCGGTCGCCGTCCCGGTTCCCCTCGCCGTTCCGGTCCCGGTCCTGTTCCTCCACGGCATGGCCGCCGAGGCGTTCGGCCAGCCGGCCCGCCAGGTCCGGGTCCCCGCAGACGACGGCGGTGAACCGGCCGGCGGGCGCCAGCAGTCCGGTCCGCGGGTCGTACATGTCCCCGCCCGCGGCCGGTTCCCCGACCGGCGGCCCGGCCTGCGCGGGGCGCTGCGCCGGGTCCGTCCGCGTCAGCGACAGCACCCGCGCCGCCCGCTTCGCGGAGGGCCGCGAGAAGGAGTACGCCATGGCGATCTCCTCGAAGTGCCGCAGCGGGTAGAGCAGTGTCGCCACCGCGCTGAACGCCGCGACGAGTTCACCCACCGCGATGCGCCCGTCCAGGGCCAGCGAGGCGCCGTACCAGACGACCGTGATCAGCAGCAGGCCCGGGAGCACCACCTGGATCGCCGAGATCAGCGCCCACATCCGGGCGCTGCGCACGGCGGCCCTGCGGACCTCCTGCGAGGCCTCGCGGTACCGGCCGAGGAACAGCTCCTCGCCGCCGATGCCGCGCAGCACGCGCAGGCCGGCGACGGTGTCGGAGGCCAGCTCGGTCGCCTTGCCCGCCTTCTCCCGCTGGACGTCGGCGCGTCGGGTGGCCCGCGGCAGCAGCGGCAGCGAGGCCAGGGCGATCAGCGGCACGCCGACGGCGACGACCACGCCGAGCTCGGGGGCGTAGAACACCAGGCCGACACAGACCAGGACGATGGCGAAGACGGCTGCGAGGAAGCGGGAGACCGCCTCGACGAACCATCCGATCTTCTCGACGTCGCCGGTGGACACCGCGACCACCTCACCCGCTGCGACCCGGCGGGTCAGGGCGGAGCCCAGCTCGGCGGTCTTGCGGGCGAGGAGTTGCTGCACCCGTGCGGCGGCGGTGATCCAGTTGGTGACGGCGGTGCGGTGGAGCATGGCATCGCCCACGGAGATGGCGACGCCGATCAGGACGAGCAGGGCGCCGACGAGCAGCAGCCGGTTCGGCTCGCGGTCGACGACGGCGTCGACGCCCAGGCCCACGGCGTACGGCAGTCCGGCCACCCCGCCGAAGTGCAGCATCCCCCAGGCCAGGCTCTTGAGCTGTCCGCCGAGCTGACCACGTCCCAGCCACAGCAGGAAACGGGGGCCGGAACGAGCGTCGGGCATCCCCGGATCCGGATACGGAAGATCGCTGATCTGCATGACGCCCCATGACTGGTCGAGTGGTCCAAACCGTGCAAGGTTCGCCTTCCGGACCGGCGTCGGGCAATCGATTTTCCGTCCGCCGGAAGCCGAGGGAAAGAGGTTTGCGCACGCCGGCTCCGGCTCGATGCCTGGTCGCGGGGGTCGCACGCACCGGCGCTCACGGGCGGGTGGCGCGCTCCAGTTCGAGCAGGGCCGAGTAGTAGCGGCGTCCGGTGGCCCGGTCCATGCCCACCTCGCACATCCGGTTCGCCGACAGGTGGGCGTCGAAGGGCCGCGCGGTCACCTCCGCGGCCTCCCGCGCCGTCGCCGCGGCCGTCAACTCCGGGTGCAGCATGCCCCGGTCGCCCGCGAAGGCACAGCAGCCCGCGTCGTCCGGGACCACCACCTCGTCGGCGCAGGCCTCGGCGACCGCCCGCAGCTGCGGCTCGTCGCCCAGGTGCCGCATCGAGCAGGTGGGGTGGAGGACGGCCGAGCCCACCCTGCGCCGGACCTCCAGGTGAGGCAGCAGCTCCTGCGCCGCCCACACGACGGAGTCGACGATCCGCAACTCCTCGTGCAGCGCCCGGTTGTCCGGCGTCAGGTACGGGACCACCTCCCGCGCGATGCCCAGGGCGCAGGAGGAGGCGTCGACGACCAGGGGCAGCCGCCCGCCGGCCGTCCAGCCCCAGGCCGCCTCGACGATCCGGTCGGCCATCAGCCGGTTCCCCTCCCCGTAGCCCTTGGAGTGCCAGATCGTCGCGCAGCAGGTGCCGGTGACGTCGCGGGGGATCCACACCGGTTTGCCCGCCCGCTCCGACACGGCCACCAGGGCCTGCGGCAGCGACGGCCCGGGCCGGCCCGCCGGGCCGCCGAAGATCCGGTTGACGCAGGCCGGGTAGTAGACGGCCGCGGCGCCCGACCGCCGTGTCACGGGCAGTTCCCTGGCGGCGGCTCCGGGGATCTGCGGCAGCCACCGCGGCACCAGGTCCGGTCGTACGGCCCTGCGCACGGCCCCGGTGACCGCTTCCAGCAGCCGGTCCCCGACCCGGTCGGGGATCCGGCCGGCGGTGGCGACGGCCATCCGGGCGGCGGCCTCGACGGTGCGGAAGTGCCGGGCGGCCAGCGCGGCGGCCGCCTCCTCGCGCGGACCGTGCCGGCGGTGGCGGAAGTCCCTCATCAGCGCCCCGGTGTCGATCCCGACCGGGCAGGCGAGCCGGCAGGTGGAATCGCCCGCGCAGGTGTCGACCGCGTCGTGGCCGTAGGCGCCGAGCAGTCCCTCCAGCAGGGGCGAGCCCGGCTGTTGCCGGACCATCTCCCGGCGCAGCACGATGCGCTGGCGCGGTGTGGTCGTCAGGTCCCCGCTGGGGCAGGTCGGTTCGCAGAACCCGCACTCGATGCAGGGGTCCGCCTCCGCCTCCACCCGCGGGATGGTCTTCAGGCCGCGCAGATGGGCCCGCGGGTCGCGGTCGAGGAGGACCCGCGGGGCGAGCACCCCGGCCGGGTCGACGAGCCGTTTGGTGCGCCACATCAGGGCGGTGGCCTCGGGGCCCCATTCCAGTTCCAGGAAGGGGGCCATGTTGCGGCCGGTGGAGTGCTCGGCCTTCAGGGAGCCGTCGAAGCGCTCCACGGTGAGCCGGCAGAAGGCCTCCATGAAGGCGCCGTACCGCTCGACGTCGGCGGGGTCCGCGGCGTCGAAGGCGAGCAGGAAGTGCAGGTTCCCGTGCGCGGCGTGACCGGCGACGGCCGCGTCGAAGCCGTGCCCCGCCTGCAGTTCGAGGAGCGCCGCGCACGCCTCGGCCAGCCGCGACGGCGGCACCGCGAAGTCCTCGGTGATCAGCGTGGTGCCGCGGGCGCGGGCGCCGCCGACGGCGGTGACGAACGCCTTGCGGGCCTTCCAGTAGCCGCTGATGGTCCGCGGGTCGCTGGTGAAGCGGTTGGTGATCGAAGGCACCGGGGCGACCAGGTCGAGGCCGTCGAGGGCCGCCGCCGCGCGGCGTGCGCAGTCGTCCCGGCCGGCCGCGTCCGGAGCCCGGAACTCCACGAGCAGGGCCGTCGTCGTCCCGGGCAGGGCGGCCCAGTCGGCGGGCACCCCCTCGACGCTGACCGAGGCCCGCAGGGTGTTCGCGTCCATCAGCTCCACGGCCAGGGCGCCCACTTCGGTGAAGCGGGGTACGGCCGCGGCCGCGGCGGGCAGCGAGGGGAAGAAGAGCAGGGCGGTGCACAGTTCGCGGTCCAGGGGGAGGGTGTCGAAGACTACCTCCGAGATGAAGCCGAGGGTGCCCTCCGATCCGACCATGAGGCCCCGCAGGATCTCGACGGGGGTGTTGCCGTCCAGGTAGGCGTCGAGCCGGTAGCCGGTGGTGTTCTTGATCTCGTACTTGGCGCGGATCCGGGCCGCCAGGGCGGCATCGGCCTCGATCTCCCGCTTGATCTCCATCAGTCCGCGGCACAGGGCCGGCTCGGCGCGCGCCAGTTCCCCGTCGGCCAGCGGATCGGCGGTGTCCACCACGGTGCCGCCGGGCAGCACGAAGGTGAGGGAGGACAGCGTGCGGTAGGAGTTGCGCGTGGTGCCCGCCGTCATCCCGGAGGCGTTGTTGGCGACGACCCCGCCGACGGTGCAGGCGATGGCGCTGGCCGGGTCGGGGCCGAGGACGCGGCCGTGGCGGGCCAGCGCGGCGTTGGCCCGCAGCACGGTGGTGCCGGGCCGGACGCGGGCCCGCCGGCCCTCCTCCAGCACCTCGACGCCGGCCCAGTGCCGGCGTACGTCGACCAGGATGTCCTCGCCCTGGGCCTGGCCGTTCAGCGAGGTCCCGGCGGCGCGAAAGACGACCTCGCGTTGCCGGCCGCGGGCGTAGGAGAGGACCGCGGAGACGTCGTCGATGTCCTCGGCGATCACCACGACCTGGGGCACGAAGCGGTAGGGGGAGGCGTCGGAGGCGTAGCGCACCAGGTCGGAGACCTTCCACAGCACCTTGTCGGCGCCCAGCAGCTCGGTCAGCTCGGTGCGCAGGGGTTCCGGTGTGCCGGCGGCGCGGTGCGCAGGGACCCGGTCGGGGGAGGGGCCGCCGGCGCCGCGCGGGCGCAGGGCCCCCGGCTCCGGTTCCAGCAGCGGCATGTGGGACCCCTCGCCTCGTCGCGGCCCGCGGGTGGCCTGTTCAGCAGGTGCGCTCCGCCGGGGCGTCCGACAGGGCGTTCAGCAGACCGCCGAGCACCTCGCGCTGGTCGGCGGTCAACGGAGCCAGGATCTCCTCCGCCGCGTCGGTCCGCGCGTCGCGCAGACGGCGCAGCGTGGCGCGTCCGCTGTCGGTGAGCTCGATCCTGATGACGCGGCGGTTCGCCGGGTCGGGCACGCGCCGCACGCACTCGGCCGCCTCCAGGCCGTCGACGAGGGTGGTCACCGCACGGGGGACGACCTCCAGGCGGGCGGCGAGGTCCGCCATCCGGGGCGGCTGCTCGCCCTCGTAATGCGAGACGAGGCGCAGCAGCCGACTCTGGGCGGGAGTGATCCCGAGCGGCACCATGTGGCGCTTCTGGATCCGGTGGAGCCTGCGCGTCAGGCGCAGGAGCTGTTCGGCGAGGAGGCGATCGGTGTCGGAGGCGGAGCTCATGCGGGAACGATATCAGGACCCCATTCATTGTGAGCATAGGTAACAATGACCTATGCTCCAATGGCGCCGGCCTCCGCGGAGCCGGCTCCGCGAAGACCCGACCCCCGTCCCCCGACCCCGAGAGGGTGCCCATGCCTCACGACGAACCGAAGTGGACCCCATCGAAAGACCCCCTGGATCCGAGCCGCCCCGCCCCGGCGGAGCAGCCGCGGGAGCTGCGCCGGATCGTCGCGCTCTTCCGGCCCTACCGCGGCCGGCTCGCCGTCGTCGGCCTGCTCGTCTGCGCCTCCTCGCTGGTCGGCGTCGCCTCGCCGTTCCTGCTCAGGGAGATCCTCGACGTCGCGATCCCGCAGGGCCGTACGGGACTGCTCAGCCTGCTCGCGCTCGGCATGATCCTCACCGCCGTCGTCACCAGTGTCTTCGGCGTGCTCCAGACGCTGATATCCACCACCGTGGGCCAGCGTGTCATGCACGACCTGCGCACCGCCGTCTACGCCCAGCTCCAGCGGATGCCGCTCGCCTTCTTCACCCGGACCCGCACCGGCGAGGTGCAGTCCCGCATCGCCAACGACATCGGCGGCATGCAGGCCACCGTCACCTCCACCGCGACCTCGCTCGTCTCGAACCTGACGGCCGTCATCGCCACCGTGGTCGCCATGCTCGCGCTCGACTGGCGGCTCACCCTGGTCTCGCTGCTCCTGCTGCCCGTGTTCGTGTGGATCAGCCGGCGGGTCGGCCACGAGCGCAAGAGGATCACGACGCAGCGGCAGAAGCAGATGGCCGCCATGGCCGCGACGGTCACCGAGTCGCTCTCGGTCAGCGGCATCCTGCTCGGCCGCACCATGGGCCGTTCGGAGTCGCTCACCGCCGCCTTCTCCGCGGAGTCCGAGAAGCTCGTCGACCTCGAGGTGCGCTCCAGCATGGCCGGGCGCTGGCGGATGTCCACCATCGGCATCGTCATGGCCGCCATGCCCGCGCTGATCTACTGGGCCGCCGGCGTCGCCCTGCAGACCGGCGCCCCCTCGCTGTCCGTCGGAACCCTCGTCGCCTTCGTCACCCTCCAGCAGGGGCTCTTCCGGCCCGCCGTGAGCCTGTTGTCGACAGGCGTTCAGATACAGACCTCGCTCGCGCTGTTCGCTCGCATCTTCGAGTACCTCGACCTGCCGGTGGACATCACCGAACGCGCCGAACCGGTCCGGCTGGAGCGGGCCAAGGGCGAGGTCGCCCTGGAGGACGTGCACTTCACCTACGACTCCGAGAACGGCCCGACCCTCTCGGGGATCGACATCACCGTCCCCGCCGGGGGTTCCCTCGCCGTGGTCGGCCCGACGGGCTCCGGCAAGAGCACCCTCAGCTACCTCGTGCCGCGGCTCTACGACGTGAGCGGCGGACGGGTCGCCATCGACGGGGTGGACGTGCGCGACCTCGACTTCGACTCGCTGGCCCGCTCCATCGGGGTGGTCTCCCAGGAGACCTACCTCTTCCACGCCTCGGTCGCGGACAACCTGCGCTTCGCCAAGCCTGACGCCACCGACGAGGAGATCGCCGAGGCGGCCCGCGCCGCCCAGATCCACGACCACATCGCGTCCCTGCCCGACGGATACGACACCCTGGTCGGCGAGCGCGGTTACCGCTTCTCCGGGGGCGAGAAGCAGCGTCTGGCCATCGCCCGCACCATCTTGAGGGACCCGCCGGTGCTCATCCTCGACGAGGCCACCAGTGCCCTCGACACGCGTACCGAGCACGCTGTCCAGCAGGCCATCGACCACCTGTCCGCGGGCCGCACCACCATCACCATCGCGCACCGCCTGTCCACCGTCCGCGACGCCGACCAGATCGTGGTCCTCGACGGCGGCCGCATAGTCGAGCGCGGCACCCACGAGGAGCTCCTGAAGGCGGACGGCCGCTACGCGGCCCTGGTCCGCCGGGACCGGAACGCCGCGCTCACACCCGAGCCGCCCGAGGATGCGCAGCTGGCTCCGGTGAACGTGTGACCATATGACCGGCGCTCGGGCTGGATATCGGAAATGTGGCGGTCTGCGGGTTAGCGTTCCGGCATGAGTCATGAGTACCGGCCGCCCCAGGCCCGATCCCGGCTCACCCGCCGGGGCCGCCTGGCGCTCTTCCTCGGCGTACTGCTCGCGATCGGAGCGGCAGTCCTGATCCCGGGCCTGCGGGGTGGGCGAGAGCCGGAGGAGCCACGCCGGCTGGTGATCCCCGAGGGCTGGCGCGCGACGCAGGTGTACTCCGCGGTCGACCGCGCACTGAACCTCCCGCCGGGATCTGCGAAGTCGGCGGTGGCCACCGCCGGACTGGCCCTGCCCGCCGAGGCCAAGGGCAACCCGGAGGGGTACCTCTTCCCCGCGACGTACCCGGTGACCTCGAAGACCACCCCGGCCGCGCTCCTCGCCCACATGGTGCGCACGGCCAACGAGAAGCTCGCCACCAAGGCGGTGGCCGACGGCGGCAAGGCCCACGGGATGACCCCGTACCAGACGGCCACGATGGCCAGCATCATCGAGGCGGAGGCCGAGACCCCGGCCGACAGGGGCAAGGTCGCCCGGGTGGTGTACAACCGGCTCGCGAAGTCGATGCCGCTCCAGATGGACTCCACCATCAACTACGCACTCAACCGCAGCACCGTCGAGACCACGCTGAGCGACACCCGGATCGACAGCCCCTTCAACACGTACGAACGCCAGGGCCTGCCTCCGACGCCGATCGACAGCCCGGGCCTGGAGGCCATGGCGGCGGCGGTCGCGCCGACGCCCGGCGACTGGCTGTACTTCGTCACCGTCAAGCCGGGGGACACCCGCTTCTCGGCGACGTACGAGGAGCACAAGAAGCACGTGGCGGAGTTCAACAAGCACCGCGCCCACGCGGGCCCGCGCGCCGGGTGAACCGGTGCGGCCCCCGCCCGGCCGGATCACGGCACGGGCGTGGCGGTTCGCTCGCGGGTCAGCAGGCGGCGGACCTGGCGGGCCGCCGCCCCGCCGGCGCGGTTGGCGCCGATGGTCGACGCCGACGGTCCGTAGCCGACCAGGTGGATCCGCTCGTCGCGCACGGCCCGGGTCCCCTCGACCCGGATACCGCCGCCCGGCTCGCGCAGTCGCAGCGGGGCCAGGTGGTCGACCGCCGCACGGAAGCCGGTGGCCCACAGGATGACGTCCGCGTCCACACGGCTGCCGTCGGCCCAGGCGGCGCCCGTGGCGGTGATCCGGTCGAAGACGGGCCGGCGGGCCAGGACGCCCGAGGCCAGGCCCGCCCGGACGGCCTCGTTCAGCGGGAGGCCCGTCACGCTGACCACGCTCTGCGGCGGCAGCCCCCGGCGCACCCGGTCGTCCACCAGGGCCACCGCGGCCCGCCCCTCGGCCTCGCCGAAGCCGCCGTCGCGGAAGACCGGCGGCCGCCGCGTCACCCAGGTGGTCTCCGCCGCCACCTCGGCGATCTCCAGCAGGTGCTGGACCGCCGACGTGCCGCCGCCGACCACGATCACCCGCGCACCCGCGAACTCCCGCGGCCCCGGGTAGTCCGCGGTGTGCAGCTGGCGGTCGCGGAACGCCTCCTGCCCGGGGTAGCGCGGCCAGAACGGCCGGTCCCAGGTCCCGGTGGCGTTGATCAGGGCCCGCGCCGACCAGACGCCGGCGGAGGTCTCCACGCGCAGCCGGCCGCCGTCACCCTCGCGGACCGCCGAGACGTCCACGGGGCGCCGTACGCGCAGGCCGAAGCGGTCCTCGTAGGCGGCGAAGTACTCCCCGACCACCTCCGACGACGGTCGCAGCGGGTCGGCGCCGGTCAGCTCCATGCCGGGCAGGGCGTGCATGCCGTGGACCTTGCCGTAGGTGAGCGAGGGCCAGCGGAACTGCCAGGCCCCTCCCGGGCGGGGTGCGTGGTCGAGGACCACGTGGTCGAGCCCTGCCCGCGTCAGGTGGTACGCGCTGGACAGTCCCGCCTGCCCGGCGCCGACGACCACCACGTCCACGGCCACGCCCCCGTCGGCGTCCGCGTCCGCACCCGTGTTCCACATCAGCTCGTTCACGGTTCTACCAACTTGCGGCGGTCGCGGGATCTTCCCGCCGTCCCCGGACCCCCTCAGCGCCGGGTGGGCCGGCGCAGTGCGGCCCGCACCGGCCGGTCCGGCTGGAGCGTGAGGCCGGGGAAGACCCCGGCGCGTTCGCTCCCGCTGTCCAGGTGGAACCGCTGTCCCAGTACGGCCAGTACGAGCGCGGCCTCCACCAGCGCGAACCGGGCGCCCAGGCAGGCCCGCGGGCCGCCGCCGAAGGGCAACCAGGCGTGCTCGGGCACCGGCTGCGGGGCGTCGGCGTCCCACCGCTCGGGCCGGAAGGCCTCCGGGTCCGGGAACCACCGCCGGTCGCGGTGCACCGACCAGGGACTGGTCCACACCGAGGTCCCCGCCGGCACCGGGCGCCCGCCGAGGGTCGCGCCCTCCGTGGCCACCGCCGAGATCAGCCAGATCGGCGGATAGATCCGCAGCGTCTCCTTGACCACCTGCCGGGTCCACGGCAGCAGCGCGTAGTCGTCGTACGTCGGCAGCCGCCCGCCGAGCACGCGGTCCAGCTCCTCCGTCAGCCGGGCCCGTGCCTCCGGCGCCCCCGACAGCAGCTGCCAGGCCCAGGTCAGAGTGGTCGAGGTGGTCTCGTGCCCGCCGATGTAGAGGGTGATCGACTCGTCCCGCAGCTCCTTTCGGGACAGCGGCCCGCCGTGCTCGTCGCGCGCCGCCAGCAGCCGGCTGAGCAGGTCGTCGCGTTCCGCACCGGCCGCCGATGCCGCCTCGTGCTCGCGGATGACGTGCTCGATCTCCCGGTCGAGGACCGCCACCGCCTCCCGCATGCGGCGCCGTCCGGGAGTGCGCACCCAGGGCGGCAGGAACAGCGTCAGCCCGCGGAACTCCGCCCCCAGTTCGCGCTGCGCCGTCGCCATCGCCGCGCTGATGGGCGCCTCCCGGCCGGCGGCGTCACTGCCGAACAGCGTGCGCACGGCGATCCGCTGGGTCAGGCGGGCCATCTCCGCGTGCACGTCGATCCGGTCGCCCTCCTGCCAGCCGCCCGCCAGTGCGTCCGCGCACTCCACCATCGTGGCGGCGTACGAGCGCACCTGCCGCGGCCGTACGGCCGGCTGGACCAGGGCGCGCTTGCGCCGCCAGTCGTCCCCGGTGGCGACCACCACCCCGTTGCCCAGCAACTGGCGGAAGGCCCAGCCCAGTTCGCTCGGCTCGAAGGTGGATTCGACGGCGCCGAGCAGTTCACCGGCGTGCTCGGGGAGGGAGACCAGCACGTTGCGCCGGGGGCCCAGGGACCAGGGCACCCAGTCCCCGTGGTCGTCGCGCAACGACTCGAAGAAGGCCAGTGGATCGCGGGCGAAGGCGGGCAGGTTCCCGAGCAGGGGCCAGCGGCGCGGGCCGCCGCCGCGGGTGCCCGGGTGCAGGGTCGCGGTCACGCAGGCATGGTGACAGCCGCGCCCGCAGGGCACCAGGGACAGGACCGACGTGCTGCCGCCCGCCCCGCCGCCCCGGCCGCCGTCAGCCGGTCCCGTGTGCCGTGCGCGCGGCGCGTGCGGTCAGCCACCCGTACGCGGCGTCCGCGCTGAACTCCCTCTGCCCGCCCCGGAAGAGGAGCCCGGCGGTCGCGAAGGCCGGGTCGTCCGCGATGTCCGGCGAGTACGGCACCACGACGCACCCCATGCCCGCGGCGCGGGCGGCCCGCGCCCCCGGCGCCGCGTCCTCCACGACCACGCAGTCGGCCGGCTCGGCGCCCAGCCGGCGGGCCGCCTCCAGGAACACGTCCGGAGCGGGCTTGCCCTGGGCGACCTCCTCGGCGGACACCACCGTGGCCAGCAGCGCGTCCAGGCCGGTGCCCGCCAGTACGGCGTCGATCGCCTCGCGCGAGGAACCGGAGGCCACGGCCATCGGCACCCCCTCGGCGTGCAGCCGTTCGAGGAGCCCCCGCATCTGCGGGAAGACCTCGGTCCGGGTGCGCGCGAGGTCGAGATAGGCGGCGTTCTGCTCGGCGAGCAGCTGCTCGACCGGCGCCCCGATCCCGTAACGGTCCCTGAGGGCCTCCAAGGTCTCCAGCGTGCCGATGCCGATGAAGCGGGAGTGCTGCTCCCACGTGAAATCGGGGACGCCGTGCCGCTCCAGCGTGCGGCGGCCGGACTCGTAGTAGTTCGGCTCGCTGTCCACGAGGGTGCCGTCGAGATCGAATATGACGGAAATCATCAGATGTGCCCGTCCTGCCTGTCGCGCCCTGTCTCGGCCATCCTGTCAGGTCTTGCGGGCGTTCCTCCCCACCGATTCGACCAACGGCAGCAGCCGGTGCGGCACCCGCTCGCGCAGTGCCACCTCCGTCCGGGTGCGGACCACGCCGGGGAGCTGGATCAGCCGCTGGATCACGTCCTCCAGATGGGCGTTGTCCCGGGCCGCCACGCGTGTCAGCAGGTCCCCGCCGCCGGTGATCGAGAAGGCCTCGATGATCTCCGGTACGGCGGCCAGCGCGTCGCCCACGTCGTCCAGATGGCCCTGGGTGACCTCGATGTGCACGAAGGCCAGCACCGGGTGCCCCAGCGCCGCGGGGGAGAGCACCGGACCGCTGCCGGTGATCACACCCGTGCGCTCCAACCGGTCCAGCCGGGCCTGCAGGGTGCCGCGCGCGACACCAAGGATCCGGGCGTACTCGCGGACGCTGGTGCGCGGCTGCTCGATCAGCAGGCGCAGGATTCTGGTGTCGAGCTCGTCCACCGCCATGCCCGGGACTTTACCAATGGCATAGTTCAGCGCGATCGTTCCCGGCCAGGGGTCTGCCCCGTGTGCAGCGCGGCCTGTCCCCGGTAGGCCAGGCCCACCACCAGCACCGCGACGGCGGTCGCAGCAGCAGCCGGCCCACCGCGCAGCCGGCCCGGATCAGCAGCGCCCCGAGCGCCCCGCCGGTGAACATGGCGAGCACGGACAGTCCGCGCAGCTTCCAGCCGGCCGTCCCGTATCCGTAGACGGCGTCGCGCCCCATGGCGGAGCCTCCGAGGAAGGCCGTCATGGACCGGGTGACCAGTGTCGTCGGCACCCCCGGCACGTTCGCCAGGCGGGCCCGAGCCCGAGCAGGCTCACCGCCTCGATCACCCCGGTCACGGCGGTCAGGGCGACCATCAGCGCCGGCATGTGCGGTGGGAGCCGCGAACCGGCCGTCGCAGCGGCCTTCCGCTTCTCGTCCATGAGCCCGACAGTGACACGCCCGCCGGGTCCTCCGGTGCCGACATGCCGGAAGGCATAGGGTCCGGAGGGTGAGTGACCTGTTGCTGGTGAGACACGGTGAGACCGCCTGGAGCGCCAACGGGCGGCACACCGGCCGCACCGACGTACCGCTGACCGCGCGCGGGGTCGAGGAGGCCATCTCCCTGGCGCCCTACTTCCAGGGCCGGCGCCCGGCCCTGGTGCTGACCAGCCCGCTGCGGAGGGCCGTCGCCACCGCCGAGCTCGCCGGACTCCCCGGCGCGGGCATCGATTCCGACCTGTACGAGTGGGACTACGGCGGCTACGAGGGCATCACCACCGTGGAGATCCACCGGACCACGCCCGACTGGTCCCTGTGGACCCACGGCGTCCCGCCCGGCGACGCGGACCACCCCGGCGAGAGCGCCGCCCAGGTGGGCGCCCGCGCGGACCGGGTCCTGGCCCGGGCCGCCCCCGCGCTGCGCGCGGACGACGGCGACGTCGTGCTCGTCGCCCACGGTCACTTCCTGCGTGTCCTGACCGCCCGCTACCTGCGCCTGGAGCCCGAGCAGGGGCGGCTCTTCCTGCTGCGCACGGGCACCGTCAGCACGCTCTCGACCGAACACGGCCTCCCGGTGATCGCGGGCTGGAACACCCGCCCCTGAGCCGCGCCCCTCTCGCCTCGCGCGCACGGGCCGCCTGCGTGAACATGCGTACATGAGCCATGACCGGGCGGGCGACGGCCCCGCGACGCCCACGCAGGAAGCGGGGCTCAAGGCCAACGCGATCGGGTTCCTCGACGCGCTCGTCATCGGCCTGAACTCGACCTCGCCCGCCTACTCCCTGGCCGCCGTCCTCGGGCCGATCGTGGCCCTGGTCGGGATCTACGCACCGGGCGTGATGCTGGCCTCCTTCGTGCCGATGCTGCTCATCGCCGCCGCCTTCTACTACCTCAACAAGGTCGACCAGGACTGCGGCACGACCTTCTCCTGGGTCACCCGGGCCATGGGCCCCTGGGCGGGCTGGCTCGGAGGCTGGGCGATCGCCATGACGGGCGTGCTGGTCATCGGCTCGCTCGCGGACGTCGCCGTCAACTTCGGGCTGCTCGCCTTCGGCCTGGACGACTGGGCCGCCAACGCCTGGATCCGGCAGGGCCTCACCGTCGCCGTGATCCTGGCCATGACCGCGATCTGCGTCATCGGCACCGAGCTGTCCGCCCACCTCCAGGACATCCTCATCCTCGCGCAGGTCTTCTTCCTCCTGGCCTTCGCGGTGGTCGCCATCTACCGCGTCTACGCCGGCACCAGCACCCTCGAGGAGATCGAGCCGTCCATCAGCTGGCTCAACCCCTTCGGTGCCGGCGGCGCCGCCCTCACCGGCGGACTGCTGCTCGGCGTGTTCATGTACTGGGGCTGGGAATCCGCGGTCAACCTCACCGAAGAGGTCGAGAACTCCGCCACCGCACCCGGCCGGGCCGGGATCTGGTCGACGGTGATCCTCCTGGTCACCTACCTGTCCGTGGGCTTCGCGGTCGTCGGCTACGCCGGCACCGTCTTCCTCGCCGAGAACGCGGGCGAGGAAGAGGCCATCTTCGCCGTGCTCGCCCACGAGGTCATGGGCGGCTGGGACTGGATGGTGCTCCTCGCCGTCTGCACCTCCGCACTCGCCTCCACGCAGACCACGATCATCCCCGCCTCCCGCACCGCCCTGTCCATGGCCCGCCGACACGCCCTGCCACCGCACCTCGCCCACATCCATCCTCGGTTCAGGACCCCGGACGTCAGCACGTGGTGGGTGGCCGGCATCGCGATCGGCTGGTACCTGATCGTCAACCAGATCAGCGAGAACGCGCTCCTGGACTCGCTCACCGCGCTGTCCCTGCTCATCGCCTTCTACTACGCGCTCACCGGCCTGGCCTGCGCCGTCTACTACCGCCGCCACCTGCTGGAGGGCCCGCACAACCTCCTGCTCATCGGCGTCGGCCCGGTGGTCGGCGCCGGCCTGCTGATCTGGTTGCTGGTCGAGTCGATCGGCGACATGTCGAACCCGGAAAACTCGGCGAGCGGCGCCTCCTGGTTCGGGCTCGGCCCGCCGCTGGTCATCGGAATCGCGATCGCCCTCGTCGGCGTGCTCGTCATGTGCTTCTGGCGGGTCCGCGACGGCCGGTTCTGGCAGGAGCGCCGGGGAGTGGTCGACCCGGCCCTCGTCCACGCCGGGAAGCGCTGAGGAGGCAGGAGGCCCGATGTCCGTGGTCCTTGGATACGACGAGTCGCCCGGCGCGGAACGCGCCCTGTCCGTCGCGCTGGAGGTGGCCACCGCCTTCGGAGAGCCGCTCGTCCTCGTCTACGGAGCCGCCGCCCCGGGCAGCACCGGCGAGGAGTACCGGGCCCACCGCGAAGCCGTCCGCCAGGCGGGCCGCAGCGCCCTCGCCCACGCCGTGGAGGAGGCCGACGCCGCCGGTGTCCCCTCGACGGTCGAGGTCGTCGACGAGAAGCCGGCCCAGGCCCTGCTCGACGCCGCCGAACGCCACAGTGCCCGGGTCATCATCGTCGGCAGCTGGGGCGACAGCCCGATGCGCGGCGCCCTGCTCGGCTCCACCCCGCACAAGCTCCTGCACCTCTCGCCGGTCCCCGTGCTCTGCGTACCGACCGAGGGTCCGCCGCCACGCTGAAACCCGCAGGCCGTGGAGGGGTCCACGCCCCTACGATGCTCCGATGACGGAACTCCAGCGGCTCCGAGCCGACCACGCCCCGGCCCTGCTCGCGTTCGAACGTGCCAACCGCGCCTACTTCGCGGAGTCGGTGCCCGACCGCACGGACGCGTACTTCGCCGACTTCGACGCCCGCCACGACGAACTCCTCGCCGGGCAGGCCGCCGGCCGTGACCACCTGCACCTGATCATCGGCGGGGACGGGGAGGTGCTGGGACGGGTGAACCTGATCGACGTCGAGGACGGCTCCGCCGAACTGGGCTTCCGCGTCGCGAAGGACGCGGCCGGCCGGGGCCTGGCCACCAGCGCCGTCCGGCAGGTCCTGGTGCTCGCGGCGGACACGTACGGGCTGCGGACCCTGCGCGCCGCCGCGACCGTCGACAACACCGGATCACGCACGGTCCTGCAGCGCACCGGGTTCCTGCCGGCGGGGGAGACCGTACTGGACGGCCGCCCGGCGGTCCGCTACGTACGGGACCTGACCGAGGAAAGGCAGCGGCCGGCGGGTACCTGAACAACCGTCAGGCATCCGCCGGCCGGGACCGGTCGTCAGGGGCGGGACAGCGCGTTCTCGGACGGGGACGGGGCCACCTCCGGCGCGGTCGCCCCGTCCTGCCCGGCCGCCTCCGTGGCGCGCAGCCGGGTCAGTGCCGGGCTGGTGATCGCCGTCGTCACCAGCGCCATCAGTACGAGCATGGTGAACAACTGTGGCCCGATCACGCCCAGTTCGAGACCGACGTTGAGCACCACCAGCTCGGTCAGCCCCCGGCAGTTCATCAGGGCGCCGATCGACAGGGCCTCCCGCCACGGTCTTCCGCTCGCGCGTGCCGCTCCCGTGGCGCCGCCCCATTTGCCGAGGAAGGCGACCGCCAGGATGGCGGCCGTCCACAGCCACAGCTCGGGCGAGGCCGTCAGGCCCCCGATGTCGGTGCGCAGCCCCGTGTGCACGAAGAACAGCGGCAGCAGCACGGGCACCGTGAAGGCGCGCAGCCGGGCCGCCGCCACCTCGATGCGCCCCCCGGCGCGCGGGGTGACCACCCCGAACAGGAACGCGCCGAACAGCGCGTGCACGCCGATCCGGTCGGTGGCCAGCGCGGACAGGCTCAGCCCGCTGAAGAGCGCCACCAGGACCATCGCGTCCCCGGCCCGGTCGGCGCGGGCCGCCCAGCGGGCCAGCAGCGGCCGCACCGCGTACAGCATGACCAGGGTGAAGGCCACGGCGAGGCCGGCCGTGGTGGCCGCCTCCATCGGGGATCCGGCCGAGGAGAGGGCCACCACCAGCGCCAGCAGGCACCACGCGACGACGTCGTCCACGGCCGCGCAGGCCATGGCGAGCGCTCCGAGCGGGGTTGCGTACAGGCCCCGGTCGATGAGTATCCGGGCCAGTACGGGGAAGGCCGTGATGCTCATGGCGACGGCCATGAACAGGGTGAACGGCATCCGGCCCACGCCGTCCGGGGCGAAACCGTCGTACATCGCGATCGCGAGGAGCGCGCCCAGGGCCAGTGGCAGGAGCATTCCGGCCTGGCTCACGGCGACCGCGACGCGGGTGTGACCGCGCAGGTTCTTCAGGTCGAGCTCCAGGCCGACCAGGAACATGAAGGCGAGCAGGCCGAGTTGGCCGAGCACCGAGGTGTACGGCAGGACGGACGCGGGGAACAGCGCGTGCTGGGCCTGGGGCCAGATCCACCCCAGCAGGGACGGGCCCAGCAGGATGCCGGTGGCGATCTCGCCCACCACCGGGGGCTGGCCCAAGCGACGGCAGACCGCGGCTCCCACCTGGCAGGCGAGGATCACCACCGGAACGGCGACCAGCAGTGCGGGCAGCGGGTCAACGGACGACACGGGTGCCTCCTTCGGGGGCGCCGGGACGCAGAGCGGCGGACGGGACGAGGTGCGGGGCCGGCGGCGGGACCGAGGCCGCCTGCGACCACTGGGCGTAGCGGCGCAGGCCGTACAGCAGGGGCTGCGGGTCCTCCCGTACGGTCACCCGGCGGACCTCGGCGAAGACGGCCGTGTGGTCGCCGAACCCGACGGTCCTGACCACGGCGCAGTCCGCCACGGCGTGCGCGTCCGCCGTCAGGTGCGGGCCGCCCGCCCCCAGCGGCAGCCGCCACTCGATCCGCTCGAAGCGGTCGGGCGCGCCCGAGGCGAACAGGTCGGAGGCACCGCGAGCCCGCTCGTGCAGCAGGTTCAGGGCGAAGGCCCCTTGCCGGAGCACCACCGCGAGCGTCGGGCTCGCCGCCCGTACGCACACCACGACCGTGGGCGGTTCGAGTGCGACGCTCGCGACGGAGCTGCAGGTCAGGCCATGGGGCCCGCTGTCCGGGTCCAGGGTGGTGACGATGGACACCCCGGTGGGGAAGGCAGCCATGAAGGGCCGGAGGTCCGCGCGGCGGTTTCTGGCCGACTCGTCCGGCGCGGCGGGATGGGGCGCGGAGCGGTGGGGCATGTCTGACTCCTGAGGTGGCTGGAAGCGACAACGGCCCGGCCGCCGGCGGAGTGCCGTGCTGCCGGGCCGCAGTCGCGGAGGGCCTTACGCGCCGTGCAGTTGGCGCAGGTAGTCGTAGGCGCTGGGGAGGGTCTCCAGCAGGTTCTGCTGCTGGCGCTTGACGGTGTCGAAGAGCGGTTCGGCGCCGGCCACCGACTCGGGCCGGTGCGCGAGGGTGGGCAGCGGGGCGTCCGGCTCCAGACCGAGGCCGGCGAAGATGCAGTAGTAGCTGCCGTTGGTCCAGAAGTTGCGGAACTCCGCCTCGAAGTTGCCGTAGTACGTGGACTCGTCGGTGATCGGGGAGTTGATGGGCAGGCCGGCCTTGTAGGCGGAGATCTTCTGCTTGATGTTGTCGGGGAGGACCAGCTTCTTGTTGGCCTGCCAGAACGGCGTGTCGTTGCGCGGCGCGTAGAAGAAGTGCGCCTGGATGAAGTCGCGGGTGTCGTCGAACATCACCTCGATCTCGTGGTTGAAGCTGTTGACCAGGCCCTCGTTGAAGGTCTTGTCCGGGAAGTGCTTGGCCAGCTGGTAGATCGCGGCCGTGATGAAGTAGATGCCGGTCGACTCCAGCGGCTCCAGGAAGCAGGACGACAGGCCGATGCTGACCACATTCTTCACCCACGCGCGGCGGTTGCGGCCGACACGGAAGCGAATGTGGTTGAACTTCGTCTCCTCCACGTCCAGGCCCCACATGTCCGCGAACTCGCGGGTGGCGGTGTCCTGGTCGGTGAACTTGCTGGAGTACACGTAGCCGGTGCCGAAGCGGCCCAGCATGGGGATCTTCCAGGCCCAGCCGGAGGACATGGCGATCGCCGAGGTGTACGGCTCCACGCCGTTCGACTCGTCGTCGTGCGGGACGGCCGTCGCGACCGCGCTGTCGCACAGCAGGTGGTCGCTCATGTCGATGAAGGGCTCCTGCATCGCCTGGTTGATCAGCAGCCCGCGGAAGCCGGAGCAGTCCACGAACAGGTCGGCGTCCAGGGCCAGTCCGCCCTTGGTGTGCAGCGTCGTCACGTACCCGCGGGAGTCCTGCTCGACCCGGACCATCTCGTCCTGGACGTGGTTCACGCCCTGCTTCTCGGTGGCGAAGCGGCGCAGGAAGTCAGCCACCAGCTGGGCGTCGAAGTGCCAGGCGTACCGGGTGGCCGGACGGCCGTCGAGCCAGCGCGGGGCCTTCATCGCGTCCATCACGGGAGGCTCGCGGAAGCAGGCGTAGTCGAACGGCTCGGTGGTGCGGCCCTCGTACTTGCGCTTGAACCAGTAGTGCGACAGCGGCGTCTGGTCGTAGTCCGGGAGGAGACCGAAGGGGTGGTAGAAGTGGTCCGGACCGCCGCCCGGCAGTTCCCGGGCGGTCGACTCGCCCTGTCCGTCGGTCCGCCAATTCACGAAGCGCACGGCCATCTTGAAGCTGGCGTTGCACTCCCGCATCCACTCGTCCTCGGCGATCCCCAGGTAGTCGAAGAAGGAACGCTGGAGATTGGGGACGGTGGCCTCGCCGACCCCGATGCGCGGGATCGTCGGCGCTTCGAGCACGGTGATGTCGACCGTTCCCTGCAGCGCCTTGCCGAGATACGCGGCCGTCATCCAGCCGGCCGTGCCGCCTCCCAGGATGACGACCTTCTGAAGCCGGGTGTCGGTGCTGGTCATGAAACAGCCCTCATTTCGGAGTCGGCGGTTCGGGTGGTCGTGCTCATCAGTGTCGAAAAGCGCCCTATCACCGCTCTACACCGAAAGGATCCAGCCGTTGTAGGCCCGTTGTAGGCCCCCCGAACACACTCGTCCCGCAGGCACAGCGGCAGGCGGACGACGACCGGGAGGACGCGATGACCACCGCAGCGACCGAGACAGCGGGGCCGGCAGTACGCGTCCGCTTCCTGGGCGATTTCGAGCTGACCGTGAACGGGACGCCCGTACGGCGCTGGAGGGCCGGCAAGGCCCGCGGCCTCTTCCAGTACCTCGTCGTCCACCGCGGCCAGATGCTCACCCGCGACCGGCTCTACGCCTCCCTGTGGCCGGGCACCGACAGCAGCGCGGGCAGCTCGCTCAAGGTCGCCGCCCACGCACTGCGCCGGGTGCTGGACGCCCACCCCGACCGCCCCGGGGACTCCGGGATCCAGCTGGTCTACCGCGACTTCGGCTACGTCCTCAACGTCACCGGACTGTGGTCCGACCTCGACCGCTTCCAGGAACTCGTACACGCCGGGCTGCGGGCAGCCACCGCCGGCGACACCGCGCTCGCCCGGACGCGGCTGCGGGCGGCGATCGCCCTCTACGGCGGCGAGTTCCTGCGCGGCGAGAGCGCCGACTGGGTCGTCGAACAGCGCGAATACCTCAGGGCGCTGGTCCTGCGGGCCCTGGGCGTGCTGCGCGCCGACGCCGAGGACCGCGAGGACTTCGTGGAGCTGATCGAACTCTGCAAGCGCACGCTGGAGATCGACCGCCACCACGAGGAGACCTACCGGGCGCTGATGGCCGCGCACGGCCGACGCGGCGAACTGGCCTGCGTACGGCGCTGGTACGAGCTGTGCGCCCGCCGGATGCGCGACGAACTTGCCGTGGCGCCCGGCCACGAGACCCAGCGGCTGCTGCGCGCCCTGATCCCGGGCGCCGCCCGCGCCGCCGCACCCGGGCCCGCGCCCGCCTCCGTCGGCGGCGCCCCCGCCGCGGTCCGCGCCCTGCGGCCCGCCGGGCGCCAGCCCGGAACACCCGCGTGGAGCGCTGAGGTCCGTACCACCGCCCTGGCCCGGCCCGTACGCAGGGCCAGGCCCGACAACCGGGCCCCGGCCGTCCTGGCCCGCACCGCCGACCCTGCGACCGCGTGACCGACACCGCTGTTCAGCGAGCCCGTGAATACCGCGACCGAGTGAGGACTCCACCGTGACCGTGCTGACCGTGCCGACCGTGCCGCAGGGCTCCAGACCGCCTGGCGACGACCCGAACGCGGCCCCCCTGCCGCCGCGTTACACCGACCAGTGGATCGGCGGCGCGTGGGTCGCCTCCGAAGCGGACGGCCGCCTCGTCGTGACCGACCCCGCCACCGAGCGCGCCCTGGCCACCGTCCCCGCCGGTACCGCCCGGGACGCCGACCTCGCGGCGCGTGCCGCAGCGGCCGCCTTCGAAGGCTGGGCCGCCACCCCGCTGCGCGAACGGACCGCCCTGCTGCGCAGGGTCGTCGAGGCCATGGAGGTACGGGCCGACCGCTTCGCCGAGATCATCACCGCCGAGGTGGGCGCGCCCGCCCGAATGGCCCGGCACACCCACGTCGGGCTCTCCCTCGGCATGGCCGCGCACTGCGTCGAGACCGCCGCCTCCTACGCCTTCGAGCAGCGGGTGGGCCACTCGCTCGTCGTGCGCGAGGCCGCCGGGGTCGCCGCCTGCATCACCCCGTGGAACACCCCGCTGCTGCTCACCGTGCAGAAGATCCTCCCGGCGCTGGCGGCCGGCTGCACCGTCGTGCACAAGCCGAGCGAGATCACCCCGCTGCACGCCCGGCTGCTCGCCGAGGCCGTCGCCGAGGCGGACCTGCCGCCCGGCGTCTTCAACATGGTCGTCGGCACCGGCGACTCCATAGGCACGGCCCTGGTCACCCACCCGCTGGTCGACGTGGTCTCCCTGACCGGTTCCACCCGGGCCGGCCGCCAGGTCTGCGCCCTCGGCGCCGACCGCCTCAAGCGCGTCCACCTCGAACTCGGCGGCAAGAACGCCGGCCTCGTCCTCGACGACGCGGACCTGGCCCCGGCCGTGGCCGCCACCGTCGACCAGATGCTCTTCAACACCGGCCAGACCTGCCTGCAGTGGAGCAGGCTGCTGGTGCCGCGCGAGCGACAGGACGAGGCCGTGGAGCTCGCCGGCCGGGCCATGGACGGCTACGTCACCGGCGACCCGCGCGATCCGGCGACCGACCTCGGCCCGCTGGTGTCCGCGGCCGCGCACGCCCGGGTCACCGCATACATCCGCCGCGGCGTCGAGGAGGGCGGCGCCCGCCTGGTCCGCGGCGGCCCCGGCCGGCCCGCCGGCCTGGACACCGGCTACTACGTCCGGCCGACGGTCTTCGCCGACGTCGACCCGCTCACCACGATCGCCCAGGAGGAGATCTTCGGACCGGTGCTGTCCGTCATCCCCTACGACGACGAGGAGCAAGCGGTCCGGATCGTCAACGGCACCCGCTACGGGCTGCACGGCGCGGTCTGGTCCGGCGACGACGCCCGCGCCCAGCGGATGGCGCGCCGCTTCCGCTCCGGCCTGGTCGACGTCAACGGCGGCCAGTTCAACCCGGCCGCGCCGTTCGGCGGGTTCAAGCAGTCCGGGATCGGGCGCGAGTGCGGCACGGCCGGACTGGAGGCCTTCCTGGAGACCAAGTCGATGCAGCTCCCGCAGGGCACGGGGGGCCAGGTGGTCGGCCCGCGGCTGCGGGCCACCGAGGCCGCCCGCCCCGCGGACACCGAGAGGAACGACGGATGACCGAGCCCCATGCCGGGGCGGCCGGGGCGAGCGCCCCGGGCGCGCTCCCGCCGCTGTTCGCCCGCCTGGAACGGTGGACCCGCGAACAGCCGAACGAGACCGCGGTCAAGGCCGCGGACGGCAACCTCACCTACGCGGCGCTGACCGCCCGCACCGCCCGGTACGCCGCCGCCCTCGCCCGCGCCGGAGTCGGCCCGGAGACCCCGGTCGCGCTCCTGCTGGGCCGGTCCCGGGAGAGCGTGCCCGCCCTGCTCGCCGTCTGGAGCCTGGGCGGGACGGCCGTACCGCTGGACCCGGGGCATCCCGTCGAGCGCCTCGGCGGGGTACTGCGCGACGCCGGCGCGGCCGTCCTGGTCGCCCCCGCAGTGCCCGCCGGCCTGGAGGCCGGCGGCATCGGCCTCCTGACCCCCCGCGAGGTCCGCCGCGGCGCCCCCGGCGCACTCGCGGTGTCCCCGCCCGCCCCCGACGGCTGCGCCTACCTCATCTACACCTCCGGAACCACCGGCCGCCCCAAGGGCGTCGAGGTCACCTACCGCGGCCTGGACACCTTCGTCGAGGCCCTCCGCGGACTCGGCCTGCCCCCCGGCGGACTCGGACTCAACGCCGTCTCGCCCGCCTTCGACGGCTGGCTCTGGTGCACCCTGCTCTACCTCGTCCACGGCCAGGGGGTGGCCCTCACCGACCTCTCCCTCGACGGACTGCGCCAGGCCGCCGCGGAGGGCCGCGAGCCGCTGCCCGCCGGACTGCGCACGGTCTCCCTCACACCATCGCTGCTCGCCGCCCACGGCGCGGGCCTCGACGCCGCCGAGGTGGTAGTCGTCGCCGGGGAGGCCTGCCCCGCCGCACTGGCCGAGCGGTTCGCCCGGGGCCGCCGGCTGCTCAACGTGTACGGGCCGACGGAGGTGACCATCGCCGCCACCTGGGCCGACAGCCGACGAGGGGACGACGTGACCAGCATCGGACGCCCGCTGCCCGGCTACCGGGCGTACGTGCTGGACGAGGAGCTGCGGCCGGTGCCCGCGGGCACCGAGGGCGAGCTCTACCTCGGCGGGCCCGCCGTCGCCCGCGGCTACCGGGGCCGCCCAGGACTCACCGCCAGCCGCTTCCTGCCCGACCCCTTCCAGGGAGGCGGCACCCGCATGTACCGCACCGGCGACGTGGTGATCCGCCGCGACGGCGGCGAACTGGAGTACCGGGGCCGCCGGGACGACCAGGTGAAGATCCGCGGCCACCGCATCGAACTCGGCGAGGTGGAGCGCGTCGCCGCCGAACTCCCCGAGGTCGTCGCCGCCGCCTGCTGCCCGCTGGCCCCCGGGCAGAACCTCGGCCTCGCCGTCGTCGCGGCACCCGGCGTGGCCGACCCGGCGGGGCTCGCCACCCGGGTCGTGGAGCGCTGCCGCAAGCAGCTGCCCGCGGCAGCGGTCCCGGGCACGGTGCGGGTACTGGACCGGATCCCGACCCTGGCGACCGGCAAGGCCGACCGCGCGGCGCTGGCCCGGGCCCTGGCGGAGCCGGAACGCGGCGACGGACCGGGCGCCGCCGGCGCCGCGGTGAGCCCGAGCGAGCGCATCGTGATGACCGTGTGGGCCGAGGTGCTCGGCAGCGAGGTCACCGGCCCCGAGGCGGACTTCTTCGATCTGGGCGGCCACTCCCTGGCCGCCGCCCGCGCGGTGTCGGAGCTGCGCCGCGCCACCGGCCTGCGCGTCGGCCTCGGTGCGCTGCTGGCCCGGCCGACGGTCGCCGACGTCGCCGCCGAGATCGACCGGCTCGCGGCCGAACAGGGCGGGGCCGACACCGACGCGGCCGACGCCGCCGAAGGGGCGTAGGCCATGGGCACCTGGATCTCCACCTGGACGGCGGACCCCGCCGACCCGGCCCTTCCCGTACTGCTGTGCCTGCCCCCCGCCGGGGCGGGATGCCAGCAGTTCCGCGCCTGGCAGCCCGCGCTGGAGGGCACCGCGCAGGTGTACGGCGTACAGCTGCCGGGCCGGGAGAACCGCTGGCGGGAGCCCATGCCGGACACCTTCGAGGAGGCCGTCGAGGCCATCGCGGCCGAACTGGTGTCCACCGTCGGGAACCGGCCGTTGATCGTCTTCGGGCACAGCTTCGGCGGCCTCCTCGGCTACGAGGTCTCGCGCCGGGTCACCCCGCGCGCCCTGGTGGTCAGCGGCTGCCGGGCGCCCGGCCACTGGACCGGAGCCGGCCGCGGCATCGTCGACGACGGGGAGGAGCTCGACAAGCTCTTCGACACCGCCGACCTCGATCCCCGACTGCTCGACGAGGACACCCGCGCCCTGATGGTCGGGATGCTTCGCAAGGACGCCCAGCTGTCCCTGAGCTACGTCCACCGGCCGGGCGTCCTGCTCTCCGTGCCCGTGCACGCCTGGGGGGCCGACGGCGACGAGACCGTCAGCACGGCCGACCTGGACGGCTGGGCGGCGGTCACCACCGCCGGCTTCTCCCGGCACACCACCACCGGCGGCCACCACGCCGTACTGCGCCGCCCCCAGCCCGTACTGGACCACCTGAGCGCCCTGTTGCGGGGCGAGGGCGCGCCCCTCTCCCCGACCGCCTGACAGCCCGCCCGCACCCATCGGCCCGAGCCCGGAGGACACCGTGCCCACCACCCACCAGGTCCTCGTGAACCACGAGGGGCAGTACGCGCTGTACCCCGCCACGCGCGAGACGCCCGACGGCTGGACGCCGGCCGGCTTCGACGGCACCGAGGACGAATGCGCCGCCTTCGTCGACGCCCACTGGCCCGACACCCGCCCGCTCAGCCTGCGAGGAGCCTGAGATGGAGATCGACCTGCTCGACCCGGGCCCCTTCGGCCGCAACGACTTCTGGCCGACCTTCACCTGGCTGCGCGCCAACTCGCCCGTCCACTGGCACCCCGAGCCCGGCAGCGAGGACGGCGGCTTCTGGGCGCTGAGCCGGCACCGCGACATCATGAAGGTCTACGCCGACAGCGACACCTTCACATCCGGCCGCGGGATGCGGCTGGGCAGCGACCCGGCCGCCGTCGCCGCGGTCGCCCAGCGCATGCTCATCGTCTCCGACGTCCCGCACCACACCCGCCTCAAGCGGGCCCTCGGACAGGCCTTCGGCCCGCAGCAGATGCCGCGCCTGGAGGCCCTCGTCGAGAAGGTCGTCGGCGAACTGGTCACCGAGGCCGCCGAACGCGACGAACTGGACTTCATCGACCTCGCCAAACAGCTGCCCAACCGGGTGGTCTGCGCGATCCTGGGCATCCCGCGCGCCGACTGGGCCTGGATCGGCGCCCTGACCACCGACGCCTTCGACTCCCCGGACGAAGCGGTGCGCAGCAGCGCCCACTCGGAGATCTTCCTCTACTTCATCGAGCTGCTCGCCGAACGCCGGGCCCGCCCCGGCGAGGACCTGGTCAGCCAGATCGCCCACGACACCCTCGTGGACGAGGGCGACGGCAGCGAACGGCCGCTCAGCGACCACGAGATCGTCTTCAACCTCAACGGCGTCCTGTCCGGGGCCAACGAGACCACCCGCTACTCGGCGGCCGGCGCGGTCCACATGTTCGCCGAGCACCCCGACCAGTGGCGGCTGCTGCGCGGCCTCGGCCAGGACGGCATCGCCCCCGCCGTCGAGGAGATCCTGCGCTGGACCACGCCCGGGGTGCACGCCCTGCGCACCGCCGCCCACGACACCGAGATCAACGGGATCCCCGTCGCAGCCGGCGCCCGCGTCACGCTGTGGAACGTCTCGGCCAACCGGGACGAGGACGTCTTCGCCGACCCGCACTCCTTCCGGGTCGACCGCCGCCCCAACCGGCACGTCGCCTTCGGGCACGGCCGCCACCTCTGCCTCGGCGCCCGCCTCGCCCGCTTCGAACTCGGCGCCCTGCTCACCGAGATGCTCGCCGTACTGGACGGGTTCGAACTGACCGGCCCGGCCACCTTCAACTCGTCCAACTTCACCTGGGGGATCAACAGTCTCCCCGTGCGGCTGCTGCGCAGCCGAGCCTTCGCGAAGTAAGAAAGGGCCCGTACTGTGACCACCGCACTCGTCGACTTCAACCGTTCGGACGCCGCGTTCCCCACGACCGGGTACCCGGAACTCCTCGCCGGACAGGCCGCCCGCACCCCCACGGCCACCGCCCTCGCGCAGGGCGGCCGCACCTGGACCTACGCCGAACTGGAGGCCGCCACCAACCGCCTGGCGCACGCCCTGATCGCCCGCGGAGCCGCGCCCGGTACCCGGATCGGGCTCTGCTACCCGCGCAGCGCCGAATACGTCCTCGGCTCCCTGGCCATCCTCAAGACCGGCGCCGCGATCGTCGCCCTCGACCCGGTCAACCCCGACGACCGGCTCGCCGCGATGATCGCCGACGCGGATCCGCTGCTCGTGCTCACCCCGGCCGAACTCGGCCGCCGGATACCCGAGGACGTCCCGCGGGACGAGGTCGCCACCGCCGGAAAGGGCATGCCGGACACGGCGCCCGCATCCGTCACCGGACCCGACACCGTCAGCCACCTCATCTACACCTCAGGCTCCACCGGCACCCCCAAGGCCGTCCTGGAACGGCACGGCGCGCTGACCAACCTCGTCCACTGGACCACCCGCGCCTACGGGGTCCGCCCCGGCGACCGCGCCTCCTGGATGTCCACCCCCGGTTTCGCCGTCCAGATCATGGAGTGGCTCGCCTACCTGCCGGCCGGCGCCGCGATCCACATCCCCGAGGCGGGCCAGGCGCAGACCCCCGAGCAGATCCGCGACTGGCTGGTCGGCGAGGGCATCACCCACACCATGCTGGTGGCGGCGCTGGCCGAGCCCGCGTGGGGCCTGGACTGGCCCGCGGACACGGCGCTGCGGATCCTGGTGACCACGGCCGAGCGCGTCCACAGCTGGCCGCCCGTCGACACCCCCTTCCGCGTGGTGATGACCTACGGCACCACCGAGACCACCAACGTCCTGTCCTGCCTCGACCTCGGCGCCGGCACCGACTTCACCAGCCAGGCCACCCCCGAGGAGATCCGCGCCACCCGCCAGGTCCCGGTCGGCGTGCCCATCGCCAACCTCCGCGTCCACCTCCTGGACGAGGACGGCCGCCCGGTCCCCGAGGGGGAGGTCGGCCGGCTGCACGTCTCCGGAGCCGGGGTCGCCGCCGGCTACCACGGCCGCCCCGAACTCACCGCAGCCAAGTTCCACCCCAACTTCCTCCCCGACGACCCGCACCCGGTGCTCTACGACACCGGAGACCTCGCCCGCCGCCGCGAGGACGGCGCCGTCGAGCTCCTCGGCCGGTCCGACTCCCAGGTCAAGATCCGCGGCTTCCGCGTCGAGCTCGGCGAGGTCGAGACGCACATCGCACGCCTCGACGGCATCGCCGAGGCCGTCGTCGCCACCCAGGAACGCGGCCCCGGCGACAAGCGGCTCATCGCCTACGTCTCCCCGGCCGGCGAGGCCGAACCCGACTCGGCCGCCGTGCGCGCCGAAGTCGCCCGCACCCTGCCCTACTACATGGTCCCCGCGGCCGTCGTCGTGCTGCCCTCCCTCCCGCGGCTGCCCAACGGCAAGGTCGACCGGCGCAGCCTGCCCGAACCCCCGGAGGGCCGCGACGGCGTCGGCGCCGGCTACGAGGCACCGCGCAACGAGGTCGAGGACGGGCTGAGCCGCCTGTGGGCCGAGGCGTTCCGCACCGACGGCGTCGGCATCCACGACAACTTCTTCGAGCTGGGCGGACACTCGCTGCTGGCCTTCCAGCTCATCGACGAGATCCGCCGCCGCTACGGCGTCGAGCTGAGCCTCTCCGACCTGTCCACCTGCCCCACCGTCGCCGAGCTCGCCACCCTGGTCACCACCGAACGCGCCGGCGGCCGCGGCTCCTTCGGCGGCCTTCCCGCGATCGTCCCCGACCCGGCCGCACGGTTCGAGCCGTTCCCGCTGACCGAGAGCCAGCAGGCGCTGTGGATCGGCCGCGGCGGACTCGTCGAACTCGGCAACGTCGGCTGCCACGGCTACTTCGAGTGGGAGAGCGAGAAGCTCGACGTACCCCGCTTCGAGAGGGCCTGGCGCCGACTGGTCGAACGCCACGACGCACTGCGCACCCGTGTCCTGCCCGACGGCACCCAGCAGGTCTTCGAGGAGATCCCGGCCTACGAGATCCCCGTCACCGACTTCGGCGGCCAGGGCGAGGAGACCCGCACGGCCGAACTGGCCGCCCTGCGCGAGCGGCTGTCCCACCAGGTCCTCGACGCCGACGCCTGGCCGCTGTTCGACGTCCGGATCAGCCTGCTCGGCGGCGGCCGGGCCCGGATCCACCTCTCGCTCGACTTCCTCGTCGCCGACGCCTGGAGCTACTTCCAGGTCCTCATCCCCGACCTGGTCACCTACTACGTGGAACCGGACGCCGAACTCGCACCGCTGGAGCTGACCTTCCGCGACTACGTGCTCGCCGTCGGCAATTCGCTGCGCGACAGCGAGATCTACCGGCGCTCCGAGTGGTACTGGCGCGACCGCCTCGCCACCCTCCCGCCCGCCCCCGAGCTGCCGCAGCGCCCGGCCGACGCCCCCGAACTGCCGGTCCGCTTCGAGCGGCGCAGCCACGTCGTCTCCCCGGAGCTGTGGACCCGGATCCAGGAGCGGGCACACGCCCGCGAGGTGACCCCCTCCGGGGTGCTGGCCGCCGCCTACGCCGAGATCCTCGGGAAGGCCTCCGGCCAGGCCCGGTTCACCATCAACTTCCCGCTCTTCAACCGGCTCCCGCTGCACCCGCAGGTCAACGCGCTGCTCGCCGACACCACCACCACCCTGCTGCTCGCCGTCGAACAGCAGGACTCCACCTTCGCCGGGCGCGCCCAGGGCGTCCAACGCCGCCTCTGGGCCGACCTGGAACACCGCTACTTCAGCGGGGTGCAGGTCCTGCGCGAGCTCACCAAGCTGCGCGGCTCCCTCGCCCCGGCCATGCCCGTGGTCATGACCAGCCTGGCCGGCCACCCGCCGCAGTACGAGGAGACCGAACTGGGCGCCCCGGTCTACGGGATCTCCCAGACCCCGCAGGTCTCCCTGGACTTCCAGGTCTTCGAGAAGCCCGAAGGACTCACCTTCAACTGGGACTTCCTGCCCGCCGTCTACCCCGACGGGCTCATCGACTCCATGTTCGAAGAGTTCACGGCGCTGCTGGAGGCCCTCGGCGAGGACGAGGTCTGGGAGCGGTACTCCCCGCCGCCCGGCGAGGAGGTCCTGGACGGGGGCCAGGCGCAGGAGCGCGACACCGGCGACGCCTGGGAGCGCTACTGGGCCGGGATCCGGCGCACCGGCCGCGGCGGCGACGTCATCTGGGACGCCGACAGCGGCGAGGAGTTCCAGTGGCTCCTCGACCAGGCGCAGCGCCACTTCCGCGCCGACCTGCCGCTCATCGACCTCGGCTGCGGCAACGGCCGCTACAGCCGGGAACTCGCCCCGCACTACCCGTCGGTCATCGGCGTCGACGTCTCCGCCAGCGCCATCGACCACGCCAAGCGCGAGGCCGAGGGCGTGGCGAACGTCGACTACCTGGCGATCGACATGACCGACGCCGAACAGGCCGCGGTCCTGGGGGAGGGGCCCTACAACATCTTCGTCCGCGGTGTCTTCCACGTCCTGGACACCGAGGCCCGGGCCCGGCTCGCCGCGGTCGCCGACCGGCTGCTGGGCGAGGAGGGAACGCTGATCGTGCACGAGCCCGACTACTCCAGCAACTCCTTCGGCTACCTGGGCTTCGTGGGCGGCAAGCGCGGCCGCGCCGAGGACCTGGTCGGCCCGCTGGAGGCGGCCGGCGTCCGTCACTCGCACCGTTTCACCCGGCCCGAACTGGCCGAGGCGTTCGGCGCCGAGGGCTGGGAGATCGTCGAGGACGAGGCGATAGAACTGCACGCCATCGACCCCCAGTCGGACTCCGACGCCCTGCGGCTGCCCGGCTACTACGCGGTGCTGCGCCGCAGGCGCTGATGGCCGGTCTCGCACTGGCCGGGCCGACCGGAGCGGTGCTGGCGGCGGCCGGCGACGTACGGGAGCTGCTGACCCGTACCGAACTGGACCGCGCCGGCGCCCTCCGGTCGGCCGGCGACCGCGACGACTTCCTGGCCGCGCACGCACTGGTCCGGCTCTGCGCCGGGCGGCTCCTGGGCCGCCCGGCGCAGGGCCTCACCGTCGTTCAGAGCTGCGGTTCGTGCGACCGGCCGCACGGCATGCCGCGGCTGGTCGAGGCGCCCGGCACCGGCGTCAGCCTCGCGCACACCCGGGGCTGGGTCGCGGCCGCCGCGGCCGACGGCCCGGTCGGCGTGGACGTGGAGGCCGTCGGCGACGGGGACGTGGACTGGCGGACGGCCTCGTCCGTCTGCACGGAGGAGGAACTGGCCGCCCTGCGGTCGGACACCCACCCGCGGCGCGCCTTCCTGCGCCAGTGGGTACGAAAGGAGTCCCTGGTCAAGGTCGGGGCGGGCACGCTCGACGAGCCCGCCCGCCTCGACGTTCCCGTGTACGGGCAGGAGCCGCCGCGCTGGCACGGCTGGCGGCTGCTGGACTGGGGCGGCGCGGAGGCCGTCGGATGTGTGGCGGCCCGCGAGGAGATGCGGCTGCGGCTGCTCGGCTGAAAGACTGGACAACGTGGAACGACGTACGACCGAACGGCTGCTCAGGGCGCGCGCACAGGCGATCGGGGGCGGGGTCCGGGAGGACTCCGTCGCCGCCGTCCTGGGCCAGGTGCTGGCCGTCCAGGCCCAGGACCTGCCCGCGGCGGAGCTCGGACTGCGGGCGCGGGCCCGCGGGCTGACGCGGGAGGCCGTGCGCCGGGCCACGGACACCGAACGCACCGCCGTGCGCGGCTGGTTCATGCGCGGCACCCTCCAGCTGGTGCCCGCCGCCGACGCCCGCTGGCTGCTGTCCCTCTTCGGGCCCGTCCACCTGGCGCTCGCCGGCCGGCGCCTGCGCGAACTGGGCCTGGACGACTCCCTGTGCGCGCGCTCGGAACAGCTCATCGCCGACGCGATCGCCGCGGAGGGCCCGCTGACCCGCGCCCGGCTCACCGACCGGCTCACCACCCTCGGGGTCGAGCCGAAGGGGCAGTCCGCCTTCCACCTCATCCGCCGCGCCGCCCTCGCCGGCCGCATCTGCCACGGACCGCAGCAGGGCGGCGAGGCCACCTTCGTCCTCCTCGACGACTGGCTGCCCGCCACCGGACCCCTGCCGTACACGGGGGAGGCGGCCGTACGGGAGCTCGCACGCCGCTACCGAGCGGCCCACGGACCCTCCGACGCCCTGGACTTCGTCCACTGGTCGGGGCTGAAGACCACGACGGGCAAGAACGCCTGGGCCGCCGTACGGGACACCGGCCCCGAAGCCCCGCCCGCCCCCGGCGAACCGGACGTACGGCTGCTGCCGGCCTACGACAACTACCTCGTCGGCTACCGCAGCCGGGACCTGTCGGTGCCCGCGGAGCACGAACGCCGCGTGTGGCCCGGCGGCGGACAGATCCGGGCCACCGTGGTCGTCGACGGCCTGGCCGTCGGCACCTGGTCGGGCGGCCGCCGCGGGACGCCGGTCAAGGTCGAACCCTTTCCCGGAACCGAGCCCCCGAGCCCGGCGGTGGCCGCCGGAATCGCCCGCGAGAGCGCCGACATCGCACGCTTCTCCAGCTGAGCTCATCGCATGTCTACAAGCGTTCTATAGTCCCGGAATTCATAACCGGGGTCTAACTCGGGGTCCATAGCGTCAGTGCCGTCCGACAATTCCGTACCCAATCAGAAAAGGGCGTCGACATGGCACTCGGTCGGCATTCCGATTTCAATCGCCTGTGGTTCGGGCAGACCGTCAGCAACTTCGGCGACAAGATCTCCCTTCTGGCACTGCCGACCCTCGCGGTCGTGGTGCTGGACGGCGGAGCCTTGGAGGTCGGCGTGCTCGGCGCGCTGCGCTTCCTCCCCTTCCTGCTGCTCGCCCCGATCGCCGGGCTGGTGGCCGACCGGGTCTCGAGGCGCACCGTCATGATCGTCGCCGACCTGGGCCGCTTCTTGGCCCTGGCCACGATTCCGCTGGCATTCGCGCTCGACTCCGTCAGCATGACCCACCTCTTCATCGTGGCCGGCGTCACCGGCTGCCTCACGACCTTCTTCGAGGTCTCGTACCAGTCGTGGCTGCCCCAGCTCATCGGCACCGAGAACCTCATCGAGGGCAACACCAAACTCCAGATCAGCCGCAGCGTCGCCGAGGCGGTCGGCGCGGGCGCCGGCGGCGCACTCATCCAGCTGCTCGGCGCCGCACGCGCCATCACCGCCGACGCGTTCACCTTCCTCATCTCGCTCATCGCCCTGCTGGTCATCCGCCACCGGGACGTGCGCGAGCGGACCGAGGAGCGGAAGGCCTCCGCGAAGGCGGAGATGAAGGAGGGCATGCGGACCCTCTTCGGCAACCCGGTCCTGCGCGGCCTGTTCACCGCCAACGTCGTGGTCAACCTCGGCGCGGCGATGGGCGACGCCCTCCTGATCGTCTACGCGTACAAGGTGCTGGACCTCAGCCCCGGCCAGGTCGGCGCGGCCTTCGCCGTCATGTCGGTCTTCGTCATCGTCGGCGCGGTGCTCTCCGAGGTCGTCTCCAAGAGCCTCTCGGTGGGCCGCCTCCTGGTCATCACCGCCGTCGTCCTCGGCGCCGGCTACATCCTGGTCCCGACGGGCGGCGCGGTCGGCGGCTTCGTCGGACTGATCGTGGTCCAGGCCGTCATCGGCTTCGTGTCCCCGATGTTCGACATCCACGTCCTCAGCCTCGTGCAGGGTGTCACCCCGAACGAGCAGATGGGACGCGTCAGCGGCACCGCGCTCTCCGCGGTGTACGGCGCCCTGTCCCTCGGCTACTTCGC
The DNA here is from genome assembly GCF_040638905.1 of Streptomyces virginiae. Taxonomy (GTDB): domain Bacteria; phylum Actinomycetota; class Actinomycetes; order Streptomycetales; family Streptomycetaceae; genus Streptomyces; species Streptomyces virginiae_B. The sequence continues at coordinate 474,115 of NZ_JBEZYV010000002.1, read as the reverse complement.
CGGCGGCGCGCTCGGCGAGGCGATCGGCCTGACCGGCGGCCTCGCGGTGGCCGGAGCCGTCACCATCATCGGCGGCCTGACCCTGCTCAGCGGGCCGGTCGCCAAGATCAAGGAAATGCCCGGCGGGGACGACGCCGCCGAGGAGGGATCTCCGGCCGCGGACGAGACCAGGATCACCGCCTGACGGTCCCGCCCCACGGGAGCGGGTGCCCGCCGAACGGCACCCGCTCCCGACCCCCGCCTGCACCCGCACACGCGCACCCCGCACGCCTGCACCCGCACGCCCGCGCCGCGCTCCCGCGGCGCGCCCTGTCGTACTCCCTCTCCCGAAGACGCACGGAGGCTCAAGGTGAGCGAGTCCCTCGCCGAACGCATAGCCGCACTGCCGAAGTCCCGCAGGGCACTGTTCCAGGCCCTGACGGGCCGCACCGGCGGCCGCGCCGCCGTACGGGAGGACCCCGAGCCGGCACCCCGTGACCCCGCGGACCCACCGGTGCTCTCCTTCGCGCAGCGCCGGCTCTGGTTCATCGACCAGCTCCAGCCCGGCAGCCCCGCCTACAACGTGCCGGTGGCCACCCGCATCCGCGGCCCGCTCGACGTCCCCGCCCTGCACGCCGCCCTCCAGGACATCGTGGACCGCCACGAGGTGCTGCGCACCGTCTACACCTACCAGGAGGGCGCCTCCGAGGCCCTGCCCCGCGTGGTGGACGGCTTCCGGCTGCCCCTGCCGCTGACCGAACTGCCCGACGAGGAGGCCGTCCGGCCGTTCTACGACGCGGACGCGGGCGCCCCCTTCGACCTGGCCGGCGCCGTCCCGCTGCGGGCCCGGCTCGGCCGCCTCGGAGCCGAGGACCACGTCCTCGTCCTCAACCTCCACCACATCGTCACCGACGGCTGGTCGATGCGGATCCTCTACACCGAACTGGAGCGTGCCTACGCCGCCCGCACCGGCGCCCCCGCCGACGCGAACGCCCCGCTCGCCCTCCAGTACGCCGACTTCGCCACCTGGCAGCGCCGCCGCGTGAGCGGCGACCGGCTGGAGGGCCTGACCTCCTTCTGGCGGGAGGAGCTGGGCGGCGCCGCACCCGTGGACCTGCCCACCGACCGGCCCCGGCCCCCCGTCTTCGGGCACGAGGGAGCCTCCCGCTACATCGACCTGCCGCCCCACCTCATCGCCCGGCTCAGGGAGTTCGGCAAGTCCGAGGGCGCCACCCTCTACATGACGATGCTGGCCGGCTTCGCCGCCACGCTGCGCCGCTGGACGGGCCAGGAGGACATCGTCGTCGGCACCTCCGTCTCCGGCCGCGACCACCCGGCCTTCAGCGAACTCATCGGCTTCTTCGTCAACACCCTGCCGCTGCGCATCAGAACCGGCGGCGACCCCGGTTTCGCCGAGCTGGTCCGCGCCACCCGCCACACCACCCTGCAGGCGTACGCGCACCAGGAACTGCCCTTCGACCTCATCGTCGACACGCTCGGCCTGCCCCGCGACCCGAGCCGGCCGCCGCTCACCTCCGTGATGTTCCTCCTCGACGAGACCCCGGACACGGCCCCCGGCCTGGCGGGCCTCACCACCGAGCCCATCGACTTCTCCTCGCACGCGACCAAGTACGACCTGATGATCAGCGTCCACGACACCGGCACCGCGGTCCGTGCCCTCGTGGAGTACCCCACCGCCCTGTTCGACGCCTCGACCGTGGACCGGCTGCTCGGCCACTTCCTCACCACCCTCGAAGGCGCCGTCGACCGCCCCGACGCCCCGCTGTCCGCCCTGCCGCTGCTCACCGACGCCGAGCGGCACGCCGCCCTGGACGACTGGAACGCCACCCGCGCCCCCTTCCCCCAGGACGCCTGCCTCCACCACCTCTTCGAGCAGCACGCCGACCGCCGGCCCGGCGCGCCCGCCGTGGTCCTCGGCGGAGTCGGCGGCTGGAGCGTCACCTACCGGGAGCTGGAGGAGCGCGCCAACCGGCTCGCGCACCGGCTCGCCGAAGCCGGGGCCGGCCCCGGCCGGACCGTGGCGCTGTGCCTGCGCCGCGGCCCCGGCCTGGTCACCGCGATCCTCGCCGTCCTCAAGGCCGGCGGGGCCTACGTACCCCTCGACCCCGACTACCCCGCAGAGCGCCTCGCCCTGCTGCTGAAGGACGCCGCGCCGCCCATCGTCGTCTCCGACGCGGAGCTCATCGGCCGGCTGCCCGTCCCCGCCGGTACCGCGCAGGTGCTCCTGGACACCGACCGGGCCGCGCTCGCCGAGCTCCCCGCGACCCGGCCCGACGTCCCCGTCACCGCCCGGGACCTCGCCTACGTCATCTTCACCTCGGGCTCCACCGGCACCCCCAAGGGGATAGCCCTGGAGCACCGCGGCGTGGTCAACAACATCCTCGACCTCAACCGCTCGTACGGCATCGGCCCCGACGACTCGGTCCTCGCCCTGTCCTCGCCCAGCTTCGACATGAGCGTCTACGAAACCCTCGGCATCCTGGCGGCGGGCGGCACGCTCGTCCTGCCCGACTCGGCCGCCGCCAAGGACCCGGCCCACTGGGCCGACCTCGTCGAGCGGCACGGCGTCACCGTCTGGAACTCCGCCCCCGCCCTCCTCGGCCTCCTCGTCGACCAGCTCGAACACGCCGGCGGCCCCCGACTGCCGAAGCTGCGCACCGCGTTCCTCGGCGGCGACTGGATCCCCGTCACCCAGCCCGACCGGATCCGCGCCTTCGCGCCGGAGCTGTCCTTCGTGGCACTCGGCGGGGCGACCGAGGCGTCCATCCACTCGGTGGAGTACCGGGTCGGCCGGGTCGATCCGCAGTGGACGAAGCTCCCCTACGGCCGTCCCATGGCCAACCAGCGCACCTACGTCCTCGACCCGCACGACCGGCTCGTCCCCGTCGGCGTGCCCGGCGAACTCCACCTCGGCGGCGTCGGACTGGCCCGCGGCTACCTGAACCGGCCCGAGCTCACCGAGGAGAAGTTCGTCCACGTCGAACTGGAACCCGGCCGCACCGAACGCCTCTACCGCACCGGCGACCTGGCCCGCTACGGCACGGACGGCACCATCGAACTCCTCGGCCGCACCGACTTCCGGATCAAGCTCAACGGACTCCGCATCGAACCGGGCGAGGTGGAGAGCGCGCTGCGGGGCCGCCCCGGCGTCCGCGAAGCCGTCGCCGCCGCCCGCCGCACCACCGCCGGCTCCGACCGCCTCGTCGGATACGTCGTCCCCGAGGACGGCGCCGGCCTCGACACCGCCGCCCTGCGGACCGCGCTCGGCGCGGTCCTGCCCCCGCACTGCGTCCCCGCCGAACTGGTTCTGCTGGAGCGGCTCCCGCTCAGCCCCAACGGCAAGGTGGACCGCGGCGCCCTGCCCGACCCGCGCCCCGCCGCCCCCGCCCCCGACCGGCCCGCCGCCGCGCCGGCGGACGGCGACCCCGTCGCCCTGCGCATCGCCGCCGTCTGGGCCGAGGTGCTCGGCGTGGCCGAGGTGGCCCCCGACGAGGACTTCTTCGCCCTGGGCGGGGACTCCTTCGCCGCCGTGCGCGCCGTACGGGCCGTCGCCGCCGCCCTGCCCGACGGCGGTGCCGCCGCCCTGCGCGTGGTCGACCTCTTCAGCAACCCGACCCCGTCAGGCCTCGCCGCCCGTACCGCCGAACTCGGCGCAGCCGGCACGGGGGCGCACCGCCTGCTGCACCGGCTCACCCCCGAACGCCCGCCCGGCGCCACCGCCCTGACCCTGGTCTGCTTCCCCCACGGCGGCGGCGACGCCATCGCCTACCAGCCGCTCGCGGCCCAGCTCCCGCCGCACATCGAGCTGCTGGCCGTCTCCCCGCCCGGACACGACCCGCTGCGCCCCGGCCCGATGCTGCCGGTCCCCGAGTTCGCGGAACTCGCCGCGGAGGAGATCGCCCGCACCGTACGGGGCCCGTACGCGGTCTACGGCCACTGCGCCGGAGTCGTCACCGCGCTGGAGACCACCCACGTCCTCGAACGCCTCGGGCAGCGCCCGATCGCCCTGGACCTCGCCGCGGCCCTCCCCGAGGAGGACCCGGAGTACGCCCTGGAGATGGAACGCGTCTCCGGTGACGACGACCTCGTCGCCTACCTGACCACCATGGACGGCTTCGACGGCGTCCTCGACGAGCGCGACCTCACCGCGGTCCTGCGGATGGTGCGGCACGACATGACCGAGGCCGCCCGCTTCTTCGCCCGCACCCCTGCCGGCTACGACCGGCCCCTGGCCACCCCGCTCACCTGCATCATCGGCGACGCCGACGACGCCACCGACGGCTATGAGGACGGCTACCGCGCCTGGGGCCGCTACGCGGCCGACGTGCGGCTCGCCGTGATCCCCGGTGGCCGCCACTACTTCGCCAAGCACCTCCCCGACCGGCTCGCCGCCCTGCTCGCCGACCTGCACCGCAACGGAGGAAACCATGTCTGATCTCGCCGAACGGCTCGGCCGCCTGCCCCAGGGACAGCGCTCCCGGCTGCTGGGCAGGATGCGCAACCAGATGACGGCCGGCGTGGGCCGCCGCGTCGAACTGAAGCGCGCCGACCACGGACCGCGCTCCCGCTCCTCCTTCCAGCAGGAGCAGATGTGGTTCGTCGACAAGCTCGGCGCCGGCAAGGCGCGCAACAACATAGCCCTCTCCATAACCCTCGGCGGTCCGCTCGACCGGGCCGCCCTGCACGAGGCGCTCAACGCCGTCGTCGCCCGCCACCAGGTGCTCCACAGCAAACTGGTCGAGATCGACGGGGTCCCCTGGCAGGAACCGGTCCCCTCCTTCGTCCTCGGCGTCCAGAGCACCGACCTCTCCGGCAGCGAGGACGCCGAGCGCGAACTCGCCGAGCTGACGGCCGGTTGCGCCGCCGCCCCCTTCGACCTGGCCGCCGCCCCGCCCGTCCGCGCCCACCTCGTACGCCTCGCCGCGGACCGGCACGTCCTGCTCTGGGTCGTCCACCACATCGCCTGGGACCCGGGCTCCACCCGCATCTTCACCGAGGAGCTGACCACCAGCTACGCCGCGGCCGCCGCGGGCAAGCGCCCCGAAGCCCCGAGACTCGCCGTCGAGTACGCCGACTTCGCGGCCTGGCAGCGGGCCAAGCTGGAGAACGACGAGCACGGCCGGGCGCTCGCCGCCAAATGGCGCCAGATCCTCGCCGGCGCCGTCGCCACCGAGGTCATGCCCGACCACCCGCGCGGTCCCGAGACGAAGGGCGACGGCCGCGGCCTGAAACTGACCCTCGACCAGAAGCTGCTGGACCGGCTCACCGATCTCGCCGATGCCAACAGCACCACCGTCTTCACCACCCTGCTGGCCGCCTTCAACGCGCTGCTGCGGCACTGGACCCGCACCGAGGACGTCGTCGTCGGCACCGCCAGCGCCTCCCGCCCGCACCCGGACCTGGAACAGGTCATCGGCTGCTTCGTCCAGATGATCACCCTGCGGACCGAGGTCACCGACGGGCTCACCTTCCGCGAGCTGGTCACCCGCACCGCGGCCTCCGTGATGGACTCCTTCACCAGCAGCGAACTGCCCTTCGAGCAGGTCGTCGAGGCCGTCCGTCCGGTCCGCGACCCGCTGCGCCACCCGCTCTTCCAGATCGAGTTCACCTCGCTCGGCCGCTGGGGCACCCACCGGGCGCAGGCCGCGGACGTCGAGTTCGCCATGGACCAACTGCACGACGGCGCGGCCAAATTCGACATGAGCTTCCTCGTCGGCGAGAACGACGGCCTGGAACTCTCCCTCGAATACAACACCTCCCTCTACCGGCACGGCACGGCCAGTGCCCTCCTCGCCGCCTTCCGGCAGGTCCTGGAGCAGGTCGCCGAGAACCCCGACCTCCGGGTCGGCGACATCAGCCTGGTCGAGGAGCCGGCCGCCTCCCGGCACGCCCGCGAGCTGTCCCGCGGCGGCCCCGTCGACGAAGCGGCCTGGACCACCACCCTGGACCGCGCCTTCCGCGAGCGGGCCACCATCCACCCCGACGCCGTCGCCGTCCGGCACGGCGCCACGCGGCTGGACTACGCCGCCCTCGACCGCTGGTCCGAGGCCATCGCCCACCGGCTGCGCGACCGGGGTGTCGCGCACGGGGACCCCGTCGCCGTGTGCGTGGCCCGCGGCCCCGCCGCCGTCGCCGGCGTCCTCGGCGTCCTCAAGGCGGGCGCCCACTACATCCCGGTCGACCCGGCCGCCCCGGCCGAGCGGACCCGAACCGTCCTGGCCGACGCCAAGGTCCGCCACGCCCTCGTCGACGAGAGCGCGCAACTGCCCGTTCCCCTGGAACTCGTCAACACCGGGACCGCGGCCCCCGTCCGGGAGGTCCCCTCCCTCGCCCTCAGCTCCACCCCCGCCGACCTGGCCTACGTGCTCTACACCTCCGGCAGCAGCGGGACCCCCAAGGGCGTCATGATCGAGCACCGCTCGGTCACGCACTTCTCCCGCACGATCGCCAAGGCCTACGAGATCAAGGCCGAGGACCGGGTCCTGCAGTTCGCCCCCCTCACCTTCGACGTCTCCGTCTTCGAAATCTTCACCACCCTGCTCGCCGGCGGCTCGCTCGTCATCGCCACCGACGACGAACGCCGCGACCCCGCCCTGCTCCAGGCGCGGATGCGCGAGGAAGCCGTCACCGTCGCCGAACTCCCGCCCGCCCTCCTGCCGCTCCTGGACCAGGCGGCCCTGCCCGACCTGCGCCTGGTCTCGGTGGGCGGCGAGGCCTTCCCCGGCCGTCTCGTCGCCGAATGGACCGCGGGGGAGCGGCGGTTCGTCAACGGCTACGGTCCCACCGAGGCGACCGTCGCCGTCACGCTGATGGACTGCACCGGCAGCTACGACCGCAACCCGCCGATCGGCCGCCCCATGCCGGGCCACCAGGCCTTCGTGCTCGACGAGCGGCTGCGGCCGGTTCCGCCCGGCGTCCCCGGCGAACTCTGCGTGGCCGGCCCCGGCGTGGCCCGCGGCTACCTGGGCCGCCCCGACCTGACCACCGAACGCTTCGCGGACAACCCCTACGCCGACGGCCCCGAGACCGCCCGTCTCTACCGCACCGGCGACCTGGTCCGCTGGCTGCCCGGCGGCAACCTGGACTTCCTCGGCCGCACCGACCGCCAGCTCAAGGTGCGCGGCCACCGCATCGAGCCCGGCGAGGTCGAGGCCGTCCTGACCGGGCACCCCTCCGTGCAGCAGGCCGTCGTGGTGGCCCAGCCCGCCGCCGGCGGCGAGCGCATGCTGGCCGCCTACGTCACCGTCGAGCAGGTGGGCTCCTACGCCTCGGAGGTCGCCGACGCCGAGGGCCTGCGCGCCTACACGGCCGTCCGGCTCCCCGGCTACATGGTCCCGGTGGTCGTCGTCCTGGACGAGCTGCCGCTCACGCCGCACGGCAAGGTCGACACCGCCGCCCTGCCCCTGCCCGCGGAGCAGTCGGCGCAGGGCGGCACCCCGCCGCGCGACGCCATCGAGGAGCAGATCTGCCGCGACATCCTCACCCCGCTCCTGGAATGGCAGAACCCCGACGTCGAAGGCGACTTCTTCGCCCTGGGCGGCAGCTCCCTCCAGGCCACCATCGTGGTCTCCCGGGTCCGGGCCCTCTTCGGCATCGACATCGCCCTCGCCGACTTCTTCGGCCACCCGACCGTCTCCGGCCTCGCCGAACTCGTCCGCGCCGCGAAGGCCGAGGCCGTCGGCGAACAGGACCGGCTGCTCGCGGTCTTCGAGCAGATCGAGAACATGAGCGACGAAGAGGCCGCCGCCCTCCTCGGCTCCCTCCAGCAGCCGGAGGGACCCTGATGGCCGGACCGGCCGGGATGGAAGGAGCGCTCGCCGCGCTCCCCGAGGGCAAGCGCGAGCTCGCCCGCCTGATGCTGGCCGCCCGTCGGCCCGTACCCGCCCACCCGGCCCCGCGCTCCGGCGCGGGGCCGGTCCCGCCGACCGCCCTCCAGACCCGGCTGTGGCGCCGGGAGCGCACCCACCCGGCCGTCGCCACCGGCTCCCACGCGCTCCGGCTGACCGGCCCCCTCGACGCCCGGCGGCTGGACGGGGCCCTCACGGGGGTGCTGCGCCGCCACGAGGCGCTGCGCACCCGGCTGGCCCGGTCCACCGCCGACCAGCCGCGGCTGCACGTGGACGGGGAACCGGTCCTGCGGCTCACCCGGGCCGACCTCTCGGGCTTCACCCCGCAGGCCGCCGCCGAGCGGGTCGCCCTGCAGATCACCGAGAGCGCCTCCACCGTCCTGGACCTGGAGAGCGGCCGCACCAGCGCCTTCCGGCTGCTGAGGACCGCGCCCGACGAGCACGTCCTGATCCTCGCCTCCCACCTCGCGGTCTTCGACGGCTGGTCCTCGGGGGTCTTCCTCGCGGACCTCGCCGCCGGCTACCGAGAGGGCCCGGAGTCCCTCACCCCGCCCGAACTCCAGTTCCCCGACTACGCCGACTGGCAGCACCGCTGGCTCTCCGGACCGGACGGCACCGCAGAACTCACCCGACGCCGGGCGGTGTTCGCGACGGACCCGCCCGCACCCCGGATCCCGGGCGGCTTCGAACGCGGGCACCTGCCCGTACGGCTGGCCCGCGGTCCCGTCGGCGCCGGGCTGGAGCTGGGCGCGGCCGAAGGCGCCACCCCGTTCATGACCCTGCTCGCCGCGCTCGCCGTCGTACTGGCCCGCAGGGACGGCCGTACCTCCGTGGTGATCGGCACCCCGGCCGCCGGCCGGTTCGCCGCACCGCTCGAAGGCGCCGTCGGGCAGTACACCACCGTCGTGCCGATCCGGCTCGACCTCGCGGGCGGGCCCTCCTTCCGCGAGCTCCTGCACCGCACCCGCACCGCGGTGGCCGAAGCCCTGGCCCACCAGCGCCTGCCCGTGGACGTGCTGTTCGGCGACGGCACGCCCCCGCCGTACAACGTCCTGTTCGCCCTGCACAACTACCCGGCCGTACCGCTGGACCTGCCGGGCATCGAGGTCGGCCAGCTGCCCGGGCCGCCCGCACGCCACCTGGAGCTCTACAGCCCCGACCCGGCCGCCGCCCTCGCCTGCGTGGGCCTGGTGGAACGGGACGGCGAGATCGGCGGCACCGCCGAGTACAACCGGCACGCGGCCACGCCCGAGGACGTGCGGGGCCTGCTCACCGGGATCGAGGAGGTACTGGACCGGGCCGTCGCCGCGCCCGCCTCCCCGGTCACCACCGCCCGGCACTGAGCGGGGCCGGGGCCCGCGGGCCCCGGCCCCCTCCTCAATCCCCACCCGGACCCACCCAGACCCGCCTAGGGAGTTGCCCGTGCTCACCACCGAGTTCTACCGCGCGCCCGCGGACTGCGGGCTCGTACGGAGCGGGGCCGGCGTGCCCCGCACCCCCATGCGGGCCCTGCGCGAGGACATCCACGACATCCTGGTCTCCGCCCCCGTCGCCGAAGCCCGGCGCACCCGGGACCCCCGGCCCATCCACCGGGCCCTGGGCGAGAGGGGCCTCCTCGCACCCCAGTGGCCCGAGGAGTACGGAGGCCGCGGCGTCAGCCAGGTCGCGGCCGCCGTACTGGTCGAGGAACTCGCCATGCACGACGTCCCCGACCTGCTGCACACGCTCACCGTGCAGATCGTCGGCTCCACCCTGCTCAACGTCGCGAGCCCGCAGATGAAGGCGCGCCACCTGCCGGGTTTCGCCGACGGCACGTCCTTCGGCTGCGTGCTCTTCAGCGAACCGCAGGCCGGCTCCGATCTCAACATCCTCTCCACCCGCGCCGTCTCCGACGGCAAGGGCGGCTACAAGCTCTACGGCACCAAGGTCCACTCCCTCTTCGCCCGCTTCGCGGACTACGGGCTGTGCCTGGCCCGCGGCGAGGACGACGCCTTCAGCCTCTTCCTGGTGCCCCTGGCCCAGCCCGGCGTCACGATCCGGCAGATCCCGGGCATCGGTGACGACGCCTTCCACGAGGTCGCCCTCGACGGCGTGGCCGTCACCGCCGACGACGTCGTCGGCGGCATCGGCCAGGGCTGGGCGATCGTCGTCAAGACACTGGCCTTCGAACGCACCGGCCTCGACTACTACGTCAAGGCACTGCGCTGGTACCGGGCCGCGGTCGAACGGCTGGAGGCCCACACCGACCGGCTGGAGGCCGGCCAGCACGACCAGATCGGCCTGGCCAAGCTCAACGCCCGGCTGCTCGCGGCGGGCACCCTGGTCCGCCGCGTCCTCACCCGCCTCGACCGGGGCGAGCTCAACGAGGACGAGGCCGCCGCCGCGAAGTGGTACACCACCGAACTCGCCGCGGAGGTGGCCTGGTGGGCCGCCGAACTCGACGGCGACACCAGCATGACCCTCGACGACCCGGAGGTCGACGGGGTGGCACACCCACTCGATTCGGCGATGCGCGAAGCCCCGGGGATGCGGATATCCGGCGGCACCGCCGAAATGATGCTGGAGACGCTGGCCCGGCTGCGTCTCGACTCAGGGGCGGAGGTACGGCCATGACGACCCAGGCGGTCAACGGGAGCGGTACGGGCGGGGCGGCCGGCGCGGCGCCCGAGCGGTGGCGGGAGCGGGAGGACGAGGACTCGCTCTTCCGGCAGCTCCGGCTCACCGTGCGGCAGGGCCTGGAGGTCGACGGGGACACCCCCGAGGGCGCCTGGGAGGCGCTCACCCAGGTCGGGGCCTGGGAGTTCGCCCTCCCCATCGAGAAGGAGGGCCTCGACCTCGGCCAGGCCGTCCTCGCCATGGTCTGCGAGGAGGCCGGCAACGCGATGCAGCCCGTCCCACTGGCCGACACCCTCCTCGCGCTCGACGTGCTCTCCGGCCTCGGCCCCCTCGCCCCCGAGGGCACCGACGACCGGCTCGACCGGGTGCGCGCCGGGGAGCTCCAGCTCGCCGTCCCCGGCCGGCTGCCCGACCCGCGCGGCGCCGTACCGCCGGGCATCGCCTGGAAACCGGACGGTGACGGCGCGGGCGTCGTACTCACCGGCACGTCCGGCCCGTTCGCCGCCGGCGTCGGGCCGGACGCCCTGCTGGTGCTGGCGAGCGGCCCCGACGGCCCCTGCGTAGCCCTCGTCGACCTCCCCACGGCGGGCGTCACCGTACGCCCGCTGCGCGACCACGGCGGGGGAGCCGTCGCCGGAGCCGTCTTCGACGAGGCACGGATCCCGGACGGATCGGTGCTGCTGCGCGGTGTCGCCGCCGAACACGCCCTCGCCCGCGTCGGCCTGCGCGCCGCCGTCCACCAGGCGTCGCTGCTGGCCGGCATCACCGCGGCCGCCCTGACCGCCGTCGTCTCCCGGATCCGGGGACGGCAGCAGTTCGGCCAGGCCCTGGTCAAGCACCAGGGGCCCCGGCTGCGGGTGGCCGGGCTCCTGGCCCGGCTCGATGCCGTCCGCTGGGCCGTCGGCGACGCCGCCCGCGACCTCGACGAGGGACGGCTCACCCCGGGGGAGGCCGCCGGTCTGATCGCCCTCACGGCGGAGACCACCCTCGACGTGACACGTGACGCGGTGCACCTGCACGGCGCCTCCGGTCTCGTACGGGACGGCCTGGTGGCCGGCTGCTACCGGCGCGCGGCATGGGAGGCACTGCGCTGCGGGCGTCCCGCCCAGCTGTGGGACACCGCGGCGCACACCCCCTGAGCCGCCCGCCGACGTGGGAAGGGGCCCCCGCACTGCGGGAGCCCCTTCCCCCGGTACCGGTACCGGCGCTGACGGTCAGACCAGGTCGCGGCGCACGATCCAGCGGTGCCGCTTGTCGCTCTTCGCCTCGGTGCGCTGGATCCGGCGGAAGCCCGCCCGCTCGAACATGTCCATCGTCCCGACGTAGGCGAGGGTCGGGTTCACCCGGCCGCCCTCGGGATCCACCGGATAGCCCTCGACGGCGGGCGCGCCGTTCGCCCGCGCGTGCTCGACGGCCCCCTCCAGCAGACCCGAGGCGACCCCCTTACCGCGGAACTCCTTGCGCACGACGAAACACGTCACCGACCACACGGGCACGTCGTCCACCGGTGTGATCGTCTTCGAGGAGGTGAGCCGGTCCAGCTGGCGGCGCGGCGCCACGTTGCACCAGCCGGCCACCTCGCCGTCCAGGAACCCGAGGACCCCCGGCGGCGGGTCGGCCTTCTCCGTGAGGGTGCGAAGGTGCTCGCCCCGCTCCTGCGCGGTCATCCGCCCGTAGTCGCCGGTGGTCAGCCGCCACGCCATGCACCAGCACGTGTGCGCGCTCTTCTTCGGCTGGAGCACCCGGCGGACGTCGTCCCACAGATCCGCCGTGGCGGGCCGGACTTCTAAACTCATGCTGCTACTTCGCTCTCTTCCGCTTCTTGCGTACGTCCCGCGGGCCCGCTCTCACGCGCTCCGGCGACGACATCGGTCATAACGGCGGCCAGCACCTCGAGGGCGCGCCGACACGCCTTGCGTCCTGCGTCCAGATGGGTGACCAGCCGGACGGTGTCCGGGTCCGGGGCGGTCACCAGCACTCCTTCCTGCGCGGCCCGCACGACGACCTCGTCGGCGCCCGGCACCCCGACGAGGACGATGTTGGTCTCGGGCGGGCGCACGGGGAACCCCGCGTCCCGCAGCCCCGCCGCCAGCAGCGCGGCGTGCTCATGGTCCTCGGCGATCCGCTCCACGTGGTGGTCCAGGGCGTACAGCCCCGCAGCGGCCAGGATGCCCGACTGCCGCATGCCGCCGCCCAGCCCGTGCCGCAACTTCCTCGCCCGGGACAGGTGTTCGGCGCGGAGCAGCAGCACCGAACCGACCGGCGCCCCCAGCCCCTTCGACAGGCACACGGACAGCGAATCGGCCGTCTCCCCGTACCGCGCGGCCGGCGTCCCGGTCGCGGCCATCGCGTTCCAGATCCGGGCGCCGTCCATGTGGACCGCCACGCCCGCGCCGGCCGTCAGCTCGCGCACCGCCCGCAGCGTCCGGAGCGGATGGACCGTGCCGCCGGCCCGGGTGTGGGTCTGCTCCACCTCCACCGCGCGCGTGCCCAGGGTGTAGGCGTTCCCCCGCCGGAGCACCCCCGCCAGCACGGCCGGGGTGATCACCCCCTGCTCGGCCGTCACCGTACGGGTCTGGATCCCGCCGTAGCGGGCCGGGGAGGCCTCCTCGTGGGCCAGGACGTGCGCCTCGGCGTCGCACACCAGCTCCTCGCCGGGAGCGACGAGGAGCTGGAGTGCGATCTGGTTGGCCATCACCCCGGACGGCGTGAACAGCGCCGCCGGGAAGCCGAAGAGCCCGGCGAGGCGCTCCTCCAGGGCGCGGACGGTCGGATCCTCCCCGAAGAGGTCGTCACCGACCTCCGCGCCGGCCATCGCGGCCCGCATCCCGGGACCCGGCCGGGTCACCGTGTCGCTGCGCAGATCGGCAATGCCGCAACCACCTGTGGTCATGACGGCTCGTCAACTCCTCGTTCGCGGGGCGGTGGGGTGAGCTCACGGGCCGCCATCCAGTCCAGCAGCGGCCGTACCAGCAGCCAGGTCTCCCGTACGAGTTCCCCGGCACGCGCCGTGTGCAGGCCCTCGGCCGGACCGAAGCGTCGTCCCGCGTCGATCTTGCGGTGGCGCAGCAGGTCCAGCCGGGGATGGTCCGCGGACACTCCCCGCGGCCGGGACTTGAGCCGGTCCCCGCCGAGGACGAAGCCCGCCCGCGCCAGCCGGCCCGTGATGAGCGCCAGCTCCGTGCCGCCGTCCTCCTCCTCGACGGCGGCACGGTAGCGGGCGACCTCGGCCCCGGCGTACGGGTACCAGCGGCCGGAGGCGTACAGCCCGTCCCGGTCCAGGTGCACCCACAGGCCCAGACAGGGCAGCAGGTCCAGATAGGCGCCCTGGTAGCTCTTGTACGGGGACTTGTCGTGGGACATCCGGGTGTCCCGGACCGGGCCGAGCACCTGCACCCCGCCCGGCCCGGCCCACTCCTCGAAGAACGTGCCCAGTTCAGCGGCCAGCTCGTCCATCGGCGCACGCACGTCACGCTCGTACCGCTCGCGGTGGCGCAGCCGCCACGCCTCCTTGCTGTTGTCGGCCGCGAGGTCCTCGTACAGGCGCAGTGCCGAGGGCGGGAAGCCGCTGAAGGTCACGGCAGGTACCCCGGCAGGGGGTGGGCGGCGCACAGCTCGGACACCCGGGCGCGGACCCGGGCGCGCAGCGCGTCCGGCAGCACCCCGCCGGGCGCGGCGAGCGCCGCGAGGACGTCCGCGACCAGGTCGGCGCACTCGGCGGCCACCGTCCGGTCCATCCCGCGGGCGGCCAGCGTGTTGGTCCCCAGCCGCAAGCCCCCCGTCACCCGGACCGGTGTGGTGTCCCCGGGGACGCGGTTGCGGTTGACGACGATCCCGCAGGACTCCAGCGCCTCCTCGGCGACGTCCCCGGTGACGCCGGTGCCCCGCAGGTCGAGCAGCACCATGTGGGTGTCCGTACCGCCGGTGACCAGCCGGAAGCCCCGGTCCAGGAGCCGCTCGGCGATGGCCTGCGCGCCGTCGGCCAGCCGCTTGGCGACCTCGGCGAAGTCCGGGCTGGCCACGAAGTCCAGCGCGCGGGCCTTGGCCGCCACCGACGCCAGGTCGGGGGTGCCCTGGGTGAAGGGGAACACCGCCCGGCGCAGCGTCGCGGCCAGGGTGCCGCGCTCGGGGCCCGCCCTGCGGGCCTCGCGGCCCAGCAGGATCAGCCCGCCGCGCGGCCCGTACAGCTGCTTGTAGGTGCTGGTGGTGGTGACGTGGGCGTGGTCGACCGGGCTCTGGTGGAGGCCGGCCGCGACCAGTCCCGCGATGTGCGAGATGTCGGCCAGGAGATAGGCGTTGGCCTCGTCCGCGATCTCCCGGAACCGGGCGAAGTCGATGCTGCGGGGATACGCGCTCGCCCCGCACACGATCAGCTTCGGCCGGTGCTCCAGGGCCAGTTCGCGAATCTGGTCGTAGTCGAGCAGCCCCTCCGGCGTCACCCGGTAGCCGTGGGCGCGGTAGTACCGGCCCGTCACCGAGGCGGGGGAGCCGTGGGTGAGGTGGCCGCCGCAGTCCAGGTCGAGGCCGAGCAGGCTGTCGCCCGGGCTCAGCAGCGCCGTGATCACGGCGAGGTTCGCGGACGACCCGGAGTGCGGCTGCACGATCGCGTCCTGCGCCCCGAAGGCCGCGCAGGCCCGCTCGATCGCCAGGCGCTCGATCTCGTCGGCGACGCCGCAGCCCGCGTGGTAGCGGTTGCCGGGAAATCCCTCGGCGGTCAGGTTCCCGAGCGCACTGCCCTCGCAGGCCAGCACGGAGGGGTCCGCCACGCTGGATGCCGCGACCATCATCAGGGTGTCGCGCTGGCGCGCCGACTCCCGGGCGAGCAGGTCGTACAGGGCGGAATCGCGTTCTCTGAGGCGGGTGTTGGCGTGCGCGGCGAATTCGACCAGGTCCGGCGCGGGCGCCGGTGGGGTGCCGTCCGGAAGCCTTTCCTCGTCCAGTGGACCGGTGACGGGCGCGGGCAGGGTGAGACTCATGACTGTCCCCTCTCGGAATCGTCCGTGATGGCCGTGCTGAACCGGGCGGTGCCCTCAGCCGTTTGCATCGGCGGTGTCCGTCTCGTCGGCCTCCAGCTCGCCGAAGGCCTCCGCCGCCGCGACCGCCTGCGCGCCGTGCTGCTCGTCCGCGGCGATCTTTTCGGCCAGCTCGCGGACCACCGGGTTCTGGAACACGGTCTTGACGGGCACCGGCACCCCGAGCAGCTCCTTGAGCAGTCCCGCGAGCCGGGTCCCGCTGAGCGAATCGCCGCCCAGGGAAAAGAAGTTGTCACCGGGCGCCACCCCGTCCAGGCCGAGGATGTCGGCGATCGCCGCGCACAGCACCAGCTCCAGCGCGCTGCCCGGCCCGTCACCGCCGTCCCGCACGGCCGCGTCGTCGGCGGACTGCCGGCTTCCGGCGGAGGAGGCCAGCAGCAGCCGGTCGACCTTGCCGTTGCGGGTCAGCGGCAGCTCCTCCAGCGCGGTGATCGCGGCCGGCACCATGTAACCGGGGAGCTGGGCGGCGAGCCGCTCCAGCACCCGGTCCGCCGCGCCGGCGTCGCAGCCGGCACCGGCCACGACGAAGGCGTGCAGCCGGCGCACCCCGTGGGCGCTGGCGGGCGCCACGACCACGGCCGCCTCGACCTCGGCGTCCTGGCGCAGCACGCCCTCGATCTCGCCCAGCTCGATCCGGTGTCCCTGGATCTTCACCTGGAAGTCGTCCCGGCCCAGGATCTCGATGCTGCCGTCCGGCAGGTACCGGCCCAGGTCACCGGTCAGATAGGCGCGTTCGCCGGTCTCCGGGAGGCGTACGAAGCGGTTCGCCGTGCGCTCGGCGTCGTTCCAGTAGCCGAGCGCGAGGCCCACGTCGCTGGCCACGGCCATCTCGCCGACGACGCCGAGCGGTCGCTCGTACGCGGCCCCGTCGACGATGTAGTAGCGCTGGTTGGTGATCGGCTTGCCGTACGGGATGCTCGTCCAGGACGGGTCGACCTCGCCGATCGGCTGGAACAGCGACCAGCAGATCGTCTCGGTGGGGCCGCCCGAACCCACGACCTGGATCCGCGGACTCTGCGCCCGCAGCCGGTCCGGCAGCGTCAGCGGGATCCAGTCGCCCGAGAGCACCGACAGCCGCAGGGACTCCAGCGGCCGACCGCCCCCGCGCCGCTCGCGCACCTCGGCCTCGCCGACGAGGAGTTCCATCAGCACGGGCACGGAGTTCCACAGCGTGACCCGCTCCGCCTGCACCAGGTCCGCCCAGACGTCGGGCTCGGCGTGCTCGAACGGCGGCGGCACCACCACGGTCCCGCCCTGCGTGAGCACCCCGAAGACGTCGTAGATCGAGGCGTCGAAGTGCAGCCCCGAGATGGCCAGCAGCCGGTCCCGCGCGCCGACCTCGAAGCGCTCCGCGACGTCGCGGATCAGGTTGACCACACCGATGTGGTCGACCATCACGCCCTTGGGCTCGCCCGTCGAACCGGAGGTGAAGATCGTGTACGCGAGATCCGCCGGGGTCTGCGCGGTGTCGGGCCGGGTGGCGGGGCCGGTCTCGAAGTCCTTGTCCACGCGGTAGCGGCGGGCCGTTGGCGGCCAGCTGATCCGGGAGTCCAGCGAGGACTGTGTGAGGATCCGGTCGACCTTGGCCTCGGCGAGCAGCCGGCGCAGCCGCTCCGGCGGCACGGAGGCGTCCAGCGGCAGGTAGGCGGCGCCGGAGGCGAGGATCCCGTACACCGCGGCGTACTGCTCCCAGCCCTTCTCCATCACCACGGCGACGAGCTCGCCCGGAGCCGCCCCGTGCTCGCGCAGCGTGTGCCCGATCCGCCAGGCGTACGAGGCCAGTTCGGCGTAGCTGAGCCGCCGGCCGGAGTCCACCACGGCCTCGGCGTCGGGCGTGAGTTCGGCCTGCCGGGCGAACAGCTCGTGCAGGGTGGTGTACGGGATCTGCCCGGCGGTGTCGTTGACCTGCCGGCGCAGCTCCCGCTCGGCCGGCGGGACCAGGTCGAAGCGCGCCGTGTGCAGGCTGTCCGGGTCGTCGGTGAGCCGCGCCAGCAGGTCCACGTACACGCCGAAGGCGGCGTCGACGAACCCGGGCGCGAACGCGCCGTCGACGAAGTCCCAGATGACGCGGAGTTCGCCGGCCAGCTCGCGCAGCTGCACGTCGAGGGTCACCTGCGGGGTCTGCGAGATCGAGTACACCTCCCGGCCCAGGTCCGTGACGGGCCGGCGCACCGGGTAGTCGAGGAGGCTGGTGACGACCACGGGCATCCCGGCCTGCGCCCCCACCCCGTGCAGGCGCGTCAGCTCCCGCAGCACGCGGACACCGTTGAAGGAGCCGTGCTCCACGTCGCGGGCGAGCTGGTCGCGCAGGGCGTGCGCACGGTCCAGGAAGGTCGCCCCCGAACCGTCGGCGGCGAGCATCACCGCGTTGGTGAAGTCGCCGAGCACGCCGGTGATGTCCGGATGCACCGCCGGGCGCTGGAAGACCGGGTAGTTGATCGTGAAGTCGGACTCCTCCGACCAGGCCCGGACCACCTCGGCGAAGGCCGCCGTGAGCAGGACCGACGGGGTCAGGCCCGCCCCGCGCGCCCGCTCGGTGAACCGCTGCCAGTCCGCGGGGGAGAGGCGGTGCTCGCGCCGGTCGAAGCGCACCTCGCCGGTGTCCCCGGCGGAGCCGCCCGTGGGCAGCGACGGGGCCGGCGGCAGGGTGGGCACGCGCTGCACCCAGTAGTCGCGGGCGGCCCGGAAGGCCTCGGTGTGCGGCAGGGCGTCGGCCCGCCAGCGGGCGTACTCGGCGAAGCCGATGCCGGGCTCGGGGAGTTCCGCGTCCGGGTCCTCGTACAGGTCGACCAGCTCGGGGAAGAGCACCTGGAACGCGCTGGAGGCGTCCAGCACCTGCAGGTCGATCCCCAGGTGCACCCGGCCGAGGTTCTCCGGACCGCCCAGCCGGATGATCCGCAGGTCGAACAGCGGCCAGCTGCCGACCGGGAAGACCACGTGGCTCATCTCCTCGCGCAGCGCGGCGAGGTGCTCCCCGGCGGCGTCGGCGGACAGGTCGGTCAGGTCCACGACCGGTATCGCGAACGGCAGCGGGTCGGACGGCACCCACTGGGTGCCGTCCGTGCTGCCGATCGCGCGGAGCATGTCGTGCCGGGCGACCACCTTGCGCCAGGCGTTGGCGAACCGTTCGGGGTCGAGGTCCGCGCGCTCCCACTCGAAGTATCCGTAGCAGCCGATGCCGCCCATCTCGACGGCTTCGCCTCGCCCGATCATCAGTGCCTGCTGCGTCTCGGTCATCGGGAAGGACGCGGCACTGTCCGCGCGAGCGGGCAGGAGCTCGGTCATGGTCCAACTCCATTCGGTGTTACGGGCCGTTGGCTTGTGCGTGCTCGGGGTGGATACGGGCCGGGACGCCCTGCTGCGGGGCAGGGCGAGGCTAGGGGCGGTGAGTTAGCCGCCGGTTATGCTCCGTGCGGCCGGCCCGGTCGCCGGGCACCGGCGCCCGCCCCTCCTCCAGGGAGAGCGCGAAGAGCCGTACGAGCGGGTGGAACAGGTAGCAGGGCTGCCCCCACTCGTCCGCGCCGCTGACCTCCAGCAGGGCCGCGTCGGCGAGCGCCTCCAGCAGCCGCTCGGCCTCGGCCTCCGGCAGGTCCAGCGCCGTCGCCGCCTCGGCGGCCGGGAACGGCTCCGGGCCCAGCGCGGCCAGCGCCGGGAACACCGCCCGCACCTCGGGCTCCAGCGCGCGCCAGGACGGCAGCAGGGAGGTGTGCACGTCCATGTCGCCCGAGTGCAGCTCCCGCAGCCGGGTGACGGGGTCCGCCAGCCTGCGGGCGAGCCGGTCGGGGGTGCAGTGCGGCCGGGCCGCGATCCGGGTACCGACGATCCGCAGCGCCAGCGGCAGGCCCGCGCAGTGCTCGACGATCGCGGAGGCGGCGCGGGGAGCGCCCGCCACCCGGGCCGGGCCTGCCGCCGCGGCGAGCAGCTCCAGGGAGTCCCGCGGCTCCAGGGGCCCGAGGGCAACGGTGTGCGCTCCGGCCACGGTGGGCAGGGCCGTACGCCCGGTCACCAGCACGGCCGGCTCCGGGGTGTTGGGCAGCAGCGGACCGAGCTGGGCGGCTCCCGAGGCGTTGTCCAGCACGATGAGCAGCTGCCTGCCCCGGGTCCGCTCCCGGTAGAGGCGCACCAGCTGGTCCTGGTCGTCGGTTACCGGTACGTCGTCCATCGGGCCGAGCGCCCGCAGCAGACGGCGCAGCACCCGGGCCGGGTGCCGCGGCGTGCCGTCCGCGGCGCGCAGGTCGGCGTACAACTGGCCGTCGGGGAAGTGCCGCTGGCAGCGGTGGGCCGCGTGGACGGCCAGAGCGGTCTTGCCCAGCCCAGCCATGCCGGTGACCAGGACCCGGCGGGGCCGTCCGGCGCCCTGCCCGTCGGGGGCCAGGGCGCGGCACACCAGTTCCAGCTCCGGCCCCCGCCCCGTGAAGTCGACGGTGTCCGGGGGCAGCATGGCCGGAGTCCCGGCCGACGGTCCGGCGGCCCGCGGCCGGGCGCCCGCCCGTACGGCCGGGGCGGAGCCCGGCCACCGGTCGAGCGTCCCGTCCAGCAGCGCCCGGTAGGTGGCCCGGAGTTCCTCGCCGGGATTGACCCCGAGCTCGTCCGCGAGCACCGCCCGGCCGTGGTGGTACAGGTGGATGGCGTCCGCCTGCCGTCCGGACCGGCACAGGGCCGTCATCAGCTGGCACCGGATGCGCTCGCGCAGCGGGAACTCGGCGACGAGACCGGTCAGTTCACCGGTGATCTGCTCGTGCCGGCCGAGGGCCAGGTCCGCGGCGATGCGGTGCTCCAGGGTCACGGCCCGCGCCTCCGTCAGCCGCGGGGCCTCGGCGTCGGCGAGGTATTCCGTGGCGTTCGCGAAGGGCTGCCCGTTCCACCGGGCCAGGGCGTCGCGCAGCAGCTCACCGGCACGTGCGAAGTCCTCTTTGACCAGTGCCTCGCGGCCGCCGAGCGCCAGCTTCTCGAATTCGTTCAGGTCGACGGTCGCATTACCGATGCTCATGGCATATCCCGGCGGTCTGCGATCGATCATTACTTCGTCGCCGAGAATCTTGCGCAGGCGCGAAATATAGGTGTAGAGCTGTGCGCTGACGGTGGCCGGGGGTGCCCAGCCCCACAGCAGCCGGCACAGCCGCTCGTCCGACACGACCTCTTCGCGGGCCAGGAGGAGCGCCGCGAGCACGGTGTGCAGCTTCGCCCCGGAGAACGCGACCCGGTGGCCGTCCCGCCGTACCTCTACTGGCCCGAGCACTCGGAATTCCATGTACCGCCCCATCCGTGATTCCTGAGAAGAATCTTCGAACGAAGCTAGAGGAGTCCGTTGTCCCCTCGATATCGTGTCGATTTCGCGGGGGGCTCGGGTCACGAAATCGATGGAACACGGAAGAGAAAGGAGCCGTCCCTACTGTTCCATTCGTGCCGCAGCAAGCGGTGCAGAGATGATCCACCGAGAGGGGAATCCGAGATGCGCAGCACCCGGACGGCGAAGACGACGGCCGCTTGCCTGGTCGTTCTTGCGGGGATGTTCGTGGGCACCGGGGCCGCCTCGGCCGGCACGGCGCAGGCCGGCACCAGCGTCCAGGCGGACGACATGCCCTGGGGCGTCGTCAAGCCGCTGCACCCCTCGCACCCGGGCTCCGCCGGCACGAACGGCGACATGCCCTGGGGCTGACCGCTCGCCGGCCCCCCCACCCACGCCCCGCTCCGCTCCGCCGCACCACCGCACCACGGCAGAACGGCAGCACGGCACCACCGCACCCTTGCGGATCCGCACCACCGCACCACCGCAGCCCCGCAACGTCCGCGCATTCCGCAGCGGCGGCCCGATCCGTACCGGACGGGCGTCAGTTCGCCGGATGCGCCAGCAGCTCCGTCAGTTCCTCCGGAGTGAAGGAACGATGCGGCAGCCCTCCGGGCCCCCCACCGCCCGGTGCCTCCTCACCCCCCGCATCCTGCACGGCCGCCAGCAGCCGGCCCGCCTGCGCCCGCCAGGGCTGCGCGCCGACCTCGCCGAAGCCGGCACAGGCCCGCCGGAACCTCTCCGCCGCCTCCCCGCAGCGGCCCCCCAGCGCGTCCACGCACCCGAGGTCCGTCTCCACCCGGGCGTACAGGAACCGGTCCGCCAGCTCGTCAGTGATCTCCAGGGCCTGCCGCAGCGTGTCCCCCGCCGCCTGCAGCAGGCCCTGGCTCCACTGCGTCTGCCCGAGGCCCCGCAGCGCGTGGGCCTCACCGACCCGGTCGCCCTCTCCGCGGGTCAGCCGCAGCACCGCACCGAAGGCCTCGGCCGCCTCGCCGAGATCCCCCGCGCGCAGCCGCACCTCGGCCAGCCGGTACACGCTCTGGGCCTCCGCCCGCACCGAGCCGGTACGCCGGCTGAGCGCCACCGCCTCCTCCGCCAGCGGCAGCGCGCCGCCCACGTTGCCCCGGTCCAGCTCGATCTGCGCCTGGAAGCCCAGCAGATGGGCCTCATTCCCGATGTCCCCGGACTCGTGGAAACCGCTGAGCGCCGCCTCGCAGTACTCCAGCGCCCGCTCCCAGTCGCCCTGGAACCGCGCGCACATCGCCAGGTTCCGCTGGGCGAGCGCCGCCCCGCCCAGGTCACCGGTGTTGCGCAGCAGCCGCAGCGCGGCCATGTTCCAGCCCTCGGCCTGCTCGTAGCGCCGCTGGTAGATCGCCAGCGACCCCAGGAGCCGCAGCATCGTCGCCTCGCCCGGCTCGTCGCCGGCCCGCCGGGCCGAGGCCAGGGCCAGCTCGGCGCTGCGCTGCCAATCCTCCAGGTAGTTCTTCGTCTCGAAGTGCGGCACCGCGCTCTCGGTCAGCATCCAGGCGTAGCCGGCCCGGCCCGTCTCCGCCGCCTGCGCCACCACGTCGGTCACCGCCGTGCGCTCCGACTCGAACCAGTCCATCGGCGAGCCCAGCAGCTCGTCGGCGAGCTCGCCCAGGAAGCCGGGGGCGGGCGCGGCCGCCCGGCCCACCGGGAAGTCCCGTCCGTCGATCCGCCGGTGGGCCTCCTCGGCCAGCCAGAGCCAGGCGCCGAAGGCCCGCTCCAGCGCGCCGTCCGTCTCCCCCTCCGGCTCGTCCGACTCCGCCCGCTCCCGGGCGAACAGCCGCAGCAGGTCCTGGAAGCGGTAGCGGGCCGCCCGGCCCGGCGCCGCCTCGGCCACCTCCAGCAGCTGGGCGTCGACCAGGTGGTCGATCAGCTCCTCCGCGTGCCACACGCTGGTGTCCAGCACGGCCGCCCCCGCCCACGCGGCGAAGTCCGCCGTGCGCAGCAGCCCGAGGCGCCGGTACATCCGGGCCGCCTCCGCCGGCAGGTCCCGGTAGGTCAGCCGGAAGCCGGCGCGCACCCCGCCCTCGCCCGGGCTCAGCACGTCGAGCCGGGACCGGTGGTCGCGCAGCCGTTCCACCAGGCTGCGCACGCTCAGGTTGGGCTTGGCCGCCAGCCGAGCGCCGGCGATCCGCAGCGCCAGCGGCAGGCAGTCACACAGTGCGCCGAGCTGCTCCACCGCCACCGGGTCGCTGCCGAACCGGTCCGCCCCGGCGAGCTTGATCAGCAGGGCCGTCGCCTCGGCCGGCTCCAGCATCCGCAGCCGGATGCTGAGCGCCGTGTAGTCCCCGGTCAGGTCGCCCAGGTTCTCCCGGCTGGTGGCCAGCACCACGCTGCGTCCGCCGCCGGGCAGCAGGGGTCTGAGCTGGTGGAAGGAGCGTACGTTGTCCAGGACGATCAGCGTCTTGCGGGTGCTGAGCAGGCTCCGGAAGAGCGAGGCCCGCTCGTCGGGATCGGCCGGGACCTGGGGTGCGGCGATCCCGAGGGCGCGCAGGAAGCGGTCGAGCACGGCGGCGGGGGACACCGGCGCCTGCTCCTCGTCGTAGCCGCGCAGATCGGCGAAGAGCTGGCCGTCGGGGAACTGGTCCGCGACCTGGCTCGCCCAGTGCACCGCCAGCGCCGTCTTGCCCACGCCGCCCACGCCCACGATCGTCGCCAGCGCCGGGGTGTGGGGGCTGTACGGCTCCTTCAGCAGCCGGTCCAGCGAGGCCATCTCGCGCTGCCGCCCGGTGAACGCCATGACGCCCGCGGGTAGTTGCGCCGGGATCGTGTGCACGGCGGCCGGCGCGGGGGCGACCACGGCCGGGGGGCGGGTCAGTTCCGGCGAGTCCCGCAGGATCAGGTCGTGCAACTGCCGCAGCCCCGGACCGGGTTCGATCCCGAGCTGCTCGGTCAGTAACCGGCGGCCGGCCAGGAACACGTCGAGGGCCTCGGCCCGCTGGCCCGAGCGGTAGAGGGCCAGCATGAGGTGCTCGCGGCACTGCTCACGCAGCGGGTGCCGCGCCACCAGCTCGGTGAGTTCGCCGGTGAGTGCGCGGTGGCGGCCCAGCTGGAGCATCAGCCCCGCGCGCTCCTCGATGAGCGTGAGCCTCGTCTGTTCCAGCCGCGTCGCCTCCGCCTCCAGACGGGAGCCGGGCGTCTCGTCGAGGGCCGAGCCCCGCCAGATGCTCAGCGCCTCCTCGAACAGCGTGCACGCCTCTTCGGTGCGGCCGTGCCGGGCGGCGTCGCGGCCCTGGTCGGCCCGCTCCAGGAACTCCTGGACGTCGATGCGGTGCTCTCCCTTGGCCAGCAGGTAGCCCGGGGGAGAGGTGATCAGCAGATCGGTCACCCCGGCCTGCTTGAAGGTCTTGCGCAGGGTGGCCACGCAGATGGCGATCTGGTTCCGCGCCGTCGCGGGAGGAGAATCCGGCCAGACGGCGTCCACCAGGGTGTCCACCGAGACGACGCGGTCCGCATAGAGAACCAGCATCGCGAGGACCGTCGCCTGGCGCCGGCCGTTGATGCGCAAGGGGCCGTCATCGGCCTGGACGAGCAGCGGCCCCAGCAGTCTGAAGACAAAC
This sequence comes from Streptomyces virginiae, assembly GCF_040638905.1. GTDB lineage: Bacteria > Actinomycetota > Actinomycetes > Streptomycetales > Streptomycetaceae > Streptomyces > Streptomyces virginiae_B. Next base: position 449,745 of record NZ_JBEZYV010000002.1, on the reverse strand, counting down.
CGATTCAACAGGTCCCCCGGCCTTTGAAACCCCCGCGCGTCAGGCGCGAACGGTACCGCAAAGACGATTCCTCGGTGCAGTCAACTCTTGGGAAAGACGTCGGCTGTTTCAGGCCGCCTTGTCCGTGTGGCGTGAGGGCCGAGCCGGCTCCTCACGGAGAGTCGCCGGTGCCGACCGAGGACAGCGCGCCCGACAGTCCCCGAATGATCTCGGCCGTTCGCCGCACCTCCTCCTCGCCGCCCAGGCTCTCGCACAGGTGCCGGGCCGATTCGGCCAGACTGGAGTCGATCTCCCGCTTCGCGGCCGCGCCCCGCTCGGTGGCGGCGAGCAGTTTCGCCCGCCGGTGCGCCGGATTGTCCAGGTAGACCGCCAGCCCCTGCCGTACGAGCAGGTCGGCTATGCGCTGCACGCTCTGCCGGGTGGTCCCCACCCGCCGGGCCACCTCGGAAACCGACAGGGACTCGTCGGTCACCGTGCTCAGGACCTGCCAGCGCGCCGCGCTCAGACCCGACGACAGCGCCAGCCGGTCGACGGCCGCGGTGAACCGGCCGTTCAGACGGAAGACGGCCACGGCGGCCCGGCTGAACGCCTCGGCCTCCCCGGACTCCGCTGTACGCGTCAACGCCGGTCCCCTTCCGTACGTCTTCCGGGTCGCTGCACGATAACAGCGCGTGGTCACGCGCACGAGAGCCGTGCGGAGCCGGAGCGGAGGTAGCGGGCCGGGCTGGTCCGTTGGCAGTCCCGTGGCCGCCAAAACTTCCCAGTAAGTGTGCCAATGGCCCTGGTCATCGGGGTCGAGTTGAGCCAGTGGGCCCTCGGGTGCTTATCTGTGTCGTATCCATGTACTTACGGCGCCGCGCAGCGCCGGACGGCAACGAGGCCGTTTCCGGAGCGCGGCGCCTTTGCCGTGCCCGTCCGCCGCCCACCACCCCCGGGCGGTGCCGGCCCGGCGCGCACCACTCCAGGGGGGCGGCACACCGCTGTGAAGAGGATGTTCGTAGCTCCGGATCCGGGGCGTCTGAGGCTCAGGAACGCGGCCCGCGCGGTGATCGGCGTCGGCGCCGCCGTCGCCCTCGCCGAACTGTGCGGTCTCTCCCTGACCGCCTCCATCACCGGCGGACTCGCGGCCCTGCTCGCGCTCTTCACCGTCACCGATCCGACCGTGCGCCGCCAGGCCGTCACCACCGCCCTCCTGCCCGCCGCCGGATTCCCGGTCCTGGCCCTGGCCACCGCCCTGCACGGGGTGACCCCGCTCCGGGACGCCGCTTTCGTCCTCGTCGTCTTCTGCGGCGTCTACGCCCGCCGATGGGGCCCGCGCGGACACGCGCTCGGCATCTTCGCGTTCATGAACTTCTTCATCACGCAGTTCCTGCACGCACTGCCCGCCCAGCTCCCCGAGCTGTACGCCGCCGTCGGGCTGGCCCTGGCCGCGTCCGCCGCGGTGCGGTTCCTGCTCTGGCCCATCGAGCGGCGCACCCCGCCGCCCGCCGCCCCCGCGCCGCTGCCCGGCCGGGGCCTGGCCAGGCACACCACCCGCCAGGCCTTCCAGGCGACCGCCGCCTGCGCCGTCGCGCTCGCCGTCGGCCAAGTGCTCTCCGAGGACCGCTGGTACTGGGCGGTCGGCACCGCCTGGTGGATCTTCGTCAACACCGCCTCACGCGGCGAGACGCTGGTCCGCGGCTTCCGCCGGGTGCTGGGCACCGTCGTCGGGGTGGCCGCCGGCGTACTGATCGCCCTCCCGCTGGACGGTGCGCCCCTGCCCACCGCCCTCCTCGTCGCCGCCTGCGTCTTCGGGATCTTCTACACGGCCGCCGTCTCGTACAGCTGGATGATCCTGGCGGTCACCCTGATGGCCGGGCTGCTCTACGGCCTCCTCGGCGTGCTCGACCCCGGCCTGCTCGTGCTGCGCCTGGAGGAGACGGCCGTCGGCGCCGCCTGTGCCGCGCTGGCCGTCGTCCTCGTCCTGCCCGTCACCACCCACGCCACGAACGACGCCTGGATCCAGCGCGCCCTGCACTGTGTGCACGCGGCCACCGCTCAGGCCACCGCCCGCCTCGCCGGCTCCCCGACCGCCGATCCCGCCCCGCACGCCGCGCAGCTGGAGACCCTGCTGGCCCGGGTCCGGATGGCGCTCGCGCCGCTGGTCCACCCGCTCAGCCCGTTCCGCGCGCGCAAGGCCCGCGCCGGCCAGGTCATCGCCCTGCTGGACGACTGCGCCCGCGAGGTGCGCGGCCTGGTGACCGTCGCCGCCGACCCGGACGCCGGCCACGACGCCCGCCTCGCCGCCGCCTGCTGGCGCGTCGAGGCGGCGGTACAGGCGCTGACCGCGGGCGAGCGGGAACTCGAAGGACCCGCGGCGGCGGGCACCACCGCCGCGCCCGCCGGCACGGCCGAGCCCGCGCTCGCCCACCTCCAGGGCCTGGAGCGGGCCCTCACCGAACTGGCCACCCCGCTGGGCAGCGACCCGAAGGCGCCGTTCGTCATCAGCGCCTGAACAGCCCGCCCCAGGCCGCCCGCCCCGCAGGCGGCCGGCCGGGGCTGTGCACCACTCCCAGGGCCTGGGTGGCCCGGGTCAGCGCCACGTACAGGTCGCTCGGCTCGAACTCGGCCGGCTCCACCACGAGCACCGTGTCGAACTCGAGCCCCTTGGCCTGCCGCGGATCCAGCAGGACGACCTTCTGGGCCAGATCGGGCTCCGCGCCCTCCCGTGCCCCCGGCAGAACGGCCGCCAGCGCCGCGTGCCGCTCCCGCGGCGCGATCACCGCGAGCCGCCCCTCGGCCGGCCGGTCCCGCTCCACGGCCTCCGCGACCGCCCCGGCGAGGTCCGCGGCCGCCCGCGCCCACGGCCGCACCCCGGTGGCCCGGACCGACCGCGGCGGCTCGAAGCCGGGATCGCGCATCCGCAGCACGGCCGCCGCCACCTCCATGATCTCGGCCGGCGTGCGGTAGTTGACCTCGAGCCGGACCAGCTCCCAGCGCGCGCCGACGTAGGGCGACAGGATCCGCTCCCAGGACCCGCAGCCCGCCTCGTCACCGGTCTGCGCCGGATCCCCGACCAGCGTCATCGAACGGGTCGGGCAGCGGCGCATCAGCAGCCGCCACGCCATCTCCGACAGCTCCTGCGCCTCGTCCACGATGACGTGCCCGAAGGCCCAGGTGCGGTCGGCCGCGGCACGCTCGGCGGTGCTGCGGTGGTCGGCCTCCTCGTGGCGCTCCGCCATCCGCTCGGCGTCGATGATGTCGTGCGCCGCGAGGTACTCGTTCTCCTCGTCCTCGAACTCGTACGACTGCGAACCCGCGGACACGTCCAGCACCCCCTGCGCGTAGGCGATGCGCCGCTGCCGCTGCCGCTCCTCGGCGGCGCGCAGCGCGCTGTCGTCCTCGCCGAGCAGTTCGGCCGCCTCGTCCAGGAGCGGTACGTCGGCCGGGGTCCAGTCGGGCCGGGCCGAGGGCGCACGCCGGATCAGCCGGACCTCGTCCGCGGGCAGGTGCGTGGGGTCCGCCAGGAAGTCGGCGATCAGCCGCTGCGGGGTGAGGGAGGGCCACAGCGAGTCGATGGCCGCGTGCACGGCACGGCTCGTCGCGATCTCCTTGCCGAGCTGGGCGACGTCGTCCGGGCCGAGCAGGTTCGGACCGCCGTACGGATCGGCGCCGAGGCGGTCGGCGAGCTGCGCGGTGAGCGCGTCGATGATCCGGAAGGCGAAGGCCGGACGCGCCTGGTTGTGCGGCAGCCCGGTGGCCCGGGCCCGGTCCCGCGCCTCGTGGGCCATCGTGCGGTCCAGCAGCAGGGTCCCGTCCGTCGTGGTCGATCTCCAGCGCGGCCTCGGGGACGGTGTCGTACTCCTCGCCGGTGTCCGCCGGCACGTGTTCCGGCAGGCGCTGCCGGTCGGCCACGACCCGGGCGAGGACCTGCGCCATCGAGGCGCGGCCCTTCACGGCGGCGGCCCCGGGGCGGTCGGTGCCGGTGGCGTGGACCCCGGGGAACAGCTCGCCGGGGGTGGACAGCAGCACGCCCGTCTCGCCGAGCGCCGGCAGCACCCCGCCGATGTAGCCCAGGAAGGCCGGACCCGGGCCCACGATCAGCACCCCGCGCTTGGCGAGCAGCTCGCGGTGGGCGTACAGCAGGTACGCCGCGCGGTGCAGCGCGACCGCGGTCTTGCCGGTGCCGGGCCCGCCCTCGACGACCAGCACCCCGCGGTGCGTGGAACGGATGACCCGGTCCTGTTCGGCCTGGATGGTCCGCACGATGTCGTGCATGCGGCCGGTCCGGGCGGCATCGAGCGCGGCCAGCAGCACGGCGTCCGCGTCGGCGCCCTCGTGGCCGGTGCGCTCCGCGTCGGTCAGGTCGAGGATCTCGTCGTGCAGGGCCGTGACCACCCGGCCCCGGCTGCTGATGTGCCGGCGGCGGCGCAGCCCCATGGGGGTGTGCCCGGTGGCGAGGTAGAAGGGGCGGGCGGCCTCGGCCCGCCAGTCCAGGACCAGCGGGGTGCGTTCCGTGTCGTCGGCGCGGATCCCGATGCGGCCGATGTGGTGGTCGCCGCCGTCGGAGAACTCCAGACGCCCGAAACAGAGGCCGTTCTCACCGGCATTCAGGGCGGACAGCAGACCGGACTGCTCGGCCACCAGGACATCGCGCTCCAGGCGCGCCTGAAAACCGGTTCCGACGTCCCGCAACGCCCCTTCGACCGCCTGTTCGGCCTGGTCGCGCAGGTCGTCGAGGCGCCGATAGAGATCGGTGATGAATTGCTGCTCTTTCCGGAATTCCTCGGTTGACAATTGCACTCCTGCCGCGATAGAGTCTCCTCGTAATCTTTTCGCGCCTCGCTCGAAGTGAAGTCGCGAAATCATCAATATACGCCTTCTGCTCCCTCGGCAACGAATTCGGCCGGGGGATTTTTTGCGTACGGTGGATCTCATGACCACCGCACACGGCCCGGCCGACGGAATCGTCTACCGCCTCGCCCGCCCCGAGGACGCGGGCGCCATCGAGGCCCTGGACAGTTCCTTCACCACCCCCACCGTCTTCGAGGCGACCGCCTCCGGCGACGGCTGGGGCTTCCTGCTCCGCGAGGTCCCCGTGGACCCGCCCGTACGCAAGGTGTTCCCGCCGGAGGAACACGACGAGCAGGGGTTCGCCGGCGCCCGCGGCCCCGACGTGGACGCGGACGCGCGCACCTTCGTGGCCCTCGACGGCGACGAGCTGTGCGGGTTCGCCGCCGTCGGCTACGCCGCGTGGAACCGGCGGCTGACCATCGAGGACATCGAGGTCGCGCCCGGCCACCGGGGCCGCGGGATCGGCAGCGCCCTGATGGAGCGTGCCGCCGCATTCGCCCGCGAGCGGGGAGCGGAGCACCTCTGGCTGGAGGTCAGCTCGGTCAACGCCCCCGCCGTGCACGCCTACCGGCGCATGGGATTCACCTTCTGCGGCCTCGACACCGCCCTCTACGGCGGCACGCCCTCCGCGGGCGAGCAGGCGCTGTTCATGAGCCGCCCCTGCCGCTGACGCGCAGGAGCCGCGCACGCTTGCCGCGCACCCCGGGCACGGGGGCGCCCGACACTCCGTCAGTTCCCCGAACGCGCCGGATCCTACGCGTTCACGCCCCCTGCCCGCAGCCCGATCCATGATGACCACCCGGAGGAGTGTTCCGGGAGCCCATGCCGCACGCCGCTGACCTGCGGCAGGTACAACGGGTAATTGTTTACTGCACATTCATCCGGCACGTACACGGTGGATCTGGTCGGACAGGGGGTAACCCGCCGGAATGGAAATTCTTCAACAGCGCTCCACCACCGCACAGGTGTGGCAGGCGGCCGAGGAGTTCATCCGACTCTTCCACCGGGAGAACGCCGGCGCGGGTGACCCGCGCGCCCGGCTCGCCGTCGTGAGGGCGGAGCTCGCGGACACCGGTACCTACGTGCAAACGCCCGCGGAGCTGGTCCACGGAGCGCGCGTGGCCTGGCGCAACAGCAACCGCTGCATAGGCAGGCTCTACTGGAACTCGCTGCGGGTCCGCGACCGCCGAGGGCTCACCGACGCCGACGCGATCGCCGCCGAGTGCTTCGACCACCTGCGCGAGGCCACGAACGGCGGCCGCGTCAGGCCCACCATCACCGTCTTCGCCCCCGAGACCCCGGACCGGCCGGGGCCGGTGATCTGGAGCGAGCAGCTCGTCAGGTACGCCGGCTACGGCGACCACCCCTCCATAACCGTCGGCGACGCCCGCAACGCCCCGCTGACCGGGGCCCTTCTGCAGCTCGGCTGGTCCGGCGGCGCCGGTACCCCCTTCGACCTCCTTCCCCTGGTGGTCCAGGGGGTCGACGACAAGCCCCGGTGGTTCGACACCCCCGCGGACGCCGTACTGGAGGTGCCGATCGACCACCCCGACGGCGACGGTTGGGCCGACTGGCGCCTGCGCTGGCACGCCGTACCCGCCATCTCCAACATGTGCCTGGAGATCGGCGGCATCCACTATCCGGCCGCCCCCTTCAACGGCTGGTACATGGGCACCGAGATCGGCGCGCGCAACCTCGCCGACACCGACCGCTACAACCTTCTGCCCGCCGTCGCCCGCCGCCTGGGTCTGGACACCTCCAGCGACCGCTCCCTGTGGAAGGACCGCGCCCTCGTCGAGCTCAACCGGGCCGTCCTGCACTCCTTCGACCGTGCCGGGGTCACCATCGCCGACCACCACAGCGAGTCCCGGCGCTTCCTCTCCCACATGGAACGGGAGGAGCGCAAGGGGCGCGAGGTGGGCGCGGACTGGTCATGGATCGTGCCGCCGATCTCCGGCTCCGCCACCCCGGTCTTCCACCGCACCTACGAGGACCGCCCCAGCAGCACGGCCTACGTCCACCACCGCGGCGCGCAGGAACGGGCCCAGGGACGGGACTTGGTCTAGACCTTCTGTTACCGTCGGCTCCGGACGGATCCGACAGCGGTGAGAGGGTTTCCTGTGGGCGGCGCTGACAGCAAGGACCCAAGCGGCGAACACCGGGCCTACATCGGCTCCTTCACCTCGGGGGGCGGCCGCGGTGTGACCATCGCGGCCGTGGAACCGAAGACCGGGGCGCTGACCCCGCTCGCGGTCGCCACCGCCGAGGATCCGTCGTACCTCGCCCTCGCCCGGGACACCGGCGTCCTCTACGCGGTGAGCGAGACCGAGCGGGGCGAGGTCGCCGCCTTCCGGCCCACCGCCGGGGGCCTCGCCCCACTGGGCGCCCCCGTGCGCGTCGGCGGCTCCGCCCCCACCCACGTCAGCGTCGCCGGCCGCCGCCTCTTCACGGCCAACTACACCTCGGGCAGCGTCAGCAGCATCGCGCTGGCCGCCGACGGCAGCCCGGCCGGACCGGCCCGCGTCCTCCCGCACCGGGGCTCCGGCCCCGACACCGCACGGCAGGCGGGTCCGCACGCCCATCAGGTGCTGCCCGACCCGACCGGCCGCTGGGTGCTCAGCGTGGACCTCGGCACAGACTCGGTACGGGTCTGTGTGCCGGACGCGGTCACGGGCGAGCTGCGGGTGCATGCCGAGACGCCGCTGCGCGCCGGGACCGGGCCGCGCCACCTGGCCTTCCACCCGGGGGGCGGCGCCGTCTACGTCCTGCACGAGCTGGAGCCGCAGGTGACCGTCTGCCGCTGGAACGGCGCATCGGGGCACCTGCAACCGGTCAGCGAGGTTCCGGTCGCCTCCTCGGGGGCTTCAGGCCCCGTACGGGCGTACCCCTCGGCGGTCGTGGCCGCGCCCGACGGGCGGTTCGTCTGGGCGGCCGTCCGCGGGGCCGACGTGATCGTCACCCTGTCGCTCGCCGACGGCCCCGGGAAACCGCGGCTCACCGGCACCGTCGACTGCGGCGGCACATGGCCCCGGGACCTCACCGCGGACGCCGCGGGGAGCCGCCTCTACGCGGCCAACGAGCACTCGGGCGACGTCACCTGGTTCGACGTGGACCCGCTGACCGGCCAGCCCCATCGGGCGGGCTCGCTGGCCGTGCCCGCCGCCACCTGCGTGGTCCTCGGCTGACCGGACCCGGTCGGGTCCGCGAAGTCCCGCCTGCGCGGCGCGGTCCGGCACGCTCCCGAGGCCCGGACGACGCGAAGGCCCCCGCCCACCGGGGAAACCGGTGTCGGCGGGGGCCTTCGCGTCGTATCGGGCGGATCAGCGCGCAGGGGAGCCCTGCGGGATCCCCAGAGCCGCGGTGTACTGCGCGACGGCCAGCTTGCCGAGCGCCGGGTAGGCGCCGAGCACCTCGGCGGTGGCGCAGTCGGCCTCCTTGCAGGCGGTGTCCAGCAACCCGTCCGCGGCCTCCGGGCCGATCAGGTACGGGGCGAGCGCGAGCTGCGTGGAGCCCTCGCGGCGCAGCTGCTCGGCGACCGCGGCCACCGAGCCCTCCTGGTCCAGCGCGGCGGCCTGGACGGGCACGGCGAGCCGGGCGGCGAGCAGCATGCCCGTGATCCCGGCGGCCTGTACGGCCTCCTCGCCACCGGTGGTCGCCAGGACGATGCCGTCGGCGGCGGTGGTCACGGTGAAGAGGCGGGCGCGGTCGGCGCGGGCCAGGCCGGCTTCGGAGAGGCGCACGTGCAGGCCCTCGGCCAGCAGCGGGTGCGGGCCGAGGACGTCGGCCAGTTCGGCGGCGGCGGAGGAGTCCATCAGCGCCTGGCGCATCCGGCGCAGCAGGTCGCTGTCCGGACCGGCCAGCAGCGGGACGACCACCGCGTCCGGGCCGGTCTGCTCGTGCACCTCGTGGCCGGCGGCGCGCGCGAACTCCGCACGCGCGGTCCGGTCGGCCGCGACGGCGCTCAGCACGCCGGACAGGGACGGGAACTCGGAGGCGTCGTCACCCTCGAGGAAACCGATGCGGGCGTCGAGGCCCGGCAGCTCGGAGCGGCCGATGCTGATGATCTCTTCCGCCAGCCCCCGCGAGGCGGCAGAGGGCCCACCGGGCACGGCGAGCACCAGCGCGGGCGCGCCCTCGGGCGCCGCCGCGGGCTCGGGCCGGCGGTGCCGTCCGGTCGGGCGGGGTCGCGGCATTCGTACGGGCAGGCCATTTGCGGGGCCAGTGGGGGAGCTCATGGCGCCGCATGCTACTGGCTTATCGGAACAAGGTGTTCGGGCAGGGCCTTCTCGTGCCGCATCTGTCCGTATTTATCCGTTGAATTGCAGATACGCTCAACTGACGGACGGCAAGCGCCAGTCCACAGGCTGTGAACCCTGGCGCACCAGCAGCTCGTTCGTCCTGCTGAACGGCCGCGACCCGAAGAATCCGTAATCCGCCGACTTGGGGGAGGGGTGCGAGGACTCCACCACCGGCAGGTCACCGAGGAGGGGCCGCAGGTTGCGGGCCGCCCGGCCCCACAGGATGGAGACCAGCGGCTTGCCCCGGGCGGCCAGGGCCCGGATCGCCTGGTCGGTGACCGCCTCCCAGCCCTTGCCCTGGTGCGCGTTCGACCGGCGGGGCGCCGTCGTGAGCGAACGGTTGAGCAGCAGCACGCCCTGCCGGGTCCACGGGGTGAGGTCGCCGTTCGCGGGCCGGCCGGTCCCCATGTCCCGGTGCATCTCCAGGAAGATGTTGTCCAGGCTCGGCGGCACCGGCCGCACGTCGGGCGCCACCGAGAAGGACAGGCCCACCGCGTGCCCCGGGGTGGGGTACGGGTCCTGGCCGACGATGAGGACCTTGACTTCGTCGAAGGGCTGCTGGAAGGCGCGCAGCACATTGGCCCCGGCGGGGACGTACGTCCTCCCCGCCGCGATCTCGGCTCGCAGGAAGTCGCCCATCGCGGCGATCTGCGTCGCCACCGGCTCCAGAGCACGGGCCCAGCCCGGCTCGACGATCTCGTTCAACGGTCGTGCTGCCACGGTGGATCACTCTACTGGCCGATCGTCGCCGCCCGCACGCACAGGACGTCGGGCAGGTGCTCGGCGAGCAACTGCCAGCTGTCGCCGTCGTCGTGGCTGGCGTACAGCTCGCCGTTGCGGTTGCCGAAGTAGACGCCCGCCGGGTCCGCGTCGTCCGTGCAGAGCGCGTCGCGGAGCACCGTGCCGTAGTGGTCGGAGTCCGGCAGCCCGCGCGTCAGCGGCTCCCAGGTGGCGCCCGCGTCCTCGGTACGGAAGACCCGGCACCGGTGGTCGGCCGGGACCCGGTCGGAATCGGCGTTGAGCGGGAAGACGTAGGCCGTGTCCGGCCGGTGCGGATGGGCCGCCACCGCGAAGCCGAAGTCGGAGGGCAGCCCGCCGCCGATGTCGGTCCAGCGGGCCCCCGCGTCGTCGCTGCGGTAGACGCCCCAGTGGTTCTGCAGGTACAGCCGGTCCGTGTCGCCTGCGTCCCGGGCGATCTTGTGCACGCACTGGCCGAACTCGGGGTTCGGATCCGGCAGGAACACCGCCGAGACCCCCCGGTTGGACGGCTCCCAGCTGGCCCCGCCGTCCTTGGTCCGGAACACCCCGGCGGTGGAGACGGCCACGGTCACCGCGTCCGGGTCGCGGGGATCGGTGATCACCGTGTGCAGTCCCTCGCCACCGCCGCCCGGGACCCACTTGCCGCGGCTCGGGTGCTCCCACAGCGGGCGGACCAGCTCGAAGGACTCGCCCCGGTCCGTCGAACGGAACAGCGCGGCCGGTTCCGTCCCCGCGTACACCACGTCGGGAGCCTCGGCCCCGGCCGGCTGGAGCTGCCAGACCCGTTCCAGCGAGGCCCCCGTGTCCTGGGGGAACTTCACGGCCGCCCTGGCCGGTTCCCTCCAAGTCGCCCCCAGGTCGTCGGAGCTGAAGACGGACGGACCCCAGTGGGTGCTGTCCCCGCCGACCAGCAGCCGCGGGGCCGGCCCCCGCCGGTCGACGGCGACCGCGTAGACGGCCTGGGCGTTGAAGTGGGGCCCGTCGAACTCCCACGGCCCGTCGCCGCGGCGGCGGCCGATGAACAGTCCCTTGCGGGTTCCCACGAGCAGCAGTACGTCGGCCATGGCCGGCACCTCCGGACCTCGTCGCCTTCTTCGCGGAGCATCTTTCCGGCCAGTCTGCACCCGCCCACCGACAGAGGCCCGGCGGGCGCGGCGCAGCTCACATCGGATGATCTATACCGATCATTTACCACTCGGAAATGATTGCGCCTTGCATAGGGGTGTTCGCGATGGGTTGACTTCAAGCCACTGCTTGCCGCACGTGAGAGGACGTATGTGGCCACCGAGCACCTGTCTCCGCTCGACCTCGCCTTCTGGCGGATGGAAACCGCCGACCACCCCATGCACCTGGGCGCCCTCGCCGTCTTCCGCGCCGCCGGACACCCCGGCTCCGGCGACGGGCACGCCGCGGAGCGCGCTGCCGCGCTCCTGGCCGCACGCTGCGCCGCCGTGCCCGGCCTGCGCCGCCGGATCCGGGACGTACTGCTGCCACTCGGCGCGGCCGCATGGTCGCCGGACCCCGGCTTCGACCCGGCACGGCACGTCTTCCTCGTCCGCACGGACCGCACCCGCGTGCACGAGCTCGCCGGGCCGCTGATGGCCCGTCCGCTGGACCGGGAGCTGCCGCCCTGGGAGGCGCACGTGCTGGCCGGGCCGGATCCGGACACCTTCGCCGTGCTCTTCAAGTTCCACCACGCCCTCGCCGACGGCCTGGGCGCCCTCGCCCTCGCGGCGGCACTGTTCGACGAGGTCCCCGGGCCGCGGGCGCCCGTGCGCCCGGTCCCCGGACAGCGGGCCGGCTCCGTCCTGAGCCGTCTCCCCGGAGCCCTGGCCGCCCGGGTCCAGGGCGTCGGCCAGGCCCTGGAGATCGGCGCCGCCATGGCCCGCGGCGGACTGCCGCTCGGGGTCCCGGCCGCGCTGACGGCCGACCCGGCCGGCGCGGGCACCCGTACCGTCGCCGGTCTCGCCCTCGACCTGGACGAGGTCAACCTGATCCGCAAGGGGGCCGGCGGCACCGTCAACGACGTGCTGATCACCCTGGTCGCGGGCGCCCTGCGGCGCTGGCTGGCGGAACGCGGCGACCCCGAACCCCTGGGGGCCGGGCCGCGGGCCCTGATCCCCGTGTCCCGCCGCCGCGGGCCCCGGGGCGGCGCAGGCGCCGGGAACCGGCTCTCCGGCTACCTGCTCCGGCTGCCGCTGGCCGAGCCCGACGCGCTGCGCCGGCTGGACCACGTACGCGCCGGCATGGACCGCAACAAGGACGCCGGACCGGCCCGGGGCGCGGGAGCCGTCGCCCTCCTCGCCGACCACGTCCACCCCCTCGGCCACCGGCTCGGCGGCCCCCTCGTCGCCCAGGCGGCCCGGCTGCTCTACGACATCCTCGTCACCAGCGTCCCCCTGCCCGGCCTCACCTTCTCCCTCGGCGGCAGCCGGGTCCACGAGGTCTACCCGCTCGCCCCGCTGGCCCGCGGCCAGTCCCTTGCGATCGCCGTCTCCACCTACAAGGGGACCGTGCACTACGGGCTGGTCGCCGACGCGGCAGCCGTTCCGGACCTGGCGGCGCTGGCGGGCGCGCTGCGCGCGGAGCTCGACGCACTTGTACGGGAGGTCTCGTAGTACGAGAGGATTCGTAGTATGGTGATCCTCGTACTTAGCCGCCGATCCCGGCGCGCCCGGTGACCTCTGGAGAGCCCCGATGAGTGCTGCCCCCGCCGTACCCGCCGCTTTCGCCGCCCTGTTCGAGCCGTACACCCTGCGATCGGTCACCGTCCCGAACCGGGTGTGGATGGCCGCGATGTGCCAGTACAGCGCCGAGGCCTTCGGGCCGGACGCCGGTGTCGCCCACGACTGGCACTTCGCCCACTACGCCGCCCGCGCGGTCGGCGGCACCGGCCTGATCATCCAGGAGGCCACCGCGGTCTCCCCGGAGGGCCGGATCTCCCCGTACGACCTCGGCATCTGGAACGACACCCAGGTCGAGGCCCTGCGCCGGATCACCGGCTTCCTCAAGGCTCGGGGAACCGTCCCGGGCATCCAGATCGCCCACGCCGGCCGCAAGGCGTCCACCGACCGGACCTGGAAGGGAGGCGCACCCGTCGGCGCCGACGCGCACGGCTGGCAGCCGGTCGCCCCCAGCGCCGTGCCGTTCGCCGAGAGCCACCCGGTGCCGCACGAGCTGACGGCCGATGAGATCGCCGAGATCACCGGGCAGTTCGCGGCCGCGGCGGAGCGGGCGCTCGCCGCCGGCTACGAGGTCGTCGAGATCCACGGAGCCCACGGCTACCTCATCGGGGAGTTCCTCTCCCCGCACAGCAACAGGCGCACCGACGCCTACGGCGGCTCCTTCGAGAACCGGACCCGCTTCGCCCTCCAGGTCGTGGACGCCGTCCGGGCGGTGTGGCCCGAGGAGCTCCCGCTGTTCTTCCGCATCTCCGCCACCGACTGGCTGGAGGAGGAGGGCTGGACCGCCGACGAGACCGTGCGTCTGGCCCGGCTCCTGGAGGAACACGGCGTGGACCTCCTCGACGTCTCCACCGGCGGCCTCGCCCCCGGGGTGGACATCCCGCTCGGCCCCGGCTACCAGGTGCCGTTCGCCGCCCGGGTGAAGGCCGAGACGACCCTTCCCGTGGCCGCCGTCGGCCTGATCACCGAGCCGGAGCAGGCCGAGAAGATCCTGGCCAACGGCGAGGCCGACGCGGTCCTGCTGGGCCGCGAGCTGCTGCGCGACCCGTACTGGGCCCGGCGCGCGGCCGATGAGCTGGGCGCGGAGATCCGTACGCCCGAGCAGTACCACCGATCCTGGTGACGGCGCTGCGGCCGCGGCCCGGAGCCGCGGCCGCACCATGCGTTCCCGCCGATTTCCCCGAGCCCCACGTCTCCTTCGACGACTCTCGTACCATGGGGGCCCGGGACCAAGCCGAGTGAGCGGAGCAGGGACATGACGGATCGGGACACCTCCCGCACCCTGGCCCACCCGGAGGCGGCCGAGATCCGCCTGGAGGGCGTGCTGCACGCCCTCTCCGACCCGGTGCGGCTCTCCATCGTCCTGGACCTGGCCGGCTCGGCGGACGACCTGGCCTGCTCGCACTTCGACCTGCCGGTCACGAAGTCCACGACCACCCACCACTTCCGCGTCCTGCGGGAGAGCGGCGTCGTTCGCCAGGCCTACCGGGGCACCACCAAGCTCAACGCCCTGCGCCGGGACGACCTCGAGGCGCTCTTCCCCGGCCTCCTCGACAGCATCCTGACGGCGGCCGCGGCCGAGTCGTCCCGGCTCACCCGCGTGACGACCGGCGCCTGACGCCCCACCGGGGGCCGGCCAGATCCGGAAGCCGGGCCCTGGCCCGTGCCGCCCTTACTCCTGCCCGCGGAGTCCCGCCTGCCCGGCGCGCCCGCCCCTTCGGGCGGCCGGCGCCGCTTTGCGGACCCCCCCGTAAGGGGGGTGTCTCTCGCCGATCACGCCGGCCCCGCGGCGCCCGGCGTGATCCAAAGACACCCAAGGGCTGTCCCGTAGTCCCCGGCGGGCCCATGACGACAGCTACGGCACCCCGCCGCGCTGTCGGAACGCCTGGATACGCCCGGCATCAGGACGCTCCTCCGCCTTGCGGCGTACCGCATCTGACGCCGCGCGCTGGTCCACCGGAAAGTACGGGACAGCCCTTCCCTCCTCCGCCTTGCGATCGTACGCACCAGGCCCCGCCGGCCCCGCCCCTCGGGCGGCCGACGCTACTGTGACGACACTCCCCGGCCCGTGCCCCGCAGCCCGGCCGCGCCCAACAGGCCCGGCCAGTCCGGGATCTTGACCGAGCGGCGGCCCAGGGAGCGTCCCAGGTCCGCCTCGGCCGACTCGATGGCCAGCCAGCCCGGCCACTCCACCGGGCTCAGGCCCGCCGCGCGCAGGGCGTCCAGCGGGTCCCCGGGCAGCTCGCGACGGGCCAGCGCCCCCGCGTCCTGGAGCAGCGAGGACGCGGTCTCCTTCGCGCAGGGGCGGTTCGTTCCGATCACCCCGGTCGGGCCCCGCTTGATCCAGCCCGCCACGTACTCGCCGACCGAGGCACGGCCCGCGCGCAGCACCCGTCCCGCCGCGTGCGGAACCGTGCCCTTCGCCGGGTCGAAGGGCAGCCCGGGCAGGGGCACGCCCATGTACCCCACCGAGCGCAGTACCAGTTGCGCCTCGACGTCCTCGTGGACACCCGTCCCGGTCACCCCGCCGCGGCCGTCGGGGGCGGTCCGCTCGAAGCGCACCCCGGCGACCCGCCCGTCGGGCCCGCCGAGGATCTCCACGGGGCGCAGGTAGAACCGCAGCGCGATGCGGCGCGGCCCCTCGGCCGGAGCCTGCCCGGCCCAGCCGCGCAGCACCTCCAGATTGCGCCGCGCCACCGCCGGCAGCGCGGCGGCCGCGCCCGGATCGGCGTACAGGGGGTCCAGCGCCAGCTCGGCCGGGTCCGCCCAGGCGTCCACGCCCGGCAGCGTGCCCAGCTCCCGCAGCTCCTTGGTGGTGAACTTGCCCTGCGACGGCCCGCGGCGGGCCACCATCGACACCCTGCGCACCCCGCTGTCCGCGAGCGCGCCGAGCGCCGGCTGCGGCATGTCCGTCGGGGCCAGCTCGGCCGGGCCGCGGGCCAGGATCCGGGTCACGTCCACCGCGACGTTGCCCGCCCCGACCACCACAGCCGCGTCGGCCCCGGGCAGGTCGAAGACCTCGGCGGCGGCGTCCGGGTGCCCGCTGTACCAGGACACGAAAGCCGTCGCGGAGTGCACCCCGGCCAGTTCCTCACCGGGGATCCCCAGCATCCGGTCCCGCGCCGCGCCCACGCAGTACACGACCGCGTGGTACAGGTCCAGCAGCCGCTCCGCGGGCAGGGCGGGCCCGCCGACCTCGATGTTCCCGAGGAAGCGGATCCGCTCGTCCTGAAGGACGGTGCGCAGGCTGCCCTGCAGTGACTTGATCTTCTCGTGGTCCGGCGCGACCCCGTAGCGCACGAGCCCGTACGGGGCGGGGAGCCGGTCCAGTACGTCCACCCGCACACCCGGCACCTCGCGCTGCTGGACCAGCGTCTGGGCCGCGTAGACCCCGCTGGGGCCCGATCCGACGACGGCGACACGAAGCACGGCGGAACTCCTCCCGCAGGTGGTCCCAGCATGACACCGGCCCTGGCGTCAGTCAGCCCATCGCGCGCATCCGGTGGATCTCGGCGCTCTGGGTGGCCACCACCTCGTTGGCCATCTCCTCGACGGCCAGGTTGTTCCCGCCGGCCAGCGCCTCGCCCGCCATCGTCAGGGCCCCCTCGTGGTGAGCGGTCATCAGCGTGAGGAAGAGCCGGTCGAAGTCGGCGCCCCTGGCGTCGGTGAGCTCCTTGAGCTGCTGTTCGGTCGCCATGCCCGGCATCGAACCGTGGTCCTGGGCATGGCCGTGGCCGTGACCGGTGGAGGGTCCGCCGGTGCCCGCCGACGGTGCCGGGTGGCGGGCCAGCCACTTCTGCATCGCGCCGATTTCGGGCTTCTGGGCGGCCGTGATCCGCTCGGCGAGCCGCTTGACCGGATCGGCCGAGGCCCGCTCGGGTGCCAGCGCGCTCATCGTCAGCGCCTGCCGGTGGTGTTCGATCATCCGCTGCACGTAGGAGTGGTCGGCGGCGTTCGGGCTGTCGTCGGGTTTCGCCTTGGCGGCCTGTTCGGGGGTCAGGGTGCGTGACTTCTCGCCCGGCCGGCCCGGCGCGACGATCGGGGCCCGCCCGTCGTCGGCCCGGTCCGCCCCGTCGTCCTGGCAGGCGGTGAGTGTCAGCAGGAGGCCGGCGGTCGCCATCGCCGCGGCGAACCGGAGGGGCCGCACGGTCGAGGCCTCGCGGCCCCGGGGGTCTTTTGCCATGTCCATGAAGGGAAGATACTGCCGGGGTCCTGGTTCCGTTCCCCCGCGGAAGGAACCGATCGGGCTCCCATGGGAGGCACAGTGACCTCGCTACACACCAGGAGAGCGCACAAGAGGAGGGTGGGGGTGGTCGCAACAGCGGCCGGACTCCTCACGACCCTCCTGGCCGCCGGACCGGCGGCGGCCACCCCCGACCCGGGCGACTTGGCGCCCGGCCACGGCAACCACCAGAGCGCCGCCCCTTCCGACGGCGGGGAACTCGCCCCGGGCGGCATCCCCGGCCAGGACGAGATCGTGCACAGCGCCAACATCAAACCCTTGGCCAACATCCCCTCCACCGACCCCACGGTGATCAACTCGGACATCGCGTTCCAGGGCAGGTACGCCTACGCGGGCAGCTACAACGGCTTCACGATCTACGACATCGCCAACCCGCAGGCGCCGAAGAAGGTCACCGAGGTGCTCTGCCCCGGCGGGCAGAACGACATCTCCGTCGACGGCGACCTGCTCTTCCTCTCCACCGACTCCTCCCGCAGCGACGACTCCTGCAACAGCGTCTCGCAGCCGGCGACGGAGAAGTCCTCGTGGGAGGGCATCAAGATCTTCGACATCAAGGACAAGAAGAACCCCCGCTACATCAAGTCCGTCGAGACGGCCTGCGGCTCCCACACGCACACCCTGGTCCCGGGCCGCAAGGACATCTACCTCTACGTCGCCTCCTACTCCCCGAACGAGGCCTTCCCCGACTGCAAGCCGCCGCACGACGGCATCTCGGTGGTGAAGGTCCCGAAGAAGAGTCCGACGAAGGCCGCGGTCGTGGCCTTCCCGGTGCTCTTCCCCGACGGCGGCAACCCGGGCGCGCCCACCAACCCGGGCGTCTCCAAGACGACGGGCTGCCACGACATCACCGTGCTGCCGTCGAAGGACCTGGCCGCCGGCGCCTGCATGGGCGACGGCATCCTCTTCGACATCAGCAGGCCCGAGCAGCCGCGCGTCATCGACCGGGTGCAGGACAACGTGAACTTCGCGTTCTGGCACTCGGCCACCTTCAACGAGCGGGCGAACAAGGTGGTGTTCACCGACGAACTCGGCGGCGGTGGCGGCGCCACCTGCAACGAGGCCACCGGCCCCGACCGGGGCGCTGACGGGATCTACGACATCACCGGCCGCGGCGACCAGCGCAAACTCGCCTTCCGCAGCTACTTCAAGATTCCGCGCCACCAGGCCGACACCGAGAACTGCGTGGCCCACAACGGCTCGCTGGTCCCGGTCGGCGGCGGCCGCGACATCATGGTGCAGGCCTGGTACCAGGGCGGTGTCTCGGTGTGGGAGTTCACCGACTCCGACCGGCCCAGGGAGATCGCCTACTTCGAGCGCGGACCGCTGACGACGGACCGGCTCGGCCTCGGCGGATCCTGGTCGGCCTACTACTACAACGGGCACATCTACTCCAACGACATCGCCAAGGGCCTCGACGTGCTGCGGCTCGACGACCGGCGCACCGACAGCGCCAAGTGGGTCCGCATGGACCGGCTCAACGTGCAGACCCAGCCCGAATACCACTGAACCGCGTGAGGTCAGAGGTGTGAGGGAGACGTTCCGCCGGGCGGTCCGCCGTCCGGCGGGACACCCAGCTCCCAGTCCAGCCCGTAGCGCTGGAACAGTTCCGCCCGCAGCCGGACGGCCGGCATCGGGGCCCCGGGCAGCAGGACCGCCACCACCGCGCCCATCAGCAGGGCGCGCAGCAGCGGATAGTCAGCGTCCACGTCGGCCGAGCCGTACCGGCCGAGGGTGTCCCGCAGCAGTTCGGCCAGCCGCCGCTGCTCCGGGCACTGCACGAAACCGTCGGCCGCGAGGATGCCCGCCACGTGCGTCCGCATGAGCAGCGGTTCGTCCCGGGCGAGCCCCAGGACCGCGTCGACGGCGCGCGCCAGACGCTCGCGCCCGTCCTCGCTGCGGGGCTCCCGTTCCAGCGCGGCGTGCAGGGTGAGGTGCATCAACCGGTGCACGGCCCACTGCAGCAACTGCCGTTTGCCCGGGAAGTAGTACGAGACCAGGCCCCGCGCCGTGCCGGCCCGGTCCGCGATGTCGCCGAGCGTCGTGGCCTCGTAGCCGCGCTCGGCGACGAGTTCCACCGTGGACTGCAGCAGCCGCTCCCGGGAACGTCTGCGCAATTCTTCATTGACCGATGCGCTGCGCGGGGACATGCTTACTCCTGCGTTGACTGGCTCACGGCCAATGTACTCAGCGCACGGGGTCGCCTGCTCTGGGTGACACGGGGGATCATCCAGGGCAGGCGCGCCGCATCCTCAGCGCTCCGGCCGCTCGCCGTCGCGCCCGCGCCATACGCATGCCGACGTCGCCAGGACCACCAGGGCCGCGCCCAGCAGCCAGCCCGCCACCACGTCCGAGAACCAGTGGACGCCGAGGTGGAGCCGGGTGAAACCGACGCCGAGCACCGACAGTGCCGCCAAGGCCCAGGCGGCCGGGGCCCACTGCGGAGCCGGGCGGGGGATCAGCCACAGCAGCATCCCGCACACCACCGTCGCCGTCAGGGCGTGCCCGGAGGGGTAGGCCGCGTAGTGCGCCGAGTCCACCGGGTCCGACCACACCGGACGCTCCCGCCCCACCGCCGCCTTCAGCCCCTGCTGCACCACCGTCGCCGCCACCACGGCCAGCGCCACCCGCAGCGCCCTCTCCCGGTCACCCCGCCACCACAGCAGGAAGCAGGCGACCGCCGCCAGCGCCCGCATGGCCCACGGGTCCCAGACCCAGTCGGTGAGCACCCGCATGGACCGCGTGACCCCCGAGTGGACGACGGCGTGGGCGTGCAGGTCTTGCGCGACCCGGCCGTCCCAGGCCAGCAGCGGCTGCCAGCCCGCCACCACCAGGGCGGTCAACACCGCCCCGAGCAGCGCGCAGCCGATCCCCACCCACCGAAAGTGATCGTTCCGCATACGGGGATCCTTGCACCGGCGGCCGCCCGTGCGGTAGCCGGACACCCCGACGGGGTGTCCGCTCACGTCAGCGCACTCAGCCCCGGTACGAAGGCCACCAGCAGGGGGATCGCCGGCGCAAGGGTGGCCAGCGCCGTCAGCCGCAGCCGGCGGCCGGGCGAGAGCCGGGGCGCCGCCGACAGCAGCCTGCGCACCCGCTGCGGGACGTGCGCCTGGGCCGCCGAGGAGGCGGCGAACACCCCGCGGTCCTCGTTGAGTCCGACGAGCGCCAGCGCGACCGTCAGCCGCCCGAACCGCCGCGAGGCCATGTCGTCGGCGGCCAGTTCCACCAGCCGGTGCATCTCCGCCTCGAAGGCCGCGAACACCGGTACCTGCGGGAAGCCCCGGGCCAGCGCCCGCGAACAGTGCAGCAGCCAGTCGTGGCGGGCCGCCGCGTGCCCCTGCTCGTGCGCCATGACCGCGTCCAGCTGGCTGCCCTTCAACCGGCCCAGCGCCGCCGTCGTGACCACCAGCTGCGGGGCCGCTCCCGGCAGCCACCAGGCGTCCGGGCGCGGGCCCTCCAGTACGACGAGCCGTGCGCCGGCGGGGTCCTCCCCGGGCAGCAGCGGAGCCCGCTCCAGCAGCTCGCTGCCCTGCGCGCGCCGCCGGGCCCGGGCCCGCAGGACCTCCCCGGTCAGCATCGCCGCGGTCCACAGGCCGCCGCCCGCGAGGACGAGGGCGGTCCCGGCGGCCCAGGGGCCGCCGGACGCGCCCAGGGCGTAGGCGTCGACCACCCCGTGCGGGGCGACGGCGAAGAGCCGGCCCCGGACCGCCTGCCAGGCCGCGGCGGCGCTCAGCAGCATGGACAGTCCGAAGCACAGCAGCACCGCCCCGACGACGCACTGCCACACCCACAGGGCCACGACCGGTTCGCGCTCGGTCCATTGGGCCCGGGCCAGCAGACGGGGAGCGAGCACCGCGGTCAGGGCGCCGAGCATCAGGAGAGCGGCGGGGACCATCATGGCCACCAGCCTATGAGCGAGGGGCTACCTGCGGGTATGGGACGGCGGCATTGGTGACGCAGGACACGTTCCCGGACGCCGTCACATCGACAGCAGCATCGCCAACATCCCCATTCCCATGGCGAGTCGGCAGGCCCTGATCAGCTCCGTGGGCGCGGCGTGGGCGGCGTGCGTGGCCTGCGTGACGGGCCCGGGGGGCCCGGGGGCCGAACCGCCCGCGGTGATCAGCCGCGTTCCGCCGAGCACCACGTAGCCGGCGTAGTAGAGCAGCAGCGCGCCCGTCAGCAGCGGCAGCCCCGCGCCGTGCCCGTGCCCGGATCCCGCCGCGGCGGCCATGTAGACCATCGTCAGCGACCCGACCAGGTGGTGCGCGTGGTGCGCCCCGCCCCGCAGCAGCCACAGGGCGTGCAGGGCCGCCGCGCAGAAGACCGCGCCGAGCACGGACGTCCGCCACTCGCCGCCGCCCCCCAGGGGCACCGCCATCAGCGCCATGCCGAACCCCATCACCGCTTCACCGGCGGCGGCTCCACCCCACCCGCGTACCCGCCGCAGGCAGTACGCACCGCTCACCGCGCACAGGAGCACCAGCAGCCAGGAGGAGACGGAGGCGGACAGGGGCGAGGCGGATCCGTGCACGGCGGAACCTCCCGGTTCGTCGGCGTCACGGGGAGAGATGCCCTTCTCGCGCGGGGCTCACGCGGCTCCGGGATAGGCTCTCCCCGCCGTCCCAGGCATGTCATATGCCACCGCACCGAACGGAGCGCCCATGTCGACCGCCCAGTCCGCAGCCCTCAGCTTCCGCAGCGCCGTCGAGGCGGACGTACCGGAACTGGTGGCGCTCGTGGAGTCCGCCTACCGCGGGGACGCCAGCCGGGCTGGGTGGACCACCGAGGCCGACTACCTGGACGGACAGCGCACCGACCCGGACGGGGTGCGCGCCGTCATCGCCGGCCCGGACGGGGTCCTTCTCGTCGTCGAGCGCGCGGGCGAGCTCGTGGCCTGCTGCCACATCGAACACCGCGGAGACCACGCCTACTTCGGCATGTTCGCCGTCCGCCCCGGCCTCCAGGGCGGCGGCCTCGGCAAGGAGATCCTGGCCGAGGCCGAGCGCCGCGCCCGCGACATGTGGGGCGCCGACGAGATGCGGATGACGGTGGTCAACGTACGGGAGGAGCTCATCGCCTACTACGTGCGCCGGGGCTACCGGCGCACCGGCGAGCTGAGCCCCTTCCCGTACGGCGACGAGCGCTTCGGCATCCCGCTGCGCGACGACCTCGCCTTCGAACTGCTGGTCAAGCCGCTCTAGGTCCTGGACGCACGCTCTGCCCGCCCCGGCCGATCAGGCGGTGAAACGGCCCGTGCTGCGGATCTCCGGGAAGCCCGTGGTCACGCCGTCCAGTCCGAGCGCCCGTGCCAGCCGCAGCCGGTCCAGGGTGTCGACCGCCAGGCCGGTCACCCGCAGGCCCGCCGCGTGGGCCGCTTCCACGAGTTCCAGGGCGATGCGGTGGATGTCCAGGGAGATCGTCGCCGCGCCCGCGGCCCGCGCCCGGTTCACGACGGCCTCCGTGTCGCCGCCGAGGGGCTCCGCGAACAGTGCGGTCCGCACGCCCGGCACCCGCCGGGCCGCCTCGGCGAGCAGCGCCCCGTCGGCGGAGGCGATCTCCACCCGGGAGACCAGGTCGCGGCGCAGGACCAGCTCCGCGAGCGCCGTGGCCGCGGCCTGCTCCCCGACGGACACCTGGAGCGGCGTCCGGACCGCGTCCAGCACCTCCTCGAAGACCGGCACGCGCTCGCCCTGACCGGCGTCCAGCCCCCGCAGTTCGGCCAGGGTCAGGTCGGCGACGGCCCCGGAGCCGTCGGTGGTCCGGTCCACCTCGGCGTCGTGCACGGCGACGAGGACGCCGTCCTTGCTCAGCCGGAGGTCCAGGGCGATGGCGTCCATGCCGGAACGTTCCGCTCGGAGATACGACCGCAGGGTGTTCTCCGGTTCGACACCCATGACCCCGCGGTGACCGATGGTGAGGAAAGTCAAGGTTCTCTCGCTTCCGTCGACGGCGGCTCCCCGCGCGGTCGCGGTGTCCCTACCGGCCGCGCGCGATGAGGTCGCATGCTAGTGCGCCGGTCGTGGATAGGGACCGTGCGTGCACGCACCCGCGGAAGCGCCACCGACCGCTTCCCGCCAGGGTTGTGCGCCCCCGGCGGGCCTTCCGCGGCCCCGCCGCGTCACCCGGGCGTGGGCGAGTCCCCACCGCCTTGACGCCCACCCGCCGCCTCCCGCGGGGAGAGTTCCGCGAGGTCGTCCAGCAGGGCCTCGCCCAGCTCCAGTTCGGCCAGGTGCTGCCGCTCGCTCCAGCGCAGCGCGAGGGCCGGGAAGGCCCACTCCGCCACGCCGGCCGCCTGCTCCATGGCCTCCCGTACGGCGGCCAGTTCGCCCCGGGTGCGCTCCATGTGCTCGCCGACCATCGCGCGCAGCCGCGCCGGTTCGGCCAGGTGGCCGAGCCAGATCCGCAGCAGCAGCCCGTGCTTGAGCACCGGGGGGCCCGCCACCGCGGTGTCGGCGGCCCACCCGGACAGCGCCCCGCGCCCGGCTGCGGTGATGGAGTAGCGGCGCTTGGCCCGTACCTCCTCGGGCCCCGAGCGGGCGGAGGACGCGTACCCCAGTTCCTCCAGACGGCGCAGCTCCGCGTAGATCTGGCTGATGGCCGGTGACCAGTAGAAGAAGCGCAGCGAGGAGTCCGCCCACTTCTTCAGCTCGTAGCCGGTGCGCTCGCCGGGGAAGGACAGCAGGCCGAGAACGGCCCAGGCGGTCGGCGGAAGGCCCGGGCCCTGCTTCTTCTCTTGCTTCTTCGACATGTGACTACTAGTCATATTCCGAATTGAAGTAAGACCGGGCACGGGACGCAACCCTGGAGGCACCGTGAAGTTCTCCGTCATCTTCGAAGCGCAGCTGGCCGATCCGACGGTGGAGCGCGAGCACCGGCTCATCCGCGACTGCGTCGAGCAGGCGGTGCTCGCCGAACGCATGGGATTCGACCGGATCTGGGCCGTGGAGCACCACTCCCTGAAGTGGTACGCGCACATGTCGGCCCCGGAGATCTTCCTGACCTGGGTCGCGGCCAGGACGCACACCATACGCATCGGGCACGGCGTGGTGTGCATGCCCTTCAACTTCAACCACCCCGTGCGGGTCGCCGAGCGGGCCGCGATGCTCGACCTGCTCTCCGGCGGGCGCCTCGACCTCGGCGCCGGGCGCGGCGGCACCGAACAGGAGACCTCGCTGTGCGGGGTGGACAAGGAGCGGACCGCGGCGGAGGTCGAGGAGGCCCTGCGGATCATCGGCCGGGCCTGGCAGGAGGAGGAGCTGGAGTACCACGGCGAACTGATCGACATCGATCCGCACCCCATCCTGCCGCGGCCGCGGCAGACCCCGCACCCGCCGCTGTTCCTGGCGTGCAGCCGCGGCGAGACCCTGGTCCAGGCCGCCGAACTGGGCATCGGGGCGCTGGTGATGGGCTTCGCCGGACCCGGTTCGATCGCGCGGATGCGGTCCGTCTACGACGCCGCGATCGCCGGGCGGGACGGGAGCCGTTTCGTGTCCACGGTCGTGAACGACCACTTCTCCGTGCTGTGTCCGACCATCGTGCTCGACGACGGCGAACAGGCGCGGCGGACCGGCATCCGGGGCCAGCGCTTCTTCGCGCAGTCCATCGGCCACTGGTACGGCGGCGCGGGCGTCCCGGACGAGGCCGTGGTCGCGGGCGCCGACGAGGCGGGGGAGATGCGCCGGGCCGCCGAGCAGGTGGTGGCGCGGCTGCACGAGCTGGACATCCCGGTCCGGCCGACTTCGACGGCCACCTTCAACGCCGACCACGCCTACGGGACCGCCGACGACGCCATCGCCTACGTGGAGCGGCTCCGGGAGGCCGGGGCCGACGAGATCATGTGCCTGATCCAGATGGGCACGGTGGAGCAGGACGTGTGCATGGAGACCCTGCGCCAGTGGGGCGAGAAGGTCATCCCGCACTTCCGGAGCCGGTGATGGCCGCAGCCACGGGCAGGGAAGGGGACCGGGGCGGGGACCAGGACCGGAACCGGGGCGGGGACCGGGGCCGGAGCCGGGGCGGGGACCGGGGCCGGAGCCGCCTCGACCCGGCCGCCGTGCCCCACGTCGACGCCCTCGCCGCCGCGTTCCCGGACCTCGGCCGCGGCGTCACCCGCGCCGACGAGGCCCGGCGGATCCTGGCGGCCGCCTCCCGTCCGCCCGCCGGCCGGCCGCGCGTCGGGGCCACCCGGGACCGCACCGTCCCCGGTCCGCCCGGCGCCCCGCCCGTACGCGTGCGGATCTACCTGCCCGACCCGGAGCGGTGGCCGGCGCCCCGCCCGACGGTGGTGTTCTGCCACGGAGGCGGGTGGGTCCTGTGCGACCTGGACACCCACGACACCACCGCCCGCCACCTGTCGCGGGCGGCCGGCGCGGCCGTGGTCTCGGTGGACTACCGGCGGGCCCCCGAGCACCGTTTCCCGGCGGCCGTGGAGGACGCGTACGCGGCGCTGTGCTGGGCCGGCGGCCACCTCGACGAGCTGGGCGGCGATCCGGCAGCCCTGGTCGTGGCCGGGGACAGCTCCGGCGGCAACCTGGCGGCCGCCTCGCTGCTGCTCGCCCGCGAGCGCGGGGGACCGGCCGTCGCGCTCCAGGCACTGGCCTATCCCGCACTGGACGCCTCCCGGGAGCGCGGCTCGTACCGGACCGCCGCCGAGGGCTGCTTCCTGACCGCCGGGCACATGCGCTGGTTCTGGGAGCAGTACCTCGGCCCCGGCGGCGACGGCCTTCACCCGCTGGCCTCCCCGCTGCGCGCGGACCTCACCGGGCTGCCGCCCGCCCACCTGGTGGTCGCCGGGTGCGACCCGCTGCGGGACGACGGCCATGCCTACCACCGCCGGCTGACGCGGAGCGGGATCCGGTCGGTTCTGGACAGCCACCCCGGCATGTTCCACGGCTTCCTGGGACTGGCCGGGGTACTGCCACAGGCATGTGAAGCCTTGGCGCGACTGGGCGGAGCTATCAGTTCCACCCTGACGAACGGGAAGACTTTCGGTGAAGGAGGGGGTGACGCAGGATAATTTCCCGAATTGCCTCTTGAGCGGGAGAGCCTCGCACGCATACGCTGTGCGGACGTGAGGTTCTCCTGTGGAGGAAGTGACATGACGGAAACTCTTGTGCCGGGCGTCGGCGGTGCCGTGATATCCGCTGGGGCGCGGGTGGTAGACCACCCTGCGTGGCCCGAGCTCAAGGCCGCCGTGGAGGAGATCCGGCCCTGGCAGGCGGCCGACGGTTCCATCGACTTCGAGGCCGAGGGCGAGCACGCCCGCGCCACCGTCCTGGCCGCGGTCGAGCGCGTGATCGGCGCCGTCGAGGCGCTGTCCCCGCTGCTCCCGCACGCCGCCGCGTACCACCGGGCGCTCATCGGCGACCTGCGCAAGTGGGCCGCGGACGACTTCCGCGTGCCGGACTTCCTCGATTCCCTGCTGGCCTTCCACCCGGCCGCCGAGCGCGCCGACGGCCTGCAGCACCTCGTCGTCTTCCCGATGTACACGCAGAACGGCAACCCGGACCGCAACCTCGAGGCCGTCGTGCTCAAGATGGTGTGGCCCGAGTGGCTCTCCGAGCTGGAGCGCACCCGCTACGACAACCCGCTCTTCCTCGGCATCACCTTCGAGGACTTCACCCCCGGCTACGACACGCACTCCGCCGTGCTGTTCCCGGAGACCATCGCCGTGCGCGAGGCCCCGGAGCGCTTCACCTGGGGCGGCATCTTCTGCGACCGCGAGGCCGCCCGCTACCGCAAGGTGACCGCGGCGGCCGTGGACATCCTGGGCATCGACCTGCCCGAGGACATCGCGCGCATGGTCGACGACCAGGAGCGCTGCGAGAAGGCCTTCGTCCTGTGGGACATGGTCCACGACCGCACCCACAGCCACGGCGACCTGCCGTTCGACCCCTTCATGATCAAGCAGCGCCAGCCGTTCTGGATGTACGGCCTGGAGGAGCTGCGCTGCGACCTCACCGCCTTCAAGGAGGCCGTGAAGCTGGAGTCCGAGGGCAACGAGCACGGCCGTGACGTGCAGTACGCCGTCCTCTTCGACCGGATGTTCCGCTTCCCCGTCTCGGGCGACCGCAACCGCAACTACGACGGTCTCGGCGGCCAGCTGCTCTTCGCCTACCTCCACAAGCACGACGTCGTGCGCTGGACGGACAACAAGCTGAAGATCGACTGGATGCGCGCCCCGCAGGTAACCAACCAGCTGTGCGCCGAGATCGAGGACCTCTACCGGGCCGGCATCGACCGCCCGAAGCTGGTCCACTGGTTGAAGGCCTACGAGCTCGTCTCGACCTACCTCGCCCCGCACCCGGGTTCCAAGTGGGCCAAGGGCGCCGATGCGCTCGACCTGACGCAGCCGCCGCGCAAGCTGGTCGACGACGTGCTTCCGGACGAGTTTCCGCTCAGCATGTTCTTTGAGGCGCTCGCCAAGAAGCTCAAGGCGACCATCGCCTCGACCAAGGGCATCACCGCTCTGAACGCAGAGCACGCCGAGCGGGTCGCCGCGTGAGCACTCGCCCACAGGAGGCTGCACAGATGAACGGCTCCGGGAACGGCAACGGAAAGCTGCACGGAGCAGTGGTGGCGGTGGCCGGGGCCGGCGGGCCCGCAGGCCGCGCCGCACTGCTCCGCCTCGCCGAGGCGGGCGCGACCGTCGTCGCGTCCGACGCCGATCCGGCGCGCCTCGCGGAAGCCGTGGACTCGGCCCGCTACGCCCACGGCGGCGCCACGATCACCGGTGACACCGTGGACCTGCTCGACCTGGACGCCACCAAGGCCTGGGCCGAGCACACCGAGAAGGAGTTCGGGCGGATCGACGGACTGGTCCACCTCGTGGGCGGCTGGCGCGGCAGCAAGACCTTCACCGACGTCGATCTCGCCGACTGGGCCTTTCTGGAGAAGCTCCTCATCCGCACCGTCCAGCACACCTCGCTGGCGTTCCACGACGGGCTGCTGCGCAGCGACCGCGGCCGCTACGTCCTGGTGAGCCAGTCCGGTGCGCACAAGCCGGTGGCCAACAATGCCGCCTACAACGCCGGCAAGGCGGCCGCCGAGGCCTGGACCCTCGCCATGGCGGACTCCTTCCGCAAGGCGGGGGGTGACGAGGGCCCCGGCGCGGCAGCTGCGATCCTGGTCATCAAGGCACTGGTGCACGACGCGATGCGCGCCGAGCGTCCCAATGCGAAGTTCGCGGGCTTCACCGACGTGAAGGAGCTGGCCGAGGCCATCGCCGGCGTGTGGGAACGGCCCGCCATCGATGTGAACGGACAGCGTCTGTGGCTCACTCCGCAACCGTGAAGACCGATGCCCGCCGGCACCACGATCCGGCAGTGCGCGGCTTCGCCAGCGACAACTACGCGGGCGTCCATCCGGAGGTCCTGGAGGCCCTCGCCCTCGCCAACGGAGGTCACCAGATCTCCTACGGCGAGGACGAGTACACCGAACACCTGCAGAAGATCATCCGCAGCCATTTCGGACCGTACGCGGAGGCCTTCCCGGTCTTCAACGGCACCGGCGCGAACGTCACCGCCCTCCAGGCGATGACCGACCGCTGGGGCGCCGTGATCTGCGCCAAGAGCGCCCACATCAACGTGGACGAGGGCGGCGCGCCGGAGCGGATGGCCGGGCTCAAGCTGCTCGCCGTGCCCACCCCGGACGGCAAGCTCACGCCCGAGCTGATCGACCAGGAGGCCTGGGGCTTCGAGGACGAGCACCGCGCCATGCCGCAGGTCGTCTCGATCACCCAGAACACCGAGCTCGGCACGGTCTACACGCCGGACGAGATCAAGGCCATCTGCGACCACGCCCACGGGCTCGGCATGAAGGTCCACCTCGACGGCGCCCGGATAGCCAACGCCGCGGCCTCGCTCAACGTGCCGATGCGCACCTTCACGAACACGGTCGGCGTCGACGTGCTGTCCTACGGCGGCACCAAGAACGGCATGATGTTCGGCGAGGCCATCGTCGTGCTCAACCCGGACGCTGTCCGGCAGATGAAGCACATCCGCAAGATGTCGATGCAGCTCGCGTCGAAGATGCGCTTCGTGTCGGTGCAGCTCGAAGCGCTGCTCGCCAAGGACCTGTGGCTGCGCAACGCCCGCCACGCCAACGAGATGGCGCAGCGGCTCGCCGCCGGGGTCCGCGAGACCGACGGCGTGGAGATCCTCTACCCGGTGCAGGCGAACGCGGTGTTCGCGCGGCTGCCGCACGAGGTGTCGCGGCGTCTGCAGAAGCGTTACCGCTTCTACTTCTGGGACGAGGCCGCGGGCGACGTCCGCTGGATGTGCGGCTTCGACACCCAGGTGGAGGACGTGGACGGCTTCCTCCAGGCCCTCAAGGAGGAACTCGCCCGCTAGTTCCGGACGGTCGAGCCCTCCACCTAACTGCATAGGTATGCCACTCGCTGTAAATCTATTGATTGCCGGTGGGTGGCATGCCTATGCTCCGGGCCATGCAGCTGATCCAGCAAGATCCCGACCCCTTCGCGTACTTGGCCTCGGACGAGGCCATAGACCACTGGCATCCCCTCGTGCTGGAAACAGCGGAAGCCCTCTGGTCCACCACCGGCGACGCATACTCATACGCAGAGGCCGCCTTCGAGTACGTTCGCGACACCATCCCGCACTCGGCCGACTCCGGGGACCCGCGGGTCACCTGGCGGGCCTCCGACGTGCTGGGCACGCGCAACGGCATCTGCCACGCCAAGTCCCACGCCCTGGTCGCCCTGCTGCGCGCCCAGGGGATCCCGGCCGCGCTGTGCTACCAGCGCCTCGCCGACGACGACGGCTCCAACCCCCTCGTCCACGGGCTGATCGCCCTGCGGCTGCCGGGCGGTGACCGCTGGAGCCGGCTCGACCCGCGCGGCAACAAGCCCGGGGTGGACGCGCGGTTCGATCTCGCCGACGAACGCCTGGCCTTCCCCGTCCGCCCGGAGCTGGGCGAGGTCGATCACCCCGAGCTGTACGCCGCCCCCCACCCGGCCGTGCTCACGGCCCTCCGGGAGTCCGCCGACCGCCAGGAGCTGTGGCGGAAGCTGCCGACCGCGCTCCAGGGGTCCGCTGCGGGACGGGCCTCGACATGCTGACGAACCGGACCCGATAACAGGGTGGCCGGCGGCCGTCAAGCCACGGGATGCAGGGGCGTGACGCGCGGCGCGGGGCGGGGCGTACTGGAGATGTCCGTTCCGCTCTCTCGCCGGAGGAGAACCACCATGACCCACACCGTTCGAACGCGACGCCTGGCCCTCTTCGCGGCCACGACCGCTTTGGCCGCCGGAGCCGTACTGGTGCCCACGACCTCGTTCGCCGCCGCCCCCGCCCCCGCCACCGCGCACGCGGTCGTGGCGGACCGGCACGAGGACCGGCCGGGCAAGGACCACCACGGCACGTGGAAGAAGGACGGCACGTGGGGCAAGAAGCGTCCCGGCAAGGGCGGCTCCGACGGTGGGGCGCACACCCCGAAGAACCCGCAGTGGCAGTGCATCACCGCCCCGTGCGGGCCTCCCGGGAGCCCGGGGAAGGGCTCGGACCACGGGCCGCACGTCCCGAAGGAACCGAAGTGGCAGTGCGTCAAAGCCCCCTGCGGCCCTCCCGACAGCACCGGGGGCGGCGGTCGGCCCCACCAGCACTGAACGGTGGCTCCGCTCCCCTCGGGGGCGGAGCCGCACCGTGCGCGGGAGGGGCTCAGCCCGCCTCGCGCACCTGGGCCGGGGTCGGCGCCGTACCGCCCAGGTGGGCCGGCAGCCACCAGGAGTCCTCGGTACCCCGCGGCTTCTCCGGGTAGGCGCGCTGGGCCGCGTCCAGCAGCTCCTGCACGCGCTCGCGCAGCCGGCGCGTGATCGCCCCGGCGTACTGGTCCGTGGGCGCCTCGATCGGCTCGCCCACGCGCATCGTCACGGGGATGTGGCTGCGCTTGAGGTTCTTCGGACGGCCCTTGGTCCACAGCCGCTGGGTGCCCCACAGCGCCACCGGGATCAGCGGGACGCCGGCCTCCTGCGCCATGCGGGCCGCACCCGACTTGAAGCTCTTCAGGGTGAAGGACTGGGAGATCGTCGCTTCGGGGAACACCCCGATGATCTCACCGGAGCGCAGCGACTCCAACGCGTGCTGGTACGCCGTCTCGCCCTGCTTGCGGTCCACCGGGATGTGCTTCATCGCGCGCATCAGCGGGCCGGACACTTTGTGCCGGAACACCGACTCCTTCGCCATGAACCGCACCAGGCGCTTCTGCGGGCGCGCCGTCAGGCCGGCGAAGATGAAGTCGAGGTAGCCGATGTGGTTCGACACCAGGACCGCACCGCCCTTGCGGGGGATGTTCTCGGTGCCCTTCATGTCGATGCGGATGTCGAGCGCCCGGAACAGCCCGTGCGCGGCACCGATCACCGGAGGGTAGATGAACTCAGCCATGGGGAGACCCGCTTTCTGCCTGGGGAGGTGCTCCCGGCCGGAAGTTACGGAAGCGTAGGTACGCGACTCTTGGGGATGGTGCCCCAAACGCGGGCCGCTGGCCAGTCCAGACGCCCGTGCCCGGGGAGATTCTCGTCACGCCGGGAATGCCCGGGGCCCGCCGGGTGTCCATCCACGTACGAGCGTACGACGATCATGTACGTACACGAAGGCGGCAGCGGTGACGGGAGTGCGGGTGCTCGGGCGGGAACACGGACGGGACGACCGGTCCGGCGGTCGGGCCGGCAGTCGGGCCGACGGCGTGCCGGCGCTGCTGGGCGCCGCGGAACTGGGCGCGGAGCCGGGCCGGCGGGCCACCCTGGTGCAGTTCTCCAGCGCCTTCTGCCAGCCCTGCCGGGCCACGCGGCGGATCCTCGCCGAGGTGTCGTCCATGGTCGAGGGAGTCGCGCACATCGAGATCGACGCCGAGGAGCGCCTCGACCTGGTGCGGGCCCTGGGGATCGAGAAGACCCCGACCGTGCTCGTACTGGACGCCGCGGGCAGGATCGTGCGGCGGGCGGCCGGCATGCCGCGCAAGGCCGACGTGATCGCCGCGCTCGGCGCCGCGGTATGAAGGGACGGCGGGCGGTGCGGCCGGCGGAGGGCCCGCAACCGGGAGCCCGGGCGCGCCGGTGCGCGCGCCCGCACACCGCGTGACGCGCCTGACATCTGCCCGATCCCGCTTGACTGGGTCCACGGGAGATCGCCAGGCTGGCCGCATGCGGTATGAACTCCTGCTCCACGGACGGCCTCATGTGGACCTCGTCCGCCACGCGAGCGCGCGCTGTCAGGATCACTGAACGACCCGCCCGTGATCCCCACTGTGCCCGCGCGTCTGCGGCAGAAGGCAGAACCCTGATGAGTGCTCCGACGGTCCCGACGGTCCCGACGGCCGCTTCCCCCCTTTCCCGCGCCGGCCGTCCCGGCTCGCCCGACCTCCTGCGCTCCGTATTCCGGCAGCACGCCGCCGGAGTCGCCGTCATCACCTCCCAGGACGGCGGACGGCCGGTGGGTTTCACCGCCACCTCGCTGAACTCCGTCTCCGCCGACCCGCCGCTGCTCTCCTTCACGATCGGCACCGGTGCCTCCAGCTGGCCGGCGGTGCGCGACAGCGAGTACCTCGGCGTCCACATACTCGGCGAGCACCAGCGGGAGCTGGCGGGCCTGTTCGCACGGAGCGGAGCGGACCGTTTCGGGCCCGCCACCGGCTGGGCCGCCGGCCCGCACGGGGTTCCGGTGCTGGACGGCGTGCTGGCGTGGCTGGTCTGCCGGGTGGTGGCGAGGGTGCCCGCCGGTGAGCACCGTGTGATCATCGCTCAGGCGGTCGTGGGGGACCCCGCCGGAGAAGGCCGTCCCCTGCTGTACCACCAGGGGCGCTTCAACGCGCTGCGCGACTGAATCGTCCCTGTTGGGGCGGGTCGGGCGGCGTTGGGCAGATCACAGTTCGCCGACCTTGCGACTTGGTGGGACCCACGGTGTACTGACGAGTAACATTCCCATCGGGGCGCGGGCCGCCCCGATCGGGATCCGCCCGACAAGGCGCCTATGCTGCCTGCATAAGGCGGTACACGAAAAGACGATGCGGTAGGAGAGCCGGCGTGAGCCTGAGGATCGTTGTCTGTGTGAAGTACGTGCCCGACGCCACTGGCGACCGGCAGTTCACCGAGGACTTGACCGTCAACCGTGACGACGTCGACGGCCTGCTGTCGGAGCTCGACGAGTACGCCGTCGAGCAGGCGCTGCAGATCGCCGACGAGGCCGACGATGCCGAGATCACCGTTCTGACGGTTGGTCCCGAGGACGCCAAGGACGCGCTGCGCAAGGCGCTGTCGATGGGCGCCGACAAGGCCATCCACGTCGAGGACGACGACCTCCACGGCACGGACGTCATGGGCACCTCGCTGGTGCTCGCCAAGGCCATCGAGAAGGCCGGTTACGACCTGGTCATCACGGGCATGGCGTCCACCGACGGCACCATGGGCGTCCTCCCGGCGATCCTGGCCGAGCGCCTGGGCGTCCCGCAGGTCACCCTGCTCTCCGAGGTCAAGGTCGAGGACGGCACCGTGACCGGCCGCCGCGACGGCGACACCGCGAGCGAGCAGCTGGAGGCCTCCCTCCCCGCGCTCGTCTCGGTGACGGACCAGTCGGGCGAGGCCCGCTACCCGTCCTTCAAGGGCATCATGGCCGCGAAGAAGAAGCCGGTCGAGTCCTGGGACCTGGAGGACCTGGAGATCGAGGCCGACGAGGTCGGTCTGGAAGGCTCCTGGACCGCGGTGGACTCCGCGGCGCAGCGCCCGGCGCGCACCGCCGGCACGATCGTCAAGGACGAGGGCGAGGGCGGCAAGCAGCTGGCCGAGTTCCTGGCCGGCCAGAAGTTCATCTAAGAGCTTCGGCCATTCCTCTCAACGCCCCCAGACACTTCGCAATAGCAGGAGAGCAGTCCCATGGCTGAAGTTCTCGTCTACGTCGACCACGTGGACGGCGCCGTCCGCAAGCCCACCCTCGAGCTGCTGACGCTGGCCCGCCGCATCGGCGAGCCCGTCGCCGTCGCCCTGGGCGCCGGTGCCGACGCCACCGCCGCGGTGCTCGCCGAGCACGGCGCGGTCAAGGTCCTCACCGCCGACGCCCCCGAGTTCGCCGAGTACCTCGTCGTACCGAAGGTGGACGCGCTGCAGGCCGCGTACGACTCCGTGTCCGCCGCAGGCTCCCTCGCCGCCGTGCTCGTCCCCTCCTCCGCCGAGGGCAAGGAGATCGCCGCGCGCCTGGCGGTCCGCATCGGCTCCGGCATCATCACCGACGCCGTCGACCTGGAGGCGGGTGACGAGGGTCCGGTCGCGACGCAGTCGGCCTTCGCCGCCTCGTTCACCACCAAGTCCCGCGTCTCCAAGGGCACCCCGGTCATCACCGTCAAGCCGAACTCGGCCCCGGTCGAGGCCGCTCCGGCCGCCGGCGCCGTCGAGGCGCTCGCCGTCACCTTCGGCGCCCTGGCCACCGGTACCAAGGTCACCGGCCGCACCCCGCGCGAGTCGACCGGCCGCCCCGAGCTGACCGAGGCCGCGATCGTGGTCTCCGGCGGCCGTGGTGTCAACGGTGCCGAGAACTTCGGCATCATCGAGGCCCTCGCGGACTCCCTCGGTGCGGCCGTCGGCGCCTCGCGTGCCGCCGTGGACGCCGGCTGGTACCCGCACACCAACCAGGTCGGCCAGACCGGCAAGTCGGTCTCCCCGCAGCTCTACATCGCCTCCGGCATCTCGGGCGCGATCCAGCACCGGGCCGGCATGCAGACCTCGAAGACCATCGTGGCCATCAACAAGGACGCCGAGGCCCCGATCTTCGACCTCGTCGACTACGGCGTGGTCGGCGACCTCTTCACGGTCGTCCCGCAGCTGACCGACGAGATCAAGGCGCGCAAGGGCTGACCGCCTGACCTGCGCTTCTTTTCGTAGCACCGCTTCTTCGGGGCCGTGTGGTGATTCTCACCGCGCGGCCCCGAGTCGTTTGTCCGGGACGGCCGAGGGACCATTGACGGAGCGGAACCGCGTGACTAAATTCTGCTATGCGGATCTAAGCTTCCGTGAAGCGGAAAAGAGGAGAGTGCACGATGGGTCAGCAGGAGAAGGTGGCGACGAGCCTCGCAGGCGCGGTCAGCGAGGGCATCAGCGCCTCCCTCGCGCCGGTGGACGCGGAGCTCGCGCGCCACTACCCGGGCGACCCCGGCACCCGGCAGCCCATCCACACCGTCTACGTGCCGGGCGACGTCTTCGCCGCGGACACCATCCGCTCGTGGGGCGACCAGGCCCTGGCCGCGCTCGACGAGCACGCCCCGGACGCGGCCACCTTCGCCAAGGTCCTCGGCATCTCCGACGAACTGGCCGTACCGGTATACGACCGCGTCCGCGCCAAACTGCGGCGCGAGCCCATCGAGGACCTCCGCGTCGACTTCGAGGACGGCTTCGGCGTCCGCTCCGACGAGGAGGAGGACCAGGCCGCCGCCCGCGCCGCCCGCTTCGTCTCGGAAGCCTTCTCCAACGGCACGAACGCGCCGTACATGGGCATCCGCATGAAGTGCATGGAGTCCAACGTCCGCGACCGCGGCATCCGCACCACGGACGTCTTCCTCTCCGGCCTCCTGGAGCACGGCGGTCTGCCCGAGGGCCTCGTCCTCACGCTCCCCAAGGTCACGTACGCCGAGCAGGTCAGCGCCTTCGTCAAGCTGCTGGAGGCCTTCGAGGGCACCCGCGGCCTGCGCCCGGGCCGGATCGGCTTCGAGATCCAGATCGAGACCAGCCAGTCCATCCTGGCCTCCGACGGCACCGCCACCGTCGCCCGGATGATCGAGGCCTCCAAGGGCCGCGCCACCGGCCTGCACTACGGCACCTTCGACTACAGCGCCTGCGTCGGCGTGTCCGCCGCCTACCAGGCCAGCGACCACCCCGCCGCCGACCACGCGAAGGCGATCATGCAGGTCGCGGCCGCCGGCACCGGCGTACGCGTCTCCGACGGCTCCACCAACGTGCTGCCGATCGGCACCACCGAGAAGGTCCACGAGGGCTGGAAGCTCCACTACGGCCTCACCCGCCGCGCCCTGGCCCGCGCCTACTACCAGGGCTGGGACATGCACCCGGCGCACCTGCCCACCCGCTACGCGGCCGTCTTCACCTTCTACCGCGAGGGGCTGGAGGCGGCCGCCGCGCGCCTGAAGGCGTACGTGGCCAAGATCGAGGGTGACGTGATGGACGAGCCGGCGACCGCCAAGGCCCTGGCCGGATACCTGGTCCGCGGCCTCGACTGCGGAGCGGTGGGCGCCGACGAGGTCACCGCCCTGACCGGTCTGACCCGCGCCGAGCTCGACGCCTTCGCGATCCCCCGCCGCTCGGCGACCCTGACGGCGACCGCCTGACCCTGAACCCCATGGGCCCGGTCCCGTTCCACGGGGCCGGGCCGTCGGCGTGGGCGGGGGTCAGGGCGCCGGCGGGATCTCGCCCGAGCCGCGGGGGACGAGACGGGTGGGGAGTTCGGTGCGGGACGGGGGGAGCCCGGCTCCGGCCAGGCGCTGGAAGAGGCGGTCCGTGGCCACCCGGCCGAGCGCCGCCGGGTCCTGGGCGACCACCGTGACGCCCGGCCGCAGCAGGTCCGCCAGCTCGAAGTCGTCGAAGCCGACCAGGGCCACCGGGCGCTCCAGCGCGGCCAGGACCCGTACCACCGTGACCGTCACCCGGTTGTTCCCGGCGAAGACGGCGGTCACCGGCTCCGGGCCCGCGAGCATCGACCTCGCCGCCGCCGCGACCCGGTCGGGGTCCGTCGAGCCGAGCGAGATCCAGGATCCGGCCACGGCGAGGCCCGCTTCCGCCATGGCCGCGCGGTAGCCGCGCAGGCGTTCCGTCGCCGTGTGGATGCGGGGGTGGTCCCCGATGAAACCGATCCGGCGGTGGCCGCCCGCGATCAGGTGGGCGACGCCGCCGCGGGCCCCGCCGAAGTTGTCCGACAGCACCACGTCGGCGTCGATCCCGCCGGCCGGCCGGTCCACGAACACCGTGGCCACGCCCGCCCGCATCTCCGGCTCCAGGTAACGGTGGTCGTTCCCGGCCGGGATCACGATCAGGCCGTCCACCCGGCGGGCGCACAGCGCGAGCGCCAACTCCCGCTCCCGCTCCGGGTCCTCGGCGCTGGAGCCGTTGATGAGCAGTGCCCCGTGCGCGCGAGCCACCTCCTCCACGGCCCGGTTCAGCGGACCGTAGAAGGGGTCGGCGAGGTCCTCCAGGACGAGGCCGACGGTGGCGGTACGGCCCTTGCGCAGCACGCGCGCGCTGTCGTTGCGGCGGAAGCCCAGGGCCTCGATGGCCTCCAGGACCCGCTTCTCCGTCTCGGGGGTGACGCCCGGCTCGCCGTTGACCACCCGGGACACCGTCTTGAGGCCGACGGCAGCCTGGGCCGCCACGTCCTTCATGGTCGGCCGGTTGCCGTAGCGGGGGTCGGACGTGCGGCGGTTGTGGGGCACGGTCGTGAATCCTCCCTGGTACTCGGGCGAGCGTGCGGGCTCGTGACCTTGAGGATAGGCACTCGGCCGATAGTGAGGTTTTCGTGGCAGGGTGGGGCGGGCAAGCCACTGGGGGCTCCGGACGAGCCATGGGGAGAGGGGTAGACGTGATTGTCTGGATCAACGGCACGTTCAGCGCCGGGAAGACCAGCACGGCCCGTGAACTGACCGCAATCCTCCCGGACAGCACCCTGTTCGACCCGGAGTTCATCGGCGACGCCCTGCGGGTGCTGCTGCCGCCCAAACGGCTGGCGGAGGTCACCGACTACCAGGACCTGCCGAGTTGGCGGCGGCTGGTCGTGGACACGGCCGCCGCGATGCTCGCGGAAGTGGGCGGTGTGCTCGTCGTCCCGATGACGCTGCTGCGCCAGGACTACCGGGACGAGATCTTCGGCGGGCTGGCGGCGCGGCGCATTCCCGTGCGGCACGTGCTGCTCGCTCCTGAGGAAACGATCCTTCGGGAGCGGATCGCGACCCGCACCGAGCCCGGCGAGCCCGCGGACGTGGACCTGCGGGTCCGGCAGTGGGCCTACGACCACATCCCGGCCTACCAGGAGGCCCTCGGCTGGCTCACCGGCGACGCGCACGTCATCGACAACGGGGCCCTGACCGTGCGGGAGACCGCCGAGCGGATCGCCGAAGCCGTCCGCTCGGAGACCGCCCGGGTCTGCGACATCGTGCAGACCCCTGAGCCCACGCGGGAGACGGTGGCGGCCGGGGTGCTGCTCTTCGACGAGCAGGACCGGGTGCTGCTGGTGGATCCCACGTACAAGGCGGGCTGGGAGTTCCCGGGAGGCGTCGTCGAAGCCGGCGAGGCACCCGCGTGCGCCGGCGTACGAGAGGTCGCGGAGGAACTGGGCCTCGTATTGGACCGGACGCCCGGGCTCCTCGTGGTCGACTGGGAACGCCCGCAGCCCCCCGGCTTCGGAGGGCTGCGCCTGCTCTTCGACGGGGGCCGCCTCACGGAAGAGACGGCCGCCCGCCTCCGGCTGCCCGGCCCCGAACTGCGGGCCTGGCGCTTCGTGACGGAGGCCGAGGCCGCGGAACTGCTGCCGCAGCACCGCTGCGAACGCCTGCGCTGGGCCCTGCGCGCCCGGGAACGCGGCCGCCCCCTCTACCTGGAGGCGGGCGTCCCCACCGGCTGAGGGCCCGCTTCCCGGGGGCGGTGCGCCTCCGGGGCACCTTGTGCCGACTCGTGACGGCGTCGACTCGTGACGGCGTACCGCTTCGGCTCACGCGCCCGCCCGTCCTCACGCCGGGGTCTCGGCGGCGGCCTCGGCCAGGGCGGAGGCGGTGTCCGCCGTGAGGGGATCGCCGTGGCCGAAGCAGGCGACCGACGGTTCGAGGCCGGCCAGCCGCCGGCAGGACCCGACCGCCCGGACGCGGTCGACGTTGGAGGCACCCGGCATCAGCGGGCCGACGGCGGCGACGCAGTCCCCCGTGAACAGCACACCGTGGCGGGGCAGGTGGATACCGATGCTGCCGTCGGTGTGGCCCGCCGCATGGACGACGTACGCCCGGTCCCCGAAGCCCAGCGCGTCCCCGTCCTCCAGCTCGCGGTCCACCGGGGTGGGCGGGGCCTCGGGAACGGCCAGGCCGCGCGCGTACAGCGGGATCTCCCGGTCTAGGAGCACCGGTTCGGGAACGGGCCGCTCGTCGCGGATCACGGGCGCGTCCAGCCGGTGCGCCAGCAGCCGGGCCCCCAGCGTGCGGCGAGTTCACCCGCGCGCCCACGTGGTCGCGGTGGCAGTGCGTGAGCACGACCCGCTCCAGCCGCTCGGGGAGCAGCCCGAGGGAACGTGTCGCCCCTTCGATCGCCGCGGCGGATTCGGCACGGCCCGCGTCGATGAGGGTGAGCGCTCCGCCGTCCTGCCAGAGATACGCCTGGCCGATGGGGAAGCGGAGCATGGGGAGCCGGTTCGGGAGCATTCGCCAAGATCCATACGGTGAACGCACGGACGGCCCGCCGCCCGGGCGCGCGACTTCAGCCTGAGCGGAGTACGCCCAGGGCACACCGCGCCCTGGGCGAACGAAAGCGGCGGGTACCGCGGCGGCGGGTACCCGTCGGGCCGGATCAGGCGCGCTTGGACTCCGCGTAGTTGACGAGGAACAGCGCCTCGGCCACCGACAGGCGCTCCAGCTCCTCCGGCGACACGCTCTCGTTGACCGCGTGGATCTGCGCCTCGGGCTCGCTCAGCCCGATCAGAAGCATCTCCGCCCGCGGGTACAGCGACGTCAGCGTGTTGCACAGCGGGATCGACCCGCCCATGCCGCTGATCTGCATCTTCTGGCCGGGGTAGGCGGCCTCCAGGGCCGAGCGCATCGACGCGTACGCCGGGCTGTCGGTGTCCGCCTGGAACGGCTGGCCCTGGCCGACCACCTCCAGTTCGAGACGCGCCTTCCACGGCGTGTGCGCCTCCAGGTGGGCCTGGAGCAGCTTGACGGCCTCCGCGGTGTCCGCGCCCGGCGGCACGCGCAGGCTGATCAGCGCGCCGGCGCTCGCGTGCACGGACGGCGTCGCGCCGACGACCGGCGGGCAGTCGATGCCGAGCACGGTGACGGCCGGGCGGGCCCACAGGCGGTCGGCGATGGTGCCCTCGCCGATCAGCTCGACGCCCTCCAGCACCTTCGCGTCGGTGCGGAAGTCCGACTCCGGGTACTGCAGGCCCTCCCACACCCCGTCCGAGGCGAGCCCGTCGACGGTCGTGGAACCGTCCGCGGCGCGCAGCGAGTCGAGCACGCGGATCAGCGCGGCCAGCGCGTCGGGCGCGGCACCGCCGAACATGCCCGAGTGCAGGTTGCCGCCCAGCGTGTCGATCTTCACCTTGAGCAGGCACATGCCGCGCAGGGTGGCGGTCACCGTCGGCAGGCCGAGACGGAAGTTGCCCGCGTCGCCGATGACGATGGTGTCGGCGGTCAGCAGCTCCGGGTGCGCCTCCGCGTACTGCTGGAGGCCGCCCGTGCCCTGCTCCTCCGAGCCCTCGACGATCACCTTCACGCTCACCGGCACACCGCCGTTGGCCTTCAGGGCGCGCAGCGCCAGCAGGTGCATGATGAACCCGCCCTTGCAGTCGGCCGCGCCGCGCCCGTACCAGCGGCCGTCGCGCTCGGTCAGTTCGAAGGCCGGGGAGATCCAGGCGTCGTCGTCCAGCGGCGGCTGCACGTCGTAGTGCGCGTACAGCAGTACGGTCGGCGCGCCCTCGGGGCCGGGCAGGAAGCCGTACACGGACTGCGTGCCGTCGGGGGTGTCGAGCAGCGCCACGTCCTGGAAGCCCTCGACGCGCAGGGCATCGGCCACCCAGTTCGCCGCGGCCTCGCTCTCGCTGCGCGGGAACTGCGCCCAGTCCGCCACCGACTGGAAGGCCACCAGCTCGGTCAGCTCCTGCTTGGCGCGGGGCATCAGCGAGGCGATGGTCTCGGCGATCGGATTCTGGGACATGGGCACGCTCCTTTTGGGTGCGACGTTGTATCCGTGTACGCGGCCCGCGCATGCGCGGGACGGGCGTATGCCGGGTGCGGCGGAAGGACGGTCCGATCTTCGCACAGCAGGGTGGGGCGGCGTCTCGCCGTAGGATTTCCCCGGCATCGGAGCAACCGGGTGATCAGGAGCAGCAACACATCGTGAGCAGCGACGACGACGTACGCGACGCAGGTGCGGATGCAGGCGAAGGCGCGGGGCTCGACGCCGCGGCCGGAGCGGACGCAGGCATGGGCCCGGGCGCGGGCCCGGCCGGGCAGGGGGCGGGCGACGAGGGGGCCGGGGGAGCCGGCGAGGTGTGGGACGTGGTCGTGGTCGGAGCCGGACCGGCCGGATCCTCGGCCGCGCACGCGGCGGCCACGGCGGGACGGCGCGTCCTGCTGCTGGAGAAGGCCGAACTGCCCCGGTACAAGACGTGTGGCGGCGGCATCATCGGGCCCTCGCGCGACGCCCTCCCGCCGGGCTTCGTCCTGCCCCTCAAGGACCGCATCCACGCGGTCACCTTCTCCATGGACGGCAGGCTGACCCGTACCCGCCGCTCGAAGCACATGCTGTTCGGGCTCATCAACCGGCCCGAGTTCGACGCCGGCCTGGTCGCGGAGGCGGAGAAGGCGGGCGCCACCGTCCGCACGGGAACGGCGGTGGCCCGCGTGGAGCAGCACGGGGCGGCCGTGCCCGACCGGCGCACCGTCGCCGTGGTGCTGGCCGACGGGGAGACCGTCCTGGCGCGCGCGGTGGTCGGCGCGGACGGCAGTGCGAGCCGGATCGGCGCGCACGTGGGCGTCGAGATGGACCAGGTGGACCTCGGCCTGGAGGCGGAGATCCCCGTCCCCGTGACGGTGGCGGAGGACTGGAAGGGGCGGGTGCTGATCGACTGGGGGCCGCTGCCCGGCAGTTACGGCTGGGTCTTCCCCAAGGGTGACACCCTCACGGTCGGGGTGATCTCGGCCAAGGGCGAGGGGGCCGCGACCAAGCGGTACCTGGACGACTTCATCGCCCGGCTCGGACTCGCCGGCTTCGAGCCGGCCGTCTCCTCCGGGCACCTCACGCGGTGCCGCAAGCCCGACTCGCCGCTCTCGCGCGGCCGGGTCCTGGTCGCGGGCGACGCGGCCGGACTGCTGGAGCCGTGGACCCGCGAGGGCATCTCCTTCGCGCTGCGCTCGGGGCGGCTCGCGGGGGAGTGGGCGGTGAAGATCGCCGAGGCGCAGGACGCGGTGGACGCGCGCCGCCAGGCCCTCAACTACGCCTTCGCGGTGAAGGCCGGGCTGGGCGTGGAGATGGGCGTCGGCAAGCGGATGCTGACCGTCTTCCAGGCCAGGCCGGGGCTGCTGCACGCGGCGATCACCGGGTTCCGTCCGGCGTGGCGGGCCTTCGCCCGCATCA
This sequence comes from Streptomyces virginiae, assembly GCF_040638905.1. Lineage (GTDB taxonomy): Bacteria > Actinomycetota > Actinomycetes > Streptomycetales > Streptomycetaceae > Streptomyces > Streptomyces virginiae_B. Next base: position 407,589 of record NZ_JBEZYV010000002.1, on the reverse strand, counting down.
CGCGGGGCGCGACGACCCTGGCCGACATGGTGCGCACGTACCCGCTGGCGCGCAGGGCACTGCACGCGCTGGACGCCCGGCAGGCGGCGGCGGCCCGGAACGGCGACCGGGCGTAGGTCCGGTCGGCAGGGTCACGCCCGGCCTGCGGCGCCCGGCACCGCGCCGCCTCGCCGCGGCAGGGTCACGCCCGGCCTGCGGCGCCCGGCACCGCCGCCTCGCTGCATCGTCGGGCGCTCGCGTGCGTCTCGTACTCGGGTGCCCGGTCCGCCGTGCGGTGTTTCCCTTCGGCTCTGAGAGCCTGAGAGTCGGGGAAGGCCCAATGGCGGCGAACGCCGCGGGCCGGGCCGGGGACCGAGCTCGACCGCCCGGACAGACCCCCGAGGCGGGCCGGCCGGGCGGGGCCTCGGCGCCTGCGCGCGCAGCGCCGCCGGTGGCCGGGGCGGTGGTGACCGCGCTGACGCCCGACCCCCTATCAGGCGGTGTAGCCGGTGGCGGCGAGGGGGCGCCGGGGGCGCGGGCCGGACGGGGGAGGTCCGCAGCCAGGGGGCGCCGCGCGGCGAACGCCGCGGGCCCACCGGGCGGGGGAGCTGCGCTGTCCGGAGCTGCCCTGCGGCTGGCTGCCCCGCGCGGCAGCCAGCCGCGGACACGTGCCCCGCTTTCGTGGCGCACCCGCTTGCGGGCACGGCGGCAGCCGCGCCTGCGCCCCGGCCGGCCCCGCGTCTGCGGAGCGGCCCGCGCGGTGTCACCTCGACGCCGGGACGATCCGGAAGACGGGGTGGTCGCCGGCGATGGCCTGGATTTCCGCGTCCGAGGCCTTCGCGTCGACGCCCCGGAAGAACTGGTTGACCTCCCAGCCCCACTTCTCCAGGTAGGTGCGCAGGATCGCGGCCTTCTCGACCGGGTCGGTGACCTCGACGACGGTGAACGCGCGCACCTTCCGCCCCACGCGCAGCTCGCCGCCGCCCGCCACCCGCATGTTGCGGACCCACTGGGAGTGGCCGCGGGCCGAGACGAGGTACTCCGCGCCCTCGAACGTGTGCGGATTGACCGGGATGCGCTGCATCTGGCCGGACGTGCGGCCGCGCACAGAGAGCTCCGCGCTGCCGGCCAGGCTGATGCCGAAGCGGGCCAGCTTTCCGAAGAACGAGTTGAAGCGGGTGACGAGCGGGCCGGCCTGGACGTAATACGGGGTGGGGGCGTTCACGAGGACCTCCGGGCCGTCATCTGCATTGGGAGAGCAGTGCTCTCGCTTGAGATCAGTGTGCATCGGATCGGTGCACCAAAGCAAGAGCAGTGCTCTCGAAAAGGATCGGGGATCCACTTTCCGGGCAGTGCTCCGCCCGCGTGGCAGACTGGCCCGCATGAACACCGTGCGAGGGGCCAGGGAACGGGCCCGCATTGAGGTCACCGCCGCCATCAAGGACGAGGCCCGCCGCCGGCTCGCCGCCGAGGGCGCCGCCAAACTCTCCCTGCGCGCCGTCGCCCGCGAGCTGGGCATGGTCTCCTCGGCCCTCTACCGCTACTTCCCGAGCCGCGACGAGCTGCTGACCGCGCTCATCATCGATGCCTACGACAGCCTCGGCGCCGCCGCCGAGCAGGCCGACGCCCGCGCCCTCGCCGCCGGCGCCCCGCCCCGCGACCGCTGGATCGCCGTCTGCGAGGCCGTCCGCACGTGGGCGCTGGAGCACCCGCACGAATACGCCCTCGTCTACGGCTCCCCGGTCCCCGGCTACAGCGCCCCCGCCGACACCGTCGGCCCCGCCTCCCGGGTCGGCAACGTCCTCATCGGCATCGCCCGCGGCGCGTACGAGGGGCGCGGCCTCGCCCTTCCGCCGCTCCCGCCCGCCCTGGGCCCCGAGGCCGGCCGGATGGCCGCCGAGTTCGCCGAGGGCCTGCCGCCTGCGGTCGTCGCAGCCCTCGTCGCCGCCTGGGCGCAGCTCGCCGGGCTCGTTTCCTTCGAACTGTTCGGCCAGTTCAAGGGGGTCGTCGAGGAGCGCTCCGCCTTCTTCACCCACGCGGCGGGGCAACTGGCGCACGGGGTCGGACTGCCCGCCGTATGACAGAAGGGCGGGGCAGGGGGGCGTCCCCGGGGGAATTCACGTGATGGGGCGATGGTTCGCTCTGCTGTTCCTCAGGTCAATACAAGAGGTTCAGCCTTGAACGACGGGCCGTCCGTCTAGTGTTCCTCGGGTCCCCCAGCCCCGCCTCCATCGGAGGAAACGTTTCATGCCTCGCGCCGAGAAGGCCTTGTACGCGGTCCTGGCGACCGTCCTACTGGCCGCGCCGGCGCCGTCCGCCGCCCCGCAGCAGCGCGAAGCGTCCACCGGGTCCGCTCCTGCCGCCGCCCCGGCGCCCGCCCCGCCCCCCACCCCCCGGATGCCCGGCGTACGGGGCCTGGAGATCGGCGTCCCCGCCTACGTGATGGCGGACGACCGGATGCTGACCGACCTCACGAAGGCCGGCCCGGCGCCCTCTGTGGTCGTGCTGAACCCGGGCAACGGCGACGCCCCCTTCGACACCCCCTGGCGGGCCCGCGCCGACGCGCTCCGCGCCCGCACGACCTCCACCGGCGAGCGCACCAAGGTGCTCGGCTACGTGCACACCGACCACGGCAACCGCGACATCGCCGCCGTCAGGGCATCCGTCGACAACTACCTCAAGACCCCCGACGGCCGCCTCCACGTCGACGGCATCTTCTTCGACGTCGTCAGCCGCGACTGCGGCCCCGCCAACGCCACCCGCGACCACTACGCCGAGCTGCGCCGCTACGTCCAGGACACCATGAACGCAGCCGACCCCGCCGTCCCCGACCTCGTCGTCAACAACCCCGGCACCGCCATAGCCGACTGCTACCTGGAGCCCGGCCGCCGGACCGCGGACGTCTTCGTCACCTACGAGGACACGTACGCCGCGTACACCGGCGCCGGCTGGCTCGGCGGCAACGTCTTCGACCACGACTCCGGCTACCGCCCCGGCACCGAACTCGACCCGAGCGGAACGGCCTTCTGGCACCTGGTCCACGACGTCCCCGGCGACGAGGCGATGCGCGCCACCCTCCGCACCGCCTTCGGCCGGGGCGCGGGCTACGCGTACGCCACGGACACGGTCATGCCCAACCCGTGGAACACGGGCCCGACATGGAAGTACACCTCCCAGACCGCCTACGCGGCCACGATCGGCCAGGACGTGTCCTGAGCCTCGTACGACCGTTGCCGTGCCGGTGTCGGGTGCGTCTGCCCCAAGGGCTGTTCGGCGCTGCCGGGTGCGGAGAACTCGGCGGGCGAGGTGACGCCGGCCGTGACCCGGGCGAAGGCGTCCACGGCCGGTCCGCTCCGGGAGACCGCGGCGAGCAGCCGGCCCAGTCCCGACGGCGGATCCGGCGCGGCCGGCCCGGCGGTGAACTCGTACATCGTCATGACCTGTTCGTCCCCGGCCGCTCCTTCACGGCCTGTCGAAGCTCCGCCGGCCGGTGAAGGTCTCGTCGAGCGCCCGTACGCACAACTCCGCGTCGCGGAAGGCGTTTTTGGACCGCGACTGCGGAGCCGGGTTCCTACCCCCGTTCTCCCAGCCCCGCCCCCGTCTCGCGGCCGGTCCTCTGATTGCATGACCCCATGAACGCCATGGCCACGAGCCTCATCGCCGTGCTCGGTACGCTGCTGGGCTCGGTGGTGACCCATGCGTTCCAGCAGCGCGCCGCGCGGCGTACGGAGCAGAACGCCCTGGAGGCGCAGCGGCGTCAGGAGCGGCTCGACGCCTACGGCGCGTACGCGGGCCTGCTCGTGGAGTTCCGCCAGGCCATGCTGCACCACTGGTTCTGCGTGCACCAGGGTCGCGACGGTGAGGACGAAGCCGCCCTGCGCAGACGGTCGTTCGAGACGCGCGCCAACACGCAGCAGGCACTCTTCCGGCTCCAGCTGATCACCGACGACCCCGATCTCGGCGCCGCAGCGGTCGAGGCCTTCACCGCGGTCGGTGCCATCGACCGCGCGCAGGACCTCGCCGCACTCGTCACCCGGCGGGATACGACCCGCGAGCTGATCGACACCTTCGTGACGACCGCCCGCCGCTGCGTCTAGGCCGCGAGTCGGTATCGGCGTCGGTCATGCGGCCAGCATCCCAGCCGCGACGATCACCCGCGCGGGCCTTTCGCGGAGCGGGTACGCCCGGTCCGGGTCAGCGGTAGTCGTCCGGGTGGCCCTGCATCCAGGTGTTGATCTTGTCGCGGGTGCCGATCAACAGGCTCTGGTGCTCCTTCAGGTTCTTGAAGCCACGGTCCCCGCCCAGCTCCGCGTCGAGCTTCGCGACCAGCGCGATCGGTTCCGGGAAGTGCCCGGGCCCCTTCGGATCCGCCTTCATCGCCGCGTCCAGGCCGTGGAGTTCGTCGTAGACCCGGCCGAGGAAGTAGGCGCATTCGGCGGGGGTGCACGAACCGTCCAGCGTCGCCTGCAGCCCCGCGAAGGCGTCCCGGACCTTCTCCGGCGCGGCGCCGGGCTGGGCCGGGGAGGACGGCCCGCGGGATGCCGAGGGCCCGCCCGGGCCCGCCTCCGACGGCCCCGGCAGCGAGGACGCGGACGGCGTGGAGGGAGCCGAAGGAGCGGAGGACGCGGACGCGGAGGACGCCGAGGATGCGGCGGCCGGCGTGGCCGGACCCGAATCGCAGGAGACCGCGAACCCCGCAAGAACCACCGCGGCCACCGCCGCGCCGCGCACCGTGGAACCGAACATCTGCCACCCCCGTGATCGTTGAGGAGGCGACCATAACCGCTGGTCCGCGCAGGTATCCGGCCGGGGGTGGGTGGCGGGCGCCGGCGGCGGCGCCCCACGACGTCCGACGGCGCCCGCTCCCACCCGAAGGGTCAGATTCCGGCCGTCTCCCTCCACAGCGCCGCCAACGACAGGTCGCCCGTCACCCCGGGGCCCGCCAGCGGCTGCCGGTTCCACAGCGCCGCGTAGAGCCAGGCCGCCTCACCGGTCACCTCGCAGTCGACCGCGTCGCCCAAGTCGCCCAGGACCGTGTGCGGCGGCGCAGGCGACAGGTGCACGGTCCACACCGCACCCGTGTCGGCGGCCCGGATCCGCATCGTCCGCGGCTCCGTGGTCCGCACCCGGCTGCGCGGGCGCGCGTGGAAGCCGGTGAGGAGCTCGTCCACCCCGTCCTCCGCGAACTCCGCCGCCACCGGCGAGAAGACGACGCCCAGCGCCGTCTCCGCGTCCATCCGGTGCACGGTGGTCTCGTGGGCCTGCCGCCGGGCCCAGAACGCGACCGCCGACGGCGGGGCCGTCGGGAGGAAGGTCCAGCACTGCACGTCGTCCGGCGCCTCCGTCAGCGTCCGCACCAGATCCGCGTGGCCCTCCCGGAACCACGTCAGGAGCTCGCCGCCGACCAGTTCCGGCGCCTCCGGGAAGCCCGTCGGCTCCAGCCGCCCCTCCGCGACGTAGGCGGCGGCCCAGCGGTGCACCGACCCGGTGTGCCGCAGCAGGTCGGTGACGTGCCAGCCCGGGCAGGACGGGACGAAGGCGTCCGTACCGGCTCGTTCTGCCACGTCGGCGAGCAGTTCGCCCTCCCGGGCGAGGGTCTTCACGTACTCGGTGATCTCCATACCGGGAGTCTTGCAGCCCCGGCGGCGACAATGGAGGGATGGACGGGGAACTCTTCCCGCGCGAGCGGACCCTGATCGCCCCCGGGGCGGTGCACGTGCCCGACTGGCTCGGGGAGCGCCGGCAGGCCGAGTTGCTGGAGGCCTGCCGCGAGTGGGCCCGCCCGCCGGCCGGCCTGCGCACCGTACGCACCCCGGGCGGCGGGGTGATGACCGCCCGGCAGGTGTGCCTGGGCCTGCACTGGTACCCGTACGGCTACGCCCGCACCGCGGTCGACGGGGACGGGGAGCCGGTCAAGCCGATGCCGGACTGGCTCGCCGAGCTGGGCCGGGAAGCGGTCGCCGCCGCCTACGGGGTGCCGCCGGAGCCCGGCGCGGCCGCTTACGACATCGCACTGATCAACTTCTACGACGGGGACTCCCGCATGGGCATGCACCGCGACGCGGAGGAGAAGTCCCCGGCGCCGGTGGTCTCGCTCAGCCTCGGCGACAGCTGCCTCTTCCGCTTCGGGAACACCGTCTCGCGCGGACGCCCCTACCGGGACGTCGAGCTGCGCAGCGGGGACCTCTTCGTCTTCGGCGGCCCCAGCCGGCAGGCGTACCACGGGGTGCCGAAGGTGCTGCCGGGCACCGGTCCGCGGGCGCTCGGGCTGACCGGGCGGCTCAACATCACACTCAGGGTCGCCGGACTGGGCCGGGGAGTGTCGTCGACGCGGCGCCGGCCGCCGGAGGACCCCGCCGGCCGGACGAGACCTTGACGACACGAAGCGGGCGTCTCGTGTGGATCAGGGCGGATGAGGACGCCGCGAGCCCCGGCATCATCCACTGGACGCGGCCTGGGGCGGGACGGCGTCCGGCGCCCTCCGATCATGCGAGGATCGATGCCATGAACGGCAACGGGGCCCCACCGCGGATGGGGGATGCGACCACGGCACCGGTCTCGAGCACCGGCACGCGGACCAAACTGGAACGCGGCCGCGGCGCGCTCGGGCCGGCGCTGGAGCTCGTCCACACCGGCCGCGCGCCGACCCGTGCGGTGCTGACGGCCGAGCTGGGGGTCACCCGTGCCACCGCCGGGGCCGTCGCGGCCGAGCTGGAGGCGCTCGGACTGATCCGGGTCGACTCCCGCCCCGGTGCCTCGGGCGGCACCGGAGGCACCGGCGGGGCCCAGGGCCGCCCCTCGCACCGCCTCTCGGTGGCCGAGGACGGGCCGGTGGCGCTCGCGGCCCAGGTGCACTCGGACGGCTTCCGGGCCGCCCTCGTAGGGCTCGGCGGCCGGATCGTGGCCACCGCCCCCGGCAAGGTCACCGTCTCAGCGGACCCGGCACAGGTGCTCGGCGCGGTCGTGCGGGCGGGTGCGGAGCTGCTCGCGGACAGCGGCCGCCGCTGCGTCGGCGCCGGCCTCGCGGTCCCCTCGGCGGTCGCCGAGCCGGACGGCACGGCCCTGAACCCGCTGCACCTGGCCTGGCCTGCGGGCTCTCCCGTACGGGACATCTTCGCGGAGTGCGTGAAGGCCGCCGGCATCGACGGACCGGCCCTGACCGGGAACGACGTCAACCTCGCGGCGCTCGCCGAGCACCGGCACGGCGCGGGCCGCAGCGCGCAGCACCTGCTGTGCGTCGCCACGGGGCACCGCGGGGTCGGTGGGGCCCTGGTGCTGGACGGCCGTCTGCACAGCGGCAGTTCCGGCCTGGCCCTGGAGGTCGGCCACCTCACCGTGAACCCCGAGGGGCGGGCCTGCCACTGCGGCGGCCGCGGCTGCCTGGACGTGGAAGCGGACCCGCTGGCCTTCCTCACCGCGGCGGGCCGCAGCCCCGGCCCCGAGGTGTCGCTGCTCCAGCAGGCCCGTGACCTGCTGCGCGAGGAGCCCGAGGAGCCGGCGGTAAGGGCGGCCACGGAAGAGCTGATCGACCGGCTCGGCCTGGGCCTGGCGGGCCTGGTCAACATCCTGAACCCGGACCGGATCATCCTGGGCGGTCTGCACCGGGAACTGCTCCACGCCGACCCGGAGCGGCTCCGGGCGGTCGTCGCGGACCGCAGCCTGTGGGGCCGCAGCGGAGGCGTGCCCATCCTTCCGTGCACCCTGGACCACAACAGCCTGGTCGGTGCGGCGGAACTGGCCTGGCAACCGGTGCTCGACGACCCGCTGGGCGCCCTCGCCTAGGGAGTGCCGTCAAAGTCCCGCCTGGCCGGCGCTACTTTGACGACCCTCCCTAGGGCACGGCTTTCGCATCTTGCCGGGCCCGCGCTGCCCGGCAAGGCTGAGGCCGGGCAGCGCGGCCCGGGGTCAGCCGGGGCGGACGGCGACCGGGGAGGGCAGGGGCAGCGCCGCCGGGACGGTGGCCGGGTCGACGGCCACCACCACCGTGCGCGCGGGTTCCCGCGCGGGCCTGGCCACGATCGAGACCGGGAGCATCGGCGTCACCGGCGCGGGCGCAGCCGTCAGGGAGAACCAGACCACCTTGCCAGGCCCGTCGGGCCGTTCACGCACCCCCCAGGCCTCGCTGAGCGCCTCCACGAGGGCGAGCCCGCGACCGCAGGTCTCCAGCGGCCCGGCCGGCGCCGGGCGCAGCACCGGAAGCCGCGGATCGCTGTCGATGACCGAGACCGTCAGCCGCCCGAGCCGGAGCTCGATCTCGACGACGCAGGTCTTGTCCGGCTGTGCATGGCGGTGGACGTTGCTCAGCAGCTCCGTCACCCCGAGCGCGGCCCGGTCAATGAGCGGATCGAGCTGCCAGTGGCGCAGTTGGGCCGAGACGATTCTGCGGATTTGGCCGATCCGCGACGGCAAGGCCTGCAGTTCGACGACGCAGTGCCTGCGGGAATGACTGATCACGGCTGCGACTCCCCGACATGAGTGTTACGGGTGCTGCACCCTCGGTAATGCTCCACCAGGGTCACCCACGGTGCCGCGCTGTGCAACCGAACGCGATCGAAAGCGATCCGCATAGATACCCAAAGCGACTGTTTGTGCAGGTGGGAGAGGTACATTGCGAAAGGAGGGGCGAAGTAGACCCATGAAGGAGCGCGGCGCATGAGCACTACCGGCACCACCGGCACCAGCGGCACCGGAACGACCACCGGAACGACCACCGGTACGACCGCCACGACCATCGACGTCGACCGCAGCGACGCGGACTACCGCGCCTGGCTGAAAGAGGCCGTGCGCAAGGTCCAGGCCGACGCGAACCGCTCCGCGGACACCCACCTGCTGAAGTTCCCGCTCCCCGACGCCTGGGGCATCGACCTCTACCTCAAGGACGAGTCCACGCACCCGACGGGCTCCCTCAAGCACCGCCTCGCCCGCTCGCTGTTCCTCTACGCCCTCTGCAACGGCTGGGTCCGGCCGGGCCGCCCCGTCATCGAGGCCTCGTCCGGCTCGACCGCGGTCTCCGAGGCGTACTTCGCCAAGCTGATCGGTGTCCCGTTCATCGCCGTCATGCCGCGCACGACCAGCCCGGAGAAGTGCCGCCTCATCGAATTCCACGGCGGCGCATGCCACTTCGTGGACGACCCGATGAAGATGTACGAGGAGTCGGCGCAACTCGCCGCCCGCACCGGCGGGCACTACATGGACCAGTTCACGTACGCGGAGCGCGCCACGGACTGGCGCGGCAACAACAACATCGCCGAATCGATGTACCAGCAGCTCAAGCTGGAACGTTTCCCCGAGCCCGCCTGGATCGTGGCGACCGCCGGCACCGGTGGCACCTCGGCCACCATCGCGCGGTACGTGCACTACATGCAGCACGACACCCGCATCTGCGTCCCGGACCCGGAGAACTCCTGCTTCTTCGAGGGCTGGACCCGCAACGACCCCGACGCGAGCAGCGATTGCGGCTCGCGCATCGAGGGCATCGGCCGCCCGCGGATGGAGCCGAGCTTCGTGCCCGGCGCCATCGACCGGATGATGAAGGTCCCGGACGCGGCGAGCGTCGCCGCCTGCCGCGCCCTGGAGACCGCCATAGGGCGCAAGGCGGGCGGCTCGACCGGCACCGGCCTGTGGAGCGCCCTGAAGATCGTCTCGGAGATGGTGGCGGAGGGCCGCACCGGCAGCGTCGTCACGCTGCTGTGCGACCCGGGCGACCGCTACCTGGACAAGTACTACTCCGACGAGTGGGTGGCGGCGCAGGGCCTCGACATCGCCCCCTACACGAAGACCCTCGACACGCTGCTGACGACCGGCGTCTGGCGCGAACCGACCGCCTGAGCCGGCCGGTCGTCCGTCAGGCGCGGCCCCATTCCCACATGCTGCGCACGACCGGTTCCAGTGCGCGGCCCCGACCGGTCAGGACGTAGCGGACCCGGGGAGGCCACCCGGGAGTGCGGTGGCGTTCGACGACGCCCGCCCGGGTCAACTGGGTCAGCCGGTCCGAGAGGACCTTGTCGGACAGGGCGGGCAGGGCCGCGGACAGCTCGGAGTAGGTGGCCTGGCCGCGGCGGAGGAACTCCCGCAGGACCAGCGGTGTCCACCGGCCGCCCAGCGCGGTGAGGGTGATGTCGACCGGGCAGTGCGGTTCGGGGGCCGGCGGGACGAGCGCGCCGTCCGGGCAGTCCGCCAGCGGACCGTCCGGGGCACCCGCCGCCGCGTGTCCAACCGTTTGGTGAGTCACGAAAGCCCGTCCTAACGTCCGTTGCGAACAGCCCGCCCGCATACCTCCAGGGGGTCTTTGTGCGCATCCATCATCTCAACTGCGGTTCGCTCCGGACGATCGCACCGCTCGGCACGACACCCACGGCAGGAGCCGGACGCCGCGAACTGGCCGCCGTCTGCCACTGCCTGCTCATCGAGACGGACGCGGACGGCCCCGTCCTGGTCGACACCGGCCTCGGCACCGCGGACCTGCGAGAGCCCGACCGGACGCTGGGCGCGGACTGGGTGGCTCACGCCCAGCCCGTGCCGGACCCGGCGCAGAGCGCGCTGCGCCGGCTCGTCCGCCTCGGGTACGCACCACAGGACGTGCGGCACATCGTCCTCACCCACCTGCACCGGGACCACACGGGAGGGCTGGCGGACTTCCCGCACGCGCGGGTCCACGTGCACCCCGACGAGTACCGGGCCGTCACCGACCCCTCGGCCGCGCACCACCGGCACAGCCTCGACGGCTTCATGCCGGCGCACCGGGCGCACGGCCCGCTGCTGGCACCGGCGAGCACCGACGGGCAGGAGACGTGGTTCGGCTTCCCCGGCGTCGCACGGCCGCAGGGGCTCGGGTGCGAGCTCCTGCTGGTGCCGCTGCCCGGCCACTCCGCCGGCCACGCGGGCGTCGCAGTGCGCGACGACGACGGCCGGTGGCTGCTGCACGCGGGCGACGCGTACATGTATCACGGCGAGCTCGAGGACACCCCGCCCCTCGACCACCCGGTCCTCGATCCGGTCCAGCAGGGAGCCCAGACCGACGCCACGGCACGCACCGCGACCCGCGACCGCTTGCGCGACCTCGTCCGCGACCACGGGGACGAGGTCACCGTCTTCAGCGCGCACGACCCGTGGGAGTACGCCCGCCTCACCGCTCCCGCCACTGCCACCGCATCCACCACGCTCAGCGGTGGGGGCCGCTGGCGCCCGTGAGGCGGGCGTCCAGGGTGCGGACCGCCGTGCGGAAGGAGTGGCCCAGGCCCGGGCGGGCGACGGCCAGGGCCAGACGGAACGCGGCCGGGCCGTCCGCGGCGAACGTCCAGCGGACGTGCGTCCCCGAGCCGGCCGGGGTCAGCCTCCACTCCTCCAGCAGGGCCCGGACGCCCGGCGCGTTGGTCGTGTCGACCCGGTACGCGTAACGCCGTTCGGGATCCGCGGCCATGATCGTCTCCTGCATGTGCACCCCGCCCAGCAGCTTGACCTCGCGGCCCGCACCGCCGTACGTCGGTCGGGCCAGTGTCACGGCCCTGAACCAGCGCGGCCAGCCCTCCACTTCATCGGCGAGCGCCCGGTACACGTCCTCGGGGGGCGCCGACGCCTCTGCGGCGAACACCAGCCGGACGGGCGCGTCGTCGATGAAGTCCAGCCCCACCGGGCGGAGTCGGCGAGCCATGGCGGTACCTCCTGAGGCGATGTTCCGGCGGACGTGCCGCGCCACCATAGCCGTGCTCCCCCGAGAAGTCCGCTGTGACCGCTGTGATCTCCCCACGGCTTCCGCGTCGGGACTCCCACGGCCGAGGCTCCCTTTCCGTCCCCGAGCCGCCCGCCGATTCCCCCGGACGGGGCCTGGGCAGCGTCCCCGCCGCGCGGGATCCTGGAGCAGCGCCGATCCCCCCGCGAGCGGAGGCCTCCGTGCCCGACCGCCCCTCCACCGATTCTCCCCTCGCCCTCGAACTCATGGTCCACGGAGTCGCCGGAGCCTCTCCCGCCGAGCTGCTGGGCGACCCGCGCACCGTGCGCGTCACCGGTGACTCCACCGCAGCCGTGTTCCGCCGCACAGACGACGCCGACGCCGAAGCCCACCCCGAGCGGTACGCGGGCCTGCCCGTCCCCGAGGCATACTGCTGGTCCCGGCTCACCTCGGGCAACGGCGCCCGCGCCCTGTGGCTTCTGCTCCTGCCCTTCATGGTGGCCAACCTGGCCCACTGGGCCCGGCCGGCCGCCCCCACCGGGCCCGGCGCCGACCCCGCGCCGCGCGCGGTGCGCACGTACGGGGTCCTCGTACGCGTCCTCGCGCTCAGCCTGACCGTCCTGCTGATCGCCGCCGCCTGCGAGGTCGCGCTCGACCTCGCTGTCTGGCAGTGCGCGGGCTCCGCGACCTGCACCGCCACCGGCTCCCGCCTCGGATTCCTCGCCCCCGATGGCGGCGGCTGGTGGTCCCAGCCCGGACGCCGCCTCGCCCTCGGCGCGCTGGTCCCCACCGCGTTGACCGGGCTGCTCTGGTTCCTGTCGAACCGCACCTGGAGCGCCTACGAATCCCAGCCGCCGCCCGCCGGCTCCGCCGACCCGGACACCGCCTCCGACACCGCACCCGCGCTCGGCCGTCCCGGATTCTGGTACGGGCGCCGCATCGTGGCCCGGCTGCGAGCCGCACACACCGCGGCCGGCCTGCTCACCGTCGCGGTGGCCGTCTCCGCGCCCACCGCCGCCCACGACCGCCGGACCACGGCCGCCCCCGCCCTCGAAACCCTCGGCTGGATCACCCAGGCCCTCCTCGCCGTCGGGGCCGTCACCGTCGCCTGGGTCGTCTGCCGGCGCGGCCGCAGCGAGGACCGCCCCGACCACCGCCTCGACCGGGGCGCGGTCAGCCTGCTGCCCGGAGCCGCCCTCGCCCTGCTCGCCGCCGTCCTCCTGCACGCCTGCTGGTCGCGACCGGGCTGGACCTCCACCGGACGCCTCCCCGGGGACTTCGCCTTCGGGGTGCTCATGCTCGGGCAGGGCCTCTGCGTACTGGCCCTCGCAGCCGTCGCCCGGTACCTGTACCGCAGGGCCCCCGATCCCGCGTCCGCCCTGCGCGGCCTCGGCGGCCCCGCCGTCGCCATGCTCGGCTGCGCCCTCGGCGGGGTCATGTCCGGCGGGGTCGCCCAGCGCGTCGCCGACTGGCTGGACGGCGCAGCCACCCCCGGCATGGCGGGCGCACCGCTGCCCGGGCCGCCCGTCCTGCTGTCCTGGCAGGCCGCCGTACTGCCGCCGCTGCTCCTCGTACTGGCACTGCTCGCCGCCTGGTTCGCGGTGCGTGCGGCCCGGGCCCGGCGCGGCCTCGCGGCGGCCGTCGCGGCCGAATACCCGGGAGAGATCCCCGATACGGCGCGCAGCCGCCGTATCGCCGGGGCGCGGACGGCCGCCGCGCTCACCGACTCCGCGCCCTGGTTCGTCGCGGCCGTCTCCGGCATCACCCTGGTGCTCGGGGCCGGCGCACTCGCCGGAGCCTGGCTCAGCGGCCAGGTCCCGGGCGAGGCCGCCCGCGGCGGCCCGCCGCTCCTGGAGAGCGCCGCCCGCGCCGCCCAGGACGCCGGTTCCTGGCTGATCGGCCTCGGCATCGCCCTCTTCGCCGCCTGGGGCCGCCGCGCCTACCGGGACCCGGCAGCCCGGCGGACCATAGGGATCCTCTGGGACGTCGGCACCTTCTGGCCGCGCGCCGCCCACCCCTTCGCCCCGCCCTGCTATGCCGAGCGCGCCGTCCCCGACCTGACCTGGCGGATGGCCGGCTGGACCGGCCGCACCGGCGGCCGACTGGTGATCTCCGGCCACTCGCAGGGCAGCGTGCTCGCCGCGGCCGCCGTCTGGCAGCTGCCGCCGCCCGTCCGCCGCCGCGTCGCGCTGCTCACGTACGGATCCCCCCTCGCCCGCCTCTACGGCCGCTGGTTCCCCGCCTACTTCGGTCCCGGACCGCTCACCGCCCTGCACCGCGACGTCGACTGCTGGCGCAACCTCTGGCGGGCCACCGACCCCATCGGCGGCCTCGCGCTTCCCGGCCCCGCCTCACCGGAGGTGGACCGCGGCCCGCTCGCCGACCCCCTCGCCTACGGGCGCAGCGCCCGCCACCCGCTGCCCGCGCCGATCCTCGGCCACGCCGACTACCAGGCGGACCCCGCCTTCGCAGCCGAACGCGCCGCTCTCCTCGCCCGGCTGGAGACGGCGGCCCGGGCCGAGGTACCCGCTCAGCGCCCCGGCGTCAGCAAGGAGCCGGCAGCGTCGGCAGATCCGCCGGGAACAGCAGGGTGAGCTCGTCCGTGCTGGGCTCCGACAGCTGGGCCACCCGCCCCGCGTGCCGCTCCACCATCGACTCGAAGGTCTGGCGCGCGGTGCGGCCGTTGCCGAAGGCGGGCCCCTTGGGCAGCTCCGTGAAGTACGTCAGCAGGGCCTCGGCGGTGCCCTCCCCGAGGCGGTACTCGTGCTCCTCCGCCTGCTGTTCCACGATCCGCAGCAGTTCCCCCGGCCCGTAGTCGCCGAAGGCGATCGTCCGGGAGAACCGCGAGGCCACACCAGGGTTGACGGTCAGGAAGCGGTCCATCTCCGCCGTGTAGCCGGCGACGATCACCACCACCGCGTCCCGGTGGTCCTCCATCAGCTTCACCAGCGTGTCGATCGCCTCGCGCCCGAAGTCCCGGCCCGAGTCCTCCGGAGCCAGCGCGTACGCCTCGTCGATGAACAGCACCCCGCCGCGCGCCCGCTCGAAGGCCTCCTGCGTGCGGATCGCCGTGGAGCCGATGTGCTCGCCCACCAGGTCCACGCGCGACACCTCGACCAGGTGCCCCCGCTCCAGCACGCCGAGGGAGGCGAGGATCTCGCCGTACAGCCGGGCGACCGTGGTCTTCCCGGTGCCGGGGGAGCCGGTGAAGACCAGGTGCCGGCGCACCGAGGCGGCCTTGAGGCCAGCCTGCTGCCGCCGACGGCCCACCTCGATCATGTCGGTGAGGGCACGCACCTCGCGTTTGACGCTGTCCAGGCCCACCAGCGCGTCGAGATGCCCCAGCACCGCTCCGGGCGCCCGCGCGCCCGCCGCGGCCCCGGCCGGCTCCGGATGCGCGGGCCGCGGGACGGAGCCGGCCGGGGCCGCCGGAGACGGCTGCGCCACGGGGCTCCGCGCCGCGGTGACCGTACGCACCCCGCTCTGCGCCCCGGCGAAGCCGCCGCCGGGCGCCGACTGGGCCGCGGCCGCGGCCGCCGACGCCGACCGCGGGCCCGACCCGTCGCCGGTGCACTCCTCGGCGACGGGCCCGTCCTCCGCGAACTCGTAGCCGCCGCGCGCGCAGCGCTCCGTGTGGCAGCGCGTCAGCGTGGTGCGGCAGCCGTCGAGGACGTGGAAGCCGAAACCGGAACTGTCCGTCACCCGGCAGGCCTTGAAAGTGCCGCGGCCGCCCGCCGACACGTAGAAACCCGCCTCGGCGGGTGAGGTGACCGTACAGCGTTCGAGGGTCGGGTCGGCGCCCTTGGTGACGATCACACCGGTCTGCACGGCGTCGATGGTGCAGCCCGCGAGGGTGCCGCCGCTGCCGTGGTCGCGGAACCAGGCCCCGGTGGCCGCTTCGCGGATGCGGCAGTCGTCGAGCTGCGCCGAGGCCCCGTCGCTGACCGAGACCGCGGTGTTGCGGACCTGGGACAGGTCGCTGTCGGTGACCTCGACGCTCGACCCGCGGTCCAGGACGAAGAGCGCGTCCGGCACGTCGTGGACCCGGCAGGAGTCCAGGGAGGCGGTGGCCCCGTCGCTGACCCACACCGCCGGATAGTCGCCGGTGCTGTCGTGGATCTCGCAGGACTCGGCGTCGACCCGGGTGCCCGGGTCCCACACCGACAGGCCGTTGCGCCCGAACCGGCGTACCGACGTGCGGCTGAGAGTGAGCACCGAACGCGACCGGAGGTCGACGGCGTTCTCCGGGATGTCGTGGATGTCGCACCCGGCCAGGGTGAGGACGGCGTCGGTGTCGAGCGTGACCCCGTCGGCCGAGGTGCGGTGCACGGCGCAGTCGGTGAGGCGGGCGGCGGCGCGCGCGGCGATCTGCACTCCGGCGCCCCTGACCTCGTACACCTCGCAGCCCAGGGCTTCCAGGCCCGAGCCCTCGCCGGTGACGGAGATGCCCGCGCCGGTGGAGTGGTGGATGCGGCACCGCTCCAGGCGCGGCCGGCCGCCGCCGCGGACCGAGAACCCGGTCTGACCCGAGGCGACGACCTCGCACTCCTCGAAAACCCCGCCGCCGCCGTCCAGTACGGCGATTCCGATGCCGGCCGGGTTCTCCACGGTGCAGCGGCGCACCAGGGGCCGGGCCCCGGGGCCGCGCACCTCGATGCCGGCCGCCGAGTGGGTGCTCACGCGCAGGTCGGTCAGCTCGGGGGAGCCGTCCTCCACCAGCAGCGCCGGGGCCGCCCGGTCCTGGCCCTCCAGGTACAGGTCCTGCACCACGGCCGAGGCGCGCAGGGTCAGCGCGACCCCGTCGAGCGGCGCGATCCGCACCGAACCCGACCCGTCCTCGGGCCCGCGCAGGGTGACGGCGTGGTGCAGTACCAGGTTCTCCCGGTAGGTGCCCGGGGCGATGGACAGCACGTCCCCGTCGCCCGCGGCGGCGAGCGCGGCGGTCAGCGTCGGATATTCACCGGAGCGGCGCCGCCACCGCGAAGAGCCGCCGTGCGTCACCTGGACCGTGCCCTGAACCATGGTGCTGTCGTGCCCCCACCCTCGTGCTCGCGCTGCCGATGCGGCCGGAGCCGCTGATGTCCGAGGCCACTCGGGTGGCTGCTGCCACGGGAGAGACCGGTCCGGCCGCTCCACCGTAGCGCGCGCCGGGCCGATGAGCCGCCAGGTCAGCCACCGGCGCCCGCCCGGCCCCAGTCCGGTCCGGCGGCCGCCCACGCCCGGTCCAGACGTAAGTACCGACGGTGCATGAGCCGACGTACGACCAGGCGGCGGACGGTCACGGCCAATACGGCCACTCCGGCAGCGGCGGCCAGACCCGCCGTCCCCGCGTGGAAGGAGGCGGCCGACGGGTCCAGCGGCTGCCCCACCAGCCGGCCCTGGTCGTCGGTCCATATGCGGAACCGGTCGCCGGGGAGCGGTGGTTCCTCCGCGGCCGGCACCGTGCCCTCGTGGCTGCTGCCGTCGGGCGCCGTCCACGAGGCCACGATCTGCGTACGCCGAGGCGCCGTCCGCTGCGCCGACGGGTCGGCGGACACCGCCTCGTCCGCGGTCGGGGCGGGCCGGACCACCACGGCCGGGACGAGATGACGCTCCTGCCGCTGCTCGTACGCGGCCTGTTGAAGCGTGCCGTCCACGCGCAGGCCCGCGACCCAGCCGACGGCCGGGGCCACCACCACGACGCACACCAGCGCCGCGAACGCCACCCACGCCTCGAAGAGATCGGTCGGCCGGCGCAGCGGATTGCGCCGCCAGCGCCACACACCCATTGCCGTCCGCACGGTCCGGCTCCCCCTGCCAGGGGGCGTCTTGCCGGTCATGCCGGGCTCGCGGCGCCCGGCACCGCGCCTCGCCGCGTCGTCCTCGCTCGACGACGCTCCGCGTCGCCTCCCCCGTCCGCCTTGCGATGCTTCCCCTCGGCCCTGCGGGCCCGGGGAGGCCCCATGGCGCCATGCGCCGCTCCCTGATCCGGCCTGATCGACAAGACACCCCCTAGCGCCAGTCTCCGTCTGTCTGCGCGCCCACGCCTTCCGCATGCCCCGGGGGACGCGTTCCGGGACGCACGAGACATGTGCCACCCGATTCCGGAACCGGTCGTCCGGTGTCACGGCCCGTGCGGGTACCCACCTGTTCTGACTGATCCAACGGCCTGGTCACGCCGGTTGGTTCCAGCTCGGGGGCGGAGCCCCTCGAAGGTGTCATTCCTGTGGTCCGGTCGCCACCCGGACGCGGCCCGTCATGCGAGGATGCGGACCTCGTCGCCGACGTGCAGGGTGCCCGGCCGCAGCGGCACCAGCAGTCGCCCGAAGGCCAGCGACTTGCCGATCCGCCGGTGCCTGGCCAGCGTCTTCAGCGGTTCCCTGCCCCGCTCCGCCGTTCGCTGGTCGGTCGTGGTGACGACGCACCGGCCGCATTCGCGCGCGCCGCGGAAGAGGGCGTCGCCGATCGCGAGGCGCTGCCAGTGGTCCTCCGCCCAGGCCTCGGCCCCCGAGACCACGACGTTCGGGCGGAAACGGTTCATGGGCAGCGGGCCCTCCTCGGGATGGTCCCCCGCCGCGATCAGAGAGTTGAGGGCGTCCAGTGAGGCGAGCGTGGTGAGCAGCAGCGGATAGCCGTCGGCCAGGCTCACCGTCTCGCCCGGCAGGGCGTAGTCAGGGTCCACGGGACGGCGTACGGCCGGGTCGTCCAAATGCACCAGCCGGACCGGAACCCCGAGGAACGCGCTGAACCAGTCGGCCGCGGCCCTCGCCGCGACCACGGTCTCGACCTTCTTCCCGAACAGCGACACCGGCTCCAGCGGACCGGGCCCGGGCACCTCCACGACCAGCTCCGCCATGTCCGGAGCGGTCACCGCGATCCGGTCGCCGCCCACCGGACGCGCGGACGCCAAGGCCAGCCGGGGATGGCGGCGTTGGGTGACGACCGTCCCCTCGGGGTCGATCAGTGCCCACCGCCGGTCCCCGGACAGCCCCCAGGGCTCCACCGCCACCTCGTCGGGAGCGGTCCCCGCTACCGATTTGACGGGGTGGACGTGGAGCGCCTGGACGTGCAACTTCGACATGGGGGCATACTGCCAGCCCGCTCCGCCGTCCCGGCGCGCGTGAGGGGCCCGGTCAGTAGCCGCGCCCCTGGTAGGGGCGGCCGTACGGATCCTCGTACGAGGCGCCCGCGACCGGAGCCGGCACCTGCATGGGGCGCGGCGCGGCCGGACGCATCGCCTCGTAGCCGGTGGCCATGGCCGCCGGGCGCGGCTGCTGCGGCTGGGGCTGCGGCATGTACCCGGCGCGGGCGGCCACCGGCTGCTGCTGCGGAATGTAGGGCGCGGGCGCGTTCTGCAGCGGCATCGGCTGCGGAGCGACCTGCTGCTGGTACGGGTACCCGTACGCCGGTGCCTGCTGCTGAGGGGCGGCAGGGGGCAGTGCGGGCAGGGCCGACGGGAGGGCCGGCAGGTACCCACCGCTCGAATAACCCGCGCTCGGGGACTCGTAGGCGGCCGGGACGCGGATCGGAGCGATCTGCGGAGTGCCGCGTTCGGCGACGAGGGAGTCGTAGATGGGGGTGTCCGGGAAGGAGGGCGCGGAGTAGTAACCGCCGCCATAAGTGGAGCGGGGGGAGGTCATGAGACATAAGTTAAGCCCACGAATTCACCGGGTCCATAGCAAGGTGCCGTCAACACCGCGCTGACCTGCATATTCGCAGGTCAGAGCCACGCCTTTCACTTGGCGTTCACGTGCACGATTTCGTCACTTCCATCCCACCTTGCTCCAACTCGTACCTACCGGTTGTGCGTTGCACCGACTTTCTGCTGACACAGCGTCACAACGCGGTGACCTCGGATGACGCGGGTCCGGACAGGGGTCCGCCGTTTCAGGCATCGCTCGGACTGGCATAGGTGCGGCCCTTCCACGATGCCCCGCGTCCGCGGTAGTGCTGAACGGCCGAGTCGACGGTCATCAGGAGGTACAGCAGCGCCGTGAGCGGAAGCAGCGGGGCGAGCGCGGCGGGCTGGCGGTAGTAGCGGATCATCGGCAGGTAGGTGCCGGCCATCAGCAGCCAGGCGAGGCCCCCGGCCCACGCCACGGAGGTCCGTCCGGTGGCGAGGCCCGCCAGGAGGGCGGCCGGGGGCACCAGGTAGACGAGCGCCAGCCCGGCGACCGTCCCGGCGAGCAGCAGGGGCTGGTGGCGCAGTTGCGCGTAGGCGCTGCGCGAGACCATCCGCCACAGGTCCGCGAGCGCGGGATAGGGGCGCACGCTGTCCACCCGCTCCGCGAGCCCCAGCCAGATCCGGCCGCCGGAGTCCTGCACCGCCCGGGCGAGGGAGACGTCGTCGATGACGGCCTGGCGGATGCCGTCGGGCACGTCCGCCCGTACGGCGGCCGCGGTGCGCAGCAGGACGCAGCCGCCCGCGGCCGCGGCGGTGCGGGCGCCGGGCCGGTTGATCCGGCGGAAGGGGTAGAGCTGGGCGAAGAAGTAGACGAAGGCCGGGACCACGAGGCGTTCCCACAGGCCGACCACGCGCAGGCGGGCCATCTGCGAGACGAGGTCGAGGTCGGCGGAGGTCGCGGCGCAGACCAGTTCGCGCAGACTGTCGGGTTCGTGCGCGATGTCGGCGTCGGTGAGCAGCAGGAAGTCGGGCTCGGTGGCGTGCGCGGTGCGGGCCAGCGAGATGCCGTGGCGCAGCGCCCAGAGCTTGCCCGTCCAGCCGGGGGCGGGCTCGCCGGGGGAGACGACGGTGAGCGGAAGGCCCGGCTGTCCGGAGGCGATCCGGAGCGCGAGACCGCCGGTGCCGTCCGTGCTGCCGTCGTCGACGAGGATGATTTCGGCCTCCCCGGGATAGTCCTGGGCGATGAGCGAGGGCAGGCTGAGCGGCAGCACCCCGGCCTCGTCCCGGGCGGGCACGACGATCGCGACGGACGGCCAGCGGGCGGGGGCGGTGCGCGGCGGGAGGCGGACGTCGGTGCGCCAGAACATGCCCTGGGCGAGGGTGAGCCAGAGCCATGCGGCGAGGGAGGCGTAGGACGCGGCGGTGGCGACGGCGGCGCCGGTGAGGAGGCCCATGGCGGCAGTGTGCCGGGCCGGCGGGGGCCTGTCGCGCATCCGGCCGTCCCGGTGCGGCGCCCCTGGCGGGGCAGGCGGATGCGGCGTCGCGGTGGCCCCGCGGCGGTCCGGGCGGGCGCGGGGTGCGGGGGCCGGGGCTGCGGGCGGGCAGGTGGTGCCCGGCTGCTCCGGTGCGGGCCGGGTGCGGTGGTCCGCTGCGGTGCGCCCGGCGGGCGGTGCGCCCGGCGGGCGGCGCGCGGGGGCGGGATCCGGCCGGAGCCGGGTCGGGCCGGACCCGGTGTCGACTAAAGTGGCCGGGTGAAGATCGCGCTCATGGACTCCGGAATCGGCCTCCTCGCGGCGGCCGCGGCGGTGCGGCGGCTGCGGCCGGACGCGGATCTCGTCCTGTCCTCCGACCCGGACGGAATGCCCTGGGGTCCGCGGACCCCCGAAGACCTCACCGGTCGGGCCCTCGCAGTGGCCCGGGCCGCCGCCGCGCACCGCCCCGACGCGCTCATCGTGGCCTGCAACACCGCCACCGTGCACGCCCTGGACGCCGTGCGGGCGGAGCTGGAGCCGGACATCCCGGTCATCGGAACCGTACCCGCGATCAAGCCCGCCGCGGCGACCGGCGGCCGGGTGGCCATCTGGGCCACCCCCGCCACCACCGGCAGCCCCTACCAGCGCGGGCTGATCCGCGACTTCGCCACCGGCGCCCGCGTCACGGAGGTGCCCTGCCCCGGACTGGCGGACGCCGTGGAGGCGGCCGACGAAGCGGCGGTGACCGCGGCCGTCGCCGCGGCGGCCGCGCTGACCCCGGCCGACGTCACCGACGTGGTGCTCGGATGCACCCACTACGAGCTGACCGAGAGCCCCATCCGCGCCGCCCTCGCCGTGCGGACCGGGGGAGCGGGGCTGGTCTACTACGGTTCCGCCGAGCCCGTCGCCACCCAGGCGCTGCGCCGTATCGGCGCCGTCGCCGAGCCCGGCCTGCCCCGCACGGGCGGCCTGACCGTCCTGCACAGCGGCCGCGAAGCGCTGCTGCCCGCCGCGGTGTTCGCGTACGCCGAGGGACGGCTCCTGGCGGGCCAGGGCGCGCCCGTAGGCTGACGCTGCCGGGGCGTTGCCCGAACCGCCGCGTGCACTGCGGCGGGGGTCGGGGCGATGACGGCCGTCGGGTCCGGTCACCGCGGGACCCTCGTGGTGGTCACGCACGACCGGCGGCTGCGCGCCGGCTTCCGCGGCCGCCGCTTGGAACTTCAGGGGGAGCCGGCCGCCACGAGCCGCTGAGCCAGCGTCCGCAGGTCGTCCGCGTACAGGACCCGCTCGCCGAACCCGGGCAGGGGTACGTGCAACCGCGCCGCCCAGTGCGCGGGAACCGCCCCCTGCCCGTACCGCGCGCCGGCCAGCGCACCCGTCACCGCGGCCACCGTGTCCGTGTCCCCGCCGAGGTCCACGGCGGCGCGTACGGCCTCCGCGAACCCGGTGGTGGTCCGCAGCGCCCACACCGCCGAGCCCAGGCAGGGCCACACCGCCCCGTTGAACTCGGTGGCCAGGCGCGGGTGCCAGTCGGGGGCGAGCACCCGGGCGTACCGTTCGCGGTGGTCCGGGTGCACGTGGTCGAGCGTGGCCGGCAGGACCGCGAGGGGATCGGCGCCGTCCAGGGCGACGCGGACGAGTTCGTGCAGGATCGCGGTCCCCTCCCAGGCGGCCCGGTCGCCGTGGGTCAGCGCCGCGATCCGCCGCGCGGCGTCCATGGTCGCCTCCCGTCCGGCGGCGGAGAAGTACACGGCCGAGCCGGAGGCCCGCATCAGGGAACCGTTGCCGGCCGCCCGGGCGTTGATCTGGAAGTGCAGGGCCGCTGCGAGGTCCCAGGGCTCGCCGTTGGTGAGCACGTCCTCCGTCTGCAGCCCGATGTCCTTCGGGTGCCCGGCCGCCCACCGCTGGAACCGGCTGAAGACGTCGGGGAGTTCGAGGCCGCCCCGTTCCAGGAGCGACTCGGCGACCAGGACGGCCATCTGGGTGTCGTCCGTCGCCTCGCCCGGGTCCCAGCCGCCGCCCCCGCACATCTCCTCACCCCGCTTGCTCAACTGCCCCGCCGGCCCGAACTCGTACGGGGCGCCGAGTGCGTCACCCGCGGCGGACCCGAGCACGGCTCCCACGGCCCGGTCGAGCCGGGTGGGCGCGGTCACCGGTCCTCCTCGGGGCGTACGGCGGCCAGCAGTCCGCGGGCGAAGCGGTCCAGGTCGTCCAGACCGGCGGCGGCCAGGGTGGCCGGGGCGCCGGTCAGCAGATGGGGAACGGCGCCGTGCAGGGCGAGGGTCAGGGCCCTGGCCCGTTCGGCCCCGGCCGGCAGTCCGGCCGCGCGCAGCAGGTTCGCGTGCGCTGCGAAGTCCGCCGCGGCGATCGGGTCCAGCAGTGCGGCCAGCCACGGCCTGCGCGTCCCCTCGGTCTGGAGTTCCAGATAGGCGAGCACGCGGGGCCGCCCGGGCCCCGCCACGTCCCGCAGCAGCCCGGCGAGCATCGCCGCGAGCCCGTCCGCGTCGGCCGGCCCCGGCCCGTCCCCCGCCAGGGACGCGGCCAGCGCCCGGTACTGCTCCAGGCAGCGTTCCGCCACCGCCCGCAGCAGCGCGTCGCGCGTGGGGAAGTAGTTCTTCGCCGTGCCCGTCGGCACGTCGGCTGCCGCGTCGACGGCCCGGTGGGTCAGCCCGCGCCCGCCCGACTCCGCCAGTACGGCGACGGCCGCGTCCCGCAGCCGGTCCCTCCGGTCCTGATTCACGTTGCCAGCATAACCACAGCCGTGGTACCACAGATGTAGTACCACGGCTGTGGTGGTCATGGCCGTTGAGGACGGAGGGGGAGCCGTGAGCAGCGGGACCGGGGACGGAACCAGTACCTTGAGCGGCCGCGGGGCGGGAACGGCCGTGGTGGTCGGCGCCGGGGTCGGCGGGCTCGCGACCGCCATCGGCCTGCGCCGCGCCGGCTGGACGGTGACCGTCCTGGAACGGCGGGCCGCGCTCGAACGCTACGGAACCGCCTTCGGCACCCACCCGACCGCGCAGACCGCGCTCGACCGCCTCGGCCTCGGCGACGCGCTGCGGGTGCGCACCGTGCCGTACCGGAACGCCCGCATCCGACGCCCCGACGGCAAGGTCCTCGCCGCCCTCCCGCTGGAGCGGATCGAACGCAGGTGGGGCCGTCCCGAACTGCTCATGTCCCGGCCCCACCTGATCGACGCCCTGCTGGCCGAGCTCGACCGGCTCGGCGGCACGCGGATCGAGTACGCGCGGCCCCTGACCGACCCGGGCGCGCTCGTCGCCGACCTGGTCGTGGGCGCGGACGGCATCAACAGCGCGGTGCGGACGGCGTACTTCGGCACCCGCAGTAGCCCCCGCCCGATCGGCACGGTCGCCTGGATCGGCATCGCCGGATTCGAGACCGGCCTGTACGGCGAGACCTGGGGCGAGGGCCGCTTCTTCGGCATGACCCCCGTCGAGCCCGGCCGCACCAACTGGTACGCCACGGTGCCCGCGGCCACCAGCGCACGAGAGTTGCGGGAGGCCTTCACCGGCTGGCACGACCCGATCCCGCGCGTGCTGGCCGAGACCGATCCGGCGACCTGGGTCCGGTACGAGATGCGCCACCTGTACCCCGCGCTCCGCGCCTTCGTCGCCGACGGCCGGGTCGCCCTCGTCGGCGACGCCGCCCACGCCATGACGCCCAACCTCGGCCAGGGCGCCTGCACCGCCCTGCTCGACGCCGAGGCCCTGACCCGCGCCGTCGCCGCCGCCGGGCCGGACGGGCTGCCCGGCGCCCTGGACGCGTACGACGCCGAGCGCCGCCGCAGCGCCCAGCGCGTCGCCTTCGGCTCCCGTACCCTGCACCGGTTCATGACCGCCCGCCGCCCGGCCCTGCGCGACGCCCTCCTGCGCATGCTCCCCGGCTGACGCCCCGCCCGGCGTTCGCGCGCGTCGCGGCGGGCTCCGCGGCGACCGGCGGCCGTAGGGTCGAGCCCTCACCGAGGAGGACTCCTGATGCGACGCGTGACCTATGCGATGGGCGTCTCGCTCGACGGCTACATCGTCGGGCCGGACGGAGACTTCGACTGGACGGAGCCCGACGAGGAGGTCTTCCGGTTCTGGATCGACGAGACCCGCGAGCTCGGCGTCCACCTGTTGGGGCGGCGGCTCTACGAGACGATGCTGTACTGGGAGACCGCCGACCAGGACCCGTCGCTCGACGCCGCGTCACGCGCATGGATCGAGGTCTGGAACCCGCTCCCGAAGGTGGTGTTCTCCAGCACCCTGTCAGCGGTGCAGGGCAACGCCCGCCTGGCCTCCGGCGGCCTGGCGGAGGAGATCGAGCGGCTGCGGGCCGAGCCGGAGGACGGCGACATCGCGATCGGCGGCGCGACGCTCGCCGCCGAGGCGGCCGCGCTCGGCCTCATCGACGAGTACCGGGTCATGGTCCACCCGGTACTGGTCGGCGGTGGCATTCCGTTCTTTCCCCAGGAAGGGCGCCGGATCGATCTCGAACTCGTCGAGACCCGCACCTTCGGCTCGAAGGTCGTCCACCTCCGCTACCGCGTGGCGCGCTAGGCCGTGTCTTCCGCATCTCGCCGGGCGTTCGGGCGCGCGCCGGTGGTGCCGTAGCTGAACGTGGGTACGCTGCTACGTATGACGGGTCACCCTCCTGGTCCGCTCTGGACGGGCCGGGCCTCCAACCCCCTGCAGTGGCTGCTCGCGGTCGCCGGTGCGGCCTGCGTGGCGCTCGGCGTCGAGCTGGCCGTCGACAACGCGTGGACCTCTGGCTTCGTCCCGCTGCTCATGGCAGTGACCGGCTGCCTCGCCGCCGGACTGCTCATGGTGTACGGCACGGTCGCCTTCGTGCACGTCGCCGTCACCATCGACGCAGAGGCCCTCCTGGTGCGCTGCGGGCACGTCGGGTTGCCGCGCCGCAGGATCGAGCTCACCGACGTGGCCTCGGTCGCGTACCTCTCCTGGATCACCCCGCAGCACTGGGGCGGATGGGGCTACCGCTGGCGCCCCGAGAAGGGCACCGCCGTGATCGTCCGGCGCGGCGAGGGCTTGGAACTGACACTGGACGACGGCAAGCTCTTCACGGTGACCGTCGACGACGCCGAGAACGCGGTCCGCGTCATCCGCGCCCACCTGCGCACCCTCGCCGGCTGACCCCCCCCACCCGCCGGCGCCCCGTCCGCGCCGCACGGGCCGAGCGCTTACGGGATCCGAGGGCGCGGGGACGTACACTCCGCCAGATGAGCAGCAGTGTGACGCGCGAGGCCGCCTGGAGCGAGGAGCCCCAGCGGCCCGCCGACGGCCCCGCCGAGCCCAGGACGCCCTCCGTGACGCCCCCCGACGGCCCCGCCGCGCCCCCGCGGCGGCGGGGAGCCCTGCTGCTCCGGTGCGTGCCGGCCGCACTGTCGGGCGTGCTGCTCTACCTCAGCTTCCCGCCCCGCCCCCTGTGGTGGCTGGCCCCGCTGGCCCTCGCCCTGCTCGCCGGCTGCCTGTACGGCCGCCGTCCGCGCGCGGGCTTCGGGCTCGCCACCCTCGCCGGCCTCGGCTACCTGCTGCCGCTCCTCGTGTGGACCGGCGAGGAGGTCGGCCCGGTGCCCTGGCTGGCGCTGGCCTCCCTCGAAGCCCTCTTCATCGGCCTCACCGGACTCGGCATCGCCCTCGTCAGCCGCCTCCCGGCCTGGCCGGTTCTGGCCGCCGCCGTATGGGTCGCGGGCGAGGCCCTGCGCGCCCGGGCGCCCTTCGGCGGGTTCCCCTGGGGCAAGGTCGCCTTCGGACAGGCCGACGGCGTCTTCACCCCGCTCGCCGCCCTCGGCGGCACGCCGCTGCTCTCCTTCGGCGTGGCCCTCTGCGGATTCGGCCTGTACGAGGCCCTGCGCATCGCGCGCCGCCACCCCGGCCGCACCACCGCCGCGCTGACCGCGCTCACCGTCGCCGCCCCGATCGGCGCCGCCCTCGCCGCCCGCCCGCTCGTCTCCGACGCCGCCGAGGACGGCACCGTCGTGGCCGCCGTCATCCAGGGCAACGTGCCCCGCCTCGGCCTCGACTTCAACTCCCAGCGCCGGGCCGTCCTCGACAACCACGTCAAGCGCACCATCCAGCTCGCCGAGGACGTCAAGGCCGGCAAGGCCCCCGAGCCCGACTTCGTCGTCTGGCCCGAGAACTCCTCCGACCTCGACCCGTACGCCGAACCCGACGCGCGCGCCGTCATCGACGAAGCGGTCAAGGCCATCGGCGTGCCCGTCGCGATCGGCGCGGTCGTCGCCCCGGAGACGGGCCCGCTGCGCAACACGATGATCCTCTGGGACCCGGTCGCGGGCCCCACCGCGACCTACGACAAGCGCAAGATCCAGCCCTTCGGCGAGCGCATCCCGATGCGCTCCTTCGTCCGGCTCTTCAGCTCCGACGTGGACCGGGTGCGCCGCGACTTCGGCCCCGGCAAGGACCCCGGTGTCTTCGACATGGCCGGCAGCGGCGTCGGCATGGTCACCTGCTTCGAGGCCGCCTTCGACGACGCCGTCCGCTCGACCGTCCAGCACGGTGCCCAGGTGATCGCCGTACCGAGCAACAACGCCACCTTCGGCCGCACCCAGATGACCTACCAGCAGCTCGCCATGGACCGGGTCCGCGCGGTCGAGCACAGCCGCACCGTCCTCGTCCCCGTCACCAGCGGGGTCAGCGCCGTCATCCGCCCGGACGGCCGGATCGTCTCGCAGACGAGGATGTTCACCGCGGACGCGCTCGTCGCCGAGATCCCGCTGCGCTCCGGCCGTACCCCGGCCACCGTCCTCGGACCGCTCCCCGAGTACGCCCTGCTGCTGCTCGCCGCGGGAGGGTTCGGCGTACTCGCCGCCCGCCGGATCCGGGGCCGCCGCGCCGCCTGAGGCGGAGCCGATCCGGCCTCGTAGGGTCGGGGGATGACCACACCTGATTTCATCCGGCGGATCCGTGAGTCCGCCGGGCACCAGCTGCTCCTGCTGCCCGGGGTCACGGCCATCGTCCTCGACGACCGGGGCAGGGTGCTGCTCGGTCGGCGCACCGACACCGGACGGTGGTCCGTGGTCGGCGGCATCGCCGAGCCGGGCGAGCAGCCCGCCGAGACCGCCGTGCGCGAGGTGTACGAGGAGACGGCCGTGCACTGTGTGCCCGAGCGCGTGGTCCTCGTCCAGATGCTCGAACCGATCACCTACCCCAACGGCGACGTATGCCAGTTCCAGGACATCACCTTCCGCTGCCGGGCCACCGGCGGCGAGGCGCGGGCCAACGACCACGAGTCCCTCGATGTGGCCTGGTTCGACGTGGACGCGCTGCCACCGCTGCAGTCCTTCGCCCTGGAGAGGATCCACCGCGCCCTGCGGGACGAGCCCACCTGGTTCGAGGTCCCCGCCGTGATCGCGGACACCCCCCGGTGACCGTCCTGCCGGTCAGGGTGGACGTCGGCCGGACCCGCCGGGAGTGCGCTGTAAGGTTCCGCAGATCCGACGGGTCCGCCAGGGACCGTCACACAGTCACGGGGGCCAAGGAATGAGCGCAGGTGGAAAGGCCGGCATACCGAGGACGGGCGGGCGTCCGGACGGCGCTCCGCGCGCCGGAGCGCCGGGCCCGCGCCTCGCGGCACTCGACGCCGTCCGGGTCCTCGCCGCGCTGTCCGTCCTCTTCTACCACTACGCGGCCCTCGACAGCGCCTGGGGCGAGCCGGCCGAGGGGGTCTTCCCGTCCGCGCACGCACTGGCCGTATACGGCTGGCTCGGCGTGGAGATCTTCTTCCTGGTAAGCGGCTTCGTGATCTGCATGAGCGCCTGGGGCCGCACCGTGGGAGACTTCGCGGTCTCCCGGGTCTCCCGGCTCTTCCCCGCCTACTGGGCGGCCGTGGTCTTCACCTCACTCGTGCTGTTCAACTGGCCCGAGGTGCGCAAGGTCGCGTCGTTCAGCGACGTCGTGGTGAACCTCTCGATGCTCCAGGCAGGGGTCGGGGTCCCCCATGTCGACGACGCGTACTGGACGCTCTTCGTCGAGCTCAAGTTCTACGTGCTGTTCGCGCTGGTCGTCATGCGCGGCGTGACCTACCGCAACTGCGTCCTCTTCTGCGGGGCCTGGACCCTCGCCGGCGTCGTGGCGCCGACCGTCGACAGCGGCGTGCTGTCCTTCTTCGCGGTGCCGTCGGCGTCCCCGTACTTCATCGCCGGCATCGCCTTCTACCTGATGCGCCGCTTCCGGCCGAACGCCGTCCTGTGGGCCGTGGTCGGCGTGCAGTTCCTCCTCGCGCAGCACCACGTGCACGCCCGCATGATCTCCAGCCTCGGCCGGAGCGCCACCCAGCAGACGCCCGCCTGGCCGGCCCACCTGGTCGTCGTGCTCGGATTCACCGTCATGGCGGCCATCGCCCTCGGGGCCCTCGACCGCGTCCAGTGGCGCTGGCTCCCGCACGCCGGAGCGGTCACCTACCCGCTCTACCTGATCCACATGATGGCCGGGCTGACCGCCATCCACCACTTCCGCGGCGACCTCGCGCCCGTCCCGCTGGCGATCGGGGTGACCGCCGCCATGGTGGCCCTCGCCTGGCTCGTCCACCGGCTCGTCGAACGCCCGCTGGGCCGCCTGCTGCGCGACAGCCTGCGGCGCGGGGTGCAGGACATCCGCTCGGGCACCCCGTGTGCGGCGACGCTCGGCCGGCTTCCCGCGCAGCCCTCCGCGCCCGAGGCGGAACGGATCCCGGCCGTCCGCTCCTGAGGGCCTGCCGGCACCGCCGACAGCGGACACCAGACGCCGACAGCGGACACCAGACGCCGGACACCAGACGCCGGACACCAGACGCCGGCCGCCGGCATCGGCCGTCAGCCGTCGACGGCGGCCTCCCGGTACAGCTCCTCAGCCCGGTCTCCCATCACCGCGCTGTACGAGATCTCCGGCACGGTCCCGCCGCCCTCGAAACCCCCGAGCACCCCGGCCAGCGCGCCGTCCACCAGCCATGGGCTGCCGCTGGTGCCGCCGCTGAGGTCGGGGCAGCCGATGCGGCGCTGGGTCGGGGAGAGCAGGTCCGTGCCGTTGGCGCAGCGCAGCGGGGCATCCATCGTCCTCGGGTAGCCGATGACCGTCACCCTGGCCCCGGCGGGCTGCTCGGCGGCGACGGGGAAGCCGCCCACGAGGTCCTCGACGCGGCGGGTCTGCCCGCCGTCCGCCGGGGCCACCGTCGCGAAGGCGATGTCGGCGTCCGGGTCCTGCCCGGCGGTCCACGCGGGCGCCACGAACACGCCGGTGATCTTCCACAGCCCGTACGGGGCGTCCCCGTCCCGGTATCCCGGCGCGAAGACGGTGGTGTCCGTTTCCTCCAGGCAGTGGGCCGCAGTGGCGATCACGTCGCGGTCGTCGCTGCGCACCACCGCGGCGGTGCAGAAGTGCCCGCCGTCAAGGCCGTCCGCGAAGAGCGCGCCCACCCGGTCGGCCTCGGCGCCGGGCCGGGCCCACGCGGTGACGCCGAGCGGCGGACCGGAGGCGGCATCGGGCAGGTCCACGCCCATCAGCGCGGCCATCGCGGTCAGCGCGAGCAGGATCCGTGATGCCCGCCGCGCACGGGAGCGCCGGGCCGTTCGGGGGAGCACGTCGGGGATCATGATTTCCACCCTGCCCGCCGAACCTATGACCGGAGGGCGGAGTTCCGTATGAATCCCCTGTGAATCCAGTGAACACGCCGTGAAACCCGGGCCATGACCGGACGAGACGGTTCCGAACGGCACAGCCCCGGATGAGACGCCCTGCCGCGCACCGCCGGGGGATCAGTCGCGGCGCTCGTACACCGTCACGCGCCGCCCCCGCACCTGCCGGTCCTCGACCACGGCGAACCGCTCCCGCAGCACGGCCGCCTTCGCCTTGTCCCGCTCCGCCGACGGTACCTTCGCGACCTTCGCCGAGTCCGTCACCAGCAGCACCCGCCGCTGCTCAAGCAGCGCTTCCCGGATCCGCGCCGGCTGCGCCTCCTCGCCCTTGAGCGTGGCCGAGGCCACCGGGCTCTCGGCCAGAGCCAGGTCCGTCAGGCCCGTGAAGGCGTCCGGGGAGACCAGCGCCGTGTCCCGGCGCGCGGCCGGCACGAACAGCACGGCGTCCCCGTCCCGCTTCAGCGCGGCCACCTCGCCGGCCACCGCCAGCACGTCGTCGACCCGGCTGGCCGGTGCCCGCTTGCCCAGCTGCACCGGCAGCAGGGCCAGCACCGAGACCCCGACCACCCCCGGCACCAGCAGGGCCGACGCCTTCGGGAACCGGGGCGCGCAGGCCCGTACGGCAGCACCCAGGGCCGCGCCGATCAGCAGGGCCAGACCCACCATGCTGAACAGCACGTACCGGTCCAGGAACAGCGGCTGGACGAGCGACAGCCCGACCAGGCCGAGCTGAGGCACCGCCAGCAGCGGCAGCCCCACCGCCGCCGCCGAGAGCCGCGACCGGTCCGGCCGGTCCGCCCACGCCCCGAGCGCGCCGATCGCCAGCAGGATCCCCGGCCCGATCAGCATGTGCCAGGTGAGCGGCGGTATCCAGGCCACCTGGTCGGACTGGCCCCGGCTGAACAGGACCAGCGGCAGTGCCCCCGCGACCGCCGCGGAGCCGTACGCCGCCCAGCGCAGCCACACACCGCGGCCCGCCCGCACCCACCACAGGGTCGCCGCGTGCGCGGGCAGCATCAGCAGCGACAGCCAGTTCAGCAGCGCGCACACCAGCACGACCGCCCCGTACGCCGTCCAGCGCGGCCACGCCCGCCGGCCGGGCCGGCCGCCCAGGAGCGACACCAGCAGCAGGGCCGACAGCCCGGCCCCCGCCGCGACCAGCGCGTACGGCCGGCCCTCTTGGAGGTAGAACTGCACGGCCGGCAGCAACCCGAGCGCCAGGCCGCCGCCGAGCCCCGCCCAGAAGCCGGCCAGACGCCGCCCGATCACCGCCACGCACACCGCGGCGGCCGCGATCGCCAGCACGGACGGCAGCCGCAGCGTCGTCGTACTCGCACCGAAGACCTCGAACAGGCCGTGCATCAGCAGGTAGTAGAGGCCGTGGACGGCGTCGACGTTCCCGAGCATCCGCCAGATCTCGCCCGCCGGCCGGCCGGCCACCTGCCAGGTCGCCGCCTCGTCCCGCCACACGCTGTCCTGCCGGGAGAGCCCCCACAGACCGAACGCCAGGGTCCAGAGGAAGGGGATCAGGCAGAGGAGGGGCCCGCGTCGGGCCGCGGGTATGTGGCAACGCATGAAGGTGCTGGGATCCTCGCTCGGGCGTTCGGGCGGAAGCTACCAGTCTATGGACGCCACGGAGGGTTTACGGACGGCCTGTTGTGCATCGCGGAGCGAGAGCGCCGGGCCCGCCCGCCCCTAGCCTCGGCCGCAAGGAGCACGAACGAGGGGCGGTACCCGGTGAACTGGCTCATCCACGACTACCGCGAGAGCGATCTCGCAGCGGTGGTCCACCTGATCGACACCACGGCCGAACTCGGCCAGGAGTCCGTCTTCTCGCTCGCCGAGTGCATCAGCGCACTGACCGGCCGGCAGCCCTGCGTGGTCGCCGTCCACCAGGGCGTCCCCATCGGCGCGGCCCTCGCCTGCGTCACCGGGGAGCGCGCCTGGGTCATGCGCATCGCCATCGCCGCCGGCTGGCGCGGCCGGGGCCTGGCCAGCGCCCTGCTCGTCGAGCTGGAACGGCGGCTCATCGCAGCCCGCGTCGGACGCATCGCCTACGTCCTGCCCGAGGAGGACCTGCTCGGCGAAGGCCTCCTCAACGCCGGCTACACCCGCCAGCCCGCCGTCGCCTACTTCGAGAAGACCGAGCCGCTCCACGGACCGGCCGCCGGCCTCCTCGACGACCTCGGCGGCCGCTTCCTGCCGAACGACCTGTGGTCCAAGGTCGCCGGCATGGAGAAGGAGAAGGACCTCATCGAGCGGCGCGTGGTGCTGCCGCTCGCCGAGCCCGAACGGGCTGCTTCGCACGGAGTCCGCCCGCCGCGCGCCATCACCCTCTTCGGCCCGCCCGGCACCGGCAAGACCACCTTCGCGCGGGCCATCGCCTCCCGGCTCGGCTGGCCCTTCGTCGAACTGCTGCCCTCGCGCCTCGCCGACGAAGGCAACCTGGCCGCCGCCCTGCGCGACGCCTTCGCCCGGATCGCGGAACTGGAGCGCGTACTCGTCTTCATCGACGAGGTGGAGGAGATCGCGCCGGTGCGGACCGAGCCCGCACAGCCCGGCGGGATCCACGGCGTGACGAACGAGCTGCTCAAACTGATACCGGGCTTCCGGGAGGGCGACGAACGGCTCCTCGTCTGCGCCACCAACTCCATCCGCTCCCTCGACCCGGCCTTCCTGCGCCCGGGGCGCTTCGACTACCTCATCCCGATCGGCACCCCGGACGCCGGGGCGCGCGCCGCGATCTGGGCCCGCTACACGGCGGGGCGCGCCGACGTCAGCGCCCTGGTCGAGGCGACGGAGCTGTTCACGCCCGCCGACATCGAGCACGCGGCGCGGATCGCGGCGCAGGTGTCCTTCGAACGGGACCTGGAGGCGGTGGGCGCGCGCGGCGCGGCGGCCGCACAGCTCGGCGCGACCACCGGCGACTACCTGGAGGCCGTCCGGCAGTGCCGGCCGACCGTGACCCCGGCGATGACGGGCGAGTTCGAGGCCGACATCACCGCGCACGCCCGGTTCTGAACCCCGTGCAGGCATGGCCCCCGACCGGACCGGTCGGTTACGGTCACGCCATGGGCTTCGTCGTCTTCATGACCCTTCCGGGGCTGGCCATCCTGCTCACCGCGATGGCCTTCCTCGACCTCGCTCTGGTGCGGGCCGGGCGGGCCGGCCTGCTCCCCTGGCGGTGGAACGGGCGTCAGGGGCAGATCTCCTCCACGGGCTTCGAGCAGCTGCACGCCAGTTTCTCGCCGGGCAAGCAGAACGAACTGAAGGAGCGCCAGAGCGCCCTCGTCCTGCGCGACGACGAGGAGGACGGCGCGCCGCCGCACTCCCGCGTGGACCTCGACGGCGGTCTCGCCGTCATCCGGATGCCCGCTACGGGGTACAGCGGTACGTGAACTCCACCGCGGCCGTGCGCTGTCCGGGCGACAGCAGCTGGAGCTCCGCCTTCGCCGAGTAGCTCCCCGTGCCCTGGAAGGTCCACAGCAGGTGCAGCCGGGCCTCGCGCTGCCCGCGCGGCACCCGCTCGGTCAGCTCCTCGGACTTCGTGCCGTCGCTGCGGACCCAGCGGTAGGTGAGCGTCCCGGGCCGCCCGTTGGTGCCCACGACGGCCACCACGTCGGCCGTCGCGTCGCACGCGGGCCCGGCCGGATCGGTGGTCACGGCCACGTCGCGGACCTCGATCCCGGGCCCGAACCGCTGCCATCCGAGGTAGGCGAGGACCGCCGCCAGCACGACCGCGGCGAGCGTGTACCGGCGCAGCCCGGCGCCCCGCCGCCGCCGGGGCGCGGCGGCCACGGCCACGGCCGCGTCCAGCGGGAACGGCGCCGGCATGGCGGCGGTGACGCCGGGGCCGAACCGGAGCACGGACCCCTCGACGCGGTCGGGTGCCACCGCCGGCGCCGGCGCGGGCGGTCCGCTGAACCAGTGGCTCCCGAGGACGGTCGCGCTGTAGTCGTCGCCCTCGGGGGCGCGGGAATCGGTCATCGTGGTACCTCCACGCAGCGCGGCAGGTACTGCGAGGCCGACGCGGACTTGTTGCCGGCGGCGGGCTTGGTGGTCACCCGGACGCCGCCGTAGCAGCCGCGGTCACGGCTGAAGGTGTGCACCCTGTTCGTGGTGACGGTCGAACCGGCCTGGACCGTGAACGAATCAGTGCCGTCGGGGACGGACAACGAGCCCTGCGCTCCGCCCAGGAACCACTCCACCACCACGGTCACCGGCCCGGTGCCCTGGGAGGAGACGGTGACGGACGCGTCCCCCCGGTACACGCCGGTCTTGAGGGACACCGCGACGTTCGTGACCCGCAGGGCCGGCGTGGGCGTCGGAGTGGGTGTCGGCGTCGCAGCCCCGCTCACCGTCGGACTCGGGGTGGGGCTCGGCGACAGCGACGGCCAGGCCGACGCCGAAGCCGAGGCGGACGCGGACGGCGTGGGGCTCGGCGAGGCCGAGGCGCTCGGGCTCGCCGACGGCGAAGCGGAAGCCGACGCACCGGGAGTCGGGGACGCCGGCCCGGGAGGGGCCGCGCTCGTCGTGGCGAAGGCGCTGAGCGCCGAGGCCCCGCCCGGGGCCGCCCCGATGGCGTCCGTCGTGAACACCAGCACCGCCCCCAGGACCAGCGCCGCCCCCGCCGCGATCCAGCCGCGCTTGCCGGGAGCCCAGCCCGACCCGCCGTCCAGCTTCGTCGCCGCCACCGCGGTGGTGCCCGCCGCGGGCGCCCCCGCAGAGGGGAACAGCAGCGGCAGCAGCGCGGCCAGCGCCGCCAGCTTGCGCTGCCCGCGCTCCTCCCACTCGGGGCCGTACGCGGCCAGCGCCACGTCCTCCAGCTCGGCCACGAACGCCTCGGCGTTCTCGGGCCGCTGCTCGGGTGCCTTGGCGAGGCCGCGCCGGATCAGCGGACGCACGGGTTCCGGGGCCTCGGTCTCCGGCACCGGCGCCTCGATGTGCTGCACCGCGAGTTCGGCGAAGTTCTCCCCGTCGTACGGCTTGCGCCCGGTGAGGCACTCGAAGAAGGTCGCCGTCGCCGCGTACACGTCGGCGGCGGGCGACGCCGGCCGGCCCTGCCACTGCTCGGGCGCCATGTAGGCGGGCGTGCCGGCGACACCGGGCGTGGAGCCGCGGTTCGCCGCGATCCCGAAGTCCACGAGCTTTGACGAGCCGTCGGCCGCGACCAGTACGTTCTCCGGCTTGTAGTCCCGGTGGACGACGCCCGCCCGGTGCGCCGACGCCAGCCCGAGCAGCGACCCCTTGAGGACCACCAGCGCCGCCTCGGCGTCCGCCCGCCCGGACTGCTTCAGCAGCGAGCGCAGGGAGATGCCGTCCACCAGCTCCATCACGATGGCCGCGCCGCCGGGCGCCTCCACGTACTCGTACAGGCGCACCACGTAGGGGGACTCCAGCCCGCCCAGGAGCCTGGCCTCGGCCCGGAACTCCCCGACGAAGGCCGGGTCCTCGCGCAGACGGTCGCTGAGGTACTTCACCGCGACCGCCGTGCCCGTGGCGTCGTGGACGGCGAGCACCACCCGGCCACTGCCGCCCGAGCCGAGCTCGCGGACCTCCGTGTAACCGGGGACCGACCATGCCGCCCGAGTGTCGTTCATCGTTCCTGCCCCCTGCCTGCTGCCTGCCGTGTAGCGCCGAACCGCCCATGTCAGCGGCCGGTGCGGGACCGGCTGCTCACCGGCCCGCCCCGTACCGGACTCCCCATGGGACGTGGTTCGAGCCACGGCCGGTTCCCGACCGCGGCCGGTGTCTCAGGCCGCGGCCGACACCGTGCCGATCATGGCGTGCAGCCGGTCGGCGGCCGCCCGCCCGAAGGCCGGGTCGTTGATGTGCGTGTCGTAGTCGTAGAGCCGCGCGGCGCTGCCCCGCAGGCCCTCGCGCAGCGCCGAGAACAGCGCCCGGTCCGCGCGGGGGTCATGGTACGGGCCGCCCGGCGCGCCCAGTGTGGACAGTCCGCGGAGCGGGACGCAGACGGCCGTGGGCCCGGTCGCCGCACGGAGCTTGGCGGCCACCCGGCGGCCGAGTTCCGCGCACTCGGCCCGGCTCGTGCGGATCACCGTGATCGACGGGTTGTGGACGTGGACGCCCCGGTCCAGGACCCGCTGGGGCAGGGACTCCAGCGGGCCGAACTTCACCATGTCCAGCGCGCCCAGGCTCACCACCTGCGGCACACCGGCCCGCCCGGCCGCGCTGAGCCGGTCGGGCCCCGCGGTCAGGATCCCCCCGCACAGGTCGTCGGCCAGCTCGCTGAGGGTGAGGTCGAGGACCCCTGCGAACACGCCCTCGCCGGCCAGCGTCTCCAGGGTCCGGCCACCGGTGCCGCTGACGTGGAAGACCAGCACCTCATAGCCCAGCTCGGTCAGCCGCTCACGCGCCGCGTCCACGCCGGACGTGGTCACGCCCGCCATGCTCGCCGCCACCAGCGGACGGGGGCCCGCCCCCAGCCGGGGCGGGTGGTCCGCCCCGGCGCGGGCGAAGGATGCGGCCATCCCGGCGACGGCCGCCACGGCGTTGGCCAGGATCGGCGCGGAGACGCTGTTGATCCCCGCGATGTCCACCACGCTGTACATCATCGTGATGTCCGAGGAGCCCACGTACGGGGCGGTGTCCCCGGACGCCATGGACGAGACCATCAGTTTTGGGACGCCCAACGGCAGGGCGCGCATGGCTCGGGTGGCGATGGAGGTGCCGCCGCTGCCGCCGATCGCGAGCACCCCGTG
This sequence comes from Streptomyces virginiae, assembly GCF_040638905.1. Taxonomy (GTDB): domain Bacteria; phylum Actinomycetota; class Actinomycetes; order Streptomycetales; family Streptomycetaceae; genus Streptomyces; species Streptomyces virginiae_B. Next base: position 370,496 of record NZ_JBEZYV010000002.1, on the reverse strand, counting down.
CAGCCGGCCCTCGGCGTGCAGGCGCAACAGGGTCGCCTCGGCGCCCCGGGCCATCGTGGCCACGGCCGCGCCCCGGTCGGCGGCCGATCGCAGGAGGGACAGTTCGGTTCCCGCGGCCCGGGCCACCGCGGCGCGCGGCACGTCCGCGGCCACCCGGGGTTCGCCCATGATTCCTGTGTCGACCAGTACCACTTCGACTGCGGCCCGCAGCAGCCTCTCGCGCAGCCAGCCGTACTCCACACCCTTGGTGTCCAGGGTTCCCACCAGCACGACGTTCGTCATATGTGCAATGTCCAGGCACGTGGGGGTGTTGGCAAGTACGAGCTCTGGTCAAGCCTTCAGCAGCACCAACAGTCGCTCCAGGAAGGGGAGTTGCGAGGGAATCAGCATGCTCTGGGCCATCTCCGGAGTGCACCAGGCCACCTGGTCCAGCTCCGGGAACTCCTGCACGTTCCCGGAGTGCGGGGGCCACTCCATGGTGAAGGTCCCCGGCACCATGAGCGCCGGATCGAGGTCCGCCTCCACCGCCCAGACGGTCACCAGCTTCCCGCTGGACAGCCGCACCTCGCCCAGCGGGAGGTACTCGCCGTCCGGCGGCGGCAGCCCGATCTCCTCGGTGAACTCCCGGCGGGCCGCGTCGCGCGGGGTCTCCTGCGGCCCGTACTCGCCCTTGGGGATGGCCCAGTCACCGGACGTCCGCCCCGACCACAACGGGCCGCCCATGTGCCCGAGCAGGACCTCGACCCCGACCTCGACCTCGACCCCGACCTCGGTCCCGACCTCGGCCACGTCCCCGTCACCGTCCCCGGGCTCCGGCCGCGAGCCGGTCCCCGTCCGCCGGAAGAGGAGCAGTCCGGCGCTGCGCTTGTACGTCATGGGCCCATACATGCCCCGTACCGGCGCCGGTCAGTGATCGTGCGGGCCCTGGCGGTGGACCGGACCGTGCGCGTCCGCGCAGTGCGGGTCGTACGAGGCCTCGCCCCGCCGGCCGACCGAGAGGAGGGAGTCCTGCGCGTGGTCCACCTGGAGGGTGGTGTGCGTGATGCCGTACTCCTTGTCCAGCAGCCGCTCCAGCTCCCGGCGTACGGCGTGGCAGTCGCCCGCCGGCTCGACGAGCACGTGCGCGGACAGCGCCGCCTGCCCCGAGGTGATCGTCCAGATGTGCAGGTCGTGGACCTCGGTGACCGGGGGATGCCCGACGAGCCGGTCGCCGACCGCGTCCGGGTCCACGTGGGCGGGCGCGGCCTCCAGGAAGATCCGGCCGGAGTCGCGGACGAGCCCGTAGCCGGCCTTCACCATCAAGGCCACGACCACCAGTGTGGCGATCGCGTCGGCCTGCCGGAACCCGGTCGTCATGACGATCAGGCCGGCGACGGCCGTCCCGATGAAGGCGAACAGGTCGTTGAGGACGTGCTGGTAGGCGCCCTCGACCGCCAGCGAGGACCGGTTCGCCCGCGAGATGCACCAGGCCGCGGCCACGTTGACGACGATGCCCGCGAGCGCCGTCACCAGGACCAGCCCGCCCTCCACCGGCGGCGGGTCCATCAGCCGGCGCACCGCCTCGTACGCCAGCCAGGCGGCCAGCAGGAGCAGCGTCAGACCGTTGGCCTGGGCGGAGAGTATCTCCGCCCGCTTGAGGCCGTACGTGAAACCGCCGCGGGCGGGCCGGGCCGCCAGCCGCATCGCGATCAGCGCGAGGACGATCGAGACGGCGTCCGTGAGCATGTGGGCGGCGTCGGAGATCAGGGCCAGGGAGTGGGCCATGACGCCGATGACCACCTCGATGGCCATGAAGCCGCCGATCAGGCCGAGCGCGATGGCCAGCCAGCGGCGGTCGGCGTCGGCGGTCACGCCGTGGTTGTGGCCCCCCGGTCCATGGCCGTGGCCGTGGTCGTCGTGCCCGTGGTCGTGCCCGCTCATGACATCCCCCGTCTCGTCGCGGCACCCGTTCGTCCGGGTCCGTCGCGTGAAGTGAAGCGCACCCCGGCGAGATGGGCAAAGGCTGCAACGGGGACCGTTGTCATTACGTATAAGAGGCCTCTGACCTGCGGTTCTGTCGGGCCGCTGCCGGAGCGCCGCGATCGTGGGAAAATCTGCTCATGGTCCAGCGTCCCGGTGTGCCGACCGCGCCCGAGCTCGTCCTGGAAACCGACACGGGCTCCACACAGCTGAGCCCGGGCCGGACCTACAACGTGGGCAGGGACCCGCTCTGCGAGATCTGCTTCGAGGACGCCCGCGTCTCCTGGCACCACGCGGTCCTGCGCCCCGACGGCGACCACTGGACGGTCGAGGACGAGGACAGCACCAACGGCACGTGGGCCGACGGCCACCGCGTCCACGAGTGGATCGTCGGCGCCGGCAGCGAACTGCGCTTCGGCGACGAGCAGGACGGCCCCCGGGCCGTCCTCAACGCTGCCCGGCCCGGGCCGAGCAGCCCCGGCGCCGGGCCGGGGCCGGCCCGGGTCTCCAACCCGTCGATGACCACCACCTTCCGGCGGCCCAGCGCCGTACTGCCGCTGCCCGCCCGTACCGCCGTGCGCATCGGCCGCGCCACCGACAACGACCTCGTCATCGACGAGCTCGACGTGTCGCGCCGGCACGCCGAGCTGCGGGCCCTCGCCGACGGCAGCTACGAGATCGCCGACCTCGGCAGCCACAACGGCACCTACCTCAACGGCGCCCCCGTCACCGGCGCGGTCCCCCTCGCCGAGGGCGACATCGTCGGCATCGGCCACGTGGCCTTCTGCCTCGTCGGCGACCGCCTCCAGGAGTACGAGGACACGGGCGAGGTCACCCTCGACGTACAGGGCCTCACCGTCGCCGTCGACCGCGGCCGCAAGACCCTCCTCGACGAGGTGTCCTTCCCGGTGGGCGCCAAATGCCTCCTCGCCGTCATCGGCCCCAGCGGAGCCGGAAAGTCCACCCTGCTCGGCGCCCTCACCGGCCTGCGCCCTGCCGACCGCGGCACCGTCCTCTACGACGGCCGCGACCTCTACCGCGACTACGCCGAACTGCGCAGCCGCATCGGCCTCGTACCGCAGGACGACATCCTGCACTCCCAGCTCACCGTCCGGCGCGCCCTCACCTACGCCGCCGAACTGCGCTTCCCCCAGGACACCGCGAAGGCCGAACGCCAGGCCCGGGTGGACGAGGTGATCGGCGAACTCGGCCTCCGCGAGCGCGCCGCGCAGCCCATCCACAGCCTCTCCGGCGGCCAGCGCAAACGGGTGTCCGTCGCTCTCGAGCTGCTCACCAAACCCTCCCTGCTCTTCCTGGACGAGCCCACCTCCGGCCTCGACCCGGGAATGGACCGCTCGGTGATGCACATGCTGCGCGAGCTCGCCGACGACGGCCGCACGGTCATCGTCGTCACCCACAGCGTCCTCAGCCTCGATGTCTGCGACCGGCTGCTGGTCCTCGCCCCGGGCGGTCGCATCGCCTACTACGGACCGCCCGGGGAGACCCTCGGCTACTTCGGCGCCGCCCAGTGGCCGGAGGCCTTCGAAGCCTTCGAGAACCAGCCGGGCCGCGACTGGGCGGGGGAGTACACCGCCTCGGCGGCCCACCGCACCTACGTCCTGGGCGCCGCCCGCCAGCCGTGGCACGGTGGTGACCGCCGGGCCGCGGCCACTCCGGCCGCGTACGCCGCCCCGCCGCCCAAGGCACAGAGCTGGGGCTCCCAGCTGTCCACCCTCGTCCGGCGCTACGCGGCCGCGCTCTCCGCGGACCGGACCTTCCTCGCCATCATGATCGCGCTGCCCTTCGTCATGGGCGCCATGGCCCGCGCCCTGGCCGGCAGCAGGCTCACCCAGGAAACCGCGATCAACGCCCTGCTCATCCTGTCCGTCGGCGCCGTCCTCACCGGAGCGGCGAACGCCGTGCGCGAACTGGTCAAGGACCGGGTCATCTACCGGCGGGAGCGGGCCGTGGGGCTGTCCCGCTCCGCCTACCTGATGTCGAAGGTCGTGGTGCTGGGCGCCGTCACCGTCGCCCAGGCCGTGGTGCTGACCCTGGTGGCCCTCTACGGCGTGGACCTGAGCGCCCCGGGCGGCCACGGCGTGATCACGGGACCCCTCGTCGAGATCACGATCGCGGTGGCACTGCTCGCGTTCACCGCCATGATGCTGGGCCTGCTGATCTCCGCACTGGTCCACAAGGAGGAGGTCACCATGCCGCTGCTGGTCCTCCTCGCCATCGTGCAGGTGGTCTTCTGCGGCGCGCTGCTGCAGCTGGACGGCATCCCGGTGATCGAGCAGCTGGCCTGGCTGGTCCCCTCGCGCTGGGCCCTCGGCGCCATGGCGGGCACCATCGACCTCGGCGCGATCGTGCCCGGCCCCCTCACGGACGACCCGCTGTTCGCGCACACCCCCGCGGTGTGGCTCTTGAACCTGGGCATGCTGGTGGTCCTGTCCGTCCTCTTCGGGGTGCTGGTCGCGAGGCTGCTGCGGCGGCACGAGCCCGTGATCATGCGGAAGTAGGCCTCATGGGCAGCTCGATGGATCCCGGGATCGCCGTGGCCGACTTCCAGCCCACCCATGTGGTGCCGCCTCCCGGGCTGTCCGCCTGGGAGGCCCCCGACGTCTCCCGGCCGACCGCCGCCCTGGACGCCTTCCTGCCCGTCCAGCTGCTGTCCCGGCGGGGGGAGTGGGGGGAGATCCTCTGCGCCAACGGATGGAGCGCCTGGGTCGACGGGCGGCTGCTCATCGCGGTGCCGCAGCCGCCGCCGACCACGGGGGAGCGGCAGTCGGTACGCGCCGAGGACCCGAGGCCGCTGCTGGAGCGCGGCGCCGACGCCCTCGAACGCTACCGGCACGCCGTGGACGAACTCGCCTCCGGCCGGGCCGACAGCGACGCCTTCCGGCGGTCCCTGCGCGGGCTGCGGGCGGGCGTCGTCGTCGACGGCGAGTCGGTCTGGCTCTACGACGAGACCTCGGGGCGGTGGATGTACGGCGACGGGACCCGCCTGGCGACCTACGCCGTGACCGAAGGGCCGGGGAGCCCCCACGGGCCCCAGCCGGGGCCGGCCGGACCGGACGGCGGCGGGGCCGGTGCGGGGCCCGCCGCACCCCCCGTCGGCCCGGAGGCGGGCGGACACGACCGGCAGGCCGGCCCGACCCGGATCGTGGACACGCACGACCCTGAAGCGGAGTGAAGGGCGACGGAAGGGGCGGAAGGTGGGCGACACCCGCCGAGGGACGCGGGTCACCCGTGGGTCTGAGTCGAGGCGGGCGCGTCCACCCGCCCGCGGCGGTGCAGCCGGCGGGCCAGGACGCCGCCGAGGAAGCCCGCCACTGCACCCCAGAGCAGGCCGAGGCCGACCGTCCGCCACAGCACGGGGTCCAGTAGGAGCTCCCCGCCGAGGGCGTCCACCTCGCCGATGCCCAGGAGGGACAGCCCGTACGCGGCCTCGATCCGGCACAGCAGGCAGACCGCGAGGGTGGCCAGGGCGAAGGCCGCGCCGAGATGGAGCGCGTGCTGCCAGGGCCGGACGTGCGCGGGGGACCGCACGGCCGCCAGTACACCCGTGCCCAGCAGCAGGACGGCGGCCACCACCACCAGCCACCACGCCCGCGGGTCGCGCGCCGCCAACGACGCCACGTCGACGGGGGCCCCGTCGGCATCGCGCAGCACCTCGTCCAGCAGCTGGGGCATCGGCAGCCCGAAGGCCCCTTCGACCAGGGCCTCCCAGGATCCGCCGAAGCCCAGGGTGAGCGCGATCCAGACGAGGTTCGGCAAACCGAGCAGGACCACGGCGAGCGTTCGGCCGGCGTTGCCCTGGGCCGCGGCCACCACCAGCCCGACGACGACGCCGATGACGACGTACGTGAAGAGCAGCAGGGTCGTGGCGAAAGCGGCCGGACGCACCGCCGTGTGGAAGCGGACCAGTCCGGCCGGGAGCGGTGCCCGACGCGACACCAGCAGGGCGATCACCATCAGGCCCAGGATCCACAGCAGTCCGAACAGGAGCGTGGCGGGCACGTCGGCGCGGAAGCCCACCGTCGGTGCGGAGTCCAGGAGTTCACCGATCACCGCGACGGCGGGGTCGCCGGTGGAGATGCCGAAGTCCTGCCGGGACAGGAGCGCGGCACCGACCAGCGCGAGCAGCCACAGCACGACCAACGGGACGGCCCGGCCGACGAGTTCGCGGGGGCCGGCCACGGCCCGGTTGCGCAGCGGGCGCAGGAAGCAGTAGCCGGCCACGAGGGCGCCCGCCAGGCTCACCGAGAGCGGGAGCACCGCCAGGTTCGCGTCCACGCCGCCCAGCAGACCGGCGTCACCGGACATCTCCACGCTACCGCCGGCCGCCATCACGACGACCGCGCCGAGCACGTGCGGGAACGCCCCTTCCGGAAGGTCGCCGATGCCCGCGCACGCCAGCCCGGCCGCGGCGACCGCGGTCATCGCCGCGAAGCCCGCGACGACGGTGACGAGGGCGTCGCGCCAAGCCCTCGCGGAGCCCCCGGTCGATGCTGGTCTCGGCGTCTGGCTCACCATGCAACCGTGGCACTCCCGGCTTGCGGGCACCACCCGGACGGCGCACACAATGGTCCGATGGGAACTCCCTCCTCCTGGGAAGAAGAGCCCGTGAGCACACATCCCTCCGGCTGGCAGCCGTCGTCAGAGCGACCCACCGGGCCGCCTTCCGGGCCGCTGTCGGGCGGGCGGCAAGGACCGCCGCCCCCGCCGCCGACCGGGCCGCCCGGCGGTCCGGCCGGTCCCGCCGGTCCCGCCGGTTCCGCCGGTCCCGGCGGTCCGGGACCGGACAAGGGTCCCTGGTGGCGGTCCGTTCCACGGCTCGCCACCGCGCTCGTCGCGGTGGTCGCGGTCGTGGCCCTGGCGGTCGTGCTGACCCGGCCCAGCGGTGCCCCCAGCGCCGGGGGCGAGGTGTTCCTCCAGCCGGCCGCCGCCGCGGGCCCCGATCCCTTCACCGAGTCCACCGTGGTGAAGGAGGACGCACCGCCACCGGAGAGCCCGCCACCGCAGAGCCCGGTGCCGTCCCCCAGCGGGACCGGCGCCGCTCCGACCAGCCAGGGCACCGCCACGGGCACCAGGAGCGTCAGCGGTGCCGCCCCGGGCGTGTACGGGGGCATCCAGGACGTGGCGAGCTGCGACGTCGAGAAGCAGATCAAGGTGCTGGCCGCGGAGCCCGCCAAGAACGCGGCCTTCGCCGCGACGCTCGGCATCCAGCAGGCGGCGGTTCCGGCTTACCTGCGCTCGCTCACTCCGGTGCAGCTGCGGATGGACACCCGGGTCACGAACCACGGTTTCCAGAACGGCAAGGTCACCGGCTACCAGGCCGTCCTGCAGGCCGGAACGGCCGTGCTCGTCGACGACCGGGGCGTGCCGCGGGTGCGGTGCGCGTGCGGGAACCCGCTCGGTCCGCCGGTGCCGCTCAAGGCCTCCCCCAAGCGCTACGGGCAGACCTGGCCCTCGTACCAGCCGGCGAAGGTCGTGGTCATCGCACCGGCGGTGCAGCCCGTGAAGAAGATCGTGATCTACGACCACCAGAATCGGCACTGGTTCGAGCGTGACAAGGGTCACCACCCGGAGCGGCGGCCCGACCGGCCGATCCCGCCGCCCGTGATCCCGACGCCGCCGACCACGCCGAGCCCGTGGATCACGCCGACGCAGACCGGGCCGAAGCCGCCGGGACCGCCGTCGAAGTCACCTTCGCACACCGGCTCGAAGCCGCCGTCCAAGTCGCCGTCGAAGTCCCCGTCCGGGAAGCCTTCCGGCTCCGAATCGCCGTCGAAGTCGCCGTCGAAGTCGCCGTCGAAGTCACCGTCCAAGTCGCCGTCGAAGTCCCCGTCCGGGAAGCCTTCCGGCTCCGAATCGCCGTCGAAGTCGCCGTCGAAGTCGCCCTCGGGTTCCCAGTCCCCGTCGGCGTCGCCCTCGGGATCCCCGTCGGTCTCGCCGAGGCCCTCGCCGACGCCCTCGCCGACGGTGGCCCCCTCGGGTTCGCCGACGCCGTCGGCGTCGCCTTCTCCGTCGAAGCAGCCCTCGGGGTCCCCGTCGGAACCTCCGTCGCCGTCGGGCTCCCCCTCGGGGTCCCCGGCGGCATCGCCCTCGCCCAGGCCCTCGCCATCACCCTCTGAGGCGCGTTCGCCCCAGCCGACCGACCGCACCCCCTCGCTGCCGTCGCGGACGCCGCCGCCGACCGACCGCACGCCTTCCCTGCCGACCAGGTCTGCGGCTCCGCAGTCACCGGTCGCGCCGCAGCCGGAACCGGAACCGGAACCGGCCCGTACGGCCATCGAGCCGCCGGCGGACCGGCCCCGCGAGGACGGGGGCGGGAACGGCGGTGACGGCGGGAACGGCGGGAACGGCGGTGACGGCGGGAACCGGTAAACGGTCGCAGAGCACCGGTCAGGTCCGGGCGCGGCGGGTCAGCGAGTCTCCCGCCGCGTCCGCTGCCACGCCGAGGACGAAGCGGAGCAGCCCCGTCACGGCTGCCGGCGGGGACTTCGGGTTGGTGTGGAGGCCATGGTCCGACCGGAGGGGCGGCGCTTAGGGCGGCGGATCGGTCCGAAGGCTGCGTCCGGCGCGGCCGTCGCCGTGCGGTGGCCGGCGGCCCGGGGGAGGGCTGACGGTGGACGTCCGAAACTCCCGGCCGCCCGCCCAGCACGCCGCACCCGTGGTCGGCGGTACGGGCCCGGGCCCCGGCGGCGGGCAGGGGCTGACCGGGCCGGCGGAGCACGCCCGGCTGGCGGGTGGGGAACTCACCGCCCTCCCCGCGGACGGCGGTTTCCGGATGCGCCCCTGGCTACTCCGACAGACCTGACCGGGACGGGTGAGGGGGAAGAGGACAGGGTGATCCGGGTACTGCTGGTCGACGACGACGCCATCGTCCGTGCCCGGCTGCGGCTGATGCTGGGCGGCGCCCCGGACATCGAACTCGTCGCCGAGGCCGCGGACCGCTCCGAGGTGGCGGGGCTGGTCGCGGCACGGACCCGACCTGGTGCTGATGGACATCCGGATGCCCTGTGTCGCCGCCACCGAGGCGCTCCGGGCGCGGCCGCAAGCCCCGGAAGTAGCCGTCCTGACCCCCTTCCACACCGGCGAGCACGTCCTGCGGGGCGCTGCGCGTCGGCGCGGCCGGGTTGCACCTCAAGGACACCCCGCCGCAGGAGATCGTGACGGTGAACCGTACGGTGGCCGCGGGCGGTCCGGTGCTCTCCCCGGCCGTCACCCGCCGCCTCATCGACCAGGTGGCCGCCGGAACCGGTGACGACTCCCGGGCGGCCACCGCCCGCGCCCGGCCCGCACTGCTGCCCGAACGCGAGCGGGAGGTGGCGGCGGCGGTCGGGCGGGGCCTGTCCAACGCGCAGATCGCCCGGGAACTCCACTGGCACTGCCGACGGTGAAGACCCACGTGTCCCGGGCCCTGACCCGCCTCGACCTCAACAAACGCGTCCAGATCGCCCTGCTGGTCCACGACGCGACGAACCGGCCTGAGCGCTCCGACTCGGCCTCCGCGAGGGCCGGTTGCAGGTGCCACCTCTTTCCCGCGGCATCGAGGGAGATTGCCGAAGTGCGGGAAGTGAACTCCCTTGACTGACGGGCCGGTCACGCCGTGCGGAACGGCGACGTTCCCGGTCTCACGCCACCGGCGGAGCCGATTGGCGGCGGACCATCTCGGCGATCCAGGCCGGGGCGAACGGGGACGTGCAACCGGGGGGCGTCCGGTAGCCCTTGAGTACCTCCAGGCGCTCGCCGATGGCGATCGCGCGGGCGCGGTGCTCCGGATGCTCGATGCCGATCTGCGCCAGGCAGTGGTTCATCGCCCACTGCAGGCGGTCCGGGGCGTCCTTCATCTCCGCATCGATGACGTCGAGCAGCCCCGACAGGTCCAGACCCTCCGGCCCTTTCGCCACGCGCTCCGTGGTCAGCGCCCAGCCGGCGCTCGCGACCACCGGATCCGGGTCGGCGAGCCAGGCCAGGCGCAGCTCCCGCGCGTGCGGGTTCTTCTTCACCACGTAGTTCACGAGCCAGTCGTGCACCTTGGGCGTGCGCGCCCCGCGGAGCATGGAGTCCAACTCGTCACGCCCGAACGCCTTCGGGCGGCAGATCAGGAGCGCCAGCAGCCTCGCCGCGGTGTCCTGCGTGCTCCAGAGCTCGCGAGCCAGTTCCTGCTGCGTCTTCAGCCGTTTCGCCACCGCGCGCAGCTTGCCGAGGTTCACACCGTGGTCGTCACCGTGCTTCTCGTTCACGGCGCGTGCCTTCGGGTCCTCCAGTGCGGCCAGTTCGGCCATCACATCGGCCAGCGCCGTCCCGGTCACCTCTGCCACCTCGGCCTCCTTCTCCCTTGCGCCCCCCATGTGCGCAACCGAGCCTAGGGGCTGTCCCGCAATCCCCGGCCAGCGCACGACGACAGTTCCCTTGGTCCGTTGCGGTGACGGGGCGGGCACCCCGAATATTTGGCCCATGCACCGGAATTGCGGCGGAATGCGGGCGGACTCCGTACCTGCCCGAGATGCCGATCGGCGGGGCGGTGACTAATATCATCCGTAGGTAACTGTGGCCATTGCGGGATCACACCCTACCCGCGGTGACATGCCGGAGTGAGCGCGAGGCGTGCGACATATCGCACCGGCCCCGAAGGTCCGTGGCCCGATGAGGCCGCGTTGACGGGGGATACGCGCATTCACGAAATCTGTACGGCCACAGGTGCAGCCATGAACATCCCCTGCGTGAGGAGGAAGAACGAATTTTCGTGCCGTAGCAACGAGAAGGGTTCTCAACCATGCGAGCAACGAGAGTCAAGCGCCTCTTCGCGGTGTCCGCCATCGGCGTTCTTATGGCAGGCGGCGCCCTGGGAGCCGCGGGTACCGCCTCGGCGGCGACCCCCACACAGTCCGTCACCTACGTGAGCGGCGGCGGCTGGGACCACCACAGGGGCGGCGGCTCGGACCATCACAAGGGCGGCGGCTGGAACCATGACAAGGGCGGCCACCACCACGGCTGGTACGACGATGACGACGACAACCGTGGCGGAGGCCACGGTAAGCACGGCTGCTGACACCGCAGCACACTGTGCGGCCCGGGCGACGGGCCGCACAGCGCCGTGTCCGTGCAGCACCCCACCACCCTCGGCCGCCCCACGGGGACACCGGCGGGCGACGGTGAGACCCTGGCTGCATGGCCCCCAGGGGAGACGTTCCCGAGGTCGACTGGCCCGCGCGGCCGGACACGAGCCTTGCGCTCAACCGCATGGGCACCTTCGACTGGGACCTCGACAGCGGACGGATGCACCTGGATCCCACCGCCCTCGAGGTCCTCGACCTGCGCCCGGACGAGTACAGCGGCACCCCCGCCGGGCTCCGCGCGCGCATCGCACCCGCCGAGGAGGCCCGGCTCGACTCCCGGGTCGCCCAGGCCATCAAGGACGGCCGGAGCCACTACGGCGCCTACGTGCGCAGCCGCCGCCGCGACGGGACACCGGCCTGGACCCACATCCAGGGGCACATCCTGCGGGACCCGGGCGGCCGCCCCTACCGCGTCATCGGCATCCTCCGCGACGCCGCCCACGACCCGGGCGAGCCCGGTGCCGCCAGTGAGCAGGACGAGGGGCGCCGGCGGATGACCGGCGTCGTCGAGCGGACGACCGCCATCCTCGCCCACGCCCGCACTGTCAACGACGTGACCGACGTCCTCAAGGATCCCCAGGCCCTCGGCCATCTCGGCGCGGTCAGCGTGATGCTGGGCGTCGTCGACGGGGGCCGCATCCACCTGGTCGCGGAGGGGCAGCTCGGCACGTACGTCCCCGAGATCGAGTACACGCGGATCGACGCGCCGTTCCCGATGAGCGTGGCCGTACGCACCATGCAGCCCGTCTTCATCGTCTCGCGGGAGGAGTTCCAGGAGAACTACCCGGAACTGTGGCCGTACATAGAGCCGCTGGCCGTCCGCAGCGGGGTCTACCTGCCGCTGATCGCCCAGGGCCGGTCCGTCGGCGCCCTGGGGCTGCTCTACACACGCGACGGCGACTTCACCGCCGAGGAACGCAACCTGCTGATGGCGCTCGGCAGCGGCGTCGCCCAGAGCCTCCAGCGCGCCATGCTGCTGGAACAGGAGCATGACCTGGCCGAGGGCCTCCAGCGGGCCATGCTGCCCCGCCGGATCCCCGCGGTGCCGGGCGCGCTGATCGCCGTACGCTACCGCTCCGCCCGGATGGGGCGGGACATCGGCGGCGACTGGTACGACGTGGTGCCGCTCGGCAGCGGCCGGATCGGCGTGATGATCGGTGACGTCGAGGGCCACGACACGGACGCGGCCGCCGTCATGGGGCAACTGCGCATCGTGATGCGCGCGTACGTGGTCGAAGGGCACACACCGGGCGCGGCGTTGGCCCGCGCCTCCGCCTTCCTGCGCGAACTGGAGACGGAGCGCTTCGCCACCTGCACGTACGCCGAGGCCGAACTCACCAGCGGGATGCTCCAGATCGTCCGCGCCGGCCACCTCGACCCGGTCGTGCGGCGCGGCGACGGCAGCTGCCACCGGATTCAGGTGGCGGGCGGACTGCCGCTCGGGCTGCCGCCCCCCGAACCGTCCGTGGCGGCGGCGGGCTCCGGCTACCCCGTCACCAGCCTGGAACTGCACCCCGGAGACACCCTGGTGCTGTGCACGGACGGCCTGATCGAGCGACCCGGCGCGGACCCCGACACCGGCATGCGCGAGCTGATGGCGGCGCTCCACAGCGGCCCCGCGGACGTCGAGGAGCTCGCCGACGTGCTGTGCGACCTCGTCGGTGACTCGGGTGGCGGGGACGACATGGCCCTGCTCGTCCTTCGCCGCCGCGGTACGCCCACCGGGCGGGGCGGCGGCCCGCTGCGCCAGCGCCTGGAGCCCGGGGACGCCGAGGCCCCGGCCCTGGCCCGGCACCTCATCAGGGCGGCGGTGGCCGCCTGGGGCGCGCGGGACCGGGCCGACGAGATCGAGCTGGCGGCGGACGAGCTGATGACCAACGCGCTGGTCCACACGGACGGCGGCGGCCACATCAACATGCGGATCACGCCCCAGGGGCGGATCCGGATCGAGGTCGAGGACTCCAGCAGCCAACTGCCGCGACGGCGCGAGGCGGGGGACTGGGCGGTCTCGGGACGCGGACTGATGCTGGTGGAACAACTCGCGGACGCGTGGGGCGTGGAACCGCGGGGCGGCGGCAAGTGCGTCTGGTGCGAGTTCGCCCTGCCCCCGCCGCAGCATCTCGACACCCCCGCCTAGGCGGCCCAGCGGGCCGCCCGGCCGACCGTGGCGAACAGTCGGAAGGGTCCGTCCGCCTCCGCCCGGCCGGACGAGGGCCCGAGTCGGCGGTCGTCAGCCGCTGCGCGCGGTGGCACCGTGGACGGCCGTCTCCCGGCAGGAGCGGACGGGCGTTTCGCCGATCAGCGCCACCGACACGGCTACCGGCGGGAAGCTACAGGCGGACCAGCGTGACCTCGGTTGCCTTCACGCTCGTCCACACCTCGGATCCGTCGGCCAGGCCCAGTTCGGCCGCCGCGTCCGGGGTGATCTCGGCGACCAGGTCGGGTGCCTCGGGCGACGCGATCAGCACGCGCAGGCGGCTGCCCACCGCGGTGATCTCCCGGACGGTGCCCCGCCAGACGTTTCGGGGGCTGCCGCCCGGGCGCTCCCGGTGGACCGACACCGCCTCCGGGGCGATGATGGCCAGGGCCTGGGCCCCTTCGGGCAGGGCCTCGGCGACCACGAGACGGCCGCCCGCCGCGAGGGCGAGGCCGTCGGTGGAGGCGATGCCCGGCCAGGCGTTGCGACCCAGCATGCGGGCCACCCACGGGGAGCGCGGGTGCCGGGAGACCTCGGCGGGCGGCGCGTCCTGCAGGGTCCGGCCGTCGGCCAGTACGAGGACCCGGTCGGCCAGCGACACCGCCTCGACGGGGTCGTGGGTGACGATGAGGCAGACCCCGCCGAAGCCGGCCAGGTGCGTGCGCAGGGTGTGCCGGACGCGGGCCCGCGTGGTCTGGTCGAGGGCGGCGAGGGGCTCGTCCAGCAGCAGGAGCCGCGGGCGGGCCGCCAGGGCGCGCGCGAGCGCGACCCGCTGGGCCTGGCCGCCGGAGAGCTGGGACGGCCTGCGCTGCGCGAGGTGCCCCACGCCCAGCCGATTCAGCCAGGCCTGCGCCTCGCGGCGGGCGTCGGCGCGCGGCACGCGGCGGGCGCGCAGCCCGTACGCGGTGTTCGCCAGCGCGCTCAGGTGCGGGAACAGCGCGCCGTCCTGCGGGACCCAGGCCACCTGCCGCTTGTGCGGGGGCAGGGCGGTGACGTCGGCGTCGCCGAGCCGCAGGTCGGCGTGGGCGCGCGGGGAGAGGCCGAGCAGGGCGCGCAGCAGGGTGGTCTTGCCCGCCCCGTTCTCGCCGACGACGGCGATGGTGGTGCCCGGTTCGGCTTCGAGGGTGAGGCGGTTGAAGCCGGTGACCGTGGCGTGCAGCGGCCAGTGCCCCGTCTCGGCGGACTGCGGTGGAGCGGCGCCGGCCGCGCCCGGCTCCTCGTCCGGCCCCGGGGCCGGGGCGGTCGCTGGTCCCTCCTCCGGAGCGGGCTGCGGCGTCGTGACCGACCCGCGGTCGACCGGGGTGCCCGTCCAGCGGCCGCGCAGTGCGATCAGTACGGCCATGGCGATCGCGAGCAGCAGCAGGGAGACCGAGGTGGCCGCCTCGGGCTGGTCCTGGAGCAGCAGGTACACCTGGAGCGGCAGGGTCTGGGTGGTGCCGGGCAGGTTCCCGGCGAAGGTGATGGTCGCGCCGAACTCTCCCAGCGCGCGGGCCCAGGTGAGGGCGGCGCCGGCGACGAGACCGGGCGCCACCATGGGCAGGGTCACGGTGAAGAACACCCGGACCGGCGACGCGCCGAGCGAGGCCGCCGTCTCCTCGTAACTGTGCTTGAGACCGCCGAGGGCCCCTTCCAGGCTGATGACCAGGAACGGCATGGCGACGAAGGTCGCCGCGACGACGGCCCCCGAGGTGTGGAACGGCAGGGTGATTCCGAAGGAGTCCTCCAGCCACGGCCCCAGCAGTCCGCGCCGGCCGAAGCCGAGGAGCAGGGCGACACCGCCCACGGTCGGCGGCAGCACCATGGGGAGCAGCACCAGCGAGCGGACCAGGGCCTTGCCCTTGAACTCCACACGGGCCAGCAGCCAGGCCAGTGGCACACCGAGGACGAGCGAGAGGCCCAGCGCCCACAGCGACACCAGGAGGGAGAGCTTCAGGGCCTCGACCACGCCGGGGCTGCCGAGGTGCTCTCCGAGCTCGCCCCACGGAGTACGGGCGAGGATCCCGATCAGCGGCATCAGCAGGAACGCGACGGCGAGCAGCGCGGGGAGCGCCAGGGCCACCGGGGGCCGGGTGCGGGTACGGAGTCTGCTCACGGTACTTCCTGGCTGGGGCGGCGTGGCCGGACGGGACGGGGGCGGGGGCGGGGCGCCGGGGTGCAGCGTATGCGGGGGCGGCCCGCTCCACCCCGTACCGACGGGCCGGCCCGCCCGGGCGCCGCACCGGCAGGACGGCGGGACGGCGGGGCGGCGGGGCGGCGGTGCGGACGGTCCCCGGGCACGCCGTAAGGGGCTGCCCGTCCCCCCGGACCGGACAGCCCCCGGGTCACTTCGGGGGAGCGGCGCGCCGGCTACGGCTGCTGGAAGCCCGCGTCCTGGAGGATCTTCTGCGCCTCGGGGGTGCTCAGCCACGCCACGAACGCGGCCGCGGCCTCGGTGTTCTCGGACTGCTTCAGCGTGGCGGCCGGGTAGGAGGCCACGGCGTTCTGCTCGTCCGGGATCTCCACGGTGACGACCTTGTCGCCCGACTTGGCGGAGTCCGTCTTGTAGACGAGGCCCGCGTCGGCCTCACCCATCTCGACCTTGCCCAGGACGGCACGGACGTTGGGCTCCTGGGAGACCGGCTTCACCTCGACCTTCTGGGCGTCGAGGATCTGCTTGCTGTAGCGGCCGACCGGCACCTCGGGCGCGGCGAGCACCACCTTGACCTTGGTGTCGGCGAGGTCCTTCAGCTCGTCGATCTTGAACGGGTTGCCCTTGCCGGCCGCGATGACCAGGCGGTTCTTGGCGATGATCGCGGGGTCGCCGGTCTCGGCCTTCAGCCCGTCCATGGTCTTCGTGTCGGCGGTGACCAGCGCGTCGGCCGGGGCGCCCTGCTTGACCTGCGCCGCGAGCTCCTGCGAACCGGCGAAGGAGAAGGTGACCCTCGTGCCGGGGTGGGCCTTCTCGTACGCCGCACCCGCGGTCTTGAAGACGTCGGCGAGGGAGGAAGCGGCGAGGACGGTGAGGTTCGCCTGCGGCGCGGCGGAGCCGGTGCCGGAGGCGGCGGGCTCGTCCACGCCGCTGCCGCAGGCGGTCAGCCCGGCGAGCAGGGCGGCGGACAGGGCGGCCGCGGCGACGGTGCGGCGGCGGTTTCGGGTCGGGTACATCAGCGCAGGCTCCTCGCTCGGGTCGGCGGCCGGCCGGGTGCCGGATCCGCGCGGTGGTGACCCGCGCCGGTGACGGGCGGAGCGGGTGGGGACGGTTCGTCGCTGCCGGGCGGCGGTGGGGGACCGCGGGCGGGCCGCGGCGGACGTCGGGCGGCGGCTGTGGCTCAGGCGCGGTCGATGTGCACGCCGGTGGACTTCACGCGGGCGGTGGCCCGCATGCCGACCTCCGGCCCGAGTTCTTCGACGGCCTCGCGGGTGAGCAGGCGGACCAGGCGGTGGGGACCCGCCTGGATGCCGACCTGGGCGGACACGTCGCCGAGCCGGACGGCGGTGACGATGCCGGGAAAGGCGTTGCGCGCCGAGGTGTACGGCTCCCCGTCCTCGGTGTGGGCGCCCTGGCCCACCTCCATGGAGAAGGCGGCCGGGTCCCGGCCGTTGATCAGCCGCCGGCCGACCTGGTCGCGATGGGTCACGACCCGGTCGGCGTCGGCCCAGCGCCCCGCGGTGTCCGGGCCGCCCAGCAGTCGCGCGGCCTGTCCGATGGTGTAGGACTGCATGTGCGACAAGGTTGGCGCATGCATGGCGCATTTGCAATTCTCTTGGGCGAATCGCCATGGTAGGTGCCGCGATTATTGGTGCATCCGCCAAAAGCCACGGAAAAAGTCGTTCCGTCCTCTCCTGCCCGGCTCGCTAGAGTCGGGGCATGGCTGATGAGGTATCGGGAACGGAATCGGGCACGGCGCGGGTCGATGCGTGGATCTGGTCCGTGCGCCTGACCAAGACCCGCTCGATCGCGGCGACGGCCTGCCGGGCGGGCCATGTGAGGGTCAACGGGGAACGCGCCAAGCCGGCGCAGCCGATCCGCGCGGGCGACGAGGTGCGGCTCTTCCACGCGGGGCGCGAGCGGATCGTCGTCGTCAAGCGGCCCGTGTCCAAGCGGGTGGGCGCGCCCGTCGCCGCCGAGTGCCTGATCGACAAGAGTCCGCCGCCGCCGACCCCCGTGGAGGCAGCGGTCGTCGGTATCCGCGACCGGGGCACGGGCCGCCCCACCAAGCGCGACCGCCGCGAGATCCAGTCGCTGCGCGGACGCTGACACCGGCCGCGACCGCGAGGCCCGGGGCGGGACGGCTGTCGCCGCCCGCCCCGGGCCCTCAGACCTTGCGGTACGCGTACGCCTCGGCGGCGGCCTCCGCGACCTGTGCCAGCGGGGCACCCGCCGATGCGGCGACCACCGCCGCCACCGCGCCCTCGACGAACGGGGCGTCCACCAAACGTGAACCGGGCGGCAGTTCGTCCTCCAGCAGCAGCGCCTTCACCGTCAGCACCGAGCTGCCCAGGTCCACCAGCAGCGCGACGCCGGCACCGCGGTCCACCTCCCGGGCGGCCGCGACGACCAGCTCCGCGCTCGTGCCGAGCCCGCCGGCGGACGTACCGCCCGCCGCGGCCACCGGCGCCACCGGACCGCCCGCCGCCAGGCCCCGCGCCAGCTCCGCCACCGACTCGGCGACCGGAGCGCTGTGCGAGACCAGGACGATCCCGACCAGGGCCGGCTGCGCAGCGGCGTCCCCGTCGCCCCGTCCGGCCGTCACCGCGCGCCCTCCGCCCGCTCCGCCACGTCCGCGAGCGCCCCCAGCAGCAGCGCCGACGAGGTCGCGCCCGGATCCTGGTGCCCGATGCTCCGCTCGCCCAGGTAGCTGGCCCGCCCCTTGCGCGCCTGCATCGGCACCGTGGCGAGGGCCCCGTTCTCCGCCGCCTGGGCCGCCGCCCGGTACGAGGTGCCCAGCGCGGCCACGCCCGGCAGCAGCGCGTCCAGCATGGTCTTGTCGCCGGGCGCGGCCCCGCCCAGCTGCGCCACCGCGCCGACCCCCTTGTCCAGGGCCTCGCGCAGGTCGGCGTCGGACACCTCGGACGCCTCCCCGAGCTCCTTGCCGGTCCGCCGCAGCAGCATCCCGTACAGCGGTCCGGAGGCGCCGCCGACCGTTGAGATCAACGTCCGTCCGGCCAGCTGGAGCACCGCGCCCGGCGCCGCCGGGGTCTCCGTGTCCAAGGCGGCGCGCACCGCCGTGAAACCCCGCAGCAGATTGCTCCCGTGGTCGGCGTCCCCGATGGGGGAGTCGAGCTCGGTGAGCCGGTCCGCCTCACGCTCCACGGCAGCCGCGGTGGCCGCCATCCAGCTCCGGAAGAACTCTGCGTCACGCACCGGGTCTCCTCGCCTCGCGTCCGCCCTGGCCGGTCCTCCAGCCACCATAGATCAGCGCGGCCGCCAGGGGGTGTCTTGCCGATCATGCCCGGATCGCGGCGTCTGCCGCCGTGCCTCGCCGCGTGTCCGCGCTCGACGGCGCTGCGCGTCGCCCCCTCCTCCGCCTTGCGATCCACGACGACAAGAGACCCCCTGGGCCGTCCAGCCCTTGGGGCTCCGCCGTCCGTACGGGTCCGACCGTGCCGACCCCGCGCGGCCCCAGGGGCGCCCGGCACGCAGAATCGGTCAATTGCCGCCGCATGCGGTCAACCGGAAGCGCGAGATTCAGCCACGTGGTCGGATGTCTGCTTCTGCGGGATTCGACGAGTGCGAGGCGCAGCGTGGCAGCGACGACTGAAGAGCCCTTCAGGGCTCTGCTGGAAGCGGCACCGGACGCGATGGTGATCGTGGACGACGCCGGGGTGATCCGGCTGGTGAACGCGCAGACCGAGGCCCTGTTCGGCCACCCCCGTCGGGAACTCCTGGGCCGGCACATCGAGGTCCTCGTCCCCGAGCGGTTCCGCGGCCAGCACCCGGGCCACCGGCTCGGCTATGCGGCCAGCCGCCAGGTCCGCCCGATGGGCGCGGGCCTGGTGCTCTACGGCCTGCGCCGGGACGGGCGCGAATTCCCCGTGGAGATCAGCCTGAGTCCGCTGGAGACCCCGGATGGCCTGCTGATCTCGGCGGCCGTACGCGACGTGAGCGAGCGCAGGGCCGCCGAGGAACGCTTCCGGGCGCTGCTGGAGGCTGCGCCGGACGCGATGGTGATCGTCGACGAGCGGGGCGCGATCCAGCTCGTCAACGCGCAGACCGAGGCCGTTTTCGGGTACGCCCGCGAGGACCTGCTGGGAAGACCGGTCGAGGTGCTCGTCCCGGAACGGTTCCGCGGGCACCACTCCGGCTTCCGGCACGGCTACTTCGTCAACCGCAAGGCCCGCCCCATGGGCGCGGGCCTGGAGCTGTACGGCCTGCACCGCGACGGCGGCGAGTTCCCGGTCGAGATCAGCCTGAGCCCGCTGGAGACCCCCGACGGCACCCTGGTCTCCGCGGCCATCCGCGACGTCACCGAGCGCAAGTCCGCCGAGGAGATGCTCGCGAAGCTCTACGAGCAGCAGCGCCACGTCGCGCTCACCCTCCAGCGCAGCCTCATGGGATCCCCGCCCGACGTACCGGGAATGCCCACGGCGAGCCGGTACTTCCCGGCCCGGCAGGGGGCCGGGGTGGGCGGTGACTGGTTCGACCTCATCCCGCTGGGGGGCGGACGCGTCGGCGGGATGGTCGGCGACGTGATGGGGCGCGGCCTGGACGCCGCCGCCGTCATGGGCCAGCTCCGATCCGCCTCCCACGCACTGGCCAAGACCGGGATGCCGCCCTGGCAGCTCATGCGCGCCCTGGACGCGGTCGTCAGCGAACTGCCGGACCAGTTCGTCACCTGCTGCTACCTGGTCATCGACGCCGATGCGGCCGAGATCACCATGTGCTCCGCCGGACACCTGCCGGTCCTCCTCGTCGCCCCGGGCGGCGAGGTCGGCCGGCTGCCCGTCGAGGTGAGCGTGCCGCTGGGGGTGGGGGAAGTGCCCCACCACGAGACCCGGCACACCGTGGAGCCCGGCTCGGTCCTCGCGCTCTACACGGACGGCCTGGTCGAGACGCCCGACAGCGACATCGAGGGCCAGGTGGACGGGCTGGCGGCGGCGTTGGAGAAGGCCGTCGCGACGACGGACGGCCTGGAGGCGGCCGCGGACCGGCTGCTGGCCGAACTGCTGCCCGACGCCGACGACAACCCCGACGACGTCACCCTCCTGCTCGTCCGCATCCCCGACACACCGGTGACCTCGCAGAGCATGCTCCTCGCCGCGGAACCGAGCAGCGTCGGTGCCGGGCGGAGGTTCCTGCGCTCCACCCTGGCCCAGTGGGGCAGGGACGACGAACAACTCCGCGACACCGCCTGCCTGCTCACCTCCGAGCTGCTCTCCAACGCGGTGAACCACAGCCGCGGCCCCGTCCGCCTCCGACTGCGCCAGGCCGGCCGTGAACTCAGCGTCGAGGTGTGCGACGGCAGCCCGGTCCTGCCGCAGGCCCGCTTCGCCGAACCCGACGCGGAATCCGGCCGCGGCCTGCTCCTCGTCGACTCCCTCGCCGCCTCCTGGGGGACCCTCCCGACGGCCGAGGGCAAGGCCGTCTGGTTCTCCCTGCCCCTGCCCGCCCGGCCGGGCCCCGGTGCAACCCCACACGGAATCCGGCTGAGCCGCAGGGCGATCACGTGATCGAATGGGCGGGTGATCGGCCGTGACGGAAAGGGTCCCGCAGTGTCAGATACGCCCCCGCCGAACGTCTGGGCCGCGCCGGCCGGAAGCGCTCCGCAATGGCCCGCGCCGGCGCAAGGGTGGCCGCCCACCCCCCAGGGCGGTCCGCCGTTCGGTGCACCCGCCGTGCGGCAGCCGCGCACGGAGGCCGCGCCGGGCGGAAGCGCCTACCACGAGCAGGCCCGCAACGGCCGCCAGAAGGCCCCGCAGCGCGTCGGGGAGTTCCTCCTCGTCTTCGTCGGCAACCTGGCCGCACCGCTGCTGGTGATCGCGTTCGGCGCCCTCGTCTGGTACGTGCTGGGCCTCGACTTCGCCCCCGGGGACGGCGACCGCATCCTGGCGGATCCGCTCGCCGACGAGGCGCTCGCCCTGCTTTCCATAGCCACGGGCATACCGGTCGTGATGCTCGCGGTCCGCTGGTGCGGCAGCCGCCCCGCCGGCACCGTGGCCTCCGTCCTCGGGAGGTTGCGCTGGGGCTGGCTGGCCCGCTGCTCGGCGGTCGCCTTCCCCCTGATCGTGCTCCAGATGGGCGGGCTGGCCCTGTGGGGCTACCTCACCGACGGCGAGGAGAGCCTCGCGGGCGACTTCCCCGGCTGGTCCGAGTTCGCACTCGGACTCGTCGTGCTGTGGGCGCTGATCCCGTTCCAGGCCGCCGCCGAGGAGTTCGTCTTCCGGGGCTGGATCACCCAGTTCTTCGGCGGCTTCCTCAAGTCCCCCTGGACCGGCATCGTCCTCGCGTCCGCCCTCTTCGCCGTCGCCCACGGCTTCGGCGAGGTGTCGGGGTTCGCCCTGCTCTTCTACTCCGCCCTGTGGTGGGGATGGCTGACCGTCCGCACGGGGGGCCTCGAAGCCGCCATCGCGGTGCACGTCGCGAACAACGTCACCGCCTACGGCATCACCGTCGCCCTGGGGCAGCTGGCGGAGTCGGGCAACGCCGCGGACGCCCCGTGGGAGGCACTCGTCCTCGAGCTCGTCGCGGCACCGGCGTACTGCCTGCTGATCGCCAGGCTCGCCACCACCCACGGCGTACGACGCCTCAGCACGGCGGAGCCCGCTGCCGCCGCCCGAGCGGACCAGCCGGCGGCGGCCTGACCCCGCAGGTGGCCCGGGGCGTGCCCACCGTGCGGTGGCTCGGGGCCACCCGTCACCTCCGCTCGACCGTCCCGTAGGGCTGGTTGCGCTCGCGCATCTGCCACATGTTCCGGTGCTCACGCATGATCGCGGGCCGGTCGGCGGGCTGGGTGTCCCGCATGGCGACGTGGGCCGAAGCGTGCGCGCGAGCGCACACATGCGGACGCGCACGGGCCCCGGCGCCCCCGAGGGGTCGCGGGGCCCGTGCGCGGACGTGGCGGTCGATCAACCGAGGGCGGGCGCCTGCTGCCGGGCCGTCACTTCCGCGCCGCCGGTGCGCGAGGCCAGGAGCCGCTGGGCCAGGACGCCGAAGACGACGGCGAACACCGTCCACAAAACGAGCTGGACGGCCAGCGAAGCGATCCGGAACTCCCACAGCAGGGCGGCGGGGAACCCGGGCTGGACCGCGTCGCTGTTGTCCGGCAGGAACACGAACGCCAGGGCGGTGGCGGTGACGAAGCCGCCGGCCGCGGTCAGCGACGCGTTCCAGTTGCCCAGGCGCGGTGCCAGCCGTCGCCCGAGGATGATCGCGCCGACGCCGAGCAGCACGCTCAGCAGGATCATCAGGAAGAACAGCGTGGTGCGCTGCCCGATCGTGTCCGGGTTGCCGACCGCCGGCGGGGTGGCCGGGTACTTGAGGAACGGCACCAGGTAGACCAGGCCGAACGCGCCCGCACCGGTGAGCGCGGCCGTCGCCCGCGGGCTGAACCCGCCGACGCGGCCGAGGGCGAACGAGAACGCGAGGGAGGCGATGCCGCCCAGCGCGACCCCGTAGACCAGCACGCCGGTGGCCAGGCCGACGGTCGACTGGACCGGCCGGCTGACGAGTTCTTCCTCCTCCTCGGCGGCCCCGCCCGACGCGGCGTCACCACCGTGCCCGGCGTGGCCGCTCGGGGCGCTCGCTGCGTCCTGGGCGGCGGCGGCCTCCTCCACCGCGATGGAACCCCGAACCGGCGGCTCACCCACCACGTAGGCGACCGCGAAGGCGAAGAGTCCGGCTATCAGGCCCGCGAGCATGCCGCGGACCAGCAGACCTCTGACAGTAGAGGCGTACATGGGCGCGGCCTCTCAGTGGCAGGGGAAGCCGAGCAGGTGGCGACCGTCGTGCACCCACTCGTGCACGCCCTCGCCGGCGAACACGGCGGTGGCGCCCTGCTCGGCTCCGACGAAGTAGAGGGCCACCAGCATCAGGAGGCCGACGAAGACCGCCCAGGGCAGGACGGCGCGCACGGGCAGCGGAGCCGACGGCGAAACGGCGGGGGTGGATACGGCAGCGGAAGCGAAAGCCTCGGCCATGATGGAACCTCCTTGGGGAACAACGCGTCCCATACGGTGGTGCAGGACGACGGTCCTCGGGTCTGACTCGCCGCGACGACCCCCGGGGGGAGGTCACCGCAGCACACAGTGGCGCGACCATGCCGGATTCACACCGGTCTTCCGTCTCGCCGTCGTCGCTATGTGGAAATGTCGCCGTGACGCTACCGTGCGGCGGGCCCGCGGCCAAGACCGTGAGTCCCTGATCACACAGTTACGCTGTAGTAATGCCGTTTCGGGGCGGTTCGGGGAACCGTGATGCGCCGCGAACGGCCCGGGAGTCCTGCTAGAATTAAGGGCGTTGGCCTTCGGCGTGCGTGCCCCGTGCATGCGTCCGGAGGCTTTTTTCATGCCTTCAAACCCTACTTCCCGGTCCGCTTCCCCCTCAGATCCGAGGCCTTCCTCCGGCCGCGCCGCGGCCCCCGTGCCCGACCCGCTCCCCACCTCCACCGGCTATCTCGGCCTGCTGCGCAACAGGGAGTTCACCGGCCTGTACGCCGGCTTGACCCTGACGGTCGCGGCGAGCACCCTCTCGGGCTTCGCGCTCGGCACGCTCGTCGACGAGCAGACCGGTTCGCCCTTCCTGACGGCCGTGAGCATGTACGGCGCCACCTTCGCGACCGTCCTCGGCGCGCTGACGCTGATGTCGATCGCGGACGGCGGGCGACCGCGCCGGACCGTCGTCCTGCTCCAACTCGCCTCGCTGGCCGGGGTCGCCGCGCAGGCGCTCCCGGGACTGCCGCTGGCCGTTCGGTTCGCCCTGCTGCTGCTCCTCGGCTTCTTCCAGTCCCTGGGAACGGGCGCCCGGCTCGGGCTGCTGTCCGAGGTCGTGCCGGTGTCCGCCTACGCGCCGGCCCGTTCCCTGATGAACATCACCTCGGGCGGTACGGCGATCCTCGGCTACGCCGTCGGCGCCGTACTGCTGCGGTACGCGAGCCCGCGGGACGTCTTCGTCATCGCCGCCTGCCTGACCGCCCTCGGTGCGGCCGTGGTCGCGGCCACCGTCCGCGAGCACTCGGTCCGGCCAACCCGCCGACCGGGCCTGCGGCAGACCTGGCGGACGAACGCCGAGCTGTTCTCCCACCCCCGCCGGCGGGCGCTGCTGCTGGCCCTGTGGGTTCCCAACGGCCTGATCGTCGGCTGCGAGGCCCTCTTCATCTCCTACGACCCCGGCCACGCCGGGACCTTCCTGGCCGCCGGATCCGCCGGCATGCTCCTCGGCGACCTGGCCGTCGGCAGGCTGCTCACCGCCGCGGGCCGCCGCCGCCACGCCTCCACCCTGCGGCTGCTGCTCGCCGCTCCCTTCCTGCTCTTCGCGGCCCACCCGCCCGCTCCCGTCCTGGCGGTCGCGGTGTTCCTCGCCAGTGCAGGATTCGCAGCCACCCTGCCCCTCCAGGAACAGCTCCTGGAACTCACCCCCGAAGCGATCCGCGGGCAGGTGCAGGGGGTCGAGTCGGCGGGGCGGATGACCTGGCAGGGTCTGGGCGCCGCGATCGCCGGCGGCCTGGCCCAGTGCCTCGGCCCCGGTACGGCGATCGCCCTCGCCGCCGCGGCCTCGCTCGCCGTCACGCTCCTCACCCGGCCGTCCCGCCGTACGCGCCGCGACCGGCCGCTCTGACGGCCGGGGCGGGGGAGACCCGGGACGCACACACGGAATTCGTGCACCTGTTCGGTTATGGGTCTAGGCTGGGGGCATGCACGTAGTCCAGGGCCTCCAGGGTTCCCTCTTCGACCAGGGAGACGAGATCGGTCTCGGCCCCCTCGACGGTCTGCGCCGGACCGAGCTCGGCGCCGGGGCCTGGGTGGACCAGCTGCCCGGCTGGCTGCGCGGTGCCGACGAGCTCTTCGAGCGGCTGGCCGCCGACGTGCCCTGGCGCGCCGAGCGGCGGCAGATGTACGAGCGGGAGGTGGAGGTGCCCCGGCTGCTCGCCTTCTACGGCGAGGACGACGACCTGCCACACCCCTCGCTCGTGGAGGCCCGTGATGCGCTGGGCGCCCACTACGCCGCCGAGCTGGGCGAACCGTTCACCACCGCCGGGCTGTGCCTGTACCGCGACGGCCGGGACAGCGTCGCCTGGCACGGCGACCGGACCGGCCGTTCCTCCACCGAGGACACCATGGTCGCCATCGTCTCCGTCGGCGACCCGCGCGACCTGGCCATCCGTCCCCGCGACGGCGGGGCCACCCTGCTGCGGCTACCGCTCGGCCACGGCGACCTCGTGGTCATGGGCGGTTCCTGCCAGCGGACGATGGAACACGCCGTACCGAAGTCCGCGCGGGCCGTCGGGCCCCGCATCAGCATCCAGTTCCGGACCCGGGGCGTGCGCTGACCGCAGGGCGGAGCCCGCGTGACCCAGGGCGGAGCCCCGACGCCGTCGCGGTTGCGACCCTGGCACGGCCTCCGCGGCCTCCGTCGGCTCCTTCACGGACGTGCGGGAACTTCAGAGGCAGCTGAAGGTGCGCGGCCTGGAGTTCCCGAGTTCCTGACGCAGGCCGACGATTCCGGATCGGGGCCCGGCAGCTTCCTCGTCCTCGACCCGGACGGCAACCCGGTCCTGGTCGACCAGCACGTTCTGAGCGGGCGGAAACCGGGTCAGACGCGGGACCGGACGTCGACGCCCGGCTCCTTCGACGGGCGTGCGGCCGCTGCCGCCGCGTGCAGGGAGCGCAGCGCCAGCATCAGGATCCCGATGTCATCCAGGTACACCGGGTCCGGAATCAGGTCCACGGGCGAGACGGTGTAGATCAGGGCGGCCCAGAACAGGGCCTTGTCCTGCAGCGGGATGCCCGCGTCGGTCAGCAGCCGCCGCGCCCTGAGCACGCGTACGAACAGCACGGCCGCGGCGATGGCGACCCCCACCGTGAGGACCGTGCCGACAATGAGCCAGACCTTTCCGTCCATGGCGCCCCTATACCCCGATTTCGGGTGGTGATACCTGCCCGGCGGCCGGGGCCGCTCAGGCGCCCTGCCCGCGCAGGCGGCGTCCGACCTCGCCCAGCCCCTCGGCGAGCGCGTCGAGCTGCTCCGGGGTCAGAACGTCGACCAGGACCTCCCGGACCGCGGCCACGTGGCCCGGCGCGGCCTCCTCCAACTTCGCGCTGCCGGCGTCGGTGAGCACGGCGAAGACCCCGCGCACGTCCGAGGGGCAGCTGCGGCGGCGGACCAGCCCGGCCTTTTCCATCTGGGTGACCTGGTACGTCAGCCCGCTCTTGGAATTGAGCAGGCCGTTGGCGAGCTCGGTCATCCGCAGCTCCCGCCCGGGGGCCGCGGCGAGCCGCACGAGGATCTCGTACTGCGGGTGCGAGAGCCCCGCCTCGTCCTTGAGCTGCTGGTCGAGGCGCCGGTTGACCAGGGCCGAGGCGGCCAGGAAGCCGTTCCAGGCGCGCATCTCGCGCTCGTCCAGCCATCTCGGTTCAGCCATGGCCCCACCCTACACGGGTTGTTCGAATTTGAATCACCGGTTAGGGTCCAGGTCAGCGGTTCGAATTTGAACAACTTTCGCCTGTCTCCCCGGGCCGCACGACCGGAAGGACCCCACGATGACCAGCCCCTCCACCACCGCCGCGAAGCCGCAGGCCGCCGCGGACGCCGCACCGTCCCGGCCCGCCGCCCCCTCCACCCGCGGCCAGGACACCGGCCTGCTGCTCCTGCGCCTCGTCCTCGGCCTCACCATGGCCGGACACGGCGCCCAGAAGCTCTTCGGCTGGTTCGGCGGCGGCGGCATCAGCGGCACCGGCCAGTTCTTCACCGCGAGCGGCTACCCCGCCGGTGACGCCATGGCCGTCCTCGCCGGCCTGACCGAGACCCTCGGCGGCCTCGGCCTCACCGCGGGCCTCCTCACCCCGCTCGCCGGCGCCGCGGTCGTCGGTACCCTGATCAACGCCATCGCCGTCCACGGCACGGGCGCCTTCTTCGCCCCCGCAGGCATCGAGTACGAACTCCTGCTGACCGCGGGCGCCGCGGCCCTCGCCCTCACCGGCCCCGGCCGGTACGCTGTCGACGGCTTCCTCCCGGTCCTGCGCGCCCACCGCCTCGCCCACGGAGCCCTCGCCCTCGCCCTCGGTGTCGTCCTCGCCGCCGTCATGCTCCTCGTACGCAACTGAGGCGCGTCTTTCGCGTCTTGCAGGGCCGACAAGATCCGAAAGACACACCCCCGTCATGCTCCTCGTGCGGAACCGGCGGTCTCACCGGTCAGGCCGGACACCCCCTGGAGCTGCGCCCGGGGGTGTCCCGGGCTCGAGCTGATTGGCCCCTGACATTCAGGGGAAGAGCGCTCAAATGACACAACCCATCGAGGACTACGCACTCATCGGCGACCTCATGACCAGCGGGCTCGTCGGTCGCGACGGGTCCATCGACTGGCTGTGCCTGCCGCGCTTCGACTCGGCGGCCTGCTTCGCCAAGCTCCTCGGTGACGAGGAGAACGGCCACTGGCGCATCGCCCCCCTCGGCGCCGCCGACGGCGAGCGCTGCACCCGCCGCGCCTACGTCGACGGCTCACTGGTCCTGGAGTCGTACTGGGAGACCGAGACCGGCACCGTCAAGGTCATCGACTTCATGCCACAGCGCGACGTCGCCCCCGACGTCGTCCGCATCGTCGAAGGCATCAGCGGCACCGTCAGGATGCTCAGCACCCTGCGCCTGCGCTTCGACTACGGCCACGTCGTGCCCTGGGTACGCCGCAGCGACGGCGACCGGGTCGCCGTCGCCGGACCCGACTCCGCCTGGTTCCGCAGCGAGCCCCCCGTCCGCACCTGGGGCGAGGCCAACAGCACCCGCTCCCAGTTCCCCGTCACCGCCGGCCGCCGCGTCGCCTTCGTCCTGACCTGGCACCCGTCGCACGACCCGCGCCCCGAACCCATCGACCCCTTCGAGGCCCTGGAGTGCAGCCTCTCCGACTGGCGCGAGTGGGCCTCCCAGTGCCGCTACGACGGCCCCTTCAAGGAAGCGGTCACCCGCTCCCTGATCACCCTCAAAGCCCTCACCTACGCCCCGACCGGCGGCATCGTCGCCGCCGCCACCACCTCCCTGCCCGAGGAGCTCGGCGGCGTCCGCAACTGGGACTACCGCTACTGCTGGCTGCGCGACGCCACCCTCACCCTCGGCTCCCTCCTCAACACCGGCTTCCTCGACGAGGCCCGCGCCTGGCGCGAATGGCTCCTGCGCGCGGTCGCCGGCGCCCCCGCCGACCTCCAGATCATGTACGGGATCGGGGGCGAGCGGCGGATCCCCGAGAGCGAACTGCCCTGGCTGCGCGGCTACGCCTCCTCCGCACCCGTCCGTGTCGGCAACGCGGCCGTCGACCAGCTCCAGCTCGACGTGTACGGGGAGGTCATCGACTCCCTGCACATGGCCAGATCCGCCGGGCTGCCCGCCGAAGCCCACTCCTGGCGGATCCAGCTCGCGCTCCTCGACTTCCTGGAGAAGAACTGGCGCCGGCCCGACGAAGGCCTCTGGGAGGTGCGCGGCCCCCGCCGGCACTTCGTGCACTCCAAGGTGATGGCCTGGGTGGCCGCGGACCGGGCCGTACGGACCCTGGAGAGCGACCCCTCGCTGCCCGGAGAGGTGGACCGCTGGCGCGCCATGCGCGACGCCGTCCACCGCGACGTGTGCGACAAGGGGTTCGACCCCGAGCGGGGCACCTTCACCCAGTACTACGGCTCCCGCGAACTCGACGCGGCGACCCTGCTCATCCCCCGGGTCGGATTCCTCCCGCCCGACGACCCCCGCGTCACCGGCACCGTCGACGCCGTCCGCGCGGAACTGGGCCGCAGCGGACTGGTCCGCCGCTACAGCACCGCCGACACCGACGACGGGCTGCCCGGCGACGAAGGCGCCTTCCTCGCCTGCTCGTTCTGGCTGGCCGACGCCCTGCACCTGACGGGCCGGGAGGGCGAGGCCCGCGCCCTCTTCGAACGGCTGCTGTCGGTGTGCAACGACGTCGGACTGCTCGCCGAGGAGTACGACCCCGTCTCCGGGCGCCAACTCGGCAACTTCCCGCAGGCGTTCAGCCACGTCGGCCTGGTCAACACCGCACTGACCCTGGCCGGCATCGAAAAGCGGACGACCGAGGCGGGCTGAGGACCGTGGAACTGCCCCAGCAGCGCGCCGAAGGCGCGGGCCCCTTCACCACCCGGCTCACCTGGCAGCGCCCCGGAGGACAGACGGTGGTGTGGGAGTCGCGGCCCGCCCGCAGACGCGGAACGCTCGCGGTCCGCAGCCCGGGCGAGACGGCCGTCAGGACGCCGACGGCCGATGCCGAGACCCTCGGCCGCATGCGGCGGCTCAACGCCGTCGCCTCCACCGCGTTCGTCATCGGCGGAGCCCTCTTCGCCCTCGGCGCCGCCGTGGCCCAGTTCGGCTGGGGCGACACGGCCGAGAGCGCCGCGATCTACTTCGCGGAGGACTGTTCTTCAACACCGGCGGCTACGTCTCGCTCCTCCAGGTGCTGAACGGGCCCCGCCACACCCCGGAGGGCGGCGGCCGACTGGTCACCGCCGGCTGGAAGTGGTGGGGGTACGAGCCGTTGCGTCTGGACTGGCTGAGCACGTTCGTCCTGTTCGTCGGGACGCTCGTGTTCGGCGTCAACCTCCTGGACTCCTTCCTCCAGGGACTCACCGCACAGCAGACCAACCGGCTGGTCTGGACCCCCGACGTGATCGGATGCCTGCTCTTCCTGCTCTCGGGACACCTGGCCTTCGTCGAGATCTGCCACCGCCCGTGGCCCTGCCTGCGCTCGCGCAGCCTCGGCTGGTGGGTCGTCGCGGTCAACCAGTTCGGATCGGTGCTGTTCATGGTCTCGGCCCTGGCCGCCTTCACCCGGCCCGCCACCGGAGGCCTGGTCGACGCCGGAGTCGCCAACTGGGGCACGCTGTGCGGCGCCCTGTGCTTCTCTATCGGCGGGATCCTCCAAGCCTTCGAACGTCCTTGGGGAGTGTCGTCAAAGTGGCGTCGGCCGCCCGAAGGGCGGGGTCGGCGGGACTTTGACGACACCCCCTGGGGGCGTCTCGTCGCTCAGCGCGGTGCGGGCTGTTCGCAGCCGCCCGTGAGGGACGCCAGCAGCAGGGCGATGTCGTCCGGCCGGTCGGCGGCGTTGCCGATCAGCCGGTCGGCGGTCTCGGTCAGCGGACCCGGCAGTCCCGACGCCAGCGCCAGCCGCAGCCGCTCCACCCCCTCGTCGATGTCGACGCCGGGCAGCTCCACCAGCCCGTCCGTGTACAGGGCGAACACCGCGCCCGGCGCCAGCCGGAGCTCCGTGACCGGGTACGTGGCCTCCGGGTCGACACCGAGCACCACCCCGCCCGCCAGGTCCAGCACCTCCGTCCGGCCGTCGGGACGGCGCAGCAGCGGCTGCGGGTGCCCGGCCCGCACCGCCTGGGCGGAGCCCGACGCCGGGTCGAGCACCACGTAGCAGCAGCTCGCGAACTGCCCCGGATCGAGGTCGATGAGCAGCCGGTTGGTGCCGCGCACCACCTGCTCCGGCGTGCTGCCGGCGAGCGCGAAG
Source organism: Streptomyces virginiae (assembly GCF_040638905.1). Classification (GTDB taxonomy): domain Bacteria; phylum Actinomycetota; class Actinomycetes; order Streptomycetales; family Streptomycetaceae; genus Streptomyces; species Streptomyces virginiae_B. The sequence continues at coordinate 339,573 of NZ_JBEZYV010000002.1, read as the reverse complement.
GCCCGTACCGCGCTCCGGAGCTGCCCCATGGTCGCGGCGGCGGCCACCCCGTGGCCCTGGACGTCGCCGATGACCAGGGCCAGCCGGCCCGATCCGGTCTCCACGACGTCGTACCAGTCGCCGCCGACGTCCATGCCGGCGGAGCCGGGCAGATAGCGGCCGACGGTGTCCACGTGCGGCCGCACCGGCAGCCGGTGCGGCAGCAGCGCCGCCTGGAGCCCGTGGGCGAGCGCCGCCTCGCTGTCGTAGCGCCGGGCCCGCGCCAGTGCCTGCGCGATCAGCCCGGCCAGCGCGGTCAGCACCGTACGCTCCTCCGGGCTGAAGCCGCGCGGCGAGTCGAAGCCGAGGATGCACGAGCCGACCGGACGGCCGGACGCGATCAGCGGCAGGAAGGCCCGCGCGCCGACGTCGGCGTCCAGCGGAATGCCCGGATAGGCGGCGGCCAGCCGCTGCATCGACTCGAAGAACAGCGGCCGGCCCGTGGTCAGCGTCTCCACACCCGGCAGCCGGACGTCGAGCGCGACCCCGTCGAATCGGTTCAGGAACCCCCGCGGGAAGCCGGTCTCCCAGGCCAGGTGCAGATGCCGCTCGTCGAGCAGGTAGATCGCGAGCTGGCGGCCACCGAAGGCCGGCAGGAGCTCATCGGTGACCACCGCCGACACCTGCCGGGCCGTGACCGCCTCCGTCAGGGCGATGGCCAGGGCCACCGGCCGGTAGAGCGCGGACGCCTGGTCGGCCGGCGCGTCCACGCCCCCGCCCGGGTCGGCCCCCGCCGTGGACGGGTAGGCGGGCGGGTCGCCCGTGCCGATCGTCACGGTCACGCCGTCCGACGCCGGGTAGAGGCCCACCGACAGCCACTCGCCCGGCGGATGCCGGCCGCGCCGGGCGGAGAAGTGCGCCGGCTCCGAGGACATGAAGACGGCCCGGAAATGGTCGTCGTGCGAGGGGTGCCCGAGCCACGGCACCGCCTCCCACAGCAGCCGCCCGTGCAGCTGCCCGGCGCCCACACCCAGCAGGTGCTCCGCCGCGGAGTTGACGAAGCCGATCCGGCCCTGCCGGTCCAGGGAGAGCACCGCCTGCGCGAGCCGGTCCACGGCGCGGCGGGCGCCCGCCGCGCCGGCCTCGGCCTCGGGCGGCAGAGCCGGCACGGCCACCGGGTCCCCTTCCCACACCACCGGCTCCCCGGCCGCCGACAGGGCCGACAGCTCGCGTGCCAGCCCCTCCGCGGCCTCCCGGAGCCGCCTGCGGTCCCTGGCCCCGACGGGCACACCGGGGGTGGCCGGACGCAGTACCAGCAGCACGCCGAAACGCTCCGTGCCCGCGGTCACCGGCTCGTACAGCGAGGCGAAGGGGAAGGGCAGCCCGGCGATCAGCTGGGGGAAGCGGCTCATGGCCGACGCGGCGTCGGGGAGGTGTACGGCCTGACCCGAGCGGTAGGCCTCGGCGACCGGAAAGGGCCGGTTGACCTGCATCCGCCACCACGGCCGGAACAGCGGCAGCGGCAGCCCCGTGAACAGGGCCAGCTGCAGGAGCTCGCCGGAGCTCGAGCGCAGGTACACCCCGCCCGCGTACCCGCCCACGGCCTCCACGGCGCTCACGGCGGCCCGGGCGAGCGCCTGGACCATGGCGTCGGTGGCCGCGCCGACGCTGCCCGCTCTCGCCATCACACAGTCAGGATGCGCCTTCGGGGGCGGCATCGGCATCCCGGCGGCGAGGCGGTACGTCCTGCTCCCGCGGGCCTCGTCCGGAGCCGCGCCGGCCCGTTCCGCGGAGCCCCGCCACCACCGCGGCCGACGCGAGGAGCAGCACCACGGCCACCGTGCGCAGCGCCGTGCCCATCGCCTCGGTGAAGGCGGCGACTTCGGCCGGATCCTGCGGGTTCCCGTGGAACCGGGAGGCCAGCACCGTGCCCACCACGGCCACGCCGAGGGCGGCGCCGACCTCCCGGGCCGCCGTGTTCAGACCGGAGCCGAGCCCGGCCTGGTGAGCGGGCAGCGCACCGACCACCGTCAGGGTCAGCGAGGGCGCGGACAGGCCCGCGCCGGCCGACAGGACCAGCAGGTAGAGCGCGTACACGGGATACGGGGTGCCCGCGTCTGCCGTGGAGACCAGCAGCAGGCCCGCCCCGATCAGGCCGAGCCCGGTGCCCACCGGCAGGCTGGGCCCGGTGCGCTCCGCCAGTCGCGCGCCGAACCGGGGCAGCAGAGCCATCCCGACGGTCAGCGGGACGATCGCGAGACCGGCCTCGGCCGGGGAGAACCCCTTCGCGTACTGCAGGTACTGCGCGTTGACGAAGAAGAGCGCGAACATCCCGAAGAAGCCGGCCCCGATGCCCAGCGTCCCGGCGCGCAGCCGCCGTGAGGCGAAGATGCGCGGGTCCAGCAGCGGGCGGGCGGCGCGCAGCGCGTGTCCGGTGAAAGCGGCGAGGAGGCCCGCGCCCGCGGCGAAGGCGACCAGCACACGGGCCGAGGCCCAGCCGTGCCCGGGCCCCTCGATGATCCCGTAGACCACCGCTACCAGTGCCCCGGTGAGCAGCACCGTGCCCAGGGGGTCGACGGCGGCGTCGGGCCGCGAGGGAGTACGGGGGACCGTACGGGCGACGGCGAGGGCGAGCAGCGCGCCGAGCGGGACGACGGTCCAGAACAGGGCCCGCCAGGTCAGGTACGCGCCGGCCAGGCCGCCGCCGACGTTGCCCGTGAGCCCGCCGAGGCCCACGGCGAGCGTCCAGGTCGCCAGGGCCCGGCCGCGGGCCTCCGGCGGACTCAGGTGGATCAGGACCGACATCGTGGCGGGCATGATCAGGGCCGCGCCGGCGCCGCACAGGCCGCGCCCGGCGATCAGGACGGCCGGGACGGTGGCGAGCGCGCTGACGGCCGCGCCCGCGGCGAAGAGGCCGAGCCCGGCGAGCAGGGCGCCCTTGCGGCCGTGGCGGTCTCCGAGCGCTCCGGCGGGGATCAGCAGGGCGGCGAAGACGACGACGTAGGCGTCCACCGACCACAGCAGCTCGCCGGGGTCCGGGCGCAGCTCGGAGGCGGCGAGCTGCGGGATCAGCAGGTTGACGGCGGCGACCAGGGCCTGGGCGGTCAGCACGCAGGCGCACAGGACGAGCAGGGCGGGCCGGGAGAGGGACGCCGCGGGCGGGCCGGCGGTCGGGTCCCGCGGGACGGCATGGCGGAGCACGGCTCCTCCTGGGAGTCGGAATCGAGAGGGAGTCGGGACAGGACGGGCGGTGCCCATCCCCCTTGATTCACCGTAGAGTTGGCCTGATCTGCTTTCCAGTGCAAGTTCTGCAAGGGATCCATGCGTGTGACGCAATCCGGACTGGACCTGAATCTCCTCGTCGCCCTCGATGTGCTCCTGGAGGAGTCGAGCGTGAGCCGGGCGGCGGCGCGCCTGCACCTGTCCGAGCCCGCCATGAGCCGCACCCTCGGCCGGATCCGCAAGGCCCTCGGCGATCCGGTCCTGGTCCGGGCCGGGCGGGTCATGGTGCCCACCCCGCACGCACTCGCCGTGCGGGGCGAGGTCCACTCGGTCGTGGAACGGGCCCGGGCCCTCTTCCTGAGCGGCGGCCAGGTGGACCTGCCCACCCTCACCCGCACCTTCACCGTGCTGGCCAACGACGCCTTCACCGCCGTCACCGGCGCCGCGCTCTTCAGGCGCGTGACCAGCGAGGCGCCCGGCGTGCGGCTGCGGTTCCTCGCCGAGAGCCACGTGGAGGTGCCGGCGCTGCGCGAAGGCGTCGCCGACCTGGAACTCGGCGTCATCGACACCCGCTCGCCGGAGGTCCGCGTCGAGCACCTCTACGACGAGCGGATGGTGGCCGTCGTACGCCCGGGCCACCCGCTGCTGCGCGGCCGCCCCACGGCGCGCCGCTTCGCCGCGGCCGACCACCTCATCGCCTCCCGGCGCGGCCGCCTGGAAGGCCCGGTGGACGCCGCCCTCGGCGAACAGGGGCTGTCCCGGCGGGTGGTGGGCAGCGTGGGCAGCTTCCCCACCTCCCTGTTCGTCCTGCGCGAGAGCGACCTCGTGGGGCTGCTGACCGCCCGGGCCGTGCCGCTCGCCGCCGCGCTGGGTCTGGAGACCTTCGAGATCCCCCTCGACCTGCCCGCGCTGCCCTTCGGCATGGCCTGGCACCCGCGCCACGACGCCGACCCGGCCCACGCCTGGCTGCGCGGCCGCGCCCGTGAACTCATGACGACACGGTCGCAGCCGCACCCGTAAGGGCTGTCCCGCGCCGATCCACCGGGGATGACGGGACAGCCCTCAGGTCGTGTCGTCAAAGTCCCGCCTGGCCGGGCTTCGGGCGGCCGACGCCACTTTGACGACACTCCCCACCGGTCCGGGCCGCCGCGATAGGCCGACCGCTTCCCTCGTCCGGGGGACGTACGGGGTGCGGGCGGCCACCCGCCCCTGCCGCGGGGCACGATACGCACGCGTCCCACCCCCGGCAGGCCCCCGGAAGGCAGAGCATGCGGTTCCAGTACGACACCATCGGCGAGCGTTACGCGGAGTCCAAGAGCACGGCGGCCTTCTCCGCGGCCGACACCTACACCCTCCACGGGGCCCTCGACGCGCTCGGCGGACTGCGCGGCCTTGACGCCCTCGACCTGGCCTGCGGATACGGCTACAACACCCGGCTGCTGGCCCGCGGCGGGGCCCGGCGCACGGTCGGCGTGGACGTCTCGGAGGAGATGATCCGCCTGGCCCGCGAACACGAGGCGACGAAGGACCGCCCCGACGTCGAATACGTCGTCGCCGACGCGGCCGGCCTGCCCGACCTCGGCCCCTTCGACCTCGCCACCGCCGCGTACGTGTTCAGCTACGCGCCCGACCGCCGGACCCTGCACGCGATGTTCCGGTCCGTCCGCGCCAACCTGCGCGCCGGCGGCCGACTGCTCGCCATCGTGCCCAACGCCGGGGCGTTCCCGCGGGTGGACTGGTCGCCGTACGGGGTCCGCATCCTCGACCGGGTCCGCGACGGCGACGCGCCGCTGCTGAAGGCGCACTTCCTGACCGAGCCGCCCGTGCCGTTCGAGTTCCGCGAATGGGCCCACGCCGACCTCGCCGAGGCGGCCGTCGAGGCGGGCTTCGTCACCGTCGGCTGGCAGCCGAACCGGACGCCGCCCGCCGACCCCGTACGCGACGACGCCTACTGGACGGCCTACCGCGCCTGGCCGATCAGCTCGTTGATGACCTGTACGGCCTAAGGGCGGTCCCGTGATGCCCGGCGGGCGCACGACGACAGCCACGGCACCGCGCCGCGTTGGCGGAACGCCCGGATACGGCCCGGTATCAGGACGCTGCTCCGCCGTGCGGTGCACCGCATCCGACGCCGCGCGCCGATCCACCGGGGATGACGGGACAGCCCTCAGGGGGTGTCTGCCGATCATGCCGGGCTCGGCCCGATCGACAGGACACCCCCTGGCCCCGCATCACAGCTCCGCCGCGGACCTGACCAGCTCCACGATCCTGTCCCGCGCCGCCCGCCCCTCCGGCACCGGCAGCAGCGGGTACACGTGCGGAAGCCCCACCGCCTCGTGGAACTCCACCTCGGCCCCCTCCGCACGGGCCCGGCGCACCAGCTCCCGGCTGTCCGTCGTGAGCAGGTCCCGGGTCCCGCTGAAGACCGTCAGCGGCGCGAGCCCCCCGAACGTCCCGTGCAGCGGGCTCACCAGGGGGTCCTCGGGGGCGAGCGTCCCCGCGTACAGCCGCCCGGCCTCGACCAGCCCCGCACGGGCCAGCACAGGATCCGCCACCTCGATCGCCGCCTGGTCCGGATGGCTCATCGTCACGTCCAGCCACGGCGAGACCAGCACGATCCGTGAAGGCTGCTCGCCGTCCCGGTCGCGCAGGCGCTGCGCGGCCGCCAGCGCCAGCCCGGCCCCGGCCGAGTCGCCGATGAGCACCGTCCCGCCGTCACCGCCGCCCGCGATCAGCCCGCTCAGCAGGTCGGTGGCCACCGGGACGGTCCGATCCGCGGTTCCACGCGGAGCCAGGATGTACGCGGGTACGACGACACGCGCCCGGGCCCGCGTCACCAGGGTCCGCACCAGCTCCCAGTGCGGCCGCTCCAGCTCGCCCACGTAGCCGCCGCCGTGCACGTACAGCACCTGCACCGACGGCTCGGCCCCCAGCGGGGACACGTCGTACACCGGCCAGGCGCCGACGAAGGTCCGGGAGATGTCCGCGACCCGGCCCAGCCGGCGCGGCGGCAGATGCGACGCGGGCCGGCGGGCCGCCGACGCCACCCGGGCCCGTACCGCCTCGGCGCTCGCGAACCGTCTTCGCCGCCCCGCCGCGACCATGGCGACCGAAAGCGCCCTGCTGCGCAGACTCGGCACGCCCCTCACCTCCCCTTTTCCCTGCCCCGTCAAGGGAGGAGCATAGGCGTGGAGACACGCTCGTGAAGCTGCGCTGTCGGCCCGTTTAAGAAAGTCTAGATGGACTGATCACCACGGAGATCGGCAGATTGGTGCCGTTCACCGCCGCCGCCCGAGCCCCGCACGCTCACGGCGCCCCCTTCCGCATGCCTGGAGCCACCCATGAAGGCACTCGTCAAGCACAAAGCCGAGCCCGGCCTGTGGCTCATGGACGTCCCGGAGCCCGAGTACGGGCCCGGCGACGTGCTGATCAAGGTGCTGCGCACCGGCATCTGCGGAACCGACCTGCACATCCGCTCCTGGGACGGCTGGGCGCAGGGCGCGGTCAAGACCCCCCTCGTCCTCGGCCACGAGTTCGTCGGCGAGGTCGCGGCGGTCGGCTCGGACGTCGCGGACATCGAGCTCGGCGCGCTGGTCAGCGGCGAGGGCCACCTGGTGTGCGGCAAGTGCCGCAACTGCCTCGCCGGCCGCCGCCACCTGTGCCGCAGCACGATCGGCCTCGGTGTGGGACGGGACGGCGCCTTCGCCGAGTACGTGGTCCTGCCCGCGCAGAACGTGTGGGTGCACCGCACGGCCGTGGACCTGGACGTCGCCGCGATCTTCGACCCCTTCGGCAACGCCGTGCACACTGCGCTGTCCTTCCCGCTGGTCGGCGAGGACGTGCTGATCACCGGCGCCGGCCCGATCGGCATCATGGCGGCCGCCGTCGCCAAGCACGCCGGCGCGCGCAACGTCGTCATCACCGACGTGAGCCCCGAGCGGCTGGAGATCGCCCGCAAGGCGGGCGCCACGCTCGCCGTGAACGTCGCCGAGTCCTCGATCGCCGCGGCGCAGGCACAGCTCGGCCTGCGCGAGGGCTTCGACATCGGCCTGGAGATGTCCGGGCGCGGCGAGGCCATGCGCGACATGATCGACAACATGACGCACGGCGGCCGGATCGCCATGCTGGGCCTGCCCGCCACGGACTTCCCCGTCGACTGGGCGAAGGTCGTCACCTCGATGATCACGATCAAGGGCATCTACGGCCGTGAGATGTTCGAGACCTGGTACGCGATGACGGTGCTCCTGGAGGGCGGGCTCGACCTCAGCCCCGTCATCACCGGCCGCTACTCCCACCGCGACTTCGAGGCCGCCTTCGACGAGGCGTCGACCGCCCGCAGCGGCAAGATCATCCTGGACTGGACCGCGTAACCGCGTAACCGTCCCCTTCCCCCACGAACCATCTCCCTCCGGCCGGGCCCCGCAAACCCTCCCCCCTCCGCGGGGCCCGGCCCCCACCGCCGCACAAGGAGAACGCAGCATGTTCGAGACCGTCCGTGACGACCTCCGCACCACGCTCGACGAGATCCGCTCCGCCGGTCTGCACAAGCCCGAGCGCGTCATCGGCACCCCGCAGAGCGCGGCCGTGGCCGTGACCTCGGCAGGCGCCGGCAGTGCCGCCGGTGAGGTGCTCAACTTCTGCGCCAACAACTACCTGGGGCTGGCCGACCACCCCGAGGTCGTCGCCGCCGCGAAGGACGCACTGGACCGCTGGGGCTACGGCATGGCCTCCGTCCGTTTCATCTGCGGCACCCAGGAGGTGCACAAGGAGCTGGAGGCGCGGCTCTCGGCCTTCCTCGGCCAGGAGGACACCATCCTCTACTCCTCCTGCTTCGACGCCAACGGCGGCGTCTTCGAGACCCTCCTCGGCGCCGAGGACGCGGTCATCTCCGACGCCCTCAACCACGCCTCCATCATCGACGGCATCCGCCTCTCCAAGGCCCGCCGCTTCCGCTACGCCAACCGCGACATGGCCGAGCTGGAGACGCGCCTGAAGGAGGCCACCGAAGGCGGCGCCCGCCGCAAGCTGATCGTCACCGACGGCGTCTTCTCCATGGACGGCTACGTCGCCCCCCTGCAGGAGATCTGCGACCTGGCCGAGCGCTACGACGCCATGGTCATGGTCGACGACTCCCACGCGGTCGGCTTCGTCGGCCCCGGTGGCCGCGGTACCCCCGAGCTGCACGGCGTCATGGACCGCGTCGACATCATCACCGGCACCCTGGGCAAGGCCCTCGGCGGCGCCTCCGGCGGCTACGTCGCCGCGCGCGCCGAGATCGTCGAGCTGCTGCGCCAGCGCTCGCGCCCGTACCTCTTCTCCAACTCCCTCGCCCCGGTCATCGCGGCAGCCTCCCTCAAGGTCCTCGACCTGCTGGAATCGGCCGGTGACCTGCGCGAACGCCTCGCCGCCAACACCGCGCTCTTCCGCACCGAGATGACCGAGGCCGGCTTCGAGATCCTGCCCGGCGACCACGCCATCGCCCCCGTGATGATCGGCGACGCGGCGGAGGCCGGCCGGATGGCCGAGCTGCTCCTGGAGCGCGGCGTCTACGTGATCGGCTTCTCCTACCCGGTGGTGCCGATGGGTGCGGCGCGCATCCGCGTCCAGCTCTCCGCGGCCCACTCCACGGCCGACGTGGAGCGCGCGGTGGCCGCCTTCGTCGACGCCCGTGCGGCGCTTTCCGCTGCTCAGGGCTGACATCATGGAGGGGTGATCGACCCCCGCCGGCTGCGCATCCTGCGGGCCGTGGCGGACCACCGTACGGTGACCGCCGCGGCCGCAGCCCTCTACCTCACCCCCTCCGCCGTCTCCCAGCAGCTCGCTGCGCTGGAACAGGAGACGGGCCACGTGCTGCTCACCCGCAGCGGCCGCGGTGTACGGCTGACCGCGGCCGGCGAGATCCTGCTCGGCCACGCGCACGAGGTGTTCGCGCAGCTGGAGCGGGCGGAGGCCGAACTCGCGGCGTACGCGGAGGGGGCCGGCGGCGAGGTCACCGTCGCCGCCTTCGCGACGGGCATCGCCGAGGTCCTCGCACCGGCGATCGCCCGGCTCGCGCTCGACCACCCGGGGATCCGGCTGCGGGTGCGTGACGCGGAGGGCGACCAGAGCCTGCCGCTGCTCCTGGACGGCGAGGCGGACCTCGCGCTCGCGGTCGAGTACCGGGGCGCGCCGGGCGCCGACGACGGCCGACTCTCCGTCGTCCCGCTCTACGCGGAACCCTTCGACGCGGTACTGCCCGCGGGGCACCCGCTGGCCGACCTGCCCGCGGTGTCGCTGGCGGACCTGTCCGACTCGGACTGGGTGGGCCAGTACCCCGGCAACCCGTGCCACGACGTGACCCTGCTCGCGTGCGAACTGGCCGGGTTCCAGCCGCGGTTCGCGCACTCCTCCGACGACTTCCGCGCCGTGACGGCGCTCGTGGGAGCCGGAGCCGGGGTGGCCCTCGTACCGCGCTCCGCGCTGCGCGGCATGGACCTCAAGGAAGTGCAGGTCCGCCCGGTCACCGGGCCGGCCGCCACCCGCCGGGTCTTCGCGGCGACCCGCCGCGGCGCCGAGACCCACCCGCTGATCGCCCCCGTACTGGCGGCGCTGGTCCGGGAGTCGGAGCGCCTGCCGGCCCACTGAGGTGGCGGTCCTGCCGCCCGCTCAGACCGTGACCACGTCGACCCCCGCCGCGGTGAAGGCGCGGCCCACCGCCGGGGCGAGGCCGGTGTCCGTCACCAGGACGTGCACGGACGACGTCGCGCAGATACGGGCGAAGGCGCGGACGCCCAGCTTGCTGGAGTCCGCCGCCACGACCACCCGGCGCGCGCGTTCGCACAGGAGGCGGTTGACCGAGGCCTCGTCCTCGTGCCGGGTCGCCGCACCGTCCTGCGGGTCGAAGCCGTCCACGCCGAGCACCGCCGTGTCCACCGCGAGCTGCCCGAGGACCTGTTCGGCGAGCGGCCCCGTCAGCTCGTACGACTGCGGCCGTGCGACACCGCCCGTCAGCACGATCTTGAACTGCGGCCGGATCACCAGTTCGCCCGCGATGTTGAGGGCGTTGGTGACCACGGTGAGCGCCGGCGAGCCCTGGGCCAGGTCCGGACGCCCGGCCAGGGCCCGCGCCACCTCCGTGGTCGTGGTGCCGCCCGTCAGGCCGATCACCTCGCCCGGGGTGATCAGCGCCGCGACGGCCCCGCTGATCCGGCTCTTCTCGGCCGCGCGCCGTGACGTCCGGTAGCGCAGGGGCAGTTCGTAACTGACGCCGTGCACCACCGCCCCGCCGCGCGTGCGGACCAGCAGCTGCTGCTCGGCGAGCTGGTCGAGGTCGCGGCGGATGGTCGCGGCGGACACCCCGAGGGCCTCGGCCGCCGGCTCCACCTCCAGCTCGCCCCGCTCCACCAGCAGGTCCAGCAGTGTCTGCCAGCGCTCCTTGCGCGTCATCGGCCGCCCCCTCCCGTACTCGTCCCGTGGCCTCCGTCGGGCTACCCGGCGACACTAACTCAGCAGATCACCCCGTGGTTGCTTGAAGTTGCGCGAAAGTGCCCGCTACCTTGCAGGAAAACGCACGATGCACCCCGCACAACGCATTCAGATCCGTCTGCCGCACGAGGGAGCCCGTATGAGTCACGTCGCGTACGAGTTGGGCACGCAGCCCGCATGCTGGGAGCGGGCCGCCGAACTGGCCCCCGCCCGCCGGGCGGTGCTGCCGCAGCCGGGGGAGCGTACCGCGATCGTCGGGTGCGGAACCTCGTACCACATGGCCCAGGCGGCCGCCGTGTTGCGGGAGGGGGCAGGGCAGGGGGAGACCGACGCCTTCCCCGCGTCCGAGTTCCCGCGCCACCGCCGCTACGACCGTGTCGTCGCCCTCACCCGCTCCGGCACCACCACCGAGGTCCTGGACCTGCTGGCCGCACTGCGCGACGCGGGCGTGCCCACCACCGCCGTCATCGGCGATCCGGCGACCCCGGTGATGTCACTGGCTGACGAACTCGTCGTCCTCGACTTCGCGGACGAACGGTCCGTCGTGCAGACCCGCTTCGCGACCACCGCCCTGACCCTGCTGCGCGCGCACGTCGGGCTGCACAGCGCCGCGGCCGTCGCCGACGCCCGTACGGCCCTCGACGAACCGCTCCCGGAGGAGCTGGCCGGCCGGGGCCAGTTCACCTTCCTCGGCCGCGGCTGGAGCGTCGGGCTCGCCCACGAGGCGGCCCTGAAGATGCGGGAGGCCTCGCTGTCCTGGGCCGAGTCCTATCCGGCGATGGAGTACCGGCACGGGCCGGTCAGTGTCTCCGGGCCGGGCACCGTCACCTGGTCGCTCGATACGGCCCCCGACGGGCTCGCCGAACAGGTCCGCCGCACGGGCGGCCAATGGGTGGCCGGGCGGCTCGACCCGCTCGCCGAACTGGTCCGAGTGCACCGCCTCGCCCTCGCCGTCGCGGCCCGGCGCGGACTGGACCCGGACGCCCCCCGCAACCTGACCCGCTCGGTGATCCTCTCCACCGGCGAGGAGGCGGTCCGATGACCCTCGTCTGCGCGGGCGCGCTCGTCCGGGAGGCCTCCGGGGCCGGCCGCGCCGTCGCCGCCTTCAACATCATCACGCTGGAGCACGCCGAAGCCGTCGTCGCCGGCGCCGAGGCGGCCGGGCTGCCGGTCATCCTCCAACTGAGCGAGAACGCCGTGAAGTTCCGTGAGGGTCGCCTGCTGCCGATCTCCCGGGCCGCCGCCGCCTGTGCGGAGGCGGCGGCGGTCCCGGTCGGCCTGCACCTCGACCACGTAAAGAGCCCCGAGCTGCTGCGGCAGGCGTGCGACGCGGGATACAGCTCGGTGATGTACGACGCGGCGCAGCTGCCGTACGCCGAGAACCTGGAGGCCACCCGCTCGGCCGCCGACTGGGCGCACGCCAACGGGCTGTGGATCGAGGCCGAACTGGGCGAGGTCGGCGGCAAGAACGGCGCCGCCCCGCCGGACCCGCACGCGCCCGGCGCCCGTACGGACCCCGACGAGGCGCGGCGGTTCGTCGCCGACTCCGGAGTCGACGCACTGGCCGTCGCCATCGGCAGCAGCCACGCCATGACCAGCCGGACCGCCGCCCTCGACCACGCACTGCTGGCACGGCTCGCCAAGGCGGTGGACGTACCGCTCGTCCTGCACGGCTCGTCCGGACTGCCGGACTCCGAGCTCGCGGCGGCCGTCGCGGGAGGCATCCGCAAGGTCAACATCGGTACCGCGCTGAACCTGGCCATGACGGAGGCCATCCGTGCACACCTCACCCCGGCGGACCCCCGGCCGTACCTGACGGCGGCCCGCACGGCGATGACGGCGACGGCCACGGCTATGATCGGCGCCCTGAACTGAAGGGAACCGGGGGGCGGACGTGGAAGCACGGCGGGGACGCACCGACCGCAGGCGCTTCCTGCTGCTCGCCGGGATCACGCTGCTGACCGCCGGCGCGGGTACGGCGTACGCCGTGTGGCCGGGGCCGGCCGAGCCCGGGCCGCAGGTGCGGACCGACCTGGAACCGCTGAACGCGCGCTTCGGGCCGTACGTGGGGACCCTGGCCGAGGCGCACTGGCTCGGCTACGACATCGACGAGCCCCCCGGCGGCAGCCGCACCGTCCCCGGCCCCGACTCCAGGATCCGCCTGGTCGGCATCGCACGCCTGACGGCCGGCGGGGCGGCGGCGGTCACGGGGAAGGCGGAGTACGCCTTCACGCCGGGGGGCGCCACGCCGTCCGCCCTGCCCGCCGAGCTGGAGCCGTACGCGCCGGGCGGCGCGACCTGGCAGCACAGCCCGCGGTTCGACGCGTACGCGAACCACGAGGGGGCCGAGGGGCACCCGTCGGGGGAGTACCTCTTCGACGCGGCCAGGGACCTCGTCCGCTTCGACCTCCTGTACCTCTACACCTGACGGGCCGTGGCTGCGGCGCCGACCGGCGGTGTCGGACGTCAGATGCCCACGGCCCCGTCTATCCGCTCGCGGAGCAGGTCGGCGTGCCCGTTGTGGCGGGCGTACTCCTCGACCATGTGGATCAGCACCCAGCGCAGGGACACCCTGCCGCGCCACGCGTCGTCGGCCTCGACGTCCAGGTCCGGCGCTTCGGCGACGAACCGTTCGGCGAAGGCCACTTCGTCGCGCCAGGCCTCCCACGCCGCCTCGACGGCGGCGGGGTCATCGGGCAGGGCGCCGTCGAAGTCACCGTCGGGATCGTCCTCGGAGGAGAAGCGGGGCGGGGCGTCCTGACCCGCCAGGACCTTCCGGAACCAGCGGCGCTCCACGTCCGCCATGTGCCGCACCAGCCCGAGCAGCGAGAGCGTCGACGGTTCCACCGACCGCCGCGCCAACTCGGAGCCCAGGCCCGCACACTTCAGCTCCAGCGTCGCCCGGTGGTCGGCCAGGAAGGCGGTCAACATGGGCCGTTCGCCGCCGGTCGCGGGGCCGCCGAAGCGGGCCTCGCGTTCGGGGTCGACGAAGAACTCCGCTCTGCTCCTTGGGCTCGTCATGGCCGAAGTATCGCCGCCGGAGCCGAACGGCTGACGCCCGGGTCCTTCCGAATTCTTGCAACAGGTTCTAGTCTGACCGCCGCCATCCCAGCGAACCGGCTGTGACCGCGAGATTCCCGGAGGGGCCGTGCACCTCGAATACACGCCTGAGCAGCAGCAGTTGCGCACCGAGCTGCGCGCCTACTTCGCCGAGCTGGTCCCCGAGGACGTCTACGCCCGCTACGAGGACCCGGCCGCCCAGAAGCGGTTCTACCGCGAGACCATCCGCAGGCTCGGCGCCGACGGCTGGCTCGGCGTCGGCTGGCCGAAGGAGTACGGCGGCCGCGGGATGACCCCGATGGACCAGTTCATCTTCTTCGACGAGGCGGCGCAGGCGGTCGTACCGCTTCCCCTGATGGCGCTCAACACCGTCGGGCCGACCATCATGCAGTTCGGCACCGACGAGCAGAAGGCCTACTTCCTGCCCGGGATCCTCTCCGGGGAGATCGACTTCGCCATCGGCTACAGCGAGCCCGACGCCGGCACCGACCTCGCCGCACTCAAGTGCAAGGCGGTCCGCGAGGGCGACGAGGAGACCGGCACCTACGTCGTCAACGGGCAGAAGATCTGGACCACCAACGGCGACACCGCCGACTGGGTCTGGCTCGCCGTGCGCACCGACCCGGACGCCCCCGCGCACAAGGGCATCACCATGCTCCTCGTCCCGACCTCGGACCCCGGCTACTCCTGCACCCTCATCAACACCCTGGCCTCCCACGACACAACGGCCAGCTACTACGAGGACATCCGCGTCCCCGCCGCGCGCCGCGTCGGCCAGGAGAACAAGGGCTGGCGCCTGATCACCAACCAGCTCAACCACGAGCGGGTCACCCTGGCCGCGCACGGCACGATGGCCATCCGCGCCCTCCACGACGTCCAGCGCTGGGCCGCGTCGACGAAACTCGCCGACGGCCGCCGGGTCGTCGACCTGTCCTGGGTCCGGGGCAGGCTCGCCCGCACCCACGTCCGCCTCGACGCGATGAAGCTGCTCAACTGGCAGATGGTCAACGCGGTCGAGGCCGGCACCCTCACCCCGCAGGACGCCTCCGCGGTCAAGGTGTACGGCTCCGAGGCGCGCCGCGACGCGTACGCCTGGCTGATGGAGATCGTCGGCGCGGCCGGCCCCCTCAAGGACGGCTCCGCCGGCGCCGTCCTGCACGGTGAACTCGAACGCGGCTACCGCAGCGCGGTCATCTTCACCTTCGGCGGCGGCAACAACGAGATCCAGCGCGAGATCATCTCCTGGACAGGCCTGGGCATGCCCCGCGTCCGCCGCTGATCCTTGCGGGCGGGCGCGGACGCGACGGCGCCGCAAGTTGCCCAGCTGTGCGGCCCGTTGGGGCTCGACCACGCGGGAGACGGCCGGTGTGGAGCGGTAGAGACCATGGCCGCGTCGATGAGCGGCCTCGGCCAGGCGGGACTTTGACGACACGACCTAGGATCTGCGGCATGGCTACGAGACTCGTGCAGATCAACATGAAGGCCCAGGACGACTCCGCGCTCGGACGGTTCTGGGCGGAGGCGCTCGGCTGGGGTGTCGACAGCGAGGGACCCGGCGTGACCAACCTCGAACCCGTGGGCTTCTCCTACCCCGACCCCGTGGCCGTCTGCATCGACATCATCGCCCGCCCGGAACCCAAGACGGTGAAGAACCGGGTGCACCTCGATCTGGCCACCACCTCGACCGCCCACCAGGCGGAGTTGGTGGCGCGCCTGAAGGACCTCGGCGCCGGCCTCGCCGACGTGGGCCAGGGCGACGTCCCCTGGACAGTCATGGCCGACCCGGAGGGCAACGAGTTCTGCGTCCTGGAACCCCGTCCGATCTACCGGGACACCGGGCCGATCGCCGCGGTGGTGGTCGACTGCGCCGACCCGCGGGGGATGGCCCGGTTCTGGGGCCGGGCGATGGACTGGACGGTGCACGCGGCCACCGACGACCAGGCGTCCATGCGGTCCGCCCAGGGCGTCGGCCCCTACCTGGAGTTCATCCGCACCCCCGACACCAAGAGCGTGTGGAACCGCGTCCACCTCGACGTCCGCCCCTACCCCGGGGACGACCTCGCAGCGGAAGAGGCCCGACTGCGCGCCCTGGGTGCCACCGACCCC
The DNA here is from genome assembly GCF_040638905.1 of Streptomyces virginiae. Lineage (GTDB taxonomy): Bacteria > Actinomycetota > Actinomycetes > Streptomycetales > Streptomycetaceae > Streptomyces > Streptomyces virginiae_B. Next base: position 323,742 of record NZ_JBEZYV010000002.1, on the reverse strand, counting down.
GGTATCGACCAGTCGGAAATCTCCTGGACGATTCTGGCCGATCCGGAAGGCAACGAGTTCTGCCTCCTCACCCCGGCCTGATCCCCGGGGACGGCGGCCCGTGAGCCGCTGCCCCGGCTCAGCCGAGCGGGGGCAGCGGCTCACGGGCCGCGTGCCAGGCGGGCGGGAGGGCCGTGACGCCCGTGCGGGCGGCGATCACGCCGCCCGCGATGGCGCAGGTGGTGTCGATGTCGCCGCGTCCGTCGACGGTGGACCACAGGCCCTCGTGCAGGTCGTCGAGGTGTCCCGCCGCGCACCAGAGGGCGTAGGGGACGGTGTCGGGCCCGGACATCCGGTAGCCGGAGCCCAGGACCTCCGCGGCGTGCCGGACCGAGGCGCGGGCCGGCATCCGGGCCGCGACCCGCACCCCCGACCGCACGTCGCTGTCGGGAAGGCGTGCGGCGATCGCCCGGAGGAAGTCCGGGCGGTCGGGCGCGGGCCCGCCGCGGCTGCGGGTGGCCAGGGCGGCGGCGACGGCGACCGCCACCGCACCGGCCACCGCCTCCGCGTGGTGGTGCGAGACCGCGCTCTGCGCGGCTGCCTGCTCGGCGACGGCGTCGAGGTCGGCGGCGTGCCAGGCGCCGAGCGGGGCGACCCGCATGGCCGCGCCGTTGCCCCAGGAGCCCTGGCCGCCGAACTGCCCGGCCACCACCTCCCGCCAGGGCTCTCCCGTGCCGATCCGGCGGAGGACGTCGTGCATCGAGGCTCCGTAGCCGCGGTGTGTGTCGTCGGCGTAGGCCTCGGCGAGGCGCAGGGCCAGGCGGTCCTGGTCGACCGTGCCGCCGCCCTCGGCGAGTTCCCGTACGAGGACGAGGGCCTGGGCGGTGTCGTCGCTCCACTGCCACAGCGGCTCCGGGGGCACGGTCCGCGCCTCCAGGGCCGCCGGGCCTTCACGGCGCAGGATCCCGAACCAGCGGTCCCCGAAGGCATCACCGAAGGCGAGCCCGGACAGCGAATCCATGGCGGCGGCAGGCATGTTGATCATCGGAGCAGTATCGCAAGGCGGCCGCGCCCCCGGCACTGCGATTCCGGCGGGGCCGTGATCCCGCCGTCGGTTTCGTTCAGTGTGCGAGAGCGGCGGCCGGGACGGTCCGGTAGGGGGCGAAGTCGGCGTTGTCCTTGCAGCCGAGCTGCTCCCAGGTCTTGTCGTTGGTGACCGGGTCGCTGCCCGTCAGCCGGTACTTGCACGCGCCCTTGATGAAGTTGCCCTGCACGCCGCCGGGGAAGTCGATCTCCTTGTTCCACAGGTACGGCGACTGGTAGTTGTTCACGCGGGCCGTCGCGTTGACGTCGATGCCGCCGGGCGCGTAGATCTCGTACACCCAGCCGGTCTTCTCCGCGCCGTAGGTCGCGAACCGCTTGGCCACCGACTGGTCGCAGCTGGTGCTGAGGTGGGCGCTGAGCTGCCCGCCTCCCTTGACGATGTACTCGGCGAGGGGGATGAGCTGGTCGCCGCGAGGGGTGAAGCCGCTCCGGAAGATCTCCTCGACGTTCTCCCTCGTGTCGCCGCGCCACAGCGTGTTGACGTCCTCGCGCCACTGCCAGCGCTCGCTGGAGGCGGTGGCGGCGACCGTGGGGGCGATGTGCGGGGCGGTCGTGGTGCGCCACCAGTCGGCGGCCCGGTACTCGACGACCGGCCCACAGGGGGCGGTCGTGTCGTCCGCCGCCGCCGGCGCCGCAGTGGCGGTCGGGGTGACGACGACGGAGAGGAGGAAGGTGGCGGCAAGGACCCGCAGAGCGGCCTTCAGCATGATATGGCGACCCATCAGTCGAGGCGTGGGGGAGAAGAGAGCACCCCGTTTATAGGGGTGCCGCCCGACTGCCGGGCCGCGAGCCGCAGGACGGGCCACCCGTGCGGAGGGATCAGTCGTACTGGGAAAAGGATTCACCGGACGGGGGCCGGAGGCCGGGGCGGGGTGCCCCTCGGGGCCGCCGGTTCGGGTCCCTGACCTCCGGCAGCGGCTGCCCGGGCCGGCCGGCTGGCCGGCCGCGCCGCCGCCGCAGGGGGGCGCGCTGCATGACCAGGCGTTCGGCGTGCTGCGCTCCGACTGGAAGTTCAGCCAGGAGCGGGGCGAGGGATTGGAACGGCCCGGCCGCTGCTTCCGGCCGGTCGCGGCGTCAAGGGCGCGGTCGCAGCGTCCAGGGCGCGGTCGGCGCGGCCGGTCACGCCTCCGCGGCGGTCGTGGCGGCCTCGACGATGCGGCCGTCGCGCAGTTCCACGACCCGGTCGGCGAGTTCGATCAGGTTGGGGTCGTGGGTGGCGACGAGGATGGTGACCGACTCGCTGCGCACCACCGCGCGCAGCAGCTCCATGATCGACCGGCCGGTCTCCGAGTCGAGCTGGCCCGTCGGCTCGTCCGCGATGATCAGGTCGGGGTCGTTGGCCAGGGCGCGGGCCACCGCCACGCGCTGCTGCTGGCCGCCGGAGAGCTCGCCGGGGCGCTGCTCGGCGTGGTCCGCGAGGCCGACCAGGGCGAGCAGCGTCCGGGCGCGCTCCTCCCGCTCCCTGGCGGGGACACGGCGCAGCCGCATCGGTACGCCGACGTTCTCGGCGGCGGTGAGGACGGGTATCAGGCCGAAGGACTGGAAGACGAAGCCGATGCGGTCGCGGCGCAGGGCGAGCAGGTCCGGCTCGTCCAAGGTCGCCAGGTCGGTGCCGTCGACGCTGATCCTGCCGCTCGTCGGGGTGTCGAGGCCGCCGACGAGGTTCAGCAGGGTGGTCTTGCCGGAGCCGGACCGGCCCTTGAGGGCGGTCAGTTCGCCCCGGCGGACCTCGAAGGAGACGCCGCGCAGGGCGTGGACGGCCTGCGCCCCGCTGCCGAAGCTGTGGCGCACGTCGTCCACGGCCACGATCGGTGTGCCGTCGGCCTGCCGCGCCACCATGGTCGTAGCGGTGGCCGTTTCCTGGTGGTCCGTCATCGCCTGTGCCCCCCGTTGGGTCGTCCGTGCGGAGCGTCCGGCTCCGTATCTCGCGGCCCGCTCACGCTGCCGCTGCAGCTTTCTGATCGCATTTGCGCATCTGTCGCACCAATCACGCAAGCCCCTTCCGTACGTGGCTCGAATCTGACAGCATCGTCCGCTATCCGGTACCCGGGGTCCGGATGGGGGAGGAACTCAACACGTGCTCGGCTTCGTCGTGCGCCGGCTGCGCGGGCGTTGGCCGCTCGCCCTCGCCGTGCTGCTCACCGTACTGATCAGCGCGACCGCTCTGACCGCCCTGACGGCATTCACCCGTGGCGTGGGCGAGGAGGGGCTACGGCGCGCCCTGACGGGTCCGGAACAGCCCCGGACCACCGTCGTGATCACCAGCGGACATCCCGCCACCGAACGCGCCAAGGACGACGAGTCCGTCCGGGCCTTCACGGACCAGGTCTTCGGGCGGCTTCCCGTAGCCGCCGAGAGCGTGGCCCGCAGCCGCTCGTACGGACTCCCCGGCGCCGCCGCCTCGGGCCAGGACGCCGACCTGACCCTGCTCGCCGCCCTCGGCCGGGACCACGTGCAGCTGATCGCCGGCCAGTGGCCCGGGCCGGTGGCCGCCGCCACCCCCGCCACCGGGACCGGCGCCGCCGCATCGGCGCCGACACAGGTCGCCGTGCCGCGCGCCGCGCTCGCCCGGCTCGGCCTCGCCGAGTCCGCACTGCCGGCCCCGGTCCGGCTCGACGACCGGTTCGGCGGACCCCGGCTGACCGTACTCGTCACCGGCGTGTACCGCGCAGCCGATCCGGACGCCGCCTACTGGCGGCTCGACCCGCTCGGCGGCCGCGAGGTCCAGTCCAGCACCCTGGCCACCTACGGTCCGCTGCTCGTGGACGACAGCGCCTTCACGACCGGCGCCCTCCTGCAGAACTACCGCCTCACCCTCCTCACCCCGGACCTGCGCACGATCCGCGCGGCCGAGGCCGAAACCCTCCGCGCCGCGACCGACCCGGCCGCGGCCGACCTCGAACACACCACCTCCCTGCGGGCGGCCACCGATCTGCCGAAGGTCCTCACCGAGCTGGACTCCGGCACGCGCGTCGCCCGCTCGACCCTGATGACGGGCGCGCTCCAGCTCATCGTCCTGTCGACCGCCGCACTGCTCCTCGTCTCCCACATCGTGACGGCCCGCCAGGAGCCGGAGCGCGTCCTGCTCACCGCGCGCGGCGCCTCACGCAGGCGCCTCGGCGCCCTGAGCGCGGCCGAGTCCCTGCTGCTGGCCCTGCCCGCCGCCGTCCTGGCGCCCCTGCTGACACCGCCCCTGCTGCGCCTTTTCAGCCGGTTCGGACCGCTCGAACGGGTCCACCTGGAGATCCCGGACACCTTGCTGGTCTGGCCCGTCGCGGCCGGCTGCGCCCTGGCCTGCGTCCTGCTGACGACCCTGCCCTCCGTCCTGCGCGGTGCCTCCGCCGCCGTGCTGCGCCGTGTGGGCGGCCGGCAGGCCGTGGTGGCCGGCGCCGCCCGCTCGGGCCTGGACCTGGCCGTGGTGGCCCTCGCCGTCCTCGGCTACCAGCAGCTGTCGCAGTACGGCGGTACCGACGCCCCGCCGCCCGCCACCGGCTCCGGCGGCGGACTCGGCGTGGACCCCGTCCTGGTCGCCGCCCCCGCCCTCGCCCTGTGCGGAGGCACACTGCTCGTCCTGCGCCTGCTGCCGTTCGCGGCGCGCGCCGGGGGACGGCTGGCCGCACGCGGCCGGAGCCTGGCCCCGGCCCTGTTCGGCTGGCAGCTCGCCCGACGCCCCGGGCGGGCCACCGGGCCGGTGCTGCTCCTCGTACTCGCCGTCTCCAGCGGGATCCTGGCCCTCGGCCAGGACTCCGCCTGGTCCGCCTCCCAGCGCGACCAGGCCGACTTCGCGACCGCCGGCGGCCTGCGGATCTCCGCGAGCAACATGACCGCGATGGGCCAGGGCGGACGCTACGGGGCGCTGCCGGGCGGCGGCCGCCTCAACCCGGTGGCCCGCCGGGAGCAGCAACTGCCCGGCGGGGCCGTCGCCGACGTCCTCGCGCTGGACGCCGTCAAAGCGGGCGACCAGGTACCGCTCCGCGCCGACCTGCGCGGCGGCCGCGACATGCGTGAACTGTTCACCCCGCTCGCCGACACCGGCGCACAGGCTCCCGGTGTCGCCCTGCCCGGCAACCCCCGCCGGATCGACCTCGACGTGACGGTACGGTCCACCGGCACGGGCTGGGCCGCCGTGAGCGTGCTGCTGCGCGACCGGTTCGGGTCGGTCCACGGCACACAGTCCGTGACCCTGCCCGCGGGCGGCGACGCCACCCTCGCCTTTCCGCTGGACACCCTGACCGGTGCCCCGGTCGGGTCGGCCGCGACGCCGCTGGCCCTGGCGGGCATACGTCTCTCCTACGCCGGGGACGGCAGCCCCCCGGGCGACGGCAGCGAGCTGGCCCTGCGCCGGATCGGCGCCTCCGACACCGTGGACGGCGCCGCGGCGGCGGTCCCCGTACCCGCCCCCACCGGCCCGGGCGGCTGGCGCCCCTCGCCCTCCGGGGAGCAGCGCATCCAGCGGGCTCCCGAAGCGTCCCCGGCCCCGGCCGGCTCCACGGACCTGACGCGGCTGCACTACTGGGGCGGGTTCGGCACCGAGCGGGGTGTCACCACCGTGCTGTTCCCGGCGCCCGCCGCTCCGGCCGCCGCCGCGGTCCCGGCGGTCGCCACGACCGGCTACCTCCGCAGCGTGGGCGCCTTGGTCGGAGACACGGTCCCGGTCCCGGTCGACGGAGCGACCGTCCCCATGCGGATCACCGCCGCCGTGGACTCCCTCCCCGTCGCCGGACGCACGGCGATCGCCGCCGACCTGCGCGCACTCGGCCGCTTCCTCGTGGAGTCCTCCGGTCGGCAGCCTCCCGCGCCCACCGAGTGGTGGCTGCCCGCCACCTCGGCCGCCGACCCGGTCCCGGCCCGCGCGGCCGCCGAACTGCGCGCGGGCGCCAGGACCGAGCGCGTCCAACTCCGCGAGGAGATCACCGACCGCCTGCTGGACGACCCGCTGAGCGCCGGCCCGCAGAGCGCGCTGGCCGCCCTCGCCGCCGCCTGCGCGGTCCTGGCCGCCATCGGCTTCGCGACCTCCACGGCCGCCGAACGAAGGGTTCGGGGACGGGAGTTCTCCGTCCTGCTCGCGCTCGGCACACCACGCCGGTCCCTGGCCCTGGCGGCCGCCGCCGAGGGCGGGGTGCTGATCGTCATCGGCACCGCCGTCGGAACCGGTCTCGGCCTCGCCCTCGTCCATCTGATGGCGCCGCTGGTCGTGTTGACCCCCTCGGCCGGCCGGCCGTTCCCGCCCGTACAGGTGGACATGTCCTCCTGGCAGATCCTGCTGACGGCCGCCGCCATCGCCGCCGTTCCCCTGCTGTCGGCCGTCTTCGGCGGCCCCCGGGGCCGCGACATCGCCGCCCGGCTGCGCCCCGTGGAGGAGATGTGACCACCCCGCCGCCGACCACCCCGCGGCCGCCGATCACCCCGTCGCCGACCACTCCGCGGCCGCCGACCACCCCTCGCCCGCCCGCCGCCCCGAAGTCCGGGCCGCGGCCCGCGCCGTGGGTGCGGACCCGGCTGCGCGCGGCTCCGCTCGGCACCCTGCTCGCCGCCGCGCTGGCGTTCGTCGCCGTCCTGCTCGCCGCCGCACTGCCGCGTGCCCAGGACCGGGGTGCCGACCAGGCCCTGCGGTCCTTCCTGGAGCACAGCGGGTCGACCCGCACCAGCCTTCAGGTGACCGCGCCGGCACCGGCGTCCGGGCAGAGTGCCCAGGCCCTGGACCGGACGCTGGAGAGCCTCCTCGCCCGTACCGGGAACACCTTCCACGTCGATGCCGACACGGTCGTCCACGGCACGCGGACCAACAAGCGGCAGCCGCTGCTGAATCCGGAACTGTCCCGCCCGCACCGCCTCCCGCCCGAGATGTCCCTGCTGTACGTCCAGCAGGCGCAGGACCACGTGAGGCTGGTGGAGGGGCGCTGGCCGAGCGACGCCCCCCGGAGCGCCGGAGCAGCCGCGTACGAACCGCCCCTCCAGGTCGTCCTGTCGCGGGAGGCCGCCGCCACCATCGGCGCCCGCGTGGGCTCCGTCCTCAAGAGCGCGCCCCTGATCGACGGCACGCCGTCCGTGGAAGTCGTGGGCCTCTTCTCCGTCCCGAACGAGACCGACGGCTTCTGGGTGAACCTGGACTGCCTCCCGCGCGCCTGCAAGAAGGCCGTCGGGGAGAGCTACCTGTGGGAGGCCGACGCCTTCATCGGGGCCGGCGACCTCGACCGGATGGACCTGTGGGGCCACGACGCCCATGACTTCTGGCGCCTGCCGGTGGAGGTCGGCCGGCTGCGGGCCGACCGGCTCGACGCCACGAAGGAGGAGATCGCCTCCTACGTGGCCGGCCCCACGGCCGCCGCCATCGCCTTCGAGACCCGCCGCGAGCGGATACGGACCACCTCGTGGCTGCCCGAACTGTTCGAGCAGGCCCACGACCGCAGACAGGCGGCAGTGCCCCTCGCGCTGATCGGGCCCGCCGGGGTCGGCGGGGTCGCCTTCGTCGTCCTCTGCCTCGCCGGCGCGCTCGCCGCGGACCGACGGGACGCCGAACTGCGGCTGCTGCTGGCCCGTGGCGGCTCCCGCTCCGCCATCGTCGGCCGGCTCCTCGGGGAAGGCGCCGTCACGGTCCTCCCGGCCGCCGCGGCCGCCACCGCGCTCGCCGTACTCCTGCTGCCCACACCACGGTCGGCCCCCGCGCTCATCTCGGCTGCGACGGTCGCGCTGCTCGCGCTGCTGGCCTTCCCCGTACGGGCGGCCGTGCTGCTGACCCCGCGCCGCCCAGCCGGGCGCCGGCGGCGGCCCGTGGCCGAGCTGCTCGTACTCGCCGTCACGGCCGCCGCCGTGCTGGAGGTCCGCCGCAGCGGGGTCGCCCCGGCCGGCAGCGACCCGGACCCGCTTCTCATCGCGTCCCCGCTGCTGCTCGCACTGTGCGGGGCACTGCTGCTGGCCCGGGTCCAGCCGGTGGTGACCGGATGGTTCGCCCGGGCGGCCGCCCGCCGGTCCGGACTGGTCGGCTTCCTCGGACTGGCCCGGGCCGCGCGCGGTTGCGGGGCCCGGGGCGCCGGCCGCTCCGGCCCCTCCGTCCTGCCGATGGCCGCCCTGCTCCTCGCCATCACCACCGGGGGGTTCGGAGCCGCCGTCCTGCAGTCCGTGGACTCCAACCGGCTCGGTGTCGCCCGGCTGACCGTCGGGGGCGACGCGGCGATCTCCGCCTTCGGCAAGGCGGAGCTCCCGGAGGGCCTCGCGAAGGCCGCGGGCGAACTGCCGGGCGTACGGACGTCCGTGCCGCTGTGGATCGACCACGACTCCGCACTCGTCGGCACCGTCCAGCGCTCCAGCCAGGTCAACCTGATCGTCGTCGAGCCGGGAGCGTACGCGGAACTGTCCCGTGTCCTCGGCTGCGGACCCTTCGACCCCGCCCTGCTCGCCACGGCCGCCGGCGAGCCCGCGGACGCCCCGGTGCCCGCGCTGTTCAGCTCCGGCCTGGCACGGCTGGGCGGCTCGGGCCCCTTCACGCTCCAGCCCGGCAACGGCGGTGAAGTGCGGGTCCGGGGCGCCGCCGTGATCGACTGCACCCCGGCTGTTCCGGCCGCCGACGCCGCGACGCTCGTCCTGCCCGCGAGCCGCGCGGCGGCCCTCATCGGCGGCGCCGACCGGCCGAACCGGTGGTTCGGCCTCGGGTCCGTCGACGGCGACCGACTGCGCGCGCTGGTCCGCTCCGCTCTCCCGGCGGCGTCCGCTTCCCCGCCGGCGCCGGCGTCGTCCCCTTCGCCCGCGGCCCCCGCACCGGCCGGAGACCAGGAGCCGGCCCCGGCTCCGGGGACGCAGCCGGCCGACGAGGTGTATCCCGTGCGCACCAGCGCCGACGCCGTCGCCGAGCTGGGCTCCGATCCGCTGCAGCGGTCCGCGGAACGCCTCTTCTGGGCCTCCGTGGCCGGAGCGGCCGGCTTCGCGCTGCTGGCCGTACTGCTGACGCTCATGCGCAGCGTCCCCGAACGCGCGGCGCTGCTGGCCCGGCTGCGCACGATGGGTCTGCGCCGCAGGCAGGGCGTCGCGCTGATCCTCGCCGAGACACTGCCGCAGACCTTGGCGGCGGCGCTGGGCGGGGCCCTGGTCGCGGCCGCCGCGGTGGTGCTGCTGGGTCCGGCGATGGACCTGTCCACCCTGGTCGGCGCGAGCGTGCCGAACGGCGTACGGCTCACCGCGGGCCCCGTACTGACCCAGGCCCTGGGCCTGGCCGCCCTGATTGCCGCGGCCGTGCTCGTCGAGGCGGCGACCTCCGGACGACGGCAGATCACCACCGAGTTGAGAGCGGGAGACCAGCGTTGAACAGCGACCAGCCGACGTACGAGGAGCTGCGCCGCCGGGCGACGGCCGCCGCGGAGCCCCGCACCCGGGCGGCGGACGCCGCGATCGCCTGCGACCGCCTCGTCCGGATCTTCAGCACGGACGGCATCGAGGTGCAGGCCCTCCAAGGGCTGGAGCTGACGGTCGAGCAGGGCGACCTGGTGGCCCTCGTGGGTGCCTCGGGCAGCGGGAAGTCCACCCTCCTGAACATCCTGGCGGGACTGGACGTCCCGACGGCGGGCAGCGCAGCGGTCGCCGGCTACGACCTGCTGGAACTGACGGCGCGGGACCGGCTGCGCTACCGGCGCGAAGCGGTCGGGTTCGTCTTCCAGCAGACGGCCCGCAACCTGCTGCCGTTCCTGACGGCCGCCCAGAACGTGGCCCTGCCCATGCAGTTGCGCGGTGGCGGCTCGCGGCGCGGCGCGGGCGCACGCCGCTCTGCCCGGGTGGCGGAGATCCTGGACGCCCTCGGGATCGGCGACCTGGCTCACCGGCACCCGGCGGAGCTGTCGGGCGGACAGCAGCAGCGGGTCGCGATCGCGGTGGCGATGGCCAACGACCCCAAGGTGCTGCTGGCCGACGAACCCACCGGCGAGCTCGACTCGGAGACGGCCGCGGCCGTCTTCGAGGCCTTCCGCACGGTCAACGAGGAACTCGGCGTGACGGTGGTCATCGTGACGCACGACCCCATGGTGGCGGGCGAGGTCCGCCGCACGGTCGCGATCCGCGACGGCCGCACCAGCAGCGAGGTCCTGCGCCGCCTGGTCACCGACGAGCACGGCGAGGAATCGATCAGCGAACGCGAGTACGTCGTCCTCGACCGCTCGGGACGCGTGCAGCTGCCTGCGAAGTTCCTGGAGGCCCTGGGCATGGAGCACCGCGTGGCGGTCGACCTGGCACCGGACCACATCGAACTCCGCCCCGACCGCGTATAGGGGATGTGCGGCAGGAGCGCTCCCATGGGTGTCAGCCCCTTGGCCCACAGCGGCCTGACACGCCGTCATCCGGCACCCCAAGGGCTGTCCCGTAATCCCCGGCGGGCGCACGACGACAGCCACGGCACCTCGCCGCGTGGTCGGAAACGCCTGATACGCCCGGTATCAGCACGGTCCTCCGCCTTGCGATGCACCGCGTCTGACGCCGCGCGCTGATCCACCGGGGATTACGGGACAGCCCTTAGGCTGCAGTGCGCGTATGCCTCCGGCGTGCCGGAGCGCGCCGCTGTCGCGACCTCACGCGCCGCCCGACAGTGCCCGGACCCGTCGGCGAGGTCTCGCCCCATGACGGGCCCGCCCCCGAACCCCGGCCGAAAGGTCTGCCGCCGATGACCCCCCGCACCCTGGGCGGGCCCCCGCCCGCCACGGCCCGACGCCGCCGCGCCCGCTGGGCCCTCCTGCTGGCCGCCGCCTGCCTCCTCGGGCCGGCCGGTACGCCCGCGACGTCGGCCGCCGCCCCGGCCCCGGTACCCGCTCCCGTCGGTGCCGAGGCCGGGGAGATCACCGAGTACCCCCTTCCCACACCCGGGAGCGCTCCGAGCGGCATCACCACGGGATCGGACGGCAACCTCTGGTTCAGCGAGAACGGCACGAGGAAGATCGGCCGGATCACCCCCGCCGGGACACTGACCGAGTTCCGGCTGCCCGGTGCCACCGGCGACGCGCTCGGAATCACCGCGGGACCCGACGGCCATCTGTGGTTCACGGACGTCAGCGGCCGCATCGGGAAGATCACCACGGCCGGCGCCGTCACCGAGTACGACCTGCCGGGCCCGGGCGGGCGCCAGCCGTTCGCCATCACGACCGGCCCGGACGGCAACCTGTGGTTCACCGAGGATCCCGGCAACCGGATCGGGAAGATCACCACCGCGGGTGTCGTCACCGAGTACGACCTGCCCCACCCGGACAGCGGCCCGGAGAGCATCGTGACCGGGCCCGACGGCAACCTGTGGTTCACCGAGATCCTCGGCAACCGGATCGGGCGGATCACCACCGGCGGAGTCGTCACCGAGTACGACCTGCCGCACCCCGACAGCGGACCGGACGTCATCACCGCCGGTCCCGACGGCGCGTTGTGGTTCACGGAGCTCTTCGGCAACCGGATCGGGAAGATCACCACCGACGGGACGGTCACCGAGTACGACGTGCCCGTCGCGGACAGCGCCCCGGACGGGATCGCCGCCGGGCCCGACGGGAACCTGTGGTTCACCGAGCAGGTCGGAAACGGCATCGGCCGGATCACGCCCGAGGGGGACTTCGCGCACTACCCCCTGCCCGGCGCGGCCGCCTTCCCGACCCGTATCACCGCCGGACCGGACGGCGGCATGTGGTTCACCGAGATCGCCGGCGACCGGGTCGGACGCATCGAGGTCGGCGCAGGCCGGCCCAGGGCCGACCTGGCGGTTCGTCTGAGCGCGCCGGCCACCGTACGGGAGGGGGAGCAGTACACCTACACCGTGACGGTGACCAACGACGGGCCGTTCAGTGCGGCGGACGCTGTGGTCACCCTGAACCTGCCGCGCGGCGCGCAGGTCACGGGCGCGGCTCCCGCCGCCGACGGCGGCGGCTCCGACCGGGTGAGCCGGCGGATCGAGGCTCTGGGGGCCGGACAGCTGCGGGTCTTCCACGTCACGGTGCGGGTCGCCCAGCGGCCCGTCGTCATCGCCACCGCCGGGGTCCACTCCCGTACGCCGGACCGGAAGCGGAACAACAACACCGACAGGGCCGTGACCCGGGTGGCGCGCCGCTGACCGCCTGGCAACCGGACCGTGAGCACACTGACCTCCCGACCCCGCTGCGGCCGGGAGGTCAGTCGACGTCGATGTGGACGCTGGTGGACTTGACGCGGGCCACGGCCCGCACGCCGACGGCGAGTCCGAGCTCCTCGACCGCCTCGCGCGTCAGCAGGGAGACCACCCGGTGGGGCCCCGCCTGGATCTCGACCTGGGCGGCGACCTCGCCGAGCGTCACCGCGGTCACGATCCCGGGCAGCGCGTTCCGGGCGGACGTCGTGGTCTCGCCGTCGTCCTCGGCGGGCTCCCGGGCGAGTTCCACGCAAAAGGCGGCCAGGTCCTCGCCCTCCACCATTCGCCTCGTGCCGTCCCGCCGGGTCGGGAAGCGCCCGGCATCGGCCCAGCGGCGGGCGGTGTCGGTGCTGACACGGAGGAGGTGGGCGGCCTCGCCGATGGTGTAGAGCTGCACCCCGCAACTCTATGCCGCCGCCGCCCGGGCGGCGGCCCGGCCTGAATACCACGCTAATTTGTTTTGGAGTCAAATGCAGGGATATATGCGTAATGGCTGGACTGTGAAGGGGAGCGACATGGGCGTGGGTGAGAAGGCGAAAGCCGAGATGGAACAGGTCACTGGTAAGGCTGTGCGAAAAGCAGCTCATGCAATGGGCAAGGAAACCCTGGCCGCCAAGGGGGCGGCTCTGGAAGCCCGGGGCAAGGCGCGGCGTGTCAAGGAGAAGGGAAAGGACGCAGTGCGCTGATCGGCATGTGGAAGGTTCTGAAAGCGAGAAGGAAGCATGGGCGTACTTGCTTGGATCCTGCTCGGTCTGCTCGCGGGCATCTTCGCGAAGATGCTGATGCCCGGTAAGGACCCGGGCGGCATCATCATCACCATACTGATCGGCATCGCGGGTGCTCTGCTCGGCGGATGGCTGGGCAAGGTGATCTTCGGCGTGGACTCCGTCGACGGCTTCTTCGAGCTTTCGACCTGGATCGCCGCCATCGTCGGCTCCCTCGTCCTCCTGATCATCTTCCGATTGTTCCGTCGCGCGGCGCGATAGCCGAACATCGAGGAACGAAGCGGCTTTCCCTCCCCTGCGAGGGCGAAGCCGCTTTCCTCGTTCAGGCTCAGGGCGGAAGGAGGGGCCCCAGCGGCCCCAGGTCGAGATTGAGGTCCTCCAACGCGTAACCGTGCTCCGCGCACAGCTCGGTCATGCGGTCGTGGAGGGCGAGGAGCGTGGCACCCAGTTCCTCCTCCTGCTCGTCGGTGAGATCGCCCGCGTCGACGCGGCGCAGGGCCTGGCGTTCGATGAGTTGGCGCAGGAGCTCCACGAGCGTGAGGACGAGTTTCAGGAGGTCCTCGCCGACGGTGTCGGGGTCGGTGTGCAGGCGGCGAGCCGGCCGTGGCGGGTCGCTTCCGGGCGCGGTGGGGGGTGCTTGGAGGAGGCGGAAGGCGTTCGCCATCGTGTCGCCGACGGCGCTGAGGTCCGGTGCGGGGGGCCGCCTGGCGGGGCCGTCACCGTTCACGGCCGTTCGCCGCCGGTGTGGGAAGGCGGGTCGGGGCCACCGGCCACCGAGGTGATGAGGGCGCGCAGCGAGATCCGTACCAGGTCGATGTCCGCGATGGACAGGACGACGTCCCCGGTGATCACGACGCCGCCGGCCAGGAGCCGGTCGAGGAGGTCGACGAGGGCGACCTGCCGGCCAGGCAGGGATGCGTCACGCGGGGTGATCGTCATGTCGGTCCACCGGGGGTGTGGAGGGCGGTGTCGGCGCCGGTGCCCGTGGTCGGTGGGGCCGGCATGGCGAACGAGTAGGGGGCCCAGGGGCCGGTGACGTCGACACGTACGCCGGGCAGGTCCTCACCCGCCTGCTGAACGGCCCTGCGGAAGGCTTCGACCTGGTCGTCGGGAACGAGGTACGCGTCGTTGAGGACGTTCTCGCCGTCCTCGCCGGCTCCGCCGCGGGTCAGGGGGCCCGACTGGGTCGGGTGCCGCACCGCGTGGGTCGCGTGCGCGGCCGCGGCGGCGGCGATGCGTTCCGCCGCCCGTGCTGCCTGCTCGTAGCGGTCCTCACGGGCGTGGTGCTGCCTCTTGCGGGCCTGGAGGTACGCCTTGCCGGGACTGCTGGGGGCGGGCGTGGCGGCCGCGGTCGCCGAGTCGGGCTCGCCGGCGCCGCCGACGCCGCCCGCGTCGGGGCGTACGTAGACCTTTACGCCGTACTCGGCCTGGTGGGCCAGGAGGGCCAGGCGGTCGGCGAAAGCGGGCCGCTGCTCGCGCAGCGCCGCCAGCGCCCGCTCCTGGTCCTGGTAGAGCGTCGCCATCCGCAGGGGCAGGACGGTGGCCCGGTCGCTGAGGGCCTGGATGACATGGTGGTGGGCCCGGGCGGTGCTCTCCAGCCAGTCGAGGTCCTCGAAGTGCGCCCGGAGCACCTCTTCGCGCCAATCGGCGTGGGGGACCTGGCTGGTGACGAACGCGGGCGCCGCCGGACCGGCGTGGCCGGGGGGCGGCAGGAGGGACAGCGCGGCATCGGCCACACCCCGCAAGGAGGCCACGATGCGGTCGAGTTCCGGCGTGGGTACGGCGACGGCGTACACGTAGGTGAGGGTCGGCTCCTGGTTCATGGGGCGGGCCTGTTCCTCGTCGGGGCCCTGCGCGCCGGGCGGTCCTCTTCCCCCGCGAGGTCGCCCTCCGCGCTCTCCGGGGCGGGCTCTGCGGGACCCAGGCGTTCGCGCCGCAGTGCCTCCACCTCGGCCCGCAGGCGGCGGTTCTCCTCCGCCAGCGGGTCGCCGCTGTGGCGGGAGGAGAGGGACGGGTCGTACTCCCACCAGTCGATGCCCATCTCCTTGGCCTTGTCCACCGAGGCGATCAGTATCCGCAGCTTGATGGTCAGCAACTCGATGTCGAGGAGGTTGATGCGGATGTCGCCGGCAATGACGATGCCCTTGTCCAGGACGCGTTCGAGGATGTCGGCCAGGCTGGCGGAAGAAGAGCTGGGGGGATAGGACATCGGCGTCGCGCGGGACGGCAAGGGGCCCAGCCGGTTGGCGAGCGGGTCAGTCACGGTCCCCGACCTCCCAGGTCACGGCAGACCCTGCTGCCGGTATCTCGTGATCTCGTCGAGCCGGTCGAGGAGTTCGTCCTCCATGACCTCGAAGGTGTCGGGGTCGATCTCACCCCGCTGGAGCCGGCCCTCGAGGTCGGCGAGCGCCGCCCAGACGGGGGCGGGATCGTAGTACTCCTCGGTCGCCTTGTCGGCGACGCGCTGTGCCACCCACACCACGGCGCGCATGGGCGCCAGCGGTGAGGTCAGCAGTCCGGTCAGCAGCCCCATGGCTCCTCCTGAGCGCCCTAGACGAAGCTGTACGGCGGCAGCGGTCCGCCGAAGCGGAAGTCGACACCTTCGACCTGCTCGGCGAGGCCGGCCTCGGCGTCGAGGAACTCGTCCTTCTGGTCGCTGTGGACCAGGAGCGAGAGGTTGAGCACGTCGCCGTCGACGGGGGCGCGGACGGCATGCTCGCGCGCGAATCCGACCAGGGCCTGGACGAGGCCGGCGGCGAGCGTCTCCTGCCGGCCGCGCACCTCCGTGGCGACGAGTTCTCCCAGCTGGAGGGGGAGTCGGGGGTCGGTGTCGCCTCCCCGGATCCGGTCGTTGAGCTTCCGCGCTTCCGGGAACTCGTCGAGGATCTCGCGCAGGAGTGCCTCCTCGTCCTGCGACGCCTTGATGTTGTACTCGGCGCAGCCTTGGACCCGCTCCAAGGATTCGAGGTAGGACGCCGTGCGTTGCAGGAGGGCCTCCCGGACCGTCTGCTCGTCGGGGGCGATGTACCCGAACTGCAGGGGCAGGACCGCGCCGTCCGCCATCAGGCTCGTCTGGACCTCCTGGTGGGCGGTCAGGTCGCGGCGCTTGGGACGGATCTCCTCGTCCACGTCACTGACGACCGCGGACAGCTGTTCCGTGGTGACGGCGCGGAGCGCCCCGGGCTGCGCCCCTACGCCGGTCAGCCCGTCCAGACGGCAAGGGTGCTCGGCCCCGATGATCGCATACACGTACACAGCCATCGCGCGCTCCCTCACTCCTTCTCACGGCGGACCGGGCGGCGTGCGGGCCGGCGGCGCCGCGGGGCCTCTTCCTCCTCGGGCTCCTCCTCCTCCCGCTCGTCCTCTGTCCCGGACTTGCCGGACTTGCCGGTCAGGGACTGCGTCACGGCGTCCACCGCCCCGCTGAGCGCGCCCTTGGACTTGCCCTGCGCGCCGCTCTCGACCATGCCGCCGACGACGTCCGTCAGCTGCGCGGGCGCCTTGCGGCCCGCTTCGAGGTCGAGCCGGTTGCAGGCCTCGGCGAAGCGCAGGTAGGTGTCGACGCTGGCCACGACGATCCTCGCGTCGATCTTCAGGATCTCGATCCCGACCAGGGAGACACGGACGAAGACGTCGATGACCAGCCCGCGGTCAAGGATCAGTTCCAGGACGTCGTAGAGGCTGCTGGTGCCGCCGCCCCCGCCTCTGCTGACGCTGCTTCCACCTTGCGGCATCACTGTCATGGCCGCTTCCCTTCACCGGTGGCCGGTGACCCTCACGCCGGCCGGTCGATCATTCCCCTGCTGTACCGCCGTGTCCTCTCGTAGGAGATGAGCTCCCCTTCTTCGTCCATCGTGACCTTGTAGCTGGCCAGGACGCTGGTCGTGTCGGGGATGCGTTCCAGCTCCACGACCTCGACCTGGGCCTCCCAGCCGTCCTCCGTGGGCTTCAGGGCCGACACCGACTCGGGCGGACGCCCGAGCAGCTCCGAAAGCTGCCGGGCCGCCAGGCGCATTGCGGCGGCCGCCCCCGGAGTGCCACGGCGCGCGACCGGCTTGCGGGGCGGGGCGTTGCGGCCGGGCCTGCTCGTCTCTGCGCCGTCGTCACCGCCGTCCGACGGAGAGCGCCGGCGGCGCGCGGGCTCTGCTGGGGCCATGGCCCACTCCCCTCGCGAACTGCCCCTAGGGCTGCCCGCTGGCATGAAGATCAAACGCCTGAGATCAGAACAAAAACCAGATTTTCACATCATACGAGGCATATCTGGCATCAGCGGGGCAGCCACTTAGTAACCGAGCGATCAGCGCGTCCCGTCACCCCGGCGTGCATCCGCGGCAGCGGGAGCACGTGGAGTGCAAAGGCGGTGGCCACCGGGCGCACGTGGTGAAGGGAAAGGGCTCATGGACGACACGACCAAGATCGCCCTGGGGGCCGCCATTGTCGGTGGCTATGTGCTGGGGCGGGCTAAAAAGGGTCGCATGGCCCTCAGCCTGGCGACGTTCGTCGCCGGCCGCCGCCTCGGCCTGGACCCCCGGGAGCTTGCGACACAAGGCCTGAAGAAGCTGAGTGAGATGCCTCAGGTCTCCGAGCTCGGCGAGCAGATCCGGGGCGAGGCGCTGGACGCCGGCCGCAAGGCGCTGACGGCCGCTGCCAACCGTCAGCTGTCCCAGCTCGCCGACTCGCTCCACCAGCGGACGCTCGCCGTCGGCCGCCGTGACGAGGAAGACGCGGACGAGGAAGACGCGGACGAGGAGGAGTACGAGGACGAGGACGAGGGTGGGGAGCAGGACGCGGCCTACGAGGAGGAGCCCTACCAGGGGTCCGAAGGCGACGAGGAAGAGCAGGAACCGGAGGACGAGGAGTACGAGTACGAGGACGAGCAGGACGAGGAAGAGCCTGGGGAAGAGGTCGAGGAGGAGCCCGAGGAGGAGCCCGCCCCCCGTCGGCGGTCGGCCCGCCGCCGCTCGGCGTCCGCCCGGAAGCCGGAGGCGCCGGAGGACGAGGAGGAGGCTGAGCAGGAGCCCGAGGAGGAGGCTGAGCAGGAGCCCGAGGAGGAGCCCGAGGAGGAGCCTGAGGAGGAGCCTGAGGAGGAGCCTGAGGAGGAGGCCGAGGAGGAGGCCGAGGAGGAGCCCGAGGAGGAGCCCGAGGAGGAGCCCGAGGAGGAGCCCGAGGAGGAGCCCGAGGAGGAGCCCGAGGAAGAGCCCGAGGAAGAGGAAGGGGAGGACGAGGAAGAGCCCGCGGCACGCCGACGTCCGGCCCGCCGTCGCCCCACCTCCGGCCGTACGACCAAGGCGGAACAGCGCAGCGCACCCGCGGGTAGGAGCGCACCCGGGAAGGCCGCTCCGGCGAAGAAGTCAGCTCCCGCCAAGAAGGCGGCTCCGGCGAAGAAGTCGGCTCCCGCAAAGAAGTCAGCTCCGGCGAAGAAGTCAGCTCCGGCCAAGAAGTCGGCTCCGGCGAAGAAGGCCGCCCCCGCCAAGAAGGCCGCTCCGGCGAAGAAGTCCGCTCCGGCGAAGAAGGCGACCACCAAGAAGTCGGCGAGCGGACGCTCAGCGCCCAAGGCACCGGCCAAGAAGGCGGCGGCGAAGACGTCAGCGAGCAGACCCGCCGCGAAGAAGGCCCCCGCCAAGAAGAGCGCGGCGAAGAAGCCCCCCGGCCGCCAGGCCGCGTCCAAGAGTGCCGCCAAGACCACCGCGGCCAAGAAAACGGCCCGCCGCAAGCCGACGGCGCGGAGGTGAACCATGGCAACCACACAGCAGGGCTCCAAGAACGGCTCCAAGGACGGGCAGTCCGGTTTCGACAAGCTGCTCGGTGAACTCGGCAACTACGTCTCCGCCCAGGCCGAAGGCCTGGCGGACAAGGCCGTGGACAAGGTGGGAGACCTTACCGACCGCCTCTCCGACGTCGCGGAGAACGGAGGCTCCCTCGCCGGCATCGGAGGCAGACTCCTCCAAGGGGACTCACCGGCGAAAGCCGTGCTCGGGCAGACGTTCAGCGGGCTGAAGGACAAGATCAGCGACACGGCCGGCAGCCTCTTCGGAGGCAAGGGCAAGGGCAAGGGGCGCAAGGGCGGCACCAAGGCGATGCACATCATGGAAACCTTGGATGTGGGACTGCCGTTGCGCACCGTCTACGACCACTGGACCCAGTACGAGAACTTCAGCGGTTTCACGAAGGGTGTGCGCAGCGTCTCGAAGAACGACGACACGACCTCGGACTGGAAGGTCAAGGTCGGGCCCTCCACACGCAGCTGGAAGGCCACGGTCCAGGAACAAGTGCCGGACGACAGGATCGTCTGGTCCTCGGAGGGCGCCAAAGGAACCACGCGCGGCTGCGTGAGTTTCCATGAGCTGGCCCCGTCGCTCACCCGGATCGTCCTCGTCGTCGAGTACTACCCCGCCGGCTTCTTCGAGAAGACGGGAAACATCTGGCGTGCCCAGGGCCGGCGCATGCGGCTCGACCTGAAGAACTTCAACCGCTTCGTCAGCCTCTCCAACGATGAGCCGGAGGGCTGGCGCGGAGAGATCCGGGACGGCGAGGTCGTCGTCACGCACGAAGAGGCCCTGGAAGAGGAAGAGGCGGCGGCCGAGGAGCCGGAAGAGGGCGAAGAGGACGAAGAGGGCGCCGCCGAGGAGGACGCCTACCCCGAGGGCGAGGAGGAAGCCGACCAGGAAGCCGACGAGGACGAGGGCGAATACGCGGACGAGGAGGAGTACGAGGGCGAAGAGGACGAAGAGGGGGACGAGCCCGACGACGGCGGCGAGGAATACGAGGACGAGGACGAGGCCGAGGAAGAGGACGAGGAGGAAGAAGCGCCGCCCCGGCGGTCTCGCCGGCGCTGAAGGGCGCGGGCGGGCGCGACGGACACGCGCAGAGGCCGGCGGCTCGGCCGCCGGCCTCTGCGCGTCCGTCATGGTCGTCAGTGCTTGAGAGCGTCCTTCGCCTTCTGAGCGGCCTGCTTCGCATCACCTGCGGCCTGCTCGGCACGGCCCTTCGTCTCCAGGCTCTCGTTGCCGACGGCCTTGCCGGTGACCTCCTTCGCCTTTCCCTTGACGGACTTGCCGACGTTCTTGGCCTTCTTGCCTGCGGCCATCCTCGACACCTCCAAAACCTGCACGAAAAGCACGGGTGAGTCGTACCCCGCCACCCAGCGGGTGCCCGTTCCGACGGCGCGTACACCCGTTTCGGCTTGATGCGCCGAAGCCGAACGGTCCGAGGCCCGGCGGCGGCGTCATCGCCGCGGAGTCGGCACGAGGCGCAGGAGCGTGTGCAGGACGGCGTCGACGGTGTCGCGGCCCGGTTCGGCGCTCACGTCGGTGAGCAGGCGGGCCAGGGTGCGCACGAGCACGGGCGAGGCCATGACGCGAGGGTGGAGGAGCGCCCGGAAACCGTAGCGGGAGAAGACGAGATCACTGGCGAGGTTGCCCAGCCGGTAGTAGCGCCCCCAGCGGCGCCGGATCTCCACGGGGTACTGCTCCAGCGCGTGCTCGCGCCTCGGCCCGGGCGGCCTGGCCAGGGCCAGGGCGATGGTCTCCGCCGCGACCTCCGAGGCTTCCATGGCCTGGCCGATGCCCTCACCGCTCCACGGACTGACCATGCCCGCGCTGTCGCCGACCAGCAGCAGACCCCGCCGGTACTGAGGCCGGCGGTTCAATCCCATCGGCAGGGGCGCGCTGCGCAGGGGCGAGTCGGCGCTGTCCTCCCGCACGCCCCAGCCCGGCGGGAGGCGGGGGAGCCAGTGCTCCATGGCGGCTCGAAGGTCCACGGGCCGGCTGCGCCGCTGCGGCAGGCCGCCGAGGCCGATGTTGACGCGCCCGTCACCGAGAGGGAACACCCAGCCGTACCCGGGGAGGTCCAGCCCCGTGTGCGGACAGCGCAGATCCGCCCAGAGTTCGAGGTAGGGGTCGTGGGTACGGGCCTCGCTGCGGTAGTAGCGGCGGGCCGCCGCGGCGACCGGGCGGCCCGCGTCGCGAGCCAGGCCGAGGGCCACCGCGATCCGTGCGGAGGCGCCGTCGGCGGCGACGACCAGTGGCGCCCGGTAGCTGACCGGTTGCTTGTCCGGACCGTGCGTGGCGGTCACCCCGGTGATGCGCCCGGAGCGGTCGGTCAGGGGGGCCGTCACCTTCACCTGGGTCCGCAGGCGGGCTCCGGCGGCCCGGGCGTGAGCGGCGAGGAGACCGTCGAAGTCGTGGCGGCTGCGGGTCAGCCCGAAATCGGGGAGGCTGCCCAGACGCGGCCAGTCCAGCTCCACCTGATTGCCCTCGCACACCCACCGCATGCCCTTGTTGCGCATCCAGCCGGGAGCGTTGACGTCGATGCCGAGCCGTACGAGCTGGTGAACGGCCCGCGGTGTCAGGCCGTCGCCGCAGACCTTCTCCCGCGGGAAGCCGCTCTTCTCCAGCAGCAGCACGTCCAGGCCCGCTCGGGCCAGGTTCACCGCCGCGGCGGAACCGGCCGGTCCGGCGCCCACCACGATGACTTGCGCCTCTTCGTCCCCTCCGCCCCCCGGCTCCGGGGAACGGGTGCCAGGGGTGCTGCCGCCGCCTGCGTCGTCGTGTTCGGTGGTCACCCCACCACTATGCCGCTCGCCCCCCGTCCCGGGCCGTGCGGCGGCCCACGGCGCGGGGCGTGTCGCACGGCGCGCCCGTGGGGCGGGCGTCCTCAGGCCAGGGGGACCACGGCGACCGGGGCCGTGCTGTGGTTGATCACGGCATGCGTGACATGGCCGAGGTGCGGCCCCAGCGGCAGCCGCCTCCGACGCCGGCCGATGGCCAGGAGCCCCGCTCCCCGCGCCGCCTGCGAGAGTCCGGCCACGGGAGAGCCGAAGACGGCCTCGGGGATCACGCGTACACCCGGATACCTCCGCCGCCACGGTCGCAGCAGCTCGGTCATGCGCTCCACCGCGCGCCGCCCCCGCTCGTCGTCGCCGGGGTCCGCCGTACCCGAGGACACGGAGGCCGCGGACGGACCCCAGCAGTGCAGGACGCGCAGCCCACCGCCCCTGCGATCGGCCTCGGCGAAGACGAAGCCGAGCAGTGCCTCGCCGCGGTCCGACAGCCCGAGGCCGGCGACGACCGCCGTGCGCGCGGCGGTGTCCGCGCAGTCCGCCCGCACCAGCACCACCGGTCGCCCGGCCGTCCCGGCGACGGCCTGCGACACCGAGCCGAGCAGGAAGCCGGCGATCTCACCGAGTGCACGCGATCCGACGACCATCAGGTCTGCCTCGTCCGCCGCCCCGCGCAGCGTCTCGGCGACGCGCCCCAGGTAGCAACGGGTGGCCACCCGCAGCTGCGGCCGGCCCCGGCGTGCCCGGTCCGCAGCGTCGCGCAACACGGCTCGTGAACGCGAGGCCGCGGCGAAGGCGACCTGCCCGTGGACCCGCTGCGTCCGCATCGGCTCCTCCACGTGCAGCAGGCACAACGGGACGTGGCGCAGCGCCGCCTCGTGCGCGGCCCACTCCACTGCCGCGAGACTCTCGGGTGAGCCGTCCACGCCCACGAGTACCTGTGCCGTCATGGCGGCCTCGTCACACGGCCGTGAGGCCGGGCAGCACGGCGCACCATGCGCCGGAGTGCCTTGCGCGCTCCCCACATCGCGAGGCGCAGACTCCACACCGCCAGCCGCCTGCCGATCCGGATGAGGACGGCTCGGGGCAGCCAACGGGCGAGCGCTCGCCGACGACGCCACTTGCGTCCGCGCCGCCGAGGGATGAGCTTCACGCCAGGCACCTGCCCGTTCCGCGGCGACGGACACCCGTGCGGGCACCGGTCCGAACCGTCCCTGCGGATCGCCCACGGCCGCCCGCCCCCAGCCTCCCGCTCGGTAGGCTGGAACCACCGGGCGCCTGCGACGGGGAGGTACGGGATGGGGAACACCGCGACCGGACCCGGGCCCCGGCCCGGAAGCGAACCCGAGCACGGACCCGAGCCCGCGGCGGGGACGGGATCCGGCGCCGACCCGGGGCTCTACGGCCCCGCGTCCGTCACCTGGCAGTGCCACGGCGACCCGATGATGTGGATCGCCGGGGTCCGCGCCCTCTACCTCCAGGCCCTCCACCCGCGCGCCGTCCGCGGGGTCACGGAGAACTCCGACTTCCGCCGCGACGCCTGGGGCCGACTGATGCGCACCGCCGACTTCGTCGGCACCCTCACCTACGGCACCACCGAGGCCGCCGAGCGCGCCGGCAGCCGCGTCCGCGCCATCCATCGCAGGCTGTCCGCCACAGATCCGGCCACCGGCCGCACCTTCCCCGTCGACGACCCCGGGCTGCTGCTGTGGATCCACTGCGCGCAGATCGACAGCTTCCTGCACGTCCTGCGCCGGTCCGGCATCACGCTCACCCCCGCCCAGGCCGACCGCTACGTCGACGAGAACCGCGTCAACGCACGCCTCGTCGGCCTCGATCCGGCCGGCGTCCCCGCCGACACCGCCCAGCTCGCCGCCTACTTCGACGAGGTCCGCCCCGAACTCGCCGCCGGCCCCGACGCCCTCGCCGTGGACGACTTCCTGCGCGGCCCGCCCGTCCATCCCCTTCTGGTGCCTGGCCGAAACCTGCTGTGGCGCCCGCTCGCCGGCCTCGCGTACGGCTCCCTCCCCGACTGGGCGCACCAGCTGTACGGGCGGCCCGCTCCCGCCCCGCGCAGCGTCACCCGGCGCCTGCGCCTCACGGGACGCGTGCTGCGCAGCATTCCCGCAGGTCTGCGCTGGAAGCTGCCCCCAGGTCACATCTTGAAAGCGATGCGCCGCATGGGCCCCGCGAGCCGCCCCTCCCCGTACACACTGCGTACATCAGCGGCCATACTGGACCGGCCGGGGAGGGCGTAGCGCGACGACGGGGGCGACTTCAAGACATGGCGGAGTCCAGGCTGATCCAGGGCCGGTACCGGTCGCTCGATCTGATCGGGCGCGGCGGCATGGGCGAGGTATGGCGCGCCCGGGACGAATCGCTGGGCCGGCATGTCGCCGTGAAGTGCCTCAAGCCGATCGGCGCCGAACAGGACGCCCACTTCACGCAGGTGCTGCGCGAGCGCTTCAGGCGTGAGGCGCGCGTGGCAGCGTCCCTCCAGCACCGCGGGGTCACCGTCGTCCACGACTTCGGCGACGACAGCGCCGCCGGCGGCCCCCTCTACCTCGTCATGGAGCTGCTCGAAGGCCGCAACCTCAGCCAGCTCATGGAGGACAACGAGACCCGGCCGCTGCCCGTGGACGTGGTCGTCGACATCGCGGAGCAGATGGCC
Organism: Streptomyces virginiae; assembly: GCF_040638905.1. Lineage (GTDB taxonomy): Bacteria > Actinomycetota > Actinomycetes > Streptomycetales > Streptomycetaceae > Streptomyces > Streptomyces virginiae_B. The sequence goes on along the minus strand of NZ_JBEZYV010000002.1, from coordinate 299,587 downwards.
GCCGCCCTCGGTTACACGCATGACCAGGGCGTCGTCCACCGCGACCTGAAGCCGGCCAACATCATGCGGCTCGTCGACGGCACGGTGAAGATCTGTGACTTCGGCATCGCCCGCCTCGCGCACGACATCGGCTTCACCGCCAAACTCACCGGCGGCGGCATGGCCATGGGCACCCCGCACTACATGTCGCCCGAGCAGATCGCGGGCGGCGAGGTCGACCACCGCAGCGACCTCTACTCCCTCGGCTGCGTCCTGTACGAGATCGCCACCGGCGCCCCGCCCTTCGACCTCGGCGATTCCTGGTCGGTGCTCATCGGCCACCGCGACACTCCGCCCGTACCGCTGCGCGAGCACCGCCCCGAGCTGCCCGGCTACTTCGAGCAGGTCGTCCTGGACCTGCTCGCCAAGTGCCCCGACGACCGTCCTCAGGACGCCCGCGACGTGCACCGCAGCCTCGTCGAGTCCCGGCTGGGTCCGGGCGCCCTGCCCGGCGCCCCCGCCCCGCTCCCGGCCTGGGCTCACGGCATGACCGCCGGCCGCAAGGCCGGCATCGAGGCGCGTCCCGCGAGCGGCGAATGGGCCGTGCTCACCGGCTCCTGGACGGCCGTGCGCTCCAGCGGTGAACAGCCCGTCCCGGGCCCGGACGGGGAGCGGCACGCGGTCCGCCCCGGCGGCACCATCGTGCGCCCCGCCCCCGCCGAGGACCCCCGCCTCACCGCGGCGTACGGCTTCCCGCGTCCCGCCGGCCCGCGCGAGAACGGCTCCGACGCCCTCGCCGCCGGCCACGCCCGCGCCTACGCCCTCAGCCGCGCGGGCCGCTCCGAGGAGGCCTTGTCCGTATACGCGGCAGTGGCCGACGGGCGCGCCCGGGTCCTCGGCCCGGACCACGCCGACACCCTCGCCGCGCGCCAGGAGGCGGCGTACGAGATGGGCCGGCTCGGCCGCCACCAGGAGGCCCACGACGTCTACCGCGCGGTGCTCGTCGCCCGCGAGCGGACCATGGGACAGCTCCACCCCGACACGCTGCGCTGCCGCCACAACCTGGCCTGTGCACTACGGGCGCTGGGCCGGTACGCGGAGGCCCACGCCACGGCCGTCGCGGTCGCCGCGGACCGGGCGGCCGTCCTCGGCGCCGAGCACGCCGACACCCTGCTGACCCGGTACGAGGCGGCGTACGTGCTCGGTCGCCTCGATCGCTGGCAGGAGGCGCTGGCCGGCTTCCGAGAGGTCGCCGCCGCACGCGAACGGGTCCTCGGCCACGACCACCCCGACACCCTGGCCGCCCGCTACGAGGTCGGCATCGCCCTCGGCCGCACCGGCAGCAGCGCTCAGGCCCTCGACCTCTTCCGGGCCCTGGTCCGCGACCGCACCCGCGCCTACGGGGCGGCCGACCCCGAGACGCTGCGCGCCCGGCACGTCCTCGGCGTCAACCTGGGCCGCCTGGACCGGTGGGAGGAGGCGGTGGCCGAGGCCCGGCAGGTGGCCGCCGCGCGCGCCGCGGCGCTCGGCGCCGAACACGCGGACACCCTGGTCAGCCGCCGCGAACTGGCCGTCGGCCTGGGCAGGCTGGGCCGCTGGGACGAGGCCCTGCCGATCTACCGGGACCTGTCCGGCATCCGCGAACGGTCACTGGGCGACGACCATCCCGAGACGGTGCTGGCCCACGCCGACGAGGCCCACTGTCTGGAGCGGCTCGGCCAGGTGTGCTACCAAGAGCCATGACGACCTTCGGGCGGGACGTGTACGACGACGTGATCGTGGGCGGCGGGCACAACGGGCTGGTGGCCGCCGCGTACCTGGCCCGGGCCGGCCGCTCGGTGCTGGTCCTGGAGCGGCTCGGCAACACCGGCGGGGCGGCGATCTCCAGCAGACCCTTCGCGGGCGTCGACGCCCGCCTCTCCCGCTACTCGTACCTGGTCTCCCTGCTGCCCGAGAAGATCGTGCGCGACCTGGAACTGCGCTTCGCCGTACGCCGGCGCACCGTCTCCTCGTACACGCCGACCGAGCGCGACGGCCGGCCCGGCGGACTGCTCGTGGGCGGGGGAGAGGAGCGCACCCGGGAGTCCTTCGCCCGGCTGACCGGTTCGGCCCGGGAGTACGAGAGCTGGCGAGCCTTCTACGCGACCACAGGGCAGGTGGCCCGCAAGGTGTTCCCGACCCTGACCGAGCCGCTGCCCACCCGGGCGGAGCTGCGGGCCAGGGTCGACGACGAGGCCGCGTGGCGGATGCTGTTCGAGGAGCCGCTGGGGCAGGCGGTGGAACGGCACTTCAGCGACGACCTGGTCCGCGGAGTGGTCCTGACCGACGGCCTCATCGGCACCTTCGCGGATGCGCACGACCCCTCACTCGCCCAGAACCGGTGCTTCCTCTACCACGTCATCGGCGGCGGGACCGGCGACTGGGACGTGCCGGTCGGAGGCATGGGCGCCCTGACGGACGCCCTCGCCGCGGCCGCGACCAAGGCCGGGGCGGAGATCGCCACCGGCCACGAGGTGCTGCGGATCGACACGGACGGGGTCGCTCCGGCCGAGGTGGTGTTCCGTACGGCGACCGGCGAGGGCCGGGTCGTCGGCCGCACGGTGCTGGTCAACGCATCGCCGCGGGCGCTGGCCGAACTGCTCGGCGAGAGCGCGCCCGAGGACCCGGCGGCGGCACCCGAGGGCGCTCAGCTCAAGGTCAACATGCTGCTGCGCAGGCTGCCACGGCTGCGGGACACCACCGTCGACCCGCGCGAGGCCTTCGGCGGAACCTTCCACATCGCCGAGGGGTACTCGGAGCTCGCCCGGGCCTACGCGGAGGCCGCTGCCGGGGAACTGCCGTCCGTACCGCCCTCGGAGATCTACTGCCACTCGCTGGCCGACCCGACGATCCTGGGACCCGAACTGGTCGAGCAGGGCTACCAGACGCTCACCCTCTTCGGCCTGCACACCCCGGCCAGGCTGTTCGGGCACGACAACCAGCAGGCCCGCGAGGTGCTGCTGACCGCCACCCTCGCGCAGCTCGACGCTCACCTGGCCGAGCCGCTCACCGACTGCCTGGCCTTCGACGCGGACGGCCGCCCGTGCATCGAGGCGAAGACCCCGCTGGACCTGGAACGCGAACTGCGGCTGCCCGGCGGCCACATCTTCCACCGCGACCTGTCCTGGCCTTACGGGGACCCGGACGCAGGGCGGTGGGGCGTGGAGACGGCCCGTCCCAACGTCCTGCTGTGCGGCGCGGGCGCGGTCCGCGGCGGCGGCGTCAGCGGGGTCCCCGGCCACAACGCGGCGATGGCGGTGCTGGGGCACTGAGCCGGGCCGCCGGGCGCCCCGTGCCGCCTGGCCGAAAGCAGCCGGTCATGTGGGGGCCGGCTCTAGAGTGTTACTCATGAGTAACGCGAGTGGTGTGAGTGACAACAGTGGCGCCGAGCGTGCCGGCGGGCGGTCACGGCGCGGCGTACTGAAGGCGGCCGTGGCCGGGGCCGGTGCGGCCGCGGCGGTGGGGGCGGGGGCCTCCGCCGCGCGCGCGGACACGCGAAGGCGGGGCGCGCCCGTCTTCGTCCTCGTCCACGGCTCCGGAAGCAACTCCTACGGCTGGGCGCCGGCCCTGCGGGAGCTGGGCGTGCGCGGCCACCGGGCGATCGCGGTGGACCTGCCCGGACACGGGCCCGACGCCTACTTCCCCGTCTCCTACCAGGCCCCGCAGGATCTGGAGCGGCTGGCCACGGAACCGTCGCCGCTCGGCGCGGTGACGCCGGCGGACTTCACGGCCCACGTGGTCGAGGCCGTGCGCGCCGCGCACCGCAACGGTCCCGTCGTCCTGGTCGGCCAGAGCCTCGGCGGGGTCACGCTGAACGCGGTCGCCAACCAAGTGCCCGAGCTGATCTCCCACTTGGTGTACGCGTCCGCGTTCTGCCCGACGAAGCACCGCTCGGTGCTGGAGCTGATGACGACCCCCGAGGCCGCCTCCAGCGCCCTGTTCCGGATCCCCGGCGTCAAGACCCCGCCGGAGCTGGGCGTCAACCGGGTCAACTGGCGCTCCTCTGACCCCGTCTTCTTCGCGGCGGTCAAGGAGGCGCTGGCGGCCGACTGGTCCGACGCGCAGGTGCGGACCCTGCTGAACATCCTCGAACCGGACGAGTCCGCGGCGATCGGGGCCGCCGACGCCCGCGGCCTGCCCGACCGGTGGGGGCGCGTGCCGCGCACGTTCCTGCGGTTCGGCGAGGACCGGGCCATCCCGCCCGCCCTCCAGGACCTGATGATCCGCGAGGCGGACGAGACGACCCCGCGCAACCGCTTCCACGTACGGTCGCTGGCCGCGCCGCACGTCGGTCCGCAGGACGCCGGCGTGTGGGCGGACGAGCTGGAGCGCGTGGCGCGTACCTGCCGCTGAGGGCTGTCCCGGGTGGGGGCCCGCCGACGCGCCTACGCGGCGGGCTCGATCACCACGATCGGGATCTCGCGGTCCGTCTTGGCCCGGTACTCGTCGTAGGCGGGCCAGTGCTTCACCATCACCGGCCAGTACGCGGCGCGCTCCTCGGCGTTCGCGGTGCGCGCCGTGCCCTGGATGATCCGCGTCCCGACCTGGATGCGTACCTCGGGGTGCGCGCGCAGGTTGCGGAACCACAGGGGGTGCTCGTCGGCGCCGCCCTTGGAGGCGACGAGCAGGTAGCGGCCGTCGGCCTCACCGTAGATGAGGGGGGTGCGCACGGGGTTGCCGGAGACCCGGCCGACGGTGGTGAGCAGGAGTGTTTGCGTGCCGTTCCAGTACTGGCCCTCGGTGCCGCCGGAGCCCACGTACTGTTTGACGTGCTCCAGCTGCCAGCTCCCGGCCCGCGGGTCGGTCGGGTGGTCCCAGTCGATTCCGGTGGTCATGGGTTTCCCCTGCCTTCGTGTCGAACGGTCGACGAACCTCACCAACGAGTGCCAACGCCCGTGGGTGCGCCGCCCATTCCGGCCGGAAGGGTGAACCCGTCGAAGATGTCGTCCAGCGCCCGGTGTGCGGCACGGGCCGGGGTGGCGCGGACGGCGAGGTCGCGCAGGGCCACGGCCAGGGGATGGGTGAGGGCGGCGACCCGGCCCGCGCGCCGGGCCCGGACGCGGATGGCGTCGGTGCGGGCGCAGCGGGCCGCGCTGTAGGCGGCCAGGGCCGCCGGAACCCCCGCGGACCCGGTCCCGTCCAGCAGGTGGGCGAGGACCACCGCGTCCTCGACGGCCTGGCAGCCGCCCTGCCCCAGGTTGGGTGTCATGGCGTGGGCGGCGTCGCCGAGCCAGGCCAGGCGGCCGTGGTGGAAGCGGGGGAGCGGGGCCGCCAGGTCGTACAGGTCGTGCTGGAGCACGGCCGCCGGGTCGATCCGCTCCAGCAGGGCCGGGATCGGGTCGTGCCAGGTGCCGTACCGGCGAAGGAGTTCGGCGCGGACGTCGGCGGGGCGGTGTCCCTCGGGGGCGACGGCGGTGGCGTAGACGTAGGTCCTTCCGTCGGCGAGCGGGACCACGCCGAAGCGCTCGCCGCGGCCCCAGGTCTCGGCGGTCGACGCCCCGGCCGGGCTCGCGGCGGCCGGCAGGACGGTGCGCCAGGCGGTCTCCCCGCTGTGGTGCAGGCCCGGGTGGTCCGGGAAGTACCGGCGGCGCAGCGCGCTGTGGATGCCGTCCGCGGCGACCACGAGATCGGCGGAGCCGTCGAGGTCGCCGGCCGAGGTGCGGACGACGGGGAAGCCGTCGGCGCCGTCCACGGAGGTGACCGCGACGCCGTAGCGGATCGCCCCCTCGGGGAGCGCGGCGGCCAGGGCGTCGGCGAGGGCCGAGCGGTGCACGGCGAGCGGCGGGCCGCCGTAGCGGGCGGACAGGGCCGCGGTGTCGGCGCGGCTCAGCCAGCGGCCGTCGGGGCGGCGCAGGCCCATGGCGGCCGGAAGGGTACGTCCCGCCGCGCGGGTGATGTCGAAGCCGATGGTGTCGAAGGCGCGCAGGGCGTTGGGGGCGAGGACGATCCCGGCGCCGACGGCGGCCGGGCCGGGCGCCCGCTCGCACACGGTCACCCGCCAGCCCTTGCGGTGCAGGGCCAGGGCCGCGGTGAGTCCGCCGATCCCCGCGCCTGCGACCACCGCGTGACCCTGAACTGCCGACATGACGGATCCCTGCCTTCCTCCGGGCCTCTACATCTGTAGAGGGTGACGGCTTCACTCTACAGCTGTAGAGTGACCTGATGTCCACCCCTCCCTCCGCCCCCTCCGCCGATCGCAGAACGCTGATCGCCGACACCGCGATCGGCCTCGTGGCCGCCGCCGGACTGCGGGGCCTGACCCACCGCGCGGTCGACGCGGCCGCGGGACTGCCCGCGGGCAGCACCTCGTACTACTTCCGTACGAGGACGGCCCTGATCGGAGCCTGCTACCAGCGGCTGGCCGAGTTGGACCTCGCCGACGTGGACGACGGGAGTCCGCCCGGAACCGCCGTACCGGCCCTCCCGGGGGCGGCGCCGGACCGGGAGGCGGTCGCGGCCGCGATGGCCGGGCTGCTGCACCGCTGGCTGACGGTGGGGCGCGAGCGCCAGCTGGCCCGCTTCGAACTCAGCCTGGAGGCCGCCCGCAACCCGGATCTGGAGGCGGACCTCCACCGGGCGGGGCAGGGGGCCCGGGCCCGGGCGGCGGGCATCGTCGCCGCGCTCGGCTCCGCACGGCCGGAAGAGGCCGCCGAACTGCTCGTCGCCTGGACGGAAGGGCTCCTCTACGACCGGCTGGCCGGCGCCCTGGCCCGCTCACGCCCGGCACCGGATCTCGCCGAACTGACCGCGGTGGCCCGCCGGATGCTCGCCGCGGTGCTGACCGACCCGGCGTGAGGGCCCTGGCGGATCCGGTCCGACGGGTCCGGTCCGACGGGTCCGGCCGGCCGGACCCGGTCCGACGCAGAAGAGCCCCGCCGCACCGGGGGATGTGGCGGCGGGGCTCTTCCATCGGTACGCGCCGACCGGTGCAAGGCGGGAGGGCCGGCGCGTTCCTCCTGGTGGAGTGCGCTCACGCTACGCCCGGCATGGCTGAAAATACACCCCTCCGCATGGCTTGATTCGTGCGGTCGAGGGAGTCACGATTTCCTGTTGGGCCCTGTCGCAGACGGGAGTTCGAGGACAGGGCACCCTCTAGGATCCGGACATGATCGCTGAACTGCAGTGCGTGGTCCTGGACTGTCCCGAGCCGCGGGTGCTCGCCGATTTCTACCGGTCGCTGCTGGGCGGCAACGTCGACCAGCCGGACCGGCGTTGGTCGCTCGACGAGGACTGGGCGACGCTGCACACGCCGACGGGCCTGGTCCTCGCCTTCCAGCGCGCCCCGGACCATGTCCCACCGAACTGGCCCGACCCCAGCCGGCCGCAGCAGTTCCACCTCGACCTCGGCGTCCGGGACCTGGATCGCGCGCAGGAGGAGGTGCTCGCGGCCGGCGGGGCCCTGCTGGACGGGGCGGACGGGCGCGGCTGGCGGGTCTACGCGGATCCGGCGGGTCACCCGTTCTGCCTGGTGCGCGACTGACCCCGCCGGGCGGTTCAGTCCGCGGACCGGGTCCAGCCGACGGCCTCGACGAGGGCCGCGTCGTCGGGCCGGTCCTCCGCGAACAGCAGCCGGGCCGGCTCCGCCACCCGTACGACGTCCACGTAGACCCCGCGGCCGACGTAGCGCCCGGTGGCGGTGTGGCGGAACCGCAGCCGTACCTCGCGGCCCGCCCAGGCAGCCGTGAGGGGAGCCTCCAGGCGGTGCCAGATGCGCCCGGACCAGCCGCCGACCGAGCCCCGCGGCCACTCCTCGGGGACGCCGCCGGTGGACCGCAGCGTGGTGAACGGCAGCGGCGCCCAGTCCGCGCCGTCCGCCGAGGCCTCCAGGTGCAGGGCGCCTTCGCCGGGCACGGTGTCCCACCACACGGCACAGCGCAGCCGGGCGGCGGCGGTGGCCGGGGTGAGCGGGGGCAGGGTGAGGGTGCCCGAGCCGCCGGGGTCGGTCCCGGAGAACCAGGCCGCGCCGCCGTGCCGCGTACGGACCGGGACGGCGCGGGCGAAGCGGTTGCCCACGGCGACCCGCGGAGCGCTGCCGGCCCGCCAGGTGCGCACGGGGTGCACGGAGTTGCCCAGCAGGACCAGGAAGGAGTCGGTGGAGGGGTCGAGGACGAGGGAGGTGCCGGTGAACCCGGTGTGGCCGGCCGAGTGCGGGGTGGCCATGGCGCCCATGTACCAGTGCTGGTAGAGCTCGAAGCCGAGGCCGTGGTCGTCGCCCGGGAAGGCCGTGTTGTAGTCGGTGAAGAGCAGTTCCACCGAGGCGGGGCGCAGGATGCGGCGGCCCGCGTAGGCCCCGCCGTCAAGGAGGGTTCGGGCCAGGACGGCCAGGTCCCAGGCGGTGCCGAAGACCCCGGCGTGCCCGGCCACCCCGCCGAGCGCGTACGCGTTCTCGTCGTGGACCTCGCCCCACACCAGGCCGCGGTCCAGGCCGGACCATGGCGGTCGCTGCACCTCGGTGGCGGCGGTGACGCGGCGCCACGAGAGCGGCGGGTTGTAACGAGTGCGGTGCATCCCGAGCGGAGCGGTGATCTCGTCGTGGAGCAGGACGTCCAGAGTGCGACCGGTGATCCGTTCCAGGAGCAGCTGCAGCGCGATGAGGTTGAGGTCGGAGTAGCGGTAGACGGATCCGGGGGTCTCCTGCGGCCTGACCGACCACAGCAGCCGCAGCCGCCCCTCGCGCGTCGACTCTTGGTAGAAGGGTGCCCATGAGCGCAGGCCCGAGGTGTGCGTGAGCAGCTGGCGGACCGTGATGATCTCCTTGCCGCCGCCGGTGAACTCCGGGAGGTAGCGGCGTACCTGGGCCTCCAGCTCCAGGCGCCCCCGCTCCATCTGCTGCACGGCCAGGATCGAAGTGAACAGTTTAGTCAGTGAGGCCAGGTCGAAGACGGTGTCCTCGGCCATGGCGATCCGCTCGGCCGCCGGGAACTCCCGGACCCGGTCGGTCCGTCCGTCGTAGTCCGCGTACCGGACGGCGTGGCCCATGGCCCGGTGCAGGGCGACGGTGCGGCCCCGCCCGGCGAGGACCACCGCCCCCGCGTAGTAAGGGTGTTCGGGCGACGGGCCCAGGAACCGCCGGGCCTCGTCCGCCACCGCCTCCAGGTGCCTCTCCAGCAGTCCGGCCCGGCGCGCGGAGCCGTACCGCAGGCGCAGCCCCTGCAGGGCGCGCCGTTCGGCCGGGTTGCCCGCGCCCGCCGCCCCCGCCGCCCCGGGCAGCGCGGCGTGCAGGACGAGCACCCCGCCGAGCGCCAGCAGCCGCGCCCCGAGCCGCCGCCGGCTCAGCCCCCGCCGGGGGTCACGCACTCCATCGCGCTCCTGCTCCTGCTCCGGCCGCTGTCCGCGGTCGCGGCCGGTGCCGTCCGCCCGTTCCGTGCGGACTTCCGCCACCGCTTCGACCCCCGTGTGCACCGCCATGTCCGGCCCTCCTCGTCCGCAACCCGCAACCCGCAACCCGCGCCCCGCAACCCGCGCCCCGCAATCCGCCACCCGCAACACGCGCCCCGCCGGGTGTGCGTCGCCCCGCACCCGCACCGCTCGGGGTCGGCCCCGGCACCCGCCGGGCGCACCGCAGGCGAACGGGCCCGGGCCTCCCGAATCCGCCGGGCGCACCGCAGGCGAACGGGCCCCGGGCCTCCCGAATCCGCCGGGCGTGCCGCAGGCTAATGGGTATCTGCCCGCCCCTCGGTCACCCTCCCCACCGACCGGGCCGTAAAGAATCTGACACTGCATCAGAAAATCTCTTCCCTCGCTCGCCGGGCTGCGGCATCCTGCCGCCCATGGAGACGGAGCTGAGCAAGAAACTGGGAGTCGAGCACGCCATCTTCGGCTTCACCCCCTTCCCGGCGGTCGCCGCCGCGATCACCCGGGCGGGTGGTTTCGGCGTCCTCGGCGCGGTCCGCTACACCGCGCCCGGCGACCTCAAGCGCGACCTCGACTGGATGCAGGCGCACACCGACGGCAAGCCCTACGGCCTGGACGTCGTCATGCCCGCCAAGAAGGCCGTCGACGGCATCAGCGAGGCCGACATCGAGGCGATGATCCCGGCCGGGCACCGCGCCTTCGTCCGCGACACCCTCGCCGAACACCACGTGCCCGAGCTCGCCGAGGGCGAGGCCTCCGGCTGGCGCATCACCGGCTGGATGGAGCAGGTCGCCCGCGACCAGCTCGACGTCGCCTTCGACTACCCGATCAAACTCCTGGCGAACGCCCTCGGTTCCCCGCCCGCCGACGTCATCGCCCGCGCCCACGACCACGGCGTCCTCGTCGCCGCCCTCGCCGGCAGCGCCAAACACGCCCGCCGCCACGCCGAGGCCGGCATCGACGTCGTCGTCGCCCAGGGCTACGAGGCCGGCGGCCACACCGGCGACATCGCCACCATGGTCCTGGTCCCGGAGATCGCCGAAGCCGTCGCACCGCTCCCGGTCCTCGCCGCCGGCGGCATCGGCAGCGGCGAGCAGATAGCCGCCGGCCTCGCCCTCGGCGCCCAGGGCGCCTGGCTCGGCTCGCTCTGGCTCACCACCACCGAGGCCGACCTCCACTCGCGCGCCCTCACCGAGAAGCTCCTCGCCGCCGGCTCGGGCGACACCGTCCGCTCCCGCGCCCTCACCGGCAAGCCCGCACGCCAGCTGCGCACCAAGTGGACCGACGCCTGGGACGACCCGGAGGGCCCGGGCGCGCTGCCCATGCCGCTCCAGGGCCTCCTCGTCGCCGACGCCGTCTCCCGCATCCAGAAGTACGAGGTCCGGGCGCTGCTCGGTACGCCCGTCGGGCAGATCGTCGGCCGGATGAACAGCGAACGCAGCGTGCAGGCCGTCTTCGACGAGCTCACCAGCGGCTTCGAGAAGGCGATCGACCGCATCAACCGCATCGCCGGCCGAGTCCGAGAGGCGTGACCGCCATGACCGCCACCACGTCCCCCGCACAGCCGGCCGGCCAGCAGCCCCCCAACGGCTTCTGGGCCCAGGCCGCCGCCGACCCCGGACGCACCGTCCTGACCGCCCCCGGCGGCCAGGAGTGGAGCGCCGGCCGGCTGCACGCCGATGTCAACCGGCTCGTCCACGGGCTGCGCGCCGCCGGGCTGGAGGAGGGCGACGTCTTCGCCGTCGTCCTCCCCAACGGCGTCGAGTTCCTGACCGCCTACCTCGCCGCCTCACAGGCCGGCTTCTACCTCGTCCCCGTCAACCACCACCTCGTGGGCCCCGAGATCGCCTGGATCGTCTCCGACTCCGGTGCCAAGGTCCTGATCGTCCACGAGCGCTTCGCCGATGCCGCCACCGCCGCGGCCGACGAGGCCGCCCTGCCCGCGAGCCGCCGCTACGCGGTCGGAGCGGTCCCGGGCTTCCGGGCGTACGGCGAACTCCTCGACGGGCAGCCCGCCACAGCCCCGGCGGAGCGCACCCTCGGCTGGGTCATGAACTACACCTCCGGCACCACCGGCCGGCCGCGCGGCATCCGCCGCCCCCTGCCCGGCAAGCTCCCGGAGGAGACGTACCTCGGCGGCTTCCTCGGCATCTTCGGGATCCGGCCCTTCGACGGCAACGTCCACCTGGTCTGCTCACCGCTCTACCACACGGCCGTCCTGCAGTTCGCGGGCGCCGCCCTGCACATCGGACACCCGCTCGTCCTCATGGACAAGTGGAGCCCGCAGGAGATGCTGCGCCTGATCGACGGTCACGGCTGCACCCACACCCACATGGTGCCGACCCAGTTCCACCGGCTGCTCGCCCTCCCGCAGGAGACGAAGGACGCCTACGACGTCTCCTCGATGCGGCACGCCATCCACGGCGCCGCGCCCTGCCCCGACCACGTCAAGCGGGCGATGATCGACTGGTGGGGCGGGTGCGTGGAGGAGTACTACGCGGCGAGCGAGGGCGGCGGCGCCTTCGCGACCGCCGAGGACTGGCTGAAGAAGCCGGGAACCGTCGGCAAGGCCTGGCCGATCAGCGAGCTGGCCGTCTTCGACGACGACGGCAACCGGCTGCCCCCGGGCGAACTGGGCACCGTCTACATGAAGATGAACACCGGCGGCTTCAGCTACCACAAGGACGAGGGCAAGACGAAGAAGAACCGCATCGGGGACTTCTTCACCGTCGGCGACCTCGGCCTGATGGACGAGGAGGGCTACCTCTTCCTCCGCGACCGCAAGATCGACATGATCATCTCCGGCGGGGTCAACGTCTACCCCGCCGAGATCGAGTCGGCACTGCTCACCCACCCGGCCGTCGCGGACGCCGCGGCCTTCGGCATCCCGCACGCCGACTGGGGCGAGGAGGTCAAGGCGGTCATCGAACCGGCGGAGGGCTTCGTGGCCGGCGACGCCCTGGCCGCGGAGATCCTGCACCACTGCGAGCGGCAGCTCGCCGGGTACAAGCGGCCCAAGACCGTCGACTTCATCGAGACGATGCCGCGCGACCCGAACGGCAAGCTGTACAAGCGGCGGCTGCGCGACCCGTACTGGGAGGGCCACGAGCGCGCGATGTGAGCCCCGGAGGGTCGCACGGACCGCCACGCCGCGCGGATCCGTGGGAGATGCCACGCCGAGCGGGTGGAGGCGCGCCGTGCGACGCACCAGGGGGACATATCTGGCAAGTTGGAAGATATGGGTACGACGAAGCGCAGATCCCCCCTGACCGACTGGACCGTCCTGGTCCCCGTGGTGGCGCTGGTCGCGCTGGTGTTCAGCTGGGGGCGGGACCTACCCGGCCTCGCGGTGGTGCTCGTCGCCCTGTGTCTGGCGGGCGCGGTCCTGGCGGCCGTCCACCACGCCGAGGTCGTCGCCCACCGGGTCGGGGAACCCTTCGGCTCCCTCATCCTCGCCGTCGCCGTCACGGTCATCGAAGTCGCCCTCATCGTCACCCTGATGGCCGACGGCGGGGACAAGAGCGCCTCCCTGGCCCGGGACACCGTCTTCGCCGCCGTCATGATCACCTGCAACGGCATCGTCGGCGTGTCCCTGCTCGTCGGCGCCCTGCGCAACAGGGTCGCCGTCTTCAACCCCGAGGGGTCCGGTGCCGCGCTCGCCACCGTCGCCACCCTCGCCACCCTCAGCCTGGTCCTGCCGACCTTCACCACGAGCAAGCCCGGCCCGGAATTCTCCACCGCGCAGCTGACCTTCGCCGCCGTCGCCTCGCTCGCCCTCTACGGGCTGTTCATCGCCGTCCAGACGGTCCGCCACCGCGACTACTTCCTGCCCGTGGACACCGGCCGGGGCGCCGACCAGCGGGGCGACCGGCAGGACGACCAACAGGGTGACCGACAGGGTGACCGACAGGGCCGGGGTGACCATGCGGTGCCGCCCACCGCCCGCGCCGCCCTGCTCAGCCTCGGCCTGCTGCTCGTCGCGCTCGTCGCGGTGGTCGGCGACGCCAAGGCCGTCTCGCCGACCATCGAGACGGCGGTGGCCAAGGCCGGCCTGCCCCAGGCGGTCGTCGGTGTGATCATCGCCCTGCTCGTGCTGCTGCCCGAGACCCTCGCCGCCGTTCGCGCCGCCCGCCGCGACCGTGTGCAGACCAGCCTCAACCTCGCCTACGGATCCGCCATCGCCAGTATCGGGCTGACCATCCCGGCGATCGCGCTGGCCTCGATCTGGCTCTCCGGCCCGCTCCTGCTCGGCCTCGGCGCGGTCCACATGGTGCTGCTCGCCCTGACCGTGGTGGTCAGCGCGCTCACCCTCGCCCCCGGCCGCGCCACGCTGCTGCAGGGCGGAGTGCACATCGTGGTGCTGGCCGCGTACCTCTTCCTGGCCGTCAGCCCGTGACGGGCGGGGCGGGGCCGGGAAGAGGCCGTGACAGCCGGTCAGCGCCGCTCGCGGACCAGTACCACCTTCAGCTGCGGCGAGGTGAGGACGTCCCACTCGCAGAACCGCGCCCGGACCCAGCGCTCCTGGGAGAACAGCCGGGTCTGGTCCGCGTGGTAAGGCGATACCGGATTCGAGGACTGCCCGTACGTCAGCAGGGTGCGCGCCACCGGGCAGGAGCTGCCGTCCCAGCCGACCGCCTGGATGTGGCTGGACCCGTTCGCGACGTCCGGGTAGCCGCCGGCCGGCGCGTTCCACCGCGCCTCGATCTTGTTCCAGACCCCGAGCGCCTCCGTACCGCCGCCGACCGGCAGCTTCCGGCCGTCCCGGACCACGAACTGGTGCTCGCCCAGCGGGGCGTCCAGCCCGATGCCGGCCGCTCGTAACTCCGCCACGGTGTCCGCGAGCGCCCGTCCGATGCCGGGCGCGGCCCGGTTGAGCGTACGCGGCGTACGGACCGGGTCGGCGGCCGAGAATGGGACCAGCCACAGGTCCGCGGGCGGGGTCGACGCCGTCACCCTGCGCCAGAACCGGTCGAAGAGCAGCGCGCCGCGGCTGGTGCCGTCCGTCGTGCGGTCCCAACGCGCCAGCACCGGGCAGGCCGCGGAGACGTCCACCACCGAGCCGTCGCTCGCCGTCGCCGTGCCGCCGGGGAGGGCCGAGCAGGCCTTCGCGGCGTCCGCCGCCGCCAGGTCCCCGGCCGGCGCCCGGTTCGCGAACTGCTGCTTCTGCAGGTCGGCCACGGTCAGCCGGCCCTTCGCGGCCATCGCCGACACGTCCTCGACCGCTCCGCGCGTCCGCATCGAGCGCGGGGTGGCGACATTGCCCCAGATCCGCTCGTAGCCGGTGATCGGCCGGTCGGCATTGGCCAGCCAGGCGCTGTCGTTGGAGTTCTCGGCGTACGGGGCGTCGCGCAGCGTCGGCGCCCTGCCCGGGCCGAACACGCCCGGCTGCACCGCGTCGGCGTCCGAGCCGAGCGCGCAGTCGCCTCGCGCACCGTCCAGCACCGCCAGCCCCGAGGCCGGGTACGTGGCCCTGCCCAGCGGGGTGGAGCAGCGGGCGGCGAGGTCGTCGGTGATCCGGGGGAGCACCTGCGTCTGGGTGAAGAGCGTGCCGCCCGCCGAGTCGGCGGCCACCGTGTTGACCCAGGGCAGGCCCTGGGTACGCGCCAGGGCGTCCTGGACCCCGGCCACCGAGCGGGCCCTGCCCAGGGCGAGGGCGGTGTCGGAGCCGCGCAGGTTCGACGCGTTGGGGTCGTTCAGCGCGTACGCCGACCGGCTGGTCCAGGGCAGCGGCAGGCCGGCGCCGAGGCTCGTCACCACCGGGCCGTAGCGGGTCCACCACTGGGTGCGGGTGACCGGATCACCGCCCGCCACGGGTACGGTGACGGTCCGCCGGGTCATCTTCTGCGGGACGCCGTCGACCAGGTAGGCGGTCGGATCCGCGGGGTCGAGGGTGAGTTCGTGCAGGTTGACCGGGGTGCCGGTCGCCACCGTGTGGCTCCAGGCCACCTTCTCATTGAAACCGATGCTGACCGCGGGCATGCCCAGCAGCGAGCCGCCGGAGACGTTCAGCTCGCCCGGGATGGTCTGCTGCGACTGCCAGAAGCGGCGCCCGCCCTGCCACGGATAGTGCGGGTTGCCGAGCAGCAGACCGCGGCCGTTCGCCGTCGTGGACCCGGCGAAGGCCACCGCGTTGGAGCCCATATCGTACCGGCTCGTGTCGAAGAACTCCCGTGCCGCCGCCGCGGCGGCGGCCGGATCGGCCTCCTGCGGGGCGGCCGTACCGGCGCCGCCGGCCGGGGGCGAGGTCGGGGCCGGAGGTGGGGCAGGTGCCGGCGGCTGGGCGGCCGTGACCCCGTCGATGCCGCGTCCCTCACCGCCGAGGACCGCGATCGCGAAGCCGCGGGCGGCCACGTCGGCCGTGGTGACCGGGCGAAGCCAGCCCGCACCCTCGCAGACCGGGTCGGTGACCTTGTTCTGGACGAGCCAGGCGTTGTAGCCCGCGGCCCAGCCCCGCATCAGCTCCTTGAGGTCCTTGCTCGGGCCGGCGGGGGCGGGCGTCGCCAGCAGCTTCTCAATGCTGCCCGACTCACGGACGCCCTTGAAGTACAGGTCGCTGGAGAGGTTGCGGGTGACGGAGGAGAGCGACCCGTCGGTCGAGGCGTCCTGCCCGAACCAGCGCGAGCGCTCGCCCGACACCGTCACGAACCCGTCCGCGAGGACGCAGACCTGGTCCGCCGCCTGCGCCCAGCCGGTACCGAAGCCGATCTGCGCGTAGTCGCGGCCCAGGATGTGCGGGATGCCGTGCTCGGTGTAGCGGATGACGGCGGACAGGCCGCCGCCGGCCGGTATCCGCTCGTCCGGCGACGCCGCCCGGGCGGGGGCGCGGGCCTGGGCGTGGGCCGGCGGGACCACGGCCGTCGCGGCGAGCAGGGCCGCCCCGGCGAGGGCGGCGCGACGGAGCGTCGAACGCGTACTGCGGTGCAACGTACCTCCCAAGTGTCTTGAGAACGACCGTGGTTGCCCGATGGGGACAGGCGGCCTGGCGTGCCCCCACACTCATTCAGGTGTACTGATGGCCTGTCAACATCACGCTGGGCACGGGGTCATTGACCTCGGCCCGCCCGGCGGCGAGGATCACGCCATGACGTCAGCGCGAGCGGGGCAGGCAGGGCCGGCGGCCGGTGCGGTGCGGGACAAGACGGTCGACGGGCTGGTCCACGACAGCGCACGGCGGGTCCCCGACCGCCTCGCCGTCCGCTACGCCGGGCGCAGCTGGACGTACGCGGAACTCGACGCGGCCGTCAGCACCGGGGCGGCCGTGCTGAGGGAGCGGTACGGGCTGGCCGCCGGCGACCGGTCGCCACCTTCGCCCACAACTCCGACGCCTACCTGCTGGCCTTCCTCGCCTGCGCCCGGGCCGGGCTCACCCACGTCCCGGTCAACCAGAACCTCACCGGCGAGGACCTCGCGTACATCCTGGACGACTCCGGGAGCACCCTCGTCCTGGCCGACCCCGGCCTGGCCGGGCGGATTCCCGACGGGTACCCCGTACGGCCCTTGCGGGACGCCCCCGGCTCCTTCCTCGACGGGCTGGCCGAGCCGCTCCCCTTCGAGCCCGGCCGCGACCCGGGCAGCCTGGCGCAGCTCCTCTACACCTCGGGGACCACCGCTCTGCCCAAGGGCGCGATGATGACCCACCGGGCCCTCGCCCACGAGTACGAGAGCGCGATCGAGGCGCTGGACCTGGCCGAGGAGGACCGGCCGGTGCATTCGCTGCCGCTGTACCACTCCGCGCAGATGCACGTCTTCCTGCTGCCGTACCGGGCGGTGGGGGCCCGCAACACCGTTAGTACGCCTTGCGCAGCCCGCCCAGCTCGCGCTCGGCGAACTGCGGATGGTCGGCGAGGCCGATCCACACCGTCGGCGGGGCGAACAGGCTGTCCGCCTCCCCCGCCTCGACGAGGTCGAAGACCTGCTCGGCGACGGGTGCGTCGACGACGTACCGGACGGCACCGCGGGCGAGGTCGTGTACCGCTCGCCGCAGCTCTGCCTGGGCTACTGGAACGACCCCGGGGCGACGGAGAGGGCCTTCCGGGACGGCTGGTTCCGATCGGGTGACCTCGCGGTCCGGGACGCCGAGGGCTATTTCACGGTCGTGGACCGGGTGAAGGACGTCATCAACTCGGGCGGGGTGCTGGTCGCCTCGCGGCAGGTGGAGGACGTGCTCTACACCCATCCGGGCGTGGCCGAGGCGGCAGTGGTCGGGCTGCCCGACGAGCGGTGGATCGAGGCGGTGACGGCGGTGGTGGTGCCGCGCGGGCAGGTGGCGGAGGCCGAGCTGATGGCCTACGCCCGGGAGAAGCTCGCCCACTTCAAGGCCCCGAAGCGGGTCCTGTTCGTGGACGCGCTCCCGCGCAACGCCAGCGGCAAGATCCTCAAGCGGGAGCTGCGGGACCGCTTCGGGGCGCCGGGTCGCTGAGGGTCCGGCCCGGTCGGCCCGTCGCTCCGGTCGCTTCGGTGCCGTCACTCCGGTCCCGGAGGGTGGCGGGCCTCGTCCTCACCAGGGAGGAGACCGCTTCGCCGCAGGCGCCGCAGGGTGAGGTGCTCGTGCACGAGGCGGCCGACGAGCGCGCCGCCGTAGACCACGAAGCCGACGCCGACGAGCCAGGACTGGACGACCAGCAGCGTCCCGAAGGGCCCGTAGGTCACGGCGTTGGACGCGATGAGCGGCGAGAACACCAGCTGCGAGAAGAGCCGCAGCCCGAGCAGCCCGATGCTGGTGGCGACCGCTCCCGGTACCAGGGCCCGCCAGCGCACCCGGCCGCCGAGCAGCAGACGCTGCGAGCCCACGAAGAACAGGCAGGTGCCGAAGAGGTCCCCGAGCGTGCCGAGGGTCGCGCCGAAGGTGTCGTCCGACGGCGCGGGAATCTCCACGAGCAGCGCGAGGTAGCAGACCAGCAGGGCGAGCCAGACCACGTGCCGCCACATGGTGTGCCAGCGGGCGGTCGGCAGGTCCCACACCTTCTCGTAGCCGGTCTGCACGGCCGAGCCGAAGGTCAGGCCGAACACGGTGAGGGCGGCCAGACCGAAGGCCGTGGTCCGCTGCAGCGCCAGGTCCGCCGCGCCGAAGACCATCTCGATCCTGGTCCCCGAGGACTCCGTCACCCCGAGGGCCTGGCCGAGCCAGCGACCGAAGCCGGAGCCGCTCCCGGGCACCGCGGCCGCCACGACCACCAGCAGCGGCACCAGGGTGAGGAACCCGAGGGCCGCGAAGCCCATCGCCCGGTGCATCAGCTCCATCTCCCGGCCGCGGCTCCAGGCCAGCCCGACGTAGGAGCCCTGGAGCCGGAGGTGCAGCCACCGGAGGGTCGAGGTCACGCCTCATGCACTACCCGGACGGGCCCGCCGGCTCCCGGGAGCCGGACCGAATTGGGCCCGAAGGGGTGGTTTCGTCCCTCCGCTCCGGTTCCGGCGTCACACCCGGCTCGCGGGCGCCGCGTCCCGCCGTCCTGCGCGCGGGCGGCGGCCGCCATGGTGTGGTTGCCGCCCCGGCAGCGGGTGCGGGCGACGTCGGCCGCCGCCTCGATGAGTTCGTGGTCGACGTGGCGGTTCGGGGTGGTCACCTTCGCAGGTCGACCAGTCTTTTGATCTTGCCAACCGAGCGCTCCAGGGTCTCCGGGTCGACCACCTCGACCCGGACGGAAACGCCGACGCCCGCCTTGACCGCCTGGACCACATCGGCCGCCGCCGCCTCCCGCAGGGCGGCGTCCGAATCCCGGCGGGCCTCCACCCGGACCGTGAGGGTGTCCATCCGGCCCTCCCGGGCCAGCCTCAGCTGGAAGTGCGGTGCCAGCCCCGGTGTCCGCAGCAGGATCTCCTCGATCTGGGTCGGGTAAAGGTTCACCCCGCGCAGGATGATCATGTCGTCACTGCGGCCCGTGATCTTCTCCATCCGCCGGAAGGCCGGCCGGGCCGTGCCGGGGAGCAGCCGCGTCAGGTCCCGGGTGCGGTAGCGGACGACCGGCATGGCCTCCTTGGTGAGGGAGGTGAACACCAGCTCCCCCAGCTCGCCCTCCGGCAGCACCGCGCCCGTCAGTGGATCGACCACCTCGGGATAGAAGTGGTCCTCCCAGATGTGCAGGCCGTCCTTGGTCTCGACGCATTCCTGCGCCACGCCGGGCCCGATGACCTCGGACAGGCCGTAGATGTCCACCGCGTCCATGTCGAGGCGCTCCTCGATCTCCCGGCGCATCTCCTCGGTCCACGGCTCCGCACCGAAGATCCCCGTCCGCAGCGAGGTGGTGCGCGGGTCGATGCCCTGGCGCTCCATCTCGTCCAGCAGGGTCAGCATGTAGGAGGGCGTCACCATGATGACCTCCGGCCGGAAGTCCTCGATGAGCCGGACCTGGCGGTCCGTCATCCCGCCCGAGGCGGGCACGACCGTGCAGCCGAGGCGCTCGGCGCCGTAGTGCGCGCCGAGGCCGCCCGTGAACAGGCCGTAGCCGTAGGCGATGTGGACGATCTGGCCGGGTCTGCCTCCGGCCGCGCGTATCGAACGGGCCATGACGTCGGACCAGGTGGAGAGGTCCCCGTCGGTGTAACCGACGACGGTCGGACGGCCGGTGGTGCCACTGGAGGCGTGGATGCGGCGCACCTCGGAACGCGGCACCGCGAACATGCCGAAGGGGTACTGGTCGCGCAGATCGGCCTTGGTCGTGAGGGGGAACAGCGAGAGGTCGGCCAGGGAGCGGCAGTCGTCCGGATGCACACCCGCCTTGTCGAAGGCCTGCCGGTAGAACGGCACCCGCTCGTACGCACGGTGAAGGGCCGCCCGCAGCCGGATGAGCTGCAGGGCTGCCAGCTCGTCGCGGCTCAGCCGCTCGCCTTCGTCGCGGAATCCCGCCTGCGCCGCCATGCCGTCACCCCATCGTGAGTAGGCCAAGGTCCCGACCGATCATTCGGTAGATTGCCAGGACTCCGCAGGTTAAATCAATGACTCGAACGAGTGATCGTCTGATCTCATGGCCTCCATGCCGATCTTCTCCGCCTACGACGGGACCGAACTCGCCTACCGAACCCTGGGGGAAGGGCCGCCGCTGGTCTGCCTCCCCGGCGGGGCCATGCGCGCCTCGCGCTACCTGGGGGACCTCGGGGGACTGGCCGCCGGCCGCACTCTGATCCTCCTCGACCTGCGCGGCACCGGCGACTCCGCGGTGCCGGCCGACGAGTCGACGTACCGCGTGGACCACCAGGTCGCCGACGTGGAGGCGCTCCGCGCCCACCTGTACCTCGAGCGCATGGACCTCCTGGCCCACTCCGCCGCCGGCAACCTGGCCCTGCTGTACGCGGCCGCGCACCCGCAGCGGCTGGGCCGGACGGTCCTCGTCACCCCCACCGCCTGGGTACTGGACCTCGCGAGCACCGCGGAGGACCGGCTGGCGGCGGCCCGCCTCAGGGCGGGGACCGAGCCGTACGACACGGCCCTCGAGGCCTACGGGCGCATCCTCGGCGGCGCCGACACGGACGAGAACTGGGACCGTGCGGCGCCCCTCTTCTACGGCCGCTGGGACGGGACCGCCCGGGCCCACTACGCCGCGGGTGAGCACGAGCAGAACGAGAAGGCGGCCGCGGCCTTCGCCGGCCCCGGCGCCTGCGACCCGCCCGCCACCCGCGCGGCCCTGCGCCGGTTCGCGGGGGAGACGCTGGTGCTGGCGGGCGAACTCGACGGCAACCCGCCCCCCGGGCTCGCGGAGCGGATCGCGCAGACGTTGCCCGCCGGGCTCCTCGACGTCCAGCCCGCCGCCGCGCACTTCCCGTGGCTGGACGACCCCGCCCGCTTCACGGCGCGCGTCGAGCGCTTCCTGGCGGCCGGAACCTGAACGGCGGGCGGGCAGAGGCAGCGGGCGGGCCCGGATCGAGGCCGCGCCGTGCGCGGCGCCGATCCGGACCCGCCCGCGGTCTCAGCGCGCCGTTCCCGTGCCGGTGTCCGCCTCCGTCGCCACCGCCTTCGCCCACCGGTAGTCCGCTTTGCCGCTCGGGGAACGCTGTACGGCAGGGGTGATGACCAGCTGCCGCGGGATCTTGTAACCCGCCAGCCGGGTGCGGCAGTGGCTCTGGATCGCGTCCAGCGTCGGCGCCTCGGCTCCCGGCCTCACCTGCACCACCGCCGCCACGTGGCTGCCCCAGGTCGGGTCCGGGACCCCGGCCACCAGGGCGTCGTACACGTCGGGATGCGACTTCAGCGCCTGCTCGACCTCTTCCGGATAGACCTTCTCGCCGCCCGTGTTGATGCACTGCGAGCCGCGGCCGAGCACGGTGACGATGCCCTGCTCGTCGACCGTCGCCATGTCACCGAGGAGCACCCAGCGCTCCCCGCCCTTCCGGAAGAAGGTGTCGGCGGTCTTCTCCGGGTCGTTGTAGTAGCCGAGCGGCACGTGGCCGCGCTGTGCGAGGCGCCCCGGCTCGCCGACCGCCACCGGCTCGTGCGTCACCGGGTCCACCACCTGCGTACGGTCGTTGACCTCCAGTCGGAAGCCCTTCTCCGGGCCGGAGTCGTCCGTGGCCCGGCCGTTGGACCCGGATTCCGAGGAACCGAAGTTGTTCAGGAGCAGGACGTTCGGCACCAGCCTCTGGAATTCGGCGCGCACCGTCTCGGACATGATCGCCCCGGACGAGGAGACGCTGAAGAGCGACGACAGGTCGGTCCCCCGCAGCGGACCGTTCAGGGCGTCGATGAGCGGCCGCAGCATCGCGTCGCCGACCAGCGACACGCTCGACACCTTCTCCTTCTCGATCGTGCGCAGCACCTCCTCGGGAGCGTACTTGCGGTGGATGACCACCCGCTGGCCGTAGTTGAAGGCGATGAACGAGGTCAGCGTCGACGTCCCGTGCATCAGGGGGGGAGCCGGGAAGAAGGTGAGCCCGGCGCCGCGCGCCGCCACCCGTTCCGCCAGCTCCTCCGGCCGCTTCACCGGCTCGCCCGAGGGCTCGCCGCCGAAGAGGCCCGCGAAGAAGAGGTCCTCGGCCCGCCACATGACGCCCTTGGGCAAGCCCGTGGTGCCGCCGGTGTAGATGATGAACAGGTCGTCGGCGCTGCGCGCCGGGAACCCGCGCCCGGGCGACCCCGCCGCCTCCGCGTCCGCGTAGGCGACCGGTGTGATCGACGGCTCCGGGGCCCCCTCGGGCACCTCGCCGACCCGGATGAGGTGGCGCAGCTTCGGGGTCTTGGGCAGCGCGGCCGCCACCCGCCCGGTGAACTCGCCCTCGAAGACGAGCGCGGCGAGATCGGCGTCGTTGTAGAGGTAGACCAACTCCTCCTCGACGTACCGGTAATTGACGTTCACCGGGACCAGCCGGGCCTTCAGGCAGGCCAGGACGGTCTGGAGGTACTCGATCCCGTTGTAGAGGTGCAGGCCCAGGTGCTCACCGGCCGCCAGGCCGCTGTCCAGCAGGTGGTGTGCGATCCGGTTCGCCGCCGTGTCCAGCTCCGCGTACGTGAGGCGGCGCTCGGCGCCCGTACCGGGGTGGTCCACGTACACGAGGGCCTCACGGTCCGGGACCACGTCCACGACCGACTCGAACAGGTCGGCAAGGTTGTACTCCACCGTTCCTCCTGACCCCGTTGTTCCCGATGACTGGCCCCGTGGCCCGCTGCTCGGCGGTTATTAGAGCGCCGAGGCCGGCAACTGGGAAGGGGCGCCGCCCAAGAAATCTGACTGGGTGTCAGAAAACTATTGAACTGCACCCTCCCCTACTGCAACCTGTTCTAGGTCTTGAGACGGGAGGACGGCAATGGGTGGGACGGAACACCTGACCGTGGAACGCCGCGGCGCCACGCTGGTGCTCACCATGAACAGGCCCGAGGCGAAGAACGCGCTCTCGCTGCCGCTGCTGGTGGGACTGTACGACGGCTGGCTGGAGGCGGACGCCGACCACGGGATCCGCTCCGTGGTCCTGACCGGCGCGGGCGGCGACTTCTGCGCCGGCATGGACCTCAAGGCCCTGGCTGGCAAGGGCATGGCGGGGGACCGGTACCGGGACCGCCTCAAGGCCGACCCCGACCTGCACTGGAAGGCGATGCTCCGCCACCACCGGCCGCGCAAGCCGGTGATCGCGGCGGTGGAGGGCTACTGCGTGGCCGGCGGCACCGAGATCCTCCAGGGCACCGACATCCGGGTGGCGGCCCAGGGCGCCACCTTCGGGCTCTTCGAGGTCAAGCGCGGTCTCTTCCCGATCGGCGGCTCCACGGTGCGGCTGCCCCGGCAGATCCCGCGCACGCACGCCCTGGAGATGCTGCTGACCGGACGCCCGTACTCCGCCGAGGAGGCCGCGCGGATCGGGCTCGTCGGGCGGGTCGTCCCGGACGGGACGGCGCTCGACGCCGCACTGGAGATCGCCGAGCAGGTCAACGCGTGCGGGCCGCTCGCGGTGGAGGCGGTCAAGGCGTCGGTCTATGAGACCGCGGGGCTGACGGAACGGGAGGGGTTGGCGTCGGAACTCCTGCGCGGGTGGCCGGTCTTCGACACGGCCGATGCGAAGGAGGGGGCGCGGGCCTTCGCGGAGAAGCGGCCCGCGGTGTACCGGCGCGAGTAGTCCGGCCGGGCCGGGCCCGAACCCGTGGCCGCGCCTCGCCCGTGCCCGGGTGCGGCGCCGCTGCCGGGGGCGCCGCCCCGGACCCCCGCGCCTCAAACGCCCGCGGAGCTGGAAGAGCACGCTTCAGCGCCGCCCGGGCTGACATCACCGGAACCAACCGCATCGGAGAGCCACCATGACAGCTGCCTCCCCGCCGGAGGTGCTCCGCGCGCCTCTCGTCGTCGAGTTCCCCTTCACCCGGTCCCTCGGGCCCGTCCAGAGCGCCTTCTTCAGCGGTCTGCGCGACAGCGTCGTCCTCGGCGTGAAAACCGCGGACGGCAGGGTGGTGGTCCCGCCCGTCGAGTACGACCCCGTCACCTCCGAGGAGATCCGCGAGCTCGTCGAGGTCGCCGCCACCGGCACGGTCACCACCTGGGC
Organism: Streptomyces virginiae; assembly: GCF_040638905.1. Taxonomy (GTDB): domain Bacteria; phylum Actinomycetota; class Actinomycetes; order Streptomycetales; family Streptomycetaceae; genus Streptomyces; species Streptomyces virginiae_B. Next base: position 275,266 of record NZ_JBEZYV010000002.1, on the reverse strand, counting down.
CTGGAACGACCGGCCGCGCCCCCACCAGCCCCTGGACACGCCCTTCGCCTGGGTCCTGGTCAAGCTCGACGGCGCCGACACCGCCCTCCTGCACGCCCTCGACGCCCCCGGCCCCGAAGCGGTGCGCACCGGTATGCGCGTCCGTGTCCGCTGGGCCGCCGAACGTACCGGCGCCATCACCGACATCGCCTGCTTCGAGCCGTACGACGGGCCCTCCCCCGAAGCCGGGCCCGCCCCGCACGGCGGCGTCTTCGAGAACCCCGTCACCGGCATCGTCGCCGAGGCCCGCCTGGACTACGTCTACAGCCCCGGCCGCGCCCAGACCGCCTACATCAACGCCCTCTCCGAACAGCGGACCGTCGGCGAGCGCTGCCCCTCCTGCCACAAGGTGTACGTCCCGCCCCGCGGCGCCTGCCCCACCTGCGGGGTCGCCACCACCGACCACGTCGAGGTCGGCCCGGCCGGCACCGTCACCACCTTCTGCATCGTCAACATCAAAGCCAAGAACCTTGACATCGAAGTCCCCTACGTCTACGCCCACATCGCCCTCGACGGCGCCGGCCTCGCCCTCCACGGCCGGATCGGCGGCATCCCGTACGACCAGGTCCGCATGGGCCTGCGCGTCGAGCCCGTCTGGACCGAAGGCGGCCGCCACCCCGACCACTACCGCCCCACCGGCGAGCCGGACGCGGACTACGACGCGTACAAGGAGCTCATCTGATGGCCGAGCCCCGGACGAGCAGGTACGCACGCGACGTGGCCGTCGTCGCCTTCGCGCAGAGCGACCACCTGCGCCGCACCGACGAGCTCAGCGAAGTCGAGATGGTCATGCCGGTCCTCCACCAGGTGCTGGCCGCCACCGGACTGAAGGCCGGCGAGATCGGCTTCACCTGCTCCGGCTCCAGCGACTACCTGGCGGGCCGCGCCTTCTCCTTCACCATGACCCTCGACGGGGTCGGCGCCTGGCCGCCGATATCCGAGTCCCACGTCGAGATGGACGGCGCGTGGGCCCTCTACGAGGCCTGGGTCAAGATCCAGACCGGCGAGGCCGACACCGCCCTGGTCTACTCGTACGGGAAGTCCTCGCCCGGATCCGTACGCGACGTCCTCACCCGCCAGCTCGACCCGTACTACCTCGCCCCGCTCTGGCCCGACTCGGTGGCCCTCGCCGCCCTCCAGGCCCAGGCGCTCGTCGACGCGGGCGAGACCGACGAGCCCGCCCTGGCAGCCATCGCGGCGCGCAGCCGGACCGACGCCGGGGCCAACCCGCACGCCCAGCTGCGCGGCGCCGTCCCACAGGGCGACTACCAGGTCCGGCCGCTGCGTACCGGCGACTGCCCGCCCGTCGGCGACGGCGTGGCCGCGGTGGTCCTGGCCGCCGGAGACCTCGCGCGGCAGCTGTGCGAACGCCCTGCCTGGATCACCGGCATCGACCACCGCATCGAAGCCCACGGCCTGGGCCTGCGCGACCTCACCGACTCCCCGTCCACCCGGATCGCGGCGCAGCACGCCGGACTCTTCGACGCCCCCGTGGACACGGCGGAACTGCACGCGCCGTTCTCCTCCCAGGAGGTGGTGCTCCGCAAGGCCCTCGGGCTCGGAGACACCGTCGCCGTCAACCCCTCCGGCGGGGCACTCGCCGCCAACCCGATGATGGCCGCCGGCCTCATCCGCATCGGCGAGGCGGCCGCACGCATCCACCGCGGCGCATCCGACCGGGCCGTCGCCCACGCCACCTCCGGCCCCTGCCTCCAGCAGAACCTGGTCGCCGTCCTGGAAGGGGACGCAAGGTGAGTAAAGAGCCCGTGGCCGTCGTCGGTATCGGCCAGACCAAGCACGTGGCCGCCCGCCACGACGTGTCCATCGCCGGACTCGTACGCGAGGCCGCCACGCGCGCCCTCGCCGACGCCGAACTGACCTGGGCCGACGTCGACGCGGTCGTCATCGGCAAGGCCCCCGACTTCTTCGAGGGGGTGATGATGCCGGAGCTGTACCTGGCGGACGCGCTCGGCGCCGTCGGCAAGCCGATGCTGCGCGTGCACACGGCCGGCTCGGTCGGCGGATCCACCGCGCTCGTCGCCGCCAACCTCGTCTCGGCCCGCGTCCACCGCACCGTCCTCACCCTCGCCTTCGAGAAGCAGTCCGAATCGAACGCCATGTGGGGGCTCTCCCTTCCCGTCCCCTTCCAGCAGCCGCTGCTCGCCGGCGCCGGCGGCTTCTTCGCCCCGCACGTGCGCGCGTACATGCGGCGCACCGGCGCGCCGGACGGGGTCGGCTCGCTGGTGGCGTACAAGGACCGGCGCAACGCGCTGAAGAATCCCTACGCGCACCTGCACGAGCACGACATCACGCTGGAGAAGGTCCAGGCCTCGCCGATGCTGTGGGACCCGATCCGCTACTCCGAGACCTGCCCGTCCTCCGACGGCGCGTGCGCGATGGTCCTCACCGACCGGGCGGGCGGGGCCCGTTCGCCGAAGCCGCCCGCCTGGGTGCACGGCGGGGCGATGCGCAGCGAACCCACCCTCTTCGCCGGCAAGGACTTCGTCTCCCCGCAGGCCGGCAAGGATTGCGCCGCCGACGTCTACCGGCAGGCCGGGATCACCGACCCGCGCCGGGAGATCGACGCCGTCGAGATGTACGTGCCGTTCTCCTGGTACGAGCCGATGTGGCTGGAGAACCTGGGCTTCGCCGAGGAGGGCGAGGGCTGGAAGCTCACCGAGGCCGGAGTCACCGAGATCGACGGGGACCTTCCGGTCAACCCGTCGGGCGGCGTGCTGTCCACCAACCCGATCGGCGCGTCCGGAATGATCCGCTTCGCCGAGGCGGCCCTCCAAGTCCGCGGCCAGGCCGGGGAACACCAGGTTCCGGGAGCCCGCCGGGCACTGGGGCACGCCTACGGCGGCGGCGCGCAGTTCTTCGCCATGTGGCTGGTGGGGGCGCAGGAGCCCGCCACCTGAACGCGGCCGTCGCCCCCGCCGGGTGCCGGACCGGTCACGAGTGACTCACCGTGGCCTGTGCGGCACCCGCCGCGATGGTTAACCTGGCCCCCGGACGACGTACCGGGAGGAGCACGCACGTGGCCGAGAGCATGACTTCACAGCCCCTCGCTGGCTGGGGGAAGCCGGACCTCGATCTCACCGAGGCGGATTGGCGGTCGAGCAGCCGGGGAGCGGGCGACGTCCAGATCGCCTTCGTCGAGGGCTTCATCGCGATGCGCAACAGCGAGCGCCCCGAAAGCCCCTCCCTGATCTTCTCACCGGACGAATGGCACAAGTTCGTGCTGAACGCCCGGGGCGGGGAGTTCGACCTCACCTGACCGCCCGCCACCGCCCCGCCCGCCCCGCCGGGGAGGGCGGGGCCGGCTGCCCGGCGGGGGAGCCGATGTGTGATCGGTGGGGTTGCCGCACGAGTGGAGCGAGCGAGCTGCGGAAACCGCTGAGCGGGATGCGACCCGAGCTGAACGACGGCGTGTACGTGTTCTGCACCGTCCCCGGGGCCGCCGTTCCCGCCGGGACCGCCCCCGTCGCCACCGTCCCGGAACCCGAGGGCCTCACCCTCGTCCTGCGCCAGGAGGACGCCGGCGCCGCCGGTCTCGCCCACGACTGCACCGCCGGGTGGATCACCTTGCGGATCCACTCCGCGCTCGACGCCGTCGGCATCACCGCGGCCTTCGCCGCCGAACTCGGCTCCCACGGCCTGAGCTGCAACGTCATCGCCGGATACCACCACGACCACCTCTTCGTGGCGGCCGACCGGGCCGCCGAGGCCGTGGCCGTCCTCGAAGGCCTCGCGACACGTTCCGGGCAGGACTGATCGCCCTCGGCCCCTTCCCGGAACCCCGTCGGAAAAGAAGATCGGATTCTTTCCGACAGTGACCCACCCCGCGATGTGCGCGGGCGTACGCTGATCTCCCAGAACGCCTGGGGGGTACCAGCCATGACGGACCACAGGACGCGCATGCGGCGCACCATGGTCGAACGCGATGCCGAACTCGCGATCGTCGACGAGGCCCTGGACCAGCTCACCGGTCCCGGGCCGGAGGCCGGCGGCACGCTGCTGGCCTTCTCCGGTCCCGCCGGCCTCGGCAAGACCACCGTGCTCGCCGAACTGCGCCGACGCGCCCACGCCCGCTCCTGCACCGTCCTCGCCGCACGCGGCGGCGAACAGGAGCAGAGCCAGCCCTTCCACGTCGCCCGCCAGCTCATCCAGCCCCAGCTGGCCGGCACCTCCGAGCAGGAACTGCGCGCCGCCCTCGGGAGCTGGTACTCCATCGTCGGCCCCGCCCTCGGACTCTGCGCCCCCGAACAGGGCGCCCCGCCCGACCCCCAGGGCCTGCGAGACGGCCTCGACTGGGTCCTCACCCACCTCGTCGTCAAACGCGCCCCCGTCACCCTCGTCCTCGACGACGCGCACTGGGCCGACCCCGAGTCCCTGAGCTGGCTCGCCGCCTTCGCCCCGCGCGCCGAACACCTCCCGCTGCTCCTCGTCGTCGCCTACCGGCCCGACGAACTGCCCGCGCACGCCGACGCCTTCCGTACGCTGCCCGGCCGGGCGGGACAGGCCCCGCTGCCGCTCGCCCCGCTCACCCCGGCCGCCGTCGCCGCCCTGGTCCGCGAGGCCCTCGGCGACCACGCCGACGACGCGTTCTGCAAGGAAGCCTGGGCCGTCACCACCGGCAACCCCTTCGAAGCCGTCGAGCTCACCGCCAAGGTCCGCGGCAGGGGACTGCGGCCCGTCGAGGAGAACGCCCCGCAGCTGGCCGACCTCGCCGCCGCCCAGCGCGGCAGCGGCCTCGTCGCCCGACTCGAACGCCTCGGCCCCTCCACCGTCCGCTTCGCCTGGGCCTGCGCCGTCCTCGGCACCGCCATCCCGCAGGACATCGCCGCCCGGGTCGCCGCCCTCGGCACCGAGGAGGCCGCGGGCGCCACCGCACGCCTGCGCGACGCCCGCATCCTGTCCGCCGCCGGGTCCCCGTCCGACCACGAACCCGAGACCGGGCTGGAGTTCGTCCACCCCCTCATCGCCACCGCCATCTACCGTGCCATCCCCGACGCACTGCGCGTCGCCCTGCACGGGAAGGCCGCGGCGGCCGTCGTCGACGCGGGCCTCGGCTCCTCCGCCGCCGCCCGCCACCTGCTGGAGACCCACCCCGAGAACGACCCCTGGGTGGTGCGCACCCTGCGCGAGGCCGCCGGGGAGAACCTCCGCGCCGGAGCCCCCGACGCCGCCCGCCGCCAGCTCGCCCGCGCCCTGCGCGAGCCGCCCGACTTCGACGAACGAGCCGCCGTACTGTACGAACTGGGCTGCGCCTCACTGCTGACCGAGCCCGCCAACACCGTCAACCACCTGCGGGCGGCCCTCGCCGAGCCCATCGACGACCCGGCCCTGCGCCAGGGCATCGTCATCCGGCTCGCCCAGGTCCTCGCGCACAGCGACCGCCTCGCCGAGGCCTCCGAATCGCTCGCCCGCGAGATCGCCCGGACCCCGGACGTACGCGCCCGCCTGCGGCTGCAGTCCGAGCAGTTCATGTGGGACGCCTTCAACGCCGCGGAGACCGACTCCCCGGCCCGCTCCCGGCGCCTCGCCCGGCTCGCCGACCGCCTCACGGGCCGCGACCTCACCGAGCGGTACGTGATCGCACTGCGCGCCTGGGACGCCTGCCTGCGGGGCGAACCGGTGGACGTGGTGCTGCACCACGCCGGCCGGGTCCTGGAGCGCCCCTTCAGCTGGGCCCACGAGGACCGCGGCTTCGAGGCCCCGGTGCTCGCCGCCATGGTCCACATGTACGCCGACCGCCCCGGCCGGGCGGAGGAGCTGTTCGAGGCGGGCACCGCCGAGTTCGAGCGCCAGGGCTGGCGCGGTGCGCACCTGTCCTTCGCGTACAGCCTGCGCGCCTACATCCGCTACCGGCGCGGCCGACTCGTGGAGGCCGAGGAACTCGCCCGCTCCGGACTGCGCCTCGCCGAACGCGTGGGCCGGCGCACCCCCGTGCACTGGTACGCCATAGCGATCCTCCTCACGACCCTGCTCGCCCGGGGCCGCGTCGACGAGGCCTGGGAGCTCGCACAGGAGCACGAGTTCGGCGCCCCCTTCCCGGCCGCCGTGGTCTTCCCCGACTCGCAGACCGTCTACGCCGAACTGCTGCTCGCCCGTGGCGAGATGCGCGCGGCCGTCGTCGAACTGGAGTCGGTGGACGGGCGGCTGACGCCGCGCGGGATCCAGAACCCGGCCTGGTGCCCGTGGCAGCTGCACCTCGCGCGGGCCGTCGCCGCGGACGATCCGCAGCGGGCCCGCGCCCTCGCGGCCGACGCCGTCCGACGGGCCAGGGCCTTCGGTGCCTCCTCCGCCATCGGCCAGGCCCTGAGGGTGGCGGCGGAGGTCGCCGCGCCACAGGACCGCACCGAACTCCTCCGAGAGGCGGTCACCCTGCTTTCGGCGTCACCCGCCGGCTATGAACTCGCCCGCGCCCTGGCCGCCCTGGGCTTCGGGCTGCGCGACCCGGACCTGCTGACGGCGGCCGTGGTCACGGCCCGGGAGTGCGGTGCCGACCGGCTGGTGGAGGAGGCGACCGAGATCCTCACGGGCATGGGCGGCACCCTGCCCGCCGCGCCGCCCCGAGCGGACTGGGTCACCGAGGAGGAGATCCGGGCCGCCGACCTGGCCGTGCGGTCCGAGAAGGACCCCGGGCCGGCGTCCCCGGACTGGGCGCTGTCGGCCGCCTGCCGCAAACTCGGCACCGACCGGTCCGGGCTGCGCGCCGCACTGGAGGCGTTCGCCCGTAGCTCAACGTGATCGCAGCCCCCGCCCGGCGGCCAGGACGCACCCCATGGATCACATCGACAGAGTCCCCCTGCTCCGAACGGCTGACGACCCCGCCGGACCCCGCCGGACTCACACCCCCCGGGATCCCCGACGACCCGGACGCGCTGACCCACTGGTTCGCCCAATGCGCGCGGGAGCCGGCGGAGCTCCTGCGCGAGCTGGGGCCGGACACCCCCGTATGGACCCGGTCGACCGAGCAGACCTCGGGTTTCCGGCTGCGGATGCAGCTCATCGAGCCGGCCGTCCACCGGTGGGACGCCGAATCCGCGACCGGAACCCCCGGCCCCCTCGCCCCGGACGTCGCCGCGGACGCCGTGACCCACACGATCGAGGTGATGGCTCCGGTGCCGCGGCCGGCGGCAGGCACCGCCGGGCGCGGGGGAGACGTACCGCTTCCGGCGTACCGACGGTCCGCAATGCTGGACGGTCCTCTTCTCGGGTGACGATGCCCGCACGGTGCCCGGTCTCACCGCACCGGCGGACGTCGAGGCCGCGGGCACGGCCTGCGACCTCGCCCTGCTCCTCCGGGGCCGCGTTCCGCCCGCGGCCCTGCGCGTCGAAGGCGACGCCGGCCTGCTCACGTACTGGTTCACCCTGGTCCCACCGGTATGACGACCCGGGCGTCCCGGCCCGGCCCGGCAGGCCCCCGGATGCGGACCCCCGGGCCGGAAAACCCGCGCGGCCACGTACCATGGCCGCATGTCCTTCCTCCGCCGCCACCGCGCCGCCACACCCGCCGGCCCGGACTTCGATGTCCTGGCCATGGACCCGGGGGACTGGCCGGGCAATCTCGGGGCCGGGCTGCTGCCCGCGCCCGACGGCAGCTGCCAGGGGGTCTTCCTCCGCTACGACCTGTTCGGCGGACGCGGCCCCGCGATGATCATCGGAAACCTCCCCGAGGGATCCCCGGCCCGGGACCTCACCGACGACCAGGTCCCCTTCGAGGTGGCCCAGCTCCTCGACGCGCTGGAGAACGACGAGGACGTCGAGGTCACGGGCGTCGAGGACTGCCCCGTCATGCAGGGCGACAACCTCCTCATCGTCCGGAAGATCAAGCTGTCGGAGTCCCGCATCTCCTGCGTGCAGTTCGACCGCAGCGACAACGTGCTGGTCACCATCGCCAGCTGGGACCGCCCGATCACCGATGACCTCTACGCCCTCCTGAAGCCGCTCCCCGCCGAGCTCTTCCAGCAGGGCTGACGCCCTCGGCCAAGGCCGACCGGCCCCCTCCGCCCCCCAGGCCGGGCCCCGGGCCGAGCGCTGCCCGGCCCCGAGCCCGTCACGTCACGCGTCCGCGATGTCGTTGGCCGCCACGTAGCCGAACGTCATCGCGGGGCCGATCGTCGACCCGGCCCCCGCGTAGCTGTGGCCCATCACCGCGGCGCTGGCGTTGCCCGCCGCGTACAGGCCGCGGATCACCGACCCGTCCGCCCGAAGCGCCCGGGCCCGCGCGTCCGTGACGATGCCGCCCTTCGTACCGAGATCCCCCGGCACGATCTTGAACGCGTAGAACGGCGGCACCCAGACCGGCGCCAGGCACGAGTTCGGCAGCACGTTCGGGTCCGTGTAGTAGTGGTCGTACGCGGTGTCGCCCCGGTGGAAGTCGGAATCGGTGCCGCTCCACGCCTGCGCGTTGAACCTGCCCAGCGTCGCCCGCAGCGCACCCGCCGGTACGCCGATCTGGCCCGCCAGCGCGTCCCACGTCCACGCCTTCTTCGCCGCGCCCGCCTGGTACCACGAGTCCGGGAAGGGCAGCGTCGGCAGGATGTCCTTGAACAGGTACTTGTTGCGGTAGTTCTGATCCACGATCAGCCACGCCGGAATGTGCGAGCCGACCGCGCCCCGGTCCTTCTCGTACATCACGTGCACCACGTCGCTGTACGGCGCCGCCTCGTTGACGAACCGCGTGCCGTTCGCATTCACGATCAGCCCGCCCGGCAGGGTCCGTTCGGCCAGACAGAAGTACGGCTCCCCGGGCAGCGGGATCGACGGACCCCACCAGGCGTCTTCCATGAGGGCCAGCGAAGCCCCGGCCCGCCGGCCCGCCAGGATGCCGTCGCCCGTGTTCTCCTTCGCGCCAACCGACCACTGCGTGCCGATCGGCTGCTGCTGGTACTGGGCCCGCATCGCCGCGTTGTGCTCGAAGCCGCCCGAGCCGACGACCACCCCCTTGCGGGCCCGTACGACACCCCGCACACCCTCCTTGTCGACCACCACCCCGGTGACGGCGCCGCCCTCCTGGACCAGATCCACCAAGGGGCTGTTCAGCCAGAGCGGCACCCCGGCCCGCTGGAGTCCCGCCCGCAGTCCGGCCGCCAGGGCCTGGCCCATCGTCAGCGGCTTCTCACCGCGCAGCGCGGCCTTCGTACCGCGCGCCAGGCACTCGGTGGACACGGCCAGGCCCCTGGCGCTCACCGCCGCGAGGTTCAGCCACTTGTAATCCTGGCTGAAGACCACCATTCCGGCCGGCACCGGCATGTACGCCGGGTTCAGGCGGGCCAGTTCCCCTCCGAGGACGTTCCCGTCGATCTGGTCCGGCTCGATCGACCGGCCGTTCGCCAGCCCGCCGGGCAGGTTCGGGTAGTAGTCGCTGTACCCCTCCATGAAGCGGAACCTCAGCGGGCTGTTGGCCATCACGAAGTCCAGCATGCGGGGTCCGTGGGCGAGGAAGGCGGCCTGGCGGTCGGCCGGCACCTCGGGCCCCACGACGGCCGCGAGGTACGCCGCCGCCTTCTGCGGGGTGTCCGGCACCCCCGCGGCCAGGATCACCGCATTGTTCGGCAGCCAGATACCGGCTCCGGAGCGGGCGGCCGAACCGCCGAAGGTCGGGGCCTTCTCGACCACCAGCACGCTCAGCCCGCGCTTCGCGGCGGTGAGCGCGGCCGTCATCCCGGCTGCCCCGGAACCGACCACCACCACGTCGTACTCGCCGAACTGCGCCCCGGCCTGGACGCCGTCGGCCCGCGCCGCGCCGGACGGCAGCACGGTGGCGGCGAGCACCCCGGCCCCCGTACCGGCGAGGACGGCGCGTCTGGACGGGAGGGGGGCGGGGGACGTGCGTGAAGCGCTTGCGGACATGGGCAGGCTCCAGCGGTGTGGGGGAGGAGAGGGTGACTCCAACATGTCTGATGCTGAGTCAGAAAAGGTGTTCGCGGGATCATGTGATGTCAAGCCATCCGGCGCACCCGCGGCCCCGAGCACGGGACCGATCGCTCAGCCCTCCGCCCCGATTCGCGCGTCCAGCTCCTTCACGTGCCGCTTGAGGGCCACCGTCCGGTAGCTCTCCTCCACCCACTCGCAGAGCACCTGCACGGAGGGCGCCCCCTTCTCCGCCAGCGGCACGGAAACCCAGCCGGACCGGCCCAGACCGTACCCGGTGGGCTCCGCCCCCGGCGCCGTCATCGCGTGTCCGTGCAGCGCCTCGTCCTTGAGCTTGACCGACAGCCCGGGCTGCCCCGGGCCGTCGGTGTTGCCGAGGAAGACGAAGATCTTCTTGTTCACCTTGACCACACAGTCCTCGGGGCCCCACGGATGGTCCTCGAAGGCCTCCGGAAGGCCGAGGGCGAACTCCCGTACCGCCTGCCACTTGCGCACTCCGGACTTCATTCAGCGCCTCCCGTCGATCGTCCGCTCCCACGCTAGACGAGTCATTCCGAAGTGATCGTGCTCAGCTTGCCGATGGGCCAAGGGGCCATTCGATGGCGTGCTGCTGGCCCGTGGACATGCATGCTGCCTGCGCCAAGGCGGGCTTTGCGTCCCTCGAGAAGCCGGCGAAGTAGATGACGCTCGCCGCACAATGGAGGCCGGAGCTGGTGCTGCTTGTCCCGGGCCGCTCACGGCAGCTGCCGAATCCCTCCCCGGGGTTTCAACTCAGCTGGTCGCGCACGAGATCAAGGAATGCCTGTCGGCTCGGACGAATGTGCGCCCAGACTTTCTCGTCCTGTGGCTCTCCCGGGTCTTCGGGGCCCTTCCTGATCACCTCCTGTACTGCCCACGCGAGGCTGCGTGCCGCTTCGCTGACCTCGGACGTGCACAGCACGTGGATCGTCTTCTGCGTCACCCACACCCTGTCAAGGACCTGCCTTGCCCGGGCCTGCCACTGCTCGTCAGCCAGGTTGTGGTGATGCCGATCCACCGCGACTCGTTCTGCTTCCTGCACCGCAGACAGAAATTCGATGAGGTGAGTGAGACGCTCGTTGCGGCGCGCCTCGGCAAGTTCACGAACACTGCGGCGCGCCTCGCCGCGTTCCAAGGCGCGTCCTGCCGAGCGCTGGGCCAGCATCGACATGAGCCCGCCGAGCAGGACGCCGATGAGCGGCGCAAGCGTTGTCCACACAACGTCCGATTATGACATCGATGGCATGAACACGGCACGGGGTTCGGGCAATATCGGGCCGGGACCGGGACGCGCAGACGGCCAGGTTGTCGCAGCCTTCGACAACGGCGGGCAGCAGACGGCGGAAGATCTGAGATCTTCGCGCTGCCCTGGGCGCTCTTGGCCACAGCGCGGACCGGGAGGTCCGGCACGGGCGGCCATGGCGGTGGCGTCCGGTCTCCCGAAGCTTGTCGGCCTGCTCAAGCGTGAAGCCGGGCAATCGGGCGGCCCCCTGCCGGCGGCCGGAGAGACAGACAGGGCGGCCAAGATCGTTCTGTGACGAATGACCTGGACGCCCTGCTCACCGCACTGTATGTGAAGATCGACGACGAGATCACGGACACCCGGTGGCTGGGACGCCCTCCCCGGCTGACCGATTCCGAGCTCGTCTGCCTCGCCGTCGCCCAGGCGATGCTGGGCTTCACCTCGGAGTCCAGGTGGCTGCGGTTCGTCGGCTCCCGCCTCGGCGAGATGTTCCCCTTCGTGCCGAGGCAGCCGGGCTGGAACGAGCGGCTGCGGGCTGCGCTGCCGCTGGTCAAGCGGGCTGTACGGCTCCTTGCGACGGACACCGACTTCTGGTTCGACAACCACTGGATCATCGACTCCACCCCGGTCGAGTGCGGCCGGTCACGCCTCACGGTGAAGCGGTCGGACCTGGCAGGCTGGGCCGGATACGGGTACTGCGCCAGCCATTCCCGATTCTTCTGGGGCCTGCGGCTATACCTGGTGTGCACCCCGACCGGTATGCCGATCTTGTGGTCCCTTGCGAACCCGAAGCTGGACGAGCGCGAGGTGCTGACGGCGATGTTGGATCGTGAGTTGGACACAGTCACCGACCGCCCCGGCCTGCTGGTGATCACGGACAAGGGCTTCGCCTCCAAGGAATTCGAGACCGATCTGGCCATGCGCGGGGCAGAGCTGCTGCGGCCCTCGTTCAAGCGGGAGAAGCGCCGCAAGGGCGAGTCACTGCTGAAATCGGTGCGGCAACTGATCGAGTCGGTGAACGACACCCTCAAAGGCCAGCTCGACCTGGAACAACACGGCGGCCGGACCTTTGAGGGCGTCGCCGTCCGCGTCGCCCAACGCGTCCTCGCGCTGGCCGCAGCAATCTGGCACAACCACAAGACCGGACAGCCAATCACACGGTCCCTGATCGCCTACGACCACTGATCACTTCGGAATGACTCATCTAGCGGAGCCCGGTGCCGCGCTTGACGGACGCGAACGAGCGAAGTCCCGTGGCGGTGGGCGCCACGGGACTTCGCGTCAGGGGGCGGAGCGGGGCGGATCAGCGCGTGCCGACCGCCGCGCGCACCGCCCGGCGGGCCATTCCCGCATCGTCGTGCAGGCGGCGGAGCAGCAGCCGCTGCTCCTCCCCGGAGGACAGGGCGCCCACCGCCGGCGGCTGGGCCGGGGCGTTGGCCAGCATCGAGCGCTGCACCGCCGTCTCGGACATCCGGATCTCCCGCGTCAGCACCAGCATCAGGTTGATCAGGAAGGCGTCCCGGGCCACCGGACCGGCAGACTGCGCGAGCCGGCTGATCTGGGCGCGGGCGGCGGGGGCGTCACCGAGCACCGTCCACAGGGTGGCGAGGTCGTAGCCCGGCAGGTACCAGCCCGCGTGCTCCCAGTCGAGCAGCACCGGACCGGCGGGGGACAGCAGCAGGTTCGACAGCAGCGCGTCGCCGTGGTTGAACTGGAGCGCCGCCCCCGACACCTTGACCCCGTGCAGCAGCTTCTGCAGGTCGCCGAGGTCCCGGTCGGTGAGCAGGCCCAACTCGTAGTCGCGGGCGATCCGCCGGGCGTAGTTCATCGGGGTGCCGAACAGCTCCGCCGGCGGCTGCCACTGGTTGACCCGGCACACCGCGCCCAGGGCCGCACGGAGGTCCACCCGCGGCGGCGGCTCCACCGGGTGCCGCTGGAGCGCCGCGACCCGGCCCGCCATCCGCTCCACCACCAGCGTGCAGTTCTCCGGGTCGGCGGCGATCAGCCGCGGCACCCGGACCGGCGGGCGGTGCCGGACGAACGCCCGGTATGCCGCTATTTCGTGCCGGTAGCGCTCGCGCCATTCCGGCGAGTGGTCCAGTAAAACCTTCGCGACGGCGGTCAAGCGTCCGGTGGTGCCCACCAGGAGGACCGAGCGGCCGCTGCGCCGCAGCACCTGCACCGGCGCGAACTCCGGACAGATCCGCTGCACCGAGGCTAGTGCGGTGCGCAGTTGCGCGCCCTGCGGCCCCGAGAGGTCGATTCTTCCACTGACGGGCTGAGACCCGGCGCTCGGCATCCGCCGCGCCCGGACTGCGCCCTGCACCGCGGCCGACGCGCGGCCCGGTTCGAGGTAGGGGCCGCCGCCCGCCGGGAGCGTGCGGTGCGACCGGACCGGTGCGGACACGGAGGACGTTGCTGCGTACATGGTGATACGGATCCCTTCGTGCGCCGACGAGTTGCGAACGCCGCCCCGCCGATCCCGTGCTTCACCCTGGGGAGTTCCGCCGGTGACCGGGGCGGGGAGGCGCATTCCTACCTGACACCCGGCGCAAGGTGGCGAACCATCGGGCGTGCCCTGGCGAAGCCTGGCGAATAGTCGCTGGGCATCTGACGGGGGGCTACTGTCAACTCAGCCGAGAACCTGGGGGCTTGACGTGAGCAAAGGTCCAAACACCCGCTTGAACGACCTGTTCGGCCTGGCCGGCTGGTCGAAGGGCGAACTGGCGAGGATGGTGAACCGGCAGGCGGCGGCCATGGGCCACCCCCAGCTGGCCACCGACACCTCGCGGGTGCGGCGCTGGATCGACATGGGGGAGAGCCCCCGCGAACCGGTGCCCACGGTACTGGCAGCACTGTTCACCGAGCGGCTCGGTCGTGTCGTGACCATCGAGGACCTCGGGTTCGTACGGCAGCGGCGCACCTCGAGACGGCAGCCGGAAGGGGCTCGCGAGAACCCCGACGGCATGCCCTGGGCGCCCGAACGCACAGCCGCGGTCCTCACCGAATTCACGGGAATGGACCTCATGCTCAACCGTCGCGGTCTGATGGGCGCGGGCGCCGTGCTCACCGCCGGCTCCGCCCTCAGCAACGCCATGTACGACTGGCTGCACACCGACCCCGTCCTGGCGAAGACGAGCCCCGGCCGCTTCGGGGACTCCTTCCAGGCCGACCCAGCGGGATACGACCGCTACGAGGCCGCCCCGATCGGCTCCCAGGAGATCGAGGCGCTGGAGCGCTCCGTCGATGTGTTCCGCGCCTGGGACGCCTCCAGAGGCGGCGGACTGCAGCGCAAGGCCGTCGTCGGGCAGCTCAACGAGGTCGGTGGGATGCTCGCCTACCACCACCCCGACCACCTCCAGCGGCGGCTCTGGGGGGTGGCGGCCAACCTGGCGGTCCTCGCGGGCTGGATGTCGCACGACGTGGGCCTCGAACCCACCGCGCAGAAGTACTTCGTCATCGCCGCGCACGCGGCCCGCGAGGGCGGCGACCGCCCGCGCGCGGGTGAGGCGCTGTCCCGCGCCGCCCGCCAGATGGTCCACCTCGGCAAGCCGAACGAGGCCCTGGACCTGATGAAGCTCGCCCAGTCCGGCTCCGGCGAGCAGACCCTCCCGCGCACCCGCGCCATGCTGCACACCATCGAGGCGTGGGCGCAGGCCGCCCTGGGCAAGGGCCAGGCCATGCGCCGCACCCTGGGCGAGGCGGAGGAGCTGTTCGTCTCCGACAAGGGCGACGTACCGCCGCCGAGTTGGATGCAGCACTTCGACGAGGCCGACCTGCACGGCATGCAGGCGCTCGCCTACCGGACCCTCGCCGACCACGACGCCACGGCGGCGCCGATCGCGGCGCGCCACGCCAAGGAAGCCCTGCGGCTGCGCGGCGACGGCTACCAGCGCTCGCAGATCTTCGACTACATCTCCATGGCCTCCGCCTGCTTCATCGCCGACGAGCCGGAACAGGCCGACCGCTACGCGCGCCTGGCCCTCGTCTCGATGCACGAGACCTCCTCGCACCGGACCTGGGACCGGCTGCGCGAGATGTACCGGCTCACAGCCCAGTACGCCGGGTACGGCCGCATCGAGGACCTGCGCCAGGAGATCAAGCTGGCCCTCCCCGACACCCCGGCGCCGAGCGGCCGGCCGGCCACGGGGGTGTAGTCCCCGGCCGGCCCCCGCGCGCCCCACGGGTCCCGCATGCCCTCCACGCCCCCGACGGCCGGTACGAGGACGGGGCCGGGTACGCGAGACCGCACGCCGAAACCCGGTCGTCGACGTGTCGACGGAGGCTGCGCGGATACGGGAGTGCAGACGCAAGAACACAGACGAGCGAGGCCGCGCCCTCCGGCGCGGCCCTGAAGTCCGTGCGGCCGGCCGCGCGGTCGGCCCGGTGCCCTATCCGCCGACCCGGGCGACGAGCACGCAGGCGTCGTCCTCCCGCTCGACCTCGCCGAACTCCTCGACCACGAGCCGTACGCAGTCCTGCGCCGACCGCGCCGCCGAGAGCCGGGGCGCGAGTGCCAGCAGCCGCTCGGTACCGTCCGCCCGGCTGAACTCGATGCTGCGCGGCGTCAGGCCGTCCGTGTGCAGGACCAGCAGGTCGCCCACCTCAAGTCGTTCCTCGGCCTGCCCGTACGAGGCCCCGGAGGTCGCGCCCAGCAGGATGCCCTCCGGCGGGGCCAGTGCGCGGCCCGAGCCGCGGCGGAACAGCAGGGGGGCCGGGTGGCCCGCCTGGGCCCAGGTCAGCACCCGGCGCGCGGGGTCGTAGCTGCAGCACACGGCCGAACCGAGGGCGGGCTGGACGGAGGTCTCCAGGAGTTGGTTGAGCCAGCCCATCAGCGGGCCCGGAGCGATCCCGGCCATGGCCATGCCGCGCAGGGCGCCCAGCATCATCGCCATGCCGGAGGTGGCGGTCACGCCGTGCCCGGTCAGGTCACCGACCGTCAGCATCGACGAGCCGTCGGGCAGTTTGAGCGCGTCGTACCAGTCGCCGCCGATCAGCGCGCTGGTCGCGGAGGGCAGGTAGTGCGCTGCCACGTCCAGGGAGCCGGCGTCACTGTGCGGGAACCGCAGGGAGCCGCGCCACGGGGGGAGTACGGCTTCCTGCAGCTCGACCGCCAGCCGGTGCTCGGTCTGCGCGATCTCCCGCTGGCGCTGCAGCGAGTCACGGGACTCGCGCACCGCCCGCTGGCTCCGGCGCAGTTCGCTCACGTCCCGCAGTACGGCCCACATGGAGGCCGCGCAGCCGTCGGAGTCGAGCACCGGCTCGCCCCTCATGTGCAGCGTCCGGACCCGGCCGTCGGCCCGGACGATGCGGAACTCGCCGTCAATGGGCTTGCCGTCCACCAGACAGGCGGTGACCCATGCGGTGAGCAGCGGCTGGTCCTCGGAGAACAGGGTGGAGCCCAGTTCGTCGAGGGGGAGGGCGCCCGCCTCGGGGGAGCGGCCGAAGATCTGGAACAGCTCGTCGGACCAACTCACCTCGTCCGTCAGCAGGTTCCACTCGGCGCTGCCGACGCGCGCCTGGGCCTCGGGCGCGGCTTCGGGAGCCGCCTGCGGGAACGCCTCGGGCTCGGGGACCGGAGGCAGACCCTCCTTGAGCTGGCCGAGGTGCTCGCGGAGGTCGTCGAGGTGGTGCACGGCGAGATCGCACAGTGCGCGCTGCCAGCGGCCCTGGGCGTCGTCGTCGTCCACGACGGTGTCGCGGCGGACCGCGTCCACTTCCCCCCGGAGGCGCCGGGTCTGAGAGATCAGTGCGTCCACCGACCCCGGCTCGGGCGGCTGCGCGGGACGGTCCGCGAACAGGTGGGACGGCATGAGAACTCCGATACAGGCGCGGCACGGCCAAGTCTGAAGGAAGGACCGGTAACGACTGTTGCACAGGCAGCGACACTGTGTAAGGCGTTTGGCAACATCCGCTACGTCCTTGCTTTTGGTATATGCCTCAGGCCTGACAGCCCCGCCGTCGCGTACGAACGAATCCGGTCAGCGAGAATGTGGGGCCATGGTGCGCGTGCCTGCCGGTGGGACGTGAAGCACGTCGGGAGCGACGGCCGGAAATCGGCCAGCCGCCTCCCGGGGCTCGATCAAACGCCCGATGCGTACGAGGAGTTCGGCCCGCCCCGACCGCGCCGGGCCCGGTTCAGGACGTGCATCGCAATACCCCCGAACGGATGACCTCCGCGCCCGGTACGGCGGCGGAATCGGGGCTTCCCAGCCGGTGCCCGGGCCGCTACCCTACGTGCCGGTAACAAACCGGGGGAGGTCCGCGCGGGCGGGCCCGCGCAGCGCTGGGGACAGGACGACATTGAGCGGGCAGCACGACGCCACCGGCCGGAGCCGGCGTTCCTTCCTCACCTACCTCGTGGCGGCGCCGACGCTCGCCCTGGTCACCCGCGCCGGTGTCGACGGGCTGGCCCCGCAGGCCGCCCACGCCGTCGTGCCGTCCCTGCCGGCCGTCGCCGACGTGGTCGACCTCGGCGACCTCTTCATCCTCGCCGGAGCGCCCACCTCCGCCCTGCTCGCCCTCGCGGTCGAGGCGGACGGCACCGTCCGCTTCCGGCTGCCGCCCGAGGAGGTCGGGCAGGGCCTCACCACCGCCGTGGCCATGCTGGTCGCCGAGGAACTCGACGCGCCCCTGGCCGACGTACGCGTGGAGCTGGACGACGCGCGGCCCGAGCTGCTGTTCAACCAGCTCACCGGCTCCTCCAACTCCATCCGCTCCCTCTACGGGCCGGTCCGCCAGTGCGCGGCCACCGCGCGGGCCCGCCTCGTCGCGGCCGCCGCCCAGCGCTGGAGCCTCGCCCCGGCGTCGCTGACCACCGCGGACGGCGCCGTCCGGGCCCCCGACGGACGGACCGCCCGCTACGGCGAACTCGCCGCGGCCGCGGCCGCCCCCGGCCTCGTCGTCCTCGGCGCCACCCCTAAGAAGGCCGCGCGGCACACCCTCGTCGGCCGGCCGACGAGCCGCATCGACGCCCGCGCCATGGTCACCGGAGCCCAGCGGTACACCCTCGACCTCGACGTGCCCGGGGCCAAGCCCTGCGTGGTGCGCCGCCCGCCCACCTTCGGCGGCACCGTCCGGGGCATCACCAACCTCGCCGGCGTCCGGGCCATGCCAGGCGTGCTGAACGTGGTCACCGTCCCCACCGGGGTCGCCGTCGTCGCCGAGACCTTCGGACAGGCCATCACCGCCAAGTCGGCCCTCCAGGTCACCTGGGGACCGGGCCCCGCCGACCAGCTCTCCGACGCGCAGATCCGCACCAGGCTGCGCGCGGCCACCCCGCCGCTGCTGGTGCCGCCGCTCCTCACCCCCTCCGTGGACGCCGAGTTCGACTTCGCCTTCGTCAGCCACGCCCCGATGGAGACCAACTGCGCCGTGGCCGACGTGCGCGACGACCGGGCCGAGATCTGGTCCGGCCTCAAATCCCCCATCGTGGCCCGCCAGACCATCGCGGCCGACCTCGGCCTGCCCCCGGACAAGGTGGCGGTGCACGTAGTCCAGGCCGGCGGGTCCTTCGGCCGGCGG
This sequence comes from Streptomyces virginiae, assembly GCF_040638905.1. Classification (GTDB taxonomy): domain Bacteria; phylum Actinomycetota; class Actinomycetes; order Streptomycetales; family Streptomycetaceae; genus Streptomyces; species Streptomyces virginiae_B. Next base: position 256,560 of record NZ_JBEZYV010000002.1, on the reverse strand, counting down.
CTCTTCTTCGACGCCGCGCTGGAGGCCGCCCGTGTCTCCAAGGCCTGCCGCCGCCCGGTCAAGCTGATGTGGACCCGCGTCGACGACACGCGCCACGGCCGGATGCGCCCCGCCACCCACCACAAGATCCGCGCCACGCACCTGCTGGGCGAGGTCCTCAGCTTCGAGCACCGCGTCGCCGCCGCCGAGACCGACTTCCGGCACGGGCTGGGCGAGATCATCACCGCGACCGCGGCGCACCTGCCGCTCGGCATCGGCAACGCCACCCTCGCCCAGACGCTGTTCCTGACCACGGTGAAGTCCCCGTACCACTTCGGTCTCACCACCCAGGCCCTCACCGAGGTGCCGACCGGGATCCCCACGGCCTCGTGGCGCTCGGTGTACTCCGCCAACACGCGTGGAGCCGAGGAGATCATGGTCGACGAACTGGCGGCGGCCACCGGCAAGGACCCGTACCGCTTCCGGCGCACCTTCCTGAAGACCGACGCCCAGCGCGCCGTACTGGACAAGGTCGCGACCGAGGGGAACTGGGGGCGGGCCATGGAGCCCGGCCGCGCCCAGGGCATCGCCTTCCACGAGGAGTACAAGTCCCGTACCGCCTGCCTCGTGGAGATCGACGTCCGCGATCCGCAGCGCGCCCGCGTCACCAAGGCCGTCATCGCTGTGGACGTGGGCCTGCCGGTCAACCCGCGCGGACTGGAGGCCCAGATGATCGGCGGCCTCACCGACGCGATCTCCACCACCCTGCGCGCCGGGCTCCACATCGACAAGGGGCTCCCGCTCGAAGGGAGTTACAGCCAGTTCCACTGGGCGCAGCAGCGCGACACCCCGCGCGACGTACGGATCTTCGTGCTCCCGGCCACCGGTACGGAGCCGGGCGGCGCGGGCGAGCTCGGCGTGCCCGCCGCGGTCGGCGCCATCGCCAACGCCTGGGCCCGGGCCACCGGTTCGAAGCCGCGCAGCTTCCCCCTCGACTTCGACGTCGACTTCACCCCTTACCCGCGCTAGCCGCCGAGCCAGGAGTACGCCGTGCCCTCGCACACCTTCACCGTCAACGGGCAGAGCGTCACCGTGGACGCGCCAGACGACCTGCCCCTGCTGTGGGTGCTCCGCGACATGCTGGGCGTCCACGGCCCCAAGTACGGCTGCGGGGTGGACGTCTGCAAAGCCTGCACCAGCCACCTCGACGGGGTGGACGTCCGCCCGTGCGTGGTCCCCGTATCGGCGTGCGCGGGACGTGCGGTGACCACGATCGAGGGTCTCGCCGACGGGGACGACCTGCACCCCGTGCAGGAGGCCTGGCTCGAACAGGACGTCGCCCAGTGCGGTTTCTGCCAGCCCGGCCAGATCATGGCGGCCGTCGCCCTGCTCCGGCGCACCAGCGAGCCCACGGACGAGGACATCGACGCCATCGCCAACATCTGCCGGTGCGGCACCTACTTCCGCATCCGGGAGGCCATCCGCAGCGCGGCCGCCAGGATGTGAGCGGCGGATCCCGGTGCCTCCCCCGTGTTCGTACTCATGGGCGCCGGGATCCGTCCGCTCGTGGACAAACCTATGCGGGCGGGCGGCGGTCCGCAGGGTTCGCACTGCCCAGTGACCGGGCGAGACCGGTTTCACAGCGCACAGTGTGCGGCGGGTGGTTGAATGCGCCGGTGTCACGGTCCGACGACGTACTCAAGGTCCACCGGCTCGCCCACACCGGGGGGTCGGCCGCGCTGCTGGAGTGGCTCGCCGCCCGGCTCGGCGGATGGACCGGAGTGGTCCGCGCGGGCGATCCCGGCGCTCGCCAGGCGGATCGCGAGCAGGCCGGGGAAGCGCCTGAGGCCGCCGTCCGGGGCGCCGCCGAGATGAGCGCCCGCGGCGTACGGTCAGCCGTCCTGCACGGCGACGCTTCCGCCACCTTGCTGTTCGCGCTGGACACCGGGCGGGCCCTGGCCGCCGTACTGCCGCTGCCGCACCCGCCCGACGCGCCCGTGCTGCTGGCGGACGCGGCCGTACCGCTGGCCCTCGTGCTGCGCGCCGAGGAGGCCGAACGGCGGGAGGAAAGGGCCGAGATCGCCGAGGCGCGTGCCCGCGAGGCCGTGCTCCACCTGCTGATGAACGGCCGGCTCTCCACCGCCCACCAGATCGCCGAGGCGCTGCGCCCCCCGCTGCCCGACCCGATGCGGATGTACGTCGCCGAGTGCCGCACCGGCCGGCGCGCCGAAGTGGCCCGGCTGTGCCAGGAGCTGACCGGCGGCCGGGCCTGGGTCGTGCGCTGCCCCGTCTACGTGCGCCACCTCATCATCCTGGTCCCGGCCGACGCGACAGCGGTCTTCGCCGACCACGACCCCCTGGCCGGGGCGCTGACGGCGATCGCCCCGGACTGCGCGGTCGGGGTCAGCGGGGAACTCGCCCTGGGACAGGCCCCCACCGCCTACACCCAGGCCTTCCACGCCCTGGCCGTCGCCCGCGGCCGCGGCGAACGGCACGCCCGGTTCGGCCCCGGCCCGGAGCTGGCGCTCGCGGCCCACGAGGCCGGGGCCGACTGGGCCGGGGCCCTGCTCGCCCCCCTCCACTCGTACGAACCCCGGCGCCCCCAGGACCCCGGCGGGCAGGAACTGCGGGCCACCGCCCACGCCTGGCTGAACTTCGGCCCGCACGCCACCCGGCTGCTGAAGGTCCACCGCAACACCCTGACCGCCAGGGTCCGACTGGTCGAGACGCTGCTCGGACTGGACCTCGGCCGCCTCGGCGACCAGGCGGCGCTCTCCCTGGCGCTCCGGCTCACCCCGGGTGCGGGGCGGGGGAGCGGCACCGCGGCCCCGGCGACCGCCCCCGAACTCGACACGGTCCTGCGCGACCCGCGGCTGACCGAGTGGGCCCGGGCCCACCTGAGCCGGCTCACCGACCCGGACGCCCCGGCCGGCGCCCGGACCACGGTCCGCACCTGGCTGGAGCACGACGCCCGGCTCGCACCGGCCGCCGCCGCGCTCGGGGTCTCCGTCCCCGGTGCCCGCAAGCGGCTGGCCCGGATCGAGGCCCTGCTGGAGCGGTCGCTGCTGCAGTCCCCGAGCGTCCGGTACGACCTGTGGCTGGCGCACCGGGCCGAAGAACTCGCCGGGTGACGTCACCCCGCGTGAGGAGCGCGTCCACATCCACCGCCGGCTCGGGCCGCCGCCACGACGACCACGTCGCCCGGCAGGTCGGCGTCGCCCCCGACGCCACACCGCGCAGGCCGGCCCACCACCACGTGGTCGTCCTGGTCGCCGCCGACGAGGCGGAGGCGGCCCGGCTGCGCGAGGCGTGGTCGGCCCGATCCTGGCGCACGTCGAGGAACTGGCCGCCGAACCGGCGACGGACATGCTGTCCGTGGTGATCCCGGAGTACGTCGTGGGGCACTGGTGGGAGCAGCCCCTGCACCACCGCAACGCCCTCCGGCTCACGGCGCGCCTGCTGTCACGCCGGGGGTCGCGGTGATCGACGTGCCGTACCTGCTGGAGGCCGGAGCCCGGAGCGGGGACGTCCGCTACGGTGGGCAAAGCACTGTGCTTGCAGTGCTCACCGATCCGATGACTCAGGGACCCGCCATGCGCCAGAATCCGCAGCGCCGCGCCGCGCTGCTCGACGCCGCCATCGAAGTCCTGGCACGCGAGGGCTCGCGCGGCCTGACCCTGCGGGCGGTGGACGCGGAGGCGGGAGTGCCCACCGGCACCGCCACCAACTACTTCGCCAACCGGGCCCAACTGCTCGTGCAGATCCTCCACCGCACCCGGGAGCGGCTGGTGCCGGATCCGGCCGACCTGACCGGCCCGCTCGACACGAAGGTGCTGCTCGGCCGGCTCCTGGAGCGCATGCGGCGCGAGCGCAGCGTCCACATCGCGATGCTGGAGCTCCGGCTGGAAGGCCTGCGGCGCCCGGAGCTCCAGGCCGAGCTGGCCGCTTTCCAGGGCGCGGAGCTGGAGGCGAACATCGACTGGCACCTGGGGGCCGGCCTGCCAGGCGACCGGCAGGGCGTGGTCCTGCTCTACCTGGCGATGCTGGGGCTGATCGTCGACGACCTGACCGTGCCGGCGCTACTGGAGGCGCACCCGGTGGAGGGGCTGATCGAGACGATGGTCGAGCGCCTCCTCCCCCAGGAGTCGGCGGACTGACTGTCGTGCCGGTGGGGGAAGCACCGGCGTCGCGGGAAAGACCGTGGGGAGCGGAGATGGCCGACACCGCCGAGGGCCGGACCTGCGGGATCCAGTGGCCGGCGGACTCGGGTGAATGGTTCGCCGGCCTCACCTTCGCACGGGGCACAACCCCCGACGAACTTGCCGCACGGCTCGGCGCGGTCCCGGGCGTCCGTCCCGGACCGCTGGGGGCACCGGCCGCCTGGAGCATGGTCACCGAGACCGCCGACGGCGAAGGCGTGGCCCGCGTCGGCAGCTGGGGCGGCTGGTCCTTCGCCGTCGAGCACGGCCTGCCGGCCGGCGCGGAACGCCTCGCCGAGGTCTCCCGGGCCGGTCTCGAGGCCATCCACCTCGACCCGCGGCCCGACCACCCGCCCAGCAGTTCGCGTACGCCCGTGACGGCGAGCCGGTGTGCTGCTTCGGCCCCGGCGAGGAATGCCGGCGCGGGGGCCCCGGCCGGACTTCCTGCTCCCCGAGCTGGTCGCGGCGGGCGTCCTCGGACCGGACGGCGCGAACGCGGGACCGGACGACGAGCCGGACGAGGACCGCGAGCGGCGCACCCTCGCCGTCCTGGAACACCGCTTCGCACTGGCCCTGCCGCGGCACCTGATCGCGGACGCCCCGCTCCCCGCGTACGTCACCTGCACCCGCCAGGGAGTGTCGTCAAAGCAGCGACGGCCTGACCGCCGCCGACTCGACCGGCCGGCGATGCTCTGCCACGCTCTGGTGCGCATGTCCAGCCGGTCGCGCCGCCCCGGGTCCGGTGATCTTATGCTCGGGTTTACGCGAGTCCGCTGGTTTTGGGGGCGGCGAGCGACTTTGATGGGTCTGCCAGGCCTCGTACCGGAGCAGGGGGACCATTCATGGGAACCGACCGCATCCAGAAGGACAGCACACCCACCCTGATCGGTTCCGTGCAGCGCGCGCTGCGGCTCGTGGAAGCGATGTACGCGGAAGGCGGTGCGACCGCCAAACGGCTCGCGCGGGTCACCGGGATCCCCCTGCCCACCGTCTACCACCTGCTCCGCACCCTCAGCCACGAGGGCTACGTCGAGCGGGAAGGCGGGTCGTTCCGTCTCGCGGACGATCTTCCGCTGGCTTCGTGATCAGATTCCGACGCGTTCCGGCCAACCTCTTACACCCTGAATGGCATGTTCCCGCGGAAAATGCCAGAACGCCCTTTCGCCCTGCGGAACTTGAGTAAGTTCCCTCCTGTCGCGCCGCACTACCGTGCACACCGCACGTCCGGCCGGGAGGGGAGCCCGCGTGCCCGGGATCGACGAATGCCTGCTCGAAGCCATGGCCCTGCCTGGTGCGCGGGGGGCCGCGCTGGTCGACTGGAGCAGCGGTCTGGCTCTCGGCACCATCGGGGAATCGCCCGTGGGGGACCACGAGACCACCGCCGCCGAGACCGCCGAGCTGGCCCGTGCGGCCGCGGAGTACGAGTCCTTCGCCCGCGCGGAGGAGGGCCCCGGTGACGGCGCGGTCCCCGCCGGCCCGCCCGTCGAGGACCTGATCGTCACCACCCGCAGCGGCTTCCACGTCCTGCGGTTCGTCGAGACGAGCTTCGACAGCAGCGTCTTCCTGCACGTCTGGCTCGACCGGGCCGACGGAAACCTCGCCCTCGCCCGCCTCAGACTCAGGGCCCTGGCCGAGGGGCTGGTGCTCAGATGACCGTCCCGGCAACGGCTCCGAACGCCTTCGCGGCCGTCTCCCCCCTCCTCACCCGGCTCGCCGCGGAGCGGGCCACCGGAGCCCTGCTCCGCGACCGCGGCACCCTCTTCCTGGAGGACGGACGAATAGTCCACGCGGAGAGCCCCGCCACCCCCGGCCTCGACGTCCTCCTCACCACCGGCGGCGGCCTCGCCCCCGAACGGTGGCGCGAGGCGGTGGACCGGGCCGGGGCCCGCCGGCAGGTCGCCCGCTTCCTCGTGGACAGCGGCGGGCTCGCCGGCGGAGAGCTGGAGATATGCCACCTCGCCGCCATCTTCGACGCCGCCTTCTTCGCACTGTCCCCGGGCAGCGGACCCTCCCGCTTCCGCCGCGGGGCCACCCACTGGATCGGCTCCGTCCGCTCCGTTCCGGCCGCCGCCGTCGAACGCGAGACCCGGCGCCGCCGCGAACTCCTGGACGCGGTCTGGCCGTACCCGCTGCTCGACACCGCCCCCGTGGTGCCCCGCGCGGCCGCGCCGGGCCAGACCGTCACCGCCCGGCAGCGGACGCTGCTGGACCGGGCCGACGGCGTACGCACCCCGGCGGACCTGGCCTGGGTACTGGGCCGGCCCGCCTTCCACACACTGCTCGACGTACGCCGCCTCGCGGCTGCCGGACTGGTCGAAACGCCGCACAGCCCGGCTCCCCCGCCGGTCGAGGTACCCCTGCCCGACTGGATGACCCAGGCCCAATCCCCGGACGTGGCGCTGCTCCGCCGGTTACGCGACGCACTGGAGGCAAGCCTGTGAGGCTCCCGCTGCGACCGGCCCTGCGCGCCGACCGCTCCGAGCGTAGGCAGCCCGAAAGGAGAAAGGCCGACATGAGTACGGTGCCCCCCGAGGCGGAGGCCGAGATACTCGCCGAGCTCCGCAGGCTGCGGGCCCGCGTACCCCAGCTCACCGGCGCCCTCGCCGCGAGCGCCGACGGCTTCGTCCTCGCCCAGGACAGCGCCGCCGCCGAGGCCGAGGCCGTCGCCGCCCTGACCGCCGCCGCCCTCGGCGTGGCCCAGCGGCTCAGCGACAGCACCGGCCAGGGTGCGTTCCGCGAACTGCTCGTGCGAGGCGCCGACGGATACGTCGCGACCTACGCGGCGGGCGTGGCGGCCGTCCTCACCCTGACCGCCGAGCCGCGCGTCAACGTCGGGCGCCTCCATCTGGAGGCCCGGCGTTCGAGCCTGCGCATAGCCGAACTCATCGAACACACCCTCGCGCGCAGGGGCTCCGGCACCGCGCCCGCCTGATCCGCGCACGGGCCCGCCGCAGGACGGACCCGTCGCCTTCAGGACAACTACAGCCAGTCACGCAAAACAACAACCAGCTACACCGAAACGGGAAAGAGGTACCTCTCATGGTCAACGTGGAGACCGCGCTCAAGGAAGCCACCACCGTCATCGAGGGCGCGATCGGCGCGGCGCTGGTCGACTACGGCAGCGGCATGGCCCTGGGCACCATCGGCGGCGGCAAGGACCTCGACCTCGCGGTCGCCGCGGCGGGCAACACGGACGTGGTGCGCGCCAAGGTCCGCACGATGGAGCTCCTCGGCCTCAAGGACGAGATCGAGGACATCCTGATCACCCTCGGTAGCCAGTACCACCTGATCCGGCTCATGAAGGGCCGGGGCTCCGTGGGCTTCTTCCTCTATCTGGCCCTCGACAAGAAGCGGGCCAACCTCGCCATGGCGCGCCATCAGCTCAAGAAGATCGAAACGGAACTGGAGATCTGAACGGGTCGCCGGCCGGGACGGGCCGCGTCCCATCCGCAGCGTCGAAGTGGCGGACGGCTGAATTCTTTGCCGTCCGCCCCGACGATCAGCGCCCTATGCCCCATATGGGTGGAGTTTATGGCTCTGTTACAGAGTAAGATGCTGTGAGCTGATCATCGATAAAGCAAAAAAACGCTGGAGAAACCGCCACCCATGCCCCCGCGCCTGAGCATCGTCGTCCCCGTCTACAACGTCGAGCTCTACCTCGACGAGTGCCTGGAATCCATCGCCGCTCAGACCTTCGGCGACTTCGAGGCCATTCTCGTGGACGACGGCTCCACGGACACCAGCGCCGTCATAGCCAAGGCCTTCGCAGCGCGTGACAAGCGCTTCCGCGTCGTCATGCAGGAGAACGCCGGCCTCGGCGCCGCCCGCAACGCCGGCGCCCGCCACATCCACCCGGACAGCGAGTACCTGGCCTTCGTCGACAGCGACGACACCATGCCGGACTACGCCTACCAGCGGCTGATCGAAGCCCTCGACGAGACGGGCTCGGACTTCGCCGGCGGCAACGTCAAGCGCTTCCGCTCGGTCGGCATGAACCAGTCGTGGGGCCACCGGGCCGCCTTCGCCAAGACGCAGCTCAAGACCCACATCTCCAAGTTCCCGGCGCTGGTCACCGACCGCACCGCCTGGAACAAGGTCTACCGGCGCACCTTCTGGGACGAGCACGGCTTCCAGTACCCGGAGGGCATCCTCTACGAGGACGCCCCGGTCAGCATCCCCGCGCACTACTTCGCCTCCAGCGTCGACATCCTCAGCGACTGCGTCTACCACTGGCGCGTCCGCGAGACCGGTGAGCGCTCCATCACCCAGCGCTCCACCGACCCGGTCTCCCTCATCGACCGCGTGAAGTCCGTCCGCCTGGTCCGCGAGTCCCTCCAGGCCAAGCAGGGCCCCAAGTACGTCCGCTACCTGCGCGACTACGACTACAACGTGCTGAGCGAGGAACTGCCGCTCATCTACAAGTACGTCGCCGAGGGCGGCCCCGACTTCCGCGCCGCGTTCGTCAAGGAGGTGGGCGGCCTCGTCCGCGAGATCGGCACCGGCCCCTGGCCCGATCTGACCGTCGCGGACCGCCTCAAGGCCTACCTCGCCGGCGAAGGCCGCGTCGAGGACTTCATCGCGCTCCTGAACCACCAGCGCGACTACCACTACAGCGTGCCGGTCAAGGGCCTCGCCCGCCCGCAGGCCGACTACCCCTTCCTGCAGGGCCGCCCGCCGGTCCCCGCGAAGATCCTCACCCTCGGCACGCGCGAGCGCCGCGTCGTCAGCCGCCTGGAGCAGGCGGCCTGGTCCGACGGCAAGCTGCTGCTGCGCGGCTACGCCCTGCCCGGCCACCTCGGTGCGGAGAGCCGCCTCGGCTCCCGCAAGATGCTGATCTTCCGCGAGGGTGGCAAGCGCCGCCGCTCCGTCGTCAGCACCCGTACGGTCGCCTCCCCGATGGCCACCGTGAAGTCTCCGCACCTCGCGCTGCGGCACGCCGACTGGGCCGGCTTCACCGCCGTCGTCGACCCCTCGATCTTCCAGTCGGGCGGCAAGTGGAACGACGGGATATGGACGACGTCCATCGCCGTCACCGGAGCCGGCGGCCTGCACCGCGCCCGCCTCCGCGGCGGCGAGCACGACACCGGCCAGAACCCGCCCCCGTTCTGGGTCGCCCCCGACGTCCGGATCGTGCCGGCCGTCTCCGGCGCCCTCACCATCCAGGTCGAGGTCGCCCGTGCCCGCGCCCTGGACGCCCGGCCCGCCGGCGGGGACGCCGTCGAGATCGTCGGCGAGCTCTCCGCCGGGGTCGACGCCACCCGCCTCAAGGCCGTCCACGTCTCCACCGGCGCCACCGTCGACTTCCCGCTGGAGAAGGGCGCCGCCACCGCCGGCCGCACTCCCTTCACCGCCCGCGTCACGCTGGCCGACCTGGCAGCCGTACCGGACGCCGCGTGCGAGCCCGGCGAATGGACCCCCGAGCCGTGGAGCCTCTCCGTGGTCGGTGCCGACGGGACCGAGCACCGCCTGGCCCACGACGAACGCGGCGGCTTCAACGGCCTGGTCGTGCCCCTGCCCGGCGAGACCGTGGGCCGCGCCCTGTTCGTCAAGCGCGGCAACACCGGTCACCTCACCCTCTCCGTGCAGCCCTCTCCGCCCCTCGTCGACGCCGTCGAGGTCGGGGACGGCGCCCTGACCCTGCGGGGCCGCTTCGTCGCGCCCACCGACGAGCCCTACGAGCTCGTCCTGCACAACGCGCACGGCATGGAGTTCAGCTACCCCGTCACCCGCGACGGAGACGGCTTCGAGACGACCTTCCAGCCCGTGCTCCCCGAGCCCTTCGCAGGCCGCACCACGCTCCCCGAGGGCCGCTGGTGGCCCACGCTGCGCCCGGCGGCCCAGGGCGGCACCACCGCCGGCCTGCTCGGTGTGGACCGCGGGGCCCCGGTCCAGATGTCCCCCGGCCTCCTCTTCGCCGGCCCGCACCCCATCACCGCGCAGGGCCGCCGGATGCGGATCGAGACCCGCTTCCACGACCGCATGGCGCTCGTCGCCGACCCGCTGCTGAGCCCGCACGACCGCTCCCGCTACGCCCAGCGCGTCGCCCGCTTCGAGACGTACCCGGCGCAGCGCGCCCTGCCGGTCAAGGACATCGTCGTCTACGACACCTTCCAGGGGCACGGCGCCGGCGACGCACCCCGCGCCATCCACGAGGAACTGCTGCGCCGCGGCGAGAAGCTGGAACACATCTGGCTGGTCCGCGACGGCCGCGCCGAGGTCCCCGCGACCGCCCGCGCCGTGCAGTACGGCAGCGTGGAGTCCTGGGAGGTCCTCGCCCGTGCCCGCTACTTCGTGACAAACGACAGCGTGCCGGCCCTGTTCCAGCGCCGTCCCGGCCAGGTCGTCGTCCAGACCTGGCACGGTACGCCGATCAAGCAGATCGGCCACGACTTCGTGCACGACTACTACACGAGCCCGGAGATCCTGGAGGGCCTCGCGCACGACAGCGCCCAGTGGACCCTGCTCGCCTCCCCGAGCTCCTACGCGACGCCCCTGCTCAAGCGCGCCCTCGGCTACGAGGGTGAGGTCATCGAGGCCGGCAGCCCGCGCACCGACGCGCTGGTGCGGCCCGACGCGAAGCGGATCGCCGAGGTCCGGCGCCGGCTCGGCCTGCCCGAGGGCAAGAAGGTCGTCCTCTACATGCCCACCTGGCGTGAGAACTGCGAGGGCTGGACCGGTGGTTACAAGCTCGACCAGCGGATCGACCTGGACCGGGCCCGCCGCGAGCTGGGCGAGGACCACGTCCTGCTGATCCGCGGCCACCACCACGTCACCGAGCAGGTCCGCGAGGGCGTCCGCGACGGTTTCGTCGTCGACGTGTCCCGCTGGCCCGACGCCGCCGACCTGCTGCTCGTCGCCGACGTGCTGATCTCGGACTACTCCTCCGCGATCTTCGACTTCGCGCTCACCGACCGGCCGATCCTCCTCTTCACGTACGACCTGGAGCACTACCGCAACACGCTGCGCGGCTTCAACTTCGACCTGGAGGAGAAGGCGCCCGGACCGCTGCTGGCCGACTCGGAGAGCCTGATCGAGGCCGTGCGCAACGCGGACGCGGTCGGAGCCGAGTACGCCGCGGCGCGGGCGGCCTTCCGCGAGGAGTTCTGCGACCTCGACAAGGGCGACGCAGCCGAGCGCGTCGTCGACCGGATGCTCGCCATGGGCGCGGAGCCCGCGAAGTAGGCCGTACGGTCGAATTCCCGGCCGAATGAGGACCGGCCCCGGGCCCACCGATGAATTTCGGGCCCGGGGCCGGTCTGTATGTGCGGAGGCGGTATCCACCGTCCACGCACCGGCCTGGAGGCAGAGATGAGCGGCAATGGTTTCACCACGTGTCTGTGGTTCGACGGCGACGCCGAAGCGGCGGCCGACTACTACCTGTCCGTCTTCAAGGACGGCAGGATCGGGCGGATCGCGCGCTACACGCAGGCCAACCCGGAGCTGGAGGGCTCGGTCATGACCGTCGAGTTCGAGATCAACGGGCAGCGGTTCGTCGGCCTCAACGGCGGACCGCAGTTCCCCTTCACCGAGGCGATCTCCTTCCAGATCGACTGCGTCGACGAGTCCGAGGCGGACTACTACTACGACGCGCTGACCAAGGACGGCGGGCAGGAGTCCGCCTGCGGCTGGGTCAAGGACAAGTTCGGGGTGTCCTGGCAGGTCATCCCGCCGGGTGCCGTCGAGCTCGTGAGCGACCCCGACCAGGGGCGTGCCTCCCGCGCCATGGCCGCGATGATGAAGATGAAGAAGCTGGACGTGGCGGAGATGCGCCGCGCCGCCGACGCGGGCTAGGGGATGCCTTTCGGATCTTGTCGGCCGGGCCCGCGTCGACCGGTGCCTTGGGGCCTCCCCGGGCCGTCAGGGCCCAGGGGCAGCTTCGCAAGGCGCAGGAGCTCCCGCGTACCGGACGCACTCGGGAGCCCCACCGGCCGGGCGGGACTTTGACGACACGATCTAGACCCCGCCGCCCGCGGCGATCCTGGACAGCAGGGCCGGGAGGGCGGTGCCGATCGGTTCGCGGACGACCTCGTCGGCGAGGGCGTCGTACGGGGTCTCCTCCGCGTTAACGATGATCAGCCGGGCCCCGGCCTCCGCGGCCATACCGGCCAGCGAGGCGGCCGGCTGCACCTGCAGCGTCGACCCGACGGCGACGAAGACCTGGCATCCCTTGGCCACGGCCATCGCCTGCCCCAGCACCACGGGGTCGAGCCGCTGGCCGAACATCACTGTCGCCGCCTTCAGGATCCCGCCGCACGCCAGGCAGGCGGGATCCGGTTCCCCGGCGGCGACCCGGGCCAGCGCCTCGTCCATGTCCGACCGCGCGTGACACGCCGTGCACACCACGGACCGGGCGGTGCCGTGCAGCTCCAACACCTTGCGCGCGGGCATCCCTGCGAGCTGGTGCAGTCCGTCGACGTTCTGGGTGATGACCCGGACCGGGGTACCGCCGCGCTCCAGCTCTGCCACGGCCACGTGTGCGGCGTTCGGCCGCGCTCCGAGCGCGCCGATCTCCGCCCGCATCAGCCAGGACCGCCGCCGGATCTCCGGATCGGCCATGTAGTACTCGTAGGTCACGAGCTTCTCGGCATCCGGCTCACGGCGCCACAGGCCCTGTGGCCCCCGGTAGTCCGGAATTCCGGAGTCGGTGGACATCCCGGCCCCACTGAACACTGCGACGAGCGGCTTTCCCATGCGCCGACCCTACGTAGGACCGCCGCCCGCCCGCGACCCCATTACCGCGCGCCGACCGCGCGGGGGAGGCAGGGGCGCTTCTGCGGTGAATCCCGACCCCCACAGGAGTGAGATCCGGGCCAGGCGTTCCCGGTGGACCGCCCGGGCGGGTACAAACCGGGCATGATGCTGAAGCCCTACAGCCTTGGTGCCCTCCTGCTGCTGACCCTGTCGGCCCTGCCGGTCATGGCTCCCTCCGCCGTCGCCGTGCCCGCCGCCGCGGCCGTAGCGCCCGCGGCCTCCCCGGAAGGGCACACCGCGGATCAGATCGGCCGCTTCCTCGCCCGCTTCTACGGGAAGCACGGGCCGTCCGCGCACGACCGCCGCCACCACGTCTCGCAGGTGCTCCTGGAAAGACAGACGACCACCCAGTCCGACGTCCTGCTCTGCGCGCAGAACGAACCGCAGGACATCGGCATCGGCCCGGTCACCGTCGCCCAGGCGGCCGGGATCGGCTGGGCCACCGTCACCACTCACTGGGCCGCGGACGAGACCGACACCTTCACCGTGTACGTACGCCTCGACTCCAAACCGATCCGGGTCGACGACGTGATCTGCGCGGGCTGAGCCCGCCCTTCGGCGATCCGCGCCGCCCTCCGTAGGGTGGGCGCATGCCCACCACGACCGAGGACGCGACCGCCACCGTCCTGTACTGCATCGACCCGCTGAACGACCGCCGGGTCGATGCCCATTTCGCGGCGGAGGCCCGGCAGTTGCGCGCCGCCGGGGGCAGGGTCCTGCTCGTGGATTACGACGCGCTGCTCGCCGGGGACGCCGAGCGGGCCCTCGCCCGGGTGCCCGACGGCGCGGGGGCGGTCTGGTACCGGGGCTGGATGGTTCCCGCGGACCGGTACGGCGTACTGGACGCCGCCCTCCGCCGCCGCGGCGGCCGGCTCGCCGTCACCGCGCAGGAGTACCGCCGGGCGCACGAACTCCCCGGCTGGTACGGGATCTTCGCCGGCCTCACCCCGGCCAGCGCCTGGCTGCCTGCTGAGCCGGGGCGGACGCCGGATCCGCTGCGGCTCACGGCCCTCGCCGCGGGCCTGCCGTCCGGTGCCGCCGTGGTCAAGGACTACGTGAAGTCCCGCAAGCACGAGTGGGACGAGGCTTGTTACGTGCCCGACCTCGGCGACGCGGACGCCCTGCGCCGGGTGGTCGGCCGGTTCGTCGCTCTCCAGGAGGAGTTCCTGGCGGGCGGTGTGGTCCTGAGGGCCTTCGAGGACTTCGTCGCGCCGCTGACGGAGGCGGGCACGGCGGCCGCCGCGGAGGTGCGCGTGTGGTGGCGGGACGCGTCGCCGAAGCTGGTGACCGCGCATCCCGACAGCCCGGTCGCCGAGGTCGTGACCCCCGACCTCGCACCGGTCCGCGCGGCTGTCGAGGCCCTCGGCTGCCCCTTCGTGACCACCGATCTGGCCCTGCGCGCCGACGGCGTCTGGCGGGTCGTCGAAGTGGGTGACGGACAGGTCAGCGACCTCCGCCACGGGGCCGATCTTGACGCCTTCGTCCGGATTCTGGCGGCCGGTCAGGCACCCCTGCGCACACCGTCGGCATCTGGTACAACACCGCCATGACGGGATTCGAGATCACCGGGGCGAGCGCCGCCGACATGGAGATGATCCGCGGCTGGGCCGACGAGGAGGGCTGGAACCCGGGGGACTCGGACCGCTTCGCCTTCGCCGTGGCCGACCCCGGCGGCTTCCTCGTCGGCCGGCTCGACGGTGAACCGGTGGCCTGCATCTCCGCCGTCCGCTACGGAGCCGGCTTCGGCTTCATCGGCCTCTACATCGCCCGCCCCGCCTTCCGCGGCCGCGGCTACGGCATCCGGCTCTGGCGCGCCGGGATGGAACGCCTCGACGGTCGGCTCGTCGGTCTGGACGGGGTGGTCGAGCAGCAGGACAACTACCGCAAGTCCGGCTTCCGTTCCGCCTGGAACAACATCCGCGTCGAAGGTGTGCCCCGGGGCGGCGACGCCGCGGACGACGGCGGCGACATCGAGATCGTCGACGCCGCCACCCTCCCCTTCGGCCTGCTCGCCGCCTACGACCGGCGGTTCTTCCCCGCGCCGCGGGACGCCTTCCTGTCCGCCTGGACCGGGCTGCCCGGACGGACTGCCCTGGCGGCCGTACGCGGCGGCCGGATCGAGGGCCTGGGCGTGATCCGTCCGTGCAGCGCCGCCCACCGGATCGGCCCCCTGTACGCGGTCACGCCCGCGGTGGCGGCGGCCCTGCTGCGGCGGCTGGCGCGGCACGCGCCCGGCGGGCTGGTGTCCTTGGACGTCCCGGACGCCAACCCGGAGGCGACCGCGCTCGCCAAGGGCCTGGGCATGGTCCCGACCTTCGAGACCGCCCGGATGTACACCGGCCCGGTCCCGGACCTCGCCCTGGCCGAGCTGTTCGGCGTGACCAGCCTCGAACTGGGCTGAGAACACAGGCCGCTGAGGGGACCGACCGCTGCGGGCCGGGCGGCGGTCGCACGGCGCCGCCCGGTCCGTCGCGTCACGCGGTATCAGAAGCCGAAGAGCGCGCCCGCGGTGTTCCGCAGGCCGCACGGATTGGCGAAGGTGTACGTGTAGCTGAGCCGGTGGCCCTGCCAGACCCCGTCGGCCGTCACCGTCATCGGGTTCCACTCCCTGGTACAGACGGCGTCGGCGGCGGGTGCCGCCAGCGGGTCGAGCTGCGAACCGGCCGCGCGTAACTCACGGCACGCGGCCGACGGGTTGGGGTGGGTCCCGCCGGGCCGGGGCGCACAGACGAGCGTCACCGCCCGCAGCACCGTGCCGGTGTCTGCGTCCGGGCCGGCCGTCACGCTGAGGACCAGCGCGGACGGCGCGTACGGACTCTGCGCGCCGGCCGGCGCCGCGCCGGCCGTCCCGGGCCAGGCCAGCGCGGTGAGCGCGGTGAGCGCCATGGCGGCGGAACCGAGTCCGAGACCCCTTGCGATGGACCGCATTTCGAACACTCCCTTGGGTTGGTGTTTCGGATAGCGGACAGAGTCTTGCCGACGGGAGCCGCGAACGCCCGTTCGGACCTCTATTTTCCGTCACTGATCGTGTGCGGATGAGTGCAGACCGCAGCCGTGGCGGAGGTGTGACCTGTGCGGCTGCGAGCGGCCGAATCGGCCGAACACCGACCCGGAGACCTCCCCGAAACATGCGGAGGCCCGCCGTCATCCGCCCGAAACGGAGCTGCCGGGGCGCATCTCGCCAGCCCCCCGTCCGGCACCCCGCCACGTTCAACGAGGCCGAGGCCGGCGGCCGAGGCCGGCAGATCCGGCAGCGGACCACCGCTGCCCTCCTGATCACGTGCGGGCGCGTGAGCGCGGCGCCATGGCCGCCGGCGCCCCCGGGTGGGCATGGCCTCCGGCGGGCCAAGGTCAGCCGGTCGCGCCCAGGCGCGGGGCGTACAGGTCCAGCAGCCGGGTACGCGTCTGCTGGAGCCGCGCCGCGAGCACGCGACCGACCCAGTGCCCGACCGCGGACCCGAAGGCGGGATCGGCGTCCATCAGCATCCGTACGGCCGCCGCGTCGAACTCGTACGCGCGCACCGGCGTCATCGCCTCCGCGCCCAGCTGCCACACGTACGGAGGGAACAGCCAGGACCAGCCGACCAGCTCGCCGGGGCCCAGGTTCTCCACCTGCGCGGGCCGGCGGCCGGCCACCGGCACCTCCAGGGTCACCGTGCCCGAGCGCACGATCCAGAAGGACTTCGCCCGGTGGCCCTCGTCGAAGATCCGCGCGTTCTCCGGGAAATTCACCTCACGGGCCTGCGCCATCAGCCGTCCACGGTGCTCCGTGGACAACACTGCGGCCATTCGGATGGGGGAAGGTGTGCTCACGACGGCCTCCGATCGGACCCCCCGCGACGCTCCTGCTGCTCCCAGTGTCGCCGACGCGGCCCGATCCGGATCGGCCCGCGACGCCCCTTTCTTCGCCGCCGGGACCGCGCACGCGGTCCGCCGCCAGTCCGCCGCTAGTCCTCCGCGTTCGCCTCCATGCACGCCAGCTCCATCGCGTCCAGTACGGCCTCGTGGCTGCGGCCGCTCAGTTCGGCGACGTTCTCGATCTGGGCCGTGGCCCAGGCCGCCAGCGTCATCACCAGGACCCGTAGCCCGTCGGTGCCGTACTCGGCCAGGATCGCGTCGGCAACGACCATGGCCTCCTCCGGGACCTGCTCGGGCGGCTCCAGGCCCGCGAGGCCGCGCAGCATGACGAGGGTGCGGCGGGAGACCTCCGGCGTCATCCCCGCCAGCCGCATGTCCTCTTCCTCGTTCATCCGCCCCGCCCTCCGCTGCCGAGCCCCGTCCCTCAGGGCACGGTAGAGGGGCGCGGCGCCGCGCGGGGCCGTTTCCGCAGGGTGACCTTGCGTGAGCGGGTGCGGGCGGCCGGATCCGGTGGGTCCGGCCGGGCCACGGCAGTGGCGGAGACGGAGTACGCGGCGGGCATCGCCTTCACGACCCGGGTCGCCTCTCGCCCGTCCCCGGCCGCGCTGCTGTGCCGCCCCCTGCCGGGTCCAGGGGCGGGGTGAGTACCGTCCTGTGCGCGCGTGCCGTCCTGCGGGCGGTGCCGGACCGGGTGCCGCCGCGCGCACGCACGAGGGCGACGAGTGGCTGTACGTGCTGGACGGTCGGCTGCGGCTCGGCCTCGCCGAGCACGACCTGGTCCTCGGCCCCGGGGAGGTGGCCGAGTTCGACACCCGGCTGCCGCACTGGTTCACCAGCGCCGACGGGCGCCCCGTGGAGATCCTGAGCCTGTTCGGGCGCCGGGGGGAGCGCATGCACGTCCGCGCCAAGCCCCGTCAGGTTGGGCATCCAATGCGTCAAGAGGGGTGAACCGATCGCCGATTCGCTCTAGGGTGCGCCGTAAGCATGGGCGTGGCCGTATGTATGTACGGCGGTTTCCGGCCATGACCCGCCGACCGTGCCCCACGGTCGCACCGCACACCGAACTGGGGGGTTCATGCGCAGATCCCGTGGGCTGGCGGTTACTCTCGCCCTGTCCCTGACCGGAACCGGAGCAGGGCTGGGCCTCGTCCTCGCCCCGCAGGCGGCGGCACTCACCCCGCCCGTGGCCTTCACCGCCGACGCACTGTCCACCTGGCAGCCCAACGGCGTCGTATGGGCCCTCGCCGCGGCCGGCGGGCAGGTCTTCGCCGGCGGCACCTTCTCCACCGTGCGCCCGCCCGCGGGCGGCGCCGGCAGCGAGCAGCAGGCCGTGAACTTCGTGGCGCTGGACGCCGCCACGGGCGCGCCGACCTCCTGCCAACTGTCCTTCACCATCGCGTCCGGCACCGCGACGGTCCGGGCGCTGGCCCTCTCACCGGACAAGTCGACCCTCTACGCCGGCGGGTACTTCGGCGCGGTCAACGGCACCGCGGTCTCCAGCCTCGCCGCCATCGACGTGGCGAGCTGCACCGTGAAGACGGCCTTCCGGCCGGCCTTCGCGGCCACCGTCCGCGCCCTCGCCGTCACCGGCGACACGGTCTACGCCGGCGGCGACTTCCTCACCGTCGCCGGGCAGCCGCGCCAGCGGTTCGCCGCCGTCGGCGCCACCGACGGGGCGCTCAAGCCCTTCACCGCCGACGCCGACGAGCCCGGACGCGCCGTAGAGGTCACCCCCGACGGCGAGAAGGTGGTCCTCGGCGGGGACTTCTTCACCGTCAACGGCACGAACAGCCACGCCCTGGCCGTCGTCGACGCCACGAGCGGCGCGCTCACCAAGTCCTACCCCGGCTTCATCGACACCAACTCCGTCGTCAAAGACATCGCCACCGACGCGACCGGCTTCTACACCGCCAACGAGGGCACCGGCGGCGGCGTCTTCGACGGCCGGATCGCGCTCGACCTCCCCGGCTTCGGCCAGCGCTGGCGCGACACCTGCCTGGGCGCCACCCAGGCCGTGCTGCCGTACGGCAACGTCCTCTACAGCGCCTCGCACGCGCACGACTGCTCCGGTGTGGGGGAGTTCCCCGACGGCCAGCGCCACCACCTGCTCGCCCAGCCCACCAGCGGCACCGGCAAGCTCGGCTGGGCCCCCGACACCAACGACGGCATCGGCGAGGGCATCGGCCCGCGCACGATGGCGGTCGGTTCGAAGAGCGGGGTCGAATACCTGTGGGTCGGCGGTGAGTTCACCACCGTCAACGGCGCGGCGCAGCAGAGCCTGACACGGTTCGCCTCCACCGGGGACACGGGCGCACCCACCGTGCCCGTGGTGAGCGCGGCAGGCTTCAAGCCGGGCGAGGTCCAGGTGCGCTGGCGCACCAGCCTCGACCTCGACGACAGCGCGCTGACCTACCGCGTCTACCGCAACGGCGCGGCCACGCCGATCGCCACGATCGCGGCGGACTCGCTCTTCTTCAAGCGCCCGCAGGCCTCCTGGACCGACACCACCGTCACCGCGGGCCAGTCGTACACCTACCGGGTGACGGCCACCGACGCGGCCGGCAACACCAGCGCCCTGTCCGCCACGGCCGCTGTCACGGTCCCGACCGGCACCGAAAGCTATCCCAGCCGGGTCCGCGCCGACGGAGCCCAGCTGTACTGGCGCTACGACGACCCGGTCCTGCCCTACGTGGCGGACTCCTCGGCCGGCGGCAACCAGAACGGCGTGCACCTGAACGCCCCCGCCCTGCGGCAGACCCCGGGCGCCGTCTCCGGCGCGAGCACGGCGATCGGCTTCAACGGCACGGACTCACGGATCCACGCGGACAAGCGGCAGACGGTCGGCAGCGCCTACACCGTCGAGACGTGGTTCAGGACGAACACCACCCGCGGCGGCAAGCTCTTCGGCTTCGGCAGCAACCAGGACCGCGGCAGCAACCAGTACGACAAGCACCTGTACATGACCAATGACGGCCGGCTGGTCTTCGGTGTGTACACCGGCGCCACCCGCACCCTCACCACCAGCGGCGCGTACAACGACAACCAGTGGCACCACGCCGTCGCGACCCAGGGCCCCGGCGGGATGACCCTCTACGTGGACGGCGTCCAGCGCGGCACCCTCGCCGTCACCGGCCACGAGAACTACTCCGGCTACTGGCACGCGGGCGGCGACAGCCTCGGAGGCTGGCCCGACCGCCCGACCAGCGAGATGTGGGCGGGACAGCTCGACGAGAGCGCCGTCTACCCGACCGTGCTGAGCGCGGCACAGGTGCACAACCACTACGCCCTGGCCACCGCCCCCGCCGACTCGGTGGTCCAGGTCACCGCCGCGGAGGACACCTACGCCAACGCGGGAGCTCCCGGGACCACCTACGGCACCTCGTCCTCGCTCGCCGTGCGCGGCACCTCGTTCTACGCGAGCTACCTGCGCTTCGACCTGCCGGCGGCGCCCGCGGGCACGGTGCTGAAGTTGGCGACCCTCAGCGTGAAGACGAGCACGATGAGCGGCGCCGGGACGACGGACACCGTCTCCGTCGTCCCGGTCACCGGCTCGTGGAGCGAAGGCGCGACGACGTACAACAACCGCCCCGCGCTGGGCGGTCCGGCCCTCGGCGCCTACCCGGGCCTCCCGGACGGCTCGGCCGTGCACACCGCCACGCTGACGACGGGATCCGTCGCGGCGGCGCTCGGCGGCAGCCTCGGCCTGGCACTGAGCAGCTCCGGCACGGACGCCCTGTGGCTGTGGTCCTCCGAGGCGCAGGCCAACGACGGCACGCCGCAGCTGGCCCTCACCTTCGGCGCGCCGTGACCTGAGGCGCGTCCGGACGCAGGGGGCGCGGACCACAACGGTCCGCGCCCCCTGGCATGTCCGGGACGGGCGGCGGCGGTGCGCCGGCGCGGGCTCTCAGGCCAGGGCGTACGTGAAGGCGTACTCGACGGACGTGTCTCCGTGGCGGTGGGTGAAGCCGCCGGAGCCCGTCAGGCCCACGAGGTCCCCGGTGCCGGAACCGGGCACCACCTCGAAGCGGCAGACGGTGCCGCCCGCGTCGAAGGAGCCGCGCTCCTCCAGCACGAAGCTGCCCTTGCGGCCGTCGACGCTGCCCGACAGCACCTCCATACCGCTGTAACGCCCGGTGTTCTCCCCGGTGTAGGCGATCGTGTAGTCACAGCTGGTGCCGGCCGCCTCGACGCCACCGGTGAAGGTGTTGGTGACGTGGGCGTGGGCGAGCCGAGGGGTCACTGCCGACGGTCCGACGGGATTCTCCTCCCAGTCGGCGAAGGTGAAGCGGCCACGGGTTTCTACGGGCGTGGGCATGACGGTCCTCTCGGCCGGCCGGACGGTCCCTCCGCCCGGCGTTGCGCGACCCAGGCTGGCAGCCGTACCTGACACCTTCTGTCAGGTACGGCGAGAATGGTTCCCATGCGCGCCGACCGGCTCCTCTCCCTGCTCCTGCTGCTCCAGAACCGCGGCCGGATGACCGCCCCCGAACTCGCCGCCGAGCTGGAGGTGTCCGTGCGCACCGTCTACCGCGACATCGACGCGCTCGGCGCCTCGGGCGTCCCCGTCCTCGCCGACCGCGGCCCGGCGGGCGGCTACCGGCTCGCCGACGGCTACCGCACCCGCCTCACCGGCCTCACCGACACCCAGGCCGGCTCGCTCTTCCTGGCCGGCGCCCCAGGACCCGCGCAGGACCTCGGGCTCGGCGCCGACCTGGCCGCCGCCCAGCTGAAGCTCCAGGCCGCGCTCCCCGCCCAGCTCGCCGGCCGGGCCCGGCAGATCCAGGACCGCTTCCACCTCGACGCCACCGCGTGGTTCCGGGACGCCGACCCCGTCCCGCACCTCGCGCGGATCGCCCAGGCCGTCTGGGACCAGCGGGTCCTGCACGCCCACTACCGCCGCTGGCGCGGCGAGGTGCGACGCCGGCTCCACCCGCTGGGCCTCGTCCTCAAGGGCGGCATCTGGTATCTGGTCGCCGGGGTCGAGGAGGATGCCGTACGGACCTACCGCGTCGCCCGGTTCCTCGCGGTGGACACCGCCGAGGAGGGCTTCGAACGGCCCGCCGGCTTCGAACTCGCCGCGTACTGGCAGGAGTCCACCAGGCGCCTGGACGCCGCCCTCCACCGGCAGACCGCGCAGCTGCGCCTCTCCCCGCGCGGCCGGCTGCTGCTGCCGATGCAGTTCGGGGCGGCCGGCACCCGGGCCCTCGCCGACGCCGGCCCACCGGACGCGGACGGCTGGGTCCTGGTCGCCATCGCGGTCGAGTCCGAGGCCGTCGCCGTCGGCGACCTCCTGCGCCTGGGCACGGAGGCCGAGGTACTCGGCCCTCCCGAGCTGCGCCGCGCCCTCGCCGAAACGGTGACCGCCCTCGCCGACCGCTACGCGTGAGCGCCGGCCAGGACGCCGGAGGACTGCCGCCTGCGCTTCGCGCATGCCCGTCGCGCCCGCCTCGCCGTGCGCCCGGGTCCCGGGCCACCGGATCACGTCGCGGACCGACGAGGTCAGCGCGGGGGCTCCACCTCCAGGAACCGGCGCCGGCGGGGGCCCCGGTACAGCAGGCACACCCAGCCCAGCTCCTCCAACACGGCCGCGCAGGCCGTCAGCCGCTCCTGCTCCTCTTCCGCCGCGCCACTACCCGGCGGGCCGGCCCAGGTCACCTCCACCGGCCCCGCCCCCGCCGCGGGCCCGGACCCGGCGGCCCTCACGCGGTAGCCCGTGCGCGTACGGCGCCCCTCCCCGTCCAGCGCCGACGGCGGGATCCCCGCCGCCTCCAGGACGAGGGCCACCGCGCGCTGAAGCTGCCGCACCTCCCACGGTGCGGGAACCGCCGCGCCCGCCGGGCCGTTCACCAGACGGCGGATCTGCAGCAGCCCCTCGTACGCGGTGCGCAGCTCGGCCTCCCGCCGCCCGGACGGCGCCTCGGCACCGTCGCCGGTCGCCGGTTCGAAGCCCCGCCCCGGATCCGTCATCACCCCACCACCCGCCCGTCTGAGTACCTCACGCCCAACGGCCTGAGTATCCGCCCCGATTCCCCGCAGCGCCGACGCTGGTCGAATGGGGTTCGGCCCTTGCCGTGGCCCTGGTCCCGCTCGTGGTCGGCGTCCTGTTCGCCAAGGCGATGGCCGCCGACCCGATGACCCCCGTCAACGCCCTCATCGCGGGCGGCGGCCAGCGGGCCGCCCTGCCGCGCGGCGAGTGGAAGCGGCGCGGGCACACCACCCTGCACCGGCTGCGCACCGCACGCCGCGACACGGCCCGCCGCTGCGCCCGCGCCTGCGGCTCCCGGACACGTCCCCTGGGGCGTGTCCACGGCGGCTGAGGTCAGCGGTCGTACTGCCGCAGGCACAGGTCGACGATGGACGGCGGTACGACCCCGTCGGCGGCCGCGCACAGCTCGTCCAGGCGCGGCGGCGCCGCTCGCCGGCGCGGGTGGGCGGTCACGGACCCGGGCAGCCGTGTCCGCCGGGGCGGGGCCGCCTGCTTCGCGTGCGCCCGCCCACGGGGTGAGGCCGGGGCCGTAGCCCGGTCCGGATCCGCGGCCGGTCCCCGTCCGGCGTCCGGGGCAGGCTCGGGCGGGGCGGCCGCGGGCAGTTCCCCCAGGGGCAGACCCGGCCGCGCGGGCCGCACGGGTGCGCCGGCCGGCGGCACGGATCCCCGTACGGGGGGCGGAGCCGCAGCCGGAGCCGGGTCCTGCGCGCCGACGGAGACACAGCCGGCGCTCGCGAGGAGCGCGACGAGGGAGAGGGGCAGGGCCCGGCGTAACTGCATCCGACCACCTTGCCGTACGGCCCGGCGCGTTCCGCTCCCCGCCTCACGCGTCCGGGTGACACCGGGCGCCGGCGGGAACGGCCGCGGCGTGTGGGAGATTGGCCCGCACGTACGGGCGGCGGGGGAGGCGCGACCTCCGGCGCCCCGTGCGGCCGAGTCCTGCCCGCCGATCGACCCGTACGGAGTACCGATCCATGACAGCAGACGCCGCGCCCGGCAGCCCCGCGCCGTCCCCCGAGTCCGCAAGCTCCCGCGAATCCGCGCCTCCCCCTTCCGCGGGAGCCGTACCCGGCCGGCCGGGAGCCGGACCGGGCAGCGGAACCGCCCCCGCGCCTGCGCCCGCGCCTGCGCCTGCGCCCACCCCCACCCCCGCCCCGTGGAAGGCCTGGGCGGCCGTGTGCGCGGTCGCCCTCGGCATCTTCTGCCTCATCACCTCCGAGCTGCTGCCCGTCGGCCTGCTGACCCCGGTCGGAGCCGACCTCGGGGTGTCCGACGGGACCGCCGGGCTGATGGTCACCGTCCCGGGCCTGGTCGCCGGGTTCTGCGCGCCGCTGGTCACCGTCGGAGCCGGGCGCCTCGACCGGCGACTCGTACTGTGCGTGCTCATCGCGCTGACGGCCGCCGCCAACCTCGCCGCCGCCGTCGCCCCCAGCTTCGCGGTCGTACTGGCGGCGCGCCTGCTCGTCGGCGTCGGCGTCGGCGGGTTCTGGGCCGTCGCCGGCGGACTCGCCGTCCGGCTCGTCCCCGAGCGCCACGTCGGCCGGGCCACCGCGCTCGTCTTCGGGGGCGTGCCCACCGCCTCCGTGCTCGGCGTTCCCGCAGGAACCCTGCTCGGCGAACACGGAGGCTGGCGCACCGCCTTCGCCGCGGTCGGCGCACTCGGCCTCGTCACGCTGACCGCCCTGGTCCTGCTGCTGCCCCCGCTGCCGCCGTCCCGGCACATCACCTTCCCCGAACTGCCCGCGCTGCTCCGCGAGAACCGTGCCGTCCGCGCCGGGGTGGCCGTCACCTTCCTCGTGGTGACCGGGCAGTTCGCCGCCTACACGTTCGTACGGCCGATCCTCCAGGACGTCTCCGGCATCGACTCCGGCCTCGTCAGCACCCTGCTGCTCGGCTACGGCGTCGCGGGCGTCGCGGGCAACTTCCTGGCCGGGGCGCGCGACGCGTACCGGACGCTGCTCGTCATCAGCGTCGCCCTCGCCGTGATCCTCGCGCTCATCGCGGTGCTGCCCGGGCCGGTCGCGGGGACGACGCTGCTGCTCGCCTGGGGACTCGCCTACGGAGGGGTCTCGGTGAGCGTGCAGGGCTGGATGATCAAAGCCGCCCCGGCCGCGACGGAGGCGGCCACCTCGCTCATGGTGGCCGTGTTCAACCTCGCGATAGCGGCCGGAGCGCTCTTCGGCGGCCTCGCGGTCGACGGCATCTCCGCCCCGGCCGCCCCGCTCGGCGGAGCCGCCCTGATGCTCCTGTCCGCCCTTCACCGTCCGGGCCACGGCGATCCGCCGCCGGCCCGGCCGCCTCGGCTGACGGATCGCACCCGACAGACCGGGTGGACCGGAGCAGATCGGACATCCGGCTTGACCCGGCCCGGGCCGGACGGCGAGAGTGCGCCCGATCAAGAACCACAGTTCGAGCCGCACCCCGGAGATGCCTCACATGTCGATACCGGTTCGCTCACCGCTCGCCCCACCCGCGATCGGCGGTTCTCCGGCACTCGGCACGCCCGGCGCCCCCGGCGCCGGCGCGGCCCAGGCTCCCGCCGCCCGGCGGCGGAGAGCCTGACCGGCCGGGCGGGGGCCGGCACCGCACCGCCGCGCCGGCCCCCGTCCCCGCCGGGAGACCGCCATGTCCCAGCATCCTGATGAGAGCGGGCTCGTCGCCCCCGACGACGCCCTGTTCGTACGCCCGTACGTCGCCCCCTCGGGCCCGCCGCCCCGAGCGGCTGCTTCGCCCTGGCCGCAGAGCGGGCCCTTCGCCTTCCCCGGCCCGGCGCACGGCCCGGCGCACGGCCCGGCGCACGGCCCGGCGCACGGCCCTGAGCACGGCCCGGTGCACGGCCTGGCGCACGGCCCGGACGCCAGAGCTGCCACACCGGCGACCGTGCCCGCCTCGGCTCCTGCGGCCGCCACTCGCCGAGCCAGGCATTCCGGCGGTGCCCGCCGCCGCAGCCGGCTCCCGCTGACCGTGGTCACCGTGCTCGGGCTCGCGGGCGTCGGCGCCCTCGTGCTCCTGCTGAACGGGCCCGATCCGCAGCCGCCCCGGGCCGAGCCGCCGGCCAACCTGTCCGTGCCGGCGCTTCCGGCCCGCGGCGGGGACGCCGGCACCGAATCATCCCGTCCCACGCCGTCCGTCCGGTCCGCCGACCCGTCGGCCCGGGCCTCGGCCACCGACGCGACGACGAGCCCGGCCGCGAAACCGGACCCGAGCACGTCGGCCCCGCGGCCGTCGAAGGCGTACGTGACCCTGCGCATGGGCGACAGAGGGCCCGAGGTGCGCGCCCTGCAGGAGATGCTCTACGGTCAGGGGTTCACGTACGTCTCCGTCACCGGCGTCTACGACGGCCAGACCAAGCGCGGTGTCGGCCAGCTCCAGCGCGACCGGTCCATCCAGGGCGACCCCCAGGGCGTCTACGGGCCGAACACCCAGGCGGCCATGGGCTGAGAACTGTCCCGCAATCCCCGGCGGGCGCACGACGGCAGAGTCCAGTACACGGCGAACTCCTCCGCCCTGCGAGGCACGGCACCGGACAACGCGGGCGCGGCCGACAAGATCCGAAAGAGGAACGGCCTACGGCCGTGTCCGCAAAACCCGCCGACGCGGCGGCCCTCCGGGCGGCCGACGCCACTTTGCGGACACTCCCCAGGGCCGCACCCCGCGCCCCGCGGTTCAGCGGCCGCCCGCGACCCGCAGCACGGTCCCCGTCGTGTACGAGGCGTCCGGGGACAGCAACCAGGAGATCGCCCCGGCGATCTCCTCGGGCCGGCCGGGCCGCCGCAGCGGGGTCTCGGCCCCGATGCGCGCCGGTCGGTCGGGGTCGCCCATGGCGGCGTGCATGTCGGTCTCGATGGTGCCGGGCGCCACGGCGTTCACCCGGATCCCGTGCGGACCGAGCTCCTTGGAGAGCCCCATGGTCAGCGCGTCGGTGGCCGCCTTGGTCGCCGCGTAGTGCACGTACTCCCCGGGACTGCCCAGGGTGGTGGCCGCCGACGAGACGTTCACGATCGCCCCGCCCCCCGACTCCGCCATGTCGCGGGCGGCCCGGCGGCAGCACAGCAGGTACCCGAGGAGGTTCACCTCGACCACCCGGCGCAGGTCCTCGGTCCGGGCGTCGGCGAGCGGACCCAGCGGACCCGTCACCCCGGCGTTGTTGACCAGGCCCGTCACCGTGCCGATTTCTGCGCCGGCGATGTCGAAGAGCCGCTCGACCGCGCACTCCTCGGCGGTGTCGACCCGCACGGTCGCACACTGGGCCCCGGCAGCCCGCACCCGCCCGGCGACGGCGTCCGCCGACGCCTCGTCGCGGACGTAACCCAGCACCAGATCGTGCCCGTCGGCGGCCAGCCGCAGACAGGTCGCCGCGCCGATGCCCCTGCTGCCGCCGGTGACGACGGTGACCGGACGACGTGACATGTGGACCTCCCGTGGGACGCGGAACGTGGAGCGGGCGCGTGCGGGCGCCCCTCGCGTCGCACGGTGCGGCAGGCTAACACCGGGATAATCACTGGACCAGCGGAAATGCCCGGACGGACAGTGGAGTCACCGATGCGCCGCACGACTTGGCGGCCGCAAGTGCGCGTACCGGTACCGTTCATGACGACCCGTTGGAGCACACCATGTCGACCTTGCGCGTCACAGCCGAAGAGCTGACCGTCCACGAGCACCCGAACGCCGACGCTCTGGAACTGGCCCAGGTGGGCCTCTACCGCGCCGTGATCGCCAAAGGTGCCTACCGCAGCGGCGACTTCGCGCTCTACATACCCGAACAGGCCGTGCTGCCGCCCGGGCTGATCGAGGAACTGGGCCTCACCGGGCGGCTCGCGGGCGGCTCCGCCGACCGGGTCAAGGCGGTCCGGCTGCGCGGCGAACTCTCGCAGGGCCTGGTGTGCCGGCCCCGCGCGCTGGCCGGCGTCGACCTCGTACAGGCGGCCAAGGAGGGCACGGACTTCGCCGAGCTGCTCGGCATCACCAAATGGGCCCCGCCCATCCCCACCACCATGAGCGGCGACGTCGAGGCCGCCGCCGACCTGATGCCGTGGGTGGACATCGAGAACCTCCAGCGCTATCCGCACATCTTCGAGCCCGGCGAGCCCGTCGTCCTCACCGAGAAGCTGCACGGAACGGCCAGCCTGTACACCTACGTCGTCGAGGGCGGACGCTCCATCGTCTCCTCCAAGGGCTTCGGCGCGAAGGGACTCGCCCTCAAGGAGGACGAGCGCAACCTCTACTGGCGCGCGGTGCGCGGCCACGGTGTAGCGGCCGTCGCCGAGGCTCTGGCCGAGCGCCTCGGCGCGACGCGGATCGGGATCTTCGCCGAGGTGTACGGCGCGGGCGTCCAGGACCTGGCCTACGGCACCGACGTACGCACCGCCGACACCCCGCCCGGGTACGCCGTCTTCGACGTCTCCGCCGAGATCGACGGACAGGTCCGCTGGTTGGACCCGTCCACCGTCCTGCCGGACGGCGAACTCCCGCTGGTGCCGAGGCTGTACGAGGGCCCGTACGACCTGGACACGGTGCTGGAGCACGCGAGCGGCCGCGAGACGGTGTCCGGGCGCGCCGTGCACCTGCGGGAGGGCGTGGTCATCCGCCCGGCGTCCGAGCGGTACAGCCCGGTCGTGGGCGGCCGCGCCATCGCCAAGGCGGTCAGCCCCGCCTACCTGACCCGCAAGGGCGGCACCGAGTACGAGTGACCATCCCCTTGCGGCCCCTGCGGGGCGACACAGGGTGACGGTCGCGGCCCGGCCGGTCGTGTCCGACCGGCCGGGGCGCCGTGTGCGTGGTGGGATGGAGGGCAGGTGGATTCCATCAGCACACGGAGAGGTCGGGGACATGTCCGAGTCGGGCCGGGGCAGCCAGGAAACCATGCGGGCGATGGCGTACGAGACGTACGGCGGGACGGAGGTGCTCTCCGAGACGCGGCTGCCGCTGCCCAAGGTCGGCCCCGGCGAGGTCCTCGTGCGAGTCAAGTGCGCCGCCGTCAATCCCGTGGACTGGAAGATCATGGCGGGTGGGCTCGACCCCCTGATGGACGTCGTCTACCCCGTCGTCCCCGGCTGGGACGTCTCCGGCACGGTCGAGAAGGTCGGCATCGACGTTCCCGAGTACGCCGAGGGCGACGAGGTCATCGCCTATGCCCGCAAGGACTACGTGCACGGCGGGACCTTCGCCGAGTTCGTGACCGTGCCCGTACGCGCCCTCGCGCACAAGCCCGCGTCGCTGAGCTGGGCCGAGGCCGCCGGGCTCCCGCTCGCCGGGCTCACTGCCTACCAGCTGCTCACCCGCCTGGGCACCGGCAAGGACGACACCGTCCTCATCCACGGCGCCGCCGGCGGCGTCGGCTCCCTCGGCGTGCAGATCGCCCGCACGCTGGGTGCCCGCGTCATCGGCACGGCGTCCCCCCGCAACCACGACCGGGTGCGTGAACTCGGCGCCGAACCCGTCGAATACGGCGACGGGCTCGCCGAACGCGTCCGCGCCCTCGTGCCCGACGGGCCCACCGTCGTCGCGGACTTCGTCGGCGGGGTCGGCGGCGTCACCCGCGAGGTCCTCCACGACGACGGCCGGCACGCGTCCATCGCCGACCCCAGCGTCCTCGGCTCCGGCGGTGAGTGGATCTGGGTCCGCCCCGTCGGCAGCGACCTTGCCGAGCTGGGCCGGCTCGCCGACAGCGGACAGTTGAAGGTGCCCGTCGCCAAGACCTTCCCGCTGGCCGAGCTGGCGGCCGCTTTCGAGCTCAGCCAGGGCGGCCACACCGCAGGAAAGATCATCATCGAGGTCTGACCCCCTGGGGAGCGTCCGCGAAGCAGCGTCGGCCGCCCGGGGGCCGTGCGTGCCGCCCCGCCCCGCCACGCCGGCGGGACGTGGCCGACACGCCCTGGATCAGCGCCTGAACCGCCCGCCCCCCGGCCGGCGGTTCAGGCGCCCAGGTCCGGTACCTCACCGCCCGCCGCCCAGGACACCTCGACCCCGTGCAGGCCCGCCCCCCAGGGGGCGGCCGCCTCGGCCAGCCGCGCCGCGTCCGGCGGCGCGGCCCCCAGGCCGATCGCGTACCGGGCGAGGCCCGGCGCGGACTCGAACGGGCGGGGCCAGGCGTGCGCGTCGGTGACACCGGCCTCCTCCAGCGCGCCGAGCAGCGCCCGCAGCCGCCCGCGCACCCGGCCCCGTACCTCCTCGAACTCCTCCTCGGCCGTCCGTACGGTCACCACCGCCCAGGCGGCGTGCCGCCGGTGCGGGGCGGGCGCGGCCGCAGCCGCGGCCAGGACGTCCCTCGCCGCCCCCGACTCCAGCAGCTCCCAGGCCCCGTACAGCTCCTGCACCAGGAGGTCCCGCAGGCCCGGTGTCACCTGGGCGGTGCAACTGCGCACCGGCTCCGACGGGGTGAGGACCGTGACCGGGTCCGGCCCCGGGGCCGGCGGGTCCGCCGGCGCGACCGGCTCGCGCCAGTCCCAGGCGGCCCACCGCCCGAAGAACTCCCGCACCAGGGCGTCGGGCGGCAGCGCCCCCGCCTCCCGGACCGTGCGCGCCGCGAGGACCGCCCAGGCCAGCCCCGGCAGGCCCCCGAACGGCGCCGAGTCCAGCCCCCTGGCCCGCGCCCACGCCTTCACCCGCCGTGCGAGCCCCGCGAAGGCGGCATGCTCCGCACCCACCGCCTCCCGTACGGCGTCGGCGTCGCTCACCGCGCTCAGCGCGACGGCGGCCGCCTCACCCAGCTCCGCCCGCCGTTCCACCGCCCGCGCCGGATCCAGCTCGCCGGTCGAGACCACCACCAGGTCCACGGACAGGGCACCGACACGGAAGCGCAGGCCCGGCACCCGGGCCCCCGGCACCTCGCGCAACCCCCGGGCGAGCGGCAGCGCGGCCGCCACCCGGTCGCGGACCCGGGCGACATCCACCGGGCCCGGGACCGCCGCCACCAGGTCCAGGTCGGCCCCCGGCAGCTCGCAGCCCATCCGGCGCGAGCCGGCCACGTGCACCCGCGCGCCGGGCAGCGCGGCGCCGATCCGCGCCGTGACCGACTCGGCGTGCTCGTCCCCGGTCCCCGCAAGGGCTTCGGGCAGGGGTTCAGGCGCCCAGCGCACCTCGCCCGTGCCCAGTGCCACCCTCGCACGGACCCGCATCGGTCCGTCCCCGCGCCGCGACAGCACGGCGAGTTCCCCGACCCGCGCGGGCACCGCCCCGCCGAGGCGCGCCGCGAACTCCCGGGCCGCCCGCTGCGGGTCGCCGCTGCGCCCGAGCGTCAGATGCGGGGTGTAGCCCCGGTACTCGCCGGAACGCCCGCGGCATCCGGGGAACCGCTCCGCCAGCGCGCCCCGCAGCTCCTGCCACGGCGCCTCACCGGCCGCCGCCGGGTCCAGCCAGAGCGTGGCGTCCTCACGGTGCCCGAAGCTGTGCACGCCCTCCAGCCGGGCCTCGAACGGCGCGGTCCCGGCGGCCGCTTCGGCCAGCAGCGGGACGGCCTCGGCGAAGGAGGACTCCGGCACGAAGCCGAAGAGCAGGTTCACGTGCGCGGGCCAGCGCCCGTGCGCCGGGTCGTGGGCGCGGCGCAGTTCCCGTACCGCGTCCGGCAGACGCGGCGGCAGCCACGCCACCGCCGTCCGCACCGTCGCCGGCACGTCGAGCCGCGCCGGTCCCGCACCCGGCGCTGCGAACTCCACCGTCGCCTCCACCCCGAAGTGGTCGGAGAGGAACAGACCGTCGGCAGCAGGGGAGTCGCCGCGCAGCGCCGCCCGCGTCACCCGGGCCGGGGTGGAACCCAGCAGGATCCGGTCCAGCCGGGCGGAGCGCCCCGTCAGCGAACCCACAGCGGCCAGCGGATTGGCCACCGGGTCGAAGGTCGGCGTGGCGTCCGCCGCCCCGTGCACCTCGCACCAGGCGTCCCGCATACCGAGTGCGGGGGCGGGCCCCTCGGCCCCGTGCCGGCCGTCGTTGAAGTCGCCCAGCAGGGCCACACCGGCTTCGACGCCGCCCAGGCCCTCCGCGAGCCGGGCCAGTTCGGCCTCCCGCCGCTGGTGCCCGTTCTCGGTGTGGTCGCTGGTCAGGTGAGTGGCGGCGACGACCAGCGGTCCGGCCGCCGTGTCCACCGTCACGGCGGTGACCGCCTTGTGCGCGCGGAACACGTGCAGGCCCGCCTCCCGCACCGGCAGCCGGCTCAGCACCAGCAGCCCGCACTCGGCCACGTCCGGGCCGCCGGGATCCGTGCCCAGGGTGTACCCGGCCCGCACCCACGGCGCCGCCAGCAGCAGGCCGAGCAGCTCCGGCTCGACCTCCTGCAGCGCGATGACGTCGGCGTCCGCGACGGCCAGGTCGTCCAGCAGGCGCGGCCTGCGCCGGGCGGTAGCGATGAGCGGGGCGTCGTAGCGGTCCCAGAGCGTGTTCCAGGTCAGCAGCCGCACCGTGGACGGTGCGGCCGCCGTGTCCACGGGCTCGGCCTGCGCGGGACACCATCCACCGCCGCCCGAGGGATCCCACGCGTACGGGGTCCGCGCGGTGAAGAAGGGGGCCCGCAGCAGGCGCGGATCACGGACCCGGCCCGAGGCCGTCACGTCGATCAGGTCCACGCCGGTGGCCCGGTCCCACACCAGCTCGCCGTCGGCCTCGACGAACAGCACCCGGTGCCAGGGGATGTCCCCGCCAGGCACGAAGGAAGGCAGCGGCACCCGCTTGGGCGCCGCCCCGCGCTGGAGCAGGCCGAGGACGAACCGCGCCGGATCGAACCGGGGGTCCCAGAGGACCTGGTGGTAGAGCTGCTCACTGGTGCGCATCGCCGCCGCCTCCGCCTGCCGTCGCCGTGCCGGGCGCGAGGGCGCCCGCCGTGTCCTCCACGTGCCCGCCCGCGCCGACGTACCACGTACGGTGCGCCTGGCCCGCGTACGGCGGGCTGAACCGGTGCAGCTGCGAGGTCAGCACCTGCGGCGGCACCGGATGCGGGCGCACGCCGTTGCGGCGCACCAGCTCCGCCTCCTCGACCAGTACCACGGCGTGCGTGACCAGGGCGTCACGGCGGCGCGCCACCGAACCGGCCAGCCCGCGCTGCTGGTCGGTGAGCGAGGTGGCGTCCCACACCACCGTCCCGCCGCGGGCCAGGGCGGCGTCGAGCCGCTCCAGGCCCTCGCCCAGCACCTCCGCGTTGGCCCGCTGGTCCGTACGCGAACCCCGGGCGGTGCGCAGGTCGTCGAGACCGATGTACGTGTCGACACCGGGCAGCCCACGGCCGAAGGTGCTCTTCCCGCTGCCCGAGGGGCCGCACAGCTGCACCAGCCGCGGAAACGATCCGTCGCGCCACTGCCACGTGGCCGCCACCGCTTCCTCCACCGAGGATCCCGAGATCCGGCCGTGCGCGAACGCGCGCCGGGCCTCCGCCCAGCAGCGGTCGGCCGCGGCCGGGTCCAGCCCGGCGAGGGGCTCGCGCAGCGCGGCGCGCAGTGACCGAAGCGGATCGGCGCCGCCGAGCAGCCCCGCCTCCTCGGCCCACAGCGCGGACCACTCGACGTACTCCCGCGCCCCAGGGCCGTCGGCCAGCGCCCCGGCGAGCGCGTGCAGCACTCCCAGATCCGCCGCTGCGGCCATCCGTACGAGGCCGGCCCGCCGGTCCGCGTCGGGGAACGGCCGCTGCAGGTACGGGTACAGCCCCAGCAGGTCACCGACCCGCCGCGCGAGCCCCATCCCGGCCGGCCCCGCCGCGAGCCGCGCGGCGACCCGGGCACGCGGTGCGCGGCGCAGCACGGCGGCGAGCACCCCGGCCAGCCGGTCGTCGCCGGTCCGCCCCGACGCGTCGATCCGGGCGGCGGCCTCGGCGACCGCGTCCCTGTCCCTGTCCCCGTCCCCGTCCGCGTTCCCGTCCGGGTCGGTGTCCGCGGTCGCGTCCGCGCCCACGGCGGCCGACAGGGCCGCGGCATCCGGCTCGGCCCCCGAGCGGACCGCCCACAACGGGGCCGCCGGACCGAGTCCGTTGGGCACGACCTCCGCGTACATCCAGTGGGTGTCGGTCTGCACGTGGCCGCCCCGCACCCACTTGGCCACGCACCGCCCGAAGTCCGCACGGGAGAAGCCCGCGGCCGTACGCACGACGTAGCCCTCCTGCCGGGCGGTGTCGAGCTTCAGCTTGCGCAGCGCGCGCTCGTCGAAGGTGCCGCGCCACAGCACACGCGGGGCGGGCACCCCCAGCCCCCGCAGGAACGGTACGGTCCGGTCCCAGTCGAGGCAGTGCTCCCCGTCCCACACCGAGAACCCGTAGAACCAGCTCTCCAGGTCCTCGTACGGGATCGAGTGCCGGGCGTAGAGGTTCTCCCCGCACACCCGCCACCCGGCCGGAATGCCGGGCCCGATCCGCCCCTGGAGGCCCTTGACCCAGGCCCGAGAGGGGTGGTGCCCGGAGTCGAGCGAGCGGGCGTGCAGCCCGTCCGCGTACAGCGTGGTGTTCTCCCCGTCGAGCTTCTCGGTGACCACGACCTCGCGTCCGGTCAGCCCGGTCAGTCCGACGGCCCGCACGTCGTCCGCCGATGCCCCGGGCGACCAGGGCAGGTGAGGCGTACGGGGATAGTGGGTGCGCATGATCCGCTCCGGCTCGATGACGGGGTCAGCCGTCACTGTAGGTATCGGGGAGCGGGCGGATCCACCCAATTCAGCGGCAAAGGGCCACGATGGCCGGCGACACCGTGCCCTTGGCGGCCTCGCACAGGGGAGCCATGTCGTACGAACGCCCCGGTGCGGGGCGGGACTTCGCCGGTGCCCCCGCTTGCCGGCGGGCCTTCGTCCGGGGCGCGGGCTTCGCCTGTTTCCCCGTTTTCGCGGCCCTGGGTGGTGCGGCCCTGCGCGGCGGGAGCGCCGGCCGGTGCGGTGGTGCGCCGGCAGCCGCCCGGCGGGGCGCCGACGCCGGTACGGCCGCGGGACCGGTCGCCTCCGGCGCCGCTTCCGCGGCCCCCACCGCCGGCAGCCGCACCAACGGCCCGGCGGCAGCGGCGGGTTCTCGCGGCTGCCCGGGCTCCTCGGCCGGCGCGGGCGCCGGCCGGGGAGCGTCCGTCGCGGGGGCGGGATGCACCGTCACGCACCCGGAGGACATGACGAGCGCGGCAAGTGTCAGGGGCAGGGCCCGGCGCAGCTGCATCCGACCACCCTGCCGCACCGGCGCCGCGCGGGCCGCGCCGATCACACGGTCGGGTGATTGCGGCCCTCCGCCCCGGAACCCTGCGGCGGCCGCCGGGGCGATCCGGCGGGCGGGCGCTCGGCGTGCACCGGGGCGCACGCTCCGTGGCGAACCGGAGCGGATCCGGTCGATCGAACATACGATGGGCGGGAACCGGCGCGTACGGCTCGCCGCGCCGCCGGACCGGGCCGCTCGTGGGAGACGCATGGCACAGCCCGCCGAACCAGCGCGGACCGTCATCCTGACCGTGGACGACGATCCCGGGGTCTCCCGCGCCGTAGCCCGTGATCTGCGGCGCCACTACGGGGCCGGGTACCGGATCGTACGCGCCGAGTCCGGCGAGTCCGCGCTCGAGGCACTGCGCGAGCTGAAGCTGCGGGGCGACCTGGTGGCGGTGATCCTGGCCGACTACCGCATGCCGCAGATGAACGGCATCGAGTTCCTCGAACAGGCCCTGCACCTGTACCCGGGCGCCCGGCGCGTGCTGCTGACCGCCTACGCCGACACCGGCGCGGCGATCGACGCGATCAATGTCGTCGACCTCGACCACTACCTGCTCAAGCCCTGGGACCCACCCGAGGAGAAGCTCTACCCGGTCGTGGACGACCTGCTCACGGCCTGGCGGTCCAGCGACTACCGGCCGGTCCCCGCCACCAAGGTCGTCGGGCACCGCTGGTCGGCGCGCTCCTCGCAGGTACGGGAGTTCCTGGCCCGCAACCAGGTCCCGTACCGCTGGTACTCCTCCGACGAGCCCGAGGGGCGGCGGCTGCTGGAGGCCGCCGGGGCCGACGGACGGCGGCTTCCCCTGGTCGTCACCCCCGAGTGCACCGTGCTGATCGAGCCCGAGGCGGCCGACCTCGCCGCCCACGTCGGGCTCGCCACGACACCGGCCGCAGACTTCTACGACCTCGTCGTGATCGGCGGCGGTCCGGCCGGGCTCGGCGCGGCCGTGTACGGGGCCTCCGAGGGACTGCGCACGGTCCTGGTCGAGCGGTCGGCGACCGGTGGACAGGCCGGGCAGAGCTCCCGCATCGAGAACTACCTCGGCTTCCCCGACGGCGTGTCCGGTGCCCAGCTCACCGAACGCGCCCGCCGACAGGCCGGCCGGTTCGGCGCCGAGATCCTCACCGCGCGCGAGGTCACGGGACTGGAGGCCAACGGCCCCGCCCGGGTCGTCCGCTTCTCCGACGGCTCGTCCGTCGCCGCGCACAGCGTCATCCTGGCGACGGGGGTGT
Organism: Streptomyces virginiae; assembly: GCF_040638905.1. Classification (GTDB taxonomy): domain Bacteria; phylum Actinomycetota; class Actinomycetes; order Streptomycetales; family Streptomycetaceae; genus Streptomyces; species Streptomyces virginiae_B. The sequence goes on along the minus strand of NZ_JBEZYV010000002.1, from coordinate 220,410 downwards.
CCTACCGGCAGCTCCTGGCGCCGGGCTGCGACGACCTGACCGGCCGCGGCGTGTACTACGGCTCCTCGCTCACCGAAGCCGCCTCCTGCCAGGGCCAGGACGTGTACATCGTGGGCGGCGCCAACTCCGCCGGGCAGGCGGCCATGTACCTCTCCCGGGGCGCCAAGTCGGTGACGCTGCTGGTACGAGGGGAGTCCCTGCGGGCCTCGATGTCGTACTACCTGATCCAGCAGATCGAGGAGGCGCCGAACATCTCGGTGCGGACCCGGACCGTTGTCGAGTCGGCCCACGGCGAGGAGCACCTGGAGCGGCTGGCCCTGCGGGACGTCGACAGCGGCGCGACGGAACTCGTCGACGCGCAGTGGATGTTCGCCTTCATCGGCGCGGCCCCGCTGACCGACTGGCTGGACGGCACGGTCCTGCGCGACGACCGCGGCTTCATCCTGGCCGGCCCCGACCTCACGCCCGACGGGCGGCCGCCCGCCGAGTGGCCCCTGGAGCGGCCTCCCTACCACCTGGAGACCAACATCCCCGGCGTGTTCGTCGCGGGCGACGCGCGCGCCCAGTCCGCGAAGCGCGTCGCCTCCGCGGTCGGCGAGGGAGCCATGGCCGTGATGCTCGTCCACCGCTACCTGGAGCAGTCATGAGCGGAACGTACGTGCACTGCGACCCGCAGGAGATCGCCTCGCTGTTCCTGTTCGAGAAGCTCACCCCGCAGCAGCTGGGGCAGCTGTGCGCCGAGGGCCGGGTGGAACGCTTCGAAGCGGGTCCGGTGTACACCGAGGGCGACCCGGCGTCCTGCTTCTACGTGATGATCGAGGGCACCGTCGTGCTGTCCCGCCGGGTCGGCGGCGACGACGTCGAAGTGAGCCGGACCTCGCAGCGCGGGGTCTACGCCGGGGCCATGCAGGCCTACCTGGGCGACCGGGTGCCCCAGACGTACACCAACTCGATGCGGGTGACCGAGCCGACCCGGTTCTTCGTGCTGCCCGGGCAGGCGTTCTCGGACTTCATGCAGGAGTGGTTCCCGATGGCCGCGCACCTGCTGGAGGGGCTCTTCTTCGGCGCGAAGAACACCCAGCGGGCCATCGGGCAGCGCGAACGGCTGCTGGCCCTCGGCTCGTTGTCCGCCGGCCTCACCCACGAGCTGAACAACCCGGCCGCGGCGGCCGTCCGCGCCACCGCGACCCTGCGCGAACGCGTCGGCAAGATGCGGCACAAGCTGGCCGTCATCGCCCAGGGCGACTACTCCCGCGAGGCGATCGCCGACCTCATCGATGTCCAGGAACGCACGGTGGAACGCGTCGCGAAAGCGACGGTGCTCAGCCCGCTGGAGGCCTCCGACCGGGAGGACGAGCTCGCCGACTGGCTCGACGACCACGGCATCGCCGAGGGCTGGCGGATCGCACCGACCTTCGTCCAGGCGGGACTGGACGTGGACTGGCTGGACCAGGTCGCGGCGGCCGTCGCCGACGACATCCTCCCGGGAGCCATCGGCTGGCTCAACTACACCGTTGAGACAGAGCTGTTGTTGGACGAGATCGACGACTCCACCACCCGCATCTCCCACCTCGTCGATGCCGCCAAGCAGTACTCGCAGCTCGACCGGGCCCCCAACCGGGTCGTCGACGTCCACGAACTCCTCGACAGCACGCTGCTGATGCTGTCCGGCAAGATCGGCCCCCGGGTGCGGGTGGTCAAGGACTACGACCGCTCCCTGCCGGACGTGCCCGCCTACCCGGCGGAGCTCAACCAGGTGTGGACCAACCTCATCGACAACGCCGTCTTCGCCATGGGGAGCACCGGCGGCGACGGCACCCTGACCGTGCGCACGGCACGGGAGGGGGAGCGGCTGCTGGTGGAGTTCCGCGACACCGGGCCCGGCATCCCGGCCGACATCCGCGGCCGCATCTTCGATCCCTTCTTCACGACCAAGCCGGTCGGCGAGGGCACCGGCCTGGGCCTGGACATCTCCTGGCGGATCGTGGTCAACAAGCACCACGGCAGCCTCCAGGTCGAGTCCGCCCCCGGCGACACCCGCTTCCAGGTCCTGCTGCCGCTGACCGCACCGGAACCTGAAAACGCCGAAAGCACCGAAAGCACCGAAAGCACCGAAAACGCCGAAAGCGCCGGCAACGCCCGGAGCGCGCCCGGAACCGAGACAGCCGAGGAGCCCGCATGACCGACATCAAGGGGATCGACCCGAGCGTCCCGCCGACCGGTACCGGCTGCGCCGACTGCGACGCGGTGGGCGGCTGGTGGTTCCACTTGCGCCGCTGCGCCCAGTGCGGCCACGTCGGCTGCTGCGACTCCTCGCCCGCCCAGCACGCCACCGCCCACTGGAAGGCCACCGGACACCCGCTGGTGCAGAGCTTCGAGCCGGGCGAGCAGTGGTTCTGGGACTACGACGGCAACGAGATGTACGAGTCCGGGCCCCAACTGGCCCCGCCGGGAGACCACCCCGCGGACCAGCCTGCCCCGGGACCGGCCGACCGGGTGCCGGAGGACTGGACGCGCCGCTTGAACCGCTGACCAGGTGGTCCCTTTCGGATCTTGCCCGGCCGACAAGATCCGAAGGAGACGACCCGGCTAAGGGCTGTCCCGTAATCCCCGGTGGATCAGCGCGCGGCGTCAGACGCGGTGCATCGCAAGGCGGAGTGGCGTGCTGATACTGGGCGTATCCGGGCGTTCCGACAACGCGGCGAGGTGCCGTGGCTGTCGTCGTGCGCCCGCCGGGGATTACGGGACAGCCCTTAGGGGGCACGGCGCAGGGCCGCGGGTGTGGTCCCGTACCAGCGCTGGACCGCCCGGCGCAGGGCGCGGGCGTCGGCGTAGCCGCTGCGGGCGGCGATCGCCTCGATGCTCAGATCGGTGGTGTGCAGCAGCCGCGAGATGTGGTCCCGCCGTACCGTCTCGACCTCCGTGCTCCACGTGGTGCCGTGTTCGTCGAGGCGGCGCTGGAGGGTCCGCGGGCTGACGGCCATCCGCCGCGCCACGGTGGCCAGGGCCGGGGCGGCTTCGTCCTGGACGGAGGTCAGGGCGCTGCGGAACAGGTCCAGCCAGTCGCGCAGCGGTACCGCCGTGGCGAGGGTCTGGTCGGCGTGCCGCCGCAGCACGGCCGACAGGCCGGGCTGGGCGTGCGGCGCCGGTGCGGTCAGATCGGCGGTGCGGAAGGTGAGGGAGCTGACCGGGGCCTCGAACTCGATGTTGCGGGTGCCGTAGAGCTCGATCAGCGCGTCGTGCCGCCGGGGTGCCTCGGCGGCCAGCGCCACGTGGAGGGGAACGAGACGCCGCTGCGCGGCTTCGCCCAGGCGGCGCAGGTACAGGCCGAGCGCGCAGGCGCGGACGGCGCAGGCCGCCTCGTGGGCCAGATCGGCCCGGTTGAGGTGGCTGAGGGTGACACGGTCCCCGTCCTCGGCGATCCGCAGGTCGTCCGTGCTGGTGTCGAGGACGGTGGCGAGGTAGACCCCCGCGTCCCGGATCCCTTCGAGGGGAGTGGGCGCGGAGGTGATCAGGTAGTCCCAGACCCCGAGGCTCCCGACGGCCGACTGCTGCGCCATCAGCAGGGACACCTCGGTCCAGTGAGCCTGGGCGGTCGCCAGTTCCGCGATGCGGATGCTCGTGACGACGGGGGGCCGGCACAGGTCGTCGTTGAGGTGCTCGGGTGCCATGCCCAGCAGGTGCGCGTACCCGGTCGGGGGTATGCCGAGCAGGCGTGCGGCATTGACGTTCAGGCGGGTGAGGGCGGAGGACGTTGTCCCCGGGTGCGCATGCGAGACCACAGGGGGTGAGCATAGACGCAGCGCGCAATGCCAGCCGGTCGGCGCAGTTTGGGTCCCGATGTCCCCAATACGGCGTGGAGGGTCCCCCCGTGGCGCGTTCGGTCCCCTTGCTGACGTCTGCTGCCATGGGTCGAGCAGGCCGTCCGGCCCTAGCGTTGTGATCGTCCTCGCAGGGTGCCCCGGCACCCGGAGGCGCACGGGAGGTCCCGTCCGGATCGGAGCCCCCCCACGGGGGTGGGGGGCTCGGGATCCCCGGCCGCGGGATCACCGCCCGCGCCCTCTCACAGGCCCCACGTCCGGACCGCCGTTTGACCCTCGACCTGGTGGAGGGCGCAGAGTTCCGGGTGTGGAGAACGAAATGCGCAGCATCGGCGAGATGGCCAGGGACAGCGGACTGGGCGTGAGTGCTCTCCGGTTCTACGACGGTGCCGGCGTGCTGGTCCCGGCCCGGGTGGATCCGGCCAGTGGCTACCGCTGGTACGGCCCCGAACAGCTCGACGAGTCACGGGTGCTGGCCCGGCTGCGCCGGGCGGGCATGCCGTTGGCGGACATCCGCCTGGTGCTGGCCGGCTGGTCCGGTGCGGACACCGATCTGGTGCGGGGCCTGCTCCAGGCGCATCTGCGCCGTCTCGAAACGGGGCTGGCGAATGCCCGCGACGAGTTCTCCGCGGTCCGAGCACTACTCGAACGCAGGGAGAACCGCATGACTTCGCTCCGCACCGCCACCGTCGGGCTCACCGCCCGCGCACCAGAGCTCGCAGAGGCGCTGGACGCCGTGCGTTTCGCCGCCTGCACCGACCCGGAACTGCCGGTGCTCGGCGGTGTCCTGTTCGACATCGACGGCGAGGAGCTCCGGGTCGTGGCCACCGACCGGTACCGGATGGCCGTCGCACGGGTCGTGACCGCCGGATACGGGGGACCCCGTGTCCAGGTCGTCGTGCCGTCCCGGCTCACGGACGCGATGCGGGCCCTGCTCGGTGACGACGCCGCCGTCCGGCTCACCGTGGACGGCGACCGCGTGGCCCTGCGGACGGAGGGCCACGAAGCGGCCGGCCACTGCCTCGACCACGACTTCCCCGACTACCGCCGCCTCGTGCGCCTGCCCGCGGGGCGCCGTGCCCGCGTCGACGTCCCGGCGTTCCGGCACGCGGTGGAAACCGGCCCCGTCCGCGAGAGCGAGGTGCGCGAGCCGGACGGCGCGCCTTGCGACATCAGCGTGCTCGAGGTGGTCGACGGCGTGGTGACCGTCTGCGAGGACGGCCGTGACGGCCCGGACCAGGTCGCCGTCAACCGCACGTTCCTGCTGCAGGCCCTCGCCGCAGCCGGCCGCGAAGAGCTGGTCGTCGAGGCCGGGGCCCCCACGGCGCCGCTGGCGATCCGCCGGACCGACACCGAGCAGGCCTTCTCGATCCTGATGCCCGTCCGCCTGCACGACTGACGGGCACGACCGACGCGCACGGCTACGGACGCCGCGCCCGGCGCTATGCCCGGCCGCCGACCTGCGTGGCCAGCCGCAGGGCGTGCTCCACCGGGCCGCGGCGCAGCGGGCTGTCCGCCCAGATCCGCTGCCAGACCCAGGTCAGCGCCAGCGCCGCGCCGCTGAAGACGATCCACGCCGACCAGGACGCGGCGCCGTGCGCCGGGCCGGCCAGGACCAGCGCGTGGACGACGTACGCGCTCAGCGCCATCGCCCCCAGCACCGTGAGCGGCCGCAGCAGGCGGGCGCCGGCCGCGTGCCGCGCGGCGAGTGCGCACAGGCCGACGAGGGCGCACCCCACGCCCGCGTTGCCCAACGTCTCCAGCGGGGTCTGGCTGTAGGGGTCGGCCAGCAGCAGCCAGTCCCACGAGGTGCTGGGCACGGCGCCGAACTGGCTGCTCAGCACCTCCCGTACGGGGTCGGCGGTGGCCATTGCCTCCGGGTGGTGGACCGCTATCGCCTCCAGCAGCCGCTGCCGGGTCCCGAAAACGTGGCCGGCCAGCCAGGCGGAGCCGTACCCGGCGACCGCGGCCGCCGTGCCCCACACGGCCATCCGCCGGGCCGTCACCCGCTCCCGCACGTCGCACAGGCGGGCGAGGGCCATCCCGGCCAGGACGTACGGGAAGTACGTGGCCAGCGGATACGCCCCCGTCAGCAGCAGCTCGCACACCACCGCCCCCAGCCCCGGCCAGCTGGTCAGATCCCCGGCCTCGGGGACCAGGCCGCGCCCGGACGACCCGTACCCGAACAGCGGACCCAGCAGGAACGACAGCAGCGGCCCCACCACGACCGACGCACCCGCAACGGCGGTGAGCACCGGCGTGGAGAGCCGGGTGAAGGGCTCGGCGGCCAGGAAGTACACGGCGAAGAAGGCCAGGATCACCAGGATCCCGGGCCACAACGAGGCAAGGTACAGGCCGAGTACGGCCAGGACGGCGCAGCGGATCAGCAGGGGACGCCACCGCGCCGCCCAGCCCTCGGGGCGCCGCGCGGGGTCCGTGCCGCGCTGCGCGAGGACCAGGGAGAAGCCCGCGAGGAGGGTGAAGAGGGCCGGGGCGCGGCCGTCGGCGGCGACGAGCAGGTAGCCGGCGCCCTCGGGCTGCGGGCTGGGGCCCACGTGCACGGCGAACATGCCGAGGACGGCGATGCCGCGCACGGCGTCCACCCCGGCCAGCCGCCCGGAGCCGCCGCCGGTCCGGCTGCCCGCCGTCGCCCCCGTCCCGGCACCTGCCCCCGTTCCTGCCCCAGCCCCAGCCCCTGTTCCCACCGCTGTCCCCGCCACTGCCGTTCCCGCTCTGAAGTTGGTCGGACCGGCGGTGTTCATGCCGCCAGTCCGCTCCGGCACGGTACCAACGGCGACATAACCAAGTAATAAGGAGGTATAGCGGTGGCAAAGCGGGTCCTCGCCCCCGGCTGTACGGCCCGCCGTAACCCGCGGGCCGTGCCCGCTGTTGCACAGGCGGCGGGTCCATACGGGTCCACCCAGGTGAACGGAGCCCCGATGCCGCAGCTGACCGACGACAGCGCGACCGACGACAGCGCGACCGACGACCGTGAGTGCGGCGCCGGCACCTGGATGACCCCGGAGGAGTACGGCGCCTCCCGGGCCGCGGTCTGGACCGCGGCCGTCGTCCTCGTCACCGACACCGACGGCCGGATCCTCCTCCAGAGCGTCGACTACCGCGCCGACCGGATGCTCCCCGGCGGGGCGATCGACGCCGGCGAGGCGCCGTCCGCGGCGGCCGCCCGGGAGCTGCGCGAGGAGCTCGGCGTCGACGGCCGCTACCCGCGCGGTCTGGCCGTGGACTGGATCCCCGCCGACACCCCCGGCTTCCCCCCGGAGATGCGGTTCCCCGGCGAGATCCTGCACGTCTACGACGGCGGGACCTGGACACCGGACCGGATCGACGCCGTCCGGCTCCCGGCGCAGGAGATCACCGGCATCCACTTCGCCGAGCCGGCCGACCTGCCCGCCCTGATGGACCCCGGCGACGCCCGCCGTGCCCTGTCCGCGCTGCGCGCCCGCATCAACGGCTCCGGCGCCGCCCTCCTGGAGGACGGCCGCCCCACCGCACCGACCGCCCTCGACCGGCTCGGTGTGCTCCGCGCGCGCCGGATCCCGCAGCGCGGTGCCTGGCAGGGCGGCCCGGTCCCCGCGCAGCGGCCCGTGCACGACCTCTCCGGCTGGCTGTTCGCCCCCGACGGCCGGGTCCTGCTCCTGATCGCCCGGGCCACCGGCGCCGCCCACCTCCCGCCCCCGGCCGCCGCGACCGCCACGGGATCCGCCCCGCTCGGCTACCGCCACGGCGAGGAGGGCGCGCACGCCCGCGTCGCGGCTCGCCTCACCGGCCTCCCGCCGGCCACGGATCCGGCGTACGCCCGCCTGCTGGCCACCCCGGAGCAGGTCCGCGAACTGAGCGACTGGGGCCCGGCGGGCGAGGACGAGCTCACCGCCGTCCACGCGGCCCGCACCCGTCTGGGCCTGCCCGCACCGGCCCGCACCCCGCTCACCGAACTCCCCCAGGAGGGCCTGCGCTGGTGACCGGCCGAAGGGACCGCCCGCCACCGCCGTGACCGTGAAATCCGTCGTCCGCGGTCCGCGGTCCCGCAGCATGGGGCCATGAGCGACAGCGCGATCACCTACACCCTCTACATCCAGGCCGATCCCTCCCGGGTCTGGCAGGCCCTCACCGACCCCGCCTTCACCCGCCGGTACTGGGGGCTCAGCTTCGAGACCGACTGGTCGGTGGGCTCGCCGATGGACTGGATCGAGCGGGGGAATCGCACCAGCGACCCCGGCCAGCTCGTCCTCGGCTGCGTCCCCGACCGCCTGCTGTCCTACACCTGGCACACCTTCAGCCCGCAGTGGGCCGCCGCGGTCGGGATCGACGAGGAGCTCCGGTCCGAGCTGGCGAAGGAGCCCCGCACGAAGGTGACGTACGAGATCGAGCCGGTCGGCGACACCCTCGCACGGCTGACCATCCTCCACGAGGGCTTCCAGCCGGGTGGCACCCTGATCGGCATGTGCGGGCGGGCCTGGCCGATGCTCGCGTCGAGCCTCAAGACCCTGCTGGAGACCGGCGCGCCACTGCCCGAGCCGCAGCACGAGACCAGCCAGGGGGCCGGCGGGTACGAGGCGCACGAGACCCGCGAGGGCTGATCCGCGGCACGGAGAGCCGGCGGGCGCGGGCGGTCGCCCGGAGCCCGGCCCTCCGTACTGCTCGTCCGCCCCACCCGAACTGCCGCGTACCGCACCTGAGATCATGTGTACGGACCACGAATCAGGAGCGCAGACTTGGCACTCGCACACCACCGCGTCGTCGTCACCGCCACCGGACACGTCCGCGACGGGATCATGGCGCAGGGCCACGACGCCGACCGCGTCCACGCCTGCGCCTACGCCTCCGCACACGCCTGCGACCTCACCGACCCGGCCCCCGTGAGGGAGTTCGCAGCCGCGGAGGCCGCCGGCACGGACGTGGTCGACGTACTCGTCCGCAACGGCTCCCGCTACCAGCACGGCACCGACCTGCTGTCCGCCTCCGACGAGGACGGCGTCGACGCCCTCGCCCCCGGCGCCGCGGGCACCGTACTGGCCACCAAGGCGTTCCTGCCGCACCTGCAGCAGTCGGCCGAGCCGGACACCCTCGCCCTGGTGTCCGGCTGCGGAGGGGCCGGCCACGACCGGTCCGACGCCCACGACGCCCACGACGTCCACGATGCCTTCTACGCCGCCAGGAGCGCGCAGGCCGGCCGGCGGTCCCGCGACTGCTTCATCAAGTCCTTCCGCTTCGAGGAGGTCTGACGGCATGGGCAGTACGCTGACCCAGATCTTGGACGCGGCGGCCGAAGGCCGGTTCCCGCCACCCGATGGCGGCACGACCGTGGTTCCGCAGGAACACCGCCGCGACGCGGGCGTCCTCGCCTTCACCGCGCATTCCGTCGTGTTCACCGACGAGGACCCGGAGTGGGTCCTGGCCACCCTCGCCGCCCTGGACTGCGACGCACTGGCCGCCACCATGAACCCCCGCTTCCTGGCCGCGCTGCTGGACCGCACCGGACGCCGGACCGACACCATCGACCTGCTCACCGTCGCCGGCCCGCTGCCCGGCCGGCCCGCGCTGGAGCTCCGGGAGACGACGGACCCCGACCATCCGCGCGTACGCAGGGCCCTGCGCCGCCGTCACGACGTACGGGTCTGGTCGGCCGACGGGGGAGTCCTCGTCCTCGGCCGCGGCGTCGCGGGCCGCTGGGAGGCGGCCATCGAGGTCGACGAGGACGTCCGGCACCGCGGGCTGGGAAGGGAACTGGCCCGCGCCGCCCGCCACCTCGTCCCCGGCGGACAGCCGGTCTGGTCCCAGCAGGCCGCCGGCAACGCGCGCAGCATCCGCGCCTTCCAGGCGGCCGGCTACCGGCCGGTCGGCGCGGAGGCCCTGATGGCGCTCCCCTCCTGACGGCGCCCTGCGAAGTCCAGGCCCAGCAGGTACCGGACGAGAGTGCCGAATGCGATCCGGCACCCTGACCACCGGCCCTCTACGGCGGTCGTGTGGAATGGGTGCCATGCGGAGAGGCAAGAAGCAACGGCGACCCGCCATAGGCATGCCGACGGGGGTTCTGGTCCTGCCGGTGGTGGGGGGCTGGGCGATGTCGATCACGGGTGTCGGCTGCGGTCGGCCCGACCCGTCCGTCGTCGACGCCGCACAGGCCAAGGACATCGCCGCCGCGACCGTGGCCGGCATCGCACGCCGCCATCACGGGCGGACCGTGCGGACCGACTGGGAGCCGCTCGCAGACGGCGGCTGGGCGGGACACGTCCGCGAGGACGTCGCCCCATGAGCCTCCCCGCCCCCGACTCCGACACGCCCCCCGAGCACTGGCGCTACGCCCGCCACCTCGAAGCGCTGGCCGCGACGCCCGGCGAGACCGTCGAGGCGGAGGTCGTGGCCGCCGTCCTGCGCGACCCCGACCGCGTGATGGCCGAGAGCGCGGTCGTCACCCACCTCGACCGCCGGGCGGCGGGCCTGCTCGCCGACGAAGGGTTCACCGCCTGGGCGCGGGCCATGTCCGGCGTGCTCGCCGACCGCGCCTTCCCCGAGCGCCGGCTGCGGGAGTGGAGCCTGCTCAAGGCGGTCAGCTGCGGCGAGCCCTGGGCCGCCGCCGAGCTGACCGGCGCGTCCGACTGGTGCCAGCGCACCGCGGTCCGGCTGCTCGGCTCGTACGAGGCCCTGGAGCTGCTCGCCGCGGACGCCCGTACCCGCCGCGTCCGCAACGCCGCCGCCGAGCGCCTGCGCAGACGGCCCGTCGTCCCACGATTCGAACTGAAGGACGCCCCCTGAAAGAGCGCTCTGTCCTGACAAGGTCCTTTGATGGCTCGTGGTCTCAAACGTGTGAGGATCGTGCTGTGTGCGCCTGCATCTTGAGCAGTGGCGCGCATGACGGCGCAAGGTCGAGTGGGGGTTCTGGAGTGTTCGCGGGGAGAACGGCGCGGCTGGTGGTCGGCAACGACGGCGAGGACCTGCTGGAGCTGACCGTGGAGCCCTGGGCGGACATCCACCGGATCCAGCCGAAGGAGACCTGCATCCTGGTCACCCACTCGCCCGCGGGAGAAGGTACTTGGGGTGGGACGTTCTCTGGCAACGAGCCGTTCGAGGTCGAGCATCGGCCCGATTCGATCACGGTGTGGGCCTACGGCCACTGCTTCCACCTCAGCGACAGGGAGGGTAATCCGATCTGCGCGAACGAGTACGGGGGCGGTTGCCCTGCCCAGAACCCGGCCGCCTGAAGGGTGCTTCGGGAGTCGTTGGCCGGCTCGCGGTGCTGCGTTGTCATGTGCTCAGGTGTCGCGTCACGCTGACCCGCGCGTCCTCGCCCCTCCGGGGATTACGGGACAGCCGTTAGGCTGCCCGGATGACCAGCGCGCACCTCTCCCGCATCAACCGCTTCATGGCGGCCTTCGCCCGCCGCCAGGCGGCCCGTACCGTCGGGCTGCCCGGAGGGTTCGCCGCCTACGACGACGCCTTCGCGCAGTCCCGCGCGAACAACCAGGTCGTCATCGACGCGGACGTCGACCCCGAGGCGCTCCCCGCCATCGCTGAGGAGGCCCTCGGCCACCTGCCGCACCGCCTGGTCTCCGTGCTCGACGACGAGACCGCGCGGGCGTGCGCCGGACCGCTGGTCCACGCCGGCTACACCCACTCCACCTATCTGGTGATGCTCCACACCGGCCAGGTGCCGGCCAGGGCGGCCGCTCAGGAGGTGGGCCTCGACGCCCTGCGCGGCCCGCTGACCACCCGCTGGCGCGGCATCCTCCCGGACGTCGACGGCGAGGTCGTGCGCCAGCTCGTCGACCGGCGCGAGGCGCGCCTGCGCGGCGCCGACGACGTCCGCTTCATCGGCTCCCGCACGGAGGGCGGCGAGGTCGCCTCCTGGGCCGACCTCTACCTCGATCCCGCCGCCGGTACGGCCCAGATCGAGGACCTGATGACCTCGGAAGCCCACTGCCGCCGCGGCCACGCGGGCGCTGTCGTGGACACCGCCCTGCACCTGGCCGCGGAGGCGGGCTGCGAGACCCGCTTCCTGACCGCCGACGCGACGGACTGGCCGCGCCACTGGTACGAGCGCCGCGGCTTCCACGTCATCGGCCACTCCCACGCCTTCGAACGCGGCTGACCCGCCGGCCGGGGCCGACCGCAGGCCTGTAGCGGCGCGGCGGGCCCGCCGGGGGCTCAGATGCCGCGGCGGACCCTCGCCGCGCGGCGGGCCTCGGCCTGCTGACGGGCCTCCAGCGTCTTGCGGGACTCCTTGCCCTTCCCGGGCCGCCCCGGCCGGGTGCCGATGCCGCGGAAACCGAGCTCCGTACCCGACGGCCTGCCCGTGGCGTCGGTCGGCGCGGAGCCGGCCAGCGGCACCCCGGAGGGGGCCTTCGCGCCCGTGATCCGGCTGAGCGCCGCCTCGCCGGAGCGCACCTGCGTGATCGTGGGCCGGATCCGTGCGTCGGACAGCAGGCGGACCATGTCCCGGCGCTGGTTCGGGGTGACGAGGGTGACGACCCGGCCGGACTCGCCGGCCCGGGCGGTGCGGCCGCCGCGGTGCAGGTAGTCCTTGTGGTCGGCCGGCGGATCGACGTTGACGACGAGGTCGAGGTCGTCGATGTGGATGCCGCGCGCCGCGACGTTCGTCGCGACCAGCACGGTGACGGCCCCGGCCTTGAACTGGGCCAGGGTCCGGGTGCGCTGCGGCTGCGACTTGCCGCTGTGCAGCCCCTCGGCCCGTACGCCCATCGCGCGCAGGTGCTTCACGAACTGGTCGACCCCGTGCTTGGTGTCGAGGAACATCAGCACCCGGTTGTCACGGGCCGCGATCTCGGTCGCCGCCGAGACCTTGTCGGCCGCGTGGATGTGCAGCACGTGGTGGTCCATCGTCGTCACCGCACCCGCCTGCGGGTCGACGGACGAGGAGACCGGGTCCTTCAGGTACCTGCGGACCAGCTGGTCGACGTTGCGGTCCAGGGTCGCCGAGAACAGCATCCGCTGGCCCGCGTGGTGCACCTGGTCCAGGATCTCCGTGACCTGCGGCATGAAGCCCATGTCGCACATCTGGTCGGCCTCGTCGAGCACGGTGATCCGCACCCGCTCCAGGTGCACGTCGCGCCGTCCGACCAGGTCGCTGAGCCGCCCCGGGGTGGCCACGACGACCTCGGCCCCGGCCCGCAGGGCGCTCACCTGCCGGCCGATGGACAGCCCGCCGACCACCGTGGCCATCCGCAGCCGCAGGGCCGCCGCGTACGGCTCCAGCGCCTCGGTCACCTGCTGCGCCAGCTCGCGCGTGGGTACGAGGACCAGCGCCAGCGGGCGCTTCGGATCGGCCTGCCGGCCCGCCGTCCGCGCGAGCAGCGCCAGGCCGAAGGCGAGGGTCTTGCCGGAGCCTGTCCGGCCGCGCCCGAGGACGTCACGCCCGGCGAGGGCGTTGGGGAGCGTCGCGGCCTGGATCGGGAACGGCTGCGTCACCGACAGGGAGGCCATGGTCTCCGCCAGCTCCACGGGCAGGTCGAGCTCGGAGAACGACTCCACCGGCGCCAGCGCCGGCGACTTCGGCTCGGGCATCGCGAACTCACCCTGCGGCCCGAGGCTCCGGGGGGCCTTGGCGGCGGTCTTGGAACCGGCCTTGGCACCGCCCTTCACACCGAAGCGCCCATGAGCTGACGGGTTCCTCATGCAGGACCTTTCGAAGTACGGAGAGAAGAAGGAAAGGAGATGGTCAACCGCCCATGGTACCAGCGGGGTGCGGACCCGCCGGGGCGTCCAGTTCGCCGGAGCGCACCTGGGCGCAGTGGGCGCGGACCTCGGTCGCCGCACGCTCGAACCAGTCGGCGATCACGGCGATCTCATCGGGGGTGTAGTCGGCGAACAGCGCCCCCAGCCGGTCGTAGAACGGCTGGTAGACGGCGAAGACCCGGGCGGCCGCGGCAGGCTCCGCCACCACCCGCACCCGGCGCCGGTCGGCGGGGTCGGGCATGCGCCGCGCGTATCCGGCCTTTTCGAGGCGGTTGAGCACGCCCGTGACGGCGCCGGTGGTCAGGTCCACCAGTTCGGCCAGGTCACCGGCGGCCAGGGGGGTCTCCCCGGCGCCCAGGACGTGCCCGAGGCAGGTCAGGTCGGTGACGTTGAGGCCCAGCCGCTGCGCCACCTCCTGCTGGCCGACGATGCCGAGGGCGACGAACTGGTCCATGCGCGAAAGCGCCTCCGCGGCCGTGGCCGCGGGGCGGGGCTTGCCCTGCACGCAAATACTCCTTAGCATCTAAGTTACTTAGCGAGTGAGATACTTACCTTGCGAAATAAGCATCTCCCCTTCTGAGCCTACTGCTGCCCCTCCGACCAGGGAGAACCATGAGCGCGCACGGTCACGTCGACCTCGGCCACACGGTGGCCGGCTGGACCGGCACCACTTTGGCCCTACTGGGCTTCGCCGGAGCGGGAGCCGCTCTGTGCGCGGGGTGGGCTCCCGGGATCCTGATCGGCCTAGGGGTCGTGGTCCTGGCCGGGCTCGTCACCTGGCTGCTGCACCTCGCCGGGTGGGGCAAGCCGAGCGGCCCCCGCCCGGAAGCCGAATGGGACTGGCGCGTCCGGGACCCCGCGGCCCGCACCGGGCACGCCGACTGCCTGGGCTGCCGCGTCGCCGGACCCCGCCGGGCCGTTCCGGCCGCCGCCGGATCCCGCTCTCCGGCGGTGCTGCCGGTCGCGGAAGAGGGGGCGCTGACCCCGTAGGAGCGGGGCGGGCCCCCGTATCGCGGACAGGGCGGCCGCAAGTTCGAATATGCGACGCGCCCCCGGTTGGCCGCGTCCGGCGTGTGCTGTGGGGGAGCTTTGGGCAGGATCGAGACGGCCGCGTGTGCGGCCCGCAGTGGACCGTTGTGAAGGATCAGCAAGATGGCAACAGGTGTCGTGAAGTGGTTCAACTCGGAGAAGGGGTTCGGCTTCATCCAGCAGGACGACGGCGGTCCTGATGTGTTCGTGCACTTCTCCGCGATCCAGGCCACGGGCTTCAAGTCGCTGGAGGAGAACGCGCGGGTCGACTACACCGTCACCCAGGGCCCCAAGGGTCCCCAGGCCGACAACGTGGTCCCCATCGGGTAGCCGCCACCACGAGCCGTGCCGCTAAACGGAACCCCGCCGGTCCACCGGCGGGGTTCTCCGCGTCCCGCGTCTGTCGCGTGCGGGGCCGGTCGCGTCCGCGGCCTGTCACCTGCCGGACTGTCCCGGCCCGACGGCCCGGTGCAGGGCAAGGAGCAGCCGCCACAGGGCGTCGGCCAGCGCTGCCGGATCCGACGGGATCCCACCGTGCAGCCAGTCCGCGAGCACCCCGGTGAAGGCCGCGGCGACCGCCGAGGCGGCGAGCTCGGGCTGAGGGGCGCCCACCGCCGCGCGTTCGGCGCGCGCGCGGGCGCGCAGCTCCCGGTGCAGGCGGTCGCCGAGCGGGCCGCCGCCGCCGGGGAGCAGCAGGGTCCGGTAGAGCGGCGCCCGCTCCGCCGCCCCCGCCAGGAACTCGGCCAGTGCCGCCGGAGGGCGGGCCGGGGGGAGGGGTGAGGGGCCGGGCTGCCAGGCGTGCAGGGCGTCGACCGCCGCGTGCACGACGTCCGCGCACGCGTCGACGGCGAGCGCCGTGAGGTCCTCGTAATGCAAGTAGAACGTGGCGCGGCCGACGCCCGCCCGGCGGACCACCGCCGAGACGCTGACCTCGGCGAGCGGCCGGTCGGCGCACTCGGCCAGCAGGCTCTCGCGCAGCCGCGCCTTCGTCCGGGCCGTGCGCGGATCCTCCGGGCTCATGCGGCCAGCAGCGCGGCGCCGAGCGCGAGGCCCCCCGGTACGGCCTGGGCGATCAGGATCCGGCGGTTGGCGGTCGCGGCCCCGAACACGCCGGCCACGACCACGCACACGAGGAAGAAGACCTGCGTGGCGAGCGAGCCGATGACCAGCCCCCAGACCAGGCCGGCGGCGAGGAAGCCGTTGTAGAGGCCCTGGTTGGCGGCGAGCGGCGCGGTCAGCCGGGCGGTGTCCGCGTCGAACCCCGACAGCGCCCGGCCCGGTGGCCGCTGCCACAGGAACATCTCCAGGACCAGGAAGTACGCGTGCAGCGCGGCCACGAGGCCGATCAGGATCTGAGCGACCGTCTGCATGGCCGTCTCCACTTCGGGCGTAGGGGACAGGGGAAGCAGTTTCCTGGACAACTGTACAGGAAGTCCCGTGGCCGGCCCCGTCGCTCCGCGCGGGGGCAGACCCGCGACCCCGCTCCGAGCCGCCCGGCCGGCACGCTCCCCGGAGTCAGAGGTGGGAGTCGAGGAACGCCCGGAACTCCTCGCGGCTCATCGGGCCCGCCTGGCTGGCGACCGCCTCGCCCTCCTCGATGAGCACGGCGGTCGGCGCACCGGTCACGCCGTAGCGCCTCGTCGCCCCGGGGCAGCGGGTCATGTCGGTGCGGACGGCGGTGAACCGCGTCCCGTACTCCCGTGCCAGCTCGCCGACGACCGCGTCCATCGCACGGCAGGCCTCCACCGCCTTGGGCCAGGTGCCGCAGAAGTAGGCGAGGACGGGTCCCGTCGTCATCGACAGGACGAAGTCGAACTCCTCGTCCTCCTGTGGCCGGTGCACCCCATGTGCCATGCGTGACGCTCCTCGCTCGTGCGCCCCTCCGCCGGGAGCGCGGCACCCATCATCGCCGCCGTCCGGGCGGGCGGCCGCCGGGCCGTTGTCAGTGCCGCCTGTGAAGCTGATCAGCATGGACGACAGGATGCTCCGGCGCCGGGTCTACGGCGCCGACCACGACGACCCCGACCCCGGCCCGCGCTCCGGCCACGTCTACGGCGAACTCGTCGGCGGCCCGCTCGACGGGCTGCTCCTGGACATCACGGGCTGGAGCGCGCGCCGGCTCGACGAGGAGGCCCGCCTCCCCACGGAGATAGGACGCTACGGCGCAGGCGGCCGGGCCCACTACCGCCGCAGGGCGGGGGACCCGGGGCACTGGGACTGGACCGGCGACAGCCGCTGACCGGCCCCGTCGCAGGCCCCGCGCACCGCCCGCACCGCGCGCCCCGCGTCCGCCGCACCGCCCGCCGGGCGTCCTCGCACCGCCCGCCGGACGTCCGTCGCACCGCCTGCCGGAGTCCCCCGGTGGCCACCGCGAAAAATTCCTCGAAGTATTTCCGGACAGCTGTCGATCCGGGCGCCTCCCGTTCGACGCAAGGGTGAGAGGCGGGGAAGGACCCCGCCCCCGCGACCGAGGAGTCACCATGCCGCGCTTCCTGACGATGATCCGCATCAACGAGCAGGACCTTCCCCCCAACGAGTTCCCGCCGGAGTTCGAGCAGCGCATGGGCGCCCTGCTGGAGGAGATCACCAAGGCCGGTGTCATGCTCGACACCGCGGGACTGCTCCCCACCTCCGAAGCGACCCGTCTCAGCTGGTCCGGCGGGAAGATCAGCTACACGGACGGCCCCTTCACCGAGACCAAGGAGGTCGTCGGCGGCTACTCCCTCAGCCAGTGCAAGGACAAGGCGGAGGCCATCGAGTGGACCAGGCGGTTCCTGGAGATCCACCCGGCGGAATGGAACGTCAGCGCCGAGGTCAGGGAGATCCAGGAGATGTGATCCGGGGAGGGGGGTCCCGCCCGCTCGTGCCGCGTTTGCCCTGCCTCGTCACGGCTGCTCTGATGGGTGGCCGTGACGGCAGTGGATACGGCCCGGGCGGTCGAAGCGGTGTTCAGGATCGAGTCGGCGCGGATCATCGCCGGCGTCACCCGCATCGTGCGGGACGTCGGCATCGCCGAGGAGATCGCACAGGACGCCCTCGTCGCCGCCCTCGAGCAATGGCCCGAGTCGGGTGTCCCGGACCGTCCGGGCGCCTGGCTCATGGCGACGGCCAAGCACCGCGCGATCGACCTCGTCCGCCGCAAGGAGACGTACGCGCGCAAGCTCGCCGAGGTCGGCCGGACCCTGGAGGACGAACCGCCGCCCCCGGAACCGGCCGAACCCGACGACATCGACGACGACCTGCTGCGCCTGGTCTTCACCGCCTGCCACCCCGTCCTCGCGACCGAAGCCCGCATCGCGCTCACCCTGCGCCTGATCGGCGGACTGACGACCCAGGAGATCGCCCGCGCCTTCCTCGCCTCCGAGAGCACGGTCGCCCAGCGCATCGTGCGCGCGAAGCGGACCCTGGCCAAGGCCGCGGTGCCCTTCGAAGTCCCCTCCGGGGCCGACCGCGAGGCACGGCTCTCCTCGGTCCTGGAGGTCATCTACCTGGTCTTCAACGAGGGCTACTCGGCCACCTCCGGGGACGACCTGGTCCGGCCCGCCCTCTGCGAGGACGCCCTGCGCCTGGCCCGCGTGCTGGCGGCCCTCATGCCCGAGGAGGGCGAGGTTCACGGCCTCGCCGCGCTGCTGGAGTTCCAGGCGTCCCGCATCGCCACCCGAACCGGGCCCGACGGCGAACCGGTGCTGCTCGCCGACCAGAACCGGGCGAGGTGGAACCGCCTGCTCATCGCCAGGGGCGCCCGGGCGATGAGCCGGGCCGGCAGCGGCCCGTACGCCCTCCAGGCCGCCATCGCCGGCTGCCACGCGGCCGCCGTCCGCTACGAGGACACGGACTGGGCCGCGATCGCCACCCTCTACGGGCGGCTGGTCCAGCTGACCCCCTCACCGGTGGTGGAGCTCAACCGGGCGGTGGCGGTCTCGATGGCCGAGGGACCGGCGGCCGCCCTGCCGCTCGTCGACGCCCTGGCACAGGAACCGGCCCTGAACGCCTACCACTTGCTGCCGAGCGTACGGGGCGACCTGCTGGAGCGCCTCGGCCGGCCGCGCGAGGCCCGGGCCGAGTTCGAGCGCGCGGCCTCGCTCACCCGCAACGAGCGGGAACGCACCCTGCTCCTGCGGCGCGCGGCCCGCCTCTGAGCCGCGCTCAGGAGCTCCGGCTCAGCCGCGCCGCGCGAACGCGGCCACGTCCAGCGGCGTCCCCCGTACCGGCCGGCGCTGCGGCGTCAGGGCGACGGGCCTGCGGAAACCGCCGGAACGGGCAACCTCCTGGACCGTCAGCCGGAGCGCCTCCTGGAAGTCGCTCATCGTCCGGCGGGCCGCGGGGGTGTCGACGTAGATGGAGTTCATGTGCAGGCCGTCCGTGTCGCGTTGGAACCACGAGCAGGCACCGTTGGCCCGCGCCGACCACACGTGGGTGGTGGGCCGCCACTCGTCGTGGCGCTCGGCGCCCGGGCACTTGCGCATGTCGATGTACGAGAAGAAGTTCACCGGGTACGGCCACGAGCGGGCGGCGAACTCCTCGGGCGCCAGCAACTCCCACGCCCGGACGAACGGCACGTCGAGATGGCTCATCATCTCGGTGAACCCGGCCCGGACGGAGGCCATCACCTGGGTGAAGTCCCGACCGGGCGAGGCGTCGAATTCGATCGGCAGGGTGTTGACGAACCAGCCCACCGAATTCGTCCAGGTGCTCCGGCCGCGTTCGCTGACCGGCATGAAGCCCCGGTAGACGCCCGGCCCGCCGGCGTCGCGCAGACACACGGCCACCGAGCCGAGCACGCCCATGAACGGCTTGCCGCCGACCGACAGGCAGGTCTTCTCGAAGACCTCGGCCTCACCGGCGTCCAGCAGCATCGACGCCTCGTTGACGATGGGGTACATACGGCCCGTCTCCACGCCGAGATCGAGGGGGAAGCGCGGGAAGAACTCGCCGGCGGGCCCCATGAAGGCCTTCCAGTAGTCCAGACGGCCGTCGCGGGCGTCGATGGCCAGGTAGCGGCGGCGCTGCTCCTCGGCGAAGTCGAGATAGCTGGGCGCGGGCGGCAGTTCGACGGCCTCGCCGCGGCACAGGCCCTCGTAGGCGGTCAGGACCTCGCGGGCGACGATGGGCATCGACATGCCGTCGCAGACGATGTGGTCGAAGGCCAGGTAGACGGTAGCCGAGTCCTCGCGGACCACCGCTCCCATGATGAACAGCGGCCAGGACAGGGTGTCGATGCTCCGCTTGAACCGTTCGACGAGGAAGTCGCTCAGCACGCCCGCCTCCTCGAAGGTGCCCACGTGCTCGGGGTCGAGGGTGAGCGTGGCGGGGGCGAAGGGCTCGCAGGCCACCTCACCGGCCAGCCGCCGGAACGCGCAGCGCAGGACCTCGTGCCGCTGGACGAAGGAGAGCAGGGCCTGGGCCAGGGCCCGTTCGTCCATCGGACCGGTCACCTCGAAGGTGACCGCGACCCAGGACGCGACGGGGTCGTCGGCGGCCCGGCTCTCCTCGGCGACGGTGAAGTGCTTGTCCTGGTTGAAGGACGCTTTCCGGCTCGCCGGATCGCCCGGCCCGTCGACTTCCGCCGCGGTGGACCTGAGCCGCCACTCGACCACCCTGCCGGGTGCCACGTGGTGCATCTCCAGAGGAAACTGCCGCATACCGCCATCCCTTCGCCCCCCGAGTCAACCCCCAGGCCCTAACGACCCCCGGCCCGGGGAGGTGACGGAATCACCCTGCGGGGCGGGAGGGCGAGAGGAGTCGGCCGTGCGCCTGCGCAGTACGGCCTCGAAGAGGGTCCAGCCGTCGATCTCCATGCCCGACGGGCCGTCGGGACGCCACCCGAGGGCCCGGGCCTCCTCCATCAGGGCCCGGACGGTACCGGGTTCGTGCAGGTACAGGGACTCGCTCGTGGTGAAGGACACCTCCCCGGAGACCATCGGGTAGCCGGTCGGGACCAGCCTGCCGGGGCCCTCCCGGAAGACGATTCGCAAGTGCCCCCGAGCCCCTGTCAGGTGGACGGTGAGCGTCTCGCAGCAGTCGCGGTCGGGGCCGCCCGGTCTGCTGTGGGAGTGGCGCACCGACCGCGTGTAGGCGTCCCCGTCCACGACGATGCGCCGGGCCTTGCGGGGATTGCGTGGCATCCGCGGCTCCTTCCTGGGATGTCCGGGTGACCCGAGGCCGAGATCCTCGTGTGATCACGTACCGGGGGGCAGCCTACGAAGCCCCGGTCACCGGCCACATCCGCAATTGCGGCGCCTATTCGGTGTGAAGGGCCACGGCGATCGTCATCCGTCGCGCCATCACGGCGGGCGGCAGTGAGGGGTTGCCGGCTGCCGCCTCCACCACCTCCCGCTCCGGATCGTCGAGCAGTTCGACGACGACCGCCGCCGGGAGCGCCGGGTGGGCGGCGGCGCGCACCCGCGACTTCCCGTCGGCCAGGCAGGGCAGCAGCGCCTCGGCGGTCGCGTTCGGGTGCGAGGCGATCTCCCGCAGCGCCCGCCGTACCGGCGGCTCGTGCCGGGCCAGCTCCGCCAGTAGGTCCGCGGGCGCGTCCGGGTTGGCCGCGACCCCCGCGAGGACCTGTGCACCGTGCAACGCCACCATGGCTCGCAGCCGGCCCGGCGACAGCCCCGGGTGCGGGGCCACGGCCTTGGCCACCGAGGCGTCCGGATCGGCTGAAAGCGCGTCGCGCAACTCCGGCGGCAGGTCGTGCCGCTGCCCCACGAGCCTGCGTACGCGCCCGTGCGCCGATGCGGCCGCCTCCTTGAGCTCCTCCCCGCTGGCGGCGGAGATCCGCGGCAGCGGATGCGGGCCCAGGCGGGTCGTGGGGGTCAGCTGCGCCAGCAGGTCGAACGGCACCCGGGGATGCTGCGCCACGGCCCGCCGTACCTCGACGTCGGGGTCGGCGGCCAGGAGGCGGCTCACCTTGGGGCCGGTCCCCGGGTTCCGCGCGACCGAGGCCCGTACCCCGGGCACGGGGTCCTCGGCGAGGCGCGCGTAGACGTGTCCGGGCAGACCGGGGTGTTCGGCGACGGCCCACCTCAGGAGCGTCGAGGGATGTTCCGCGAAGGCGGCCGCGGCTGCCGGGGGAGTGGCGGGGTTGGACAGGGCGCGTTGCCACGTCTCCTGGAGGGTCGAGCCGTGCGACCCGTCGCATTCGGCGCCGGGCAGCAGGTCGCAGTCGGTGTTGGGGCAGTAGGGGTGGTGGGTGAAGGGTGTCTCCCGGCTGTCGCAGACCAGGCAGGACCGGGCGGGCTCCAGGCCGTCGCCGGTGAGCAGGGCGGCCAGCGCGGCGGGAGGTACGGTCTCGTTGCAGGCCACCGCCCGTCGGACCTCGGCGTGCGGGTGCCGTGCGAGGCGGGCCGCCACCGGTGCGGACGTCGTCCGCAGCGCGAGTTCGGCGGCCACACCGGGGTCGGGGTCGGCCGCCAGGGCGTCCTCGACCTCCGGGGGCAGCCCGGGGCAGGAGGCGAGCCGCCAGCGCAGCGACGGGTCCGGGGCCGCGGCGAACCGGCGGGCCCACTGCGGAAGGCCCCGGCCCTCGTCGAGGAGCGCGAGGGCAGCGAGGGGCCACAGGGCGGGGTCCACGTCGGCGGCGTTCAGAAGGCCGTCGCGGGCGCGCCGCGTGACGGTGTCCTCGTCGCGCGAGGCCAGGGCCGCCACTTGGGCGGGGTCGAGGTCGGTGCGCTCGGCCAGGTGCCAGAGCAGCACGTCGACGAAGTGGCCGGAGGGGTCGAAGCGGTCGGACGGTTCGGGTGTCGCCACGGCCAGCGTGATCAGCCGGTCGACCAGCTCGGGCGGCAGGGCGGGATTGGCGGCGAGGCCGCACAGGAGGGGGTTCAGGAACGGGCTCCGGTCTGCGGGGCGGTGGCTGTGGTGGCTGTGGCGGCGGCGGACGCCAGGGCTTCGGCCAGTGCCTCGGTGCGGGGGTTCGCGCGACGCCGGCGCGGCAGGACCAGGCCGATGTGCCGGGCGGGACGCGGGGGTTCGACACGGACCGCGACCGACTCCGGGGCGCCGGCCAGCGCGACCTGGGGCACGAGCGACACGCCGACCCCCGCCGCGACGAGTGTCTGGGCGAAGAAGTAGTCGGTGGTGGAGGCCCCCACGCGCAGGTCGAAACCGGCGAGCTCCGCGTATCGGCGCAGGAACGCCTCCGTCTTGAGGCAGCCCAACACCCACCGGTCGGCGGACAGCTCGCCCAGGTCCACCGAGGACCGGTCGGCCAGGCGGTGGCCGCGCGGCAGCACCACCCACAGCGGGTCCTCCGTCAGCGGCCGCCAGTCGAGGTCCCGGCGCCCACCGGGCCCCACCGGCGGCGGCCCGTCGAAGTGGTAGGCCAGAGCGAGATCCGCAGCGCCGCCGCGCACCATCGGCACGGCGTCCTCCGGTTCGCTCTCCAGCACCGTCAGCTCCACCTCCGGATGTGCTTTCACGAACCGGGAGAGCGCCCCCGGCAGCAGATGCCGGCCGCCACTGGTGAACGTGGCGACGGTGAGCCGCGGCCGCTCCTGCGTCAGCCGGTCGATCGCACGGCGCACCTGGTCCAGCTCGGCGGTGATCGTCTCCGCCGCCTCGACGAGCAGCCGGCCCGGCTCCGTGAGCGTGACACCGCGGGTGCTGCGGAGCGCCACCGGATGGCCGAGGGTGCGTTCCAGCGCCGCGATGTGCTGGGAGACGGCCGACGGGGTCAGCAGCAGGGCTCCGGCCGCCTTGTTGAAGCTGCCGTGTTCGGCCACCGCACGCAGGACGCGCAACCGCTGCACATCGATCATCAGTTTTCCTTACGACCCGTTCAGCAGCTGGTCGGTTCCGCTGGGGACGATACAACGCCAGAGTGGGACGCATGAAGCGGATTCTTGTCATCGGTGGAAGCCGGTACTTCGGGAAGTCCCTGGTCACGCGGTTGCGCGACGCGGGGAACCTGGTCACGGTCCTCAACCGGGGCGCCGGCGCCCCACCCCCCGCCGGCGTCACCCGGCTCCTCGCCGACCGCGACGACGAAGCCGGGCTGCGGGAGGCCCTGGGCGGACGCGACTTCGACGTGGTCGTCGACCAGGTCTGCTACACACCGCTCCAGGCCGCCGTCGCCCGCCGGGTGTTCGCCGCCCGGACCGGGCGCTACGTGATGACCTCGACAATGGAGGTGTACGACCCGGCCACCCTCCCCGCCGGCTCCGCGCCGCACACCGCGCCCGTGACCGAGGAGGCCCTGGACCCCACGCGCCAGCCGCTCACGCCGCCCCTTCCCGGCCGCCAGCCGCCCGGCCCCGCGCACACCGACGCCTACGCGTACGCGGAGGGGAAGCGGCGGGCCGAGGCCGTCTTCCTGCGCGAGCCTGCCTTCCCCTACGTCTGCGTGCGGACCGCGCACGTCCTCGGGGGCGGCCGGGCGGAGTTCACCGGGCGCCTCGCCCACTACGTCGAGCGGATCGGCGCCGCGAGGCCGGTCGACGTTCACGAAGCCCCGTACGGGACCTCCTTCATCCACCACCTGGAGATGGCCGAGTTCCTCGACTGGGCCTCGCGGCAGACCTTCACCGGGCCCGTCAACGCCGCCTCTCACGGCGCCCCGGACGTCCTCGAGCTCTGTGCGACCGTCGCGGAACGGCTCGGACGGCGGCCCAGGTACCGGGTCGTCGAGGCGGGTGCCGACGCCTCACCCTTCTCCTTCGACCGCGCCTACGCCATGGACAACGGCCGGGCCGGGAACCTGGGCTTCACCTTCGGCCGGGTCGCCGACTGGCTGCCCGGAGCGGTCGCCGAGACCGTACGCGCCACGGCGTGACGGCGTGACGGCGGGACCTCGTAGCGGGGTGGGGCGTCAGGACGCCGGCAGGCCGAGGATCTGCAGGATCCCCTCCGCGTACGCCGCTGTACCCGAACCGGGGACGGCGGCCAGTTCGAGGCGGAAACCGTCCACACCGGTACGGATGAAGGCGGCGCACTGCCCGTGCAGCCCGGCCTCGTGGGTGCCGCCGTCGTCCACCGTGCACAGCAGGGCCAGCAGGGTCCACAGCAGCGCCTCGCGGGTCGCCCGCCGGGGCGGCCGCGCCGACCACACCGCCATCAGCACGGCGCACACCGCCGGAGCCGGCGGCTTCAGCTGCTGCCCGAAGAAGACATGGCCCTCCAGCGCGTGGAACGCGGCGGGATGACCCTCCGCGGCGTCGCGCACGGCGTCCACGAGATGGCCCGCGGAACGGCCGCAGCCGCACTCCATGCCCTCCCAGTCGTGCCGTGCGATCTCCGCCACCACTGAGTCCGGAACCATCGGGCTGCGCGGTAGCGCGCTCTGGCGCCGCAGAGCATGCGGCTGCTTCTCACTCCCCCTCATGCGCCACAGTATGAGCCAGGCCGGATCGCGCAGCGACAGGGGGCGGAACCGGATCACACGATCGGCCGTCTGAGACCCGTGTGGATGAAACGAAGGATCCTTTTTCTGCTGTTCGCCCTGCTCGCGACCCAGGTGGGCTCGCTCGTCAGCCCCGCCTACGCCTGCGGATGCGGGGCGATGATCCCCGACGGCAAGACCGCCATCGGCGTCGACCGGGAGACCTCCGTAGTGCGCTGGGACGGCCGTACGGAACAGATCGTCATGCGCTTCACCGTCGGCGGGAACGCTCAGCGGGCCGCCTGGATCATGCCGGTGCCGGGACGTGCCACGGTGGAGCTGGGCGACGGCGACATGTTCGACGAACTGCGCCAGCTGACCCGGCCCGAGCGCAAGACCCGCACCTACTTCTGGCCGCGGAACGGCGACTGGCCCTTCTCCCGCGTCACCGGCGACAGCGCGGGCGCCCCGGCGCCGGGCGCCGCACCGCCCGTCGGGGTCGTCGGCCGCGAGCAGCTCGGCGACTTCGACGTGGCCCGGCTGACCGCCACCGACCCCGAAGCCCTCAAGAACTGGCTGGAGAGCAACGGCTTCAAGCTGCCCGACCGACTCACCACCGAGGTCAAGCCGTACGTCGACCAGCAATGGGAGTACGTGGCGATACGCCTCGCGCCGCGCGACGCCGGAAAGGGCAAGGTGCTCCGCGGCGACCTGGACCCGCTGAAGATCCGCTTCGACAGCGACCGGCTGGTCTACCCGATGCGGCTCTCCCGCATGGCCAAGACGCCGCAGTCACTCGGCCTGTACGTACTGGCGGACCACCGCATGGAGCCCGCCACCACCATCGGCGGCTCCGCACCCAAGGTGACCTTCGCGGGCACCATCGAGCCGAAGGACGGCCCGCTGGCCGCGCTCACCGACGGAAAGCCGCTGTTCCTCACGGCGATCGACCAGGAGTTCCCGGATCCCGGCCGCATCGACGCCGACCACGAACTGCGTGCGACGGCGAAGGACACCCCGTACCGCCGGGCCGTCTACCGCAACGAGCTGCTCACGGTGGGGGACGGCATCCCGGTCTGGCTGCTGACGGTCTCCGCGGCCGCCGTGGCCCTCGCCGCCACCGCCTCCGTCCTGACCCGCCGCCGTCGTCGTAGTCGCCGCAGTCCGGCCGCCGCCTAGGGCATGTCGGAGGGGCGGCGGAGGAGGGCGGTCCAGAGGAAGGGCTCGCCGAAGAGGGGGGACGCGGCGGGCTCGTCGTTCATGCGGCGCAGTTCGACTTCGGTCAGGTCGGCGAAGATCCCGCGCAGGGACTCCGGGGTGTAGGCGAGACCGCCCTGGAGGCCGGCCTCGCGGTAGAACGCCTCGTCCGGGAGCTCGGAGCCCATCGCACCGGACGCGAAGCAGGTGAGTGCGAGGTGCCCGCCGGGGGCCAGTGACCGGTCGAGGAGGGCGAGGTAGCTGACGCGGCGGTGGGGCGGCAGGTGGTGGAAGCAGCCCGAGTCGTAGATCAGGTCGTACGGGCCGCTGAGCGCGCTGGAGGCGAGCGTGAAGGCGTCCCCGCAGTGGAAGCGGATGTCCGCCCCCGCCTCACGGGCGCGTTCCTCGGCCCACGAGACGGCTTCCGGCGACAGGTCGACCGCGTCCACCTCGAAGCCCTGGGAGGCGAGGTGGAGGGCATTGCGCCCGGGGCCGCAGCCCAGGTCGAGGGCGCGCCCCGGGGCGATCAGGCCGCGGTCGAGGTACGAGACGAGGTTCTCGTCCGGCTTCGCCACGAAGAAAGGCACCGGCTTCGAGCGGTCCGCGTAGAAGCCGTCCCACCACGACGCGCCGTCGGCGGTCCAGCGGTCGGCCTCCGGTGCGAACAGGCCGTCCATGAGCCGCAGTACGTCTTCCATGGTGCGAATGTGCCGGTCCATCCGGTCCCCCTTCCCGAGACCAAGATCCTATAGGGGGACGGGAGTCCTGCTCAGAGCGGGCGGGCCGGCTGGGTCCGCCAGAAGGCGCACCGGTGGTCGGCCCCGGACGACGTGGTCGTCCGCGTCGCCGACGGGTGGAGGGTGAGCACGGTACCGGTACCTGTGCCCGTCGGCGGCCACACGGCCGGGTCCGGCACGACCGGGGTGCCGAAGCGCGCGAACGCACCCCAGTACCGTTTCATCCGGTTCCCGGGGTGTTACGGGCGCAGGCCTGCGATGAGGGCGGAAGTGACGGCCTGATCGGCCGGACCGGTGTTCCAGTCGCCGTTCATCGGGCTGACGGCGATCCGGCCGGCGCTGACGGCCTGGATGTCGCCGCCCCGGGCGGCGGGCCGGAGGACCACCTTCACGGTCGTCTTCCACGTGCCGTCGCCCGCGTCCGTGAAGTCCGGCTCCAGGACGGCCCTCGGTGCCGGCTGGCTGCGGCTCGACGTCGCCGACCGGGGGGCCGGCCTGCCGCGGCTGCCGGCCCCCCGCACGCAGGTCGACCCGGAGTCCGAGAGTGGCCGCGGGCTGCTGATCGTCCAGCTGACGACGTCCGAACTGGGCGGTGAACTCCCGGGTCGACGTACTCGGCTACGCCTGCCTGGTCGCCATCATGAGCATGGGCCTCGGCTACCACCGCACCTCCGAGCGGCGCCTGCACGTGCGGACCGCCGAGAACGGCGCCCCCGCCCCCGTCGTCACCAGCGCCGGAGCCCTCGTCCACGGGCTGCACACCATCGGCGCCCGCAAGATCGCCCTGCTGGCGCCCTACATGCGGCCGCTCACGCGGACCGTCGTGGACCACCTCACCCACGAGGGCATCGACGTAGTCGACTACGAAGCCCTGGAGATCCGGGACAACCTCGACGTCGTCGCCCACGACCCGGCCCGCCTGCCGGGCCTCGCACGGGCGCTGGAGTAGTCCGACGCGGACGCGATCGTGCTCTCGGCGTGCGTGCAGATGCCGTCCCTGGGCGCGACACCGGAGGACGAACGCGGGGCCCGTCCCACGGCCGGCCGGCGCCGCTCTCCGGACGGGAGGGCCCGTCTGTCACCGCATGGGCGGCGGCACCGTGTAGTTCGGGATCGAGGGGTCCTTCGGGTCGAACGGCGTCGGCTTCCACGTGGGCAGCGGCGGCCGGTCCGGCGCCGGCGGCGGGTTCGGGCCCCGGTTGGGATTCTGCGGGACGGCCGACGAACCCGCCGGGGTCCGCCTCGGCGCCGGCCCGCCGGTGGCCGAAGGCCTCGGCTCCGCGGCCGGCGTCGAGGCGGCGGCGGACGGCTGCCGGGTCTCCGGCTCCGAGGGGGAGGGAGCCGGCGGGGCCGTCGCGGGCGTCGAGGCGGGAGCCGGCGAGGCCGGCTTCGCCCCAGTCTGCTCGCCCGAACAGCCGCCCAGCGTCAGGGCCGCGGCCAGCGCCCCGGCGACGGCACCCAGAACTCTGCCCCTGGTACCCACACCCACCACCCACCCTCCCCGCACGGCCCGTCCGTCCGAGGGGGCGATCCTACGGGCCGCCCGGCCGCCTCCGGCACGACGCCGGTGCCCGGCGCCGCCGAGCCGCCGGCAGCGGGCCCCGCGCCGCGACCGCGTGGGCAGGGCCTCGGCATCCGACGCGGCGCGCGCCACCGAACTCCGCACCCGTCCCAACGGCGCCGGCGCCCTGGTTCGCCGCAGCCGTACAGGCGGGCGCAGCACCCCGCGTTCGCTTCGGCACGGTAGGGGACCACGTACACGGTCAAGGGGCCCGGGCGTCGCCGGCCGGCGGCCCGGCCACCGGGACACGCCGCCGTCCGTCCGCCTGCGGCGGCCCCCACGACCGGCTCGCGGCCCCCCTGCGGGCCAATACACCTAGGGCGCGCCCTCGCCCGCCCGGGCCAGGGCGAACACCCCGGCGCAGACGAGGGCCACGCCCAGCAGCTCGGGGAGCAACCACCAGCCCGACCGAAGGTGTTCCTCGTACAGCACCACCCCCAGCGCGATGCTGATGCCCGCGTCGCCGAGGGTCAGCGCGGGCTGCGAGGCGACCAGCGGGCCGCCCTGCATGGCGTGTTCGAGCAGCAGCAGGGCGCAGATGCCGCTCGCGCCGAAGGCGTACGTCTCCCAGGTGGTCAGGAACACGCCGATGCCGTGGTCGTCGAGGACGTGCACGGAGGACTTCATCAGGGCGGCCGTGAGCGCGTAGCAGACGGCGGTGGCCGCGCCGAGGCAGCCGGCCCGCGAACGGCCGGGCTGGCGTCGCAGACCGGCGACGGCGAGCAGTGCGACGATCACCGCGCAGGCCGGCAGCGCCACCACCCACCGCTCGGCCGGCACGTCGGTGCGGTTGCCCGCGGGCGAGGCGGCCACCATCGCGACCCCGAGCCCCGCCACCACCCCCGCCACGGCCAGCCACAGCGCCCCCGGCAGCCGTTGCCGCGTCAGCAGGGACGCGATCAGCAGGGCCAGTGGCAGCTCCAGTACGAACAAAGGCTGTACGAGGGCCAGCGCGCCCGTGGCCAGCGCCGCGGCCTGCCCGGCCCCGGCCGCGATCACCGCCAGGATGCCCGCGACCCACACGGGCCGGCGCAGCAGGTCCAGGACCAGACCGAAGCGGAAGCCCTCGCTCTGCGGCACGGTGAGCGCCGCCCGCCGCTGGAGCACGGTGGCCAGCGCGTTGCTGAAGGCCGCGAACAGCGCGAAGAGGACCGGTAGGACGACGCCCATGCCCCGATCCTCACCGCGCCCGCCGCCCGGCCGCGCCGCGACACCGGGCCGCGGGCGTCGCGGCGCCCGCATTCCCCCGTCCGGATCTGCCGGAGAGCCGCCTCAGGGGCACGCCGAGGCCGTTGCCCGGCGCAGCGCCAGGGCGGCCAGGGCTTCCGGCGCGCCGGACTGGCCGCGGATGCCGGGGAAGGCGTTGACGTCGACGATCAGCGGCGCCCCGCCGCCGGTGTCGATGATGTCCACGCCGTAGACGTCCAGCGCGAACACCGTTCCGACCCGGCGCACCAGGTCGGCCCACCCGGCGGGCAGTTCCTCCGGGTCCAGCGGGTGGGTGGGGCCGCGCCCACCGGGGGAGAGCTCGGAGCGGCGCAGTGCCGAGAAGACCCGGTCGCCGATGGCCCACAGCTTGTGGTCCCAGCCGTTGTTGGGCGCGTACTCCTGCACCACGACGGGTTCCTGTGGCCAGAGCCGGGCCAACTCCCGCAGTCGGACGGTGTCGTCGACGCGGGCGACCAGGTCGCCGCGCCGGCTGAGCCGGCTCTTGACCACCAGGGGCGCCGACGGCCGCGCCTGCCGCGCCCACACCCCCAGGGCGCCGACCGTACGGGTCGCGGCGAAGGGCAGCCCGGCCCGCAGGGCGAGTGCGGCCATCTCCGTCCGGTCCTGGCACAGGGCCGTGGCCGCCGCCGTGTTGATCACCGGGGCCCCGCGCCGCTCCAGATCACGTGCGAGTCCCAGCGCACTCGGCGTCCGCGACTTCAGCAGGTACACATCGGCCAAGGGCAGGGGTACGTCCCCGAGGGCGCCCGGATCGAGCGCTTCCACCTCGTGCTCCGCAGTGAGCAGGGCGGTGGTGTCCGCGAGCAGCGGATGCCCCGGTTCCGGGGTGATCAGGCCGATCCTCATACGGCGTCACCCGCACCGGCGGCGATCGGCGCCTGCGCCAGCGCCTGCGCCTGTGAGGGGATCGACAGGGGGAGGGAGTACGGGAGCGCCACGGGCGCCGCCACCGCCGCGGGGCCCCCGGCCCGGGCCAGCCCCAGTACGGCGCGGGCCACCCGCGCCGCCGCGTCCGGGACTTGGCGGAAGCTGGGGAAGTCGTTGACGTCGACGACCACCGGCCCGTCGGGACCCAGCAGCACGTCCACCCCGTACAGGTCCAGCCCGTAGACAGCGCCCACCTGGGCGGCGATCGCCGCCACCTCCGCCGACAGCGGCACCCGGCGCTCGCGCACCGAGGGGTCCGGGTGCAGCGGGGAGCATCGCTCGGTCGCGAACAGCTCCCCGCCGACCGCGTACACCTTGATGTCCGTACCCGAGTTGGGCACGTACGGCTGGGCGATGAGCATGCCCTCGCCCGCGAGCGCGGGCAGCAGCGTCTCCAGGCACCCGGGCGAGGACACCAGGTGCACGGCCCGCCCTGAGCTGCCGTCGGCGGGCTTGACGACGAGGGGGTACTCGCCCGCCGGTACCTCCCTGAGCAGCTCGGGGCGGGCGACCGCGTACGTGGGCGGCAGCGGGAGTCCGCGCCCGCGGCCGATGGCCGCGGCCAGCGCCTTGTCCCGTACGCCCCGGATCGAGCGGGCGTCGTTGACGGTGGTCAGCCCGGCCGCGGCGGCGGCTTCGAGGAGGGGCAGCCCCGGGCCGCCCGACACCGTCTTGAGCACCCAGGCGTCGTGGGCACCCGCTTCGACCGCCTCGGTCATGCGCAGCAGCGAGCCGCCCGGCCGCACGACGTCGACGCGGTGCCCCCACGCGGTCAGCTGTCCGATCACCTCGTTCGGCATACCGTCGTGGCGGTAGTGCTCCTCCACCAGGAAGCAGAGCCTCATCGACCTTCCCCAAAATCCCGGACGTCCGCCGAATCCGCCCGGCGAGTTGTGACGCCACAGGATGTCATGGACCGCAATGTGATGATCGGTCCGCCTGTGGGCTTCCTTGTCAGGCTTCCCGTTTCGGCGCGGCGGGGGAGAACGGGACATGGATGACCGGCGGACGGGGCCGCTGCGTGCACTGGCAACAACACGGCGGCACCGGCGGACGTGCTGCTGCGTCTGCTCGGCCACGAAGACGAGCGCGTGCGGCGAGAGGTTGCGCGGCGCGCCGTTCTGCCGCAGGAGGTTATCGAGGCCGTTCTGGTCCACCCGGACCGCCGCGTCCGGATGGCCTTCGCGGAGAACGGCGACGCCGACCCCGAGCAGCGGGCCCGACTGGTCAGCTAGCGGGAGACGAGGATTTCGCCGCACGCCTGCTGCTCGCGGAGTCCCACCCGGCGCCGCCGCCGGAGCTGCTCCTCGACCTCCACCTGAACGGCACCCACCGCGCCGTCGGCATGCTGGTCACCCGGCCCGGCTTCCACGTGGCCGGGCTCGCCGCCCGCTTCGGCGACTCCCCGGATCCCCCTCCGCAGGAACCTGGCCCTGCGCGACCCCGGTCTGGAACCCGCACTCCCCGACCGCCTCACCCGGGACGCGGGGACGCGGAGCGCCGCCGTACGCGACCCCCGGCTCCCCGTGGCGCGGATCCGTGGAACTGCTCGACGATCCGGACCCGGGGACCGCAGCGGCCGCGGCCGCCAACTCCTCTCTCCCGCCAGGCGACATGCGCCGACTGCCGGACCGGGCTCAGGTGCCGGAAATCCGGGTGAATGATCGGACAAGCGGCTGCTAGGTTGATCGCGTGCCGAAGCTGAATCAGATCATCGCAGTCGAAAAGGGCGTCAAGTCCAAGTCCCTCCAGGAGCTGACCCAGGCTCACCACGACGTGCAGAAGCCCGCCCTGCTGGCCGGCATCTCGCGGACGTACCAGCCCAAGGACGAGGAGGGCGAGCAGCTGCCGCCCGAGTCCACGCGGGTGCAGGTCAAGGCGGAGGACGTGCTGCGCGCGACGGCGGGAACGCTCACGCGGCTCTTCGACGTGACGGCCACCAAGGACTACGCGAACCGCAGCGCGGCCGCGGACGTGGTCGTGGACGGCAACGTCCTGCTGGCCCAGGTGCCCGTGCCGTACCTGCTGTTCCTCGAGAAGCAGCTCACCGACCTGCACACCTTCGTGCGGAAGCTGCCGGTGCTGGACGCCTCGGAGTCCTGGAACCTGGACCCGTCGACGGACTCCTGGAAGACGGAACCGGTGCGCACGATCCGCACCAAGAAGGTGCCGCGCAACCACGTCAAGGCGGAGGCCACCGAGAAGCACCCGGCCCAGGTCGAGGTGTACTACGAGGACGTGCCGGTCGGGTACTGGACGACCGTGAAGTTCTCCGGCGCGCTGCCCGCCCGCCGGGTGAACGAGCTGCTCGACCGCGTGGAGAAGCTCCAGCAGGCCGTCAAGTTCGCCCGCGAGGAGGCCAACAGCGCCGAGGTCACCGACCAGCGGGTCGGGGACGCGGTGTTCGGCTACCTGTTCAGGTAGCCCACAAAAACCCCTCCTGTATGTCTGCAGGAGGTGCGCGAGAGCGCAAGCTGAAACTGATGTTGAAGCTGAACAGGGGTGTCAGTTGGGGGTTCGAATCCCTCCCCCGGCATGTGCGTGCCGGGGTGGCCCAAGCCGGTAGAGGCGGCCCCGTGAATCTCAGATTCTCGCTCCAGTCTCAGTATTCGCCGCCGAACACCGGATCGACCGAGCGTGGACGACCATCGATGGATGGGGGTTCAAGTCCCCTCTGCGCCTCTCCTCGTGGCGCGGTAGTTCAAAGGCAGAACACGTCGATCTAAGAATGATCCGCGACTCTTAAACGTGCCGGTGTGCGCAATTGGGTGGCAAACAGGAGCCCGGGAGCTGGATATGCTCCCGGGCTCCGTCACGTTCGCCACGAGGTCACCCGGGCACGGTGCGCCCGGGCACGGTGCGCCCGGGGACCGTCACTGTCACACGGGCACGGACACGAACGTCCGGCCTGCCTCGTTCTCGACCACGACGGCCTTGACGTCCGCCCGGTCGACGGCCGCCGAACCGTCCAGCCCGGCGCCCTTGGCCTCGCCGTTCTCCTGGCTTCCCACCACCCAGCTACCCGCTGTCGTGCGCTTGCCGTCCTTGGAGACCACGATCAGGCGGCAGCGCTCGCCCGGCGGCACTCCGGTGACGGCCGCCCGCAACCGCACCCACTTGGTGGCCGGCGTCATCTGCACCGTCATCCGCGCACCCGTGCCCGCGTCGGTCGCGGAGTGGAGCGTGGTCCCCTTGGGCGGGGGAGAGGGGTCCGCCGAAGAGGTCGGCGACGGGGGCACGGGCAGTGCGACGGGGTCGGGAGCGCCCGCGCCCAGCTGCGTGCCGGCCCAGAACACGGCGGCCAGCGAGGCCGCGACGGCCAGCCCGGTGAGCCCCGCCCGCCTGCGCGCGGCGCCGGCACGCTCGCCCCGCATCTGCCGCAGGGTGCGCTGAAGCAGCAGGTCACCTCCCTGCGGCGGTCCGTCGAGGAACGCCTCTTCCGGCACCTCGCCCAGTGCCGCCTCCATCTCGCGCAACGCGGCCACCTCCTCCCGGCACTGCACGCACCCGCTCATGTGTCCCTCGACCCGGCGGACCTCCTCGGCATCCAGGACACCGAGCACGTACGGGCCGAGCAGTTCCTCCTCGTGCCGCTGCCGGTTCATGCCACCACCTCACGCAGTCCGGCCGGCTGCTGGGGCGGCCTGCCCGATCGTTTTCCGTCTCTTGTGCCGCTCTCCCGGAAGCCGTCGTCCCTGAAGACGTCGCGCAGGGCCTTGAGCGCGTAGTGCGAGCGCGACTTGACCGTACCCGCCGGGATGCCGAGCGTGTCGGCGGCCTCCGCCACGCTGAGCTGCCGGTAGTACAACTCCTTCAACACGTCCCGGTGTTCCGGGGACAGCCGGTCGAGGGCGCCCAGCACCGTCATGCTGTCCACCACGGAGTCGGCGTGGTCCGCCTCCACCGGGGGAGCGGCCGACGAACCGGAGACCTCCGGCGGCCGGGCGGCCCTGGCCCGGTACCGGTCGGTGATGATGTTCCGGGCCACGGTGAGCAGCCAACCGCGCACCGAACCCTTTCCGTTGACCAGGACCTCGGAGTGCCGCCAGGCACGTATCAGCGTCTCCTGTACGACGTCCTCGGCGGTGGCCCGGTCCCCGGTCAGCCGGGTGGCGTACGCGAGCAGGGCGTGGCCGTGCTCCTCGTACACCGACTTGATCAGTGCCTCATCGGTCGACCCCCGCCGAGTGCGGGGCCACAGTGGTCCGGCCATCTCACCCTCTCCGTCTTCCTCGCTTGCGTGGTGCGGTCGGAACACGCCGGCGGGGCCGATCCGGTTCATGTGACCTGCGTCACGTGAGCCGGTGGGTGCTCAAGTCCGGCAGGCGCGGCCCTTGTTGAGGCAGTCGACGACCGCGGCCATCTGGCGCTCGCTCATCGCGTTCACGAACATCGCGTGGTCCGTCCTGGGGCTGTGCCGCTGCTCGGGGAAGGAGTCGATCGCGACGGTCACCCCGGCGGGGACCTCGTAGGCGAGCCGGACGCGCAGTTCGGGTACGGGGAAGGTGTTCGTGGGGCAGACGCCGTTGCCGCCGGGGAACAGCAGGTGCGAGCGGTGCCCGGCGCTCGTGGTGTCGAGGCCGTTCCAGCAGCTGGGGAAGACCAGGCTGCGGGTGACGCGGTCGCCCTCGGGGCAGCGCGGGTAGCTGGTGGTGGAGCGGTCGGGGGAGCCGGAGCACCCCCAGCGGGCCCGGACGTGGGCGTCGCCGCCCGCGGTGAGGGCGACCGCGTCGCCCGTCATCGCGTGCAGGAAGGGCGGCATCGCCACGACCTTGCTGACCGGGTTGCCCCGGAACTCCACCCGGACCGAGGCCTCGGGCACGATCTCGCCCGTGTTCCCGTGCCCCGCGGACGTCTCGTGCGGACGCGTGCCCCGCCGGTCCATACGGCGCAGGACGGGCCAGTAGTACGTCGACCGGTCGCCGCCCGCGCAGCTCGTGGCGGCTGCGGCCAGCGAGGCTTCGGTGGACATGGCGTCCGCGGACAGGTTGCCCACGTAGGAGTGCGTGTGGTGCGCGCCGGCCCGCAGGCCGGGCGAGACCACGAGGTTGTCCTCGTTGTAGTGCCGTTCCTCGTTGCGTCCGCAATCCACCGCCATCGAACCCGGCGATCCGTCGCCCGCCTCGGCGGGCCGGGCCGGAATGAGGGCGGGGGCGGGTGGGACGTCGCGTATGTCCACGTAGTCGGACGGCTCCGGGGTGCCGGCCGCCGCCCCCGCGTGCGGGCCGGCGGCGCGCGTGGCGCCCAGCACCGCGGCGGTCAGCCCACCGCCCAGGACCAGGCAGATGACCAGAGTGAGCAGTCGGCGTTCTTTCCCCATGGCGGTCACGGTTACCGGTGGCGACCCCGCCGTCAACCTGGCATCCGCATGACGGTCGCCGCACGCGTTCGTAGGTCCGGACGGGGCCGGCCGGAGGGAGCGGTCACCAGCGCCGACCGGGTGGTACAACCGGCCGTGAAGCGGCCCGGGTTGTCCGTGGAACCGCTTGTCCGGCCGGGCGGCGACCGGACACAGTGGGTGTATGACACCCGTCGAGCTCCTGCACGCGTTCGCCCGCACCCGCGCCCGACTCGACGGCGGCGAGGTCACCTACTGGTGGACCGGCGACGTCCACTCCTGGGCACCGGGCGAGCCCTACCGGCGGGTCTTCGGCTTCGAAGGGCTCAACGTCGCCCGCCTCGTGGCGGACGAGGAGGGCGGCGGCTACCAGCTGCTGTCCCGGGAGGCCGCGTTCTACCTGGACCCGGTCACCCGGGAGATCATGGAGACCTGGCAGGACAAGCCCGTGGTCCACGTCTGGAACGACCCGGCCAATCAGAAGTGGCGCCCCTTCCCGGTCCCCGTGACCGAACTGGGCGACCAGATCTGCTTCAGTCTGGAGATCCCGCTCGCCTACCCCTCGCCGCTGCCGGTCGAGGAGTACCCGGACAACTCGGCCGACGACACCTATCGGGCGCTGGAACTCTTCCAGTTCTTCGCACCCGCGACCGCACTGAGCACCGACGGGGTGAGCGTCCCGGCGACGATGTCCTGGACCCGTATGTCCCCGTGGCTGCCGTGGATGGAACAGGGTGCGCGCCCCGGTGGCCTCACGTTCCACTGCCGCGGCCGCAAGCTCGACGCCTACGAGCAGGTCCCCGAACGCACCCGCGCGTACATCGCCGACCACCACCCCGCGTTCGCCCACGCACCGGAGAAGTGGAGCGAACCGAACGAGACGAGCTGGACGTACTTCCGCAGGCTCTTCCCGCCGGACCGCGGCGAGTCCTGAGCGCCGGGCCGTGCACGCAGAGTCCTGAGCGGCAGATACCCGGGCGCGGTCCCCTGAGCGCGCCGGGGGGCGCCCGGGCGGCACCCCCGCCCCTCGGGCCGCCCCCGCGCCGGCCGATGTCCGGCGCCCGCAGGAAAAATGCTGGTCACACCCACTGCTGAGGGACCCCCCGGGGGGAGCCGCAGGGGTGGACAAGGGTTTTCCCCGTATCCAGTTCATCCCCGCGTTGCCTACTGTCTGCCCACCGGCGATCTTCTCCAGGCCGGGCGGTTCACACGCCAACCCCACATGGC
This sequence comes from Streptomyces virginiae, assembly GCF_040638905.1. GTDB lineage: Bacteria > Actinomycetota > Actinomycetes > Streptomycetales > Streptomycetaceae > Streptomyces > Streptomyces virginiae_B. Next base: position 183,314 of record NZ_JBEZYV010000002.1, on the reverse strand, counting down.
GTGTAGGCCGACCGGCCGGGGAAGCGCGCCGGGACCGCCGTTGCCCCTGCCTCGCCGTTGCGGCCGGGACAACGTGGCGTGCGGCGGCAGCCGGGGCGAGACCGACCAACTCGCTCCCGGCCCCGCGGCCGCCGGAACCACCCCCACACTGCACCGACCGGCCGCTCCGGTCTGCCCGGAACGGCCCTCGAAAGGGAACACGTGCACGCAACGAGACGCAGGCTCATATCCGTCGTGGCCATGTCCGTCACCCTGCTCGCCGGCACCGCCACGGCCACCGCCTCCGTGGCCGTGGCCGCCGAGGGCCCCGCCTCGGCCCCGGCCGCAGCGCTCGCCCCGACGGCGCCCGTCGAGAACCTCATCGTCGGCTACAAGCCGTCCGCCACCGAGGCCAGCTCCAACACCGCGGCCGCCGACGACGCCACCGCCAAGGGCAAGAAGGCCGGCAAGAAGGCGAAGTTCGACCGCCGCCTGGGCACCGGTGCCGCGCTGGTCAACCTCGGCGGAACCGTCGCTCCCGCCGAGGCCGCCGACGTGATGGCCCAGTTCCGTGCCGACCCGGACGTCGCCTACGTCGAGCCCGACACCCGTGCCTACGCCACGGCCGTGGCCCCGAACGACACCGAGTACGCCAAGCAGTGGGACCTCTTCGAGTCCACCGCGGGCATGAACGTCCCGGCCGCCTGGGACAAGACCACCGGCTCCGGCGTCACCGTCGCCGTGATCGACACCGGCTACGTCGCCCACTCGGACCTCGCGGCGAACACCGTCGCCGGCTACGACTTCATCAGCAGCGCCGCCTACGCCCGTGACGGCGGCGGCCGCGACGCCAACCCCGCCGACGAGGGCGACTGGAACGCCACCGACGGCGAGTGCGGCGTCGGCTCCAAGGCCGGCAACTCGTCCTGGCACGGCACCCACGTCGCGGGCACCATCGCCGCGGCCACGAACAACTCCAAGGGCGTCGCCGGCATCGCCTACGGCGCGAAGATCCAGCACGTCCGCGTGCTCGGCAAGTGCGGCGGTTCCACCTCGGACATCGTCGACGCCATCACCTGGGCCTCCGGCGGCTCCGTCGCCGGCGTGCCGGCCAACGCCACCCCCGCCAAGGTCATCAACATGAGCCTCGGCGGCCCGGGCGCGTGCGGCACCAGCTACCAGAACGCGATCAACGCGGCCGTCGCCCGCGGCACGACCGTCGTCGTCGCCGCCGGCAACAGCAACGCCGACGCGGCCGGCTACTCGCCCGCCAGCTGCAACAACGTGATCAACGTCGCCGCCAGCAACCGCGCCGGCGACCGCTCGTACTACTCCAACTACGGCGCGATCATCGATGTCGCCGCCCCGGGCGGTGAGACCCGCCGCGCCACCGACACGCCCGGCACCGTCACCACCCCCGAGAACGCGATCCTCTCGACCCTGAACGCCGGTACCACCACCCCGGGCGCCGAGATCTACAAGCCCTACCAGGGCACCAGCATGGCCGCCCCGCACGTCGCGGGTCTCGCCGCCCTGCTGAAGTCGGCGAACTCCGCGCTGACCCCGGCCCAGATCGAGTCGGCGATCAAGAACAACGCCCGTCCGCTCGCCGGCACCTGCACCGGCGGCTGCGGCACCGGCCTCGCCGACGCCGCCGCGACCGTCGCCGCCGTGACCTCGACGCCGTCCACCCCGGCCCTGGAGAACACCACGGACTTCACCATCGGTGACAACACCACCGTGGAGAGCCCGATCACCGTCACCGGGAAGACCGGCAACGCCCCGGCCACCCTCAAGGTCGGCGTGAACATCGTCCACACCTACATCGGTGACCTGAAGGTCGACCTGGTCGCCCCGGACGGCTCCGTCTACACGCTGCACAACCGCTCCGGCGGCAGCACCGACAACATCAACCAGGTCTACACCGTCAACGCCTCCTCCGAGGTCGCGGGCGGCACCTGGAAGCTCCGGGTCAACGACAACGCCGGCGGCGACACCGGCAAGATCGACTCCTGGAATCTCACCTTCTGAGACGGTTCCCGCCGACTCGGGGTCCGCGCCAACTCCTCCTGACGGAGCGATAGTACGGACCAATGAATCCCCGGGCCTGCCGATACTCCGGGTATCGGCAGGTCCGCCGGGTTTTCCGCGTCCTGTGACTGAATTCTGCGTCACAATGCGGGTCCACCAGCCGTCCGACCTCGTATTCTCGCCTCTCACAGGAAGGGCACAGAAGCTGGGGACCGGAAGGCTGGTGGCTGTGCGTGGTGGCGGCGACGGGGCACGCTGACACAGGTGTCGGACACGGAGAACTGATCAAGGCGGTCGACCGCGCGCTGGCCGCGCACGGCCGGGCGCTCCTGACCGGACCCGCCGGCGCGGGCAAGACCGAGGTGGTCCGCGCCGTCGCGGCCGCGGCCGAATCCCGCCGCGAGAGCGTACTGTGCCTCGCTCCCGAGGCCGCCGACCAATGGATACCCGAGGCCTCCGCCGCCGCCCTCCTCGCCTCCGTGCCCGTGGCCGCCCTGGAACAGCTCTCCGGCCCCCAGCGCACCGCCATCGCCCTCCTGCGCCGCGAGGCCGACGCCCCCCGCGCCGGCCGCGACCACGTCGCGCTGCGCCTGGCCGTCGTCGAGGTGCTCCGTACCCTCGCCGCCCGCCAGCCCGTCCTCCTCGTCATCGACAACGCCCAGTGGCTCGACGCAGAGAGCACCGACCTGCTCCGCTTCGCCCTGCGCCTCACCCCGCCCCGGGTACGGGTGCTGGCCGCCGAACGCGTCCAAGGCGGAGCACCGGTCGGCGAACCCCTCTGCGGCCCCGGCGTCCCCGCCGTACGGGTGCCCCCGCTCGGCGCCGACGAGGTCGCCGAACTCCTCCTGCGCCACGGGCTGCCCGCCCGCCTCGCCGGCCGCATCCACCAGGCCAGCGGCGGAAACCCGCGCCTCGCCCTCGCCCTCGGCCACTCCCTCGCAGAAGCCGCCGAGGCCCGCGACTGCAACGCCCACCACGCCGACCCCCTGCCCGTCTCCGGGCAGGCGCGCGAGGTCGCCCGCCGCCTCCTCGCCGGGGCCCCCGCCCAGGCCCGGCGCACCCTGCTGCTCGCCGCCCTCGCCTCCCGCCCCACCATCTCCCTGCTGCGGCGGGCCGGCCGCCCCGACGCCGAGGCCGAGCTGGCCGAGGCGGAACGGGCCGCGCTGGTCCGGGTCGGCGAGGACGGCACCGTCGAGTTCACCGCCGGCGCCCTGCCCACCGCGCTCGCCGCCGACGCCGGCTGGCCCGAACGCGCCGCCGGGCACGCGGCACTGGCCGCCGCCGTCGACGACCCCGTCCAGGCCGTGCGCCACCGGGCGCTGGCCGTCGACACCCCCGACCAGTGGCTCGCCGCGGAGATCACCGAGGCCGCCGCGGTCTGCCGCAGCCGCGGCCAGCGGGCCCTCGCCGCCGAACTGGGCCTGCTCGCCGCCGAACGCACACCGTCCTCGCTGGCCGACGAGGAGCTGGCCCGCCTCGTCACCGCCGCCGAGGACGCCGGCTGGGCCGGCCGCGCAGACCTCGCCCGCCGCGCCACCCGGGCCGTCCTGGCCCGCGACGCCTCGCCCGCCGACCGGGTGCGGGCCCGGCTCGCCGTCATCGACGCCGCCGGCCAGGCCCTCGGAGCCCTCGACGAGACCTTCGCGTACGCCATGGACGACGCCGCCGGGGACCCCGCGCTGCAGGCCGCCGTCCAGCTCCGGGTCGCCTGGAAGCACAACCTCAGCGACGGCGACCCCGTGCGCTCCCGGGACGCCGCGGCCGAGGCCGGCACCCTCGCGGCACTCGGCGGCGACCAGACCGCCGAAGCCATGGCCCTGACCGTACGGGCCCGCATGGGCCGCATCCTCGGAGACGCGGGCGCCGAGGAAATCCTGGCCGAGGCGCTCGCCCTGCCCGCGCCCGCGGTGCCGCTGGGCATGCGCAACGCGCCGCAGTACCTCGCCGTCCGGCACGCCCTCTTCGACGACCGCCTCGACGACGCACGCCGCCAGCTGATGGTGCTGCTGCCGGCCGTCCAACGCACCGGTTCCGCCGAGGACGTCTTCGAGGTCCTGCGCAGCCTCACCGAGGTGGAACTGCGCAGCGGCCGGTGCGAATCCGCCTCGGCCCACGCCCGCCGCGCCCTGGAACTGACCATCGAGGCGGGGCTCTCGCCCGGCCCCGCCTGGTACGTCGCGGCGACGGCCGAGACCATGGGCGGCAGCTTCGCGCGCGCCGAGGGCTACGCACGTCGCGGCATCCAGGCCTCCCAGGAGGAACAGGACCAGGTCTTCCTCTCCCGCAGCCTGCACGCCCTGGGACTCGTCGAACTGGCCACGGGGGAGGCGGCGAAGGCGGTCGCCACCCTGCGCCGCGTCGCCGAACTGGAGGCCGCCCAGCAGGTGGTGGACCCGTCGATCCTGCGCTGGCACGGGGAACTCGCCGAGGCCCTGATCGCCGCCGACGCGCCCGGCGAGGCGGCCGACCTGATCGGGCCCGTCCGTGCGGTCGCCCTCGGGCTCGGCCGTACCGGTGTCGTCGCCGCCCTCGACCGGGCCGGCGCGCTGTGCCTGTCCGCCCAGGGTGACGCGGACGCCGCCGTCCGCCTCCTGCAGGACACGGCGGAACGCTTCGAAGCCCTGCGGCTGCCGCTGGAACGGGGCCGTACGCTGCTCGCCCTCGCCCGGGTGGAGCGCCGCCGCCGGCGCCGGGCACCGGCCCGTGCGGCGCTCCGGGCCGCCGCCGAGGTGTTCGAGCGGGCCGGAGCCGGCCCCTGGATCGAACTGGCGCGGGAGCCGGCACCCGGTGACGGGGCCGGCGCCCTGGCCCCCGCGGCCGCGGCGCTGACGGACGCCGAGACCCGCCTCGCGCTGCTCGTCAGCCAGGGTGCCAGCAACCAGGAGGCCGCGGCCAAGCTGTTCCTCAGCGTCAAGACCGTCGAGGCCCGGCTGACCCGCATCTACCAGAAGCTCGACGTACGGTCACGGGCCCAACTGGCCACCGCGCTGCGCACGCGGTGACCGCGGCCGTGCCGCCCGTCAGCAGCTCAGGTTGTTGCCGGGGGTCACTCCGAGGAGCTGGGTGAAGCTCTGGTACTTCGAGATCCGGCTCTGGACCTGGGCGGGGTTGCCGCCGTTGCACTCCAGGGAGCCGTTGATGGAGCGGATGGTCTCGCCGAAGCCGGCGCCGTTCACCATGGCGGCGTGGGCGGTCATCGTGCCCGGGCCGTTCTGGGTGTTCCAGTACCAGAGCGCCGTCTTCATGGCGACGGCCGGATCCTGCTCCACGAGGTAGGGATTGGCGAGGAGGTTGATGCCGAGGGCGTCACCTGCCGCCTTGTAGTTGAAGTTCCAGCTGAGCTGGATGGGGCCGCGGCCGTAGTAGGCGGCCTGCCCGGCCGGACAGCCGTACGGCTGGGTCGCGTCGCAGTAGTGCGGGTAGTTGGCGGTGTTCTGCTCCACGATGTGGACGAGGCCGCCGGTCTCGTGGGAGACGTTCGCGAGGAAGGCGGCCGCCTCCCGCCGCTTCACGGTGTCGTCGCCCGTCTTGGCGAAGCCGGGGTACGCGGACAGTGCCGCGACCAGGCCGTTGTAGGTGTAGAAGGGGTTCCGGTTCGGGAACATCTGGTTGAACTGGGCCTCGGAGACCACGAATCCGGACGGGTGGGGATCCGGGTCCGGCTCCTGGCCCCCGCCGCCGCAGACGCCCTGGTCCGACCAGACGCCCCACTGCCCGGTGGTGCCGGGGGTCTCGCCCTGGGTCCACCACTTGGCCTGCCAGTTGCGGCCGCCGTACGAGGCGCTCATGCCGTTCGTGTAGACCCCTGAGGAGGCCCAGGGGGAGGCGCAGGGGGCCGCCGCGGCGGCGGGGGAGGAGGGGAGGGCGATGGCGAGACCGGCTGTGACGGCTGCGGCGGCGACCAGGCTGAGGGCGCGGCGGCGAAGCGCACGTATCACGTAACTGCTCCTTCAGTGGGGGGAGTTGCCGTGGGGGCAATGACGCCCACTGAAACGGAATGGTCTGAACCTGTCAAGGTCTAGACCAAAGGAAAGCGCCGGTGGCGCGCGTTGCGCGTGACACCGGCGCGGGAGATCCGGTCAGCTGCCGGCGGAGAGGTTGCCGGAGAGGACCGGGATGTTGCTGGCGATGTGCGAGAGGGACTCGTCACCCTTGGCCTGGGTGGAGTTCTCGGCGCACTGCTGGTTCTGCGGGTTGGACAGGACGTTGACGTCCTGGACGCCGATGTTGGCGATGAGCGCGAACAGGGACTGGGCGTTGACCTTGGCCGGCAGGCCGACGCAGAGCTTGTTGAGGGAGCCCTGGATCGGAGCGAGCTGCGGGCTCATCTTGCCGTGGGTCTCCTGGTTGCCGTAGATCTGCGCCGCATCGTTGCCGTTCACGGTGTTGACGCCGTTGTCGTTGCCGATCGCCATCGCGGGCGAGGCGACGGCGGCACCCGCGCCGAGCACGGCGGCGGTGGCGGCGGCGGTGGCCATGAACTTCTTCAGCATCTGGGGGATCCCTCGGTCGCACTGTCGCATGAGATAGCTGCCCACGGCGGGACGCGCTGATCAACTGCTGACGGTGTCCGGGGTTGTGCCCCCTCACCCGAGTGGCCCAACGATCCGCCGGGTCGGACCCGGCCGGCCGCCGCGGGCGGCCGGGCCGTGCTCCCGGCGCGCGAGAGGTCAGCCGCTCTTGCGGCGGACCTTCTTGTTCTTGCCGCTCGCGGCGCTGCTCGAGCCCTGGACCTTGGCGCGGTTCTGGTGGGCCTGCTGCGAGTGCGCCTTCGCGGCGTTGCGCTCCAGGGCCTCCCGGAACCGGCGCTTGGCCGCTTCGGCCGGGGACTCGTCCTGCGGGGTGTCTGCTGCGTCAGCCATTCGTCCTCCTGGAGTGATCAAGCCGTCCCAGTCTGTCAGTCTCGGTACGCGCTGACCAGCGAGTTCCCAGATACTCCAAGGACGGCTTGGGGAGGTCATAAGATTTCATTATGGGGGCATAAGGTGACACCGGGTGCTGACTTAGGCTTACCTTCGTTTAGGGTTCCCTTTGATCCACCTTGATCCACCTTGCCGTCGCTCGAAGGGAACCCCTGCCATGCCTCGCCCTCTGCGGGTAGCAATCGTCGGAGCCGGCCCGGCCGGCATCTACGCCGCCGACGCGCTGCTGAAGTCCGAGGCCGCCGTCGAGCCCGGTGTGTCCATAGACATCTTCGAGCGCATGCCCGCCCCCTTCGGCCTGATCCGCTACGGCGTCGCCCCCGACCACCCGCGCATCAAGGGCATCATCACCGCCCTGCACCAGGTGCTCGACAAGCCGCAGGTCCGCCTCTTCGGCAACGTCGACTACCCGGGCGACATCAGCCTCGACGAGCTGCGGTCCTTCTACGACGCCGTGATCTTCTCCACCGGCGCCACGGCCGACCGTGCGCTCGACATCCCCGGCGTCGACCTCGACGGCTCCTACGGCGCCGCCGACTTCGTCTCCTGGTACGACGGCCACCCGGACGTGCCGCGCACCTGGCCGCTGGACGCCGAGAAGGTCGCCGTGCTCGGCGTCGGCAACGTCGCCCTGGACGTCGCGCGCATCCTCGCGAAGACGGCCGACGAGCTGCTGCCCACCGAGATCCCGGCCAACGTCTACGACGGCCTCAAGGCCAACAAGGCCCTCGAGGTGCACGTCTTCGGCCGTCGAGGCCCGGCGCAGGCCAAGTTCAGCCCCATGGAGCTGCGCGAGCTGGACCACTCGCCCAACATCGAGGTCATCGTCAACCCCGAGGACATCGACTACGACGACGGCTCGATCGCCGAGCGGCGCGGGAACAAGCAGACCGACATGGTCGCCAAGACCCTGGAGAACTGGGCGATCCGCGACATCGGCGACCGGCCCCACAAGCTGTTCCTGCACTTCTTCGAGTCGCCGTCCGAGATCCTCGGCGAGGACGGCAGGGTCGTGGGTCTGCGGACCGAGCGCACCGAACTGGACGGCACCGGCAACGTCAAGGGCACCGGCCGGTTCACCGACTGGGACGTGCAGTCCGTGTACCGCGCGGTCGGCTACCTCTCCGACGAGCTGCCCAAGCTCCCCTGGGACGTCGCGACCGGCACCGTCCCGGACGAGGGCGGCCGCGTGATCGACGCCGGCGGCCCCATGCAGTCGACGTACGTCACCGGCTGGATCCGGCGCGGCCCGATCGGCCTGATCGGCCACACCAAGGGCGACGCGAACGAGACCGTCGCCAACCTGCTCGCCGACCACGCGGAGGGCCGCCTGGGCACGCCGGCCTCGCCCGAGCCGGCGGCGGTGGAGGCCTTCCTCGCCGAGCGCAGCGTGCGCTACACGACGTGGGAGGGCTGGTACCGGCTGGACGCGGCCGAGAAGGCCCTCGGTGAGCCCCAGGGCCGTGCGCGCGTGAAGATCGTGGAGCGCGAGGAGATGCTCGACGCGAGCGGAGCCTGAGCACGAGGGGGCGGGCATCCCGATCGGGTGACCGCCCCCTTCGGGCCCTCCGGGGCGGAATGCCGCACCGCCGACGGGAGTTGGACAGGAGCACGACACCGGCCCCGCAGGCACTGGAGAGCTCATGAAGATCGGCATCATCGGCGCAGGCAACATCGGCGGCAACCTCACCCGCCGGCTCACCGCCCTCGGACACGAGGTCGCGGTGGCCAACTCACGGGGGCCCGAGACCCTGACCGCCCTCGCGGAGGAGACCGGCGCCACCCCCGTCCCCGTGGCCGGGGCGGCGCGCGGGGCCGAGATCGTCGTGGTGGCCGTCCCGTTCAAGAACGTGCCGGACCTGCCCGCCGGCCTCTTCGACGGGGCCGCCCCGGGCTTCGTGGTCATCGACACCGGTAACTACTACCCGCGCCGGCGCGACGGCCGGATCGCCGGGGTGGAGGACGAGGGCCTGACCGAGAGCCGGTGGACCGAGCGGCAGCTCGGACATCCCGTGGTCAAGGCCTTCAACGGCACCTACGCCCAGGACATCCTCGACCGGCACCGCCCGGGCGGCGCCCCGGACCGGGTCGCGCTGCCCGTCGCGGGCGACGACGAGACCGCGAAGAAGGGCGTACGGAACCTCATCGAGGAACTCGGCTTCGACACCGTCGACGCGGGCGGCCTCGACGATTCCTGGCGGCAGCAGCCCGGCACCCCCGTCTACGGCCTCCGCGACAGCGTCGAAGGCGTCACCCGGGCCCTCGCCGAGGCCTCCCCGGTCCGTACCGAGGAATTCCGCGGCTGAGCCGCCCCTGCCGGGCCACCCCCTTCGACGCTCCCCGCGCACGCTGTCCGGGCAACGGGACGGTCGCGGGCCGGGCGCAGGACGGCCGCCCGCAATGCGGCGCCTGCGCGGGGTACGCAGAAGCCGGTGGTCCTGGCGGTGGGACTGCCGCTGCGCGGGGCCGTGATCGTCATGGCGGTCGTGTTCACCGGCACCGGTGTTGTGGGGCGCAGCCCGCTGCACCGGGCGGTGGACCAGTACCCCGAAGCGGTGGGCGGCGGCGGACGTGCGCCGCGCGCCGGACCGGGAAGCGGATGCCCGGGCGGCGCCCCCGACCCCGCCGACGGACGTCCTGCACGGCATCGCGCCCCGCTTCGGGCACCACATCGTGTCGTCCACCAGGAGCGGCGACAGCGCGGCCGTCGACGTGGACCTCTCCCCGACCGGCGGCCACCCGGTCGCGGTGGTCCTGGAGCTGCGTCGCTCCGGGGACCGCTGGGACGTCTGCACGGCCTCCACGGGCCGAATGGCGATCGCACCCGCTCTGAGTCCCGACGGGCGGGACCGGCCCTGCGCGGCTCAGGATCCCCGGCCCCGCTCCAGCACGCCGCGTACGTAGGCCGCCTGACCGGCATGCTGCAGGTCGTCGGCGAGCACGCTGACCAGGCGCACCCCGAGGGTGACCGGAGGGTCCCAGCGTTCGTCGACCACCCGGTCCAGGTCGGCGGCCGCGAGCCCGCGGACGAAGCCCAGGGTCTGCTGGTGCACCCCGTCGAAGTAGCCCAGGAGCAGGTCGCCCGAGTCGACCCGGACGGTGCCCGCCTGCCGCGCGGAATGACCGTAGCCGGTGGCCGTGGCGGGCAGCGGCAGGCTGAACCGGTCCGCCCAGCCCCCCGTCAGCCACACCTGTTCCAAGCCCGCGGCGGCCGCGATGTGGTCGTCCTGGATCCGGGTCAGGTGCCAGACCAGCCAGGTGATCGAGTTCGCCTCCGGGTCTACGCGGGCGTCCAAGAGCTCCGCCGGCAGCCCCTCCACCGCCTCGTGCACGACCTCCCGGATCCGACCGAACCCGTCCGCGATGACGTCCGTAGCCTTCATGCACCCACCATGCAAGGCCCGGCGGCCCGCCCGGCGCGAACGACACGCGGGGGCGGGCCGCCGGGCCGGCGGCCACGGGGTCAGCCGACGGCGTCGGCCTTCACGGGCTCGGCGGTCGCGGCGGGCCGCTCGACGGCCGCGCCGACCGGCTTGTGTCCGGCGCGCAGGCCGAGCCGGCCGATCACCCCGACCAGGGCGAAGGCGACGGCCCCGATCCCGAAGGTGAGGGTGAAGCCCGACTCGGCGGGCAGCGGGGGAACCCCCGCGGGCAGGTGCTCGATGGTCTTGGAGGCCAGGATCGTGGTCACGACGGCACTGCCGATCGCACTGCCCGTCGAGCGGGAGATCGAGTTGATGCCGTTGGCGATGCCGCTCTGGTGCGGCGGGACGCTCGACATGATCACGGCGGGCATGGCGGCGTAGCCGAAGCTGACGGCCGCCCCGACGACCAGGCCGGAGCCGATCACCGAGAAGGCGTGCTGGTGGTCCACGACGAGCCAGGCGAAGCCGACCGCGCCCAGCGTGGCGGCCAGACCCAGGGCCGTGCGCGGCCCGCGGTGGCGCACGATCCGGCCGCCGACGGGCGAGGCGAGCAGCGAGACGATCGCGCTGGGCAGCAGGAATTCCACGGAGGCGCGCAGGATCGACGCGTCGAAGCCGTAGCCGGTGAGGGCCTCGGGCATCTGCACGAAGTAGGAGACGCCGAGGAAGCTCGCGAACATGCCGAAGCCGACGAGGAGGCCGGACAGGTTGGCCATGAGGACCGGGCGGTGCACGAACATCTTCATGTCGACCAGGGGCTCGCGGACCTTGAGCTCGGTGACGACCCACACGGCGGCCATGACGGCGGCGCCGGCGAAGCTGCCGAGGGTACGGCCGGAGGTCCAGCCCCACTCGTGCCCCTGCGAGATCGCCAGCAGGAGCAGCAGCAGCGCGGCACCGAGGGTCAGGGCGCCGAGGACGTCGGTGCGCCCGCCCGTCTTGGTGCGGGTGGCGGGAACCAGCACGACCACGGCGAGCAGGGCGAGGACCGCGAGGCCGGTCGCCATCCAGAAGGCGTTGCGGTAGTCCGCGTCGGGTCCGGAGGTGAGCAGTCCGGTGGCGACGAGCGCGAGGCCGCTGCCGAACGCGAGCGTGCCGCTCACCAGTGCCATCGCGCCGGGCAGCTTCTGCGGGCGGATCTCCTCGCGCAGCACCGAGAGCGCGAGCGGGAAGATCGCGGTGGCGGCGCCCTGGAGGACGCGGCCCACGATCAGCAGCGGGAGCGAGGAGGCCAGCGCCGTGAGGACGGAGCCGGCGACCATCACGCCGAGGACGGCCACCAGCGTGGGCTTCTTGCCGTGCTGGTCACCGAACCGGCCGAGGAGCGGTGTGAAGACGGCCGCCGACAGCAGGGTGGCGGTGGTCACCCAGCTCACGTCCGCGGTCGAGGTGCCCAGATCGTCGCGGATCAGGCCGAGGATCGGGACCGGCAGGGTCTGCATCATCGACACGACCATCGCGGCGAGGCTCAGGGCGAGGACGATGACCGTCTCGTTCCGCTGCCCGGAGACCGGGCCGGCGGGGGATGGGGTGCTCATGGCTGCGGGACCTTCTTCGTGTTTCGGAGCTGGGAAGCTTCGGAACCAGATGTTTGATGTCATCAAGTAACTCGATCGAAGGTAGAGGTCGATATTTGAGGTAGTCAAGTAAACAATTGATAATGTCAAGCATTCTGAGTAGGCTCGGGGCATGAGCGAGACCGCCACACACGCCCCCACGAAGGTCCAGCTGCTGGAGCTGCTCGCCGCCATCGGCACCGCCCAGTGGCGCGAGTTCGCCGCGGCCGCGGCCCAGCACGGCCTCACCCCCACCCAGGCCCGGGTGCTCGCCCAGCTGGACGGCCCGGTGCCCATGCGGGGCCTCGCTGTCCTGCTGGTCTGCGATGCGTCCAACGTGACGGGCATCGTGGACCGGCTGGAGGCCCGCGAGCTGGTGCGCCGGGAGCCCGATCCTGCGGACCGGCGCGTCAAGAACGTGGTGGCGACGGAGGCGGGCCGACAGGTCATCCGCCGTGTACGGGAGGAGATGCAGGCGGCGCACGGGGCGCTCGACACCCTCGACGAGGCCGAGAGCGCCACGCTGTACGGCCTGCTGGCCCGCCTGCGCCCGTCGATGGAGAAGGGCTAGTCTCGACCTCCGTGGACACCCTTCAGACGATCGACGACGTGCCCGTCCTGATGTGCGGGGCCGAGGGCGAGACCATCGCGGGTGAACGCGAGGCCCTGGACTGCATCGGCAACGCCTCGTACCAGGGCGCCGAATGGGCCGTCATCCCCGTCGAACGCTTCGACGAGTCGTTCTTCCGGCTGAGCACCCGGGTCGCGGGCGACATCATCCAGAAGTTCGTCCAGTACCGGGTGGGTGTCGTCGTCCTCGGCGACATCTCGCGTCATACGGCGGCCAGTGCGGCGCTGCGGGACTTCGTCCGGGAGTGCAACCGGGGCCGCCAGACGTGGTTCCTCGCCGACACCGAGGAACTGCGCGAGCGGCTGACCAGGGCCGGTACCGGGGCCGGGGCGTGAACGGCGGCGGCGACGTCCGCGTCCTGCGCGCGGCCGGCCGCCCCGCCACGGTGTGGAAGAACGGCGGGGGAGTCACCCGGGAGATCGCCGCGTGGCCCGTCGGGGCCGGCACGGATTCCTTCCGCTGGCGGGCGAGCCTGGCCGAGGTGGCCGGGGACGGCCCCTTCTCGGCCTTCCCCGGCATCGACCGCACCCTCACGCTCGCCGAGGGCACGGGCATGGACCTCGTGGTGGGCGGCGTGCACCGGCTCGTGGACGAACGCTTCGCGCCGCAGGACTTCGCGGGGGACGAGCCGACCGACTGCCGGCTCATCTCCGGCCCGGTCGTGAACTTCAACGTGATGTACCGCCGCGGCGCGGCGACGGCGGAGACCGCCGTCGTCCGGGGCCGGCTCACCGTGGCCGCCGAACCCGGCGAGACCCTGCTGGTGGTCGCCCTGGACGGCGCGGCGGCGCTCGATGCCGCGTGGGGCCCGGGCCATGCGCTGGGCCAGTACGACGCCGCCCTGGTCCGGGGAGCTTTCACCGGCCTCGTCCGCACCGACGGACGCGCCGCCGTGGTGCGACTGCGCTGAGCGCTGTCCCGTAATCCCCGGCGGGCGCACGACGACAGTTACGGCACGGGACTGCGGCGCCCCAGGGGGCGTCTCGCCGACATGCCGGGCTCGCGGCTCAGCGGACGCCGAGCTTGATCCACTTCGCGGTGCTGGGCACGCCCTTCGCGTCGAGCAGGAAGAGCATGTAGTAGCCGGGCGGGGCGTCGGCCGCGCCGGGCGGGGTCCGCAGCCCGATCCGGTCGTCCCGGACGCCGGTGAGCCGCAGGTCCAAGTGCCGCTGGCTGGTGTTCACCGAGTGGGTGACGGTGGTCGGGGCCAGTAGGACGGCGCGCTTGACGTCCTTCGCCGTCGAGCTGGACACCTGGAAGACCGCGTCGTACCGGAGGTCGCCCGCCGGGACCCGGTCGAGAGCCGGACGGGCGCCCCGGTGCAGGTAGGCCGGCTCGTACAGTTCGATGCTGCCGTCCATCCCGTCCTTGATGTCGGGGTCGTTGGCGATCTGCTGGAGTTCGTCGCCGGTGACCATCATCCGGCCGTCCGGGAGGACCAGGGCATTGGAGTGGTAGCCGCGCGGCAGCCGTTGGGCGGGTCCCAGCCGCCAGTGGCCCCGCGCGTCGCGCACCTCGATCTGCCGGTACTTCAGGTCCGCCTCCGGATTGAACGGGCCGTGGCCGTAGTCCCGGGTGTCCAGGGCGCCGTTCACCGTCAGCAGCGTGCCGTCCGGCAGGATCAGGGTGCCGTCCTGGGTCCGGCCGAAGGCCCTCGGCTCCTCGGTGGTCCAGCGCCCGCCGGACAGCCGGTAGGTGTGCGGGTCGCGCGGATCGCCGCCGAGGACCAGGACGGAGTCAGGACCCCGGAAGCCGGCCGGCAGTGGCACGGCCGAGCCGTAGCCGCGGAAGTCGGCGGGCCGCCGCGGCAGGTCGCTGCGTACGTCCCTGACCGGGTCGAAGAGCCACTGCTGGTCGGCGTCGCGGCCGAGGCCGTAGATCATCCCGTCGCGCAGCGAGAAGAGGTGCGGGTAGTCGTTGCGGAAGGGGGCGTCCGCGCGGAGGGGCTCGGCGGGGACGCCGGCCGGGATGTCGTACGGCCGCCAGGGCACGCGGTGTCCGAGCGCGGGGAAGCGCTCGACCACCGGGGTGGGGGTGCCCGTGCCGCGTTCCGACTGGCCGGACATGATGATCTGCCGGCCGTCGGCCCCGGTCACGACGGAGGGGTACCAGCGGCCGACGGCCATGTCGCGGTTGCGGAACCACTTCTCGGTCCACGGGTCGAAGACGAAGGACAGCTTGGCGCCGCTGCCGCCCTTGCCGCCAACGTTGCCGCCGAAGACCCCGACCATCCCGTTGGGCAGGTACGAGTGCCCGGCGCAGAAGAACGGCGCGGGGCGGGGGGAGTAGGTGCCGTCGGGCATCAGCACCACCGGCGGCGGCACGTTCTTGAAGGCCCGGGCCCCGGTCCCCCGGGCGGGGTCCCAGAGCCACGCGCGGCCGGCGTTGGCCCGGCCCACGGTGTTCGTCGGCCCGGTCTCCTTCGTGGGGTCGGCCTCGACGCGTTCGAAGGAGAACAGCAGGACCTTGCCCGTGGGCAGCAGGGCCAGGTGGACGCCGAAGTCGGGTGACGGGAAGAACTGCGCGAAGCGGCCGAAGCGGGCCGCGTCGAAACCGGCGTTGGCCTCGCGCTGGGACTTCTCCAGCGCGGCCAGGCCGGCCGTCCGCTTCGCCTGCGGATACCCCTGGGTGCCCTTGGCGGCTTGGCGCAGCCGGGCGTGGGCGCGTGCGTGGTCCTCGCCGAGCACGGCGGCCTCGTCGCCGGCGTGGTGGACCGCGGCACGCGCCGGTGCGGGCCCGGCCGCCGGTACGGCCAGGGCCGCGGCGAGGGCCAGCACCGACAGGACGGCGGACCGGGACGCGAGGGACATGGGACTCCTCACCGCAGGCGGGCCCGCGCCGAGGCCGGCGCCGGAGCCCGCTGATGACTTGAAGGAACCCGGCGATATTAGGACAAAGCGAAAGCCTGGGCAGGTGTGACCGGCCCGATCGCCGCTTTCTGGAGGTGTCTTGGGGCCGTTCGGCCGGTCGATATGAGGTGATTTATCGTTTCTGCGGTGAATCGTGTCGACCGTCAAGGTGAGACCGCGCACCCGTCGGCCGGTGCCGCCCCCGGCGGACCGCTATCCATGTCGGTGTGATCAAGTCGCTCCGTACCGGATTCACCGCAGCCGCCGTGACCGCAACGCTCGTCACGCTCAGCCCCTCCGCGGGGGCCTCCGCATCGGCCTCGGCCCCCGTCGACCGGGTGACCGTGGACGTCGCCACGGTCAACGGATCGGGCTGCCGTCCCGGCAGTGCCGCCGTCGCCGTGTCACCCGACAACTCGGCCTTCACCGTCACCTACAGCGAGTACCTGGCCCAGGCCGGCGGCGGCGTCCCCGCCGTCGAGGGCCGCAAGAACTGTCTGCTGTCCCTCGTCGTGCACGTCCCGCAGGGCTACACCTACGCCATCGCGCAGGTCGACTACCGGGGCTTCGGAAGCCTCCAGCCGGGCGCGATCGGCACGCAGAAGGCCAGCTACTACTTCCAGGGCATGAGCCAGACCGCCTACCGGACCCACCGGTTCGACGGCGCCCTCGACGACAACTGGCAGGCCACCGACACCACCGGCATCGAGGCCCTGGCCTGGTCGCCCTGCGGCGAGCAGCGCAACTTCAACATCAACACCGAACTGCGTACGGAGGTGGGCACCTCCGACCCGTCGAAGACCAGCTTCATGGCCCTCGACTCCACGGACGGGAGCATCAACAGCGTCTACCACTTCTCCTGGAAGCAGTGCCCCGCGCGCTGACCGGGCGGGACCGGGGCCCGCGCCCGTCGCGCGGGCCCCGCGTCAGGCCGACGCGCGCCGCACCAGAGCCGTCTCGGTTATCACCGGACCCGGCACGTTCCGGCCCTCGCGGCCGTCGCCCAGCCGCTCCATCAGCAGCCGCGCCATCATCCGCCCCATGCCCTCGACGTCCTGACGCACCGTCGTCAGCGGCGGGTCGGCGCTCTCCGCCACCGGCTCGGCGTCGTCGAAGCCCACCACCGCCACGTCACCGGGCACCGTCCGGCCGCGCTCCCGCAGCACGCGCAGCGCACCGGTCGCCATCAGGTCGTTGCCGGCGAACACCGCGTCGATCGAGGGGTCCCGGTCCAGCAGTTCGGCCATGGCGTGCGCCCCGCCCGCCGCGGTGAAGTCCCCCACGGCGACCAGCTCGGGCCCGGCGGCGGGCAGCACGTCGTGGTAGCCGCTCAGCCGGTCGGCCGCCGAAGTCTGGTCGAGCGGGCCGCAGATGTGCGCGATCCGCTGCCGCCCCTGCGCCAGCAGGTGCCGTACGGCCTCCCGGGCGCCCTCGCGGTTGTCCGCGTCGACGTACGTCACCCTGTCCGGCTCGCCGGGCCCGGAGGTCCAGCCGGGGCGGCCGCCGTAGACCATGGGCATGCCGAGGCGGCGGGCGATGGCGGGCAGCGGATCATCGGTGTGCAGGGAGAAGGCGAGCGCCCCGTCGACGTGGCCGCCGGCCAGGTAGCGCTCGATGCGGTCGTAGTCGCAGTGGTCCTCCACCAGCAGCAGCACCAGCTGGGTGTCGTGTGCGGTCAACTCCTTGCTGATGCCGCGTATCTGACGGGAGAAGAAGGGGTCCGAGAAGACCCGGGCCTCGGGCTCGGGGATGATCACCGCGACGGCGCCGGTGCGCCGGGTGACCAGCGTGCGCGCCGCGTGGTTCGGGATGTAACCCAGTTCCTGGATCGCCGTCTGCACCCGGTCGGCCAGATGCGGGCGGACCCCGTCGCCGCCGTTGACCACGCGGGAGACCGTGGCCCTCGACACGCCCGCGAGCGCCGCGACGGCCTCCAGAGTGGGGCGGCTGCCGGAACGCGGTTCGGGCACGTGATTTCCTCCATGGTCAACGGGCGGGCCCGGCACGATCCGAAAGAGTCGGCCCGGCCGAACAGAAGGGTAACGGGTGATCACCGCAAGGCGTCAGGAGGGCAGCGGTGTGTGGTCCGCCGGCACGCTCTCCTCGGCGGAGACCGGCGCGGGCGGGGTGCCGTCGCCGAAGGGCCGGCCGCCGAGCGCCTCGCGGCCGTGGGGTTCGAGCCAGCCGGACAGGTCCGGGCCGGCCGGCACGATCCCGGTCGGGTTGATGTCGTCGTGGACCAGGTAGTAGTGCCGCTTGATGTGGTCGAAGTCCACGGTGTCGCCGAAGCCGGGCGTCTGGAACAGGTCCCGCGCGTACGCCCACAGCACCGGCGTCTCGGACAGCTTCCGCCGGTTGCACTTGAAGTGGCCGTGGTAGACGGCGTCGAAGCGCACCAGGGTGGTGAACAGCCGGACGTCCGCCTCGGTGATGGTGTCGCCCACCAGGTAGCGGGACGCCGCGAGCCGCTCGGCGAGCCGGTCCAGGCGCGCGAACAGACGCTCGTACGCCGACGCGTAGGCCTCCGGGGACCCGGCGAAACCGGCTCGGTAGATGCCGTTGTTCACCTCCTCGTAGACCACCTCGTTCACGGCGTCGATCTCCGGCCGCAGCGCCGGCGGGTAGAGGTCGGGGGCTCCCTCACGGTGGTACGCCGTCCACTCCAGCGACAGGTCGAGCGTGATCCGCGCGAAGTCGTTGGTGACCACCTGCCCGGTCGGCACGTCGACGATCGCCGGCACCGTGATGCCCCGGTCGTAGTCGGGGTCGCGGGCGAGGTAGGCCTCCTGGAGCCGCTCGATGCCGAGCACGGGGTCGCGGCCGCCCGGGTCCAGGTCGAACGTCCAGCTGCGGTCGTCGTGCGTCGGGCCCGCCACCGCCATCGGCAGCGCCTCCTCCAGACCGAGGAGCCGCCGTACGACGACGGCCCGGCTCGCCCACGGGCAGGCCCGGGCCACCACCAGCCGGTAGCGGCCGGGCTCCACGGGGAACCCGTCGCGCCCGTCGGCGGTGATCCGGGTGGTGAGGTAGCGGCTGTCCCGCGCGTACCCCTTGCCGGGGCTCACGTACCTCATGCCCGCCCCTACATGTGGGACTGGCCGTAGTAGTGGCCGAACCGGTCCATGAAGTTCGGCTCGCCGGCGTACTTGGCCTCGTCGTAGTCGGGCGCGTTCTTGATCTGTTCCTTGGTCAGGCCGAGGTAGACCTTCTCCTCGGCCGTGTCGATGCGTTCGATGGTGCCCGCCGGCAGGAGGACGTGCTTGCCGAAGATCCAGACGCCCGTGTCGACGACGATGTGGGAGGCCCGGAAGTCGGCGGAGTGCTTGTCGACCTTGCCGATGTGGCCGTCGGTGGCCTCGACCTTGTAGCCGACGAGATCGATGCCGCTGTGGTGGCCGGCGTCCTCGTGGTAGCCCCAGATGTCCTTCTCGGTCACGGCTCTCGCCTCTCTGTACCCGTACGTGTGCCGGTGCCTGCGCCCGCCCCGGGAGCCGGACGGGAGTGGCACTCAGGCACCTCCCCGCAAAAGACCGGCTCACGCCCAGGATGCCGGAGCGGTCGCGCTCCCGCACGGGCCCGGCCCGCCACGGCCCGCGCATGCGGTGCGGCGGCCCGGGTAGGCGCTCCGCAGGCCCGCAGGCCCGCAGGCCCGCAGGCCCGACCGGCGGGACAGCCCATCGCCCTCCGCAGAGAGGAGCCGACACGATGACGCAGCAGGCACCGGCGGAGAAGAACGCCGACCGCAGAGCCGAACGGCGAGGTGAGGGCGCTCGTGTCGTGGTCGTCGGCGCCACGGGGAACGTCGGGACCAGTGTCGTCCTCGCCCTCGCCGAGGACCCCTCCGTCGAGTCCGTGCTCGGCCTGGCCCGCAGGATGCCCCTGTGGCGGCCGCCGAAGACGCACTGGCACGCCGTGAACGTGGAACCGGGCGGCGGGGACCTGGCCGCGCTCTTCACCGGGGCCGACGCCGTCATCCACCTCGCGTGGAAGTTCCAGCCCACCCACCACCCCGCCGAGACCTGGCGCACCAACGTCCTGGGCAGCATCCGCGTCTTCGAAGCCGTGGCCGCCGCGGGCGTGCCCGCCCTCGTGCACGCGTCGTCGGTCGGCGCCTACTCACCGGGACCGAAGGACCGCACGGTCGACGAGTCCTGGCCCACCCACGGCTGGCCGCAGGCCGCCTACACCCGGGAGAAGGCCTATCTCGAACGGGTCCTCGACACCTACGAACGGGCCCACCCCGACATCCGGGTCGTGCGGATGCGGCCGGGCTTCCTCTTCAAGCGGCAGTCCGCCTCCGAGCAGCGCCGCATCTTCGCGGGCCGGCTGCTCCCGAGCCGGTTCCTGCGCCCCGATCTGCTCCCCGCCGTGCCCGACCTGGCCGGGCTGCGCTTCCAGGCCCTGCACACCGACGACGCGGCCGCCGCCTACCGGGCCGCCGCCGCCCTCCCGGTCCGGGGGCCCTTCAACCTGGCGGCCGATCCGCCGCTGGACGCGGAGGTCCTCTCCGGCGTCCTCGACGCCCGCAGCCTGCCCGTGCCGACGGCCCCCGTGCGGGCCGCACTCGCCGCGGCGTGGCGGCTGCACCTGGTCCCGGCATCACCTGACCTGTTCGACGCCGTCCTGCGGCTCCCGCTGATGGACTCCACCCGGGCGCGGCGCGAGCTGTCCTGGGAACCCCGGCACACCTCGGTCCAGGCCATCGAGGAGTTCCTCGAGGGCCTCCGTACGGGCGCGGGCATGGACACCGCCCCGCTCGCCTCGGACCCGGAGCCCACCCGCCGCTTCGCCCGGTCCCGCGGGCGGATCTGAGACGCCGGGGTCAAGGCCGGGGCCGGCCGGGGCCGGGCCGGCGGGCCGGTCAGGTCGGATCGGTCGGAATCGGGCCGAGCCGCTCAGGTCGGGCCGGTCCTCGGCAGGCCGCGAAGGTGGCCGCGGCGCCACACGGCCTGCGCGGCGTGGGGTGTCGCGGCCCGGCCGCGCGCCTCCCGGGCGAAGAGCTGTGACGCACAGGCGCTGCGCATGGCCTCCAGGGCGCGGATCTGCTGCTCGGACCGCCCGATGAGCTCCTCGACCAGGGAGACGTCGATACGGGGGTCGGTGCGCGCCAGGCTCCGCAGCGACCGCCAGCAGGCCGCCTTGCCCTCCACGCCCAGGCGCATCGCTTCGAGTTCCAGGACGTCGCTGAGCGGGGACCGGGACAGGACGCGGCCGTTCAGTTTGAGCCGGCCCGCCTTCTCCGCGATCCGGCCGAAGGCGGCCCTGGTCCGCATGACGGGCACGTCGAGATCGGCCATCAGGGTGAGCAGGCTCCGCCGGTCCTGGGCCACCTGCTCGCCCAGCGACTCCAGCGAGGTGCCGAGGGCGCCGCCCCGATGGGCCTCTGCGGCCCGGCGGAGCAGCTCGACGACACCGTTCGCGCCCGTCAGGTGGTCATTGAGGTAGATGGCCAGGAACGTGGGCGCGCGGCCCGTGGGCGGCCTGAGGTTCCGGTTCACGCCGGCCTCCTCAGGGCGCTCGCCGGGGGGTGGCCGGCCGGTCGTCGTCCGGCCCCGTCCAGCGGGTGTCCGGTCCGGGCCCGCCGGATTCCACCGGCCGGTCGAGGCGGCTCGCCTCATCCGTGTCCGCGGCCCGGGTGGTCCCCTCGTCCTTGCGCGCCTTCCGGGCACGCGGCCCGGCGTGCGGAGCCCGGCGTCGGGCTTCGTCGTCGTCGTGGTGCAGCGGTACTCCGCCTGCGCCGCCCTGGTCGTCCATGGCAGTTCCTTCCGTCTCTTCTCACACGCTTGCGGTCGTCATCGCCAGGCTGTCGACCACGTCGCTCAGCCTTCCGCGCCGGAGATGGGCGGCGCGCTGTCGGTCCGCCCCGCCGCCCTCTGAGCGCAGCCGGTCGAGCAGGGTGTCCACCAGGTGGAGGTCGCCGGCCGCGGCCAGTCCCGGAGCGGCTCGCTCGCGCAGCAGATCCACCATGTCCCACACCGGCACACGGGCTCCGCCGACCGGATCGAGGCCTTCGCCGCTCAGCCCGTGCACGGCGGCGAGCCGGTGGGCCTCCCGCAGCCGCCCGCACTCCAGGAACGGTGGTGGCCTGCCCTCCTCGCCCTCGGGCAGCAGTACGCCGGCGAGCCCGCGGACGAGCGCGGCCAGCAGGACGACGGTGTCGAGGCGGGCGTTCACGTCGGCGACGCGGATCTCCAGCGTCGGCACGTGCTCGGACGGGCGGGCGTACCAGTAGATCATCCGCCGGTCCAGCAGGGCCCCGCACTGCACCAGGTCGTGGGCGATGCGCTCGTACGAGGCCTCGTCGAGGAAGGGAGCGGGGCCCACCGTGGGCCAGCGGGCGTGTTCCACCGCCCGCCAGCTGGCATGGCCGGTGTCCCTGCCCCGGTCGAAGGGGGAATTGGCGCTGAGGGCCTGGAGGGTGGGCAGCCAGGGCCGGATCCGGTTGGCCAGGTCCAGGGCCTCCGCCCGGGAGGCCACGCCGATGTGGACATGGCAGCCGCAGACCGGCTGGTCGTAGCCCCCCACGGCCGACGCGAAGCGGACCGCCATCCGCCGGTAGCGTTCGTCCGGGGTGATCGTCAGCGGGTGCTCCGGCGGTATCACCGCGGTGCCGGTGCCGACGAGCAGGCAGTCCTGCGCATCCGCCGCCCGGACCAGCTCGGCCCGCAGCCACGCCAGCTCGGCCCGCAGCACGGCCGTGCTCGACGTCGGACTCGTGCACGACTCGACCTGGGCGGTGAAGAACTCCGCCTGGACCAGCGGACCGAGTTTGCCCGAAGCCGCCTCGATGACCCGTGCCGCGCGGCCCACCGGGGCCCTGCTGCGGCGGTCGACGAGCAGGAACTCCTCCTCCACGCCCATGGTCGGCACGACGGCCGCGGCGCAGCTGCCGCTTCCCCGTCCGAAGGGCGCAACCGTCCGGCTCCCGCGACGGGGCGCCGACGTGGACACGGCCAGAGACATCGGGGGTCCTTTCGGTGAGGGTGGCCCGCCGGCAACCGGTTGCGACCGGCCGGCCGAGGCGGTGTTGCCGTCCTTCCAGGCCCTCCTCCTGTGCTTCACCTACCCGCCGGATCCCCCCTCACTCAGGGGCACCGGCCACAGCTGGAACTCCGGCTAGAACTCCGGAATGAATGGGAGGTAGTCCGCGTCCGGACCGGACGGGAGGACCGCGTAGCTGCTCTCGGGGAGCTCGTTCCACACTCCTGGCAGGTCGCCGAGCGGCTCGGAGACCACGATGCGGGTGTCGTCGGACACCTCCCTGAGGTAGTCGATCTCCGGGTAGAGGTGCCGGACCGTGTCGGCCCTGCTGCTGTAGTAGAGGGAGCGCGACTTCCCCTGGCTGGAGTACCGGAAGGCCCAGACGCGCTCGCCGTCGCTCACCGCCACCGTCATCTGCAGCGGCTCCGCCACGCCGTGCTCCTTGCCGAGCCGCTCCACGAGTCCCGCCATCCTCGCCACCGCACCCGGAACGTCCTGGTCGAGCCCGTAGGTGACCGCGAGGTAGAACATCACCTCGGAGTCCGTGGACCCCTCGATGCACGAGAACAGGGCCGGGTCGACGGCCATGCACAGATCGCGCTGGAGCCGGGCGAAGTCCCCGATCGCCCCGTTGTGCATCCACAGCCAGCGACCGTGCCGGAACGGGTGGCAGTTCGTCTGCTGGACGGCCGAACCGGTCGAGGCCCGGACGTGCGCGAAGAACAGGGGCGAGCGGACGTGCGCGGCCAGCTCCTGGAGGTTCCGGTTGTTCCAGGCGGGGCCGATGTCACGGAAGACCGCGGGCGTGCCGTTTCCGTCCGCGCTGTACCAGCCGAGCCCGAAACCGTCGCCGTTGGTCGATTCCACGCCCATCCGGGAACGGAGGCTCTGGTTGATCAGCGAGTGCTCGGGGCGGTAGAGCACGGTGTCGAGCAGGACGGGCGTACCCGAGTAGGCGAGCCACCGACACATGCGCACCATCCCTTTCGCCGCTTGCTCCGAGGGTAACTCCGCGGGCCGTGCCCTTCCCGCGGGGTCGCGGGCGCTCCGGGCCCGCAGTCGGGCGCGTACCCCGCCACCGCCGTGCCATCCTCAAGATATGACGCACGACGTCGTGCCTCCCGACGAAGGTGCCTCACCCGAGGTACTGGCGTTGGCCAAGGTGGTGGCCAGGCTGCGAGCGGAAATCGCGGACCTGCAGGGCATCGCCGCGTCCACCGCCGTCGTGGAGCGCGCCAAGGGCGTGCTGATGGCCCGGACGGGTACATCCGCCGACGCGGCCTACGAGACGCTGCTCGCGCGCGGGACCCGGTGGGGCAGGACCCTCATGGAGGAGTGCTGGCTCACCCTGGGCCAGGTCCGGTCCAGGCCGACGCCCGCGCCCGCCACGTCGGCCGCGGGCGGGACAGGGCGGCGGGAACCGGCGGAGCCGGCCACCGGGACCGGGACCGGGAGCGACGCCGTCGCCGCGCCGGCCGACGACTGCCTGCGCGCACTGCTGCCCCGGCTGGCCGAGGGCCTCGCCGAGACGGACTGCGAGGACGGCATCGCGGAGCTGCTGCGCGTCGTTCTGGGCGCGCCGCTGGGCGTGGACGGCGTGATGATCTACACCGTGACGTCCACCGGCAGCCTGGAGCTGACGGGCCACGCGGGCATCACCGGGTCACTGGCCGATCAATGGCGCCACGTTCCCCCGCTCAGCGGCGTCGCCGCCCTCGAAGCCATTGCCGCGGGGCAGGCCGTATGGCTGGAGGACCCGGCGGCGGACGCCCGCCGCTACCTGCTGATCGGTGAGGCCGCCGGACAGTGGCCGTCCCGCGCCTGGATCCCCGTACCGACCGGTGGACGCGTGCGGAGCGCCGTCGGCTTCTTGCGGAACCGTCCGGGCCCCTTCGACCCCGACACCCGTACCGTGCTGCGCCGGGCCGTCCGGCTGTGCGCAGCCCCGCTGCGCAACGGCGGGCCCGCCGACGCGGGCGCGGCGGCCGTTGCCGTCCCCGACGTCGCATCCGTCCAGACGGTCCTGGACGCGCTGTCCGGGCCCGCGGTGCTGCTCACCCCGCTGCGGTCGCCGACGGGGGAGATCGAGGACTACCGGATCGACGCGGCCACGCCGGAATCCGTGGACGTGGGGGGACGCCGGGGCAAGGAACTCGTGGGTCGACGGGTCCTGGAGACGTACCCCACCGTGGCCGGCACCGCGCTGTGGGAAGGCTACGAGGACACCCTGGCCACCGGGGCCGTGTACGAGGGCGAGCCCTTCACCTATCACGAAGTGGGTGCCGGGTTCCCCCAGGAGTCCGTGTACTCGGTCCGGGCGACGCGGCTGGGAGGGCGCCTGATCGTCTCCTGGGTCCGCCACGACATCAGTGAGCGCGAAGCCCGAAGGCTGACCGACATGCAGCGCCTGGGCAACCTGGGCTGGGCCGGCTGGCAGCTGACGACGGGCGAGGTCGTCTGGTCCGACCAGGTCTACGCCATTTTCGAGCGGGATCCCGCGCTGGGCCCGATCGGGCTGGAGGAGCTGGCCCAGTACGTCCTGCCCGATGACCGCACGCGCACGGCCGCGGTCGTCCACCGGCTGCTGCGACTGGGGCAGCGGGCCGTAGACCACCCGTTCCGGATCACCACGGCCGAGGGCGTCCGGCACGTACGGATGGTCGTCGAGGCCCGCGCGGACGTCGGCGGGAGCCCGGTCGAGGTGCACGGGTTCTTCCAGGACGTCACCGCGCTGCGCGACGCGGAACTCGCCCTGCGCGAGAGCGAGCGGGCCGTCCTGGTCCAGTCCGGCATGCTGCAGGCCGAGCGCGCGCTCGCCGCCCGGCTCCAGGCGACCCTGCTGCCGATACCGGGGCAGTCGGTGGAGCTCGCGGGGCTGTGCGTCGACGTGGCCTACGTCCCGTCGGACAGCGGAGTGAACGTCGGAGGCGACTGGTACAGCGCCGTCGAACTGCCCGACAGGAGTGCCCTCTTCGTCGTCGGGGACGTGGCCGGCCACGGCCTGCCGGCCGTCGGGACCATGGCCCAGCTGAGGTTCACCGCCAAGGGCATGGCCACCACCGGATCGGCCCTCATCGAGGTCCTGCGCCGGCTCAACCATCTGCTGCTGCACTCGGATTCGGAGCCGTCCGCCACCGCGACCATGGTCATCGGCCGCTACCAGCCGGACGTTCGCCGCCTGACCTGGGCGCGGGCCGGACACCTGCCGCCGCTGCTGATCCGGGACGGCCGGGCCGATTTCCTGCCCCAGCCCGACGGCTGCCTCCTGGGCGCCGCCCGCGACTCCGTGTACGGACAGGCCGTCATCGACCTCCGGCCCGGTGACCACCTCCTGCTCTACACCGACGGGCTCGTGGAGCAGCCGGGCGAGGACATAGACCTCGGACTGGGCCGCCTGGCCGAAACCGCCCTGCGGCTGCTGCGGGACGGCGTGGACGGCGAGCTCGCCCGCACACTGGCGGCGCAGCGGGCGGGCAACCTCGACGACATCTGTGTAGTGGACATACACGTCCCGGACGACGCCGAGTGAGGTACGGCGTCGTCCGGGACGTGGTGCTCGGACGTGGTGCTCAGGGGGTGTCCGGTGGTGGTTCCAGGTGTCGACTCACCAGTCGATGTGTCGATTCAGGTGTTGAGGAGCCGGTTGAAGAACGAGCGGTAGTGCTGCAGCGAGACCCGCAGGTCCTCCGTCGCCACCTGCTCACCGCGCCCCCACTGGCCCTCCAGGCCCTGCTTGCGCGTGGAGAAGCTGCCGGCCAGCGCCTGCATGACCTCCGCCACCAGGGTGTCCGCGGACCTCACGGCGTCCTGCGGGTCGTCGACGAACCGGCCCTGGATCTCGCTCCACTTCCTGCGGTACTCCTCGGTCTCCGTCGCGCCGAGCAGCGGCTCCTCCGTGTCGGCGTCGGCCGGACCCCTGGCGTCGGGCCGGTCGGTCGCGGTCGACTCGTCCGCCCCTGCCGCCTCGTCCGCCCCTGTCATCTCTGCCGTCCCTGTCGTCCCGGACGGGTCCTCCGTCCACTCGGAGGTGGCCTCACCCGGGTACGCCGGCGCCTGCCGTTCCTCGGCCGCGCCCGAATTCAGGATGTCTTCCGTGGTCGGACCGGATTCGGTGTCCCGGGCCTCCTGGTCTCCAGGCATACGCATGTCAACGACTCCTCTGATCCGTCAGAAGCTCTTCGAACAGGGCGCGGTAGTGCACCATCGCCCCGCGCAGTTCCTCCGTCGTCGCCCGGCCTCCGCCGCTGCGCACCTTGACGTCGTGCGCGGCCCGGTAGTGGTCGAGGGTGCGCCCGTGCTCGACGGACAGGTCGCGCAGCCGGTCCTCGTATCCCGCAGTGGGGTATCCGCGCTCGTCCAGCAGCCTGGACACGAGCTCGTCCGCTTCCGCCACGGAGTTCTCCGGGCGGTCCACGAAGTGCTCCTGGACCTCGCTCCAGGCCTCGGCGTACTCGCGCCGCCGCTCGGCGGGGAGTTCCTTGATGTCCAGCTGGTCGTGCCGCTGCTCACGGGCCCGCAGGTCGCGCTCGGCGGCCCTCGCGCCGCCCTCCTCCTGCACGGTGCGCTCGTACTCGGGGCCGAACCGTTCGCGCAGGTGCCGTCGCCGTGCTGACAGCCACAGCGTCGCGATGAGCGCGAGCACCACGACCGCCGCGATGACGATCACCACTACGAGTGTGGTTGTAGACATGTCCGCACTCCATTTCCGGGGCCTTCGCCTGTGTGTCTCGCGGCTGCCCGCGCTGCCGCCCGCCAAACCAGGGGCAGCCGTGGCGCGGCCGGGGCCGGGCCCGCCCGGCCCCGGCGGCCCGGCGTGCCCGCCCGGTGCCCGCGGGGCACCCTGGAGGCATGGTCCGAGCCAACGACCAGGTCGAGGCGATGCTCCAGGAGTACGCGGACCTCATCGCGATCCGGGGCGGGGAGGCATTCAAGGCGCGCGCCTACGAAAAGGCCGCCCGCGCCGTCGGGGGCCACCCGCAGGACGTCGCCGCCCTGGACGCCGAGGAGCTGCGCGAGATCCCGGGCGTCGGCCGGTCGGTCGCCGACAAGATCGTCGACTACCTGCGGACCGGCCGCATGTCCGTCGTCGACGAGGCCAGGGCCGCCGTGCCGTCCGGAGTGCGCGAGCTGATCGCCATCCCCGGACTCGGACCGCGCAAGGCCATGGTCCTGTACGACGAGCTGGGCATCACCTCCGTCGACCAGCTGCTCGAAGCCGTCCACCAGGAACGGCTGCGCGACCTCAAGGGCTTCGGCGAGCGGACCGAGGACAACATCCTGCACGGCATCGCACTGCTGCAGAAGGCGGGCGAGGGCCGGATCCTCGTCGGCGCCGCCATGGACGCCGCCGAACAGCTCGTCGCCGAGCTGTCCGCCGTCCGCGGCTGCGTCCGGTGCACGTACGCCGGATCACTGCGCCGCATGCGGGAGACCATCGGCGACCTCGACATCCTGGTGGCGGCGCGCCGGTCGGCGCCGTTCATGGAAGCCCTCACGTCCCTCCCGTACATCGCCGAGGTCATCGCGCGCGGCGAGAAGAAGACCTCCGTACGGACCGCCACGGGCCTCCAGGTGGACCTGCGGGTCCTCCCGCCCGCCTCCTGGGGCGCCGGCCTGCAGTACTTCACCGGGTCCAAGGCGCACAACATCCGCACCCGCGAACTCGCCGTGCGCCAGGGCCTGAAGCTCTCCGAGTACGGGCTCTTCGACGCCGAGAGCGGCGAGAGCGTCACCTCGGAGGCCGAGGAGGCCGTCTACGAACGCCTCGGCCTGCCCTGGATACCCCCGACGCTGCGCGAGGACCGCGGCGAGATCGCGGCCGGTTTGCGCGGCGAACTCCCGGACCTCCTCACGGAGAAGGACATCCGCGGCGACCTGCACACCCACACCGACCTCACGGACGGACTCGCCCCGCTGGAGGACATGGTCGCCGCCGCTGCCGCCCGGGGATACGCGTACTACGCGGTCACCGACCACGCCCCGGACCTCGCCATGCAGCGCATGACCAGCGAGAAGATCCTCGCCCAGCGCGAGCGGGTGCGGGAACTCGACGGCAGGCACCGCAGGATGCGGCTGCTGCACGGCACGGAACTCAACATCGGCCCGGACGGCTCGCTGGACTGGCCCGACGACTTCCTCGCCGGCTTCGACATCTGCGTGGCCTCGGTCCACTCGCACTTCAACCAGAGCCGGCGGGAACTGACCCGCCGCCTGATCCGCGCCTGCGAGAACCCGCACGTCGCCGTGATCGGCCACCCCACGACCCGCCGGATCGGCAAACGGCCGGGCATCGACGCCGACTTCGACGCCGTCTTCGAGGCGTGCGCCCGATCGGGCACCGCTCTGGAGATCAACGCCCACCCCGAGCGGCTCGACCTGTGCGACGAGGACATTCTGCGGGCCAAGCGGTACGGCGTGAAGTTCGCGGTGAACTCCGACGCCCACGCCACCACGCACCTGCCCTACATGCGGTACGGGGTGGGAACGGCTCAGCGCGGCTGGCTGACGGCGGACGACGTCGTCAACGCCTGGCCGCTGACGAGACTGCGCCGCTTCCTGGCCGGGAAGAGCACGTGAGCACCTGTCCTGCGGGCGCGACCGGCCCTGCACCGGCCGCGCCCGGGATCAGCTCGTGTCAGTGGCCGAAGTCGAACCAGTTGACGTTCACGAAGTCGGCCGGCTGGCCGCTGGTGAAAGTCAGGTAGACGTCGTGCGTGCCCGTGACCGCCGTGATGTTCGCCGGTACCGTGCGCCAGCTCTGCCATCCGCCGGTGTTCGCGACCGAGAAGCTGCCGACGGGTGCCGAGGTCCGGCTGTCGAGCCGTACTTCGACGAGCCCGCTGACCCCGGCGGCGGCGCCACTGGCGACCCGGCCGTGGAACTGCCTCGCCGGCGCGGAGCCGAAGTCCACGCCCCGGAAGAGGGCCCAGTCGCCGTTGCCGAGGGCCGCGAGGTTCCGGCCGCCGCCCGAGTCGGTGGAGGCTTCCGTGGCCACGCCCGACTGGCCGTCGTAGGACTCGGCCTGGATCGCGGCGTACGCGTCGCGGTTGCCGGACGGCGGGGTGGTGGGCGGCGTGGTCGGGGGAGTGGTGGGCGGTGTCGTGCCGCCGGTCGACCGCAGTACGGACACGTAGTCGACGACCATGGCGTGGCCCGGCTCGGTGCCGGCGTCGGGCCCGCCACCGAAGGCGTCGGGGAAGCCGCCGCCCATCGCGACGTTCAGGATGATGAAGTAGCCGTGGTTCGTGGCGTTGGTCCAGGTCGTCGCGTCCACCTGATCGGCTCGCACGGTGTGGAAGTTGGCCCCGTCGACGTAGAAGCGCATCTGCTCGACCGCCGTCGAGCGGTCCCACTCGACGGCGTAGGTGTGGAAGCCGGCCTGGCAGCTCGCCCCGGGGCAGACGCGCTGGCCGCCGATGCCGGACGTCTCGTTGCAGGGGCCGCCCGGGCTCGTGCCGCAATGCACGGTCGCCCAGACGGTGTTGAGGCCCTGGACGTTCTCCATGATGTCGATCTCGCCGACTCCCGGCCAGTTCCACCAGTTCCCGCGGTACGGGGTGCCGAGCATCCAGAAGGCGGGCCAGTAGCCCTTGGCGGCGGGTCCCGTGACGTTCGGCATCTGGATGCGCGCCTCGGCGCGGAGCGTACCTCCCGCCGGGGGCTGGAAATCGCCCCGCCGGGTCTCGACACGGCCGGACGTCCAACGGCCCGCCGGATCCCGCCGCGGCGTGATGCGCAGGTGCCCCGCGCCGTCGAGGGAGACGTTGGAGGGGTCGGCGGTCATCGTCTCGATCTCGCCGGTGCCGAAATTGGCCGGTCCGCCGGGGTAACTGGTGCCGGTGGTGTACTGCCAGTCGGTGGTGTTCACCCCCGAGCCGGCGGCCCCGTCGAACTCGTCCAGGAACACCTGGGTCCAGCCCGCCGGTGCGGGGGGAGCCGCGGCGTTCGCGGGCAGCACGACGCCCGCGGCGGCGGCCGCCACCAGGGCCGTCGTGCCGATCGCGGCCAGCACGGCCCGCCGTACGGTCGCTCGTTTCCTGCCGGATGTCTCGCGCATGGGTGCCCTCTCTGAAGCGCGCTGCAAGGCGCGGTGTGGGGGGGAGGTAGAGCCGGGTCCACCGTTCTGAGAGCGCTCTCAGAACGGTGGCCACTGTGCTCTGCGCCCCCCGCGACCGTCAAGGGCCGCAACCGTCAAGAGGCCTGTCAGGCAACGGAATTGCCGGCGCCGGCTCCCCGACGAGTCGGACTCGGCGGGGAGCCGGCGGGCGGTCAGCCGAAGTGGCCGAAGAGGTCGACGACGACGTGGGTGGAGCCCCAGCCGAGGTTGGCGATCTCGACCTTGCCGTCGCCGCCCACGGGTACCGTCACCAGGTTGGCCACGGTCCCTCCGGTCGTCCAGTTGAGGTTGGAGGAGTCGGGGCGGGTGGTGCCGGAGGGCCAGGCGGTCAGGTGTCCGTCTGACTTCGGGTCGGTGACCGTAACGTTCAGCACGACCGCCTTGGCCCGGCGGAGTTCACCGTTTCCGGACAGGTCGAGCACGGTGTTCCCGCGGGCGGGGACCGCCCCGGTGGTCCGGGTGTCGAGTACCCGCTTGGGGCCGGCGGTGTGGAAGGTGGCGCCGGCCTGGTCGCCGGAGTAGTAGCCGAAGACGTCGGCGATCAGGTGGGCGGTGCCCCAGCTCGCGTTGAACAGCTTCACCGTCCCGTCGGCGCCGACCGGGACCACCACGTGGTTGGGCACGGTCTGGCCCGCCGTCCAGTTGAGGCTGGAGGAGTCGGGGCGGGCGCTGCCCGACGGCCACACCGTCAGGTGCCCGGCGTCCTTCGCGTCCGTCACCGTCACGTTCAGCACCACGGCCTTGACGCCGGACTGCGGAACGCCGCCGCGGCCCGCGACCTGCAGCGACACCTCACTGCGGGCGGCCACCGGAGTGGTTCCCGGCCGGCCCACCCCCGCGCGGGAGTCCAGCAGACGGGCCGGCCCCGCCGCGGTGAAAGTGCTGCCCGAGGCGTCCGGAGCGTAGTAGCCGAAGATGTCGGCGATCAGGTGCGCCGTGCCCCAGCCGGCGTTGCGGAGGTTGACCTTGCCGTCGGCCCCCACCGGCACCACGACCTGGTTCGGCACGGTCCGCCCGGTCGTCCAGTTGAGGTTGGAGGAGTCGGGGCGGGTGGTGCCGGAGGGCCAGACGGTCAGGTGTCCGTCGGACTTCGGGTCGGTGACCGTCACGTTCAGCACGACCGCCTTGACACCGGACTGCGGAACCCCGGACCGGCCCGCGACCTGCAGCGACACCTCGCCGCCGGCCGGCACCGGTGCGGTCCCGGCCCGGCCGAGTCCCGCCCGGGTGTCGAGCAGCCGCGCCGGGGACAGCGTGGTGAGGCGGTCACCGGCCTGCGCGGCCGCGATGCCGTTGTTGGCCACGTGGATGCGCTGCCCGTCGGCGTCGGTCCACACGATGTTCGAGCCGGTCCGGTCCACGGCCCAGGACCGGTTCGCGTGGCGCTGGCCCTTCCACTCCTCGCCCTGGGCCAGGGTGCGGACCTGCACGGTGTTCTCGCCGCCGGACGCCTTGATGCCGTCGTGGAAGTCGAGCAGCAGCAGCCGGCCGCCGGCCAGGTCCTGGCGTACCAGGTAACCGTCGCCGAGAAGCGACTCCCGGCCCCAGACGCTGTTGGTCCAGCCAGTGCTCATCACCGGCACCGATAGGGTCTGGCGGGTCGCTGTGTCGTACACCCCGCTGGTGCGCACCGTGCCCTGACTGTCCTGGCAGGCCCAGGAGACGTAGCGGCCGACAGCCTCCAACAGGGTGGCCGGGCAGGGCGTGGTGAAGGTGCCCCGGTCCGCCTCGCCCTTCATGTCACTGGCGTAGACGGTCTTGTCGTCCTGCCGGGAGAGCCAGAGCGTGTCGCCCTGGACCGCGACGCCGGTCGCCTGCGTCTGGAACACCTGGGCGCGCGCGTCGAGATCCCCGACGATGACCAGGTGGTTGGACGTCCAGTTGCCGTACGCGGTCTGCGCGAGTGCGACGTAGCGGCCCGCGGCGTCCGCGGTCCGCAGGCCGTCGACGTTCCCGGTGGGGATCTTGCCGGCCCAGTCGCGGTTGCCGGCCTGGCGGATGGCGGCGGCCTGCCACTTCACCGGGTCGTACTCCAGGTACCGGCCGTCGCCGCTGGACCGGAGGCCGACGCAGCCGGCGCCGTGGCTGAAGCAGTCGCTGATGCTGTGGGTTCCGTCGAGGTACTCGAAGGTCTTGACCGGGGTCGGGTCGTTCGAGATCCGGTAGCTGCGGAACGCTCCGGTGATGTCTCCCGGCTGGAACTGGACGGTGTCCGAGGCGGCGGTGAGCACGCCGCCGCCGATCGACAGGCCGAAGACCGTGGCCGGTGCCGGCGGGACGTCCGCGAGCTTGCCGGCCTGCGGCTTGGCCGCGTCGGCCGCCGTGATCCGCTGGACGGCGACCTGGGGCTGGCTGCCGTACGCGGGGGCCTTGGGGCTGCCGACCGCGAGGAGCGAGCCGTCCGGTGCGGGCAGCAGCTGGCTGTCGGCGAACTCCAGCAGGTACTCGACGGTGCCGGA
Organism: Streptomyces virginiae; assembly: GCF_040638905.1. Lineage (GTDB taxonomy): Bacteria > Actinomycetota > Actinomycetes > Streptomycetales > Streptomycetaceae > Streptomyces > Streptomyces virginiae_B. The sequence goes on along the minus strand of NZ_JBEZYV010000002.1, from coordinate 150,365 downwards.
GGTCGAGCCGATCGGCGTGAAGTGCAGCGGACGGCCCCGGTCGTCGCCCGAGGACCCCTGGACGGAATCGGTGCCGATCAGCCAGTCGCCGAGCAGGCGTAGTTCGCCCGAGACCGGGTTGAGGTAGGTGGAGCTCAGCACGGTCTGCGGCTGCGCCCGGTCCAGTACGTCGACCGAGTTCTGGTCGCCGGTGCGCAGCACCTTGCCCTTGGCCAGCCGGAAGGTGTGCGAGAAGTCGTACTCGCCCTCGTCCGGCAGCGCGGTGGTCGCTCCCGTCACGACGTCAACGAGGACGGAGTGGCTGAGGTCGTCCTGGCGGTGGCGCAGGATCAGCGCGTTCTGGTCGCCGTCGTGCACCGAGGACGCGAGGGCCGCGCCGGCGGGCAGGGCCACCTTGGTGCGGACCGTGGAGGCGCCGTCCAGCCGGTTCAGGAACCAGCCGGTGACCGCGGAGGCGCTGCCCTCGAAGGTCAGCACGGTGCGCCCGTACGTCCCGTAGTAGCTCTGCCCGGTGGGGACGGTGACGGTGCCGAGCGCGACCGGCCTGCCGGTGGCCAGGTCGTACAGGTCGACCTTGGCGGGAGCCTGCGCCGTGGCCGCCGTCGGGACGGCCACGGAGTCGGAGGAGGTTCCGTAGCGGTGGTCGGGGGTACCCCGGTAGCCGCGCGAAGGCCGGCCCTGGTCCAGGCCGCCGTCGACCGGGGCGGGCAGCCGCAGCCCGGTGTCGGTGGTGGCACCGGTGTCGTACCGGGTCCACAGCAGCTGGTCGCCGCCCTCACGGGCGTGCAGGAGGCCGGTGTCACCGGCCACGAACAGCTGGTCCCGGGCCGGGAGTCCGCGCGGGGCGGCGGGCAGCACCAGTTCGGCCGGGGCGCCGGCGGCCGGGGCCGCGACCGCCACGGGCGTGGTCACGTGCAGCAGTGCGGCGCCGGCGACCAGGGCCAGCGTGGCGGCTCCCAGCCCTCGGTGCAGGCGTGACGATCGTCTTACGGTTGGGTCCACAAGCACCCTCTCATGGGCGAACACGGGAGGAAGGGGACACCACCGAGCCGGCCCCGGGCAGCCGCTGTCGCGGGCCGGTCGGCCTGGCTCTCCGTGATCGGCCCCCCTCCGATCGGGTCGGAGCATACCAACGGTGATCAGTTGCTCGCACAGGAGTTCCAGCCGCGCGCTCGATTGAATTCGGTCGTACGTTCGAAAGCTGGCAGGATGCGGGTATGGCGATGGAACGCGAAGCGTGGCCGCGCGGCGGGACGGGGATCCCCGGTGACCTGCTGCGGGCGAGGAAGCTGGCCTACGACCCGGGTGGATTCGCGTGCTCACGGCCGGTGCCCGAGGCGGAGAGCGCCGACTACGGGGCGTGCGGATTCACCGTGGACGGTCTCGCCGTCAGGTTCCGGGTGGCCAGGACGACCCCGACGAAGGCGGGCCAGTTCGTCACGGTGTGGAAGAGGTCCGCGGGCGGGCCGATCCAACCCTTCGACGCCGCGGATCCCGTCGACCTGTTCGTCATCAGTACCCGCGAGGGCGAGCGGTTCGGGCAGTTCGTGTTCCCGCGGGACGTCCTGCGCGAACGGGGCGTCGTGTCGACGAACGGATCCGGAGGCAAGCGGGCGTTCCGCGTCTATCCGCCGTGGGTGACCACCACCGCCCGCCAGGCGCACGGTACGCAGACCTGGCAGGTGGAACACTTCCTCCGGCTGTCCGGGGACGAGCCGGTGGACATGGCCCGTGCGCACGTGCTCTACCACCCCGCGCAGCGCTGATCGGGCCTCGCCGGATCCGGCAGGAGCACTTAATGCGTTGTCGCCGGCAGCCGGGCCGGGAGAGCATCCGGTGCATGGAAACGCCCGCCGAAAGCCTCAGTTCAGACCAGGTCGACCTGCACCGATGGCGCACGAGCCACCTCGACGCCCTGGAACGGGCGATCTACGAGTCGCTGGACCATCTGGTGCCGTGGATGCCCTGGGCGGCCGACCCCGGGCGACAGCAGACCGCGGATTTCCTCACCGGGATGCGGCAGAAGTGGGAGACCGGGGAGGCCTACGGCTACGCGATCACCTCCGACGCCGAAGTGGTCGGCACCTGCGTACTCATGCGCAGGATCGGAGAGGGCGGCCTGGAAATCGGCTACTGGCTCCACCCGGCCCGGACCGGACGGGGCCTGGTCACCATGGCCTGCACGGCTCTCCTCACCCAGGGTTTCCGACTGCCGGGCATCGACCGGATCGAGATCCACCACGACGCCGCCAACCACGCCAGCGGGGCCGTCGCCCGACGCCTGGGTTTCACCGAGGTCGAGCGCGTACCGGCGCCCGAAGGCCCGCTCGCCCCGGGCGAATCGGGGATCGACGTCATCTGGCGGATGGCGGCGGAGCAGTGGCGGGCACGGCCGGCCGGGACCGCCGCCCGGCAGGCCCCGTAAAGTGCCGTTGCCATGACAGACCTTGCGTCCTTCACCTTCGTGCGGCACACCGACGGGCTCCGCCACCTCTTCGAACGCGCCGGCGAGCACAACGGGCGGCCGGCCTACCGTCGGACGGACGGGAAGGTGTGGTGCGTCTGGTCGGCGCCCGACGGTTGGCACTGCGAGATCGCCGGCGGTCTCGTCACCGCCCACCCCGTCGACGGCCGCGCCGACGGACCCGAACCGCCGGCCACCGTCTGGCTCAGCTTCAAGAACGACCGCTCCTACCGCTACGACCTCCGGACCGTGCCCGGACCGTCCCGCGCGTAGACCGCCCAAGAGGGCGCCAGGCCGTGCGGTCCATTCCCAGGCACGGCACCGCCCGGCAACGCCCGTCCGCCGCGGCGGTCCGCGCGGCGGGCGGGACTCACCCGGCCGGTCCAATGCGCCGCCCGTTTCAGCGCGGTGGGCCGAGTACCTCCTCGGCGCCGGGCAGGTCGTGGACGGAGACGCCCCTGCCGGTCAGCGGCAACAGGCCCGCCAGCGGGCACGACACGGGCATCTCATGGTCGACCTCCCACTGCCCGACCTTGTTCCCGCCGGTGTGGTCCGTCGTGCAGACGGCGTACAGATGACCGGCGCACCCCCGGCAGAGCAGGGGCTGGTGGCCCTTCACGAGTGCCCCGCCGGACGGCCCGCCGGGTGCCGGAATCCCGGCGTGCCGCGGCCGCCGGGCGCTTGTACCGTCGGTCGCGACAGGAGTCCTCGAGATCCGACAGGACCCCACAGGCCGGTTCGCGCATGCGGAACACGTCCCGTCAGCGCGCCGAGCCACCCGTGTGCCGCCCGCGCCGACGCCGAGCCGGTCCGCCCCTCGCGACGCGACAGGGCGCACGCGCAGCCCCCGTGAGAGAGGCCGTGCCGATGTCGAAGGATGTTCCGATAACGAGCCTGCTGCGTGTGGAGAAGGGCGTTGCCGCCCCGGAGGAAGTGGCCGCGATCGCGGTCGTCATCGCCTGTTACGCGCACCGCACCGCCATCGAGCGTGACCGTGGCCGCGGCGCGACGGGCGGCGCCGACAGGGGGGCCGGCAGCGGCGCCGGCCGCCGCCGTACCGTCCAGCCCCACGCCGGCTGCTGGGCCGGCTGCTGGACCTGCCGCTGAACCCCGTCCGCCGGCCGCGCGCACGGCCGGCGGACGGGGGGAGTGGGTGGTCACGCCCGGCGCAGCACCGTCGAGAGGACCTCGCGCAGCACCGACGCGGGGTCGGCCACGGCGCCTTCCGAGCGCCAGGCCACGAACCCGTCCGGGCGTACGAGCACGGCGCCGTCGGCGCCCAGCCGGTGGACCTCGGTCCACGGCGCGCCGCCCTCCGGGACGAGGTCCGCACCCGGCCCGGAGCCGATCGTGTACGCGTCCAGCCGCAGCCCCAGCTGTCGGGCCGCCTGCTCCGCGGCAGCCTGCCACGGCGTACCCGCGCCGCTGAGCAGCACGAAGGAACGCTCGTACAGGTCCAGGGTGGAGATCCGCTCACCGGCCCTGGTCAGCCACATGTGCGGGGCCCGGGTCCCGGTGTCTCCCATAGACCGCAGCGTCTCCGGGATGACGGGCCGCGCCGGGTCGCCGCCGACGAGCGCGCCCTGCGTGTAGCAGTAGGCCATCGCCGTCGTGAGGACACCGCTGCCCGGTCCGCCGCCCATGGTGGGCGGAGGCGCGTACCCCGGGTGGCTGTGCTCGGCCGAACGGGCCGACGCACGCTCGCTCGTGGCTCTCGCCACCGGAAGCCGCTCGGCCTGGTAGGTGTCGAGCAGCTCGATGCCCGCCGACCCGTCCAGCACCGCGGCGATCTTCCACGCCAGGTTGTGGGCGTCCTGGATGCCCGTGTTGGAACCGAAGGCCCCGGTGGGCGACATCTCGTGCGCTGCGTCCCCCGCCAGGAACACCCGACCGGACGAATACCGCTCGGCCACCCGTTCGGCCGCGTGCCACGGCGCCTTGCCGCTGATCTCCACGTCCAGGTCGGGTACGCCGACCGCCTCGCGGATCTGGTCCACGCACCGCTCGTCGGTGAAGTCCTCCAGGGTTTCTCCCTGGTCGGGGTGCCAGGGGGCGTGGAAGACCCACTGCGTGTCGTTGTCCACCGGCAGCAGCGCCCCGTCGGCACCCGGGCGCATCAGGTAGCAGACGATGAAGCGCAGGTCGCCCAGCACCTTCACGAGCCGTTCCGAGCGGAAGGTGACGCTCACGTTGTGGAACAGCTCGCCGTTACCCGTCTGGGGGATCCGCAGCTGTTCGCGGACGGGGCTGCGCGGTCCGTCCGCCGCGATCAGGAAGTCCGCGCGCACCGTGATGTGCTCGCCCGTCGTGCGGTTCTTCACGACGGCGTTCACCCCGGTGGAGTCCTGGTCGAAGCTCATCAGCTCGTTGCCGAAGCGGATGTCGGCGCCCTGAGCACGACTCTGCTCGGCCAGCACGGGCTCGACGTTGTTCTGGCTGCACAGGCACCACCCCGTCGGGCTGAAACGCGCCAGCGCTCCGGACGGGTCGATCGACTTGATCAGCCAGTTGTGGTCGGCGGTGTCGGTCAACGACCGCGCCTGCAGAATGCCCTGGATGCCCTCCAGCACGGACGCCGCCCGGCGGATCGCGTGCTCCGCCCCTGCCGTACGGAAGAGCTCCATCGTCCGGGCGTTGATGCCGCGGCCGCGCGGGTGCACGGAGGTATCGGAGTGCTTCTCGACCAGCAGGTGCCTCACTCCGTGGCGGCTCAGGAAAAGTGAGGTGGACAGGCCCACGAGGGAGCCGCCCACGACGAGAACCGGTACGCGAACATCGGCGTTGTCTTCCATCAGCTGCGGGCTCCTGTTTTCTGTGTGGGGGAGTGGACTCTTTATGCCCCCGATCCGCGATGAGGCCCAGTTGATTCGCCGGTTGTCACCCGCTTGATCCCGACATGTAGCGGTACGCCCCTACCCGGATGACGATGAGCGACAGCGGCTCCCCCTGAGACGCGCCGGCCTGTCGTTCCCGAGAGGGCGGCCGCCGGCCCGGGCGGACGCCACCGGTGACGGACGAGGGGTCCGTACGCGATGGATCTCCACCCCCTCATGAAGGAGTGAGTAGATGACAACCACCCTCTCCGAACGGGTGTCGCAGTCAGCCTTCGACGGCTCCATGCTCCGGGTCGTCCTTCTGATGGATCTCCACGAGGGGACCCAGCAGCAGTTCTTCGAGGCGTACGAAAAGCTCCGCAACGACATCGCGTCGGTCCCGGGCCACATCAGCGACCAGCTGTGCCAGTCCTTCGAGAACCCCTCGCAGTGGCTGATCACGAGCGAGTGGGAGAGCGCCCCGCAATACCTCGCCTGGGTCAACAGCGAGCACCACGCCGAACAGGTGCGGCCGCTGGGTGCGTGCGCGCGCTCCATGCGCCCGCTCAAGTTCACCGTCCTGCGCGAGACCGGACGGGGCTACGACCAGGCGGCCCGCCCGCCCACGGCGCGCCTGCAGTCCACGCCCCGCCTGGGCGCCGGCATCGTGCGCCACGCCCTCACCTTCACGGTCAAGCCGGGCAGCGAGAAGGACGTCGCGTCCATCCTCTCCAGCTACGCCTCCCCGGCGGCCCGCGTCGACGACCACACCCGCCTGTGCCGCACCTCGCTGTTCATGCACGGCAACCGGGTGGTACGGACGGTCGAGGTCCAGGGCGACCTGATGGCGGCCCTGAGGCACGTCTCGGAACAGCCCGAGGTGCGCGCCGTCGAGGAGGCCATCAACCCCTACCTCGAACAGGACCGCGACCTCGGCGACCCGGAATCGGCCCGCATGTTCTTCATGCGCGCCGCCGTCCCGGCCGTCCACCACATCGCCGCACCGGAGCCCGAGTCCGCCGAGGTGCAGCGGCACGCGGTCTTCTACCCGGCGAAGCCCGGCTGCGGCCAGGCACTCGCCAGGTTCCTGGCCCGGCAGGACGAGGAGGCCGCACGCCGGCCCCGGAGCCCCGTTCGGAGCAGCAGCATCTTCCAGCGCGACGACATCGTCGTCCGGCTGATCGACGTACACGGCCCGCTGGAGGCCGACCCCGAGACCGTCTACGGCATCTCGGGCCCCCGGAAGGCCGCGGTGCTCGACCGGCTGACGCTCGCGCCCGACGGGCGGGGCCGCGCCGCACACCACACCATGAAGCTGATCACCGACCGCCGGGCACCCGCGCAGTCCTGATCCTCCCCGGGGCCCTCCTTCCGGCCGGCCCCACTGCGGCCCCCGGCCCCCACCGACCCCACACCCCCACCCCGATCTCCGTCGAGGCTCTCCCCACACGCCAGGAGGCACCCACCATGACCCAACAGCGCCCACGCATCGTGGACCTGAGCGAGACGCCGCCCAACCGCCGGCGCGGTGGCGACCTGCGGGCCGTTCTCACCCCGACCTCGGTGGGTTCGACCAGCGGCTTCATGGGCCTGGCCATCATGGCCCCCGGAGAGTCGATCGCCGAGCACTACCACCCGTACTCGGAGGAGTTCGTGTACGTCGTCAGCGGCCGGCTGGAGGTCGACCTCGACGGGGAGCCCCACCCGCTGCGCACCGACCAGGGGCTGCTCGTGCCCCTGAACACGCGCCACCGCTTCCGCAACGTCGGGGACACCGAAGCCCGCATGGTCTTCCACCTCGGCCCCCTCGCCCCGCGCCCCGAACTGGGACACGTGGACACCGAGCAGGCCCCGAACCCGGAGGGAACCGCATGGGAGCAGCCGCCGGACCGTACAGGAGCGGTCTCGTGACCCGCCGGCGGGTGGCCGTCACCGGAGTGGGCGTCGTCGCGCCCGGCGGCATCGGAGTCCGCGACTTCTGGGACCTGCTGGCCAACGGGCGTACGGCGACACGGGGCATCAGTCTCTTCGACCCGACGGGCTTCCGCTCACGGATAGCCGCCGAGGTCGACTTCGACCCCGCCGAGCACGGCCTCGACGAGGAGGAGGCGGCCCGCGCGGACCGGTACATCCAGTTCGCCCTGGTCGCCGCCCGCGAGGCGGTGCGCGACGCCGGACTCGACCTCACCGCGGACGAGGCCTGGCGGACCGGCGTCTCCCTCGGCACCGCCGTCGGCGGCACCACCCGTCTGGAGCACGACTACGTCGCCGTGAGCCAGTCCGGCTCCTGGTGGGACGTGGACCACAAGCTGGCCGGCCCGCACCTGCACCGGGCGTTCACACCGGCCACCCTCGCCTCCGCCGTCGCGGAGCAGACGGGAGCACGCGGCCCCGTCCAGACCGTCTCCACCGGCTGCACCTCGGGACTCGACGCCATCGGGTACGCCGTGCACGCCATCGCGGAGGGCCGGATGGACGTCTGCATCGCCGGGGCCTCGGACTCGCCCATATCGCCGATCACCGTGGCCTGCTTCGACGCCATCAAGGCGACCTCGCCGAACAACGACGACCCGGCCCACGCCTCACGGCCGTTCGACGCCGACCGGGACGGATTCGTCCTCGGCGAGGGCGGCGCCGTCCTCGTACTCGAAGAGCTGGAACGCGCCCGCGCCCGCGGCGCGACCGTCTACTGCGAGATCGGCGGCTACGCCACCTTCGGCAACGCCCACCACATGACCGGGCTGACCACCGAAGGCCTGGAGATGGCCCGGGCCATCGAAACCGCCCTCGCCCAGGCCGGAGTCGCCGCCGACGAGATCGACTACGTCAACGCGCACGGCTCGGGCACCAAGCAGAACGACCGCCACGAGACCGCGGCGGTCAAGAAGGTCCTGGGCGCGCACGCCTACAGGACGCCGATGACCTCCATCAAATCCATGGTGGGACACTCCCTCGGCGCCATCGGGGCCATCGAACTCGCCGCCTGCGTCCTCGCCATGGTCCACCAGGTGGTCCCGCCGACCGCCAACTACGAGACGCCCGACCCCGAATGCGACCTGGACTACGTGCCCAAGGTGGCCCGGGACCGGAAACTGCGCAGCGTGCTCTCCGTGGGCAGCGGCTTCGGCGGCTTCCAGTCCGCCGTGGTCATGACCCGGCCGAAGGAGGAGGTCTCGTGACCAGCCGTACGGTCATCACGGGCATCGGGGTCGTCGCCCCCAACGGCGTCGGCGCCGACGTCTTCTGGAAGGCCACCCAGTCCGGCGCCAGCGTCCTGGACCGCGTCACCAGGGCGGGCTGCGAGCACCTGCCGCTGCGCGTCGCGGGAGAGGTCAGGGGCTTCGACCCCGGCGCGCTGGTCGAGGACCGCTTCCTCGTCCAGACCGACCGGTTCACCCACCACGCGCTCGCCGCGGCCGACCTCGCCCTGGAGGACGCCAGGCTCGGCCGTGCCGACTACGAGCGCGACCCCTTCTCCTTCGGCGTCGTCACCGCAGCCGGCTCCGGCGGCGGTGAGTTCGGCCAGCGCGAACTGCAGCACCTCTGGGAGCAGGGGCCGCGCTTCGTGGGGCCGTACCAGTCGATCGCCTGGTTCTACGCCGCGAGCACGGGCCAGATCTCCATCCGCCGCGGGCTGAAGGGGCCTTGCGGGGTCGTCTGCAGCGACGAGGCGGGCGGGCTCGACGCCTTCGCGCACGCCGTCCGGGCGATCCGCCAGGGCAGCCGGGCCATGCTCGTCGGAGCGACGGAGGCGCCCCTCGCGCCGTACTCCATCGTCTGCCAGCTGGAGTACGAGGGGCTGAGCACGCGGGACGACCCGGAGCGCGCCTACCGGCCGTTCACCGACCAGGCCTGCGGCTTCGTCCCTGCCGAGGGCGGCGCCATGTTCGTCGTCGAGGACGAGGCCGAAGCCCGCCGCCGCGGCGCCAGCGTACGCGCCGTACTGGCGGGCCACGCCGCGACCTTCAGCGGCACCCGGCGGCGCGACGAGGCCGGCGAGGGGCTGGCCCACGCCGTCCGCGGCGCCCTCCGGGAAGCCGGCTGCGCCCCCGAGGACATCGACGTGGTCTTCGCCGACGCCCTCGGGACCCCCGAGGCCGACGCGGCCGAAGCGGCCGCGATCGTCCACGCACTGGGCGACCACGGACACAAGGTGCCGGTCACGGCGCCCAAGTCCGGTACCGGCCGGGCGTACTGCGCGGCTCCCGCCCTCGACACCGCGGCCGCGGTCCTGGCGCTGGAACACGGCGTCGTCCCGCCGACCCCGAACGTCTACGACGTGTGCCACGACCTCGACGTGGTGACGGGCAGCGCCCGGCCGGCGGAGCTGCGCACGGCGCTCGTGCTCAGCCGCGGCCGGATGGGGTCGAACTCCGCGCTCGTCGTCCGCAAGGGCTCCCCGACGGACTCCTAGCCCGCCGGGACCCGAGCGGTACCCCCAAGGAAAAGAGCATCCACATGTCCGACCGACTGACCGTGGAGGAGCTGGCGGCCCTGATGAAGACCGCCGGTATCACCGTCGACCCCATCGAGATGGCGAGACGTCCGGACGCGCCCTTCCACGAGTACGGCCTCGATTCGCTGGGCCTGCTCGGCATCGTCGGTGAGCTGGAGAACCGGCGCGGACGGGCCCTGCCCACCGAGGCCGACCGCTGCAAGACCCCCGGGGAATTCCTCGACCTCGTCAACAACAGCCTGATGACCGGAGCCTGACATGCCAGGACACACCGAGAACGAGATCACCGTCAACGCGCCCGTGGAGCTCGTCTGGGAGATGACCAACGACCTCCCCAACTGGCCCCAGCTGTTCAGCGAGTACGCCTCGCTGGAGATCCTCGAGCAGAAGGGGGACACGACCACGTTCCGCCTGACCATGCACCCCGACGAGAACGGCAAGGTGTGGAGCTGGGTCTCGGAGCGGACCGTCGACCGCGAGGGCCTCACGGTCCGCGCCCGGCGGGTGGAGACGGGCCCCTTCGCCCACATGGACATCCACTGGCAGTACTTCAAGGTGCCCGGCGGCACCCGGATGAAGTGGACGCAGGACTTCGCGATGAAGCCCGACGCGCCCGTGGACGACGCCTGGATGACCGACAACATCAACCGCAACTCCCCGATCCAGATGGCACTCATCCGGGACAAGATCGAGCAGCGCGAACGCGAGAGCCGCACCCCCGCCGTCAGCCGTCTCTGACGTCTCCGACGTCTCTGAAACGAAAGGCAAGCAGTCGGATGAACGACACGCACCGCGCTCTCATCGTCGCCCGCATGGCGCCGGGATCGGGCCCCGACATCGCCGAGCTCTTCGCGGACTCGGACGCGGGTGAACTGCCGCACCTGGTAGGGGTCACACGCCGGAGCCTCTTCCAGTTCGGCGACGTCTACATGCACTTCATCGAGGCGGACCGGCCGCCCGGTCCGGCCATCGCCAAGGTCACCGACCACCCGGAGTTCCGCAGGCTGAGCGACCGGCTCACGGCGTACATCAGCCCGCACGACCCGGAGACCTGGCGCAGCCCGAAGGACGCGATGGCCCACGAGTTCTACCGCTGGGAGAACCCCGGCGCGAAGTGACCCGGCGGCCCGGACGGGACCCGCACACCGGCGTGTGCGGGTCCCGCCGCGCGTCGCCCGCCGGGCGTCCGCAGGCCCGGGAACAGAGAACCGAGAGCCGAGCCGAGAAGCCGAGCCGAGAGCAGAGGGCAGGAAACGGCATGAACCCGACAGACCCCGACCACTTCCCGACGGATCCGGGCCGTCCGCACGACGGGGAGCACCCCCGTACCTCGCTGCGCGCCCTCGTCCTGTCCGGGTCCTCCCGTACCGGCTCGGTCAACGTCCGGCTCGCGGCCCTCGTAGCCGAGATGGTGCGCGAGGCCGGGGCAGTGGCGGAACCCGTCACCCTCCGCGACTTCCCCATGCCCCCGTACGACGGCGACGCGGAAGCCGGCGAAGGGCTGCCCGAGGGCGCCCTGGCCCTGTGCGAGCGGATCGAGGCCGCGCAGGCGCTGATCATCGCCTCGCCCGAGTACAACGCCTCCGTGCCGGGCGTCCTGAAGAACGCCGTCGACTGGGTGTCCCGCTACCGGCCGCAGCCCTTCAAGGACAAGCAGACCCTGCTGGTGTCGGCCTCGCCCTCGATGGTCGGCGGCAACCGCGGACTGTGGGCCCTGCGCGTACCCCTCGAACACCTCGGCGCCCGCGTCTACCCCGACATGTTCAGCCTGGCCGGTGCCCACCACGCCTTCGCCGAGGACGGCGGCCTCACCGATCCGGGTCTCGGCGAGCGGCTGGCCGCGACGATCGGCTCGTTCCTCGACCTCGTCGAGGCGGACACGCGCTACCTGTGCCTGCAGCGACGCTGGTACGAGTTCCTGGGCGACCGCACCGACGCCCCGGTCACCTCCCGCGCCCAGGACTGATCATCATCGGCCACGAGGGGTGAGCTATGTTTGAGCGCGAGTGACGTGAGAAGGAGGCCCTCCGGTGTCATCGGGGCAGCAGGCACGCGCACAAGCGGCTGCGATCACGCCGAGCGGTCAGTCGGCCGAGGAGCCGGTCCGCCCTCCGGCCGACCGGCTCCTCGCGCTCTTCGACGGCCGCCGCCTGTCCCCGGGCCAGCGGCGCATCGCCCAGTACCTGATCGACCACCTCACCGAGGCCGCTTTCCTCTCGATCACCGAGCTCGCCGAACGGGTGGGCGTCAGCCAGCCCTCCGTGACCCGCTTCGCGTCCTCCCTCGGCTTCAGCGGCTACCCGGCCCTGCGCGACGTGCTCCAGCCGATCGCGCTCAGCGCCGTGGCCGGCGCGCCGGACACCCGCGAGCAGATCCGACGCAACGAACTCCAGGCCGCCGTCGACGCGGAGATCGAGAACCTGGAGAACGTGCGCCGGCTGCTCGCCGACACCAACCAGGTCCTGGACATCGGCCGCGAGCTGGCCGCCTCGGTGCCGCTGACCGTCCTCGGGCTGCGGATCTCGGTCTCCCTGGCGGAGTACTTCGCCTACGCCGCGAGGCGCATCCACCCCGACGTACGCCTCGTGACGCGCGGCGGCAGCGTCGCCTTCGACGCACTGCTCCAGTCCAGGGCGGCCGGCGGGACCTGGGTCCTCGCGTTCGCCATGCCGCGGCACGCCAAGGAGACCCTCTCCGCGGTCCGGGCCGCCCGCAGTACGGGGCTGCGCGTGGTCCTGATCACGGATCCCACCCTCGGGCCCCTGGTGGACGAGGCGGACGTGGCCCTGACGGCGGCTACCGGTTCCCGCCTGGTGTTCGACTCCTACGCGGCGCCCGGGATGCTGTCGGCGGCCCTGCTGCAGGCGATGGCGGACGCGGATCCCGAGCGCACCCAGGCCCGTCTGGAGGACTACGAGCACGTGGCCGACCAGCACGGCTTCTTCCTGTAGCGCTTCCCAGACCCCTCGGGCCCGCTTCACCAGGCGATATTCAGCCTTCGAGGTGCATGAAATTTTTCATACTCTTGCTTACTCGACGGTATATATGTTTACTGGCGACGGCGCTCCTGATCCACCAGATGCCAAGGAGGACGACCCCACGTCCTCTCGAACGCACCGCGGTACGACGAACCTCCTCCTCACGTCGCGACCGCGGGTCGAGTCCAGGCTTTCGGATCCCGCAGAGCGCCCATGGCGGCCTCGGTCAACCCCTGGGCCGAGGCCGCCCCTCAAACGTCTCGACAGAACGTCTCGATCAGAGCTTCGACACCCCTCGGAAGTGACGAGAATGCCCCAGACGGCCATGTTTACGCTCAGCCCGGACTGGCCCATGCAGGTCAAGGCGCCCGGTACGCACGACTGGGAGCGCACGGCCACCCGATGGCTGCGGGACCTGCTCCCGGCCCGCTACGGCGGGTACCTGACGCTGACCCGTCACCACGCACTCCTCGCCCGGCACGTCCAGCTCCAGCTCCAGCACGAGATGCGGGCGGTACGCGCGGCCCTGCAGACCAGCCGCGCCGAGCTGCCCATGATGGGCATAGCCGAGTCGGTCATCGAGAACTCGATCAGGATGTACGCCCTGGAGCTCGAACAGCTGAGCCGCCTCGCCCGTGGCGCGCGGCTCGTCTCGGACGCGCTCCTGGTGGGCACCCCCGCCCAGCGCCGGCGCTGACCGGCGCCGGGGGAACCGCCCCGGGCCGCCCTCAGGCCGGCTGCCACGAGCGCAGCCGGGCGGCGACGTCGAAGACGCTGACGCGCAGCATGCGGATGTCGGTGACGAGGTCGCGCCACTGCTCGTAGGGGGCCTCCACCGCCTTCCCGGAGGCCTCGATGTAGGCGACGGCGACCCCGTAGGCGAAGTACTCGTTCGAGGTGGGCAGCGGTCGGAGCAGCACGATCGCGTCGAGCAGGGCGGCCGCGCGCCAGTAGGCGTCGGGTGCGTCCACCTCCAGGCTGGGCGTGTTGACCCGGTGCCGGGCCACGGCGGCGACCAGGGCGGAGTGGTCGGCCACCTCCACGTCCTTGAACAGCGCCTCCTGCCGCTCCAGCAGCCAGCGGTGATCGATGTGCAGTTCCACCCGTCCGAGTATCCCCGCCGCGCGCCCGGCCGTGGGGCTTTTCGGAACGGGCGACCGAAGGCGTACGCGGCACTGCGCCTCCGCACCGGAGCACGTCCCGCGAGATATGACCGCGCAGAGAGGTTCCGCAGAGGGACTTTGCCTCCTACGGTCTGTGCAGCACAGTTCCGGGACCAGGAGGCAGCGTGAAGCGCGAGATCGACATCGACATCGACCAGCTGGTGACGGCGATGCAGGCGGTCGACGAGGCGGGGCGGCTCTTCGAGGAGGCGCTCGCCGTGTACGAGACGCGCGGCCTCAAGCGCACCGGCGACGATTTCAAAGTGGCGGGCGGGACCGTACAGACGCTCCAGGGCGCCGAGGAGATGGCCCTCGGCACCCGGAAGTTCCTCGCCGAACTCGCGCTGATCCTCGGCTACGCGACCGCGGGCGTCGAGGACCGCGTGGCCGCCCGCCCGGCGATCGCCCGGGCCGGTTTCGCCGGCATCGGCGGAGGCGGGGCACGGATGGCGCGCCCGCTGCTGGACCCCACGCTGCGGGGACTGCAACTGCTCCTCGGCGTCGACTTCTTCGAGCCTGCCTTCAAGGCCGAGATAGAAGAGGTCGTCCGGGCCGAGAAGGCGACCTACCCCGACCCCTCCACGTTCCGCATCCGTGCGTCGGCCGACCGCGCCGCCACCGTCGGTCGAACGCGCTGACTCCCGGGATGCCGGAGCGGGCCGGTCCGGCGAGGCTGGGGGGTATGCATCATGCGCCCGTCGTCGTGCACCGGATCTTCCCGTCGGGAGGCCGGCAGGTGACCCTGCGGACCGCCAACCGGGAGGAGCCCCTCGGCCTGGCCCGCTCGGACGAGGACCTCATCGAGTTCCTGCGACGGGCGGGCATGCCGGACCCCGACGAGGTCGTCCTCGGCGGCACCGAACTGGTGGAGTGGGAGTCGGACACCCCGCACGTCTACGAGGCCGACCCGCCGACCGAAGACCTTCCCTGAGCCCGTCGCCCCACCGGAACCGGGTCGGCCGAACGGGCCGGGATGGGCATCACCCCGGCCCGCCCAGCGCCCGTGCGTACAGCGGCACCGCCTGACCGGCGACGGTCATGCCGTTCCGTCCTTGAGAGGTGGCCGAACCGCTCGTCCAGGACGTACGGCAGTGCCGCCACGGGGGACCCGGGCGTTCGCGCAGTTCACCCGTACGGCCGCCCTGTGCCGCACCCGCCGTCACCCGCGTCACCCCGGCGTAGCGTTTCCGGGGTACTCCGCCCGGAGTACCCGCACGACGTCCCTCGGCTTCGCCGGCCCCGACCGGCCCCGACCGGCGCCGGCGGCCTCCACCGGGGCCGCAGGCACGGGGGCGTCGGGGAGGAACCGGATATTCCGTCCCTCGCGCCGACGCGTTGGCGTACTGACGTACATTGTCCAACGGCCCGCCGGGCCGGGACGGACAAATAGGGCGAGTGTGGGCAGGAGTGGCCGGGACATGGCGCGACGCGGACGTGACGGAGCGGACCTCGGAGTCACCTCCGTCGAGCCCGCCGTCCCCGGCCCCGAGATAGCCGCGGCGGCCGACGCCGGGCACCTGGCCCCGGGTTGGCTGCGCCTCGGACGGGACGGGCGGCTGACCGCCTACGCGAGCTGCGCCGAGGGTCTGGTGCGCTGGACCGAGTCGGCGCCCGGCTCGGACGTGTGGCACGGGCCCGACCTCTTCCCCGTGGAGGGGTGGGCCGGCCGGTTCACGCTCGCCCAGGACTCCAGCGGTTTCGTCTGGTTCGTCGGCACCCGCCACCGCGAGGGTGCGCCGAACGGCCGCGAGCTGGTCCTGGCGGCCCAGTACCAGACCGGCCGGCCGCTCGGGGACTGGCGGCCCGTGGGCAACCCGTTCCCGGAGAAGGAGGAGGAGCCCCAGCCTCCGTACGGCGACCCGATCGTGCTGCCCGACGGCGCCGGAGCGCTCCATGTGCTCGCCACCCGCTTCGGCATCGGCGTGCGGGGCCGGACGCGTCGCGCGGACGGCATTTGGGACAATTGGCAGGATTATCAGGGCAAGTGGGTGCGCGGAGGCGTCGCCCCCCTCGTGACGGCCCAGGGGCGTGCCGAGTTCCTCGCACCCTTCCGCGGCGGAGCGTCGTACTGGGGTCAGGGCGGGCCGGGGGCCGGCTTCAAATGGCTCGGGCGCATGGAGGCCGACGCCGTCGAGGGGACCTACAGCTCCTGTGAGACGAGCCCCGGATCCGGCACCTACTTCTGGCGTCACCCGGCGGACGGCGGTGTCATCGCCTACCGCCCGCAGGCCCCTGCCGGAGCCCCGCACATGCTCATGCCGCTGGGCGGCGCCGGCGGCGTCGGCCCCGTGGGTGTCACCCGTACCCGTATCAACGGCTACGACTGCACGGTCCTGCTCCAGCGGGGTGCCGAGGGACACCCCGAAATCGCCGCCTACCCTACGGAGGGTGAGCAGTACGGCGCGTGGTGGGCGCCGGTGGGGGACCGCTGTGCGGGGGTGCCGGCAATCGCCCGTGACGCTCGCGGCGCGGTCACGATCGCGATGCTCGACACGGGCGGCGGACTGCGGATCGCCCGGCAGGACCTGGCGGACGCGGGCCTCTCCTTCGGGCCCTGGTGTCACGTGGGGTGACCTACCTCACCGGGCGCCGGGGCGCTCCAGCGCCGGAATCACTTCCCCCGCATACGCTCCCCCGACCGGTGGGTAGTTGACGCGTCCAGCACAGGTCGGATGTCATCACTCGTTCGCTTGAGTGAAGGTTTGGGCGGCTTGAGCGCTTGTGAATAGTTGCCCGGCGCTGAACAGTTGGCCTACGCTGCGCACACCCTGTGAAGGTCGGATAAATGTACGGTCACAGGCTGTGGGGAGGGTCGAGCGTGCGGGGAGCGGTGGTGACCAGATTCTGGGGCGGGTCTGGCGGCATGCCGCAGCAACTCCCAACACGCCGTGAGAAGTGTGTCTACCGAGGAGTTTGCTGAGTGGCAGGTATGCCCCGCCTGAGCGTCGTCGTGCCCTTTCAGGACGTCGAGATCTATCTCCGGGAGTGCCTGGAATCGATAGCCAGGCAGACGTTCCGCGACCTTGAGGTGATCATGGTCGACGACGGCTCGACCGACTCCTCGACCGCGATAGCCGCCGACTTCGCCCGCCGCGACCCGCGCTTCCGGCTGCTGCGACAGCAGTCGATGGGGCCCGGCCACGCCCGTAACGTCGGCATCCGCGCCGCCCACCCCCAGGCGGAGTTCCTCGCTTTCGTCGACGGCGACGACGTCATACCCGAATACGCCTACGAGTTGCTCGTGCAGACCCTCGAAGCCTCCGGCTCCGACTTCGTCTCCGGCAACGTGCAGATGATGAACTCCACCAGGAGATGGCAGTCCCCGCTGCACAAGGCGCCCATGCGGGCCAACAAGCGCGGCACGCACATCACCAAGCTGCCCGACCTCATCTACGACCGCACGGTGTGGAACAAGTTGTTCCGGCGGTCCTTCTGGGACTACCACTACATCGCCTTCCCCGAAGGCGTCATGTACGAGGACTCCTGGGTCAACATGTTCGCCCACTTCCGGGCCGCCAAGGTCGACATCCTCACGGACATCGTCTACTTCTGGCGCAGGCGCGAAGGCGGTGCCGCACCGTCCATCACCCAGCGGCACACCGAGTTCAGCAACCTCCAGGACCGCGTCGCCGCCGTGCAGTCGGTCAGCCGCTTCCTCGCCGGCCACCGGGCGAGGTCCTACTCCGACCACAAGCGCAAGTACGATCTCGCGTGTCTGAAGTCGGACCTGATGCTGCACCTGAAGGTGCTCCCCGACGCCGACGAGGAGTACCGCGACGCCTTCATGCGGTGGGCGAACGACTTCCTGGACGAGGCCGACGCCGACATCATCCACGAGCTGCCCGCCGACGCCCGCGTCAAGTGGCTGCTCGTACGCGAGGGCCGCCTCAAGGAACTGCTCGACGTCGTCGAGTTCGAGCGCAAGGGCGGGCCGATGCCCGTCCAGCGCCGCTTCCACCGCTACCTCAACTACCCCTATCTCGGGGACCGTTCGGTGGGCATCGACAAGAGCGCCTACCGACTGGACAAGGAGCTCTCGCTGCACGGCTCGCTGAGCGGCGCGCAGTGGGACGACACCGACCACCTGATCCTCGAAGGGTCCGCGTACGTCCGCTTCATCAACGTGCACAAGCGGCACATGTCGATGAAGGCGATCGCGCTGCGCAACAAGAAGCAGGGCCGCGTGGTCGTCGCCAAGGCGAAGACCACCTACTACCCGCAGGCCACCGAGTACTCGAACCAGAGCCGGTACTGCTACGACTGGTCCGGATTCCAGGTCCGCTTCGACCCGACCCGCCTCAAGCGCAAGGGAGAATGGGTCGAGGGGACTTGGGACGTGGCGGCCGGCGTGCTGAGCCGCGGCCTGTTCCGCTACAAGGGGATCGTCCGGGGCGGAGCCGGAAGCGCGGCCAACCCGCCCTACCGGTACGTGGAGAAGAACACCCGCGTGGTGCCCCTCTTCATCCAGGGGAAGCTCAAACTCCGCGTCGAGCGGGTCCGTTGCCGCATCACCCAGCACCGGATGGTCGGCGACCACCTCGAACTCCGCGGTGTCTACCTCGGCCCCAAGCTTCCCGAATGGGGCAAGTTCCGTGTGGCCAGCATGGGAGGCGCCGGCCGGCACGACGCGTGGGTGCAGTTCCAGCAGGGCGGCGAGGGCTGGTACGGCTTCGTGACCCGCATCCCGGCCAAGGCCCTCGTCCCCGGCCACCGTACGAACTCCTCCGACGGTGTTCCGGAGGCCTGGAACACCGGCGCCAACGGCTGGAAGACCACCCTGCACGTCGAGGGACGCAAGGCCCCCATCTACCCCGTCATGGCGGAGGAGGCCCCCGACGGCCACTACCGGGTGCCCGCCCGGCTGCAGACCGAGGGCGGGGACCGCGAGGTCTTCGTGCACCGCAACGGCTCCGGCTACGTCGTGCTGTTCGAACGCGACACCCTGCCGCTGGCCAAGTCCGCGACCTGGCGCCAGGACGGCTCGCTGGAGGTCGTCGTCGGCTACGCCGCGCAGGACAGGCTCGACGCCTCCGAGTACGCCACGGCGCACGTCGTCATACGCTCCCGTGCCCACGGTGCCGAGCGCGTCGTGCCCATCACCTGGCAGGGCAACGACTTCACCTTCGTCGTCACACCCGCCGCGATGCGCACCCTGGCCGGGGACATACCGCTCGCCGCCGGCCGCTGGGACTTCTTCCTGCGCCGCCAGGACCCTTCGGCCGTCGACCCCGAGGACCGCTCCGGCGACCTCATGGTCAAGATGACGCAGGACCTGATCCCCACGCTGCCCCGCGACATGAGCAGCAACGAGCGGCGCTACGAACTCCAGGCGGAGGCCTACGACCGGCTCTCGCTCCTGGTCCACTCGGCGATGCCGGACGAGGCCCGCGGCCCGTACCGGCAGAAGCTGATGCGCACCAAGACCTACCCCGAAGCCCGGCGCAAGCCGGTCACCGCGGCCGTGCTCTTCGACGCCTTCAAGGGCACCCAGTACTCCGACAGCCCGCGGGCCCTGCACGAGGAGATGGTCCGCCGCGGCACGGACCTGGAGCACCTGTGGGTGGTGCGCGACGACCAGGTCGCGGTCCCGCCCACCGCCCGCCCCGTCCGCATGTGGTCCCCCGACTGGTACGAGGCCATGGGCCGGGCGAAGTACATCGTCGCCAACAACCACCTGCCCGACTGGTTCGAGAAGCGCGACGGGCAGGTCGTCGTCCAGACCTGGCACGGCACCCCGCTCAAGCGGATCGGCCACGACATCGAAGCCGTGCACTTCGCCGACAAGCGGTACCTGGAGCGCGTGGAGAAGGAGGTGCAGAACTGGGACATGCTGGTGTCCCCGAACAGCTTCAGCACCCCGATCCTCCAGCGGGCCTTCCAGTTCCCGGGCGAGATGGTCGAGAGCGGCTACCCGCGCAACGACATCCTGCGCCGGGCGGAGCCCGGCCGTGCCGCGCAAGTGCGCCGCCGCATCGGCCTGCCGCCGGGCAAGAAGGTCATCATGTACGCGCCGACCTGGCGCGACGACCAGTTCTACGCACCCGGCAAGTACAAGCTCGACTTCCGCATCGACCTCGACGACGCCAGGGCGCGGCTCGGCCACGACCACGTCCTACTCGTGCGGCGCCACCCCAACGTGGTGGACCCGGTGCCCGGCGCGGGCGACGGCTTCGTCTTCGACGTGTCCGACTACCCCGACATGGCGGACCTGTCCCTCATCGCCGACGTGATGATCACGGACTACTCCTCCCTGATGTTCGACTTCGTCAACACCGGGCGGCCGATCCTGTTCTTCACCTACGACCTGGACCACTACCGGGACACCCTGCGTGGCTTCTACTTCGACTTCGAGCAGTCCGCGCCGGGCCCGCTGGTGTTCACGTCCCCCGAACTGATCGGGGCGATCCGCAACATCGACAGCATCCAGCACGGGTACGCCGCCCGCTACCGCTGGTTCCAGCAGGAGTTCTGCGACCTCGACGACGGCTACGCCTCGGCCAGGCTGACCGACCGCATCCTCGTCGCGGGCGGGGACCTCGACCCGGCGCGGGCCCAGGCGCCCGCCGTCGGCATGGCCGGCGTCCGCGCGCCGGGCCACCCGGGCCATGCAGGTCACCCCGGTCACGGCCATGCAGGCCAAGCAGGCCACCCGGGCCATGCAGGCCACGCGGGCCACCCCGGTCACGGCCATGCAGGCCACCCGGGCCATGCAGGCCACGCGGGCCACCCCGCCGGCCAGGCCGGCCCCTGGAACGGAGGCACCCTCGGCCAGGTGCCGCGCCAGCCGGTGAGAAGGATGGATTCCGAGCATGTCTGAGGCAGCCCAGAAAGCGCGCCGCGTCTTCAGCGGCGTGGACTCCTCCGGGCCGCTGCCCATCGAGTACAGGTTCTCCCACGCGCGGGGCGGCAACCGCCACCTGGTCGTCGTCTTCGCGAACCGCCACGCGACCGGGGGATACGGCTGGGCGGACGGGCAGCTCGGGGAGCTGCGGTCGAACATCCTGTGGGTGCGGGACCTGCTCGACGGCGCGAACACCTACCACCTGTGCAGGGGCATGGACTTCTCCCTGGAGCAGTCCGTCGCCGGCCTCGTCTCGCGCGTCATGAACGCACTGGCCCTCTCACCGGACCAGGTGACCGCGTTCGGCACCTCCGAGGGGGGCAGCGCGGCCCTCTTCTTCGGGCTGAAGTACGGCTTCAGGAACATCGTGGCCGGCTCGCCGCAGTTCCGCATCGGCACCCGCGTCAAGGAGGGCAACCCCGACGCGGCACGGGTGATGATGGGGGAGCCGACGGACCAGAACGTCCACATCCTCGACTCGGTCCTGCCCGACCTCGTGGGCAGCGGGGCCAACCCGTCGGCCAACGTCTACGTCCTCACCTCCCCCCGGGACCCGCAGTACCAGCAACAGGTGGAGCCGTTCCTCGGGCACTTCCAGGGACGCGAGAACTTCAACTTCGTCTACAACGAGTCCCCCCTCATCACCGACGCCGGGAAGGTCACCCGGCACAACCTCCCCGCCCTCATGGGGCTGCTGAACCTCCTCGTCGACGGAATCGCCCCACGGATCGGGATGGTGCGCAACGGCTTCGAACAGCCGAAGCGGGACACATCCGCCATCGACACCTACCTCAAGCAGACCTCCCAGGTGCGGGGCGACTCCTTCCCCAAGCCGGTCGTGCACACGCCCGCACCGGGGGAACGGGTCCCGGCGAACGCCGTCCGCTTCACCGGCACCGCCGTCGGCGCCGTGCGCGTCAGCTTCTGGGAGGACGGCAAGTACCGCGGCACCGCCCCCGTCGCTCCCGACGGCACGTGGATCTGGGAGCGCACCGACCCCTGGCCCAAGGGGAAGCACGTCGTCCGGCTCTTCGCCGCGGACGCGAACAACTACCAGACCAAGCGCTCCGAAGTGGCCTTCGTCGCAGGGGAGCACGCGGAGCGCACCTACGCGGCCACTCCCGCGTACGAGCAGGCCGCCCAGCCGTCGATGCCGGCACAGCACCTCGCCCTGACGGTGACCGCGCCCTCGCCGCACCAGCAGGTGCCCGGTCCCGCCGTCGGCTTCGCCGGGTACGCTCCCGGCGCCGTACGCGTGGACTTCCACGAGGGCGGAGCGGCCCTGGGCGCGTGCGAGGTGCGGCCCGACGGCAGCTGGATGTGGGAGCCGGGCTGGCCCTGGAACGACGGCGACCACTTCGTCGAGGCCATCGCGGTGGACGCCGTCGGCAACGTGTCCCCGTGGGCGGCCGTCCCCTTCACCACGCTGGGCGCGTACCCCGTTCCCGCCCAGGGCGTCTACTTCAACTCGGCGTACTGACCCCGGGAACGGCGGGGGCCGTTTCCGTGGGGCGGCTCACCCGCATCACCAGGGGCCGGTGGTCCGACGCCTTGGTGTCCACCACCTCGCAGCCGGTGCGGGGGAGCGCGGTGAACAGGTAGTCGATCTTCGTGCCGTCCGTGTGGGTGGGGCGCGCCTTCCGGGAGCCGCCCTTCTGGTCGCACTCGCGGTATGTGGTGTACGCCTCCGGCGGCCAGATCCAGGCGGCCGTGTTCTCCTGGCCCGGCGGAGGGGAGTTGAAGTCCCCGCCGACGACCGTGCGCTCGTCCGTCGAGGCGGCGGCGAACAGCGAGCTCAGCTGGTCGTCACGGAAGTCCCAGTCCGGGTGCTCGTCGTCGCTGTCACGCAACGAGAGGTGCGCGTTGCACACCCGCAGTCCCTGGGCCGGGACGCGGGCGCACAGGACGCCCCGGTGCAGTCCCACCGTCGGCTGCTCGGTCGGGATCACCTCCACGTCCGTCAGCCGGGACGCGGCCAGCAGCGCGAAGCCGGCCCGCCCGCGTCCGCCGTCGGTGCACTGGATCGCGGTACGGGCGCCCGCCGCGTCCACGTTCGCGTACGGCTCGAAGACCGACTGCCACTCCGGGCCCAGGCGCAGCGCCGAGGACGACAGGTCGTCCGAGCACACCTCCTGCAGGAGCAGCACGCGCACCCCGGAGTCGCCGATCAGGTCGCGCAACTGCTGGAACTTGTCCTTCGGACCGCCCGTGTGCTCACAGCTCCACTGCCGCACACCGCACATGTTCCAGGTCGCGACCGAGACCTCGTCCGGCTTCCCCGGGCCCAAGCCCGCGCCGGCGATCGAGGCCGGCGCCTGGGCCGACGTACAGGCCACCGACGTCAACAGGCCGAGGGCCGTCACCGTGCGGCCGAACCGGCGGCGGATCGATCGCCACCCGGTCTCCTTCTGCTTCTGCATTCCGACATCATTGGGTATCCGCCGGTCAGCCGCCGAATCGCCCCCCGTCCGAAGCGTTCCGGATCACGACCAGGTGGCCGTCGCGGGTGCGGCGGGCGAGGGTGCCGGTGCGGAAGTAGCCGTCGCCGGTGAAGGAACGGGCGTTGTGCTCGGGCGCCCGGTAGTAGCCGCGCACGGTGTAGGGCCCGCGGGCGAGGAGCTCACCGGGCCCCCCGTCGGGCACGTCCCTGCCGCCGGCGTCGACGATGCGTATCTCGTCGTCGGGAGAGAGCGGGCGGCCCTGCGTGGCGAACACGGCCTCGTCCGGGTCCGCGGGCCGAGTGAGGGTGAGCAGCCCCTCGGCCATCCCGAAGAGCTGTTGCGGGCGGCAGCCCAGCACGGACGCGAGCCGCTCGGTGAGCCCCCGGTCCGGCGGCGCGCCGACGACCTGCACGAGACGCAGACTGCCCAGGCCGGTGGGCGCGGCCGCGGCCGCGAGCGCGTCGAGCCAGCGCCGGGCGACGGCGGGCACCACCGACGTGACGGTGACCCGCTCCCGGGCGACGGCCGCGATGCACACCTCGGGTCCCGGGTCCTCGGCCAGGACGACGGTGCCGCCGACCGAGAGGGTGCCGACGATGCCGGGACCGCCGAGGGTCAGGTCGGACTCGGCGGGCAGCGCGGCGAGGTACACGTCGTCCCCGGTGAGCGACACGGCCTCGGCGGCCGCCCCCGCCTGGTAGGCGTAGTCGTTGTGGGTGCGCGGCACGAGCAGGGGCGGCGCGGCCGTCCCGGCGGCGTCGCGTCCGGCGGCGCCGCTTCCGGCGGAGAGCAGGAAGAAGGCCACCTGGCCGGCGCTCAGGGGAGCGCCGGCGCGGGCGGGGCGTCGAGGGAGTCCAGCGGGAAGTAGTGACAGCCCGACGGGTCGGTCGTGCGCCCGCCGTACGGGGACGAGGTGCCCGGCGCCTCCGGGGTGAACACCCGGCGCAGGAAAGGGCTGCGGGCCGCGATGTCCGCCGCCATCGCGGTGTGGTCGAAGCCCTCGTACGTCGAGGGGCCGACGTAGCCGACGGCCTGGGTGGCCTGCACCAGGTGCGACACCTCGGGCTCGCGGGACGAGAGCGGGCACAGTACGGGGACCGCTCCGGCGCGCATCAGCGCGAAGACGGTGACGACGAACCCGGGCACGTTCGGCAGCTGGACGACGACCCGCTGCCCGGGCCGGAGGGCGAGCAGCCGCAGGCCCGCCGCCATGCGGTCCACGCGCCGGTTCAGGGCCGCGTACGTGATGCGCGTGCCGCCGGCCACGAGGGCGGTGCGCGGTCCGTGCTGCAGGGCCCGGCCGCGCAGCAGGCTGTCCAGCGTGGTGCCCGCGCCAGTGGCCGGCCGCCCAGTAGCGGTCGACGAACCCCTCGGGCCAGGGCGTGCAGCCGTCGAGCATGGATGTCATGCGCCTCCTTCTGTACCGGTGACGTGCCGGGCCGGCACGACGTCGGCCTGCTCGAAGCCAAACCGGCAGCACGGGCGCACACAATGGGCTGTACGAACCAGGGGCGCCCCTTGCCCTCGGCAGAACCCCCAACGAACCCTGCTGACCTGTGGGAACAGCCTACGCCGGGGTGCCGGTGGCGGCGTTTCAGCCCACCGTCCAGGGCACCCGGCAGGTGTGCGGAGCCGATCCCTGCGGACACAGGGCAGTCAGTACGGCCTTGCGGACGGCCCGCCAAGTCCGCAGGGAACAACCCAAGTGGAAGACCAGTTCCACCGGTTGCCGTGATCCGGGGCTCTGGTCCGGATGTTCCGTGGCCCACTGCTCCGCGAGGAAGTCCAGCGAGTCGTCGGCCGTGTGCGCGACGGTCCCGTCGACGATCCGGGCGGTGCGGGAGCCCACGGCGTCCTCGACGAGGCCCATGACCCAGGCCAGCCCCTGCTCGTCCGCGTACAGGCCGAGCCTCAGGCGTCGCCTCCTCATCGCACCGCCCCTTCGCGACGGCTGCCGACGCCGGGGGCGAAGGCGGTGGTGAACCAGGGCCGGAGAGGAGCGAGGGTGGGGGAGACCGGCCAGCCGTTGACCGTCGCGAGGAGCCGCCAGTAGCGCGCGGCGTCCGGGTCGGCGGTCGTCCGGAGGCGGGCCAGGAGCCAGCGGCGCAGGTCGCCTCCGCCGGCCCGCGCGAACGCGTCGGCGTAGAGGGCGGCCGGCACGTCGGTACGGGGCGCGCCTTCGGCGGCGGCGGGCAGGAGGCCGGCGGAGACGGCTTCGTCCATGCGTTCGGCCATTGCCCGGTTGAGAGCGTCGTGCAGCGCGCCGACGTCCTGCCGGGACGGCTCCGCCGCCTGCTCCTCGGCCGTACGGCGCATCGTGGCACGGAAGTCCGCGTCCTGGCAGAGCGCGGCGAGCTCCACCCAGGCCTCGATCTGCTCGGGCGTGGGGTCGTCGGGGAGCTCGGGCACCGCGGAGCGCATCAGCGCCACGAACTCGGGGTTGGTGTCGAGACCTTCGAACGCGTCGTCGAGGAAGTCGGACACCAGTCGGCGTCGTTCGGCCCCGGAGAGCGTGGCGAGTCGGTGCATGAGGTCCATCTCCATGGTGGTGGGGCCGCTTCGGGCGACGGCGCGGAGCACCGCCCGGCGCAGGCGGAGGGTGCGTATCTGTACGTCCAGGGCGTCGGCGTGTGCTTCCGTGACCTCGGCCACGGACGCCTCCCGGTCCAGCACCCTGCGTACGGTCTCCAGATCGAACCCGAGATCGCGCAGTGTGCGGGCCAGCTGCAGGCGGGCGAGTGCATCGGGGCCGTAGAGTCGGTAGCCGGCCGGGCTCCGGGCGGTGGGCGGGACGATGCCCCGGTCCGAATAGAACCGGATGGTCTTCACCGTCAGGCCGGTCCGGCGGGAGAGTTCTCCGATGGAGCGGAGTGTGTCGCTGTCCATGCCCCCAGCTTGGAGTCTCCCCCTACAGGAGACTCAACCGGGCACCCCATAGGGTGGCGGCGTGACGAACGAGGGTGTGGGTAGGGGCGGCGACGGCCGGGTGCTGTACGGGTGCATGGGCCTCGGCGGGAGCTGGGACCCCGGGCCGTACGGGTCCGGCGACATCGACGCCGCCGAGGCGGCCGTCGCGGCCGCCCTCGACAGCGGGATCACGGTCTTCGACCACGCCGACATCTACCGGCACGGCAAGTCCGAGGCCGTCTTCGGCGAGGTCCTCGCGCGGACTCCCGGCCTGCGCGAACGCATCACGATCCAGACCAAGTGCGGGATCCGGCTCGGCGACGAGGACCGCCCGGGCATGTACGACCTGCGCGGGGAGACCGTCACGCGACGGGTGGAGGAGAGCCTCACCCGGCTGCGGACCGACGTCATCGACGTCCTGCTGCTGCACCGTCCCGACCCGCTGGCGGACGTGGACTCCCTCGCGTCGGCGCTGACCTCCCTGCACCGGCAGGGCCTCGTACGGCGCTTCGGCGTGTCCAACATGGGCGCCGCGCAGATCGCCCACCTCCAGGCACGGCTGGACCAGCCGCTCGTCGCCAACCAGTTGGAGATGAGCCTGCACAGCCGCGACTGGGTCGAGGCCGGGGTCCTCCTCAACACCCCCGCGTCCGGGGCCAACGGGTTTCCGTTCGGCACGCTGGAACACTGCCGCGACCACGGCATCCGCCTCCAGGCCTGGGGCGCGCTGGCGCAGGGCCGGTTCACCGGCCGACAGCAGACCCCGGCCGAGCGGGCCACCGCCGAGCTGCTGGCCGGGCTGGCCCGGCGCAAGGAGACGACGCCGGAAACGGTCCTGCTGTGGTGGCTCATGCGGCACCCGTCGCGGATCGCACCGGTCATCGGAACCGCCCGCCCCGACCGGATCCGTGCCTGCCGGGACGCGGCCGTGCGGGAACCCGACCTCACGCACGAGGAGTGGTACGAGCTCTGGGTCACGGCCCGCGGCGTACCCCTCCCCTGAACGGCACCCGCCACACCGGCAAGCCGCGTCCGCGGTAAGGGGGTTGACCCCACCACGGCCCGACCGGCCTGCCGGATGGGAGCCCGGTGCGGGAGCGACGAGGCTTGCGCCATGACGACCTACCCGAAGAAGGCCCTGCTCCTCGCCCTCGCCGCGGCCACCGTCGCCGCGGGCCCGACCGCGACCGCCGGCCCGGCCGCCGCCCGGCCGGCCACCGCCGCGGTGCCGAAGCTCGACTGGAAGCCCTGCACCCGACCGGGCGGCCCCACCGCCCAGGAGTGCGCCGTACTGCCCGTCCCGCTCGACTATGCCGACCCCGGCGGCCGGCAGATCCATGTGGCCGTCTCCCGCCTCCTCAGCGACCGCCCCTCGGCCCGCCGCGGCACGCTCGTCGTGATACCCGGCGGGCCGGGCGGATCCGGGGTGCAGCGCCTGACCCTGAAGGGCGCCGCCCTCCAGCGGGAGCTGGCCGGCGCCTACGACCTCGTCGCCTTCGACCCGCGCGGGGTGGGCGCCAGCACCACCGCGAGCTGCGGCCTCGACCCCGAGGACCGGTACCTGACCAGCCTGCGGTCCTGGCCCGGCCCGGACGGCGACATCACGGAGAACGTCGCGCGCTCCCGGCGCATCGCCGAGGCCTGCGACCGCAACGGCGGCCCCGAACTGCGCAGTTTCACCACCGCCAACCAGGTTCGGGACATGGACCGCCTCCGCGAGGCCCTCGGCGAACGCAGGCTCTCCGCCTGGGCGACCTCGTACGGGACGTACGTGGCGGCCCAGTACGCGCAGAAGCACCCCCGGCGCACCGACCGCTGGGTCCTCGACAGCAGCGGCGACCCCGACCCCCGGCGGGTCGCCCGCGGCTGGCTGGCGAACATGTCGCGGGGCGCCGACGAGCGCTTCCCCGACTTCGCTGCGTGGGCGGCCCGTCCCGACCGGGACGGGGAGGGCCTGCGCCTGGCCGCACGGGCGGAGGACGTCGAGCCGCTGGTCGTCGCACTCGCGGCCCGGCTCGACAGGGAACCTCGCCCGTCGACCACCCCCGGGGTGCCGCTGACCGGCAACGGGCTGCGCCAGGCCCTCCAGAACGCCCTCTACGCCGACGCCGCCTTCCCCTCCTTGGCGCGGCTGGTCAAGGCCGCTCAGGACCCGGCGGGAACCCCCGTGCTCCCGCCCGAGCTGGCGCGGCCGGTCCGGGACGAGGACGCCGCCGTCATGGTGGGCGTCATCTGCAACGACGTCGCCTGGCCGGGAACGTCCACGGCCGCCTACCGGGCCGCGGTGGCGGAGGACCGCGCCCGGTACCCGCTCACGGCCGGCATGCCCGTCAACGTGCTGCCCTGCTCCTTCTGGAAGACCGCCCCCGCGCAGGAGCCCACCCCGATCACCGGCGACGGCCCGTCCGGCGTCCTCATGCTCCAGAGCCGCCGGGATCCGGCGACGCCGCTGTTCGGAGCCCTGAAGATGCGCGAGGCCCTGGGCGGCCGCGCCCGCATGGTGACCGTCGAGCAGGGCGGCCACGGGCTCTACCTCGGCAACGGCAACGCGTGCGGCGACCGGGCCGTCACCGACTACCTCACCACCGGCCGGCGCCCCGCCCGGGACACGTACTGCGCGAACTGATCCCACCGCCGGCCGGCGCCGGCCGGCACCGCCGCCCACGCGCGGGGACACCCGGACGGCGCCACGATGGAGGGAGGACCCGAACCCCGCAGAGCAGTGGAGATCGCCATGAGCACGCACAAGGTGGGACCGGAGACCACCGTCCTCGCGGACTGCATCGAGGTTCCGGGCATCGGATTCCTCCCGGTCAACGCGTTCGTGCTGCACGCCGGGCAGCCGGTGGTCGTGGACACCGGCCTCGGCCTGCCCGACCGGGACTTCCTGGAGGTGCTCGGTTCGGTGATCGACCCCGCCGACGTGCGGTGGATCTGGCTGACCCATCCCGACCGCGACCACACCGGGGGGCTCTTCGCCCTGCTCGAAGCCGCTCCCGAGGCCCGCCTGGTGACGACGTTCCTCGGCGCCGGGATCATGTCCACCGAGCGGCCGCTGCCCATGGACCGGCTGTACTTCCTCAACCCCGGCCAGACCCTGGACGTGGGCGACCGTACGCTCCACGCCTTCAGGCCGCCGCTGTTCGACAACCCGGCCACCGTCGGCTTCTACGACGACCGCTCCCGGACTTGTTTCAGCTCCGACTGCTTCGGCGGCCCCATGCCCACCGCGGACCTGGCGGTGAGCACGGACGTCACGCAGCTGCCGGCCGATGAGCTGAGGGCGTCCCAGCGGCTGTGGGCGAGCGTGGACAGCCCCTGGGTGCAGCTGGTGGACCCGGACCGGTTCCTGGCCACCGTGGATCCGCTGCGGACGATGGATCCGCAGACCGTCCTGTGCACGCACCTCCCACCCGCGGTGGGCCTCACCCCGCAGCTCCTCGACACCATCGCCGCGGTCCCGGGGCTCGACCCGTTCACGGGGCCGGACCAGGCCGCCCTGGCCCAGATGCTCGCGACCTTCGAACCCTGATCCGCCGGACACCCCCCGCCCCCGTCAGCACGGTGGCGCCGGGCGACCCGTACGACGTCGTTCGCCCCTGCGGGGTGACGGCGGCCGCCCGGGGGCGGCTCCCCGTCGGCGTTCCACCGATCTTCCCGCGCGGGCTCGTCACCCAATACCCATCCGTACTTGCGGGTACTGCGGCCGAATGGCGCCGGATTTGATAGTTCTGGACAGGTCCGGTGTGAGAAACCTGCGGGAAGGACTGGGCATGTTCGATCTACTACGCCCGGAGACCGTCATGTGCCCCTTCTGCAAGGCCACCGCCGCCGACGGCGCTGTGCGCACGCTGCGGACGGGGGCGGCCTCCCTCTCGGTGACCTGGCACGCCCTGAACTGCCCGCACTACGCGGCCGACCGGATCCTCGCGGAGAAGGAGGGCTGACAGAGCCCGCACCGGGCCCGCGTCACACGGGCTCCGCCTCCCGCGCGGCCCGGCGGCGCAGCGCGTCCTCGTCGGTGTCCGCGTCGTACGAGATCAGCTTCGGCAGCAGCGCGGCCAGCACCGCGACCGAGACCACGCAGGCCAGACCGCCGCTCCAGAAGGCCGGGCGGGTTCCCGTCCAGCCGGCCATGGTGCCCGCCCGCACCTGGCCGAGCTGCGGGCCCACGCTGTACGAGAGCACCTCGATGCCCGCGAGCCGGCCGCGCAGTTCCTCGGGGATCGTCTGGTTCCAGATCGTGGCGCGGCCCAGCCCGCTCAGCATGTCGGCCGCGCCCGCCACGGCGAGGCAGAGCAGCACCGGCCAGATGCCGGGCGACACGCCGGCCGCCGCGATCGCCAGACCCCAGACCGTGGCCCCGAGGACCACCAGCAGCCCGTGCCGGCGTACCCGGGACACCCAGCCGCTGGTCAGTCCCAGCACCATCGAGCCCACCGCCCCGGCCGCGTACATCAGACCCAGCGCCCACACGGCGTCCAGCTCGTCCGCGAGGAAGGGGAAGATCGTGTTCGGGAAGGCGAAGAACATCGCCGCGAGGTCCACGGCGTACGTGCCCAGCAGCACCGGCCGGCTCCACGCGTAGCGCGCGCCCTCGGCGATCCCGCGCAGCGACGGACGCTCCGCGCCCGCGACGGGCGGGGCCGGACTGAGCCGCGAGCACAGCACCACGGAGCCGAGGAAACCCGCCACGGTGACGGCATAGGCCGAGGCGTGACCGGCGTAGGCGACGACCAGGCCGGCCAGCGCGGGACCGACGATCGCGCCGAACTGGTAGCGCAGCCCGTTGAGCGCCGCGGCGGCGGTCAGCTGGTCGTGCGGCACGATCCGCGCCATCAGCGAGTCCAGGGCCGGCCGCTGCAGCCCGGCCAGGGCCGACACACCCGCGGCGACCACGTACAGCGGCCACAGCAGCGGGTCCGGCAGCAGCGCGTTCACCAGGAGGACCAGGGCCAGCACCCCGAGCCCCGCTTCGGTCAACAGGATCATCCGCCGCCGGTCGACCGCGTCCGCGAGCGCGCCCCCGTACAGTCCGAAGACGACCAGCGGGACCAGCTCCACCGCGCCCATCGCACCGACGGCCAGCGGCGAGTCCGTCAGGTGCTTGATCTGCAGCGGCAGCGCGATCATCGCCATGAAGGAGCCGAAGTACGTCACGGTCCCCTGGTAGAAGAGGAGCCGGAAGTCACGGCTGGAACGCCACGGGGCGAGGTCGGGCAGTACGGCGGTCAGTCGGGAGGTGCTCACGGAAGGCCATCGTGCGCGGCCGCCCCGATCCCGGCAAAGGATTTTTCCCGGCCCGTGCCGACCCCCCACCGGCCCGTGCCGCACTCCTTCCGGTCCCGTGCCGCCCCCCACCGGCCGGTGCCGGGTTCCACCGGCCCGGTGCCGGACACCCACCGGTCCCGTGCCGGACGCCGGCTCCGGACGTCGGCTTCGGGCTCCGCCCCGGACGGGCGAATCCGGGGCTCGGGGCGTGGCATCGCGCGCCCGCCGTGGCACCCATGGTCCATGCCGCCGGTGTCACCGTTCCTGCGTACGGCCGCGTCGTACGCCTGGCGCCTGCTGGTCGTCGGCGCCGCCGTCTACGTGGTCTTCGCCCTGCTGGGCCGGTTCCACGAGATCGCCGTCGCGGTCTTCCTCGGCCTCGTCGTCACCGCGCTGCTCTGGGTGCCCACCCGGCGCCTCGCCACGGCCGTGCCCCGCACGATCGCCGTCGCCCTGACCCTCCTCGGCAGCGCGCTGCTCCTGCTGGGCGTGCTGACCCTGGTCGGCGAGGCGGTGGCGGGGGAGAGCACGACCCTGGCCCGGGAGTTCCGCGAGGGACTCGCCAGCATCGAGACGTGGCTGGAGAAGCCGCCCTTCCGGCTGAACCCGGACGCGCTCTCCGACGTCCAGTTCCGGATCGGCGAATACCTCTCCAGCCACCGCTCCACCGTCCTCAGCCAGGCGGTCAGCGGAGCCGGCCGGCTCGTCCACGTCCTCACCGTCCTCGCCCTCGCGGTCTTCTGCTCCTTCTTCTTCCTCCACGGCGGCGACCGGCAGTGGGCGTGGTTCTGCGACCAGCTGCCCGAGACCGCGCGGGAACGCGTGACGATCGCCGGACGCGCGGGCTGGCGCACCTTCACCGGGTACACCCACGGGATCGTCGTGGTCGCGGCGACGAACGCGGTCCTCGTCGGGCTGGCGCTGTACTTCCTCGGGGTCCCGCTGGCCGTTCCGCTGGCGCTGCTGGAGTTCTTCGCGGCCTTCGTCCCCCTCATCGGGTCACCGGTCGCGCTGGCGGTCGCCGCGGTCGTCGCCCTCGCCGCGAAGGGGCCGGTCGTCGCGGCGATCGTCGTCGCGCTGATCGTGATCATCGGCCAGATCGAGGGTCACCTGCTGCACCCGCTGGTGATGAGCCGGGCGGTCCGCCTGCATCCGCTGGTCGTGGCGATCTCGGTGGTCGCGGGCGCGATCGCCGCCGGCGTCGTCGGTGCCGTGGTCGCGGTCCCGCTGGTCTCCGTCGTCTGGTCGGTCCACTCGGCCCTGCGCGAGGCCCGCCGCACGGCAGCGCGCACGGCGGACGAGTGACCGACGGCGGTCCCGCCCGGGCCGTCGCGGCCGGCGGGCCGACTCGGGCGGCGGGACGGCGGGACGGCGGAGGGGCGGGACGGCGGGACGGCGGACACCCGCCGGTCGCTTCCTGCACAATCGCCTGATGAGCGATGAAGACCCCTACCTGTGGCTGGAAGACGTATCCGGCGAGACCGCCCTCGCCTGGGTCCGGGAGCGCAACGCCGAGACCGTGGACGCGCTGACCGGCGACCCCGGCTTCAAGGTGCTCGAACAGGAGATGCGCGAGGTGCTGGACGACGACGGCCGGATCCCGTACGTCGTCCGCCGCGGCCGCCACCTCTACAACTTCTGGCAGGACGCCGACCACGTACGCGGCCTGTGGCGGCGGACCACCCTGGAGGAGTACCGCACGGACCGCCCGGCCTGGGAGGTCCTGCTGGACCTCGACGCGCTGGCCGACGCCGAAGGGGAGAAGTGGGCCTGGGCTGGCAGCCGGGTCCTGGCGCCCGCGCACCGGCACGCCCTGGTCCTGCTCTCCAGGGACGGCGCCGACGCCTGCGTCGTGCGCGAGTTCGACCTGGAGACCCTGGAATTCGTCACGGACGGGTTCACGGTCGCCGAGGCCAAGACGCGGATCGGGTGGATCGACCATGAGCGGGTCTGGATCGGGACGGACTTCGGCCCCGGTTCGATGTCCGCCTCCGGTTACCCGCTCCAGGTCCGCCGCTGGCGCCGCGGCACCCCCCTCGTAGACGCCGAGCTCGTCTACGAGGGCCGCCCGTCGGACCTGTCCGCCTCGGGCTGGCACGACGACACCCCCGGCTTCGAGCGGGACTTCGTCCACCGACAGATCGACTTCTGGCACCAGCAGCTGTTCCTCCTGCCCGAGGACGCCGCCGGCTCGCCCGCGAAGATCGACGTACCGGACGACGCGAGCGCCTCGGTCCACCGGGAGTGGCTGACCGTCACCACCAGGACGCCCTGGCTCGGCCACCCCGCGGGCAGCCTGCTCGCCTTCGACTTCACCGCGTTCCAGGAGGGGGCGCGGGACGCCGAGGTCCTGTTCACCCCGGACGAGCGCACCGCGCTCGCCGGATACAGCTGGACCCGCAACCACCTCATCCTCAGCACCCGCGCGGACGTCTCCTCCGCCATGGAGCTGCTCACGCCCGGCCCGGACGGCTGGAGCCGCGCACCGCTGCCGGGCCTGCCGCCCCTGTCCACCGCCTCGGTCACCTGCACCGACCCGGACGTCGGCGACGAGTACTTCCACCACGTCTCCGGCTTCCTGCAGCCCTCCACCCTCTACCGGGGCACGGCGGGCGGCGAGGACGACAGCGAGCCCGTCAAGCAGAGCCCGGCGCTCTTCGACACCGCCGGTCTCACCGTGAGCCAGTTCTTCGCGACCTCCGCCGACGGCACCCGGGTGCCCTACTTCGTCGTCGGACCCGAGGAGCGGTCCGCACCCGGACCCACCCTGCTCTACGGCTACGGCG
Source organism: Streptomyces virginiae (assembly GCF_040638905.1). Taxonomy (GTDB): domain Bacteria; phylum Actinomycetota; class Actinomycetes; order Streptomycetales; family Streptomycetaceae; genus Streptomyces; species Streptomyces virginiae_B. Next base: position 116,245 of record NZ_JBEZYV010000002.1, on the reverse strand, counting down.
GCTTCGAGGTCTCCATGGTCCCCTCCTACAGCGCGGTCACCGGCCGCGCCTGGCTCGCGCGCGGCGGCACCTACGCCGTCGCCGGCATCAGGGGCGGCCACGAGTACGGGCCCGGCTGGCACCGGGCGGCGCTCGGCGCGAACCGGATCCGGGCGTACGAGGACTTCGCGGCCGTCGCCCGGGACCTCGTATCCCGGGACATCACCACCGCGGCCCAGCTGGGCATCGAGGGCGGCAGCAACGGCGGCCTTCTGATGGGCGCGATGCTCACCCGCGAACCGGATCTCTTCGGCGCGGTCGTCGCGCACGTGCCGCTGCTGGACATGCTCCGCTTCCACAAGCTGCTCGCCGGCGCCAGCTGGATCGCCGAGTACGGCGATCCCGACGACCCGGCGGACCGGCCCCACCTGGAGGACATCTCCCCGTACCACCGGATCCGGACGGACGGGCCCGCGTACCCGCCGCTGCTCCTGCTCACGTCGACCCGCGACGACCGGGTCCATCCGGGGCACGCCCGCAAGATGGCCGCGCGGCTGCGCGAGGCCGGGCATCCCGTGCTCTTCCACGAGCACATCGGCGGCGGCCACGCGGGTGCCACCGACCACCGGCAGACGGCCTTCAACGAGGCCCTGGTCCACACCTTCCTGTGGGAGCGGCTGACCCCGTCGAAGTGAGCGGCCGCCGGGCACGCGCGCGGCGCGCCCGGCCCGTTTCACTCGGGTCCCCGCGGTGGCGCGGCGGCGGTGTCCGGGGTCCGGCCCGGGGGGAGGACACCTCTCCGGCGGCCGGCGCCGGCGCGCCGCCATCGCCCGGGCGCTCGTGGTCGAACCCGCCGTCCTCGTGCTCGACGAGGCGGTGTCCGCCCTCGACCCGTCCGTCCGGGCGCAGGTCCTCAACCTGCTGTCGGACATCCGGCGCGACACCGGCATCGGGCCGGTCTTCGTCAGCCACGCCCTGGCGGTGGTCCGCCACATCTGCGGCAAGGCCCTGGTGACGTACCGGGGCGGACCCTGGAGCACAGCCCGGTCGCCGAGCTGCTCGCGGCGCCCCAGGGCCCCTACACCCGGCTGCTGCCGGCGTCCGTGCCCCCCGGGCCGGGATCCCGGCCCGATCGGCTCGCGCCGGCGGAGCCTCGAACCCAGGCGTCCGCCGGCGCAGGCGGCCCGCCCGACGAGGTACGGCGCACGAACGCCGGGGAAACACCGGATGACGGGAGAAAGGCGTCCCGGGGCGCCGCGCAGACATCCGTTCGGGGGATTCGGGACGCCAGTCGCCGCCGAATCCGGTTTCGTGCCCCACGATCGGCGGGTGCACCACCGGAGGGAGGACCCCATGAGCACCCCGTTCGCGTCCGCCGCCCCCTACTACGCCCGCTACCGGCCCCCGTACCCGCGGGAGCTCCACACCCTGCTGGTGGACCGCTTCGCGCTCGACGGCTCCCAGACCGTCCTGGACCTCGGCGCCGGCCCCGGCACGCTCAGCCTGCCCCTGGCCCCCCTGTCCGACCACGTGTACGCCGTCGACCCGGAGCCGGCGATGCTCGCCGAGGGGGCCCGGCTGGCCGAGGAGCGGGGCCTCACGAACATCTCGTGGCTGCGGGGCGACGACGCCGCCGTCACCCGGCTGTGCCTGCCCAGGATCGACCTGTGCGTCATCGGCAGGGCCTTCCACCGGATGGACCGCGGGCGGGTGCCGGCCGATCTGGACGAGGTGCTCGCACCCCGGGGCGGGATCGCCGTCGTCACCTCCCTGCACCGGCCCGGTGATCCGCGGCCGGCCTGGCTCACCGTCGTCGAGGAGGTGCGCGACCGTTTCCTCGGATCCGAGGCGCGTCCGGCGGACGTGGGGGCCGACTGGGACGATCTCGTCGAGCGTCTCGCGAAGTCGCCGCTCTCCCGCGTCGAGACCCATCGCTGGGAGCAGCCCCTGCGCCACACCGTGGACGAGGTGATCGGCCTCCAGCTCTCCCTCCCCGCCACCAGCCCGGCCGTACTGGGCGACCGCATGGCCGCCTTCGGGACACAGCTGCGCCGGGCCCTGCTCGACCACGACCCCCGGGGCACGTACGACCGGACGCTGCGCATCGGGGCCGCCGTCGCGACGAGGCCGCGGCGCTGACCGGGCCCGGCCGCGCAGGGGACTTCAGCCGCCGAGGGCGGCGAGCAGTTCGCGTTCCCGGGCGGGGCTCAGGCCGGCCCGGCGGGAGCGGTCCAGGCCCTCGGCGCGCTCCCACTCCAGCAGGTCCGCGAGCATCTCCGCACGCGGCCGGTGCCGCAGCCCGGCCGCGCGCGCCGCGGCTCCGCTGCGGGCGCAGAAGCCCTCCCAGCCCGGCTCCGGCATCCACATGGCCATCGACTCCGGGCCCATGAACGGCCCGACCCCCTGGTCCAGGACCCATGTCGGGTCCGCCGGCACCACCTCCCCGGTGTGGCCGGCCACGCGCCGCGACAGGTCGACCCACTCGTCGAACGGCACGACGGGCCCCACGGCGTCGTAGGTCCCGACGGTGCCCTCGCGCGCGAGGTCCAGCAGCCAGCCCGCGAGATCCCGTACGTCCACCACCTGCGTCGGCAGGCCGGGGGAGTGCGGTACGAGCATGGGCTGGTCCACCGGGCGGGCGGCACGGGCCACCCAGTACCCCGAGCGTCCGGAGTGGTCTCCCGGGCCGCCGATCAGGCCGGCCCGCGCGACGGCGAGACGGTCCCCGACGGCGGCGCGCACGGCCGCTTCACAGGCGACCTTGGCCTCCCCGTACTGCTCCCGCCCCACGTACTGCTCCTGCGTGGGCGCCAGGAGCGCCGCCGACTCGTCGGCGCCGACCGTGCGGTGATCGGCGTAGGCGCTGACCGACGAGACGTACGTCCAGTGCCGGGTCCGCTCCGCCAGCGCCACGAGCGCGTCGCGGACGAACGCAGGCTGCCAGGACACCTCCACCACCGAGTCCCAGTCGCGGTCGAGGAGCCCGGCGTAGGCGGCCCCGTCCTTCCGGTCCGCCGCCACCAGGCGTGCGCCGGGGGCGACTTCGCCACTCTCACCGCGCGCCAGGCACGTCACCGCGTGCCCGCGCTCCACCGCCTGCCGGGTGATCTCACGGCCCAGCCACGCGGTTCCGCCCAGTATCAGAAGATCCATCGCCCCACCCCAGCACACGGCCGACGCGAACGCGACCCCGGTTCGCGGTCGGCGAAGGGCGCGGGGATCCGCTCCGGGCTCAGAGGTCGCGCCGCATGCACACGCGCGGCCACCGGTCCAGGCCGTGGGCCGCCTCGCGGGCGCGGATCTCCCGCAGGCCTCGGGTGAGCGCGTCCTCGCCGAGCGGGCGGAAGCCGCAACGGGCGTAGTACGGGGCGTTCCACGGCACCTCGGTGAAGGTGGTGAGCGTCAGCGCGGGCACGCCCTCGCGCACGGCGACCTCCGCCAGGTGCTCCAGCAGCGACCGGCCGACACCCCGGCGCGCGTGGTCGGGATGCACGGACACCTGCTCCACGTGGAGGTTGCCCTCGACGCGCTCGGCGATCAGATAGGCGACCGGGGCGTCGGCGCCGTCCACCGCCACCCAGGCGAGCCCGGCCTCCCGATAGGGGGCGAGCTCGTCGAGCGTCAGGGGCTCGTCGGCGGCGATCTCCGGCATGCCGATGTCCCGGAAGCAGCGCCCGGCCGCCCTCTCGATGTCCTGGAGGACCGTCAGTTCGTCCGGATGCACCGCGCGTACAGGCATGACGGCATTGTCCGCCGCGGAGCCGTCCGGGGGCACGCGAGTTTCCGCGGCCCCGACCGCCGCGCTCTGTGCTCCGTCCGAGTCACTTCGGGTGCCCGTTCGGCCCCAGCCCCGAGCCGCATGATCATCATGTTGACGATCCATCGGTTTGATACGGCTATGCCACGAATGCGACGGACACGACCGACCAAGGCGTGGGGCGCCCTGGCCGCGGTGACGGGGGCCATGCTGGTCGTCGCCGCAGCACCGGGCCGGGTGCCCGACGAGACCTCCGCGGACGCGAAAGCCGCGGGGCCCCCGCGGGAAGCGGCGGTCACCCTGCTGGTGGGCAGAGTGCTGGAAGGGGCACACGGGGCGGGCGAAGGGCGGTGCGCGGCCCGGGTGTTCCGGCCCGGGCTGTGCAGCGGCTGGCAGGAGCAGCGGGTACGGGCCACCGCGGGCGGGGTGGGATCCGTACTCAAGGAGCCGGTCCTCGCCGACGCCGCTCGCGACGCCCAGGCTCAGGTACTGGCCACCGACTCCGGCGGGCCCCTGGAGATCACCCTCACCGAACCGGGCCGCATCACGGACGTGACCGTCCGCGACGGGCACGGCCGCCACCTGGCCGGTGCGCTCGGCCCGCACAGCGACCGCTGGCTGAACACCGAGTCGCTGCGCGCGGGGGAGACCTACACCGTCCAGGTCGGTGCGCAGGACGCGGCCGGCACCCCGGTCGGCGTGACCATGGCCTTTCGGACCGAGCCACCCGCGGACGGGGGCCGGCTGACCGTCGAGTTCGGGCCGGGCCCCGGCACGTACGGGGTCGGCGAGATCGTGACGGCAGCCCTCAGCAAGCCCGTTCCGGCCGACGACCCCGTGGCGCGGGCCCGGCTGGAGCAGGCGCTGGAGGTCACCTCGGAGCCGCACGTCGAGGGCGCCTGGCACTGGGTCGACGATGCGAACCTGCACTTCCGGCCCCGTACCTACTGGCCCGCGCACACGGTGGTGCGCGTCCGCAGCGGACTCGACGGGGTCGAGGTCGGCGACCACGCCTACGGAGGCCCCTCGAAGGACCTGGAGTTCACCATCGGGGACCGCATCGAGGCCGTCACCGACTCCGCCACCCACCGCATGACCGTACGCCGCAACGGACGCGTCATCAGGACGATCCCGGTCACCACCGGCAAGGAGGGCTTCAGGACCCGCAGCGGCATCAAGGTCGTGCTGCGCAAGGAGTCCAAGGTCCGCATGCGCGGCGACACCGTCGGCATCCAGCGCGGCACCAAGGAGTTCTACGACCTGCCCGTCTCCTACGCGACGCGGGTCACCTGGAGCGGCGAGTACATCCACGCGGCGCCCTGGTCGGTGGAGTCGCAGGGCGAGGAGAACGTCAGCCACGGCTGCACGGGCATGAGCACCGAGAACGCCGCCTGGTTCTTCAAGACGGTCCGCGAGGGGGACATCGTGGAGGTGGTCAACAGCGGCGGAGCGAAGATGGCACCCTTCGACAACGGCTTCGGCGACTGGAACGTGGACTGGCGGAGCTGGCTGGCCGGTAGCGCCCTGGCCGACGTGGACGCGGCGCCGCAGGGCTCACCGCTCACCCCGTCCCGCCTGCACCCGACCACCTGAGCCCGGGTATCGGGGCCCTGAGGTACGCCGGGCCGCTCCCCGGGGGTGATCCACCCGAACGCCAACCGCACACGGTCCGGCTTACGATCAGCGCATGATCACAGGAGTGATGTTCGATTTCTCCGGGACGCTGCTGCGCATCGAGTCGACCGAGGACTGGCTCGGCGCCGGCCTGGCGGCGACCGGTGTCCGGCTGTCCGACGAGGAGTTCCGCGCGACGGCGGGGCGGCTGACGGAGTACGGCGCCCTGCCGGGCGGTTGCGCACCCCGGCGGATGCCCCCGCACCTCGAAGCGCTGTGGGCGGAACGGGACGTGAGCGCCGGTCAACACCGGGCGGCCTACGGCGGCCTGGCGCTGGCGGCCGGCCTGCCGGAGCCCGAGCCGGAGCTGGCCCAGGCGCTCTACGACCGCCACATGAGCCCCGCCGCCTGGCGGCCCTACCCGGACACCGGCCCGACGCTGCGCGAACTGCGGCGGCGGGGCATCCCCGTGGCCGTCGTGAGCAACATCGGATGGGACCTGCGGCCGATCTTCCGCACGCACGGCCTGGACGAGCTGGTCGACGCCTACGTGCTCTCCTACGAACTGGGCGTCCAGAAGCCCGATCCGCGGATCTTCCGGACCGCCTGCGAACGGCTCGGCCTGCCGCCCGCCGAGGTGCTGATGGTCGGGGACGACCGCCGCGCGGACGGCGGCGCCGCAGCGCTCGGCTGCCCGGTGCACTTCGTCGACCACCTGCCGGTCGACCGGCGGCCGAACGGCCTCACCCCCCTCCTGGACCTGCTGGGATAGCCCCCGGGTCGTCGTCGACGTTCCACCGGTCCGGCAGCGGCCCGTCGCAGAACACGCACGCGACGTCCTGCTCGCGCACGATGCCGAGCTCCCGGCAGCGGGGACACCTGCGGAACACCACGCGTGCGAACCAACCCGGTTGCCCGGGCCCGGCCGCGTCCGGCGCGTCCGCGACCGCCTCCCACGAGCGGACGTCGGGGCAGTAGCCGGTCGACTGGTTGCTGACCTCGCCGACCGCCCACGCCCCGCCCGCCCGGGAGAACCCCGCCCCCCCGGCGGCCAGGACCGCCGCACCGCCCGCACACACGACGTGCTCACCGCGCCGCGGTGCGAGCCGGAGCAGGCCGGCGGTGTCGACGACGAACGTGAACGGCTCGGCGAGATCCGCGCCGGCAGCGTCGACACCCACTCCTCGAAGTCCGCCGCCGACCGGACGCCGCGGCCCCGGCTCCCGGGGGCGGACCAGTGACAGCGGTCCGGCCGGCCCCGCGTACCGGTAGGCCCCGTGGGAGCGCCCTCGTACACCCGTGGGGGACACCGTGGACGAAGTGCCCGGACGCAGGCGCTGTGCCTTCCTCGGCCCCATGGTCGGCCGGTGGCGGCCGCCACACCCCGCCGGCGGACTGTGGTGCGCCCGCACATGGGACCGGACCCGGGTCGTCGCCGATGATTCCCGCCATGACGAGCGCCTTCCCTCCCGTGTTCCACGGGCCAGCAGCCGCATCAGCCGTCGTCGACCTGGCGGGTCGTACCGCCATGGTGACCGGGGCAGGCAGCGGCATCGGACGGGCCTGCGCCACCGCGCTCGCCGCGGCCGGGGCCCACGTGCACGTCGTGGACATCGACGCCGCGGCGGCCGGTACCGTCGCCGAGGCGATCGGCGGCCGGGCCCACGTCGCCGACCTGGCGCGGGCCGCCCCGATCGGCGAACTCCCCGCCGATGTCGACATCCTGGTCAACAACGCCGGACTCCAGCACGTCGCGCCCCTGGCCGAATTCCCCCCGGACCGCTTCGAACTCATCCAGCGGGTGATGGTCCACGCCCCCTTCCTGCTGCTCCGCCGGATCCTGCCGCACATGTACACCCGGGGCTGGGGCCGCGTCGTCAACATTTCCAGCGTGCACGGGCTGCGCGCCAGCGCCTTCAAGGCCGGCTACGTGACCGCGAAGCACGCCCTCGAAGGACTGAGCAAGGTCACGGCCGTCGAAGGCGCGCCGCACGGGGTCACCAGCAACTGCGTCAACCCCGGCTACGTCCGCACGCCGCTGGTGGAGCGGCAGATCGAGGCCCAGGCGGCCGCCCACGGGATCGACGCGGACCGGGTCGTCAGCGAGGTGCTGCTCGGCCGCTCCGCCGTCAAACGGCTGATCGAACCGGAGGAGGTGGCCGCCGCCGTCCTCTGGCTCTGCGGCCCCCACACCGGCTACCTCACCGGCGCCTCGATCCCCCTGGACGGCGGCTGGACCGCGACATGAGCGGCGCGCGGCCGGCCGCGACGTGACAAATGTAATGGGCCGTCAAGGTGTCGCTCCTTCTGGAGGTTGACGCCTGGTTGGTCCTGGCGGAGGAAGTTCCGCGGCGGCCGGTCGCGAAGAATCGAGGGGTACCGATCACCGGATCACCGGATCACGGGATCACCGGATCACCGGATCACCGGCCCCAACGGGCCGCCGACGAGGAGCCGCCATGAGCCACCCCCGTCCCGTCGACCGACCCTTGCGGCGACTGCGCCGCGCGGCCTCGGCGACCGCCGCGGCCGCGGCCCTGCTGGCGGGCCTCGCTCCCGCCGCGAGCGCCGCGGGTCCGGGTGCACCGGCAGCCGAGGCACCGGCCGCCGGCCGCCGCCTCGACCGGGCCGAGCTCCAGGCCAGGCTCGACGCGGTCCGGGACGCGGGCGTGTACGGCGTCTTCGCCGCGGCCCGCCACGGCCGTGAGCGCTTCGACGCCGCCTCCGGCACCGCGGACCTCACCACCGGGCGCCCGGTCCGCTCCGACCTCCGCCACCGGGTCGGCAGCGTCACCAAGACGTTCACCGCCGTCGCCGTGCTCCAGCAGAACGCCAAGGGCCGCATCGAGCTGGACCGGCCGGTCGGCGACTACGTGCCCGACCTCCTGCCCGGCGAGCGCGGCCGCAAGGTGAGCGTGCGCATGCTCCTCAACCACACCAGCGGCATCGAGGACTACATCGCTGACGCCTTCCCCTCGCTCCGGCAGGGCACCACCACCAGCCTGGACGACCACCGCTTCCGCACGATCCGGCCCACCGAGCTGATCGGTTACGGGGTGGCCCGGCCACAGCGGTTCGAACCCGGCACCGACTGGAGCTACTCCAACACCAACTACATCCTGCTGGGCGAGATCGTGCGCAAGGTGACCGGCCGGGACCCCGAGCGGCTCATCGCCGAGGACGTCATCCGGCGGGCCGGCCTGCGGGACACCTACTTCCCCGGCACCGACCCGTACATCCGCGGTGCCCACCCCCGCATGTACGAGAGCTTCTACGGGCTCATCGACCCGCCGCGCGACTACAGCGTCTACAACATGACCTGGGGCGGCACCGCGGGAGCCCTCGTCTCCACCCCGCAGGACCTGAACACCTTCTACCGGGCCCTGCTGGCCGGCGACCTGCTGCCGCGCCGCCAGCTGGACCGGATGCGCACCACCTACGACGTCAAGGACGAAACGGGAGCGGTGGTCCTGCGCTACGGCCTCGGCATCTTCTCCCTCGAAACGCCCTGCGGCCCGGCCTGGGGCCACGACGGCGGCGTCTGGGGCGCCGGCACGATAGCCCTGTCCAGCCCGGACGGCAGCCGACAGTTCGCCCTCGGACACAACCTTACGAAATACCAGCGCGTCAACGAGGCGGGCACCGCATTCGACCCGCACCCGGCCGACGCCGCCATGCGCGACTACCGCGACCAGGCCCTGTGCGGCAGGACGGCGCCGCGGCCTCCGACCAAGGATTCCATCGAGGGCCCGGCAGCCCTGTCACCGGCCCTTCCGGCACTCCGCGCCCGCTGAACCAGGTCGTGCCGGCCAGGCCGTCTCTTGCGGTCGTGCCGGGCAGCGCGGGCCCGGCACGATCCGCAAGAGACGCCTCAGGCCCCGCCCACCTCGAGCACGGAGAGGACGTTCCCGGCCGGGTCCTTGAACCAGGCGATCGGGGGCCCGCCTTCGTCCCGGGAGATCCCCTTCTCGTTCTGCCCGAAGCCGTCGTAGCGCTCGAAGGCCACACCGCGCGCGCCGAGGTCGTCGACGGCCCGGTCGATGTCGGCCACCGGGAAGTTGAGCACGGTGAAGGTCGCCGGGGTGTGGTTGTCCTTGGGGTACACCAGCACGTCGGCGCCCCCGCCGAGGTGCAGCGACAGCATCCCGTTCTCCTCCGAGACCCGCAGGCCGAGGGTGGAGCCGTAGAAGTCCTTCGCGGCGTCGATGCTGTCGACCGAAAAACCGCTGAATGCCTTGCTGTCTCCGAGCATGGTCTCTCCCTCCGCCTGTCCCGGCCCGGCCGAACGCGGCCCGCACGCTCCATCGTCCCCCCGCAAGCCGCCCCCCGCACGGCCGCCGAGGGGCCGGCAAGATCCGGAAGGCATGCCCCAGGGAGTGTCGTCGAAGCAGCGTCGGCCGCCCGAAGGGCGGGGCAGGCCCCACCGGCCCGGCGGGACTTGACGAGACGACCTAGGGGCGGGCGGGCAGGTGGCGGCGCTTCGGGCAGGCGTGGGCCGCGCTGAGGAGGAGCTGGATCTGTTCGCCGACCTGGGACGCCTCCCGCACGGGCGCCGGAAAGGGCAGGCGGAGGTCGCGCTGGATGGAAGGGTGGTGTGACCAGCCCTCGGGACCGGTCGATGTCACGGGTGCGCCGACGAAACGCCCACGGGACCACCGCGGGACCTCGCGCGCAGGGGGCGGGCCCGCCCGCGCCCGTAGCGCATGGCGCCGGGCCGGTGTTCCACCGTGCGCCCCCCATGTGCCCCTTCGGCGGCTCCCGCCACCGCGCGTACGGTTCCTGGCCATGAGCGGATACGCGATGGAATCGGCCACCCCGGCGGAAATCGGCATCCAGTCCCTGCCTCCCTCAGATCAGTGGTCCACGGCCCCTGTGGTACCGGCGCCGGTGTGCCGCTTCGAGAACTTCCTCGGCGCCGAACGCGCCGGCACCCTGCTGTCGTACGCGATCTCCCGGGAGGCCGACTTCAACGCGGGGACGGTCCTCGACCCCCTCTCGGGCCAGGTCTCCCACAAGGGCCGCAGCTCCCTCGTCCTCCCCGTCACCAGCTCCGTGTTCAGCGCGCACCTGGCGGACTGCCTGCCCCTCGTCCAGGAGATCCTCGGCCACCGGGCGGCGCTCACGCAGACCCTGACGGTCCTGACGTCGCACGGCGAAGGAGGCCACTACGGCATCCACACCGACGCCTCACGGGTCCGCGACGTCGGTTCGGCCCTCTCCGCGGTGTACTACCTCCACCGCGAGCCGCGCGGGTTCGGCGGCGGCCAGCTCCGGCTCTACGACACCCTGCTCGTCGACGGCGGCGCCCGGCCGGCGGAGTCCTACCGCACCATCGAGCCCGAGCACGACACCATCGTCTTCTTCCCGGCCGGCGCCTTCCACGAGGTCATCCCGTCGACCTGCCCCAGCGGGCACTTCGCCGACCACCGCTTCACCCTCACCACATGGATCAGCGGCACCGGGCCCGCAGTCGCGGGGGCCGACGAGAGGTTCCGCATCTGGCCCTGGCTGGCCCACGCCGCCGAACGCACCCGCCCGCTCGCGGACGTGGAGCACGACCACGACGGCGCCAGCCCCATCGCCCTGCCGGCCGCGGACCCGGCCTCCCGCCTCACGCTCCCCGCGCCCCGCGGGACGACGTAGAGGGCGACCCGGCCGGAGCCCGCACCTTCAACATCCTCTTCGACGGCCAGTCGGGCGAGGTGGCCCAGATCAACGCCGGATACCTGGACCAGAACACCACGCTGGTGACGCTCAGCGTCGGTGGCAACGACGCACGCTTCGCCGATGTCATCGGCAAGTGCATCGACATCCCGATTCCCGCGCTGACCACCTGCCCGTAAGCCGAGCTGGACAACATCGATCCCACCAACGGGGAGAAGAGCGGCGGTAGGACGGGGAATCTGAAGGACTGGGCGCCGAAGTGGCTGCACGACTCGGTGCGGCCGCAGATCGTCAAGACGCTCAATGCCGTCCACACCAGGGCGCCGTACGCGAAGGTGGTCCTCATGGGCTGTCCGCGCCTGGTGGAGAAGGACCACGGCTGCCTTCCCGGCGCCTATGAGAACGGCGAGAATGACTGGGTCCGCACCGTGGCGGACACTCTCGCGACCGAGATGAAGGGAGCCACGCAGGACGTCGGCTCGTGGGCGGTGTTCTCCGACCCGCGGAGCACATTCGACACCAAGGCGATCTGCGGTAATCCCGAGACCGTCCACGGCATCGTGATGACGGGCCGGGAGAAGGCGGACGAGGACGCACCGAAGCCGTCGATGCAGTCCTTCCACCCCAAGCCCGCGGGAGCCCGCGTCTACGCGGACACCCTGGAGCAGACGCTTTCCGGCAAGTGACGGACCACTGATCCGGAGGCCTGAGTACGCGCACTCAGGCCCCCGGCCACCGACGACGCAAAGCTGTGGCCATGATCCCCGCGCATCCCGTGAACCCCCTCCCGCACCCGGACGACCGGCGGCCCGCCCTGCCCGGGGCGGCCGCGGCCGCCGCCACCGGCGCGGTCTCGCCTTCGCCGCCGTGCGGTTCTTCGCCTGGCTCGAGCGCCACGACGAGCAGGCGTGCGCGACGACGGACGGCCTCTGCTGGACCTGTGGGACTGGGCCGCCGTCCCCCTCACCCTCACCCTCACCCTCACCCTCACCCTCACGGCCGCCCTGATCACCCTGATGGCCGTCTACAAACGGCTGGAGATCGCGCCCCGGGTCGCGGTCGTCCTGCCGACCGTCCTGCTGGCGCCGCTGCCGCTCGCCGCCGCGGACGATGCCGCCGGCTGGTGGGCCGCCACCCTCGTGGGCGCGGCCTGGGCCGGTTCGCTCGCACTGGCCGCGTGGGACCGCCACCGGACCCCGGCCCTCGCGGCCTCGGCCGCCCTCCTCCTCGCCTCGCTCGTCGCGCTGTACCGCTGACCCGCTGGGCTCCGTACTCGCCGCCCCGTCGCCCCCCGAGTCGCCCGAAGGGTGCAGGGCGCGACAGCATGGAGGGAGACCCGGCGCTCGACGGGACGGCCTCGGGAGGAGGCGACACGGCCAGTGACCAGGCATCGCTTTGCGTTCTGCGGGGCTCAGCTCGCCGCCGTCTACGTGGCCGCCGACCAGGACAGGGAACTCCATCTGGCCGAGCTGACCGGAAACCGCGGGGTCCTCTACGGACTGCCGGCCATCCTCGCCGTGGCCGGCCACTCACCCGCCGCCAACGCCTTCCGCTCCGGCCGCCCGTTGTGGCTGACGCCGAAGGAACTCGCCGCGTTCATCGAGGAGGACCCCCACCACTTCCCCACCCGGGTCCGCAACGGCGCCCCGAGCTCCCCGGCCAGGATCTCACTGGGCGCCCTGCCCCTGGGACACGGCGACCAGGAGCTCGGATGCCTCGTCGTCGCCGGCGACGTCGGCGAGGGCTTCAGCGCCGACGACCGCAGCCTCCTGGAGCTGTACGCCGACCAGGTGGCCGCCGGACTCGAATCGGTCGCGGCCCGCTTCGCCGGACGCAGGGCCCCCCAGGCACACCTGGTCCAGTCACTCGTCCCCGACCAGGGCGGCGCCTTCATCCTGGACCTGGACACCGGCCGCATGGAGGCCCACGCGCACGTGCTGGAACTGCTCGGCCTGTCTCCCGAGCAGTTCGACGGGCAGGTGGAGAGCCTGCTCGCCTGCGCCGTCCCCGACGACATGCCGGCCCTGATGGCCGTCGTGGAGCCCGACCGGCTGGCCGCCAACGGACAGCAGCTGGCGTTCCGTATCCGCCGCCCGAACGGCGAGCTGCGCTGGCTGGGGCTGCGCTGCCGGGTGGAGGTGGACCCCGACGGCACACCGCGGCGCGTCCTCGGCGTGGTCGCCGACGCCTCTTACCTGCGGCCCAGCGCCGACGAGGTCTCCCTCGTCCAGCGCCTGTCGGCGACCCTCGCGGGAGCCGCGACCATCCGGGAGGTCAGCCGGCTGGCGGTCGCCGCCCTGCGCGAGCCGCTCGGCGCCTCCCGGGTCGCGGTCGGGGAACTGGAGCCCGAGCGCCTCATCGTCACCGCCCTCGACCCCCCGGAGCCGGACGCCTGGCCCGAGGTCTGGCGCGCGGAATGGCGCTCCGAGTGGCCCGACGTGTCCCTCGGCGACCTGCCCACCCTGCAGAGCGCGCTCCGCGCCGGTCACATGAGCCTGTGGCCGCCGGGCGCGGCACTTGAGCCCGGCCTCCTGGGCGTCGGCCCCGGCGGCCTCGCGGTGCTCCCGCTGCCCGCCGAAGGCAGGATGATCGGGGTGTGCCTCGTGGGCTGGGACGAGGAGCACCGGTTCGCACCGGAGGAGCGGTCACTGCTCACCGCGACCGCCGGACTGGTGGGGCAGGCCCTCGTACGCGCCCACGCACTGGACGCGCGCCACGAACTCGCCACCATGCTCCAGCGCAGCCTGCTGCCCCGCAAGCTCCCGGAGCTGCCGGGCGGCGTCGCCGTCGCCCGCTACCTGCCCGCGACCGCGGGGCTCGAGGTCGGCGGCGACTGGTACGACGTCATCCCGCTCGGCGACGGTCACGTGGCGTTCGTCATCGGGGACGTACAGGGGCACAGCGCCGGAGCCGCCACCATCATGGGCCAGATGCGCACGGCGGTCAGGGCCTACGCGGTGGAGGGCCACCCGCCCGACGTGGTGGTCGCCCGCGCCAACCGCCTGCTCGTCGGCATGGAGACCGACCTCTTCGCCACGTGCACGTACGTGGACCTCGACATGGAGGAGGGCATCGCCAGGGTCGTGAGGGCCGGCCACCTGCCGCCGGTGGTGCGCCACCCCGACGGGGTCACCGAGGAGATGGCGGTCGAGGGCGGGCCGCCCTTGGGCGTGCTCGCCGAAGCCGAGTTCCCGATGACCGAGACGGGGCTGCTTCCCGGAACCCTGCTCGTCCTGCTGACGGACGGCCTGGTCGAGTCCGCCCGGCTGCCCCTGGAGGAGGGCATGCGGCGGGTGTGCGAGAGCCTCGTCGAGGCCGACCCGGCCGACGCAGGAGGCGTCGCCGACGAGCTGGTCATGGGCGTGGGCCGGCGCGACGACGACGTGGCGCTCCTGCTGCTGCGCTACGACGGCACCCGAGGCCGGCCCAAGCGGAGCCACTGGACGGTGTGGCGGCTGCCCAAGGCGGTATTGCATGCGCGCCGCTTCACGGCGCGCATGCTGCGGTCCTGGGGAGTGGTGGAGGAACTCGACACGGCCTTGCTGATCGTGTCCGAACTGGTCACCAACGCCATCGCGCACACGCAGGGCGAGGTGGGAATGGACCTGACCCTGTCGACGGACCGGCTGCGCATCGCCGTGAACGACGCGTCGCCGCGCAGCCCCGTCAAACCGGTGTCGGTGAGCTGGGAGTCGACGGGCGGCCGCGGCCTGCTCATCGTCGAGGCGACGGCAATGGCCTGGGGCTCGGTCCCCCTCAGCGGCGGCAAACAGGTCTGGGCCGAAATCCCCTGGCACGCCCCGACCGGCTGACGCGGGTCACTGTGAGGGGGAGCGGTGACGAGGCGCCCGTTCAGCACCACGTCCCGCCACGTGCAGCAGCCACCGGTCCACAGCCCCAACTGCGCCGCGCACTCCGCACACGCCAGATCGGGTCCGTCGCCCCGCTCGGCCCACAGCAGTCGCGCCAGCGGGTGTCGGTCTTCGCGTCACCGCCAGGTCGGTCGGGCCGGCTGCGAGATGGCGAGCCTGGATCTCGATCGCCCCGGCGGAGGGCAGGAGCAGGGCGGCCGGCGGACCATCGGGCTGTCGGCCCTGCTCGCCCTGGGGTGCGGTACGCACGGGCTTCGATGACCTGCGTACGGCGGTCTTCGCCGCAGCCGAGCCGTGCGATCGCACGGCCCCCGTTCGGGCCGACGTCACCGTCTGAGGGGTCTGCCGCAGCTGCCACAGTGCCGGCAGGCCGCCTACGCCGGGGCGAACCGGGGTACGGCCCCCAACGGGTCGGTCATGGCGGGCCATTGTGCGGCAGCCGGCTTCGCCGGGGGCGGTCACCCGGGTCGGGGATGGCTGACGGCGACGAGTTCGACCTCGAAGCCGTCGGCGTTCACCAGGTACGCGGCGTAACTCCCCGGGCCGCCCGCGTACGGGTGGCGATCGGGGAACAGCAGACTCCAGCCGTGCTGGCGGGCCTCTGCCGCCAGGGCCTCCACCGTCTCCTGGTCCTCCACGTGGAAGGCCAGGTGGTTCAGCCCGGGCCGGCACCGGTCATGTCGGTCGGCCGTGAGCGCCGGGGACTGCTCGAACACCAGATACGTCGCTCCGAGCCGCCAGCTCCGTCCGCCGCTCCAGCTCTGGAACGGCGTGTGGCCGAGGGCCTCCAGCAGCCAGCCGAAGGAGGCGACGGCCCTGCCGAGGTCGGGCACCCAGATCTCGACATGGTGCAGCATCCCGCCGACAGGCCGAGCCGTGCCGGACGCCGGCCGCGGCTCGGGGCCGGCTGACGGCATGTCGGACATCGCCCTCCCTCCTCCCTCAGGCACCGGTGACGCAACTCCCCATGATGGCGCATGTCCCCATGACCTGGCCCGGACCTCCTCGGCACGGTGCCCGGCAACCTTCCGGGCCCTTCACGGGTCCTACGTGCCGGGGCCGCGCGCAGGGCCGCGGCAGACACACGACGGGGGAGCCGTGGGCGTCCGCAGGGTGGCGAAGGGAGTCAGCGACTTCCTGGTGGAGACGGTGGGCGAAGTGGTGGCCGAGGTGCTCCTGAGCCTGCTCGCCTGCGCCGTGCTCGGCGCGCTGGTTCTGATCGCCCACCTGAGCTGGTCCTTCAGCCCTCGCGTGACCCTCGCGGGCGCCGGACTCCTGAGCCTGGCCCTCGCCCACGGCGCCTGGACTGCCTTCCGCGCCCCGGCGAAGGGCCGCGGCCGTCGAGGGCTCGCGGCCGTGACCTCGTTCGGCTTCCTCCTGACCGCCGCGACCGCCGCCTACCTGTTGTTCTACGCCACCGGCTGCGACTGCCCGTGAACGCCGCAGAAGCGACGCGGCGCCGAACGTCAGGGTGACGTTCCGGCGTCCACCGGGATGCCCAGGCGGGCGGCCAGGGTGGTGAGGGCTGTGCCCAGGGGGAGGGTGAGGCGGGTGACGGCGTGGCGGTCGCCCCGGGTGGGGTCCCGGTTGACGATCAGTACCGGCTTGCCGGCCTGCGCCGCCTGGCGTACGAACCGCAAGCCGGACATCACCGTCAGTGAAGAGCCCAGGACCAGCAGCGAGGTCGCACCGTCGACCAGTTCGCGGCAGCGCTCGACCCGCCCCGGGGGGACCGTCTCGCCGAAGAACACCACGTCCGGCTTGAGGAAGCCCCCGCACTGCGCGCACGGCACCACGGAGAAGTCCCCGACCTGTTCGTCGGTGAGGTCGGCGTCACCGTCCGGGTTCAGGCGGGCGGCCAGCGGCTCGAAGCCGGCGTTCACCTGCTCCAGCCGTCGCGCGAGGTCACGGCGCGAGCCGGAAGCGCCGCAGGACAGGCACACGACCCGGTCCAGGCTTCCGTGGAGTTCCACCACGTCGTCGCTGCCGGCGGCCTGGTGCAGGCCGTCGACGTTCTGCGTGATCACCCCGGAGAGCAGCCCGTGCCGCCCGAACGCCGTGACGGCCCGGTGTCCGGCGTTGGGCCCGGCCCGGCCGAAGGTGCGCCATCCGAGGTGGCTGCGCGCCCAGTACCGGCGCCGGGCCTGCGCGCTTCCCGTGAACTCCTGGTAGGTCATCGGCGTGTGCCTGCGCAGGCTCCCGCCCTCACCCCGGTAGTCGGGGATGCCCGACTCCGTGGAGATGCCCGCCCCGCTGAGCACCAGCACACCGCCGGCGCCCAGTGCCTCGGCCACCGGCTCCGGATCCGTGCTGCCGGGCCGCAGGTCCTCGGTGGGCGTCCAGCTCAGGGTGGGGCGCATGCGCATGCAACCAGGGTACGGAAACCGGCCGGACACCGGCTCAGTGCCCGCTGCCGCCCCGGTGGCCGGAACTCGCCCGAGGTGGGTGGACAGGAGGCTACGGGCTGGTAACTTGCGCGAGTTGATCAAGGTCCTAGGCGCGGCCGACCCGCGCTCACGGCCCGAGCCACCCCCCAGTCAAGGAACCACATTGGCACGCACCGTCCGTACGGCGGCCCTCGTCTCCACCCCGGCCCTCGCGCTCGGCTTCTCCCTCCTCGGCGCCACCGCCACCGCCCCCGCGTACGCCGCGGAAGCGCCCACACCGCACCTGGACTCCGTCGAGCAGACCCTGCGTCAGGTCTCGCCGGGCCTGGAGGGCTCGGTCTGGGAACGCACCTCCGGCAACCGGCTCGGCTCCTCCACCCCCGGCGGCGCCGACTGGCTCCTCCAGACCCCCGGCTGCTGGGGCGACGCCGCGTGCACCGATCGGCCCGGATCGCGCCGCCTCCTGGAGAAGATGCGCCAGGACATCGCCGGCGCCTGGCAGACGGTGGACATATCGACGCTGGCGCCTTTCCCCAACGGCGGCTACCAGGACGCGATCGTCGCGGGCCTGAAGGAGTCCGCCCAGAAGGGCAACCGGCTCAAGGTCCGCATCATGGTGGGTGCCGCGCCCATCTACCACTCCACGGTGATCCCCTCGTCCTACCGCGACGAGCTGCTCGCGAAGCTCGGGCCGGCCGCCGCGGCCAACGTCACCCTCAACGTGGCCTCCATGACCACCTCGAAGACCTCCTTCTCCTGGAACCACTCCAAGCTGGTCGTGGTGGACGGCGGTTCGGTGATCACCGGGGGCATCAACAGCTGGAAGGACGACTACCTCGACACCACCCACCCGGTCAGCGACGTCGACCTCGCGCTGTCGGGGCCCGCCGCCGGCTCCGCGGGCCGCTACCTGGACTCCCTGTGGGACTGGACCTGCCGCAACAAGGGCAACTGGAGCTCGGTCTGGTTCGCCGCCTCGCCCGGCGCGGACTGCATGCCCTCCCTGCCCCGGCCCGCCGCTCCGGAGGGCGGCGGCAGCGTACCCGCGCTCGCCGTCGGCGGCCTCGGCGTCGGCATCCGCCAGAACGACCCCGCCTCGTCCTTCCGCCCCGTCCTGCCGGCGGCCGGCGACACCAGGTGCGGGATCGGGGTGCCCGACAAGACCAACGCCGACCGGGACTACGACACCGTCAACCCGGAGGAGAGCGCCCTGCGCGCCCTCGTCTCCAGTGCGGCCTCGCACATCGAGATTTCCCAGCAGGACGTGCACGCCACCTGCCCGCCCCTGCCCCGCTACGACGTACGCCTCTACGACGCCCTCGCCGCGAAGCTCGTCTCCGGCGTGAAGGTCCGCATCGTGGTGAGCGACCCGGCGAACCGCGGCACGATCGGCAGCGGCGGCTACTCGCAGATCAAGTCGCTCTCCGAGGTGAGCGACGCCCTCCGCGGCCGGGTGGCGGCCCTGACCGGTGACGGCGGCCGGGCTCGGACGGCCCTCTGCGAGAACCTTCAGCTGGCCACGTTCCGGGCCTCCGACCAGCCGACCTGGGCGGACGGCAAGCCCTACGCCCAGCACCACAAGCTGGTCTCGGTGGACGGGTCGGCCTTCTACATCGGCTCCAAGAACCTGTACCCGTCGTGGCTGCAGGACTTCGGCTACGTCGTCGAGAGCCCGACCGCGGCCGCACAGCTCAAGAGCGACCTGCTGGACCCGCAGTGGCGCTACTCCCAGACCACCGCGACGTACGACTACGCCCGCGGCCTCTGCCAGAGCTGACGCGGGCCACGGCTGACGCCTGCAACGGCCGACGCCTGCCAGAGCTGACATCCCGCGCCGCCCGGGCCCCTTCGAGGTGCCCCGGCGGTGTGTCCGGCCGGCCTACAGCGGGGGACCCGTGTGGACCGACGTGTCGGCATCGCGGAGTTCGGCGAGCAGCTCGCTCTGTCCGACCAGCAGCTCGGTGAGGATGCGCCGTGCGGCCCGCAGGAGTTCCGCCACGTCGCCGCCGGCGAGGGCGTAACTGACCGTCGAGCCGTCGCGTATGGAGATCACGATGCCGGATCGGCGCAGCACCGCGAGTTGTTGCGAGAGGTTGGACGGTTCGATCTCGATCTCGTTCAGCAGCTCGCGCACGGGTACGGGGCCGTTCTGGAGGAGTTCGAGCACACGGATGCGGACGGGGTGTCCGAGCATCCGGAAGAACTCCGCCTTGGCCTGGTACAGCGGGACCTGCATGTGGCAACGCTCCTACCCCGGGTTCTGACCAATGGACGGGGACGGCGCCCGTTTCCGCCGTGCCCGCCCCCGGTGACCATGACCAGCCATTGTCCTGTACCCCGGCCCCGCCCCACTCTTCGGTGACCACATTCGGATGTGCCGAGTTGAAGATTTCTTCAACTCGTGGGCAAAAAAAAGAGTCGGGGTACAGGAAGGCGACTAGAGTTCCAGGTCCGCTTCGATGCGCTTGAGCTGGTGCCGGGCCATCGCCAGGTTCGACTTGGCCTTGTCCAGGACGATGTACAGGAACAGGCCGTTGCCCCCGCGCCCCTTGAGCAGCCGGATGAGGTGGTACTGGCTGCCGAGGGTGATCAGTACGTCCTCGATGTCCTCCTTGATGCCCAGCATCTCCATGGTGCGGGCCTTCGCCCGGATCACATCGGTGTTCCCGGCGGCGGCGACCGTCAGGTCGAGGTCCTTGCCGCCCCCCAGGGTGCCCAGGGCCATGCCACTCGTGTAGTCGACCAGCGCGGCTCCCACGCTCCCCTCGATCGAGGTCATCGCCTCTTTGAGGGATGTCTCCACATTCACCATCGTTGCAGCCTCCTCGTTTCTTCACGGCCCTGACCGGCTTCCCATCTCCGGCCGGGGTTGGACGGGGGGACGCTACGCGCCGGACGCCGGGGACGTGGCGAACATCAGGTATTCCGGCAGGATATGGACCTCCATCCGCTAGGGTGCGAGCCCACGGTCACCCGACTGCCCGAAAATGCCGGGCAGTCGGCGCCGTACCAGGAGGCCCTCGCGAGCCGGACGCGAGGCCGCGGGAGCGGGTCCGCGCAGCTCAGCGCCGACCCGCCCGGCGACGGCGAGCTTCGGCGGCACCAACTGCCGCAACAGAAACGCTGGTAGCTGGGTTTGGCCGACATGTGCCGGTTGGCTCCATGCCCTTGCGGGGATGTCACCGCGGTCGCCCACCGCGTCGGCCACCACAGTCCGTCGCAGTGCAGCCGTGATGTCAGGCGGCAGTTCGGCACATCTCCCAGCAGGTACGCCACCGTGTTGTCAGTGGTGATCGGTACGGTCGGCACACTTGATCACCGAGGAGCGCCCACCATGAGATCTCCGGCCGAACTGGACCACGTCCGGTGGCACGACCTGACCCACGCCTACGGCCCGGCCGCGGACGTCCCCGACCTGATCAGGGCGCTCTACGCGGACGACGGCGACACGGCCGAAGAGGCGATCCACGAGCTCTACGGAAACATCCACCACCAGGGCACCGTCTACCCGGCCTCCGCACCCGCCGTCCCCTTCCTCGCCCACGCCGTGCTCCACGCCCCCGGCAGACGCGACGAGTTGCTGATGCTGCTCGCCGTCCTCGCCGACCACGACCCGGAGGACACCGAGTCGCCGCACTGGCCCGGCAGTTCGGTCGCCGCGATCTGCGCCGAGCTGGCCCGGGTGCTCCCGGACCTGCTGCCCTGCCTGGGCGACCCCGCGCGGGCGGTGCGCAGAGCGGCGCTCCGCGTGGTCGCCACCGTGGCCCGGCTGCTGCCGGCCGAGGTGCGGGCCACGGCGGAACACCGGGTCGACGAGCTGTACGCCACCGATCCCGTCGCGGTGGTACGGGCGGACGCCCTCGTCGCCCTGAGCCGGTTCGGCCGCGAGGTCGAGGCGTACGACAGCCCGTTCACCGAGGTCAGGCTGGCCGCTGCCATGCTCGCCGCCGAGCGGTCCGGGCCGCCGTACGAGAAGCGGCTGGTGGACGTCCTCGCCGAGGACGGGGCCGAACCCGATCCGGGGGGTGACGATTTCCCCTGGACGGGCACCTGGTCGTCCGACGAGCACCTCACCCGCCTGCTCACTCGCGACGTGGACGCCGGCCTCACCGCGGCCGCCCGCTGGATCGCGGCCGGGGACCTCGGTTCGCGCGGATCCTGGCTCGGCCGGGACATCCTGGAGACCTGGCGCGACCGGGAGCCCCAGGTACTGGGCCTGTTGCTCGCCGCCCTGCCGCACCAGCGGGACACCCGCGGATCCGCCCGGTGCCTCACCACCATCAGCGAGTGGGTCGAGCGCCTGCCCGAACCCGGCGCCGACCTGAGGGACACGCTGCACCACTACGCCCACACGGAGGAGGAGACCGCCGCACCCGCGCTCCTCGCCCTGGTGCGCTCGCGCGACCCCCGCGCCCTGGAACTGGTGCTGCGCAACCCCGGACCGCAGACGCTCAGAGCGGCCGCCACGTCCTTCCCCGAGGCCGCCGACCGGCTGGTTCCCCTCGTACGCCGCACGCTGGCCGACGGGGCCACCGGCAACGAGGCCATCGCACTGATCGATGCCCTGACGCGGTCCGGTACCGCCGCGCGCCAGGCACAGCCGGAGCTCCTCGACTGCCTCCGCACCCGTCGCGCGGCCGTCGTGGCCGCCCGCCGGATCGGCCGGGGCGGCGTCGCGACGCCGGAGACCACCTCCCTGCTGCACGAGGCCGCGCAGAGCACCGACCCCTCGCTCAGCGCCGCGGCGGCCCTGGCCCTCCACCAGCTGACCGGTGACGCCGATCCTGCACTGCGCGTCTTCGAGGGCCTGCTGTCGGGGCAGGGCCCGGTCCACTGGCACCTCAGCAGCCTCCAGGCGCTCGGCAGCGCCGCCGCTCCGCTGCTGCCGCTCATCGAGCCGCTGCTGACGGCCAGGTACGAGTGGACCCGGATGGCGGCCGCCGAGGCCCACCACAAGGTCACCGGCTCCCCGCAGCGTGCCGTCCCGATCCTCGCCGCACTGATCGGAGCCACCCCGGTCGGGCTGTGCGCTCTCAGGGCCCTCGCCGCGATCGGCCAGGTCCCCGAGGAACTGCGGCCCACCCTCCGCTCCTTCGCCTTCTCGCCGCTGCGCCTGCTCCCGGCGATCCCCTTCGCCGACGTCCACCCCGACGAGGAACTGCGCACCCTGGCCCGGAGCCTGCTCTCGCTCACGTGAGCCTCCCCACGCGCCACGGCCCGCGGCGGACGACGTGCGATCAGCGCGCGCTGGAGGTGGGATGGAGGTGTGCTGCGCGTCAGCCCCTCACCAGCCGGAGGCGAGTCCTGTGACCAGGTGTCCCCAAGCCGTCAGGCTGCGGACGGGAACGCCGAGTGCCCTCGGTACCGTGTGCCTCCTGCTGGCCTTCGCCCCCGCAGCCACGGCTACGGCTACGTCGAGGTCCACGGCTACGTTCACGTCCACGGCCACCGCCACCGCCCGGGGCGGCTCCGGAGACCTCGCCGCCCCCGCCCCGCCCTGTGATCCCTACGCGAAGGACGCCCGCCCTCGCATCACTTACCGTGTTTAATCATTGGGATATTGGAAACGCTGAGTAGCCACAAGGTGTAAAGGTCAAGGCGAAAGGCGGGATTCATGTCCGTGAGCATTGCAGTCATCCTCGTCGTGGTGGCGGCGGTCATCGCTGTGATCGCGCTCGTCCCGGCGGTGGCACCCGCGCAACCCGACCAGACCGCAGGCCGATCCGGTGACGAGGATCCGCGCAGGACCGGCCCGGGGCGGCCTACCGCTCGCCGGCTGCGCAACATCCCACCGCAGCAGACCCGGGAACACCGGCGCAGCTTCGGCTGATCCGTGGCCCCTTCGGCCTGCCCGGCCTGCCCGGTCCGCTCCGGCCGGGCAGGCCGCGCTCACGGGGTGGCGCGAAAGGCGTTGCGGACAGCCGGGGTTGACAGCGACTGGTGCAGTGCCAGCACGCTCAGGGCGAACATCACGACGCCCAACGGAACGTGGAGTCCCGGCATGTGCGCGATGCCGAGGACCACTTGCAGCGAGGCGAGTGCGAGGAAGCCGGACGCGTGCAGGACAGGACGCGGCGATCCGCCGCCCGGCCGCCATGCCAGTACCGCCGCGAGCACGTGCAGCATCGACGCGCCGTACATCACCCGCGCCCCGACATCGTGCAGCACCTCGCCGTAGGACGTGGACAGCAACAGCCCGGCGGTGGCCGCCTGGAAGAGCAGGGCCAAGGACTGCAAGCCGATCGCGATCTGCTGGAACGTGAACCTGCCGGGTGCTGTCGTTGTCTGCACGGCCATGATGCGGTGTCTCCTTCTGCCTTTCGGCTGTGAATCATTGGTGTCCCGACGATCCGACGACGCAGGCCCGCGAAATGTGAGGCGGTGCCCGGCCTCACCATTCGGTGACCTGTCTCGTCGGAGCGGTCGAGAGAAGCCGATGAGACCAGCGAGGGAGCAGGCGCGACCATGAGCACCCCATCAGAGCCCCGGCACGACGAGTCCACACCGGACCTGGACGTGATCGTCGGCGAACGGCGCCAACTGATCGATCTCGGCTACCGCCTGCTCGGTTCACTGGCCGAGGCCGAGGACGTCGTGCAGGAGACGTACACCCGTTGGTACGCGATGTCGCGGGAGCAGCAGGAGGCCATCGAGTCGCCCGGAGCCTGGCTGACGAAGGTGGCCGGCCGCATCTGCCTGGACGTGCTCGGTTCGGCGCGGGCGCGGCGCGAGCGCTACGTCGGCGCGTGGATACCCGAACCGCTGCCCGACCGCGGGGAGTGGCTCGCCGGCGGGGCAGCGGGCGGCGGCCGCGCGCCGGGGGACCCCGCGGACCAGGTCACCCTCGACGAGTCGGTGAACATGGCCTTCCTCGTCGTCCTGGAGGCCATGACACCGGCCGAACGCGTCGCGTTCATCCTGCACGACGTCTTCCGCTACCCCTTCGCCGACGTCGCGGAGATCGTCGGCCGTACGCCCGCGGCCTGTCGGCAACTGGCGTCATCGGCCCGGCGGCGCATCAGCGCCGGACGCACACCGGCGGCCCCGGTCGCCGGGCAGGCCGCTTTGGTACGGCATTTCAAGGAGGCGTGGGAGTCCCGGGACATCAAGGCCCTCGTCGGCCTCCTCGACCCCGACGCCGTCATGACCGCCGACGGCGGCGGCATGGTCGGTACGGTCCTGCGCCCCGTTGAGGGCGCCGAGAGCATCGCCCAGTACCTGATCCACATCGCCGACAAGGCCCGAGGGCTGGAGCTGGTGGAGCGCACAGTCAACGGCCGGCCCGGTCTCGTCGCCCAACACACCGGCGTACCGGTGACGGTGGCCGCGTTCGACATCAACGGTGGCCGCGTCATCCGCATCTGGGCGGTCCGCAACCCGGAGAAGCTCCGGGCGTGGACGGAGGGCTGAGCGCAGGATCGCCTGGCCTGTGCCTGGGCCTGCGCCCGGGTGGTGGGGCTCACGGGTTGCCGCGGACCCCACCGCCCGGCCGTCGCCTACCCCGTGGGTCCCAGGCGCGGGGGAGTCTGCTGGGCGTGGATCAAGGGCCTGTGGGGAAGCGGTGACGCAGCGGCTGCCGCGCGCAGGAGGCGCTCCACGGCGCGGGACCGATGGGTGAGCCTGAGGCGGCGTCCCTGGCGGGGCCAGCAGTCCAGGGCGGCCAGGAAACCGGAGTCGCAGAAGGTGACCCGCGAGCAGTCCAGCACCAGGCCGGTGATGCCGTTGTCGGCCGCCGAGGCCAGGAACGTCCGGAGCGGAGCGGCGCTGAAGTGGTCGATCTCGCCTGCGAGGTGGACGACCAGGGTGGCGCCGAGGGTGGTGCAGCAGCGGATCAGTATGACGCCGGGCGCGGTGTCCGCGTCCGAGTCGTGCACGATGGGCGGCGCCTCGGTCGCGAGAGGGGCGCGCAGTATCGGGGCGGTGCTTGAGGTATTCACATCCTCATCAACGCCTCCCGCAGGGTGTCGGGAAACGCGCGGCACGCCCCATTCACCCCATGTGACCAGCCCATATCCCCGGAAGGGGGAAAGGTGCCACTCGGATGAGGCAGTGGGTGGCCGGAGGGACCGGGGGAGCGGCCCGCCCGCCGGCCCGCCCGCCGCCGAAACCCTGTAAGTCAGACCCGCAAGGTCAGCCAGGGGTCCTCGCGGCAGTCCTGCTGGAAGGCGGATCGTTCGCCCCACCGGCGACCCGGGCCGCCACGCCCGGTGACGGCGTCGCGGAACCGGCGCCGGGCCGACCGGCGCCCCGCCGGGGGCCGGGGCGTGCGGCCGGGCCGGGCCTGCCCCCCGAACGGACCCGGTCCTGCCGATCGACTCCGCCGGCGCGGTACCGTCCGTCGGATCGGGGGTCTCCGCCCTCTCGGCCGCGTCCATCGGCTCCTCCCTCTCACTCCTCTCCGCCCGGGTCCCGGCTCAGTACGGGCTCGCTGCTGTCCGCACGGTCCCGCTGGGCGGTTCTCTCCTGGCGCTCGCGCGACGGATTCCTGACGGCAGGACTCCTCGCCGCCGCCCCCGCGGCCACCGCCGCCCTCCACGCCACGCGCCGCCACGCACCGCCGCGACCGGCCCGCCGGCGCGGCCCACAGCGCACCGCGGTCCGCCGCGACGCAGGCGAAGGGGCCCCGAGAGTGCATCCTCGGGCCCCCTTCGGGCGGGCGCAGCGGTGTATCCCGGCTACTTCGCCTTGAGCAGCTGGTCGACCCGCGGCACGGAGAGACCGGTCAGTTCCGCGACCTGCTTGAGGGTGCGGCCCTGCTTCAACTCGCCCACGGCGGCGCTGCGTATGAGCTTGGCCTGCTTGGCGCCGGTGAGCAGTGCGTCGGTGACCAGCCGGGCGCCGCGTTCACGGATGAGCGGGGACTCGATCTCGGCGAGGCGCGTACGGACCGCCTGCATGTACTGGTCCGTCAGGGCACGCAGGTCGTCGTACACCTGCTCGTCATTCGTGCTGGTATCGGTCATGCGGGTCAGCGTACTTGCAAGTAGTTCGTAGCCGAGCTGCTTCCAGCCCCTCTCGAAGTCCGTTGTGCGACAACCCTGTTCACGCCTCGGCGTCGCCCGCCACCTGGGTCGCAGACCGTTGGCCGACGGCCGTCACGCGCTGCGGACCCGACGCCGCATGAGCGCCCGGCCCCCGGACGAGGCGGAGGGGGACTGCCCCGTCAGGTGATCTTGTGGCTGGTTCCGTCGGGCAGGGTGCAGGATTCACCGCCGTACGGGACCGACTTGATCGTCCCGCCCGCGTCCGTGCACTCCTGCCTGGTGATGGTGGGAGACGCGGCGGCCTGAGCGCTGACGGCACCGACGGCGCCCGCTCCGGCGAGGGTTGCTGCGGCCAGGACGAGGCCCAGCGTTCTGCGGACACGCATGGCTTCCTCCTCACGGGCGCCTTGCACGGCCCTGTGGCAGGACAGCCCTCAGGCCGAAAGTGCCCTACTACTCAGCATGGGCGCTGCCCGGGAGGGCCGCGAGGCGGGCCGGACACCCGCTCGGGGGCTGATCCTCCGCGACGTCGTGCATCGGAGCGGGATATGCACGGCCTCGCGAGGCGTGGAGCCTGCGCCCAACGTGGCACGGGTACGTGGCGGGGGTGCTCTGCGCGGCTACCTGAACGGGCGGTCGCCGGGGCCGGCCATGCAATGGGTGCCGCCGTGGCGGTTCACCCCATCACGGATCAGGCTGATGGAGTTGGCGCACTGCCGGCTGTCCTCGTCCTTCACGCACTCCGGTGAACGCCCCCGTAGCCCGCGATGATGCCATCAACGGCCCCGTCGCCCTTCTTCGCCTACGCGCCGTCGAGGCCGCCGCCGTCGTCGTGCACCGTGACGAGTTGCCGCTCGGTCACCACGGCAACGTGGACGCTCCACAGGTTGACCGGGCCGCCCCCTGTCCGGATGCCGAGCGGGTGTGAATAGGGTGACGTCATGTCTGCCATTCTGAGTTCCGCGAAGGCCGCTGCCGCGCTCCGCACCTCGGCACGGGTTTCCGCCGAATTGCTGGTGGTCGCGGTCATGGCGGCGGCGACCCTGTGGGTTCTGAGCCGGATGTGGTCGGTCGTCTGGCCCCTCATAATCGCCCTGTTCCTCACCACGCTGACCTGGCCCCTGGCCGCATTCCTGCGTCGGCGGGGCTGGCCGCCCGCGCTGGCGGCCTCCGTGGTGACCGTGCTGTCCCTGCTGGCGGCCGCGGGCATCGTGGCACTGATCGCCGTCCCCGTGGCCTCCCAGTCGGGCGAACTGGTCGACGGCGTCACCGAGGGCATCCGACGACTGCGGGAGTGGGCGGCCGGGCCGCCGCTGAACATTGGCGACGACCAGATCACCGGTGCCTCCGACGCCGCGATGGACCGCCTCCAGAACAGCGTCGGCAGCGCGGTCTCCACCGTCGCCACGGGGGTGAGCACCGTCTTCAACGGCCTGATCACCGCCGTCCTGGCGCTCTTCCTGATGTTCTTCTTCCTCAAGGACGGCCCCCGCTTCCTGCCCTGGCTCACCCGTCAACTCCCGGGCCGCCTCGCCACTGACATTCCGGTCGTGGCCGCACGCAGCTGGCAGACCCTCGGTTCGTTCGTCCGGTCCCAGGCCTTCGTCGGGCTCCTCGACGCCGTGTTCATCGGTGTTGGCCTGTGGATCGTGGGCGTGCCCCTGGTGCTGCCGTTGGCCGTTCTGACGTTCGTCTCCGCGTTCGTGCCGATTGTGGGAGCTCTGTTCGCCGGCCTGGTGGCGGTGCTCATCGCGCTGGTGTCGAACGGTCTGACAGACGCGCTGATCGTCTTGGCCATCATCGTCGCGGTGCAGCAGCTCGAAGGAAACGTGTTCCAACCCATGATCCAGAGCCGCAGCCTCGGTCTCCACGCGGCAGTGGTGCTGCTGGCAGTCACCTTGGGCGGCAGCCTGGCCGGCGTCGTGGGCAGCCTGCTGGCCGTACCGGTGGCCGCACTCATCGCCGTCGTCTGGAACTACCTGCGCGACCAGCTCAGCGAACCACCGCACGAGCCGGAAGCCGGTGAAGGGCTTCCCGCGGCGCCCGCCGCTTCATAGGACCGCGTCAGGCGACCAGCTGGTAGATGCTCCGGGCCGTCAGACCGCAGATGCCGTCCCCTCGCGTTCGTCGTGACCACCGGGCAGGCCCCGGACAGGCAGGCCCCGGACAGCCCGCAGTCCTTCCCGTGCTCAAAAGGGTGCGGGTCCGTCTGCCGGTCGGCCGTCCGCACCGAGTGATCACGACATCGCACAAGCCCTAGTCGGCGGCCTTCAGGGACTGCTGCGCCAGTCGAAAGGCAGGCAGCATCTGCTCGTGCTCGTCGCTGTCCAGCCCGCCCAGTTGGATGACGACCGCCCTGCCGCCCGGAGTTACCGCGGCGAAGGCGCTCTCCTTCTTGGGCTCGTCCAAAGGAGCCGTCTCGTACGAGGCCTGGACGGCGGGCAGCGCGGCGCTGCCGGCCTTCAGGTCGGTGTAGACCGGCGCGCCCTGGACCTTCTCACCGGCCATGAACGCTTCGAGCACCTTGAGGGCGTCTCCGGGGGCGGCCGGCTTGTCGGCGACCCAGACGCGCAAGAAGCCGATGTTCCCGGTCGGCTTGGCGTCGATCTCGCAGGCGAGGGACGTCCCGCCCTGCTCGAAGAGGGCGGCGAACTGGTCGTCCTCGGCATGCGTGACGGCCTTCGGCTGCCAGCCCTTGGCCAGGTCGAAGGAGACGGGCAGGGGGCACGGGGTTCCGTCGCCGCCGACGGAACCGGCGGCCATGGCGGCGCCCGCCGTTCCCGCACTCGCGCCCGCGCTCGCCGCCGGCTTCGGATCCTGCGCACCGCCCGCGGCTGTAGCCTTCTGCTGTTCCGACGGCCCGCAAGCCGTCACTCCCACCACCAGGGCAGCCACCCCGATTGCACGCATCGCTGCTCGCGCCGGTCCGCTCCGCATAGCCCGTATCCCCCACCCGTAGCGCCTGACAGCACAAGAACGGACAACGTAGCAGGTCACGGCCCCACGGTTGCCAGTCGAGGTGCGGGCCGACGGCGAACGGCCACGGGGTAATCCGACCGCACCGCGAGGCGGTCCCTCGGCAATGGCCGGAGGGCAGCGTGTGATGATGTGCGTCCACTCCGGGGAGGCGATCGTGCTGAGCAGGGGCGCGCGGTGGGCCGCGGCCGCGATGGCAGCGGTCTGCATCGTGATGCTCCAAGGCCCCCGCGCACCGGGGGGTGGGCTCCCCCTCGCCGGACCGCTGCCGTCCGACGCTGCCGAGGCGGTCGTACCGGAGCGGGTCGGCACGTGGAACATCTGCAACCCGTGCGGGCGCGAGCACGACTTCGGTCGGGCGACGGAGATCGCCACGTACGCGCCGCAGGTCATCGCCCTGCAGGAGGCGTGCGTACGTGACGTCGAGCGGATCCGCAGGTACCTGGAGGAGGCCTACGGACTGGTCTACCGGGTCGAGTACGGGACGGTCCTGCGGAACTGGAACCGCTGCGGGGGGCTGCCGTGGCGGCCGGGCGGCTACGGCCAGGCGATCCTCTCGGCGGCGCCGATGACGGACCGGCAGAGCGTCGAATACCCCGTCGGCGGCTCCGAGGACCGCGGTTACCTGGCCGTCACCACGCTGGTGGGCGGACGGCCCGTCCGCGTCTTCAACACCCACCTCGCCGAGCGCCGGCAGGGCGAGGTGCGGGCCGGGCAGACGGAGGTGCTCGCCGCGGAAGTCGCCCGCCACGACCGGGCGATCGTCATCGGTGACTTCAACGCCGCGCCGCACGCGCCCGAACTCGCCCCGATGTGGGCCCTGGCCACGGACACGGACCCCGGATGCCGCCCGTCGACCACCGATGCCGACGCTGAGGCCTGCACGGCGACCACCGACTGGGACAGCAAGTTCGACTACGTGTTCCTGCGCGGCATCACCCCGGGCACGCACCACGTCCGCCCCAGCCCGCACTCGGACCACCACCTGCTGTACACCGACCTGAACCGGGGCTAGGTCGTCACCGGTCGGTGTGCCACGTCCCGGCCGATCGCGCGCGGAGACCGTTTCCGGCGGGGCGGGCGATCAGCTCTGCGCGGTGTCGTCGCTCGTCTGCTCGGCGTCCTCGGCCGCGCGCGCCTTCTCGCGCATCTTGCGCACCAGCTCCGCCTTCTGGTCGGCGGCGCCCTGGCGGTCGCGGTTGCGGTGCGGACCGTTGTTCTGCCGTTCGGCGCGCGACTGCCTCTTGCGCTGGCCGCCGCCCTGGCCCACCGGGTTGTTGATGTTCTTGCTGTCGGTCACGGGTTCTCCCGGTGGTGATGTGAAGTGATATGCGGATTCATCGGTGGGGGACGGGCGCGGTGGCGTCGACGGACGTCAGCGGGGGTCCGTCACGCTCTCACTCGTGAATCGGCGGCTGGAAGAACTGGAAGAACATGACAAAGACGTTACCCCGTTCCGTGAGCCCCGCGCACCAGGCCTTTCGCTACCCCGGCGTCGGCCGGGCCTTCGCGGGGCGCCCGGAGCCGGGTGCCTTCCGGTTCGGAGCAGTGCGGGCCGGCAGGGACGGGCCGGTCGGGGCGGAGGTGTGCGCCGAGTGGTGGAGGACCGGCTTGCCGGGGTGCGGGCACTGGTGAAGCATCGGATTCCGTGATGTTCCGCCTACGCATCGTGATGCCGCGGTGCGCGGTGCGTCGTCCTCTGCCCTGCCTGCTCGACTTCACGAGGAGTGGCCATGCAAGACAGCACGCTTAGCCGTCGACGGCTGTTGTGGGGTGCTGCCGGCGCGGCGGGCACGGCTCTGGCCGCTGTCGGGCTGCCGCAGCTGATGAGGCCTGAGGGGAAGGCCAAGGCTGCGCTGCCGAGCCCCGGGCGCAAGGCCCCCGCCGCCGCAGGGCCGCCTGCGGCACCGCGGAGGGACCCCTCGGTGGACTACGCCCCCGCTGTCTGGGTCGAAGCCTGCGAGTCCAACTACACGGCCTCCGACCGTCCCGAGTCGTATCCCATCGATTACGTCGTCATTCACCTGACAACGGACATCTTGCCGATCATGTTCGCCAAGTTCAAGGACGCCACCGAGCGGGTTTCCGCGCACTACATGATCAGCGCAACCGGCACGCGGATCACCCAGTGCGTGCGCGAGCGCGACGTGGCCTGGCACTCCGGCAGCGTCTGGTACAACCACCGGAGCATCGGCATCGAGCACGAAGGCTGGACCGATCAGCCCGTTTACACCGACAGGATGTACGAGACATCCGCCGTGCTCACGGCCACGATCTGCGCGAAGTACGACGTGCCGGTCGACCGGGACCACATTCTGGGCCACGTCGAGGTCCCGATGTCCACCCACGACGACCCCGGGACCGCGTGGGACTGGGACAAGTACATGAAGCTCGTCGAGACCGCCCGCCGGCGCATCAGGACCTGACGCCGCGTGGACCCCGTCACCTCGGCTTGCCGTCGCCGTAGAGCCACGAGTCCCAGACCGAGTCGAGGTTCCGGCCCGCCCTGGCCTCCACGTAGGTGGTGAAGTCGTGCGTGGAGGCGTGGCCGTGGCGGTGGCGCAGGGTCCAGCCCCGCACCAGGGCGCGGAAGCCCTCGTCGCCCACGGCCTGGCGGATCTTGTGGATCACCATCGCGCCGCGCACGTACACCGGCTGACCGGAGATGTCCGAAGCGGTCGGCGGCTCGGCAGGGGGGAAGTCCCACTCGTCGTCGTCCGCGGCCTTGGCGTGGTTGCGGTCGAAGTGGTCCTGGGCGCTGGCCCCACCGTGATCCTCGGTCCACAGCCACTCCGCATAGGTCGCGAAGCCCTCGTTGAGCCACATGTCCCGCCAGGTTCGCGGGGTGACGGAGTTGCCGAACCACTGGTGGGCCGTTTCGTGCACCACGTTGGTGGTGTGGAAGATGCCGGCCGGAACGGTCGGCCTGGTCTGGGTCTCCAGGGCGTAGGGCACATCGGCCGCCTGATCGACGATCACCCCGGCGGCGGAGAAGGGGTAGGGACCGAACCTCCCCTCGGCCCATTCCATGATCTCGGGGAACCGGCCGAGGACCGCTCCGTCCTCGTCCACGCCCGCGGTCGTGTCCATCGCCGACACGATCGGGACGCCGGATCGGGTCCGGGAGGTCTTGATGTCGTAGCTGCCGATGGCCACGGTCGCCACATGGCTGGCCATGGGCTCGGCCTGGTGCCAGTGGAAGGTGGTGCGGTCGCCGCTGGTGCGCTGGGCGCGAAGCTGCCCGTTGGAGATCGCCTGCACCCCCTTGGGGACCGTGACGGTGATGTCGTACGAGGCCTTGTCCGAGGGGTGGTGGTTGCCCGGGAACCAGGACATCGAGCCCGTCGGCTCACCGAACGCGACTGCCCCGTTGTCCGTCCTCAACCAGCCTTCGCGCCACCCGTGGTCATGGGTGATCGACTCCGGCGTGCCCGCGTAGCGCACGACGCTGCGGAAGGCGGCGCCCTTGCGGAGGTGATTGCGCGGCTGCAGGGTCAGCTCCTGCCCGTCCCGCCGGACCCGCGCCGTGCGGCCGTCGACGGTGGCGTCCAGCACCTCCATGCCGAGGAGGTCGAGATTGAAGGCGCTGAGCTCCGCCGTGGCCTTCGCGGTGATCTCGGCAGTGCCCTCGAGGCGGCCGCCGGCGGGGTCGTAGGCCAGGGTCAGGGCGTAGTGGGTGACGTCGTAGCCGCCGTTGCCGAGCTTCGGGAAGTACGGGTCGCCGGAGCCTGCGGAACCGGGGTGGCCGCCCCGGAACACGGTGCCGGGCGCCCCCGTCCGCGTGGTGTCCGCGCCCGTACGGGCACCCGCCCCGCCGCCGCGGCCGTCGGACTCCGAGCACGCGGGAAGTGCGGCGAGCAGGCCCGCGACCGCGAAGGCGGCCAGACGTCCGGAAGTCTTCACGCAGCCGATCATGACCCAGCCCGCGGGCGCCCCATCCTCGCCACGCCGTGCCCTGGCCCCTCTGGCGGGCACGGCCCCGGATGCCGCAGGCCAGGTTGCGCCGACGGAGCGCCGACCCGGCTCTCGGACGAGACCCCGCGATGGGTGGCGAGGGCGGCCGCAGCCGGCAGTGCTCCCGGCCACGCGTACCCTTGACGGTTGCGGTGCCTGTGGGCGTGCCGTTGCTGAGCACCGACCGGAGTCGCGTCGCACGGTCGGCGGACCGGTCGGGAGCGGGGCGTGGACAGGTGCGCAGGCCCGGGCGGCAGGCCGCGCTGCGCGCGGGGGAGAGCGAGGCACGGGCACGCCGCCGACCGGCGCGGGATCCGGGGGGCCAACCGCTGCGGGTGTGCGTGAGTGGCGCTCCAGGGTCGTACGGCGGCGTCCGTCCAGCCGCTCCCGCAGGGGGACGCCTGCGGATCCGCGCGCGAGCTCGCAACCCTGCGCGCACACGCCCGGCACATGGAGGTCATAGCGGGGCGGGGCGGCCGCCGGCGCGGCGTGGGGCCCCGCTCGGAGGCGGCACGTCTTCGAGCGGGGTGATTTCTCCGGTCCCGCTCCAAGGGCCGGCCCGTAAGCCCCGATGGATCAGCGCAGCTTCCGACAACGCGGCGAGGTGCCGTAGCTGTCGTCGCGCGCCCGCCGGGGATTGCGGAACAGCCCTCAGGTCGTGTCGTCGAAGTCCCGCCTGGCCGGCGGGGCCGGCCCCGCCCTTCGGGCGGCCGACGCTCCTTTGACGACACTCCCTAGTGCCGTCCTGGGTCTGCCCGCTCCGCCCGAGAATCCTCCGGGGGAGCCGCCGATGGTTCATCGCGCAGGACGAGGCGGTATCTCGTGTGGTGGTTGGCCTGTTCAGCCGGCCGCCTGCGACGTGGCACAGCCGGTGTCACCCTGCTGGGTCGGGCACTCTGTGCGGCCCGCATCAGTGCTTCGAACGGGGGCCTGCTGCGCCACAGTTCCCGGAAACCCCGGGTCGGGATGCCGGCCGCCCTCGCCGCGTCCAGCCAGCCCTCCCCTCGGCTGATCGCTGTCACCACGACCCTGATCATCGCGGGGGTGATCGGCCCGTCCGGGCGGTATCCATGGGCCGCAGCCAGTTGCGTCGCCGATGTCATGGCCTCGGCGAAGGCGCGGTCGGTCTCCAGCCAGCTCCGGAGCAGGCGCGTGGATACACCGGCCCATGTGGCGACCCCGCTCGGTGGCAGGCCGTGCGCGGCTGCCTGGAGGGCTTCCGCCATGCGCGACATGGTTTCCTGCCGCTCGTTCGGCAGCCCGGCCAGGGGCTCGCGGAAGCTCTGTTCCATCTCGCTCCGGGCATTCAGCCACTCGATCACACGGGCCGGGTCGCTGCGTTGCTCCCCTGTGACCGCGGGTCTCTCCTGTTCGTACACCACTTACCCCTGCTCAGTTGTCACCTTGCCGGCAAGGATCCGTCCGCCGGGCGGCGTTCGTGCGCAACCGGCCCGGTTCAACAGATCGAGAAGAGAGGGAAGGGCGGAGCGCCGTCCGACCCGCCTCACCAGGAGGAGGCGGGTCGGACGGCGCGTGCCCTCATGTCGCGTTGACTACGGTGAGTGGTGGCGCTGCCACGCCACCACTCCTCAGCGGGTGATGTCCGGGCGGGTCAGCTGCGGACGGTGTCGACCTCCCGGCCGCGGTCGGCACGCAGCGCCTGCGCCGTGCGGCGAAGGAGCAGCGAGTCGCACATCTCGCCGGAACGAACGGCGAGGGTGGACAGCAGGGAGGAGGTGATGCCGTGGGTGTGCTCGGTGCCGCCCTGGAGATAGATGCCCACCTCTACGTGGTCGGCCGTCAGCACTCGATGGTCGCGGTCGACGCGGAGCCGGCCGCGCTCGTCGGTGAGGCAGTCCGCGGCGAGTTCGCCGAGCAGGCCCCGCGGGTCGACGGGCCGGTAGCCGGTGGCCATGACCACGGCGTCGCAGTCGAGTACCCGTTCCTCGCCGGTGGCCAGCGAGGTCACGGTGGCCCGAGCTCCGTCGATGAGGTGTTCGACGGCGTCCACTTTCGTGGTGTTGAGGATGCGCAGACGTTCGTTGCCGGAGACCCGCTCCTGGTAGTGGGTGCGGTACAGCTGCTCGATGAGGTCGCCGTCCACGACCGAGTAGTTGGTGTTGCGGTGGTAGTCGTGCAGAGCGTCCTTCAGGCTTGCCGGTGCGGCGAAGAAGTCGTCGACGGCCGAGGGATCGAAGATCCGGTTGGCGAACGGGCTGTCGTCGGCGGGGCTGTAGCCGTAGCGCGTGAAGACCGCGTTGACCTCGGCGTCGGGGAAGGTGCGGTGCAGGAAGTCGGCCGCTTCGGCGGCGGACTGTCCGGCACCTACGACTACGAAGCGGCGGTGGCGCAGTTCCTTCAACTCCGGTGCCCGGAAGAGGAGATCCCGGGTGTGCCAGACGTGGCTGCCGGTCGTCACCCCTTCCGGCAGGCGCGGGGTGAGGCCCGTGCCGACCGCGACGTTGAGCGTACGGACGACCTCGCGTCCAGCTCCGTCCGCCACCCCTTCGGAGACCACGTCGACCGCCTCCACCCGGCCGTCGGCCGTACGCACCGGCCGGATCCCGGTGACGCGACGGCCGTAGTCCACGCTGTCGGGGAACGCCGCGGCGCACCACTCGAAGTAGTCGTGGAACTCGATCCGGGTGGGGTAGAAGGTCTTCTGGTTGATGAAATCGGCGAGCCGGTTCCGTTCCTGGAGGTACATCAGGAAGGAGAACCGGCTGCTGGGGTCGCGCATGGTGACGAGGTCCTTGAGGAAGGAGACCTGCATGGTCGCCCCGTCCAGCAGCATGCCGCGGTGCCAGCCGAAGCGTTCCTGCTGTTCGATGAATCGAGCCCGGAGCGCACGCGGGGTGTCACGCCGGTTGTGATCGGCGACTGCGATGGCCAGCGCGAGATTGGAGGGGCCGAAGCCTATGCCGACCAGGTCCTGTACGACCTGGCCGCTGTCCTCTCGGCGTCCCGACATGCTGGTCCTTCCGTTGATCCAAGAGTCTGTGCCCAAGGTGCAGGGCGCGCAGTACACCTAATTAGTAAGGTTAGGCAGCCCTAACCGTCCCCTTAGTTTCCGGCGGTGTCAAGTGGCGGAGATCGTCAGTTCTTGACACTCCCTCAGGGAAATGACGTTGCATCGGGCCGGCCGCTCGACGTGTCAACGCCGTTGCCGCGCACGGCAGTCGGGCAGTCCGAGGTGGCCCGGCGCCTTCTGGGCCCAACAGCGACCACGACGACGCGCTTCAGCTGCGCAAGAGTGATCCGGCGGCCGGCCGTGCGCACGCCACGGCGTGCATGACGACGAGTACCCCGACAGCGCGACCCGTGCCGTGGTCCGGTGCAGACGGCCCACCGCGACCACCGCCACGGCAGCCATGAGCACCGCCAGAACCCCGGCCGAGCATCGCGTCGGCGGGGGAGCGGCAATGCCGAGCGCGAGGCAACGGCGTCACGGTGCGGACGTCCCTCCCCCACCCGTGGATGCGGCACCGAGGGGGGAGGTCGCCGACCTCCGGGGCGGCGACCTCCCCCAGCAGGGCGCTACTCGCTCAGTCCGGCCCGCTCCCGCAGCACCCCGGCGATCTGCCTCAGCGCCGCGGGGTCCAGCACGCCGTCGTGGTCCTCGGCGACCGTGTGGATCTCGACGCCTCCCTCGGTGTACGGAGCCCACGCCTCGGCCGGGTAGGGAGCGTCCGAGGCCCGGAAGTGCAGCAGCTCCCCGCGATACCGGCGCGGGGTGAACCCGGCGAGCAGGCGGTCCGACTCGGCGTAGTTGGAGCGCAGCACGGCCTCCGTGCGGTCGGGAAGCCCCAGCCCCTCGACCGCGGCGGCGACCGCCTCGGCAGCCGCGTCCTGCGCTACGGGGGAATCCGGCCCCTCG
Organism: Streptomyces virginiae; assembly: GCF_040638905.1. Classification (GTDB taxonomy): domain Bacteria; phylum Actinomycetota; class Actinomycetes; order Streptomycetales; family Streptomycetaceae; genus Streptomyces; species Streptomyces virginiae_B. The sequence continues at coordinate 79,181 of NZ_JBEZYV010000002.1, read as the reverse complement.
AAGCCGGGGTACGCGTCCAACAGGGCCAGCAGGGAAACCTCTTCGCCGCGTTCCTGCAGGCGGCACGCCAGAGCATGGGCAACGACGCCGCCGAGGGACCAGCCGAGCAGGCGGTAGGGACCGTGCGGCTGCATCCGGGTCAGCTCCGCCAGGTACAGCTCGACGAGCTGCTCCAAGGACTCCAGAGCGGCTCCGCCCGCGAGGTTGGGTGCCTGAAGGGCGTACACCGCGCCGTCGTCCGGAAGGTGCGTGAGCAGGCCCGCGTACCGCCATCCCAGCCCGGTCGCGGGTGCCGGGCACCACAGCGGGGCGGGGGAAGCGGCAGCCCGGCCGCCTTCCGGATCCGGTACCGGTTCCGGCCGGAGGGTGAAGACGACATCGAATCCGGTGGATCCGCCCTCGCTCGAGCGGAGGTGGCCGGCCAGCGCGGCCGGCGTCGTGTGACGGAACAGGTCGGCCACCGCGATCTGCCGCCCCGTCGCCGTCTGGAGCCGGTCCCGGAGCCGCACGAGCAGCATCGAGTGGCCGCCGAGGGCGAAGAAGTCGTCGTCCGGACCGGCCTCGGCCGCCCCCAGCAGGTCGGCGTAAGCCCCGCACACCAGGGCCTCGATGAGATCCCGGGGCCCGCGGCCCGCCCGCGTCTCGGCCGCCGGCGGAGCGGGCAGGGCCCGCCGGTCGAGCTTGCCGTGGTCGGTGAGCGGCAGCGCCTCCAGCTCGACGAAGACCGCCGGCACCATGTAGTCCGGCAGCATGCTGATGAGCTGCTCGCGCAGCGCCGTCGGGTCGAAGGCGGCGCCCGCGGCCGGGACGACGTACCCCACCACGTGCTTGCCGCGGCCGGCATCCTCCCGGACATCCACCGCGGCCTGGAGGACGGACGGGTGGGAGGCGAGGGCGGCGGTGATCTCGCCGAGCTCGATGCGGAAGCCGCGGATCTTCACCTGGTCGTCGGTGCGGCCGAGGTAGTCGATCTTGCCGTCCGGCATCCAGCGCACGAGGTCGCCGGTCCGGTACATGCGGGTGCCGGCCGGGCCGAAGGGGTCGGCCACGAACCGCTCGGCGGTCAGCGACCGCCGGTCCAGGTAACCCCGGGCCAGGCCGGCGCCGGCCAGGTACAGCTCGCCGATCACCCCGGCGGGCACCGGCTGCAGGCGGCCGTCGAGGACGTAGGCCGCCGTGTTCGCGGTCGGCCGGCCCACCAGCGGGCGCTCGCCGTCCGACACCCGTGCCGCGAGGGCGTCCACGGTGCACTCGGTGGGGCCGTACAGGTTGAAGCCCGCCGTCCTGGCGAGTCCGCGCATGTCCCGCCAGAGAGGGGACGGCACGGCCTCGCCACCGACGCCGAGGGCGAGCAGCGGACTGTCGCCCTCCCGGATCAGGCCCGCGCCGGCCAGCTGCATGGCGTGCGAGGGCGTGACCTCGAGGAAGTCGATGCTGCCGTCACGGATGAAGCCGACGAGCAGGTCGGGGTCACGCAGCGTGTCCTCGGTGACGATGTGCAGGGCGTGGCCGTCCAGCATCCACAGCTGGGGCTGCCAGGAGGCGTCGAAGGCGAACGACCAGCCATGGGCCACCCGCAGGCGTCGGCCGCCCGCCGTCGCCACGGTCGGGCGGTAGAGAAGTTCGCGGTGGCTGTAGAACAGGTTGGCGATGCTGCGGTGTTCCACGACGACGCCCTTGGGCAGCCCCGTCGAGCCCGACGTGTAGATGACGTACGCCGGGTGTCCCGGTCGCGGGTGCGGGAGCGTGTCCACGGCGGGAGTGGGGGCGGTGTCGGCCAGCTGCTCCTGCACCTGCGGCGCGTCGAGAACCAGGGACTCGGTGGGGCCGGCCTCGGCGGTCAGCGCCGCCAGAGCGGCCGTGGTGATGAGCAGTCGGGGCTGGGAGTCGCTGAGGATGTGAGCGATGCGGCCGGCGGGATAGCCGGGGTCGATGGGTACGTACGCGCCACCCGCCCGCATGACGGACAGCAGCGCGACGACGGTGTCGGCCGCGCGGGGGAGGAGCAGCGCGACCATCTGCTCGGGGCCGACGCCCTTCGCCCGCAGCAGCCCGGCGAGTCGGGCGGTGCGCCGGTCGAGTTCGGCGAACGTGTAGGAGATGTCCCCGCACACCAGGGCCGTGGCCTCGGGAGTGGCGCGCACCTGCTCGGCGAACAGCTCGGTCAGGGTCCGCAGCGGGGACTCCACCCGGTCGCCGGTCCAGTCGACGAGGACCTGGCGGCGCTCCTCGGCGGACAGCAGTTCCAGTGAGCTGATGGGGACTTCGGGTGCCTCGGTGACTGCTTCGAGCACACGGAGGAAGCGCGTGGCCATGTTGGCGGCCGTCGCCGGATCGAAGAGGTCGGTGCTGTACTCCACTCCCAGCGCCATGCCGTCGCGGCCGTGCTCCTCGACGATCTCGAAGGCGAGGTCGAACTTGGCGGTGCTCATGTCCACCGGCTCCTGCGTCACCGCGATCCCGCCGAAGGAGAGGTTCAGTGCCGGGCGGGCCTGGTGGCTGAGCATGACCTGGAACAGCGGGTGCCGGGCCATGGAACGGGCCGGGTTGAGAAGTTCCACGAGGCGCTCGAACGGGACGTCCTGGTGCGCGTACGCGGCCAGGTCGCTCTCCCGGACCCTGTTCACCAGCTCCTTGAAGGAAGGGTCGCCGGAGGTGTCCGTGCGCAGCACCAAGGTGTTGGCGAAGAAGCCCACGACCTCGTCGACGGCGTCGTCGCCGCGGCCCGCGATCGGTGTGCCGACGGGGATGTCCGTGCCGGCGCCGAGCCGGGTCAGCAGTACGCCGAGCGCCGCGTGGAGGACCATGAAGACGCTGGCGTCGCTCCGCCGGGCCAGGGCGCGGAGCCTGGCGTGCACCGCGGCCGGAACCTGCGCCTCCACGGTGGCGCCGCGCAGGCTGGGTGAGGCGGGGCGCGGGCGGTCGGTGGGTAGCGGCAGTTCTTCCGGCAGGCCCTCCAGGGCCTTGCGCCAGAAGTCGACCTGCTGGTTCAGCAGGCTCTCCGGGTCGGATTCGTCTCCGAGCAGGTCACGCTGCCAGATGGCGTGGTCGGCGTAGCCGACCGGCAGGGCCGAGAACGCGGGGAGTTCACCGCGGCTCCGGGCGGTGTAGGCCTCCGCCAGGTCTTCGAGCAGGGGAAGGGCGGACCAGCCGTCGGCCGCCACGTGGTGCAGCACGAGCAGGAGGACGTGTTCCTCGGAGCCGACGGTGAAGAGCGCCGCGGCGAACGGCGCCTCCTCGTCGATCCGGAAGGGGCGTGAGGAAGCCGCCGCCAGCAGTCCGGCGAGTGCGTCCTCCCCGGCCGGTGTGACGGACATCTGCGGACGGGCGGCCTCCGGAGCGAGGATCACCTGGCGGGGCATGCCGTCGGCGTCCGTCAGCAGCGTGCGCAGCGTCTCGTGCCGGTCGGTCAGATCGCCGAGTGCCTCCCGCAGTGCGTCCACCTCGACCTCGCCGGTCAGGCGGGCGGCGAACGCCATGTTGTAGGCGGGGTGGGGGCCTTCCAGCCGGTACTGGAACCACATACGGCTCTGTGCGAAGGACAGCGGCAGGGGGTCGGGGCGCGCCCCGGCCCGCAGCAGCGGCCGGTCGCCGCCCGTGCCCAGCCGACGCGCCAGCCCGGCGACGGTGGGAGCGTCGAACACGGATCGCAGTGGCAGGTCGGTGCCGAGCGTGGCGCGGACACGGCTGGCCAGGCGGGTCGCGAGCAGGGAGTGCCCGCCCAGGTCGAAGAAGTCGTCGTCGATGCCGACCTCGGCGACTCCGAGGACCTCGCAGAACAGGGCGCAGAGGATCTCCTCGGCCGGCGTACGGGGCTGTCGGCCCGTTCCGGCCGCGGTCCCGAGGTCGGGCGCGGGCAGAGCGCGGCGGTCCAGCTTGCCGCTCGGGGTGAGGGGCAGGGCGTCCAGCACGACGAAGGCAGCCGGCACGTAGTGCTCGGGAAGGGAGGCGGCCAGAGCCGTACGCAACTCCGCCGGCACCGCCGAGGCGCCGACGACGTACGCGACGAGCACCGGATCACCGTCGGCGCCCAGGTCGCGGCGGGCGACGACGGCGGCCTCGCGGACCGTGTCGAGAGCGGTCAGAGCGGCTTCGATCTCGCCGGGCTCGATGCGGAAGCCGCGGATCTTGACCTGGTCGTCGGTGCGGCCGAGGTACTCGACGACGCCGTCGGTGCCCACCTGCGCCAGGTCACCGGTGCGGTACATGCGGCTGCCCGCAGGCCCGTACGGGTCGGCGGTGAACCGCTCCGCGGTCAGGCCGGGGCGGCCGAGGTAGCCCAGGGCCAGCTGCGGGCCCGCCAGGTACAGCTCGCCGGGCACCCCCGCCGGGACGGGTCGCAGGCCGGTGTCGAGGACGTACGCGGCGGTGTTCCACACCGGCCGGCCGATGGGCACGCTGTCGCGCTCGGCGTCGTCGGGCAGGCACGCCCGGGCGGTCACGTCGACCGCGGCCTCGGTCGGCCCGTACAGGTTGTGGAGCTCGACCGCGCCGCCGTACAGGCGGTGGAAGCCGCCGACGAGCTCGGGGGCGAGGGCCTCGCCGCTGCACAGCACCCGGGTAAGGCCCGTGCAGGCGGCCGCTTCGGGCTCGGCGAGGAACGCACGGAGCATGGACGGCACGAAGTGCGTGGTCGTGACGTGCTGGTCGCGGATCAGGCGCGCGAGGTACTGCGGGTCCAGGTGGCCCTGGGGGCGGGCCACCACGAGGGTGGCGCCCGTGATCAGCGGCCAGAAGAACTCCCAGACCGACACGTCGAAGCTGGACGGCGTCTTCTGCAGCACCCGGTCCGCCGGCGTGAGTCCGTATTCGGCCTGCGTCCACAGCAGACGGTTGACGATCGCCGAGTGCGGTACCACCACGCCCTTCGGGCGGCCTGTGGAACCGGAGGTGTAGATGACGTACGCGGGATCGGACGGGCCCGCAGGGCGGACGGCCACGGCCGACCCTTCGGCGGCCGGGTCCAGGTCCTCGGGGAGGACCACTGGTACGCCCGGGTCCTCGGGCAGCCGCGCCAGGGTGGCCGGGTCCGTGACGAGGGCCGCCGGAGCGGCGTCGCCGAGCATGAACGCGAGCCGGTCCGCCGGGTAGTCCGGGTCCAGCGGCAGGTACGCAGCGCCGGCACGCAGCACGGCGTTCAGGGCGACGACCAACTCGGTGGACCGGGGCAGGGCGACTGCCACCACACGGCCGGGTCCGGCGCCGAGCGCGGTCAGCCGGGCGGCGAGTTTCCCGGCCCGGGCTTCGAGTTCGGCATACGTCAGCGCGGAGTCCTCGAAGACGACCGCGTCGGCGTGCGGGGTACGGGCTGCCTGCTCGACGAGGAGGGCCGTGAGCGTCGTCGTCGGAACCGGGTGGGCGGCGCCGGAGCGGGTCAGCTCGGCCGTCTCGTCGGCGTCGAGCAGGTCGAGCTGCCCGACCGGCAGGTCGGCGCAGGCCGCGAAAGCCTCGAACGCGCGTCGCAGCCGGGCCGCGATCCGCCGGACGTTCTCCTCCTCCAGGGCGTCCGGGCGGTAGCCCAGTTCCAGGCGCAGCCGGTTGCCGGGCAGAGCGGTCAGAGCCAGCGGGTAGTGGACTCCTTCATCGGCTCCTGCGTCCTCCATCCGGAGCCCAGGGGTGAGTTCGGCCATCGACTCGGGGTCGAACGGGTAGTTCTCGACCACGACCATGGTGTCGAACAGGTCCCGGCCGCCGGCCGTGCGCTGGATCTCGGCGAGCCCGAGGTGCTGGTGCGGAGTCAGCCCGGACTGTTCGGACTGGAGGCGGGCCAGCGCAGCGGCCAACGGCTCCGCCGGAGGCAGCTCGACGCGTACCGGGACGGTGTTGACGAACAGGCCGATCATGGTCTCGGCACCCGGCAGATCGGCCGGGCGGCCCGAGACGACTCCGCCGAACACGACGTCGGTACGGCCCAGCGTGCGGGCCAGAGCCAGCGCCCAGGCGCCCTGGACGACCGTGCCCAGGGTGAGCCCGCGGCCGCGGGCGGCCGAGGCCACCGACGCGGTCAGGTCCCGGCCCAGTTCGACCACGACCTTGCGCGGACGCTCGCTGACCGAGTCCGAGGCACCCGGCGCGACCAGCGTGGGCGTGTCGAACCCGTCGAGTGCGCTGCGCCATGCCTCGGTCGCGGCCTGCCGGTCCTGGGCGGCGAGCCAGTCGAGATGGACCCGCGGAGGAATCGCAGGAGACAGGGCGGCGCTTCCACCGCCGGAGTAGAGCGCGAACAGCTCCTGGACCAGCAGCGGCTGGGACCAGCCGTCGAGCACCGCGTGATGGTTGGTGATCACGAGGCGGTGCAGATCCGTCGCGAGCCGGAGCAGCCGGAAGCGGATCAGGGGAGGCCGGCCCAGGTCGAAGCCCTGCTCGGTGTCGAGGAGGGTCAGCCGCTCGGTCTCGCGTTCGAGCTCGGCCGTCGGGAGGGCCGAAAGGTCATCGAACGCCCAGGGTGCTTCGGCCCGGGACGGTATGAGGGCTGCCGCCTTGCCCTGGCGGCTGCGCCGGAACGCGGCCCGCAGCCCGGGCCGGCGGTCGAGCAGGCTCTGGGCCGCGGCCCGCAGGCGGGCCGGGTCGACCGGCCCGCGCAGGTCCAGCCGCAGATGTCCCGCGTACACGTCGAGGCCGGAGCCGTCGAGTTCTGCCCGGAACAGCAGGCCCTCTTGGAGCGGGGTCAGCGGGAGAATGTCCTCCAGCTTGGCACGGGCAGTCACGAAAGCCTCCAGTCGGCTTCGAAGTCGTCGATCTCGTCCTGGGTGAGGGAGATCAGGGACAGGTCGGAGGGGGTCCAGCCCCCCGTGTCGGCCGTGGCCGTGTGGTGGGCCAGTGCCTTCAGGTACGCGATCCAGCTCGCGGCGAGCGTGCGCACCTCGGCGCCGTCAAGGGCCTTCGCCGCGTACGACCAGGTGGCGGTCAGCCGGGGGCCGTCCGGGGACGGGGCGACATGAGCGTCGATCTCCAGGGCGTGGGCCAGGGGCATGGCCGGGTCGACGCCGTGGAACAGGGCGTCGCCCCCCGGCACCGGCTGCCACGGTTCGACCTCCTGCGCCGCACCGAAGCGCCCCAGGTAGTTGAAGGCCACTTCGGGGGTGGCCAGTTCGCCGAGCGCTGCTGTTCCCTCCGGGTTGAGGTGGCGCAGAGCACCGAAGGCCAGTCCGCCGTCGGCGGCCGAACGCAGCTGCTCCTTCACGGTCTTCATCGCATGGGCGGTGGCGGGCCCGCCGGCCAGGACCTCGGACAGGTCGACCGCACCCGGGTCGATCCGTACGGGGTGGACGGAGGTGAACCACCCGACCGTGCGCGAGAGGTCCACTCCTGAGCCGACGCCGTCCTCGCGCCCGTGCCCTTCGAGCTGGACGGTCAGGGAACGGTTCGCCGCCGCGGCACCCGTACGCCGGAAGGAGGCGGAGGCCAGCGCCAGGGCTGTCAGCAGCACGTCCTCGGTGTTGGCGTGGAACGCCGCGGGGACGCTCGTCAGCAGGGCCTCGGTCTCTTCCGGGCCCACGGTCACGGTGTGCCGTCCGATGGTCGCCACCGTGTCCCGGGCCGGATCGAGCGCGGACGCCAGTCCGGGCGTCGGGGCGTCGGCCAGGTCCGTCCGCCAGCCGTCCAGCGTCGCGACGGTGGAGGCCCGCTGCGCGTAGTCGTGCAGGAGGGTGCTCCATGAACGGAGCGAAGTGCCTTCGGGCTGGAGCTGCTCCCCGCGCCACGCGGCTGCGAGGTCGTCGCACAGGATGCGCCAGGACACCCCGTCGACCACCAGGTGGTGGATCACCAGGACGAGACGTCCGGTCTGCTCCGGCGGCCGGGGCGGAGCCCACACCGCTTGGAGCATGGCCCCTGACTCCGGGTGCAGACGGTCACGGGCCGCCGCTGCCTCGTCGCCGACGGAACCTTCCGCCACCCGGATGAGTTCCTCGGCCCGGACCGCGCCGGGGGCCGGGACCTTGAGCTCCCAGCGACCGTCGTCGGAGGTGACCAGGCGTGCCCGCAGGGCGGGATGCGCGTCGAGGACGGCCTGCAGGACGGTGGTGAGAGCCGCACGGGAGAGCCCGGGCGGAGTGGCCAGGGTCATCCCCTGGCTGTAGCCGTCGACGCAGACGTCCTCCCCGCCGGAGGCCGCGAGTTCCCGCAGCCACGCGGTGATCGGCGTTTCGCGGACCCGGCCGGTCCCGTCGTCCGCCGGCCGGTCAGGCACGGTGTCCAGCGGCTTGGCCACGGCGGCCAGCGCGGCCGGCGTCTGGTGCCTGAACACCTCCCGGGGCCCGAGCGCCCAGCCGGCGGCGCGGGCCCGGCCGACCAGCTGGAGCGAGGTGATGCTGTCGCCGCCGAGTTCGAAGAAGTTGCCGTCGGCGTCGACCTGCTGCTGTCCGAGGAGTTCGGAGAACAGGTCGCAGAAGAGCTGCTCCACCGGGTTGGCCGGAGCCTGGCCGTTGCCCTGCTCGGGCAGCGAGGGCAGCGGCAGCGCCGCCCGGTCGACCTTGCGGTTGGACGACTGGGGGAGCGCGTCCATCGCGACCCACAGGGCGGGGACCATGTGCTCGGGCAGCAGCGCCGCCGCGTGGGCGCGCCAGCTGTCCTGGTCCGCTCCGTGGCCGGGCGAGGGCACCACGTAGGCGACCAGCCGCCGGGAGCCGGGCAGGTCGTCGCGGGCGATCACGGCGACCTCGGCGACGCCCTCGTGACGGCCCAGGACCGCCTCGATCTCACCCGGCTCGATACGGAAGCCGCGGATCTTGACCTGGTCGTCCGCCCGGCCCAGGCACTCCAGCTCTCCCTCACGGGTCCATCGGGCGAGGTCGCCCGTGCGGTACATGCGGGTGCCGGGTGCGCCGTAGGGGTCGGCGGTGAACCGTTCCGCGGTCAGCGCGGGACGGCCCAGGTAACCCCGGGCGAGGCCGGCGCCGGCCAGGTAGAGCTCGCCGGTGACGCCGGGCGGCACCGGCCGCAGCCGGTCGTCGAGCACGTAGGCGCCGGCTCCCCGGATCGGCCGGCCGATCCGGGGAGTGCCCTCGCCGGTGACCGGTGCGACCACGGAGTCGACGGTGCATTCCGTGGGCCCGTAGAAGTTGTACGCGGTGGTCGTCGGATGGGTACCGAGCTCGCGCCACAGCGAGTCCGGCATGGCGTCGGCGCCCGGACCCAGCAGCACCGGGCGGTGCCGGTCCTCATCGAGCAGGCCGTGCTTGATCAGCTGCTGGAGGTGGGCCGGGGTCAGGTCGAGGTAGTCGATCCGTTCCCGGTCCACGTACCCGGCGACCGCCTCCGCGTCGGGGTAGGTGAGCTCGTCCAGGACGTGCAGTTCGTGTCCGCCGACCATGAGGACCAGCGGGTCGAGGGAGGCGTCGAAGGCGAACGACGCGATGTGTCCGACGCGCAGCCGGCGCCCACCCGCTGCGGGCACCTCACGGGGGAAGAGCGTGGACGTGTGCGCGGCGTAGAGGTTGGAGAGGTTGCCGTGGGTGACGACCACTCCCTTGGGCCGGCCGGTGGAGCCGGACGTGTAGATGACGTACGCCATGTCGCCGGGCCCCACCAGGGGCACGACGTCCAGGTCCGTGGCCGGCACGTCGGCGTCCACCAGGACGACGGGCACCCCGCTCGCCACGGGTACGGAGCCGGCCAGGTCCCGGGTCGTCAGCAGGCACGCCGGACGGGCGTCCTCCAGGGTCTGCGCCAGCCGCTCGACCGGGTGGTTCGGGTCCAGGGGCAGGAAGGCCGCTCCGGCGCGCAGCACACCGAGCAGAGCGGGCACCATGTCATGGCGCGGCAGGGCCAGTGCGACGAGGCGTTCGGGCGCGGCCCCGTTCGCACGGACCAGGGCCGCTGTGCGACCGACGCGGGCATCGAGCTCGGCATAAGTGAGGCGTTCGCGCGCACCGGAGCGGTCACCGAGGACGAGGGCGACGGCGTCAGGGGTTTCCCGGGCCTGCCGGGCGAAGGCCTCGTGGAGCGGAGGAGCGGCCGGAGCCGGTTCGGGCCCGGCCAGCAGTACCTCACGCTCGGCCGGGGTCAGCACGTCGTGCCGGGACACGGGCACGTCCGGGCGGGCCACCGAGGCGGCGAGCAGCGCCAGCAGGCGCCCTGCCAGCTGCTCGACCGTGGCGGGGTCGAACAGGTCCGCGCTGAATTCGGCGAACCCGCCGACCGCACCGGGGTCCTCGTCGGGGTCGAAGCCCTCGATGAAGGTCAGGCTCAGATCGAAGGTCGAGGTGGTGGTGGCGACGACCTCGGGCCGGGTACGCAGCCCGGGAACCGGGAGCCGCGAGGCAGTACCGGCCTGGTGCACCACCATCACCTGGAACAACGGGTGCCGCGCCGTGGAACGGGGCGGGTTGAGGATCTCCACGAGTCGCTCGAACGGCAGGTCCTGGTGCTCGAACGCGGCGACCGCGGTGTCCCGCACGCGCCCGAGCAACGTCTCGAAGGACGGGTCGCCGGACGTGTCGGTGCGCAGGACCAAGGTGTTGACGAAGAAGCCGACGAGTCCGTCCAGCGCCTCCTCGGAGCGTCCCGCGACGGGCGTGCCGACGGGGATGTCGTCACCCGCCCCGAGCCGGGTCAGCAGTGCCGCCACGGCGGCCTGGTAGACCATGAACGGGGTGACGCCCAGATCGGCGGCGAGCGTGCGGACCTGCTGGGCCAGGTCCGCGTCGACGCTGAACCGGACCACGCCGCCCTTGTTGGAGGACTCTGCGGGCCGAGGGCGGTCGGTGGGCAGGTGCAGCTCGTCCGGGGCGCCGTCCAGGGCTTCCCGCCAGAAGGCCGACTGGTGGGCGGTGAGGCTGTCCGGGTCGTCGACGTCACCGAGTACCTGCCGCTGCCACACGGCGAAGTCGGCGTAGCTGACAGGAAGCGGAGCCCATTGCGGGGCGAGGCCCCCCTTGCGGGCCTGGTACGCCTCGGCGAGGTCACCGACGAGAACGGGCAGCGACTGCCCGTCGCCGGCCAGGTGGTGCAGGAGGAGCAGCAGGACGTGCTCCTCGGGACCGCACGCGAACAAGGTGACGCGCAGGGGCGGTTCCTCGGCCAGGGCGAAGACGTGGGCTGCGGCCTCGGAGAGAGCGGCCTCCACGGCGGTGGGTGCGACCGGGCGTACCTCCAGGCGCGGTCCCTCTTCGGGCTCCAGCACCACTTGGTGGGGCTGTCCGTTCTCCGCCCGGAAAACGGTGCGCAGCGTCTCGTGGCGGTTCGCGACGTCCTCGACGGCCGCCGCGAGCGCGGCCCGGTCGAGAGCTCCGTCGATGCGGAGGGCCGTCGGGATGTTGTAGGCCGGACCCGGTTCCTCGAGCTGGTGCAGGAGCCACAGGCGCTGCTGGGCGAACGACAGCGGATGAGCGGGGCCCTCGGTCGCCCTCGCGGCCAGCAGTGGCCTGGCGGCGGTGGCGGGCCCTGCGTCGTCCAGCAGCCGGGCGAGTCCGGCGGGGGTGCGGGTGTCGAACAGGGTGCGCAGTGCGGGGCGGACGCCGAACTCCGTCTCGACACGGGTCATCAGCCGCGCGGCCAGCATGGAGTGCCCGCCGAGCAGGAAGAAGTCGTCGTCCGGCCCGGCCGGGGTCTGCAGGATGTCGGAGAAGAGGGCGCAGAGCCCGGCCTCGGTCGGTGTGGCGGGCGCACGGCGGACGCTGCCGCCGTAGACCGGTGCGGGCAGGGCCCTGCGGTCCAGCTTTCCGTTGCTGGTCAGCGGCAGCCGATCCAGCACCACGACGGCCGCCGGCACCATGTGCGCCGGGAGCAGCGCTGCGAGGTCGTCGCGCAGCCGTCCGGGGTCCGGCGCGGGGAAGCCGTCGGCCGCGACCACGTAGGCGACCAGGCGCGGGTCCCCCGGAGTGTCCTCGCGGGCGATGACGGCGGCCTGCGCGATGCCGTCCGTGCGGCGCAGCAGTTGCTCGACCTCGCCGGGCTCGATGCGGAACCCGCGGATCTTGACCTGGTGGTCGACGCGGCCGAGGTATTCGAGTTCGCCGTCGGCGCTCCACCGGGCGAGGTCGCCGGTGCGGTACATACGCGTCCCCGGCGCACCGAACGGGTCGGCGACGAACCGCTCCGCGGTCAGGGCCGGCCGCCCCAGGTAGCCGCGGGCCAGGCCGTCGCCCGCCACGTACAGCTCACCGGGAGAGCCGGGCGGAACGGGGTGCAGGCGGTCGTCGAGGAGGCGTACGGACGTGTTGTGGACAGGGGCTCCGATGGGGACGACGGCGCCGGCGCGCTCGGGGCTGCAGGCCCACAGCGTCGCGTCGACGGTCGTCTCGGTGGGGCCGTACGAGTTGAACATGCGCGTCGTGGCGGACCAGCGGCGCATCAGTTCGGCCGGGCATGCCTCGCCGGCGACCATCAAAGTGGCCCCGGCGGGCAGGGCGTGCTCATCGGGCAGCGTTGCCAGCACGCCCGGCGGCAGCGTCATGTGCGTCACGCGGTGGCGGGCGCAGAAGTCGGCGAGCGGCGGTCCGAGACGCTTGTCGGCGGGCACGATGGCGAGGGCGCCGCCGGTGAGCAGGGCCATCGTCCACTCCCACACCGACGTGTCGAAGCTGAAGGAGGCGAACTGCAGCACGCGGGAGTCGCTGCCGGCCCCGAACGCGTCCCTCATGGTGGACACGAGGCTCGGGATTCCCAGGTGGGTGACGACCACGCCCTTGGGCCGACCGGTCGAACCGGAGGTGTAGATCAGATACGCGGCCTGTTCCGGCGTCGAAGGGCGCAGCTGCGCGACCCGGCCCCGACTGGGCCGGGAGTCGTCGTCGACGAGCACCAGGGGTGCCTCGCCGGCCGGGAGGCTGCCGGCCGAGGCGGTGTCGGTGACCAGCAGTCCGGGGCGGGCGTCCTCCAGCATGAGGGCGATCCGGTCCGCGGGGTACCCCGGGTCGACGGGCAGGTACGCGGCGCCGGCCTTCATCACGGCGAGCGCGGCGACCAGGAACTGGCCCGAGCGCGGCAGGGCGACGGCCACGACCTGCTCGGGGCCGGCGCCGAGGGAGGTGAGTTCCCGGGCCAGAGCGGTGGAGCGTTCATCGAGCTCGGCGTAGGTGAGGCGGTGCTCCGTCGGCTGCGGACCTTCGTCCTCCCAGATCAGCGCGGTGGCTTCCGGAGCCTTGCGGACCTGCTCCGCGAAAAGCTCGGGGATGGTGAGGGCGTCGAGCTGCCGACTGTCGCTGCCCCAGGTGTTCAGAACCCGCTCCAGCTCTCGCTCGCCGAGGAGTTGGAGGTCGCCGATGGCGGTGTCGGGAGCGGCCAGCACAGCGTCCAGCAGCCGCTCGAACCGGCTGAGCAGTTGTTCGACGGTGCGGCCCGAGTACAGGTCGCGACGGTAGGTGGTGTCGAGCGTCAGCGTGCCGGCGCTGTCCAGGACTGCGGACACGGCCAGGTCGAAGGCCGCGGCGTTGCCCGGTGCCGCTCGCTCGCTCAGGCGGATGCCGGGCAGCTCCAGCCCTTCCCACACGTCGCTGCGCAGCGAGAACATCACGTCGAAGAAGACGTGGTGGCCCTCGGTGCGCTCGGGCCCCAGCTCCTGCACCAGGGTGTCGAACGGGACCGCCTGGTGGGCGTAGGCGCCGAGGCACGTCTCCCGGACGGCGGCCAGAAGCGCGCGGAACGAAGTGTCAGGGCCGGCGGTGGTCCTGAAGACCAGCGTGTTGCCGAAGTTTCCGATGAGGTGCTCGGCGCCATTTGCTGTGCGCAGCACGGCGGGTGAGCCGACGAGGACGTCGTCGGCTCCGGACGTCCGGTGCAGCAGGGTGTTGAAGGTCGCCAGCAGGGCCATGAACGGGCTCACGCCCTCGGCGCGGCACAGCGCGTGCATCCGCTCCCGCAGGCCGGCGGGCAGCGTCCGGATCAGGCGGCCGCCCTCCTCCGCGCGTGCGGCCTTGCGGGGGAAGTCGGTCGGCAGGGGCAGCGGAGCCGGCAGGTCGGCCAGCGCCTTGCGCCAGTGTTCGAGGTCACCGTCGGACCAGGGCGCCCGCCGGCTCTCCGCCAAGGCCAAGTCGGCATATTGAACGTCGAGTTCTGCGGTGGGCCGTTGCTGGTACGCCGACGCCACGTCACGCAGGAGGACCTGCCAGCTGCCGTCGTCCCAGGCGATGTGATGGGCGACGAGGACGAGGACGTGCTCGGTTGCCGACAGTTGGAGGATCTCGATCCGGACGGGCGTGTCCTGAGCGAGGTCGAACGGCGTGCCGGCCAGCCGAGTGGCGGCGCTGTCGATCGCGGCCTCCTGGCCGTCAGGGGCGGTTCCCGTCAAGTCGGTCAGCGTGATGGGGAGGGTGGCGTCCGGAAGAACCACCTGCAGCGGGTTTCCGCGTTCATCGGCCCGGTAGACCGTGCGCAGTACCTGGTGTCGCTCGGCCGCTGTCCGAAGGGCGGCGGTGAACCGCGGTACATCCAGGTTGCCCGACAGGCGGACGGCCACGCTGATGTTGTAGGAGGTGCCCAGCGGCTCCAGCTGGTGCAGCAGCCACATGCGGCGCTGCGCGGCGGACAGGGGAGAGGGTCCGACGGCGCGGACCACCGCGGCCTTGGGGGATTCGTCCTGGCCCTTCGGCCGGGAGATCCCACGCGCGGCGAGTTGACGGCGCATCAACTCGCGGCGCCGGTCAATCGATTCGTTGCTCTGGCCGCTGTTCGCACCCGACACGAAGGTTCACGTCCCCTCAAGGCCTGACTGATGGGCCGAACCATAACTTAGGATAGCCTTATCTTGCTATCGTGGCACCGCCTCGCCGGGTGCTGCCGGTGGGGAAGAACCCCCAGGTGGAGGCCCCGAGTTGCGTGTGAAAGAGCTGGTGCTGGATGTGTCCCCGCTCAGGGCGGGAGGGCCTCTCGGCCTGGTCCTGGCAGCCCGGGTACTCGCACTTCTGTGCATCGGACTGACATCAGTCGGAGTGGTCGTACAAGTCTACGAACGGACACGTTCATCCACTCAGGTCGGCATGGTCAGTCTCGTGCTCGCCGCCGGCCTGCTGCTCGGCTTCATGGCCGGTGGGGTGCTGGCGGACCGCCGTGACCGCAAAGGCCTCATCCTGATCGGCAGTACCTGGGCCGTCATCACCTTCGCCGTGCTTGCGGCGAACGCCGCGGCGGACCGTCCCGCCCTGTGGGTGGTCTACCTCGCAGGGGCGCTGTTCGGCTTCACCGAGGGTGTCGCCGAGACCGCCATGACCGCCGTCCTGCCGTCCCTGGTCGCCGAGGAGCACATACCGGCGACCGGTGCCCTCGTGACGGTGACCACCACACTCGGTGCCATCGCCGGACCCATGCTCGGGGGTCTGCTGATCGCAGGCCCCGGCCTCGCGGTGACCTTCGGCGTCGCGGCCGCCGGTACGGCGGTCACGACGCTCCTCCTGACCCGCCTGGGGCCGATGCCGCCCGGCGCCGACGAGTCGGACGCTCTGGAATCAGCCTCCCGCGGCGGCGCCTCCGCCGAGGAGGCCGACGGTGGCGGCGCCCGGGTGGGGGCCCTCGCTTCCCTGCGCGAGGGCTTCCGGTTCGTGGGCGGCAACCGTGTCGTCTCGGCCGTCCTGGTCGTCGACCTGTGCGTCGCCGTCCTCGCCACGCCCAACGCGCTCTTCCCGGAGATGGCGGAGAAGAGGTTCTCGGGCGGCCCGGAGCTCGTCGGTCTCCTCACCACGGCCCCCATGATCGGTGCCGCGCTCGCCTCGCTCACCTCCGGCTGGACCGGCCGCACCCGCTACCACTGGCGCGTGCTGTGCGCCGCCATTGCCACGTGGGGCGTGGCCTGCCTCGGTTTCGGCCTCAGTCCCTACCTCGGGCTCGGACTCGTCTTCCTCGCGATCGGCGGTGTGGCGGACACGATCTCCGAGATCATGCGCCGCACGCTCCTGATGACCCACACACCCGATGCGTTGCAAGGGCGCGTCAGCAGCCTCTGGCTCGCCCAGGCGATGACCGCACCTGCGCTCGGCGGTGTGCTCGCCGGCCTCGCCTCCTCGGCGGTGGGGCCGGCCGCCGCGGTGGCGGGAGGCGGTGCCGCGTGCGTGCTCGCGCTGGCCTTGGTTGCCGTCGTGTACCGCCAACTATGGCTCGAAACAGACCAGTCCGAGAAGGGCGGCAACGAGAATGACGAGCTCGGAGGCCGCGATAACAGAGATGCAACGGCCCCTGCGTAGTACTTGCTGGCTCATAGTTAGGTATGGCTATCCTTCTCCCGTGCTTCCCGCCTCGATGAGCCGGACCGCGGCGCCCGTATCACCCTCCAAGGCGGCCTCGCGTCGGGTCGCTCGACACTGCACAGCCCTGTCCCTGTGCCTGATCGTCCTGGCGCTGCTGTGCATGGCTTCCATCGCACTCGGCACCAAGTCGATCGCCCCCGATCGGATCTTCGACCTCCTCCTGAACCCCGACGGTTCGGAGGAGTCGGGGATCGTCCATCAGATGCGTGTGCCGAGAACGGAGTTCGGGCTGGTCGTCGGTGCCGCTCTGGGGATGAGCGGGGCCCTGATGCAGGGCCTGACACGCAATCCGCTGGCCGACCCCGGCCTGCTCGGGGTCAGCGCCGGCGCCTCACTGGGTGTCGTGGTCGGCACCGGAGTACTGGGCATCGGCGCCGTGTTCGGCTATGTGTGGTTCGCCTTCGGCGGCGGACTCCTCGCCATGGCGGCCGTCTACGCTCTGGGCGGTGCGGGCCGCGGCGGAGCAACACCCGCGAAGCTGGCCCTGGCCGGCGCCGCGGTCACTGCTCTGCTGCAGTCCCTGGTCAACGCAGTCCTGCTGTTCGACGCGGCGGCCCTCGGAGAGTTCCGGTTCTGGGCGGTCGGTTCGCTCACGGGCCAGCCCGCAGCCGCCCTGGCCGACGTGTTGCCCTTCCTCGGGGTCGGCCTCGTGCTGGCCGTCCTGACCGCGCCCGCCCTGAACAAGCTCGCCCTGGGCGACGGCGTCGCCACCTCGCTCGGACAGAACGTCGGCCTGATCCGCATCCGCGGCATCGCCGCCGTCACTCTGCTCGCGGGAGGCGCGGTGGCACTGTGCGGACCGATCGCCTTCATCGGCCTGGTCATCCCGCACATGGCCCGCAGGATCACGGGCCCCGACCACCGCTGGATCACCGTCTACTCGGCCCTGCTCGGGCCCGTTCTGCTCCTGGCCGCCGACCTGGTCGGGCGATTGATCGCCCGCCCGGACGAACTTCACGTAGGCATCGTCGTCACGGCCGTCGGTGCCCCCTTCTTCATCATGTCGGTCCGCCGCCGCCGACTGCAGGAGCTCTGAGCATGACCACAGTTCACGCCGACCGGCCCCAGGGGACCCGCCCGCGGTCCGCCGGCGGCCTGGTCCTCCGGGTGCCCCGGACGCGGGCTTCCTGGATCGTCCGTCCCCGTTGCGTACTCGTCACCGTCCTCCTCGCCGCCGCCGTCTTCGTCGCGTTCGTGGTCGAATTGGCCTTCGGGGAGCTGGACTTCCCACTGGTCGATGTCGCCCGGGCGCTGTTCGGCAGCGGCGACTCCGCGACGCAGATGGTGGTTCACAGCCTCCGGCTGCCCAGGGCGCTCGTCGGCCTGATGTGCGGGGCGGCATTCGGGCTGGCCGGCGCGGTCTTCCAGACCCTGACCCGCAACCCGCTGGCAAGCCCGGACGTCATCGGTGTATCGGCCGGTGCGGGCACCGCGGCCACCGCCGGCCTGCTCTTCGGGGTCGGCTCCGGACTCGGGCTCCAGACCCTGGCTCTGCTCGGCGGCCTCGGAGCTTCGGCGCTCATCTACACCCTCGCGTGGAAGGGAGGGACCACCGGCTTCCGTATCGTCCTCGTCGGCATCGGCGTCGCCGCCCTCTGTACCAGCGCCACCAGCTACCTGCTCCTGAAGGCCGGCGTCTACCAGGCCCAGCAGGCCCTGATGTGGCTCACCGGAAGCCTCAACGCCCGCGACTGGAGCCACGTCGGACCGCTGGCGGTCTCCCTCGCGGTCCTGCTGCCCTGCGTCGCTCTTCTCGGCCCCTGGCTGAGCGGGCTCCAGCTCGGTGACGAGACCGCACAGGTCCTCGGGATGCCGGTGCAGACCGCCCGCATCGCCCTGCTCGTCGTGGGAGCCGCTCTCGTCTCGTTCGCGAGTGCCGCCGCCGGACCGATCGCTTTCGTCTCCCTCATCGCCCCACAGATCGCGCTGCGCCTGGTGAACACGCCGGGGCCGGCCCTGCTTCCCTCGGCGCTCGTCGGGTCCTTCGTCGTCCTCGTCGGCGATGTGGCGGGCCGCCAGCTGCTCGCAGATACCGAACTCCCCGTGGGCGTCGTGACCGGTGTCCTCGGCGCCCCCTGCCTGCTCTGGCTGCTCAGCAGGTCCAACCGCACCGGATCGGGAGGCTGAAGTGGATCAACGACCACAGGGACTGGTGGCAGAGGGCCTGACCCTCGGGTACGACGGCCGACTCATCGTGGACTCCCTCGATGTGGCGGTGCCCGCCGGGCGCGTGACTGCCGTGATCGGGGCGAACGCGTGCGGCAAGTCGACCCTGTTGAAGGGACTGGCCCGCCTCCTTGCTCCCCAGCGGGGAGCCGTCCATCTCGACGGTGAACTCATTCACTCGCTGCGGGGCAAGGAACTGGCGCGCAGGCTGGGCATGTTGCCGCAGTCGCCGGTCGCCCCCGAGGGAATCACCGTCCTCGATCTCGCCAAGCGCGGACGCAGCCCCCACCAGTCCTGGTGGCGGCAGTGGTCGCCCGAGGACGAGCAGGCCGTCTACGATGCGCTGGAGGCGACCGGACTCACCGATCAGGCCGACCGGAGCGTCGACCAGCTCTCCGGCGGCCAGCGCCAACGCGCCTGGATCGCCATGGCATTGGCCCAGGGCACCCCGACACTACTGCTCGACGAGCCCACCAACCACCTCGACCTGGCACACCAGATCGAGGTGCTGGACCTGGTCGTCGACCTCAACCGGGACCAGGGCCGGACCGTCGTCCTCGTCCTGCACGACCTCAACCACGCCTGCCGGTACGCCGATCACGTCATCGCGATGAAGGGCGGCCGGATCGTCGCCGAGGGCACCCCGGCCGAAGTGATCACGCGGGAGCTCGTCGCCGACGTGTTCGGGCTGAGCTGCACCGTCATCACCGATCCCGCGGGCGGCGGCCCGCACATCATCCCCTTCGGCCGGCACCACTCTCTCGGCCGCGAAGCGAAACCCGCGGCCGCGACCCACTGACGGGCCGCCGGCCTTTCCTCCCCCACGCACCACCCTCCTGCACAACCCAGCGGCGCCGTGCCGCCCGGAAGGATTCCGATGTCCATCTTCAGCAACTCCGCGGCTTCCCCTGCCCAGGAGCTCCGTTCCGACCGCAGGCGCTTCCTCGCCTTCACCGGCATCGTCGCCGCCGCACCGCTCCTGGCGGCCTGTGGTGGCTCCGAGGACAAGAAGGGCACCGACACCGCCGCCTCGGGCAAGCCCGCTGCGAGCGGCCCGTGGAGCTTCACCGATGACCGCGGGAAGAAGATCGAGCTTCCCAAGCGGCCCGAGCGGATCGTCGCCCAGTCCCACCCGGCAGCGGCCCTGTGGGACTTCGGCATCAAGCCGGTCGGCATCTTCGGCCCGCAGAAGACCGAGGACGGCAAGCCCAGCCCGCAGGTCGGCAACGTCGACCTGTCCAAGACCACTTCGGTCGGCACCGTCTTCGGCGAGTTCCAGATGGAGAAGCTGATCTCCCTCAAGCCGGACCTCGTCGTCACCATCGCCTACGGCCCGATGGTCTGGTACATCCCCGAGGACATCATCAAGAAGGTCGAGGAGGTCGCCCCGATCGCTGTCATCCAGCTGATGGGCGTGGCCGTCCCCGATGCCGTCAAGCGGTTCGGCGAGCTGGCCGCAGCCCTTGGCGCGGACCCGCAGAGCGCCGAGGTCAAGAAGGCGAAGGCCGACTTCGAGGCGGCTGCCGAGGGCGTGAAGAAGGCCGCCGAGGCGAAGAAGGGCCTGTCGGTGGCAGTGGTCTCGGGCACCAAGGAGACCTTCTTCGTCGCGGACCCCGAGTTCCACGGCGACGTGAAGTTCTTCCAGCAGCTCGGTCTGGACATCGTCAAGCCGGAGAAGGCCGAGGCGGGCTTCGAGTCCCTCAGTTGGGAGCAGGCCGGCCGCTACAAGGCCGACCTGCTGCTGGAGGACGCCCGCCCCGAGGGCGGTCTGACCAACCAGCAGATGACGGAGGCCTACCCGACGTGGAAGGCCGCCGCGGCCGTCCAGGCCGGTCAGATCATCGACTGGCAGACCGAGACGCCGTTCACCTACCAGCGCTTCGTCAAGGTTCTCAACGACCTTGCCACGGCCGTCTCCAACGCCCGCGTAGACGTCGTCTGATCCCGTCCCGGTACGGGAAGGCCCCCCATCCCTTGCAAGGTGGGGGGCCTTCCCGTACTCCGTTGTGCCGGGCGCGGGTCAGGAAGCCTCGGTGAGGCTCTTGGGTCGCAGGTCGGTCCAGGAAGCCTCGATGTAGGCCGCGGCGTCGGAACGCCCGCCGGGGCCGAACACCTGCTGCCAGCCGTCCGGAACAGTCTGGAAGGACGGCCACAGCGAGTGCTGGCCCTCGTCGTTGACCAGCACCAGGAACGTGCCGTTCTCGTCGTCGAAGGGGTTGGTCATGAGGCGTTGCCTTTCCTGTTCGAGTGATTCTCAGGCCTGGCCGGAGGGGCCGAGCCCGGCCCGGAGCGATCGCTTGTCGATCTTTCCGATGGCGGTGAGGGGGAGGTCGGTGGCGCTCTCGACGCGATCGGGCAGCTTGAACGAAGCAACCCCCCGCTCCAGCATGAAAGCGCGCAGTTCCTGCAGCGTCGGCGCGGTTTCGCCGCCGGGGACGACCACGACGCAGATCCGCTCGCCTTCCCCGTCCGGGTCGGGAACACCGACAGCGGCGCATCGGTGGACCTTCGGGTGGGCGGTCACGTGCGCCTCCACCTCTTCGGCGGAGACGCTTTCGCCGTTGCGGTCGATGGTGTCCTTGACCCGTCCCTCCACGACCAGGTGCCCCGAGGGGAGCCGGCGGACGAGATCGCCCGAGCAGTAGAAGCCGTCAGGGGTGAAGGCGGTGGTGTTGACCTCCGGCGCCCGGTAGTAGCCGCGCAGCGTGTACGGGCCGCGCACCAGAAGTTCGCCGGCCTCGCCGGCAGCCACCTCCCGACCGTCCGCGTCCACGATCCGCAGCTCGTCGTCCTCGCTGAGCGGGCGGCCCTGGGAGACGGCCACGATGTCGGCGTCATCGCCGGACCGGGTGTAGTTGAGGAGTCCTTCCGCCATGCCGAACACCTGCTGCACGGCGCAACCGAGGTCGTCAGGGATGGACCGGGCGAGGTCGGCGGAGAGCTTCGAGCCTCCGGCCTGGAGGACGCGCAGGCTGGAGATGTCCGCCGGATCCCATTCGGCCGCGTCGATCCACAGGGGGATCAGCGGCGGCACCAGCGCGGTGTGGGTGACGCGCTCGGCCTCGATCAGCGGGAAGGCGTCACCCGGGGCGGGAGAGGCGCACAGGACGACGGTGCCGCCGACGGAGAGGGTGCCGAGCATGCCGGGGCAGGCCAGAGGGAAGTTGTGGGCGACCGGCAGGCAGGCCAGGTACACCGTGTCCGCATTCAGCTCACAGGCCGCCGCGCTGGCACGGGCGTTGTAGCCGTAGTCGTTGTGCGTGCGGGGGATGAGCTTGGGGACGCCCGTCGTGCCTCCGGACACCAACAGCAGCGCGATGTCCGCGGGATCGGGATCGGCGAATGTCCGCGGCTCGCCGTCCACCTTCGCGAGCGCGGTGTACGGGCCCGGGTCGCCCGCCACCAGTACGTGCTGCAGGTCGGGTGCCTGCGCCTGCACCGCGGCCGCGAGCTCCCGGTAGTCGAAGGCGCCGTATTCGTCGGCGATGACGTACGCGACTGCGCCGGACAGCCTGGCCAAGTGGCCGATCTCGGTGATCCGGTGCGCGGGAAGGGTCAGGGCGGGTATCGCGCCCAGTCGGGCCAGCGCGAAGAACAGCACCGGGAACGCACCGTTGTTGGGAAGCTGTACGAGGACCCGGTCCCCTGTCCGGATGCCGAGATCGGCGAACCCGGCCGCCATCCGGTCCGCCCGCGCGTCGAGTTCCCGGTAGGTCAGCCGCTCGATACCGGCCACGATGGCCGTGCGGTCCCCGTACTGACGGGCCCAATCCCGCAAACAGGTGCCGAGGGTGCGTCCGTCCCAGTGACCTGCGGCCACGTATCGGGCCGCGGTTTCCTCCGGCCACGGGGTGAGCCCCGACGGCTGGGGCGCAGGGGGTGTAGCGGCATTCTGGGTCACGATCGCTCGACTCTCGTAGGTCGGCGGGCGCACCTCGTTCGGTTCCGCTCGTGAGGAGCGTGGACGTCGGTGCAGCTCGCAGCATCCACAAACAGGTGTGGTTAGGTTAACCTAACTCCCGTCGTTGCACACCTCTTGTCGCGAAGGGTGCCCTCAGTGGTCATGTCTGATGACTTGCAAGCCATTTGACGATCGAACAGGTGCTTCCCCTCTGCCCTCCGGCCCGTCCCAGGGCGTGCGCCGTAAGCCCGCGACCCCCACCACACGACGCGTAAGGAAGAAGCGCTTCATGCTGTCGATCGACGACCTCCGCGGTGTGGTCACCAAACTGCTCGGCTCCGGCGCCGAGCCCCCGAGTGACCAGGTCAACCTCATCGAACTCGGTCTGGACTCCCTCAAGCTCATGAGGATCGCGGACCGCTTCCGGCGCGCGGGAGTTGACGTGGGCTTCGCCGACCTGGCGAAGCGGCCCACTCTGGCCGACTGGGGCACCCTGCTCCCCGTCGAGACCTCTCGGCAGGTGGAGGCGGGCGCGGACGCGACGTCCGGTGACTCCGCGACCTCGGGTGAACCGGCGGCGGCGCAACTGCGCCCAGCGGGACCGGACTCCGAGCCCGACGGCGAAACCTTCCCGCTCGCCCTCATGCAGCACGCGTACTGGATCGGACGGGGTTCGCAGAACCTCGGCGCCGTCGCGGCCCATCTCTACACCGAGTTCGAAGGCAAGGGCATCGACCCGGACCGGCTGGGTGCGGCCGTGGCAGCGCTCGCCGAGCGCCACCCCATGCTGCGCGCACGGATCCTCGACGACGGAAACCAGCTCATAGGACCGTGGACCCGCGGAACGAGCCTGCCGGTACTCGACCTCCGAGAGGCCGACGAGGCGGAAGCCGAGGCGCAGGCGTCCCAGCTCCGGGAGCAACTGTCGCACCAGCTTCTCGACGTCGCCGCCGGTCAGGTCTTCGACGTGCGCGTCACCCTCCTCCCGGGCGGCCGGAGCCGGGTCCACGTGGATGTCGACATGCTGGCGGCGGACGCCCGCAGCTTCCGTGTGCTGCTCGCCGACCTGGTCCGCCTCTACGAGCACCCGGAGCAGCCCCTGCCCGAGCTCGGTTACAGCTACTCCCGCTACCTCGCCGAGCGCCGCACCCAGCCGCCCCGTGAGCAGGACGTCGCCTGGTGGCGCGAGCGCCTGGGTGAACTGCCCGGCGCCCCCGACCTCCCGGCCCGCCCCGAGGCCGAGCGCGGACCTGCCAACCGGGTGACCCGCCTGCACCACTGGCTCGCCCCGGAGCAGCGGGGCCGCCTGACCGAGCAGGCCCGCAAGCACGCCGTCACCCCCGCCGTCGCCGTCGCCACCGCCTTCGCGGAGGTCCTCGGCGCATGGAGCGGAGAGCCGCGCTTCCTGCTGAACGTACCGATGTTCGACCGCCGTCCCCTCCACCGGGACGTCGACAGCCTCGTCGGCGACTTCACCAGCTCGTTGCTCCTCGACGTGGACCTCACCGAGACGCTGAGCTTCGCCGATCGGGCGCGCGACGCCCAGCGGCGGATGCACTCCGCCGCGGCCCACGCCTCGTACTCGGGCGTGGAGGTGCTCCGGGACCTCTCCCGCGACCAGGGCACCCAGGTCCTCGCCCCGGTCGTCTTCACCAGCGCCCTCGACCTCGGCGAGCTCTTCGGCGCCGACGTCCAACGTGTCCTCGGCGAGCCCGTGTGGATCGTCTCGCAGGGCCCCCAGGTGCTCCTGGACGCCCAGATCACCGAACTGCACGACGGTCTGCTCGTGAACTGGGACGTACGCTCCGACGGCTTCCCGGACGGCACGGCCGAGGCCATGTTCGCCGCCTTCACCGACCTCGTCGGCAGGGTCTGCGACGGCACCGCCTGGGACGTCCCCGTCGGATCGCTCGCCACCCCCGCCCAGGTCGCCGTACGCGCGCAAGCGAACGGCACCGATGGCCCGATGCCGCTTCAGCCACTGCACCGGGCCTTTTTCGCGCGGGCCGCCGAGAGCCCCGGAGCTGCGGCCGTGGTGGCCGACGGATTCGCTCTCGACTACGGCACCCTCGCGGATCGGGCGCTGCGCGTGGCCGGCGCGCTGCGCGAGCGCGGAGTGAAGCCGGGCGAAGCCGTCGGCATCAGCCTGCCCAAGGGCCCGGAGCAGATCGTCGCCGTCCTCGGGGTGCACGCGGCCGGCGCCCACTACGTTCCCATCGGCGTCGAACAGCCCGCTGCACGTGCGGAGTCCATCCGTACCCGCGCCGGGGTGACCACGGTGCTCGGCGCCACTGCCGGCCCCGGCGTCCTGCGGGTGAGCGAAGCCATCACCGCCGAACCCCTGGCCGAACCCGTGTACGCGTCACCGGGCGACGTCGCCTACGTCCTGTTCACGTCGGGCTCCACCGGTGAGCCCAAGGGGGTGGAGGTGTCCCACCGGGCCGCCGCGAACACCGTCGACGACCTCGTCGACCGGCTCAGCCTGGGCCCCGACGACCGCACCCTCGCGCTGTCCGCCCTGGACTTCGACCTCTCCGTCTTCGACATCTTCGCCCCGCTGTCCTGCGGCGGCGCTGTCGTGGCGATCGACGAGACCACCCGCAAGGACGCCGCGGCCTGGACCGGCCTGGTCCGGCGGCACGCGGTCACCATCCTCAACTGCGTGCCCAGCCTGCTCGACATGCTGCTCACCGCGGGGGAGCAGGACGACCTCGGGACCACCCTGCGAGCCGTCCTGCTCGGCGGTGACTGGGTGGGCGTCGACCTCCCGGTCCGACTGCACGCTCAGGTCCCCGGTTGCCGGTTCCTGGGCCTGGGCGGCACGACCGAGACGGCCATCCACTCCACGATCCAGGAGTCGGTGAACGGTGAGGTACCGGCGCGCTGGACGAGCGTCCCCTACGGCACCCCGCTGCGCAACGTGCGCTGCCGCGTCGTCGACCCGCAGGGCCGCGACTGCCCCGACTGGGTCTCCGGCGAGCTGTGGATCGGCGGCGCGGGCGTGGCCGACGGATACCGCGGCGACCCCGAGCGTACGGCCGACCGCTTCCTGGAGCTGGACGGACTTCGCTGGTACCGCACCGGCGACCGTGCCCGCTACTGGCCGGACGGCACCCTGGAATTCCTCGGCCGGGCCGACGACCAGGTGAAGATCCGTGGCTTCCGGATCGAACTCGGTGAGGTGGAGGCCGCGCTCGCCGAGCACCCGGCGGTGCGCCAGGCCACCGCACTCGTGCTCCGCACCGGACCGACGCCCAAGCTGTGCGCCGTCGTGGCCACGGGCACCCAGGAGGCCGACGCGGCGGACATCCGTGCCCGGGCGGCCGAACGCCTTCCCGTTCACATGCTCCCCGACACCATCGCCGTACTGGCCGAGATGCCGCTGACGGCCAACGGCAAGACCGACCGCCGCGCACTGCGCGACCTGCTGGCCGCACGTACCGTGAACGAGGGCGCACCGACGGGCACGCAGTCCTCGCTGGAATCAGTGATCGCCCGCGTCTGGTCCCGGGTACTCGGCATCGCTACCGTCGGGCGCGACGACGACTTCTTCGCCCTCGGCGGCGACTCCATCCTCGCCACGCGCATCACGTCACGGCTCCGCGAGGCCCTCGACACCGATGACGTGTCGGTCCACGACATCCTCTCCGCCCTCACCGTGGCCGATCTCGCCCGGACGCTCACGACCCGTGAGGAGGACGAGGGCCGGATGGAGGCCGTGGCGGAGGTCTTCCTGGAGATCGACGGGCTGTCGGACGAGGAGATCGAGGCACGGCTGGCCGGCGGGGGCGACGACGGTCGTGGCGCCACGCCGACGGGGCCGGACCATGGCTGACCGGCCTTCAGGGCCGGGAGCGCCCGACAGCGACAGCTGGTTCCGCCGGTACGCCCCGCGGCCGGACGCCGCGGCGCGCATCGTGTGCTTCGGCCCCGCCGGCGGTGCCCCGGCCTTCTACCGGGACTGGGCCCGGGCGGTGCCCGACGACATCGAGGTCGTCTCGCTCGTGCTGCCGGGGCGGGAGCGCCGTGCGGCGGAGCGGCCGGTGACAGCCATGCCGGATCTGGCCGACGCGGTCGTGCAGGCCGTGGTGACCTGTATGGACAGGCCCACCGTGTTCTTCGGCCACAGCATGGGTGCCTCCGTCGCCTTCGAAGTCACCCGTCGTCTGGAGAAGAGCCGGGGGCCCCGCCCCGTCGGACTGGTCCTGTCGGGCAGGCCCAGTCCGAGACGGCTCCTCGAAAACCCCTCGCCGGTCGCCGAGTACGACGATGCCGCGATCATCGAGTACCTGCGAGGCCTGGGGGGAACACCGCACGAACTCCTCGACGACCCCGACGTCCGGGAGCTCATCCTGCCGCCCTGCCGCGCGGACTTCCAGGTGATAGGCCGATACGTACCCGACCTCGCCCACCCGCGCATCACCACACCGGTCCGCGTGCTGCTGGGCGAATCCGACCCGGCCACCCCGATCCGGGACGCGGAGCGCTGGGCAGAGGTGGCGGCCGCCATCACCGGTACGCACGTCCTTCCCGGCGGGCACTTCTACCTGCTCGACCACCTGGACCTGGTGGTCGACCACGTCCTGAGCGCGCTACGAGGTGAGGCGGCATCCGTGAACGGGACGTCCGCAGCACCGCATTCCACCGAACCCCGCGGGATCCCCCGCCTCACCGGACCCACCCGATCCGGGAAAGAGAGAGAAGCCGTGACCCTGGCCCCTGCCTACCATGAGCGCCAGATACGCCTTGGCGGCGACGTGCTGAGCACCGCGGCCGCACTGTCCGAGACCTCGGCGGACTCGTACGTCCTCTTCGAGAATCGTGGAGCCATCGGCTGGGCGGAGGGGGAGCACGCAACCCTCATCGTCCACGAGGACCGTACGGTCCTCACCGTGAACGACCTCGCCGACGGCGCCGTCCCCGCCGTGTTCACCGCCGAGCGGGGTGTGCTGCAGGCCCTCGACCAGGCACTGGCCGCCGTGCCGGTCCGGGAGTGGCGCGCGTACGGATGGGCCACCTTCGAACTCAGCTATCCCCTGCACGGCCTCCCCGCCACCGAGGGTGACGCTCCGCTCGTCCACCTCGCCATCCCCGCGCGAGAAGTGCGGCTCGAGGAGGGCAGCGCTCTGCTGCGCGCCATCGACGAGACCGAACTCGACGACCTCGAAAGGCGCGTCCGCTCCGCCGAAGCGCTCAGCGGCGCGTTCGGCAGCACCCGGCGCGTCACCGCCGATGTGGACGGCCACGACGCGGACGCCTACAAGGCGGCGGTCGCCGGCGCGGTGGACGAGATCCGTGCCGGCAAGCTCGCCAAGGCCATCCTGTCGCGCGTCGTCCCCGTCACCTCGCCCGTCGACTTCCCCAGCACCTTCGTGGAAGGACGGCGCGGCAACGACCCGGCCCGCTCCTTCCTCCTGCGCCTCGGCGGTTGGGAGACGGTCGGCTTCAGCCCCGAGATCGTCGTCGGCGTCACGGGCGACGACGGTTACGTCGTGGCCCAGCCCCTGGCCGGCACCCGTGCCCTGGAAGGCGACCGCGAGGGCGACAGCAGCCGCCGAGCCGAGCTCTACCGCGACGAGAAGGAGGTCTTCGAGCACGCGGCTTCGGTTCGCCTCGTCGTGGAGGAACTCCTTCAGGTGTGCACCGAGGAGTCGGTGAAGGTGGACGACTTCATGTCCATCAAGGAGCGCGGCAGCGTGCAGCACCTCGCGTCGCGGCTTTCGGGCACTCTGGCCCCGGGGCGCGGTGCCTGGGAGGCCGTCGCGGCGCTCTTCCCCGCGGTGACCGCCTCCGGCATCCCCAAGGCCGAGGGCTGTGACTTGATCCGGCGCGCCGAGGGAGGCCCCCGAGGTCTCTACAGCGGGGCCGTGCTCACCGTCGACGCGGACGGCACGATCGACGCGGCGCTCGTGCTGCGCAGCATCTACCGCCACGAGGGGCGCACCTGGCTGCGCTCCGGCGCC
The DNA here is from genome assembly GCF_040638905.1 of Streptomyces virginiae. Taxonomy (GTDB): domain Bacteria; phylum Actinomycetota; class Actinomycetes; order Streptomycetales; family Streptomycetaceae; genus Streptomyces; species Streptomyces virginiae_B. The sequence goes on along the minus strand of NZ_JBEZYV010000002.1, from coordinate 50,973 downwards.
GGTATCGTGGCCAACTCCACCCCCGAAAGGGAGCTGGAGGAGACCCGCGAGAAGATGCGCAGCGTCTCCCGCTTCCTCGTCCCCGCCGCGCATGCCACGGTCGGCGGCGAGACCCCGGATTCCGCCTTGGCCGAGCAGTCCGCAGCGTTGGCCCGCTAGAGCCCGGACAGGGCGGATGTACAGGTCGGGGCGCCGCTTTGCAGGCGGCGCCCCGACGTACCGTTCCCTCCGGTGCTCGCGCGAGCGCGGCCTGCGGGCGGGCAGTACTCCGGACATGCGGCAGCCGTACGGGGTCGTCTCCCGTACGGCTGAACGGGCCCGCGGAGGTGTCAGGAACCCGAACGGAGCTCCAGCGTGCAGCACTTCACGCTGCCACCCGCCTTCAGGAGCTCGGAGAGGTCCACTCCGACCGGCGCGAAGCCCCGGGTGCGAAGCTGGGCGGCCAGGTCGGTGGCTCCTTGCGGGAGCACCACGTTCAGGCCGTCCGAAGCGGCATTGAGGCCGAAGACACGGGCGTCCGCATCGGTGGCGATGACGGCTTCGGGGAACAACCGGCGCAGGACGGCCTGGCTGCCGGGCGAGAAGGCCGGCGGGTAGTACGCGATGGTCTCGTCGTCCAAGACGGCCAACGCCGTGTCCAAGTGGTAGTAGTCGGGGTCCACCAGGGTCAGGCTGATGACCGGCCGACCGAAGAACTCCTGCGCCTCGGCATGCGAGCGGGGGTCGCTGCGGAAGCCGGTGCCGGCCAGGAGGAGGTCGCCCACCAGCAGATAGTCCCCCTCGCCCTCGTTGACCACTTCGGCGGTTCGGGGGTCGGTGAAGCCGTGGGTGTGCAGCCAGTCGCGGTAGGCGGGGGCCTCTGCGACGCGTTCGGCGTCCCGGAACTTCGCCACGAGTGCGCGGCCGTCGATGACGGTGGCGCCGTTGGCGGCGAAGACCATGTCGGGCAGTCCGTCCACCGGATCGATCAGTTCGACCGTGTGCCCCAGGTCCTCGTACACCTGGCGCAACTGCTCCCATTGCGTCACGGCCAGAGCCGTGTCCACGGGCTTGGCGGGGTCCATCCAGGGATTGATGGAGTAGACCACGTCGAAATAGGTGGGCCGGCACATGAGGTAGTGCCGGTTCCTTGCAGTGCGCATGCTGAGCGTCCCTGAGGTCGTGGGCCGTCCGGATTTCGGTGCCCGTCGGGGGGTGTGGGGGTTGGGGTGTCCCCGCACCGTTGTGAGGGTGGCAGGAGTGCCGTGAAGCGCCTCTGAGGTGGGGCCGTACGGGGGCCCTGGCAATGGCACCAGGCCAATCCTGGAGAAGTAAAGCAAGCCTTACCTAATATGCGCAATGGCGGGTTACCATCTAGGAGTTGAAGAACTCCAACGCGACGGTTCTGCCGGTCGGCGCCGAACAGAGACCCTGTCGACCGGATGTTGCGCAGTTCCGCACGAGCCCCCCACGGAAGGCAGTTGGGATGCCCACGCCCCTCGATGCATCCACCGAGCAGGCGCACCGCAGTGTGACGGAGCTCGACGAAGCCATCATCGAACTGGTCCGGAGGCGGACCGCGGCACATGCCGAGATGGTCGCCCTACGGCGAGCGGCAGGCGGCCCCGTGACCGAACTCGCCCGGGAGAACGAAGTACTCCGCCGCTACGGCGAAGTCTTCGGCGCCAAGGGAACGACTCTGGCCCTGCTCCTGATGGACCTCGGCCGCCGAACGAGACCGCCGGCGCCACGGATCCCGGCCCAACAGCGCAACGAAGCCGACTTCGCTCGGAACTGACCGGCCGAAGAGGAGCAGGTCGGCATCCACAGGGAGTCCAGTCGCGGCCCGGTCGGCCGACCACCGCCCGTGCGGCGCAATGGCCGCCTCCGCCTGGGAGCCGTTTGCTCGCCGGGCCTGCGGACGAAACTGCTGCGCAAAGCGGTCGCCGTCTCAATCGGGCTGCGGTGCAACCGGCGAGGTGCTCGGGGTTCCGCGCTGGACCAGACGGAACACCCGTTCGGTGGGCCGCTTTTGACCCGGTCGGCGGGGTCGGTACGTGGCCGGGACGAATACCTTGGAGATCCGGGGCCGTGCCCTGCGCGCCGCTTCGACGAGCGCGGCCAGGGTCGGGGAGTCCTTCGTCAGGCGCCGAAAGCGCCTCTGAGCGAAGCCGGATACCGCGAGGGCCTCCACCCAGGTCGCGCCGCGGCTGAGGGCCACCGTGGCGACCCGGATCATTGCGGGTGTGGGTGTGCCGCCCGGCTCCAGCCCGTGTTGGGAGGCCAACGCGGCAGCCGATCGCAAGGCGGAGGCGAAGGCCGGATCCGCCGCCAGCCAGTTCTGCAGGACGCGGTTGGGGATCCCTGCCCACACAGCTGCCGCCTCCGGGCCGAGGCCGTGCGCCGTGGCCTGTAGGACCTCAGCCATGCGTGCGAGGGTCTCATGGCGTGCGCTCGGCACATCGCCCAGCGCGTCCTCCAGCGCCCGCTCCATCTCGTCGCGCGCGTTCAGCCATGCCACGACCCGGTCAGCCCGGTCAGCCCGGTCCGCCCGGTCCAGGTCGGGCTGAGTGTCTGGTTTCCCTTGGTCGTGCACTTTCCTTCCCCCGCTCGGTCGCTTCGTTCGCCTGATATCGATCATTGCTCGTGGTGGGGGAGTTGGCCGGGAGGGCAGCGCACCGCATGTCGACCGTCCGTGCGTCACCAACACCGACCCTAGCGAAGAGATCACGAACGGTAGCCGCGTTTCAGGACAGTGCAGTGCGCTCCCCACCAGTCCTTGACCAGGTGAGGCACCCGCCGAGGCGTCTCGGCGGGGCCACCGCCGAGGCGGAGCGTCAAACAATGCTGCAACACGCGTGACTGACGCCCAAGCGGAGCGTGGGCCGGTCCCGTGTGGTGGTCGCGAGGGTATCGGCGCACCCAACTATGGCGGCCCGCCACATACACCCTTGAACTGCGCGTTCCTATGGTGTGGCGACGCAACGATGTCCCCCGCCCGTCCCCGGAAGTGGTGACCATGGCCTTCGCAGCACCCGCATCCACACCGCCCAGAGCCCTCGCGCGCGTCGTCGCCGCCAGTCTCATCGGCACCACCGTGGAGTGGTACGACTTCTTCCTCTACGGCTCGGCCGCCGCGCTGGTCTTCAACGAGCTGTTCTTCCCCGACAGCGAGCCGCTGGTCGGCACCCTGCTCGCCTTCCTCACCTACGCCATCGGCTTCGCGGCCCGCCCACTCGGCGGCCTCGTCTTCGGCCACTACGGCGACAAGATCGGCCGCAAGCGGCTCCTCGTCCTCAGCCTGCTCCTCATGGGCGGCGCCACCTTCGCCATGGGCCTGCTGCCCACCCACGCGAGCATCGGCGTCGGCGCGCCCGTCCTCCTCACCCTCCTGCGCCTGATCCAGGGGTTCGCGCTCGGCGGCGAGTGGGGCGGCGCGGTCCTGCTCGTCTCCGAGCACGGCGACGACGAGCGCCGCGGCTTCTGGGCCTCCTGGCCCCAGGCGGGGGCGCCCGGCGGCAACCTGCTGGCCACCGGCGTACTCGCCCTCCTCGCCGCCGTACAGTCCGACGAGGCCTTCCTCGCGTGGGGCTGGCGCATCCCCTTCCTGCTCTCCGGCGTGCTGGTCGTGATCGGCCTGTGGATCCGGATATCCGTCTCCGAGTCCCCGGTCTTCCTCGAAGCGCAGGCCAGGGCGGCGCGACAGGCAGCCGCCGGTGTGGAGGCGAAGCCGCCCGTGGCGGAGGTGTTCCGTACGAACTGGCGCGGCGTCCTGACCGCGATCGGCACCCGCCTCGGGGAGAACATCTCGTACTACGTCATCACCGCCTTCCTCCTCGTCTACGTCACCAGCCACCTCGGCCTGCCCAAGAGCGACGGCCTGAACGCCGTCCTGATCGGCTCCGCCGTCCACTTCGCCGCCATCCCGGCGTGGGGAGCGCTCTCCGACCGCATCGGCCGCCGACCCGTCACCCTCATCGGCTCGGTCGGCATGATCGGGTGGGCGTTCGCGTTCTTCGCGATGCTGGACTCCAAGTCCTTCCCGGTGATCGTCGCCGCCGTGACCGTCGGGCTGCTCCTGCACGGCGCGATGTACGGACCGCAGGCCGCCTTCATCTCCGAGATGTTCGCCACCGAGGTCCGCTACTCCGGTGCCTCGATGGGCTCCCAGCTCGCGTCCGTCATCGGCGGGGCGCTCGCCCCGATCGTCGCCGTGGCCCTGCTCAAGGACTACGACTCCTCCGTACCCGTCTCGATCTACCTGGGCGCGGCGGCGGCGGTCACCACGCTGACCGTCCTGGTCGCGAAGGAGACCCGCGGGCGTAGCCTGGCCCGCGGACACGCCCCGGCAGGCGGCTCGGTACCGGCCCCGCGCACGACCGGGCACGAACCGGTACCGGCCGACAACTGAACCGGATCGGGCGGGCCGGTCCGTGCGAGTCCACCACCACGACGGAGAGCGCCCGATGTCGACCGCAGGAAGCACAGGAAGCACAGGAAGCACAGCGAGCGCCGGCGCCGGCCCCGGAACCGGCACCGGGCAGACCCGGAGCGCGCTGCTGCACCTGCGCCACCTGCTGGACCTGCTCGACCAGGGCGCGCCGGCCGAGCAGTTCGCACCGCCGGCCGCCCCGGTCCCCGGCCCGCACCCCGACGAACCGGACGCGGCGGTGGTCGCGGAGGCCACCCGGGTCGCACTCCGCATCCGCCGCACGCTCAGCCAGCACCGCCGCCGCGAGGCCGAACTCGCCGCACTCTTCGACACCGCCGGCGACCTGGCCCGGCTCAGAGACCTGGACGCCGTGCTCAAGGCCATCGTCCGCCGCGCCAAACTCCTCCTCGGCACGGACGTCACGTACCTGTCCCTCAACGACGACGAGGCGGGCGACACCTACATGCGGGTGACCGACGGCTCGGTCTCCGCCGCGTTCCAGCAGGTCCGCCTCGGCATGGGGGAGGGCCTCGGCGGTCTGGTCGCCGAGACGGCCCGCCCCTACTCCACCGGCGACTACCGCGACGACCAGCGCTTCCGGCACACCACGACGATCGACGGCGCCGTCACGGAGGAGGGGCTACGGGCCATCCTGGGCGTACCGCTGCGCCTGGGTACCCGGGTGATCGGCGTCCTCTACGCGGCGGACCGCACCGCCCGCGCCTTCACACCCGACGAGGTCGCCCTCCTGTCCTCGCTCGCCGACCACGCCGCCATCGCCATCGACAGCGCCCGCCTGCTCGACGAGACCCGCAGCGCACTCGTCGACCTCAACGAGGCATCGCGGACCATCGAGGTGCACAGTGACGCCATGCGGCGCGCCGAAGACGCCCACGACCGGTTGACCGATCTGGTGCTGCGCGGCGCCGGCATCACCGAGGTCGCCACCGCCATCGGTACCGTCCTGCAGGGCGGCACTCTGATCCACGACGCCGACGGCACCGAACTCGCCCGGGCCGGCACCGATTCCGGGCGGCCGTCGGCCCGGGCCGTCGCCGCGTCCCGGGCCGACGGGCGTGCCGTGTCCGCCGACGGCACCTGGGTGTGCGCGGTCCTCGCCGGCCCCGAGCTGCTCGGCAGCATCGCGCTGACCGGCCGCCCCGACCTCGGCGACGCCGACCGCCGCCTGTTCGAGCGCGCCGGGGTCGTCACGGCCCTCCTGCTGCTCCAGCGCCGCTCGGTCGCCGAGGCCGAGGACCGGGTTCGCGGCGAACTCCTCGGGGACCTCCTCACCGGGGCCGCCGACCCGGCGAGCCTGCCCGCGCGCGCCCGCCGGGTCGGAGTGGACCTGGACCAGCCGCACTCGGTGTTCGTCCTGCACTCCGCCGCCGCGCCCAGGCGGCTGCTGGCCGCCGCCGCCCGCATCGCGCACGCCCGCAAGGGCCTGGCGGGCCTGCACCACGACGGCGTGGTCCTCGTCCTCCCAGCCGAGCACCCCGGACCCGGACCCGGCGCCGCGAGGCTCGCCGGCGAGCTGGGCCAGGCCCTCGCCGGCCCCGTCACGGTCGGCGCCGCCGGGCCGGTCAGCGGTCCGGAGCCGTTCCCCGACGCCCACGCCGAAGCCCTCCGCTGCGGGACCGCCCTGCGCGCACTGGGCCGGGAGGGCTCCGGTGCCGCCCTGGGCGATCTGGGCTTCCTCGGCGTGCTGCTCGGCGACCGGACGGACCTCGGCGGCTACGTGCGCCGGACCCTGGGCCCGGTGCTCGACTACGACGCGAAGCGCGGCACGGAGCTCGTCCACACCCTCCGGACCTACTTCGACGAGGGTACGAGCCCGTCCAGGGCCGCCGAGGCCCTCCACGTGCACGTCAACACCGTGGTACAGCGGCTGGAGCGGATAGGCCGACTGCTCGGCCGCGACTGGCCGCGGCCGGAACGGTCCCTGGAGCTGCAACTCGCCCTGCGCGTCCTGCGCGTGCAGCGACCGGACGATTCCGGCCCGCCCGCCCCTTGACCCGCGTGACGCGGTTCGCGGCGCAGCCGCCGGAAAGCGGCGACAGGTGGCAGGGTGGAAGGCATGTGCGGCCGTTACGTCTCCACCCGTGGTCCCGAAGACCTCTCCGGCCTCTTCCAGGCCGCGCCCCCGGATCCGGGGCACGCGCTGGAGCCCAGCTGGAACGTCGCCCCCACCGACGCGGTCTGGGCGGTGCTGGAGCGCGCCGACCGGGAGAGCGGGCTGCTGGAGCGCAGGCTGCGGCCGCTGCGGTGGGGTCTGGTGCCGTCGTGGTCGAAGAGCGCGACCGCCGGCGCGAAGATGATCAACGCGCGCGTGGAGACGGTGCACGAGAAGCCCGCCTACCGGCGCGCCTTCGCCAAGCGCCGCTGCCTGCTGCCGGCGGACGGGTTCTACGAGTGGCAGGCCGTCCCCGCCTCCGCCGGAGCGAAGGCGTACAAGCAGCCGTACTTCATCCGCCCCGAGGACGGCGCCGTGATGGCCATGGCAGGGCTCTACGAGTTCTGGCGCGACCCGGGCGTCGCCGACGACGACGATCCAGCGGCGTGGTGGGCGACCTGCACGATCATCACCACGGAGGCGACCGACGCCGCCGGCCGCGTCCACCCCCGTATGCCGCTCGCGCTCGCCCCGGCCGACTACGAGGCCTGGGTCGACCCCTCCCACCAGGACGCGGACGAGCTGCGCGCCCTCCTCGCCACTCCCGGGGGCGGCCGACTGGACGTCCGCCCCGTGTCGACGGCGGTCAACAACGTGCGCAACAACGGGCCCGAACTCCTCGACGACCCCGCGGATCCCGCTCCGGCGGCGAAGTGGGGAACCACCGCGACGTAAAGAAACATTGACACCATGTGCGGCGTGCTTGACACTTCGGGTGTCAGGTTTTCTTTACATGGGGAGTGGTGGCCGTGGCCGTCGAAGAGAAACGCGCCTGGATCATGATCGTGGTCACGGTGCTGTCGTACACGGCGTACCTGGCCCTCGTCCTCGGCCGGTCCGGGGCCGGCCCGATCACCCAGGAGCCGTACGCCGCCGCACTGCTGTGGACCGTCGGCTCGGCCATCGCCGCCTCCATCGCGCTGCACGCCACCGTGGCCCTCCTGTCGCCCGAGGAGGGCAGGACCAAGGACCAGCGCGACCGCGAGATCCACCACTTCGGCGACCACATCGGGCAGTCGTTCGTCGTCGTGGGCGGCGTGGCGGCGCTCGTCCTGGCGATGACCGAGGCGGACCGGTTCTGGATCGCCAACGCCGTCTACCTGGCCTTCGTCCTGTCGGCGCTGCTCGGATCCACGGCGAAGATCGTCGCGTACCGGACGGGCTTCCAGCCGTGGTGAGGCCCACGCGGGTCACCAACAGGATCCGGGCCCTGCGCTTCGCCACCGGCGAGATGACACAGGCCGAACTCGCCCGCCGGATCGGCGTCACCCGGCAGACCGTCATCGCGATCGAACAGGGCCGCTACTCGCCCTCGCTGGAGAAGGCCTTCGAGATCGCCCGCGTCTTCGCCGTACCGCTCGACGCCGTGTTCCAGTACTCCGCCACCGAAGGAGACACCTCATGAAGGCGATCGTGCAGGACAGCTACGGTCCCCCGGACGTGCTGCGGCTCGACGACGTGGACCGGCCGGTTCCGCGCCGGGGCGAAGTGCTCGTACGGGTCCACGCCGCCGCGGTCGACCAGGGCGTCTGGCACCTCGTGACGGGCCTGCCGTACGCATTGCGGCCCGTGTTCGGCCTCCGGGCACCCCGTGTGCGCACACCCGGTATGGACCTCGCAGGGCGGGTGGAGGCCGTCGGGCCCGACGTCACCCGGTTCCGGCCCGGCGACGAGGTGTACGGCAGCTGCCAGGGGTCGTTCGCCGAGTACGCGTGCGCGAAGGAGGACGCCCTCGCCCCGAAGCCGTCGGGCCTCGGCTTCGAGGAGGCCGCCACCGTCCCCGTGTCCGCCGTCACCGCCCTCAAGGCCCTGCGCGACGTCGGCCGGGTCCGCGCCGGGCAGCGCGTCCTCGTACTGGGCGCCTCGGGCGGCGTCGGTACCTACGCCGTGCAGCTGGCCAAGGCCTTCGGGGCCCACGTCACCGGTGTCTGCAGCGCCGCCAAGACGGACCTGGTGCGGTCCATCGGCGCCGACGAGGTCGTCGACTACGGGCAGCAGGACCCCGTCGACGGCAGCCGCCGCTACGACGTCGTCCTGGACATCGCGGGCAACCGGCCACTGTCCCGGCTCCGCCGCGCCCTCACCGCCCGCGGGACCCTCGTCATCGTCGGCGGGGAGGGCGGAGGCCGGTGGCTCGGGGGCAACGAACGCCAGCTGGGCGCCATCCTGCTGTCGCCCTTCGTCGGCCCGCGCCTGCGCTCGCTCGCCGTCATGGAGCAGCACCACAGCGACCTGCGGGCCCTCACGGAACTCATCGAGGCCGGCTCCGTCACCCCGGTCGTCGACCGCACCTACCCGCTGGCCGAGGTACCCGACGCCATCCGCCGCCTGAGGGGTGGTCAGGCACGAGGCAAGATCGCCATCCGGCTATGAGCCGTCCGCGGGGTCCCAGCTGATGCGGGCGACGACCGGCAGGTGGTCGCTCCCGGTGGCGGGAAGCGTGCGGATGTCGGCAACGGCCGCCGAGCGGGCCAGGACCTGGTCGATCCGGGAGACCGGGAAGGACGCGGGCCAGCTCAGGGCGAACCCCCGCTGCGGCACCTCCATCCGCGAGGTCACCGGAGCCAGCCCGCGGTCGTCCACGGTGCCGTTCAGGTCGCCGAGCAGCACCACCCGGTCCACCGGCTCGGCGGCGACGGCCGCGCCCAGCAGCCGCGCGCTCTCGTCCCGCAGCTGCGAGGCGAAGCCGGACGGCCGGATGCGGACCGAGGGCAGGTGGGCGACGTAGACGGCGATCTCGCCGTGCGGCGTGCTCACGCCGGCCCGCAGGCCGCGGCTCCAGCCCTCCCCGATCCCCGCCGGCTTGATGTCGAGCCGCCGTACGCCCGCCAGCGGGTACTTCGACCAGAGGCCCACGGTGCCCTCGACGGCGTGGTGCGGATACCGCGACGCCAGGGCCTGCGCGTAGGCCGGCAGCGCGGAGGGGGTCAGCTCCTCCAGGGCGATGAGTTCCGGCGCGGCCCCGGCGAGCGCGGCCGCGGTGCCCGCCGGGTCCCGGTTCTCGTCACTGGCGTTGTGCTGGACCACCGTGAGGTCGTGGGCGCCATGCTCCGCCGGCAGGAGCAGCCCGCCGAACTGGCCCAGCCATGCCAGCGCGGGCAGCAGCAGGGCCACCGGCGCGACGGCCGAGCGGCGTACGAGCGCCGCCACGAGCAGCAGCGGAACCGCCAGGCCGAGCCAGGGCAGGAACGCCTCCAGCAGGCTGCCGAGGCGGCCCACCGCATTGGGCACGGCGGAGTGGAACGTCAGCACGGCGGCGGTCAGCAGGGCGAGCGAAGCGAGGACCCGCCCGCGCCCGGCCGTGGCCGCACGCCACCGGCCTCCGCGGGGCGCGCCGCAGGCCGTACCGCCGGCCGCCTTGCCGGTCGCCCCTTCGCCCACCCGCTTCGCCAATGCCCCGCCCATCCGTCCCGGACCGCTCCCGCCCCGCAGAATGAGCACGACGTCGCCCGCTACGACGCCTGATCCGCCGCCGGGGTTCCCGCAGGGCCGCACCGCGGGGGCCCGCCCTGGCGGCGGCGGCCCGGGAAAGCGACGGCGTAAGGGCCGTCGCCGCTCGGTCGGACCGGCTACCCGCCCGCTACGACGTCCTGCACGCGCCGCGCATCCGGCGCCGGCGCAGCAGCAGGCCCACGCCCGCTCCCGCCAGGGCGGTCGCCGCGACACCCGCCGTGGTCCACCAGACGGCGTCGCCCTCGGAGGCGGGCACCGCCTGCGTCCCGGAGGGAGCCGGAGCGGGGGACGACGCGGCGGCGGAGCCCGATGCGGCGGAACCGGAAGCGGAAGCGGGGTTCGGGGCCGACACGGCCGGAGTGCCGCCGGTCGCGGAGCCCGTGGTCCCCGCACCGGTGGTCCCCGCACCGGTGGTCGGAGCCGGGTCCACCACGGGTACGCCGACTTCGAGTTCACCCTTGCCGAGCGCGGGGAACCCCACCTCGACGCTGACCTTCCACGAACCGGGCGGCAGTGCCTCGGCCGTGGTCCATCCGGCGGGCGCCGCCGCCGTGTCGCGGACCAGGCGCCAGGGGCCCATCGTGCGGGAGCCGTCGACGCTGACCGCGTTCACGGTGGCGGCGACCGTCTCGTCGACGGCGTCCCCGTCGTTCTCCCAGGTGATGTCGGCGGTGACGTGGCCGGCGCGTTGTCCGGTCACCACCACCTTCAGGGTGTCTCCGTGGGCGTGGGCCGCAGCGGGGAGCAGGAACATGAGACCGAGTGCGGCCAGGGTGGCCGAGAGAGCGATTCGTATGCGCATCGTCGGGGTGCTCCGGTCGAGATGAGGGGAACCGGCGGACGGCCGCACGGGGCGGCCGTCCGCCGGGGCGGATCACGGCGTCACGGGGTGGTCCCGGCACCGGGGCGTGGGGTACGCCTCGGCGCCGGGCGTGGCGGCAGTGCTCAGCCGGACTTCTGGAGGGTCCAGGCCTGCGCCGCGCGGCCGTCCGCACGCTGGAGGTCGAGCAGCCAGTTCCCGTAGTAGGGGCGGTTGCTGACGGTGAGGGCGAAGCCGCCGCCCGGATCCGTCACGGCGACCGCGCCACCGCGGGACGTCAGCTTCCAGGCCTGCGCGCCGTTGCTCTTGTCGCAGGGCTGCTGGGAGACCCACATGCCCGCGGCGGGCGTGCCGCCCGGCTGGAGGCACTTGCCGGAGGCCGCGGACCGGATGCGGACCTGGCCGCTGCCCGCGTCGTCGAAGTACCACTGCTGCTGGGCGTAGCCGTTGGCGCGGCCGCCGACGAGCAGGGTGCCGTCGGCGGTGCGGCCGCCCCACACCTCGGCCGCCATGCCGGTGCTGCCGTTGCCGAGCGTGTAGCGGCTGCCCGGGGTGGTCGCTCCGCCCCCGGCGCCGGTCGTACGGAACGTCGCGGCCTTGCCGGGCCCGCTGTCGCGGCCGGAGCCGTCACGGGCGGACACGGTCACCGTGTACGAGGTGTTGGGCTGGAGGTTGTAGATGCGCAGCACCTGCGACTGGACCCAGGCCAGGTGCTTGCCGTTCAGCATCACCTGGTACCAGGCGGTGCCCTCGACCTTCGGCCAGCTCACCACGACGGAGTCGGACTGGATCTGGGCCGCCGTCGCCGTCGGTCCGCCGGTGGGCTTCTTGGTCGGTGTCGGCGAGGGCTTCTTCGTGGGCGTCGGCGTCGGGTTGGGACCGGGGTCCGTGCCGTTGCCACCCTTGGTCTTCATCAGGAACTGGTTGTCCGCGATGTTCCAGTGCGTGGCCAGGTAGCTGCCGGCCTTGGGACTGGTGTGGAAGTAGTCGTCGTGGTTGCAGTCCAGGATGTTCTCGGACGCCTGGTTCGTGCAGATGTTGCGCATCTGCGGGTAGTACGGGGTGTCCGAGTAGCACATGACGTCGTACTCGTCGGTGCAGTGTGCGCCGCGGCTGGTGTTCGGGGCGCTGTTGTTGACGGCGCCCAGGTTGTGGCCGAGTTCGTGCGCGGCGGTGTGGCCGCCCCAGCAGCCCGAGTCGGTGCGTCCGTAGGACGGGCCGAAGTTGCTCTGGTTCGCCTGGCCGGGACGCTCGTCGCCCGCGAACGTGCCGATGCCGCAGTAGACCTGGCTGTCGGCGAAGATCATGTACTTGCGGTCGCGGCGGTCGAGGCCCTTGGCGGCCAGCGCGTTGTTGGTCGCGCTGAACTCGGCCAGGGCGTTGGCCGGGAGCTCGATGTTGAGCACGGTGGGGGTGCAGTCCGCGGCGGTCACGTAGCGGATGTGCCGGACGCCGCCGGTCTCCTTGGCGCTCGCCGAGTAGATGAGGTCGGCGTCGGCCGCCCACTTGCGGAACGAGGCGAGGTACTCGGAGTAGCGGTCCTTGCCCGGGGCGTGGACGTACACGACCTGCACGCGGTTGCCGGTGCTGCCGTCGCCGTCGCACTGGACGGTCTGGCCGGCGGGGCCCGCGGCGACGGCCTGGCCGCCTTCGGCGGCGGCGGGCGCGGGCGCGGTGGCCTTGGTGGCCGTGGCGTCGGCCGCGGGCGCGTCCTGAGGACGCCCGCCGCCTTCCTTGGTGGCCGGGTCGTCGGTGGAGGGTTTGGCCGGATCGGCCGCCGGGGCCGTCTCCTTGACGGCCGGCGGGATCTCCTTCGTGATGTCGACGCCCTTCGGCGGGGCGTCGGGGCCGTGGGTGCACAGCCCGTCCCCGGTGCGGTAGACGCCGACGCAGCGGTCGCCCTTGGGCGCCGGCTGCAGGCCGTCGTAGATCATGCCGCGCGCGTTCTCGTTCGCGGGCGCGGCGGAGAGGGGTTCCGGCTCCTGGTCCCGGGCGGGGGCGGCGGCCGGAGCGGAGGCGGCGGCCTCGACGGATCCGGCGGCCTGGGCACCGTCGCCGAGCCCGGAGTAGGCGATGCCCGCGGCGATCACCGCCCCCGCTGCCACGGCGGCGGTGGCGAGTATCAAGCGCCGGGGTTTACGGCGGTGATCGGTTGCAGTGCGTCTGCGGCGGCCAGTCATGGGCACCTCAAATCATTGTCGGACTAGTGGGGTGCGCGGAAGCCTGCCAGACGAATGCGGCGGAGAATTCGGACAAACGGGAGCGCGGTCCGGGAAATCATTCCGTTACCTGTTGGCATGATTTGACGAACACTCAACTTGCGGTAAACGCAGGCGAGTTACGCGCGTCGCACTCGAAAGGTCCAGTCCTTTCGGGGCGGGTTGTTATCAAATCGAGATATGATGTGGAAGCTTATTGACGGGAATTCAGTCAGGAATTCACCTAATTACTACCTGCCGAATTCTCTCCGTCACGAGCGGTGAGGGTCGGCGCCCGGCTTCCGGCCCGAGCGGTCGTCGGCTCCCTTATGGAGACGGCCAGTTGGCGAAACCCGTCGGTCGGCCCGTCCCAAGTGCTGCGGTACGGAGCGTCGTCGTCCGCTCCGGATGCCAGGCCGGCCGCTGTCGACGACCTGGCCGACCCCGAGGGCAACGAGGCCGGCGTCGGGGCGGCCGGCTGGACCGGGCCGGAGCCGCCCCGGCGGTGAGGACTGCTGGGGCGGCGGGGCGGGGCCGTGGTTCGTTGCTGTCCGCCCTGTCAGTCGAGGGCGACGACGGCGCTCAGATCGATGCGTGCGAGGCGCTCGGGATCGGTGAGGATGTCGAGCGCGATGATCCGGCCGTCCCGGACGGTGAACGCCATGACCGACCTCGCCCGGCCCTCCGCCACCGCGACCGCACCGGGAAGTCCGTTCACCAGCACCGGACGTGCTGCCTCCGCGAAACGGGCGAAGGCGATCGCCTGCGAGGCGACCTCGGCCGCGCCTCGACGCACCAGCGAGGGGTGCAGCGCACCTCCGTCGGAGCGGGCCACGACCTCGGGGTCGAGGACGTCGACCAGGGCGGCGAAGTCCCCGCCGCGCGAGGCGGCGAGGAAGGCGTCGACGACCGCACGCAGGCGGGCCGGATCGGGATCCGGAGCGGGTACGGCGCCCTGCACCCGGCGGCGGCCCCGGCTGGCGAGCTGCCGCGTCGCGGCCGCGCTGCGCCCGAGGGCCGGGGCGATCTCGTCGAAGGGCACGGCGAACAGGTCGTGCAGGACGAAGGCCAGGCGTTCGGCGGGAGGGAGCGTCTCCAGGACCACCATCAGGGCGATGCCGACCGAATCGGCCAGGAGGACCTGCTGTTCCGGGTCGAGGCCGTCCGCCCGGCTGACGACCGGGTCGGGAAGGCGGACCTGCCCGTCCTGGTCGTGCAGCGGATCCTCGCGCCGCGTCGTACGGGAGCGCAGCATGTCCAGGCACACCCGCCCGACCACGGTGGTCAGCCAGCCGCCCAGGTTCTCGACCGCGTCGGCGTCGGACCGGTGCAGCCTGAGCCATGCCTCCTGTACGGCGTCGTCCGCCTCGCTGAGCGATCCCAGCATCCGGTAGGCCACTGCCCGCAGATGGGGGCGGTGCTCCTCGAACCGCCGCGCCGGCATCTCTTTCCCGCTCACCCGTCACATCCCGTCTCGGAAGCCCAGTCCGAAGTCCGGACCATAGCCGAACGTCCAACGGGCGCAACATCCGGTTGAGTTGGCGTGGCGAGTGGTGAGGGGATGCGGCGGCCGGGATCGCCCGGCCGGGCAGCGGTCAGGACGAGGGCGACGGGCGGCGAACGGGTCACGCCCCGTTCGCCCACTCCTCGCGGAGCATCCCGAAGAGCACGCGGTCGTACCGTTCCCCGTCCACCATCACGGCCGACCGGCGGCGGCCCTCCTCGCGGAAGCCCAACCCGGCGAAAGCACGGACGGCGCGCTCGTTGCCGCTCCAGGTGTCCATCTCCAGCCGGCTCAAGTGGTAGGCGCCGAACAGATGGCCGACGAGCAGCCGCAGCGCGTCCCGGCCGTGCCCACAGCCCCAGAAGTCCCGCTCGCCGATGGTGACCCCCAGCGTCGCCACCCCGGCGTACGGGTCCATGTCCCGGTAGTCGGCCATGCCGATCACCCGCCCGTCCTCCAGGTTCTCCACCGTGAACACGGCCGACTCCGTGGGGACGAGCCTCAGCATGGTGTCGAAGCCGAGCCCGACCGCCTCCGCGGTGACGGGGCCGAAGCACGGGTCGCCGGCGGCGGCCCAGCGCACCACTTGGGGGTCGTTGCGCCAGCGGAGGTGGTGCTCCGCGTCGTCGGACCGCAGCGAGCGCAGCCTGACCAGGTTTCCTTCGATCATTGCGGAATCGTAAGTGATCACGAGAACCGCTCACGTCTGCGGATGTGCTCAGCGGTGGCGGCGGTGGAGTTGCAGGGTGGTGAAGACCGCGACGCCGAGGGTGATGTGCATGAGGGAGAGGGCCGCGACGGTACCGCCATCGGCGTCGGCCGACAGCGGGCCGGCGACCGACAGCAGTGCCAGACCGCTGCCCACGTACTGCGCCATCCGCAGGAAGACCGGCTTCCACAGGGCCAGCAGCAGGGCCGCGCCGGTCCCGATCAGCAGCGGGACGACGGAGGAGCCGATGACGCCTCCGACCGTGATCGGGTGTTCCGCGCCGGCGTCCATGACGACGAGGGAGGCACCGGCCAGTTTGGCGACGGCGAAGACGGCCAGATTGACCACGGTCGCGCCGACCGCGCCGGTGACCAGCACCTTCCACCAGCTGAAGCCGGAGCGGCGGACCGAAGGTGCGGCGGTCGCGGCCCCCGAGGGGCCGGAGTTCGAAGCGGTGCTGCTCGACATGGGACTTCCTCCACGTGTGAATCGCCGCACCGCCGTGCGGCGGTCGGCCTACGCATAAGCCTCCAACCTGAACCTCGCTTGAGGTCAAGCCCTGTTGCCTCACCCCGGGGACGCCACTTCGCCCCCGTCGCCGTCAGGCCCGTCCAGGCCGTGTCGTCAAAGTCCCGATTGGCCGGTGGGGCCTGCCCCGCCCTTCGGGCGGCCGACGCCACTTTGACGACACCCTTTAGGTGACGAGGAATTCGCGGAGGTCGATGATCGTGTAACCGTCCGCCTCGGCGGCGTCGATGATCAGGGGGAGGGCCTCGGCATCGAGGACGATGCCGTCGCCGTTGCTGCCGACGTGCATCTGGATGATCGCTCCGGGGGCCAGGGCGCCGATGGCGCGGCCGGCGGCGGCCTCCACGCTCATGCCGCCCTGCGGGCCGAGGTAGCCGTTGGTGTCGGCGGTGAACTCGATCGCCGCGTATCCCAGGTCGTTGACGTCGGCGACGGAGTCCCGCGTCGTGGCGCTGTAGGGGAAGCGGAAGAACGGCAGCGGCTCCGTGCCGGAGGCCGTCCGGATCGCCGCGTCGGCGCGGCGTACCTCCTCCACCCGCTGCGCCGTGCCGAGGCCCTCGAAGTGGGGATGGCTGTACGAGTGGTTGCCCAGCCCGTGCGCCGCGCCGATCGTGCGGACCGCCGCCGGGTGTGCGTCGGCGAAGGCGCCGGTCGGGAAGAAGGTGCCCGGCAGCCCGCGCCGGCGCAGTTCCGCCAGGACGGTGTCGATCCCGGCCTCGTCCCACGCGGCGTTGAATGTGAGCGCCACGACCCTGCGGGACGTGGGCAGTCGGCGGATCTCACCGCCGAGCAGCGAGGCCGGCGGGCGGGGACCGGAGGGGAGCGCCGTACTGTTCGCGAAAGCCGTACCGTTCGCGGCCCGGGCGCCCGAGCACGGTACGAGCCCTGCCCCGAGAAGCGCCGCCAGCGCGGCGCGTCGTCCGATGTCCACCACGATCGCTCCCTCCGGCACGGCACGGCACGTCGCGTCGGCTCCGGCCTGCCACGACTATGCGACGGCACGCGTCTGCGGAGCCGCAGCCCCGGCCGTGCAGCCGGGTGAACCCCGCCCCTCAGTCCCGCCGGCGCAGGTGTGTCGTCAGGTGGTGCTGGAGGGGCCGGCCCACCGCGGCCATGTCGTGAACGACCGTCATCTCCCCGCCTTGGACGGTGTACCGGCGCCGCGTACCGGTGACCTCCTTGGCCAGCGGCGTCAGCGACACGTCCTTGGTCTCGATCTCGAACTCCGTACCGGACGCCCGCCCCACACAGGTCTCGACGATGCCGGTGGGGTGGGCGAGCACGACCTCCAGGGAGGCGTCGGGCGTCACCCGCCACCACCCCGCCTCGCGTCCCGCCGGCCGGACCGGAGCACCGGCGTCGTCGATCAGCCACGCCCGTGCCTCGTAGCGCAGGAAGGGGCGGCCGTCGTGGCTGAAGGTGACCTCCTGCGTGTAGCGGAAGTCCTTCTCCAGCGTCGGATAGCCGCCCCGGCCCCGGCCGTGCCAGCGCCCGAGCAGTGGCAGCACGGGCTCCAGCAGCGGATGCGGGTCCGGACCCTCGCCGAGCACGTGGCTGTCGGGGTACGGATTCTCCTGCACCGACTCGAACATGTTCACCCTGCCTGTCTGCCGGAAAGCCCCACCGGAAGCGGAACCCGCAGCAGCATAGGCGGTGCGCCCCCGCCCCGCCCGGGAAGCCGGGGGCGGGGCGGGGGCGGGAGCGCGGCGCGGGTCACCGGCCCGGCAGGGCCCCCGCCACCGAGGCCGGTACCGGTGCCAGACCGGCCGGCCTGGTGGTGAAGACGCCCCGGCCCTGGGTCCGGCCCCGCAGCCGGGACGCGTACCCGAACAGCTCGGCCAGCGGCACGGCCGCCGTGATCACCGCGGTGCCGGCTTCGGCGGCCTGGCCCGAGACCCGGCCGCGGCGGGCCGCGAGATCACCGAGCACGCTCCCGACGCCGTCCTCCGGGACGCTCACCATGACCTCCACGATCGGTTCGAGCAGCTCCATCGTGCTGAGTCGCAGCGCTTCGCGCAGCCCGAACCGGCCCGCCGCCCGGAACGCCATCTCCGAGGAGTCCTTGGAGTGCGTCGCCCCGTCGGTGAGCGTGACGCGCAGCCCCGTCACCGGATACCCGCCGAGCGGGCCCCCGGCGAGAGCGTCCCGGCAGCCGGCCTCCACGGCGCGCGCGTACTCCTGCGGCACCCGGCCGCCGACGACCGTCGAGCGGAACTCGAAGACCGCCTCCTCCAGCGGCTCCACGTCCAGCACGACGTGCGCGAACTGGCCCGCGCCCCCGTCCTGTTTGACGTGCCGGTGGACCAGGCCGGCCACCCCGCGCACGACGGTCTCCCGGTAGGAGACCTGCGGGCGGCCCACGACGACCTCCACCCCGTGGCCGCGGCGGACCTTCTCCACCGCCACCTCCAGGTGCAGCTCGCCCAGCCCCGACAGCACGGTCTGCCCGGTTTCCGGGTCGGACCGGACCACCAGTGAGGGGTCCTCCTCCGCGAGCCGCGCCAGTGCCGACGCCAGCCGGCCGGTGTCGGCGTTCTGACGGGCCTCGACCGCCACCGACACCACCGGCTCGGCCACCGTCGGCGGTTCGAGCACCAAAGGCGCGCCCGGCGCGCACAGGGTCGTGCCCGCCCGGGCGGACTTGAGCCCGATCACCGCGACGATGTCACCGGCCACCGCTTCCTCCCTGTCCTCGTGCCGGTCGGCCTGGACCCGCAGGATCCGGCCCACCCGCTCCGTACGGCCCGAGGCCGCGTCCAGTACCGTCCCGCCCTTGCGCAACGTGCCGGCGTAGATCCGCAGATGGGTGAGCCGCCCCGTCGGCGTCGCCGACACCTTGAAGGCGAGGGCCGCGAACGGCTCCGCCGGGTCGGGGGCGCGCTCCTGCTCCGCCCCGTCCGCCGTACCCCGTACGGGCGGCATGTCGGCGGGCGCCGGCAGGTACGCGACGACCGCGTCCAGCAGCGGCTCGATCCCGCGGTTGCGGTACGCCGAGCCGCACAGCACCACGACGCCGTCCCCGCGCAGCGTCAGCTCCCGCATGGCCCGCGCCAGTGTCCCGTCGGCCAGCGCGGAATCCGCGCAGAACTCCTCCAGCGCATCGGCGTGCAGCTCGGCCACCGTCTCCTCCAGCAGCCTGCGCCGCCGCCCGGCCTCCTCCCGCAGTGGTTCGGGGACCGGCCCGGACTCGAAGTCGGCGGAGCCGGTCGTCCAGCGCAGCGAGCGCATGGTCACGAGGTCGACGACCCCGGTGAAGGCGTCCTCCTGACCGATGGGCAGTTGGACCACCAGCGGGACGACGCCCAGGCGACGGCGGATCGACGCGACGGCCGTGTCGAGGTCGGCGCCCGCCCGGTCCAGCTTGTTGACGAACGCGATCCGCGGCACACCGTGCCGGTCGGCCTGCCGCCACACCGTCTCGCTCTGCGGCTCCACCCCGGCGACGGCGTCGAACACGGCGACGGCGCCGTCGAGCACCCGCAGGGAGCGCTCCACCTCGTCGGAGAAATCGACGTGCCCGGGGGTGTCGATCAGGTTGACGTGGTGCCCGCCCCAGGTGCAGCTCACGGCCGCGGCGAAGATGGTGATGCCGCGGTCGCGTTCCTGCGGGTCGTAGTCGGTGACGGTCGTGCCGTGGTGCACCTCGCCCCGCTTGTGGATGGCACCGGTCGCGAACAGGATCCGTTCGGTGATCGTGGTCTTGCCGGCGTCCACATGGGCGAGGATGCCCAGATTGCGGACCGCGGTGGGGGAAGTGGTGGTGAGGGGGCGTCCGTTGGCGCGCATGGCCCGGGGCCTTTCGAGTGAAGAGATGAAGAGGGCGGCGCGAATCCCCTGACGACAGCCCGTCACCCGCCCGGCCGACAGCCGTGGACGGCCCTCCTCGTCCGGAGCGGGTCCGGGCAGGCGGTGGCGTACGTACGGAAGGCGGGGGAGGGGGACGGGACCTAAAGGTGCGTCACGGGCATGCGGTGACGGCCGCGCAGCCGGCACCGGGCGTCACGAGACACCGGGATCACGTCGTACCGGGACGGGGGAGCGAAGGCGGCGGTGCGGTACGTGCACATGGCGCTGCTCCCCTTCTCTTCGGACTCGGCATGAGGCGCGCAAGGCCTTGTCGGCAGCGCGTACGGCGAGTGTAGGGACCGGTCGGGGCCGGGGCACCGCATTTTTCCGGGAACTACCTGTACCGTGAGTGACGTTCAACTACGGAAAGTGACATTCTGCGTCGTCTCCCGGGAGTCATCATGTCCATGCTGCTCATCAGAGGTTCCTTCCGGGTGGACGGCGGTGCCGAACCGGACGGCGACACCCTCCCCTTCATCCCGGACGACGCGGCGGACTGGAAGCTCGTGGGGGGCCGGACCCGGATCGTACCCAAAGCGGACGGCCGCGCTCCCGTGCGCCTGGAGGGCGTGGACGCGCTGGAGACGCACTACAGGAAGCCGGGTTACGGCCCCGAGCGCCACCAGCCGCGGAAGTTCGGGCGCCAGGCCGCCGACGCGCTGCTCAGGCACCTCGGATTCACCAGCATCGACCGCCACCAGAACGAGACCGTCACCACCGATCCCGTCCAGGTCCCGGGATTCATCCTGACCAGCGGCGCCGACGCCTACGGCCGCTGCATCGCGCTGGCCTACGACGGCAGCGTCCGCCCGCCCGTGTACAGCGGCTACGAGGTCGCGGTCGACGAAGCCCTGCTCAAGCGGAGCGCCAACTACCGCCTGGTCGAGGACGGCCTGGCGTACCCGATGTTCTATCCGGGCCTGCCCGGTTACCTGCGCGACGTCCTCCGGGACGCCGCCCGGGCGGCTCGCGCCGCAGTGCCGCCCAAGGGGGTGTGGAGCGTGGACAAGACCGTCGACGGGGCGCTCATCGCCGACATCGGATCGATCACGGACGACGACACGGGCGTGGTGATCCTGCCCAAGCTGTTCCGCCGGCTGAAGGACTACCTCGACTCCGGCTCGGACGTCACCTCGCTCGCAGGGTTCTCCGCCTACCTCGCCGGAGCCGCCGACGAGTACCGCTTCCTGCCCGAGGGCAAGACCCAGACCGGACTGCACAGGCTGATCAAGATCAGCGAGGACGGGAAGACCCTGAGAATGCCCCGTCCCTCCGACGAGATCCTCTTTCTCGACAAGTGAGGAGACCAGCCATGTACGCGGTGATCCGGCGCTACGAAGGGGTGACCGACCCGGCCGAGGCGGGACGACTGGTGGACGAGGGCTTCGTGGCCATCCTCCGCCGGGTCCCGGGATTCGTGGCCTACTACTGGGTCGACGCCGGGGACGGGGTGATGGTGTCCACCAGCGTCTTCGAGGACCGGGCCGGGGCCGACGAATCGGTGGGCAGGGCGGCTGACTTCGTCCGGGAGAACCTCGCGTCACTGCTCCCCAACCCACCCCAGGTCACGGCGGGCCGGGTGGTGGCTGCCGGGTAGCATCACCGCCCACCGGCCCCGCCGTGAGCGGCGGGGCCGGTGGGTACGCAGGCGCGCCGGACCTGGGTCGTGTCGTCAAAGTCCCGTCTGGCCGGCGATCGGGGCGGCCGACGCTACTTCGACGACACTCCCTGGACGGCGTCGACCGCCACGGCGGCCGGGAGCACGGCGGGGCGCTCCAGGAAGGCGAGCACGGCCCGTTTCTCGGGGAGGTACACCTCGGGCAGGTCGATCTCGGGGAGGGTGATCTCCCCCTGCAGGACGAAGCCGAGCCGGTTCATCAGGGCGACGGCCTTGTCGTTGGCGGCGTCGGGCTCGGCCACCGCGCGCCGGACGGCCGGGTCGCGGAAGGTGAACCGGATCAGCGAACCGATCAGGGTCCCGCTGAACCCGGGCCGGGGCCGGCCGGCCACCGGCGCCAGCATCAGGTGGACGCCGATGTCGCCCTCCCGCACCGGGTAGCACTCGCTGATCCGGTCCTCGGTCGGCTCGTACGTCTGGAAGAGCGCCACCGGCACGTCGTCCAGCCGGACCATGTACGCGTGATGGGTGTCGCGGCGGTCCACGTCCTCGTAGATCTCCTGGACCAGTTCCCGGCTGGCGCCGTTCATGCCCCAGAACTGTGCGCGCTCCTCGACGACCCAGGAGTGCAGCACGGCGGAGTCCGTGGCGGGGTCGACCGGGGTGAAGCGGACCGTGCCGAAACCCTCGACGGTTTCGGCCAGCACGTCGGCGCGCGGGGAGGAGAGGGCGGTGGACTCGGGTCTCATACAGGTTCCGGTTTCTGCTCGGCAGGGCTCGGGCGCAGGCGGGAACGCGCGGGAACCCCGGTTAGGGTGACCTAACTATAGACCTCCTGGGCGGCGGTCCGAGAGGCCTACCGCAACGGCGGACGGGAGGTCGGCCGTGTTGGCCGCGGCAGGTTGGGCACAAGCGCCTCATGACACTTCTTCTGCTGTTCCTGCTGCCGCTCGGACTGGCTCTCGTCCTGCTGACGACCGACCACCAGCCGCCCAAGCACGGCCGGCACCGCCACACGCGCTGAGCCCAGGGGCTCAGTCGGTGGGCTCCTGAGGTTCGGGGCTCTCGGCCTCCGCCGCGTGATCCGCGTCGGTCCGCGGTGCGTCCTCGGCCTCCTCGGGGCCGTCGGCGGTCCACAGGTCGGGCGCGGGAGGGTCCGACGGGGGAAGGTCGGGGGTGACTGCGTCCCCGTTCTCCGGAACCTTGGCGGGCAGCTCCGGCTCGGTGGTGCCGGGCGCGTGGGTTTCTCGTTCGTTGGTCATATGTCCCACCTGCCCCTCATCCCGCCGCGAATGCCTGCTCGCCGGCCCGCGGTGTCAGCGGCAGCCTGAGCACCAGTCTGGCGCCGCCGCCCGCGCCGTCCTCGGCCGTCAGCGTTCCCCCGTGGTGCGTGCTCAGGTCACGTGCGATGGCGAGGCCCAGGCCGGCCCCGCCGTGGTCACGGCTGCGCGAGTCGTCCAGCCGCGTGAACCGTTCGAAGACCCGCTCCCGATCGGCCCCGGGGATCCCCGGCCCGTCGTCGACGACCTCCAGTACGGCGGTACGCTGCCCCGCGCCGCCGCCCGCGGTGCGCAGTGTCACGTCCACGCCCCGCTCGGCGTACCGCTGCGCGTTGTCGACCAGGTTGGTGATGACACGGCCGAGCCACAGGGCCCCCGCCGTGACTTCCACCCGTGCCTCGAGGTCCACCCGTACGGGCACCCGGTCGCCCAGGCGGGCCTGCACCACCTCCCGCACCAGGGCGGCCAGGTCCAGCGGAACGGCCGCCACCGGCTGGGCCGCGTCGA
Source organism: Streptomyces virginiae (assembly GCF_040638905.1). GTDB lineage: Bacteria > Actinomycetota > Actinomycetes > Streptomycetales > Streptomycetaceae > Streptomyces > Streptomyces virginiae_B. The sequence goes on along the minus strand of NZ_JBEZYV010000002.1, from coordinate 27,926 downwards.
TGCGGGCGAGCAGCAGAAGATCCGCCGCGAGGCGCTGGAGCCGTTCGATGTCCTCCAGGGCGCCGCCGATCAGCTCGGGCCACAGCTCCGGGTCCCGAACGGCCAGCGCCACCTCCAACTGCGTGCGCAGCACGGTGATGGGACTGCGCAGTTCATGGGAGGCGTCGGCGATGAACTGCCGCTGGCGGATGCCGGACGCCTCCAGCCGGTCCAGCGTGGCGTTCACGGTCTCGGCCAGCCGGGCGACCTCGTCATGGGTGGCGGGAACCGGCACCCGGCGGTGCAGGTCCCGGTCGGTGATCCCGGCCACCTCGGCGCGGATCGCCTCCACCGGCCGCAGCGCGTGCCCGGTGACCCGCCAGGTCACCAGGACGACGGTGGCCAGGAGCAGTGGCATGCCGATGACGAGCGCGGCGGTGGTGACGTCGTCGGCCGCGTCCGCGTCCCGCAGCGAGGCACCGGCGTAGACGGTGGCCGGGCCGTCCGGCGTCTGGGTGACGACCTGCACGACCCGCTGACGGTGATCGCCGTCGACGGGCCGGACCCGCCAGGTGTGCAGCCGGGTCCCCGGCATCTCGGGCGGGGCCGGCGGGAACGCGGGCACCCCTACGAGGTTCGGGCTGGAGAACAGGACCCGCCCGTCCGCGCTGACCACCTGGACGAATTCCACCGCGCGGCCCGCCGGACGGGCACGGCCGAGCTTCCCGGTGGCGGCGAGTTGCGCCACGGTTTCGGCCTGCCGCCGCGCGTCGTTCTCCGCGTTGCGCAGCAGATTGGCCTCCAGCAGCCCGAGCAGGGAGAACGAGGCGAGCGCCAGGGCCGCGCCCACCACCAGGCCGGCGCCGGCCGTGGCCCGGGCCCGGACCGTGGTGGGCCACATCCGGCGCAGGACCGGCCACCGGCCCAGGGCGGCGTGGGGGAGCGAGCGCAGGGCGTCGCCGACGTGCCCGCGGAGGCGGGAGGGTTCAGCCACCGTCGGCCGCCAGTCGGTATCCGGCTCCCCGGACGGTCTCCAGCGCGGCCCGGCCGAACGGTGCGTCGACCTTGCGGCGGACCGCGCTGACGTGCACCTCCACGACATTGGGGTCACCGTCGAAAGCGGCGTCCCACACCTGCTCCAGGATGTCCCGCTTGGAGACCACCTCGCCGGACCGGCGGCCCAGGTACTCCAGGATCGCGAACTCCCTGGCGGTCAGCCGGATCTCCGTCGCACCACGCGAGCAGGTGCGCCGGGCCGGATCGATCAGCAGGTCGCCGAACCGCAGCACCTGCGGCCGCCGGCCACCCGTACGCCGGCCGAGCGCGCGCAGCCGGGCGACCAGCACGAGGTAGGAGAACGGCTTGGACAGGAAGTCGTCGGCGCCGGTGTCCAGCGCCTCCGCCTCGTCGTACTCGCCGTCCTTGGCGGTGAGCATCAGGATCCCCGACTCGTTGCCGGCCGCGCGCAGCTTCGCGCAGACCCGGTAGCCGTTCAGCCCGGGGAGCATGATGTCGAGGACGATCAGGTCGTAGTCGTGCTCGGTCGCCATCCACAGGCCCTGGGGCCCGTCGTGGGCCACGTCCACCGAGAACCCCTCCGACTGCAGACCCCGTTGCAGGGCCACGGCCAGCCGCCGTTCGTCCTCCACCACCAGTACGCGCATCCGAACAGGATCGCAGGCGCCCGCGGCGCCCGGCTGAAGAGGTCTTCAGGTGGCTTCAGCTGGGCTTCAGCATCCCCTCAGCATGCTCTGGGGCGAGCCGGGCACCGCGTCCGGCCGTCAGAAGGAGCAACCGTATGTCTGAATCCGTTCCGCCGCCGCCCGAGCAGCCGCCCGGGAACGCGCCGGAGGCCGGCGCGCGCAAGCGCGTGGTGCTGTCCCGGCTGGTGCCCCGCGGCCGGCGCGCCCGCTGGGTGGCGGCGGGCGCGGTCGTGGTGGTCGTGGGCGGCGGGGTCACGGCGGTGGCCGTGGCCGAGCACCACCATCACCACGAGCGTGCCGACCGGCCGCACATGCTCCGTTTCGAGCCCGGCCACGGGGGCGGGTTCAAGCGGGGACCGCAGGACGAGGCGCCGGACGGCGAGCGCGCACGGAAGGTGCCCGGCGGCGAGGGCGGCCCCGAGGTGCGCGAGCGCTTCGGCCACCCCGACGCCCCCGGTCTGCCCGGTGCTCCCGGCCGTTTCGAGGGGCGCGGGGGCTACGGCAAGGGCGGTCAGGCGCCCGCGCCGCTGCCGTCCCTGTCCATCGGCGACGCGGCCGCCAAGGCCGCGGCGGCCGTGTCGGGCGGCAAGGTGGAGAGCCTGCGCGCGGTCGCCCAGGACGGCGGTGGCGGCGCCTGGCTGGCCGTGGTCCTCGGCCCCGACGGCGTCCGCCACGCGGTCACCGTGTCCGGCACGGACGGCACGATCACCGGCAACACCACCCTCGGCGGCCGGGGAGTGTCCGCGAAGTAGCGTCGGCCGCGCGGCAGGCGTGCGTGCCGGATCCCGCCACACCGGCGGGACTTTGCGGGCAGGACCTTGGGACGTGATCCCCGGTGGCTCAGCGCGCGGCGTCGGATGCGGTGCATCGCACGGCGGAGGAGCGTGCCGATACCGGGCGTATCCGGGCGTTCCGACGACGCGCCGAGGTGCCGTGGCTGTCGTTGTGCGCCCGCCGGGCATTACGGGACAGGGACAGCCCTTAGCCACGCCCGAGGGCGTGTCCCCCGATGCCGGGCGCTCCGTCGAGCTGGCCCTGCCACCAGGCCGCCATGCGGTCGCCGTCCATGGCCGCCCAGGCCGGGGTCCGTTCCACCTGGGCCCGGCCCAGGCGGCGGGCCAGCTCGACCAGTTCCCGGCCGGCGGCCCCGCGCGCCCGGTGGTAGCCGTCCAGCAGATCCTCGAAGGACTCCGAGCGGCGCCAGCCGTCCGCGAGGGCGGTCGCGTCCTGGAGGGCCTTGGCGGCCCCGCTCGTGTTGTGCGGGCGTACGACGCTGGCGGCGTCCCCGGCGAGCAGCAGGCGGCCGCCCGCGGTCCGGGCCGCCTCCAGGTCGTAGATCGGCTGGACGAAGGTGTCCGCCGGGTCCGTCAACGCGAGCGCCCGCCGCCAGTACGGCGGGAACTCCCGCTCGAGCAGCGCGTCGAGGTGCTCCGCCAGTCCGGAGGTCAGCGCGCCGGGCGGGAAGCTCGTGGGGTCGTCGAGGCGCAGCTGCCCGTCCTGCGGGGGAGCCGCGTAGAGCACCCAGTTCACCCGGGGGCCGCCGGGCCCGGGGATCCGGTACACGACGCAGGTCCCGCCCGGGAAGCAGACCGTGGTCACCGCCTCGGGCACCGGGTCCGCGAAAGCGCCCAGTTCGTCGAGGCGCGCCGCGTCGAAGTTCCCGCGCCAGCACACGTACCCCGCGTAGCGCGGCCGGGAGTCCGTGCAGAGCGCCGCGCGCACCACCGACCGGTAGCCGTCCGCGCCGACGACCAGGTCGTACCGTTCCACCGAACCGCCCGCGAGCCGCACCCGCGCCCCGTCGTCCCCGGCGGCCCCGCTCCCGGCGGCCTCGACGGCCGTCACCGTCTGGCCCTGCCGGTAGACGACCGTGTCGGGCACGGACTCGCGCAGTCCGCGCCAGAGCAGCCCCCAGTGGTAGGAGTGGAAGGGGAACGGCTGCTGCCACAGCAGCCGCCCGCCGGCGCCCTCGGCGTCGTCCCGGACCACCCAGCGGCGCCGTTGGAGCCGGTGCGCCGCGATCCCGGCGGGCAGGGCGCCGCTCGCGCGGAGTTCGACGGCCCGCTCGTCGTGCACGCACAACCCCACGCCCCGGTCCGCCAGCCGGCCGCGCGTACGCTCCAGGACCACCACCTGCCCGGCGCCCGCCCGCGCCACCGCCGTGGCGACCGCGCAGCCCGCGATGCTTCCGCCGATCACCGCAATCGTTCCGCCCCGCACAACCGCCTCCTGACAGCCCGCTGTTGGACGACACCGCCCGTGGACCCGTGCCGGGTCGCCTCCGGGGCCGACCACGTTACTGAAACTCCGCGCTTCCGTGACCGGTGCGATGAGCGGCCCGCCGATCGGGGGCGTGCGCGGGGGACCAGGGGCGCGCGGAGAAGTGAATGCGCTTCGTTCCCGGGATTTCCGAGGACCGGCTTGCACGATCGGGCTCCTTTTCCGATGGGGTGGTGAGTGGGAGCGCCCGGCGCTCCGCGGCTGCTGGTGCGGGGGCAGGCAGCCGGTCACGCACACTCCATCGGGAAGGTTCGCTCCGAAGTGAATGTCGCCGAGACGGTCGCCCGCGCGCTGTCAGTCACCACCGTGGTCAGCGTCGGCGTAGCCGATGTGTTCCGGGCGCGCATGCGCCTGCCGGGCCGCGGGGCGGGCAGAGGAACGGACGGGCCGGCCCCCGACCGTCTCCCGGCCGGTCCCGCGGCCCGCCACCGTCAGGTCCCCGCCACCTCGACGGGCGGCCGTGAACAGCTGTGGGGGAGCGTATGAACGAAGGAGAATTCGACCCATCAGGAGACCGCGCCGTCTCCAGTGAACTGGCCGGAGTGCTGCCGGTGGAATTCACCGCTTTCCATTCCCAGCAGCACCGCGCCTATCTGCGCTACGCCCACCTGCAGTTGGGCAATCCCAAGGACGCCGAGGAAGTCGTCGACGACGTGTTCACCTTCCTGCTGAAGGTGTGGTGCCAGGCGCTGAAGGAGGCGAGCCTGCACGGCTTCGCCTGGGCGGTGCTCCGCGAGCACGTCGAGCGGCGGCTGGCCGTCCTGGGCCGGCAGGTGGCTGTGGTGGAGACGGCCTGGTTCGCCGCCCTGCGCCGCTCCTCCCGGGAACGGCTGGAGCTGCTGGAGTCGAAGCTCGGGCTGTATGCGGCGATCGCGGGCCTGTCCGAGCGGCAGTACGACGTGGTGCTGCTGGCCTTCCTGCTGGGCAACGACTGCGACACGGTCGCCCGGATGATGGGGATCTCCCCCGCCACCGTCCGATCGCACATCCGCGGCGCACGCCGAACCCTGTCCCGCAAACTCGGGGTGGACTGGATCCCCGGAGAGGAGAAGGACCAGTGAGCGACCTGCCACGCCACCGCGACATGCCGCTGTGTGAAGTGGACGCGGCCCTGGCGGACGCGACGGTGCTCGCGGAGGAGTACGCCGGATACGACGAGGGCGCCGCCCGGCGCCGCATCGCCCGCCGGATCGCCGCCGACCGCGCCCGCTCGGCGACCGGAACCGCCGCCGGCGCGGCCGCGCCCGGACGCGGGCGGACCGCACCGGCCGAGAACGACGACCTGGTCCTCGACGCCGCCTGCCACGTGCGGGCCGCCCGCGGCCTGGACGACGTCGCCTGGTGCCTCGTGGAGAGCCGGGACTTCGCCGAACTCGCCCTGGCCGCCGACTCCTGGCCCCACGGCATGGACTCGGCGCTGCTGTTCGGCTGCCTGCTCCACCTCGCCGACCGCACGGAGGGCGCGCAGTTCTGGTTCCAGTACGCGGCGGGGGCGGGCTCGCAGACCGCCGCCCGCTGCCTCTACCTCCACCACCTGTCGCGCGCCGAGGTCGCGACCGCCCGCTACTGGAAGCGCCAGGCCCACGCCCTGCCGCCCGACGAACATCTCCCGCCCGTGCCCCAGATCCCGCCCGACCTCGAAGAGGCCCTCGGAGCCTCCGTCATCTGGACGTCCCCGCCCATCACCACCCAGGACCTCACCTCCCTGACCAGCGGACCCGGCCGGGCCTGCAGGCCGCCGCTGCGGCTCCCGGCGCGACTGCGGGAGGCCCTCATGGCGCGCCCCCGCAAGGAAGACCCCGACCTGGGCGAGGTCTACACCCCCGGCCCGCAGGTCGCCGTGGCCGTCGCCCAGAACGCCCGGCTCAACCCCCTGCACCTCACGGAGCAGGCGAACGGGTGGTCCCTCGAAGCGCTGAAACGGCCGCAGTCGACCCATGCGGTCCGCACGTCCCCCGAGGGACGCCCGGCCCAGGCGGCGCTGGAATCCGTCCACCAGGCCCTGCGCGTCCTGGAGGTCGTCAACCGCTGCTCGGGCGGGGTGAACCTGACACAGATCGCCCGGGAGACGAAGCTGCCCCAGCTGGTCCTCGCGCGGGCCGTCGAGCAGCTGATCCGGGCCGACCTGGCCACACCGATCGGACCGGACGCCTACGTGGCCGGCCACGCCCTGCTGCTGAGCGAGACGGACGGCGGCGAGGGCCGCGGGCACCTGCGCGAGACGCTGGCGTGGGTACGGGACGCGGTCGGCGCCGCCGTCTACGTCGCCCGCTACACCGACGGCGAGGTCGCCATCACCCAGTACGCGGACGGCCCGGCCACACCCGTGGTCGAGGAGTGGGTCGACTTCCGCGCCGCCGCGCACGCCTCCGCCGTGGGCAAGGCGCTACTGACCCAACTGGACTACGACGACCGGCGCGACCACCTGTCCCGCCACCCGCTCACGCCCTTCACCACCCACACCCTCACCAGTCAGCGGGTCCTCTTCCGGCAACTCGACGGCCGCCCGCCCAACACGCCCCTCCTCGACCTCCAGGAGTACGTCCTCGGCACGGTGTGCGCGGCGGTCCCCATCACGGCCGGCCGCAACCCGGAATGCGTGGCCCTGTCCATCCCCGTCCCCGACCCGGGCCGGCTGAAGCAGGCCGCGCGGATCCTGCAGAGCGAGGCGGCCGCCGTCCTGCTCGCCCTGATCGTCGCCGGCAGCACCCGGCCCACGGTCCGCAGGCCGGAGGACACCATCCTGTCCACCTCCGCCTGAGCGCCCTCAAGCGGGCGGTGATCCGCCCCCCCGCCGCGGGCCAGGGCTCCGACCCGGGTCCTGGCCCCGCTCAGGAGATCCACATCAGCAGCGCGTCGCCCTCCCGGGCAGCCGCACGCAGGTAGGCCGCCAGGGCGGCCCAGTAGGACGCGACCCAGGCCGGCTCCTCGCCCCGCTCCCAGACGGTCTGCGGGTAGATGTTCGCCGCGGCCAGATCGGCCGGGGTGACGCCGTCGGCCAAGGCATCGGGAGTGTGGGCGTCCAGGGCGTCCGCGGCCGCACGCACCCGGTCCGCGGGCAGCAGCCGGGGCGGTCCGTAGCCCCAGTCCCGGCCGGCCGGCCAGGGCATGTCGGCCTCCCCGAAGACCACGTCCACCGGGAAGCCGCGCCGGGTCAGCAGGAAGTCGAGGGCGTGCCAGGCCTTGTCGGTCTCGTGCACGCGCGCGGCGGCGGCCGCGTCGTCACGGTCGTACAGGCCGTGCGCGTGCTCGGCCGCCCAGTCCGGGTCGCGGGAGGCGCGTTCCAGTTCGGCGGGGGAGAGGCGAAGGTACTGCCCGATCATGCTCATGGCCCACACCGTAGGCGTGGGCACTGACAGAGCTGACGGGACCGGATCAGGGGGCGATCGGCAGCTGCCGCTTGTGCTCGGTGGCGCGGTAGCGGTTGACGATGATGCCGAGGGCGGCCGCGTCGACGGGCTTGCCCTCCAAGACGTCGTCGATGTCGTCGTAGGTGACGCCGAGCGCCTCCTCGTCGGCCAGCCCCGGCTTCAGCGTCTCCAGATCCGCGGTCGGGGTCTTCCAGATCAGCGCGGACGGCGCCCCCAGCGCCTCCGCCGTGGCCCGGACCCGGCGCTTGGTCAGGCCCGTGAGCGGGACGACGTCGGCCGCACCGTCGCCGAACTTGGTGAAGAAACCGGACACCGCCTCGGCGGCGTGGTCCGTGCCCACCACGAGGCCCGCGTGCGCTCCCGCCACCGCGTACTGGGCGATCATCCGCTGGCGGGCCTTGATGTTGCCGTGCACGAAGTCCTGCTGGTGCTCGTCACGGAAGACCGTGCCGCCGGCCAGCACCGCATCCAGGGCGGCGTCGCTCGACGCCTTCACGTCGACGGTCAGGACCCGGTCGGGCCGGATGAACTCCAGCGCCAGCTGCGCGTCCGACTCGTCCGCCTGGACGCCGTACGGCAGCCGCATCGCGAAGAACGTCGCCTCGTGCCCGGCGGCGCGCACCCGCTCGACCGCGAGCTGGCACAGCCGGCCGGCGGTCGTGGAGTCCACACCGCCGCTGATGCCCAGGACCAGCGAGCGCAGGCCGGTGGAGACCAGCCGGTCGGCGAGGAAGGCCACGCGGCGCTCGATCTCCTGCCGGGCGTCGAAGGACGCGCTCACCTGGAGGTCCCGGGCGATCTCCTGCTGCAGCGATATGGACGCCTGGTCGGTCACGATTGCTCCTCGGTCGGGCCCGCGGACAGTTCGCTTCGCGCCGCGGGGCGGGCCGCAGGCGCGAAGAGGGGCCGGAAGCACTCTAGAGGAAACGCCGCGAAGGCCTGCTCAGGGGCTGCACGAGCCGGCGGGGAGGCTGCCCGTGGGCCGGGGACAGCCGGTCCCCGTCAACCCGCCGCGATGAGGCCGGGCAGGTCGCGCATCTCGTGGAACACCCGCGTCCCCGGACCTTCGAGGCGTTCGGCCGGGGTCATCCCGCCCCCGAAACCGAAGGCCCGCATCCCGGCGGCGCGGGCCGCGTCGACACCCGGACGGCTGTCCTCCACGACCGCGCAGGCCGCCGGGTCGACGCCCATCCGCTGCGCCGCGTACAGGAACAGGTCCGGCGCGGGCTTGCCGCGCGCCACCTGGGTGGCACTGTAGATGCGGCCCGCGAAGCGGTCGTAGAGACCGGTCCGGCCCAGGGTGTGCCGCATCTTCTCGTGGGAGCCGCTGGAGGCGACGCAGGTCGGCAGGGTGATCGCGTCGAGCGCCTCGGGCAGCCCCTCGACGGCGGTCAGACCGGCGTCCACCGCCTCGCGGTGCAGCTGTTCGAACCGCTTCGCCCAGACGTCGGCCGTCCCCTCGCCGAGCCGGGCCGCGACCTGGTCCCGTACCGAGGCGTTGGACCGCCCGATGAACAGATCGACCACATCGCCCTCGGTGAGCGGCCACCCGAGCTCCGCCCCCAGGCCGACCTGGACGCGCGTCGCGATGCGCTCGGTGTCGACGAGCACACCGTCGCAGTCGAATATGACGAGTTCAATCGGCTTGATCACCCCCGCAGCATAGGGTCCGGGCCGTTTCGGCGGCGCCGGGGCCCGCGGACCGGGCGAGTGCGTCCGCGTGCATGAGGCGCCGGAGGCGGGGCAGGCGGAGTTCACGGGGAGCACGAACACCCCGTGCACGACGTACGAAGAAGGACGGACGGTCGGGGGGTCCCCCGCCGTCCCCCGTCCATCGGAGGAGTTGTTTCCGCGTGACTGAGCATGTGTGGAGTTACAAGTCGACCTCGGGCCACCTGGCCGGCACCGATCTGACCGGCTACAAGGTCGAGGCGACCGACGGCGGCATCGGCAAGGTGGACAAGCACTCCGACGAGGTCGGTGACGCCTACCTGGTCGTGGACACCGGGGTCTGGATCTTCGGCAAGGAGGTCCTGCTGCCGGCGAGCACCGTCGTCAGCATCGACCCGGAGGAGCGGACCGTCTACGTGGACCGCACCAAGGGCCAGATCAAGGACGCCCCCGAGTTCCACCGGGAGAAGCACCTCGGCGACCGGGACTACCGCGAGGAACTGGGCACCTACTACGCCACCACCCGTCTCGGCCTCCCGCCGCTCTGACCGGCCGGAGTCCGACCGCTGCGAGGCCGTGGGCCCGAACTCCCCGAGTTCGGGCCCACGGCCGTGCCGTGTTCCGCGAGGAGGAGCACCGCCGGCCGACCGCATGGCTCCGCGGCTCCGGGACACAAGCGCGATGTGCTGAAACTACTTGTGGTCGCCGTCCTCGTCCCGCTCGCGGTGGTGGCCTGCGCCGCCGCCGTCCTCGTCTCGCCCTGGTGGTCGGCCGCGGCCGCTCCGCTGCTCCTGCTCGCGGCGACGGCCCTCCACGACGTCGTGCAGCGGCGGCACTCCGTCCTGCGGAACTACCCGGTGCTCGGACACCTCCGCTTCGCGCTGGAGAAGCTGCGGCCGGAGCTCCAGCAGTACTTCATCGAGCGGAACTTCGACGGCCGCCCCTTCGACCGCGACACCCGCGACATCGTCTACGAGCGCGCCAAGGGCACCGACGCGGAGGAGCCGTTCGGCACCGAACTCGACCTCTACCGGGCCGGCAGCGAGTACCTCACCCCGTCCATGGCCCCCCGGCCGGTGAGCACCACCGCCCCCAAGGTCCGCATCGGCGGCCCCGACTGCACCCGGCCCTACGACATGGCCCTGCTGAACGTCTCGGCGATGAGCTTCGGCTCCCTCTCGGCCCGGGCCGTCCTCTCGCTCAACACCGGTGCGCGGCTCGGCGGATTCGCCCACGACACCGGTGAGGGCGGTCTGTCGGAGTACCACCTGCGCCCCGGCGGGGACCTCGTGTGGGAGATCGGCACCGGGTACTTCGGCTGCAGGACGGCCGACGGCGGCTTCGACGAGCGGGAGTTCGCGCGCAAGGCCGCCCACGAGCACGTCAAGTGCGTGTCACTGAAGATCAGCCAGGGTGCCAAGCCCGGCATCGGCGGCGTCCTGCCGGCCGCCAAGGTCAACGAGGAGATCGCCCGCATCCGTGGCGTCCCGCAGGGCCGGACCGTCATCTCGCCGCCCTTCCACCGCGTGTACTCCACCCCGCGCGAGCTGGTGCGCTTCCTGGCGCGCATGCGCGAACTCGCCGACGGCAAGCCCGTCGGCTTCAAGCTGTGCCTCGGCTCGCGCCGCGAGTTCCTCGCCGTGTGCAAGGCGATGCTGGACGAAGGCAGCACTCCGGACTTCATCGTCGTCGACGGCGCGGAGGGCGGTACCGGCGCGGCGCCGCTTGAGTTCGTCGACAACATCGGCCTGCCGCTCGGCGAGGGCCTGATGGCCATGCACAACGCCCTCGTGGGCGTCGGGCTGCGCGACCGGATCCGGATCGGGGCCAGCGGCAAGGTCGCCACCGGCAGCGACATCGTCAAACGCCTGCTCCAGGGGGCCGACTACACCAACGCCGGCCGCGCCATGATGTTCGCCGTCGGCTGCATCCAGGCCCAGCGCTGCCACACCAACACCTGCCCCGTCGGTGTCGCCACCCAGGACGAGCGGCGCGCCCGTGCCGTCGACGTCGCCGACAAGTCGCAGCGGGTACGGCGCTACCAGGAGGCCACGGTCAAGAGCGCCCTCCAGATCATGGCCTCGCTGGGGGTCGACGACCCGCGCGGCCTGCGCCCCCACATGCTGCTCCAGCGCGTGGACCCGTACACCGTGCGCTCCTACGCCGAACTCCACACCTGGCTCACCCCGGGCCAACTGCTCGCATCCGCACCCGTCGACTGGGCATCCGACTGGCAGGCGGCCGACCCCGACCGTTTCGCCCACTGAACCCGGCACCCGCACCGACGGGGAGCCGTACCGAACCGACCGGAGGGTACTCCTGTGGCATCACGCACCGTCGCCCACGTCATCGTCGACGGACTGAAGAGCCTGGGCGTCCAGCACGTCTTCGGAGTCGTCGGAGACGCACTGAACCCACTGACCGAAGCGATCCGCACCACCGACGGCCTGGACTGGATCGGCTGCCGGCACGAAGAGGCCGCCGCCTTCGCCGCCGGCGCGCAGTCCCAGCTCTCGGGCGTCATCGGGGTGTGCGCGGGCACCGTCGGGCCGGGCTCCGTACACCTCCTCAACGGGCTGTACGACGCGGCCAAGAGCCGGGCCCCGGTGCTCGCGATCTGCGGCCAGGTCCCCCTCGCCGAGATGGGCGGCGACTACTTCCAGGAAGTCGACAACGACCTCCTCTTCCGTGACGTGGCCGTCTACCGCGCCACCGTCACCTCCCCGGAGCAGATGCCCCGCATGCTGGAGTCCGCCGTCCGCGCGGCCGTCGGCCAGGGTGGAGTGGCGGTCCTCACCGTGCCCGCGGACCTCGGCGACATGGAGCTGGGCGAGGACCGGCCCGTCCGGTTCGCCCTCGGCCACGCCGTCACCCGCCCGGACGACGCAGCCCTCGCGGAGGCGGCCGAACTCCTGAACACCGCATCCCGGGTCACCCTGCTGGTCGGCCGCGGAGCCCGCGACGCCCGTGCCGAAGTGCTCCGCACCGCCGAGCTGCTCGCCGCGCCCATGGTGCTCACCCTCAAGGCGAAGGAGGGCTTCGAGCACGACAACGCCTACGAGGTCGGCCAGACCGGCCTGATCGGCAACCCCGCCGCCGCGCACGCCCTCGACCACGGCGACGCCCTGCTCATGCTGGGTACCGACTTCCCCTACCGCGACTGGTACCCGAAGGGCCGCAAGGTCGTCCAGATCGACGTCCGCGAGGAGCACCTGGGGCGCCGGGTGCCGGTCGACGTCGGCCTGGCCGGAGACGTGGGGGCGACGCTGCGGGCCCTGCTGCCGCTGCTGGAGAAGGCACCCGACCGGGCCCATCTCGACGACGCCCGGAACCGGTTCGCGAAATGGCGGGAAGGACAGCGGCGGCTGGCCGACCCGGCCCACGACCGGCGCCGGACCGGCAGGCTGCGGGCGGCCCTGGACAACCGGGACCATGCCGTCCGCCCCGAGGCCCTGGCCGCCGCGGTGGACTCGTACGCAGCCGACGACGCCGTCTTCACCTCCGACACCGGCATGGCCACCGTCTGGCTCTCCCGCTTCGTCACCCTGCGCGGCGGCCGCCGCCTGATCGGCTCGTACAACCTCGGGTCGATGGCCAACGCCATGCCCCAGGCCCTCGGAGCACAGCTCTGGGCGCCCCAGCGGCAGGTCGTCGCCCTGTGCGGTGACGGCGGCCTGGGCATGCTGCTGGGCGACCTGATGACGATCGCCGCGTACCGGCTGCCCGTGAAGATCGTCGTCTTCGACAACCGCCGCCTGGGCATGGTCGAACTCGAACAGGAACAGGGCGGGCTGCCCGAGTTCGGCACCGTCCTGGACAATCCCGACTTCGCCGCCGTCGCCACCGCTCTCGGACTCACGGGGATCCGCGTCACCGACCCCGACGGCCTCCACGACGGCGTGCGCAAGGCGTTCGAGACCCCGGGTCCCGTCCTGCTGGACGTACTGACCAACCCCGGCGAGGTCGCCGTTCCCGCGAAGCCGACCGTAGGCCAGGCATGGGGCTTCGCCGTCGCCAAGGCCAAGGAGATCTTCCCGGGCGGTGCGGGCTGACGGGCCGTGTTCCGGTCCCCGCGCGCGTGATCGGGCCGTTGCCGGGTACCCGCGCAGCACACCGCCGAACGCTGACAACTCCATGCCGAGAACGAGTACTTCAAGGAGAGGGCATCGCCATGACGCTGATACCGCACGTGAACGAAAGGTCCGTCCCCACCCCGGCGGAGCTCCGCAAGCACGTCACACGCGCGACCGGTCGGCTCCGGGACACGGCCGTGCACGTCGGGCGTCTGGTGGAGGACAGGACACCCGATCCCGTCCTCGCCGGGGCGCTCCGTACGGCGACCCGCGTCCGGGACACCGCCGCCCGCGCCGGACGGCTCGCCGGGCACCGCAACCTCGACTCCGCGAAGGCCGGGGCGGGCCGCGCCGCGACCCTGGCACGGGCCAACCGCACCGCGCTGGCCACCGTCGCCGGCGTACTGACCGCCGCCGTGCTCGCCCGGCGGGCCCGCCGGGCCCGGCGCGCGAAGTAGGGCCTCCTGCGCGGCCGGTCCGCAGGGCCTCAGGCCCGCGGCCCGGCCGCCGGCTCCCGCGCCCGCTCGGCGTTGAACTGGGCGCCGGTGACCAGCGCCAGATTGGCGAACCAGAGCCAGACGACGAAGACCACGATCCCGGCCAGCGACCCGTACAGGCGGCCGTAAGTGTCCAGTTGCGTGTACAGCGTGAAGAGCACCGAGGCGGCCAGCCACAGCAGCGCCGCCAGTACGCCGCCGGGCAGGCCCCGCCGGGTGCCCCGGCTCTGGGACGGCCCGGTCCGGAAGAGGACCAGCACCAGGAGGGTCACCACCACCAGGAGCACGGGCCAGCGCAGGAACGCGACGGCTTCCGCACCGCCCGCTCCCACGGCCCGCGCGGCCCAACGGGCCGGCGGCCCCGACACGACCAGACCCACGGCGCCGACGACGAGCAGCACCAGCAGCAGCGCCGCGTGGACGACGAGGGTGTGCGCGGCACGCAGCGGACGCCGCGTGTCCGGCACCCGGTGCATCGTGTGCAGGGCGCGGCGGAACACCGCCAGGTAACTGCACGCCGACCACAGCGCGCTCACCACCCCGCCGAGCAGCAGGGCCCACATCGACGAATGCCCCTCGGGGAGGCCGCCCAGCGCCTCTCGGAGCACCTGCGCCGACTGCGGTGGCGCGTAGGCGGTCAGGTCGGCGACGAGCCGGTCCCGCCGTGCCCCTCCCAGCAACCCCACGACACAGACGGCGATGACGAGCGCCGGCAGCAGCGCCAGCAGGGCGTAGTAGGTGAGGGCGGCGGCGTGGTCGGCCAGATTGTCCGTCCACACGCGGACGGCCGTACGCCGCAACTGCGCGCGGGTGCGGGCCGCGAGGCCGGGGGCGGCAGAGGCGGCGGCGGGCGGATCGCCTCGACGCGAAGTGGTGCGGGGGATGTCGGTCACCCCGTGCGCGTGCCCTCCCGGGCCCGCGCCCATGCGCCGTGAGGCCCCCGCGTACCGGCCCGCCCGCCGGGTAGACGCGCCCCCATGACGTGGAGCCACGCGCGACGGCGCGACGAAGAACCCCGGGAAGCGGTGCGACCGGACACCGGTACGAAGAGCCGCCCGGCCCACCCTGCCCACCCGGCCCGCCCTGCCCACCCGGCCGTCCGGGCCCTGGCCATGCTGGCGGCCTTCGCCGGAACCGTCCTGTTCAGCGTGGTTCTGGCCCGGCTGACCCTGGAACCGTCCGCCGCCTCGGCGGCCCTCGTGCACAGCAACCTCCGGCCCGGGCACTCGATCGGCGCCTACCTGGAAGGGGCGTCGACGGTCGAGGCGGCACGCCAACTGGGCGGCAACCTGCTGCTCGGCGTGCCGTTCGGGGTGCTCCTGCCCGTCCTGCTGCCGCCCGCCCGCGGACTGCTGCGGGTCGCCGTCGTGACCGTGTGCCTGATGACGCTGGTGGAACTGATCCAGGGAGCCCTCGTCACCGGACGCGTCTTCGACATCGACGACGTCATCCTCAACACCGCCGGGGCGCTCCTGGGTTACCTCCTGATCGGCCTGCGGCTGGGCCGCGCCGTGCACCCGCGCCGCAGGCACTGGTGGCACCGCCGCCCTTCGTGACTCGTGAGTACTGCACACCCCATCGGTGACAGCGGTGACTGTCGCACCCCGCGCGGGGCGTGACACCTTCGGGTCTGCCACCGACCGAGGGAGCAGGTGTGAACAAGGGGTACGCCGCCTTCTGCGACGCAGACCGCTGGTTCTACGACGCGCCGTACCGGCGGGCCGGAGAGAGCTACCCGGCCGCCCTCGCCCCCGTCCCGTCGGGCTGGCGCTCGCACCGCAGCGGCGACTGGCTCGCCCTGCGCCCCGCGGGCGCCGAACTGCCCGCGCAGGGCTGGAAGATCCACGTCTCGGCCACCCTCGACAACGCCGAATCGGTGCTCGGGACGGTCCAGGCCTACTGCACCGAGCGGAACATCGCCTTCAAGTTCATCCCGAGCCGCTACCTGCTGCACCTGCGCAACGCCAAGTACGCGGACCGCGCGGCGAGCGGCAAGTTCATCACCGTGTACCCCGCCGACGAACAGCAGTGCCGCCGCGTCGCGGAGGACCTGGACGCCGCGCTGGCCGGGGCGGCCGGCCCGTACATCCTCAGCGACCTGCGCTGGGGCGCCGGCCCGGTCCACCTGCGCTACGGCAGCTTCACCCTGCGGCACTGCTACGACGAGCACGGCGAACTGGTCCCGGCCGTCGAGGCACCCGACGGCCGGCTCGTACCGGACCGGCGCGGGCCCGCCTTCCAGCCGCCGGAGTGGGTCGAACTGCCCGCCTTCCTGGCGCCCCACCTCCAGGCGCGTTCCGCCGTCACCCTGACCGGCATCCCCTTCACGGTGGAGCGGGCGCTGCACTTCTCCAACGGTGGCGGGGTCTACGTCGGCAAGGACACCCGCACCGGCGAGACCGTGGTCCTCAAGGAGGCCCGGCCGCACGCCGGACTCGCCGCCGACGGCGCCGACGCCGTGACCCGGCTGCACCGCGAACGGGCCGCGCTGGAACGGCTGGCGGGCCTGGACTGCGTACCGGCGGTCCGCGGCGCCTTCACGGTCGGCGACCACCACTTCCTGGTGCTGCAACACCTCGACGGCAAACCGCTCAACACCTACTTCGCCCGCCGCCACCCGCTGATCGAGGCGGACCCCGCTCCGGCGGAACTCGCCTCCTACACCGAATGGGCGCTGAAGATCCACCAGCGGGTGACCGAGGCCGTCGACGCCGTCCACTCCCGCGGGGTCGTCTTCAACGACCTCCACCTCTTCAACATCATGGTGGCCGAGGACGCGACGGGTGAACCATCCGTCGCACTGCTGGACTTCGAGGCCGCCGCGCACATCGACGAGGGGCTGCGGCAGACCGTGGCCAACCCGGCCTTCGTCGCCCCCGCCGAGCGGCGCGGATTCGCCGTCGACCGCTACGCCCTCGCCTGCCTGCGGCTCGCCCTGTTCCTCCCGCTGACCAGCCTCCTCGTCATGGACCGAACCAAAGCCGCACACCTGGCCGCCGTCGCCGCCGAGCAGTTCCCCGTACCGCGCCGGTTCCTCGACGAGGCCGTCGAGGAGATCCTGTCCGGCGTACCGGAGGGCCGGCCGGGCGACCGCCTGCAAGCACCGGCCGGACCGTACCTCCCTGTCGAACCCCGGGAATGGCCGGCCGCCCGTGCCTCGATGACCGCGGCGCTGCGGGCGAGCGCCACCCCGCACCGCGAGGACCGCTTCGTCCCCGGCGACATCGCCCAGTTCGCGACCGCCCACGGAGGCATCGGCTTCGGCAACGGGATCGCCGGGGTGCTTTACGCCCTCGCCGAGACCGGCGCCGGCCCCTGGCCGGAAGCCGAGGAGTGGCTGCTCGAACGGATCGCGGAACCGGCCTCAGGCACTCCGCTCGGCTTCTACGACGGCCTCGCCGGCACAGCCTGGACGCTGCACCGGCTCGGACACCCGGAGCGCGCCCTCGCCCTCGCCGAGCGGCTGCTGCACCAGCCCTGGGAGAGCGCGGGCCCCGACCTGTACGGCGGCCTCGCCGGCATCGGCCTCGCCCTGGACGCGCTCGGCACCGCGAGCGGCGAGCGCGAACTGCACTCCGCAGCCCTGCGCTGCGCCGAACTGCTCGCCAGGCCGGAGCAACGGCCCACCCGGGCAGGCCTGTTGTACGGAAACTCCGGCCCGGCCCTGCTCTGCGTACGCCTCTACGAGCGCACCGGCGACAAGGAACTGCTGATCCAGGCCGCCCACGCACTCCACCGCGACCTCGACCGCTGCGTCACCAGCGCGTACGGCACCCTCCAGGTGAACGAGGGCTGGCGCACCATGCCGTACCTCGGCGAGGGCAGCGTCGGCATCGGCATGGTCCTCGACGACTGGCTGGAGCACGGTCCCGACGAGCGCTTCGAACAGGCCCGGCTGGAGATCGTACGGGCGGCGCAGGCCACCTTCTACGCCCAGCCCGGGCTGATGCGCGGCGCCGCCGGAATGATCCTCCACCTCGCCCGGACCACCACCCCCGGGCCGGGTACCGGATCCGGTGCCATCGCCCGCCAGATCGACGCACTGGCCCGGCACGCCGTGCCGTACCAGGGGCATCTGGCCTTCCCCGGCGAGCAGATGATGCGGCTGTCCATGGACCTCACCACGGGCACGGCCGGCGCTCTCCTCGCCCTCGGCAGCGCCGCGCCCGGCGGGCGCGCGCACCTGCCGTTCCTCCCGCCGCTGCGCGACGCCGCGGCCCACGAGCCGGTCCCGTCCGGGGCCGTGACCCATCGCACCACTCGAGAGAAGAAGAGGAACCTGACATGACGCTTCTTGACCTGCAGTCGATGGAGACCCCGAAGGAAGAGACCACCGAGGTCGCGATGACCGGCGGCGGCAGCCGCGCCAGCCTGCTCCTCTGCGGGGACAGCAGCCTGAGCATCACGACCTGTAACTGACCCAGGTCACCTCGGGCCCGGGCGGTTCACCGCCCGGGCCCGCACCACATCACTGGAGGCATCCGCCGATGAGCCCTCCCGACGCCGACGCCGACGCCGATGCCTCCGCCGGACCGGCGCAGGAACCGGAGCCACCCGCCCTGGCGCGCGGCGCGGACCGGGCGCTCGTCACAGCCGCCCGGCACAGCGCCGGACGCACCGCCGCGGTCCTCGGATGCACGCTGGCGGCCGCCGCGGCGGCGCTCGCCGAACCGGCCGTCCTCGGCCACACCCTGGACCTGCTGCTGCGCGCGGACCCGTCGGGCCCCGCCTGGACGCTGCTGTGCGCCGCCGTCATCGCGGCCGAAGTGGCCCTGGACGCCGCCGCCGCACGGCTGACCGGGGAGGTCGACGGCCGCTCCACCGCCCTGCTGCGCAGGCTCGGGCTCGCCCGGCTACTGGGGACCGCACCACACCACGCGGCCCGGCACGCGCCCGGCGAGACCGCCGCGAGGCTGACCGCGCACGCCGCGGAGGCGGGGAAGGTCCCGGCGGCCGTCGCGCACGGCGCCGCCGCCCTGCTGCCGCCGCTCGGCGCGGTGGCCGCGCTCTTGCTCATCGACCCGTGGACGGCGCTCACCTTCCTCCTCGGGCTGCCGGTGCTGGTGCTCCTGCTGCGGGCCTTCACCCGCGACACCCTCACCAGCGTCGCCCGCTACCAGCAGGTGCAGCTCGCGACCGCCGGACGCCTCGTCGAGGCGCTGGCCGGGGCGCGCACGATCGCCGCAGCCGGGACCGCAGACCGCGAACGCGCCCGCATCCTCGCGCGGCTGCCCGAACTCGGCGCCGAGGGCAGGCGCATGTGGCAGGTCTACGGCGGCACGACGGCGCGGTCCGCGGCCCTGATGCCGATGCTCCTGTACGCGGTCCTCGCCGTCGGCGGCATCCGCCTGTCGGCCGGGGCCATCGGGGTCGGCGAACTCCTTGCCGCGCTGCGGTACGCGGCCCTCGCCGCCGGTGTAGGCGCGGTGACCGGCGCACTGGCGGCGGTGGTCCGCGGCAGGGCCGCCGCCCGCCGCACCGCCGCCCTCCTGACCCTGCCCCCGCTCGGCCACGGCCGCGCCGAGCTGCCGGACGGCGGGCCCGGCACCCTCGAGCTGCGTGACGTAACGATCGTGCGCGGCGGGTCGGCCGTCCTGCGGGACATCAGCCTGGTGATCCCCGGAGGCAGCACGGTGGCGGTGGTGGGCCGCTCAGGGGCCGGCAAGACGCTGTTCGCCGCCGTGGCCGGCCGGCTCACCGACCCCGACACCGGCCGGGTGCTGCTGGACGGCGTGCCGCTGCGGGAGCTGTCCGCCGAAACCCTGCGCCGCGAGGTGGGCTACGCCTTCGACAGGCCCGTGCTGCTCGGCGGGACGGTCGGCGACGCGATCGGGTTCGGCGCCGGCCCGGCCCCCGGGCCGCAGGCGGTCCGGGCCGCGGCACGGGCCGCGGGCGCCGACCCGTTCGTACGGCGCCTGCCCGACGGGTACGCGACGCGCCTCGCCCACGCCCCGCTGTCCGGCGGCGAGGTCCAACGCCTGGGACTGGCCAGGGCGTTCTGCCACGCGGGCCGGCTCCTCGTACTGGACGACGCCACCTCCAGCCTCGACACCGTCACCGCCCGGGAGGTCGAGCGGGCGCTCGCCCGCGAGATCCGGCCCGGCACCCGGATCGTGGTCGCCCACCGCCTCTCGTCCGCCGTCCGCGCCGACCTCGTCGTATGGCTCGACGACGGACGGATACGGGCGGCCGGCACCCACGCCGACCTGTGGCGGCGCGAGCCCGCCTACCGGGAGGTGTTCGCCGCCGGCACGACGGCGACGCCCCGGACGGAGAGGGACGACCGCCCGTCGCCCCCACGGAAGCAGGAGGCGGGACGATGACCGGCACCGGCACCGGCACCGAGACGGAGGTCTGGCGCCGGGTGGCCCCCGAGGGCCGGCGGTTCCTGCGCGGCCGCAAGAGCGCCCTGGCACGCCTGGCGGCATGGTCGCTCCTCGAATCCGCGCACACCTTCCTCGGCGGCTACGGAGTGGCCCGCGCCCTCGACGACGGCTTCCTCGCCGGCCGCACCGCCACCGGACTGGCCTGGCTGGCCGCGGCAGCGGTCGGAGCGCTCCTCGGCGCCCTCGCGCTGCGCGGCGTGTTCGCCGGACTCGCGGACCTCGTCGAGCCGCTGCGGGACGGCCTGGTCCGGCGGGCGGTCCGGCAGGCACTGGACCGCGCCATCGGCGACCCGGTACGGCCTCCGGACGCCGGCGCGGTGTCCCGCCTGACCCAGCAGACGGAGATGGCCCGGGACTCCTTCGCGGGGCTGGTGCTGACGGTGCGCTCGTTCGTCTTCACCGCGGTGGGCGCCTTCGCGGGCATGGCGGCCTTGGCCCCGGTCCTGCTGCTGATCGTGCTGCCGCCCCTGCTGCTCGGCGTGGCCGTCTTCCTGGCCACGCTCCTGCCCATGGCGGCCGTGCAACGCCGCTCCCTGGACACCGACGAGGCGCTCGCGGACCGGCTGGGAGAGCTGGGCGAGGGCCTGCGCGACATCGTGGCCTGCGGCGGACAGGCGGCGGCGCGGGGCCGGGTCGAGCCCCTGATCGCCACGCAGGAGCAGCTGGCCCGCCGACTCGCGCGCTGGGCGGCCCTGCGCACCTTGGCCCTGGGTACGGCGGGCCGCCTGCCGGTGATCGCACTGCTCGCCGCGGCGCCCTGGCTGCTCGGCCACGGGGTCACCGCCGGGACGCTCGCCGGCGGTCTCACGTACGTGGTGCAGTCCCTGCTGCCGGCTCTCAACTCGCTGATGACGGCTCTCGGTTCCGCCGGATCCCGACTGCTCGTCGTCCTGGAGCGCTTCTGCTCCCCCCTGTCGCCACTGCCGGCCGCTCCGGCCGCTCCGGCCGCTCGGGCCGCTGCGGACACCGCTCCGGCGACGGAGGCGCGGCGGGCCACCGACCCCGTCGCTCCGGCCGCCGCGGCGGCCGAACTGCGGGGCGTCACCTTCGCCTACGGCCGCGGAGCTGCGCCCGTACTCGACGCCCTCGACCTGGTCGTGAGGCCGGGGGAACACCTCGCCGTCGTCGGTCCGAGCGGCATCGGCAAATCCACGCTCACCGCCCTGCTCGCCGGGATGCTCACACCCGGCGCGGGCACGGTGCTCGTCGCGGGCGCGGCCGCCCGCAGGGCGCCGGACGCACGCGGTCCGGACCCCCGGCGGACCCTGCTGCCGCAGCAGGCCTACGTGTTCACCGGCACCGTGCGCGAGAACCTCACCCACCTTTCCCTCGCCCCGGACCCGGGCGACCACCGGTCCGCAGACGCCCTGACCGGTGACGCCCGGGTGCGGGACGCCGTCAGCGTCCTGGGCCTGGACGGCCTGGTGGAGCGGCTGGGAGGGCTGGACGCGCAGGTGCGGCCCGGGCTGTTGTCCCGCGGCGAGTGCCAGCAGCTCGCGCTCGCCGCCGCCTACCTCTCGCCGGCGCCGCTCCTGCTCCTCGACGAAGCCACCTGCCACCTGGACCCGCGTACGGAGGAGCGTGCCGAACGGGCCCTCGCTGCCCGCCCCGGCACCCTCGTCGTCGTGGCCCACCGCGTCTCCTCCGCGGCACGCGCCGACCGGGTCCTCGTCCTGGACGGGACCCGCGCCGTGTGCGGCACCCATGCGGAACTCCCCGCCCGATCGCCCCTCTACCGCGATCTGGTGGGGGAGTGGAACGGGACCACCGACGGATGATCCGGCCGCCCCGCCCGCCTGCGGCGGTCGCGGCGGCCGCGGATCAGACCCAGCCCTCCCGCCGGCATATTCGGATCGCGTCGATGAGGTTGCGCGCGCCGGTTTTGCGGGTCGCCGCGGCCATGTAGTTGCGCACCGTTCCGCTCGCCAGGTGCAGTGCGCGGGCTATCTCGACGATGGAATCTCCCTCCGCCGCCCGGGCCAGCACACTCAGCTCGCGCGGGCTCAGCGGGACCGGGTCCGCCTCCATGAAGGCGGAGGCCAGCGAGGCGTCGATGAACCGTTCCCCCGCGGCGACCCGCCGCACCGCCCGGACCAGCCGCCCCGGGGAGCCGTCCTTGTCGACGTAGCCGCGGGCCTCGGCGCGGAAGGCCCGGTGCAGCGAACCGGGCGCGCCGGTCGACGCGAGCACCAGCACGGGGGAGCGGGATGCGAGGACCTGGCGGTCCGCGGCGCGCCCGTGGTCGGCCAGCACGGCCGTCGTCCCCGGACAGTCGAGGTCGACGACCGTCACATCCGGTCGTAAGGACTCCGTCCGGGGTGTAGCGCTCCGCCAGCCCGCGGAGGTGACCTCGAAAGGCCCTTCCGATCTCAGCAGGGCGGCCAGGGCGGACCGGACCAGGCTGACGTTGTGCAGGACCAGGACCTTCGTCATCGTGAGCTCTCCTCGGTGAACGAACCGGCAGCACCACGCGGCTGCCCCCGTACGAGGGAGATGGAACGTCACTGCGGGGGGCTTGCAGGGGCGTACGGCCAACTTGGCCGAGATGCCCCCGGATCCGGCTCCGCTTAGGCGGGTTACCCCCTTGAAGACCGGCGGCCTCCCGCTCCTTCCGCCCCTCGCGGAACGGCTCACACCTGACGCCACCGGGCCATCGCCCAGTCGAACGCCCCGTACAACGTCAGTCCGACGGCCACCGCGACCAGCAGCCACGGGCCCGCCGGGGTGAGGGAGAACGACCTCAGGGTGTCGTCGAGCCCCTTCGCCTGCCCCGGGTCGTAGCGCAGCGCCGCGTACAGGACGAAGCCGCCGACCGCCGCGAACACGGCTCCGCGGGCGATCCCGCCGGCCACTCCGAGGAAGTCGACCGCCTTGCGCGAGCCCTGCGGGGCCCCGCCCATGGCGAGGTGCTTCCGGAAGTCGCGCCGGGCCGCCTTCACCGCGATGACCACGCCCGCGACGGCGATCCCGAGTCCGACGGCGCCCACCAGCCACTGGCCGGCCGGCAGGTCGAGTGCCTTCGAGGTCGTGTCACGCGACTGTTCGTCGCCGGAGCTGCCGCCGCCGCCCGCGGCGAACGCGAAGACGGAGAAGGCCACCACCGCGTAGAACAGGAACCGGGCCGCCGCGGCCAGCCGCTTCGTGGGCTTGTCGCCCTTCGGTCCGGCCGCGCCGAAGACGGCCTCCGACAGGCGCCACAGCGCCATGCACACGAGACCGATCCCCACGGCCCAGATCAGGACGGAGCCGAACGGCTTGTCCGCGAGTTCCTGGAGGGCACCCTGCCGGTCGGCCTCCTGTTCGCCGCCGCCGAAGGCGATGCGTACGGCCAGCACCCCGATGAGCACGTACAGCACCCCGTGCGCCACCAGCCCGGATCTCCCCGCGACCGCCCGGACCGTGCCGCCGCGCGACACGGTCCGGGCGCCCCTGCTCGCAGCCTCGCCGCTCATGGCGGTCAGACCTCGCCCCGCCAGGCGCCCGTTTCGACCCCGCGCGACTCGATGAACAGCTTGAACCGCTTCAGATCACCCGTGACCTGGCGCTTGACGAAGCCGAGCTTGTCGGCGGCGGCCTCGGCCAGACCGTCGGGCACCCAGTTCATGCGCAGGACGACCTTGGTGGTCGACGCGTCGATCGGCTGGAAGGTGACGAGCCCGGCCTGGCGGGCCTCACCGTCGACCGTCATCCACGCGACGCGCTGGTCCGGGAGCTGCTCGGTGATCTGCGCGTCGAACTCGCGCCGCACCCCGTTGACGTTCGTCACCCAGTGGGTCAGCGTGTCGGTGCGCTGGTCGATGCGCTCGACGCCCTCCATGAAGGCGGGGAAGTCCTCGAACTGAGTCCACTGGTTGTAGGCCGTGCGTACCGGAACGTTGACCTCGACGTATTCCTCGACGTGCGACATGCGCACCCCTTCCCTGCGATCGGCAGTCCCGCACCCCCGAGGTGCGGGCGTCCGTCTGGACGTGTCGCAGCGCGGTTACCCTGCCGCGTCGGTGGCATGCGCAGCCCCCGGCGCGGGGACGGGTACGGCGCGTGTACGGGCGACGACGCAGGGCACACGCGGGGCATGACCGTACTCAAGACAGGTGTGATCGTCCTGGACTGCGCCGAACCCGAGCCGCTGGTCCGGTTCTACGCGCAACTGCTCGGCGCGTCGGCGGGCCCGGCCACCGACGACGGCGAACTGTTCCTGGTCACCGGCCGCGCCGGCCCGCTGCTCGGTGTCCGCCGGGATCCGCACCGCGCGACGCCGAGCTGGCCGCTGCCGGAGGGCTCCCAGGAGGTCCACCTGCGGATCCTGGTGGCGGAGGAAGCCCTCGACGAGGCCGAGCGCGAAGCCGTGGCCCTCGGGGCGCGCCCGGTGGCGGCCGAGGAGGACGGCACCCGGCCGGACAACCGCACGACCGTGCGCCGCTACGCGGATCCGGCGGGCCACGCGTTCGTCCTCGCGGCCGTCCGGGAAGACCCCGCGCAGCCCGCCGGGGGCCGTCAGCCGTAGGTGACCGTCACCTCGCGGAAACCCAGGGAGCGCAGCAGCCCCTCCAGCATCGACGTGGTGTTCTTCTCGGCGCGGTCGACGAGGCCGCTCTCGCGGGCCGCCGCGTCGATGTGCTGCGCGGCGAGCTTCTGCACGGCCTGCTCGCCGGCCGGGTTGTCGGAGAACAGATCGCCGATCCGGTCCAGCAGGCCCCGCTGCTTCGACACCGCGTACGAACGGCTCGGGTCGAGGGCCGCCGTGCCGAGCACCGCGTGCGGCAGCCGGATCGCGGCCCCCGTACGGTCCTCGTTCACGGTGACGCTGCGCTCGTCCAGCCCACCCATGTCGACGTAGCCGCTGACCGTGCCGGCCCCCACGTACAGCGTGCGGGTCCCGCGGATCGCGTCCGGCAGGAACGCCGCGTCCTTCTCCAGGTCCACGACGACCTGGAAGTTTCCGACCGCCGCCTCGTACCGGTCCATGTCCTGCACCGACTTCAGCAGCGCGGGCCCCGACCGGTCCCTGGTGTCCGAGCCGAAGAGTCCGCCGAATCCGGGCACGAGACTGAAGCGCTCCACGAGCACCAGCAGCACTACGAGCACCGCTGCGCCGGCGATGATCCGACCCCACATCGGGCGCCGCGTGCCGCCCGGCCGATCCGAAGAGGTTTCCATGCCCCGCGGATACCCCGTGGGCGCGGCTCCACTACGGAGGGAGACGCTCACGTCGAAGGGCTCGTCGTGCCAGCGCCAGCTGGCGGTGCCGTCGTCGTGGATGTGCAACATGAACTCCGCGACCGGGCTGCCGTCGGGGAACGTCAGAGTGAGTGCACTTCGGATCTGGGTGTAGCAGGCGTCGGCCCGCTCCCAGTCCTCCTCATCAATGGCCCGCTCTTGCTCGGCGAAGGCAGGACGGAACTCCTCGAAGCCAGGAGGTGTCTCCACTTCTGCGTGGATCCATGGCATGTCGGCGCCGGTCACAGTCATCCGGGCAATCTCCTGGTCGCCGTGGTGGAGCCTCCAGATGCTGCCGGTGGTCAGGTTCGGGTTGGCCATAGCCCCATGATGACGATCACCGCTGACAGGCGAAGCGCGGGGCGTGGCGTCCCTCCGTGTGGACGCCCACGTTATTCCCAGCCAGAAGTTCACGATCATCCCAGGGGAATCCCGGTGTAGGTGTGACGGTCACCGCCTCAGTGTGACGGTGGACATCGTGCCCACCCCTGCCTCATGCCTCAGCTGTACTCGCTGATAGAACCCCGTCATGACGTACCGATTCACCGCCCGCGCCGCCAGAACCGAGATCGACCCTGACGGCTACTTCACCGAAGCCGCCCTTGCCGAGGATGAGGACGGAAGCGGCTTCATCTTGATGTTCATGGCGGGAGAGGAGGAGCCCGATGATCAAGAGGTCGCCCTGGGGATGGACACACGCTGCCTGGTCACAGCCGGGCAAGGGACCGCGTACGGCTGTGTGCGGGAAGCGGTCCTGACGGGCAACGTCCTCCGCGTCTCACTCGACCCTGATGCACTGGAAGACCTGCGGTTGACCGACAGTGAGATCGAGGCCGTCATCGAAGCGCCGGACGAAGATATCGTCCTGTTCCGCGAAGTCCTCGCCCAGGTGCTCGGCTACGGACGGGCGGACGCTGTGCCCACCCGTGTAGGCATCTGACCAGCCGGCCGGGCGTCGTGCACTGGCGCGAGGCCGACCAGGTGGGCAATTACGTGAAGATGCAGCGTCATGGGGTGCCGGTAAGAACCCTGTCACCGATCCTGCTGGCCAATTCCGTTGCTGGTCGGTTGTGACGCTCGTTGGCTGTGGCCGCAGAAACCGGGCGGGCGGCAGTGAGCCGAGCCGCACCAGCCAACGCCTTCGGCGGAGTGATCAGTGGCTCCGTGGATGCCCCAGGTCTTGTGGATCAATGGATTTGGGTAGTGGCTGCGGTCATGAAGGCGTTGAGGGCGTCCTGTAGGTCTTGCTCGCGGTTGGCCAGTTCGGTTCTGGTGGATGCCGTGCGTATTGGAGTGATGGCATCGAAGGCCGAGGCGGCAAGAGACACGAGCGTGGAGTCTTCGGCGAGGAGGCGGACTTGGAACTGGGCGTTCTCTGTGGCGGCGCCAAGTCGGTCGCACTCTGTGAAGGCGTGTCGCGTCTCGGGGCTGTCGGGGGCTTCCTGCAGACGGAACCAGAGGGCGACGGTGGCTTGTTTGAGTGCCGTAACAGCTCCTGCGTAGGCACTGTAAGTCGTCAGACGTTCCTGTCGTAGCTGCTGGGAACGGGCGAAGACCTCCGCTTGCGCACTCGTACGGCGCTGGACGGTAAAGGTGATGATTGAACCCAACAGGGTTCCCGAGACAGCGATCAAGCTGGCTAGCACAGCCTCCATGTCCGCATCTCACCACACGGACCTACACCCGCACAGCCTGAGGACGAGGTCAGCTGAACGAGCGATACGAGAAGGCGCCTGAAGTCGATACGGCTCGGACACCACTCAACTGTTTGCGAGCCTGGATCGCCTGGCTAATCGGGGTGTCGATTCAGAACGGTGTCACCGATCCTGTTGGTCTACTCGGGATCATGCGGTGAGGGAGAGGTCCAGTCGGGCGAGGTGGCTGGTGCGGGTTCGGTCGAGGGGATGGCCGCTCCACCAGGCGTTGAGACGGATGAGGTTGAGCGCGACCGCTGAGAACGCGTGTTCCAGGTGGGTCTTCTTCAAGCCGCGGTAGCGGGCACGTCTCATGCCGGGGACCGCGACAGCCTGGTGGATGGTTCCCTCGACGCCGGCGCGGGTGGCGTACTTCGCCCGCCATTTCTGAGTGGTCTGCTTAGACCGTGTCCTATGTGGTGAGGCGGACCAGTCGCTTGTAGCAGCAGATGGCTGCGGCGAGGCCGAGGAAGGCCAGGTAGTTGCGGGGGTATCGTTCGTAGCGGTGGTTGAGCCGGCGGTAGCCGGTCAGCCAGGACATGGTTCGCTCGATCACCCACCTGCGGCGTCCGAGCCGTTCTGACGATTCGACGCGTTTGCGGGCGATGCGGACGCCGATGCGTTTGCCGCGGAGCCATTTCCGCAGTTCAGGTATGTCGTAGGCCTTGTCGGCGTGCAGGCGCTGGGGCTTGAAATGACGGCCGCGGTGGGGGTCGTGTCTCGTTTGGAGACCCGTGATCATGGGCCTCAGGGTCTGGCTGTCGTGGGTGTTGGCGGCCGAGAGGCCGACGAGGAGGGGCAGTCCGTTCGCGTCCGACAGGACGTGCATCTTGGAACCCGCCTTGCCCCGGTCCACGGGGCTCGGACCGGTGAGTTCGCCTCGTTACCTTCTTCGTGGCCCCGCAACGGGGTTCCCGGTCTCCGGGTCCGGTATGACTTGAGCCCCTTGTCGATCATGGCCGAAAAAGTGGTGTCACCGGGCCTGGAGGCATTGGCAGACCGCTGATCAGGGGCATGACCGCTCACCTTGCTCGTCGAGGTGAAACAGGCCTTCG
>NZ_JBEZYV010000001.1:0-757724 GCF_040638905.1 Streptomyces virginiae | reverse complement strand
CGTCAAAGTCCCGCCTGCCGGGCGGGACTTTGACGACTCGGCCTAGACCGTGGCGTGCCGCCGGGCCGCCTGTACCACCGGCGAACGCCGCAGGGCGTCGGAGATCCGCAGCAGGTCTCGCGGCCCGTCGGAGGCGGCGGGCAGGGTCTCCTCGTCCTCGCCGATGATCTTTCCCTCCGGGTCCGCCGAGCGGGCCCGTACGGCGGCCGCGACCATGGCCGCGTCGGCGACGGCGCGGGCGGTCTCCTCGTCGGCGCCGTCGGCGACGGCGGTGTCGTAGGCGTCGTCGCGCAGGCCCTTGTCGAAGTAGGGGCCGAGGTGCAAGAACCCGTCGTGGATGTCGGACTCCCGCTGGATCACGCGCAGTTCCCCGGCCGTCCACCAGGCCATCTGCACGGAGGGCGTCCCGACGGGGGCGGAGATCTGCACCTCCTGCCACAGCGGGCCGAGCCGGCGGTAAGTCGCCCAGGTCTGCCAGTGGTCCGAGAGCCGCTGGCAGACGAGCGGCACCACGAAGCCCATCGCGCTGATCAGCGCGCCCAGGGAGGCGAGCGGCGGGGCCACGTAGGTGCTCAGGCCGTCCAGGTCGTGGCCGAGCCAGCGGGCGACGACGGCGGTCATCTTCGTGGCGTCGTAGCCGAGGTTGAACAGGTAGCCGGCGACGATGATCATCAGCCCGATCCGCAGCCAGCCGCGCACCTGGAGCGACCAGCGCCAGCACAGGACCACCATCACCACCGCCGCCACGTGGTGCGCCAGCAGGTAGAGGGCGATCATGTGGCCGACGTAGGGGGTGTTCGCGTAGAAGGTGTCGAAGTCCCGCAGGCGTTCCTCGGGGGTCTCACCGAGGGCGAACAACACGACGAGGGCCACGATCACGATGCTGTAGCCGAGGATCCAGCGGCGCGAGACGCGCTTGGTCCGCTCGGCCGGCCCGCCCCGCCAGTTGACCATCAGGACCAGGCAGGAGGCGCTGAAGGCGGTGATCAGGCAGTACACCAGCGGGGCGGAGAAGTTGACGACCCCGGTCCAGCGGTTGACCGCCGCGATGGTGGGCGGAGCGGCGAAGGAGAACACCGCTCCCGCCAGGGCCAGCAGGGCGACGACCGAGCGCAGGAGCGGGTCGCGCCAGTTGTGCCGCAGGGCCGGCAGCTTGAAGGCGAGGGAGATCGCCATCGCCGCTGCCGGGATGTAGTAGTCCTCACCGGTCAACGGTCGTTCCTCAGTCCCCGGTAGCCGAGCGAGGCCTCGATCCGGCCCGCCAGGTCATCGCGCTGGACGGGGGCCCGATGGCCCGCCGACCCGGCCAGCCAGTTCCGGCAGCGGCTGCCCAGCAGTAAACCGAAGGTCTCGGCCTCGGTCTCCTCCTGGACGTCGGCACGCGTACGCGCGGCGACGCGGCGGACCGTCTCGCCGATGTCGGCCTCGTCGGACAGCAGCCGCGCGGCGACGGCGGCGCCGTCGACGTGGTGGCTGCAGTGGCCCGCCTTCATGTGCCACAGCTCGTGGCCCAGGATGACCAGTTGGTGATCCGGTGCGGTGCGCTCCTCGATGACCACGAGATCGCGGTCCGCCATGTCGAGCCACAGACCGCTGGCCGTCCGGGGCGGGAAGGAGGCCATCCGGAAGTCGACCCGTCGGCCGCGGTGTCTGCTCATGCCCTCACAGAGGGCAGCGTAGAGGTCCACGGGTTCCACGGGGGCGGTCAGCCGGATGCCGGCCACCAGCTCCCCGCACAACCGCCGCTGCTCTCTGCCTATGCTCACCGTTCTCCCCGTCGGCGCGGATCCGGATCAGGACTCAAGGATCAGACCCAGACTTTCGACTGGGTCAGGACTCGTTCGGTTTTACGCTTTCGAGGAGCATGTCCAGCCATTCGGTCACCTTGTCCCGGTGCTTGTCGCTGGGCAGTTGGGCAGCGCGCCAGGCGATACCCCGTACACCATGGTTCTGCAGGAGTCTTGCCAGCGGATCGCCCGCCGATGCGGCCGAGGCCGGTACCGTTTCCCGCGCGCGCCCCGCGTAGTCCTGGAGCAGCTGCTGTTCGGTCCGCTGGAGCGCGTCGGTGAGGGCGTCGGCGTCGTGGGCCGTGAGGAACCCGGCGTGCACCCCGAAGAAGCGCTGGATCGCGTCGCAATGCTCCATGGTGGGGCGGCGATCGCCGTTGATCAGGGCCCCCGCCTGCTGCCTCGACATGCCGGCGCCGTCGGCGATCTCCTGTTGCGTGTAGCGTCGGCCGTTCGCCTTGACGCGGGTGCGCCGGAGCAGGTCGAGGCGCTGCAGGAAGCGGGCCTGGAGGTCGGGTTCGCCGGCCGGCCTGCCTTCGAGCAGCGTCTTCACCACATCCGTGGGCACGCCCGAAGCCTCCGAGAGGCGTCGCAGGTCGAAGACCTGGTTCAGCTCGCGGCCCATCTTGCCCGCGAGTTCGGCGACGCGGGTGATGGTCGCGGCCAGGGGTGCGTCGGCCACCGCGACGGGAGCCGGGAAGCCGTCTGTCACCAGTGGTTCTCCTAGATCGCGCGAAGTCGGTACGGCACATGGTCGGCTTCTGGAATCTAGCCGCTCTCGCGCGGAAGGGCTAGAACGTGCCACAGCTGTGGCGGGAATGAGCTGTCAAGAGGCTGGAATTGCCACAATAGTTGACACTCGAATGAAGTCGGTAGCAGGATCGCCACACGGAAATGAAGATCCAGACCGGAGGAGGGGGAGCTCTCAGTGCCACATCTCGCAGCGGTGGGCCCGTCCGATGGCCTCGCCCGAGCCGGTGAGGAACGCCTGGCGGGCGAGGAGTCCGCCCGCGGCGCCGTACGGTCGGAGCGACGCAAGGAGATTTTGCGCCAGCGCCGCGAAGAGCTGGGGCTGAGCCAGGAGGACCTCGCCGCCCGGCTGCGCATCAGCGTGCGTGCGTACGGCAACTGGGAACGCGGCCTGGTGAAGGAGTGGACGGACCGCAAGCTCCTCGCCCTGGCCGAAGCCCTGGAGATGAGCGAGCGGCAGTGCTTCTGGCTCTTCCGCGTCATGGTCGACCGCGACCCGCCGCCCACGTGGCGGGCCTCCGACGAGAACCGGCTCCCCGAGGACCCGGCGCAGCGCGACTACCTGTGCGACTACGCGGCCCTCATGGAAGCCGTGCCCTACCCGAGCTTCCTGGTGGACCACCGGTGGGACGTCGCCCTCACCAATTCCGCCTTCGACCAGCTCTTCCAGTCCGTACGGCCGCACCCGACGGCCCTGCCGGACGACAACTTCCTGCGCTTCGCGCTGTTCCACCCGGACGCCGCGGCCGTGCTGGAGGACCACGAACCGGCCTGGTGCGTACCGCTGCTCGCCCAGTTCGCGGCGGCGCTCGCCGAAGCCCCGGAGGACGAGGGGCTGTGCAGCATCCGCCAGGAGGTGGCCCGTGACCCGTTCATGGAGGCGGCCTACCGCTACGGCGTCCCCCACTGGCTGAGCAAGCGCGGGCCGGAGGCCGCCGAGCAGGACGGGGCGGTGCGCACCGTGCGCCACCCCGACCCGCGGTGGGGCCTGGTGCGCTGCCGGATGGTGGCCGAGACCAGCCGCATGCTGGACGAGATGGGGCTGACCCGGATCACCCTCATCCTGTCCGGGCCGCAGGGCGTGCCGACGGGCCCCGGACGGGGTGGCGCGGCCGTCACCTACCCGCCGCAGGGCGCCAGGCTGCGCGCCGTGCCGTCGCTGGGCGACTGACCGGCCGGGGCAGACTGGTTCCTGCGGGCGGAAGCAGCCGCCGGCCGGGATCCGTGTCGCCGATCGTGACACGGGCCGTGTCACCGATCGTGGCACTGGCGCCGGCGGGAGCGCGGGTGGTGGTACGGGTTACGGGTACTGCCGCCGGTACGGGCATCCGCACCGGCACCGGCACCGGAATCTGCACTGGCGAAGGGCGGTAGGGGCGTGCGGCTGACGATCCTCGGCGGAGGCGGCTTCCGGGTACCGCTCGTCTACGGAGCACTGCTCGGGGACCACGCCGAGGGGCGGGTGTCCCATGTGACGCTCTACGACGAGGATCCCGCGCGGCTCGCCGCCATGACCCGCGTCCTCGCCGACCTGGCCGCGGCCGCAGCGGTGCCCGACGCCCCGGCCGTCACGGCCGCCCGGGACCTCGACGAGGCCCTGAGGGGGGCCGACTTCGTCTTTTCCGCCATTCGTGTCGGCGGCCTCGACGGGCGCGCCGCGGACGAGCGCGTCGCCCTGGCCGAGGGGGTGCTGGGCCAGGAGACGGTGGGCGCGGGCGGGGTCGCGTACGGACTGCGGACCGTTCCGGTGGCCCGTGCGATCGCCCGCAGGATCGCCCGCGTGGCCCCCGAGGCCTGGGTCATCAACTTCACCAATCCGGCCGGCCTGGTCACCGAGGCCATGGCCGAGGAGCTCGGCGACCGGGTGATCGGCATCTGCGACTCGCCGGTCGGCCTCGGCCGGCGCATCGCCCGGCTGCTCGGAGCCCGCCCCGAAGAGGCCTGGATCGATTACGTGGGCCTCAACCACCTCGGCTGGGTACGCGGCCTGCGCATCGGCGGCCGGGACGAGCTGCCGCGGCTGCTGGCCGACACCAAGGCGCTGGAGTCCTTCGAGGAGGGCCGCCTCTTCGGCGCCGAGTGGCTGCGCTCGCTCGGCGCGATCCCGAACGAGTACCTCCACTACTACTACTTCAACCGTGACACCGTACGGGCGTACCAGGAGGCCGGGCAGACCCGCGGGGCCTTCCTGCGCGACCAGCAGCGCGGCTTCTACGCCGAGGCCGGCCGGGCCGGGCTGCCCGCGGGGGCGGCCCTGGCCGCCTGGGACCGGACCCGGGCCGAGCGCGAAGCCACGTACATGGCCGAGAACCGCGAGGCGGCCGGAGTGGGCGAGCGCGACGAGAGCGACCTGGAGTCCGGCGGCTACGAGAAGGTGGCCCTGGCACTGATGCGCGCCATCGCCCGGGACGAGCGGGCCACGCTGATCCTGAACGTCCGCAACGGCTCGACGCTCTCCGTCCTGGACGCCGCGGCGGTCATCGAGGTGCCCTGTCTGGTGGACGCGAACGGCGCCCACCCCGTGGGCGTCGAGCAGCTGCCGCTGCACGCGGTGGGGCTGGTGACGGCCGTCAAGGCCGTGGAGCGGGAGATCCTGGCGGCGGCTGCGAGCGGTTCGCGGGCGGACGCCGTGAAGGCCTTCGCGCTCCACCCGCTGGTCGACTCCGTGGCGGTGGCCCGGCGGCTGCTGGACGGCTACGCGCAGGCCCATCCGGGCCTGGCCCACCTGCGCTGATCCGCCCCGCCGGTCGCCGCGGGGGGCGCGGTGCGGGTCCCTCCGACGGCCCAGCGCCGCATGCGGCGCGGCGGGCGGCCTGTGAGAGTGCGAGATGTGACCACTGCCCCCGCCGCAGTCGCGACGCCTCCCGTGCTCGACCGGCGGCGGCGCAACGTCATCTTCGGCACCATCATGCTGGGCGTGCTGTTGGCGGCACTCGACCAGACGATCGTCGGAACGGCCCTGCCCACGATCGTGGGGGACCTGGGCGGCGGCGACCACATGTCGTGGGTGGTGACGTCCTACCTGCTCGCGGAGACGGTGGCGACGGTCCTGGTCGGCAAGTTCGGTGACCTCTTCGGCCGGAAACTGGTCTTCCAGACCTCCGCCATCGTCTTCATCAGCGGCTCCTTCCTGTGCGGCCTGTCCAGCAACATGACCTTCCTGATCGTGTGGCGCGGCGTCCAGGGCGTCGGGGCCGGCGGCCTGATGGTCACCGCGATGGCCCTGATCGCCGACGTCGTGCCGCTGCGTGAACGCGGCAAGTACCAAGGCATGATCGGCGCAGTGTTCGGCGTCGCCACCGTCATCGGGCCGCTGCTCGGCGGCTTCTTCACCGACCAGCTGACCTGGCGGTGGTGCTTCTACGTCAACGTCCCGATCGCCATCCTGGTGGTCGTGGCGGCCGCCAGGACGATCCCGGTGGTGCGCGCCTCGGGCAAGCCGGTCATCGACTACCTGGGCATCACCCTGGTGGCGATCGGTTCCAGCGCCCTGATCCTGGCCACGAGCTGGGGCGGCAACGAGTACGCCTGGACCTCGCCCGTGATCATCGGCCTGTTCGCGGGCGGTGCGGTCGCGCTGGCGCTGTTCTGCCTGGCCGAGACGCGCGCCGTCGAGCCGACGATCCCGATGCGGCTCTTCCGCAACCCGGTCTTCGCCGTGTGCTCCGTGCTGAGCTTCGTCGTCGGGTTCGCGATGCTCGGCGCGATGACGTTCCTGCCGACCTACCTCCAGTACGTCGACGGGGACTCGGCCACGATCTCGGGCGTCCGGACCCTGCCCATGGTCTTGGGGCTGCTGCTCGCCTCCGTCTTCAGCGGCAACGTCGTCAGCAGGACCGGCCAGTACCGGATCTTCCCGATCGTCGGCAACGCGGTCATGGGCGTCGGCCTGTACCTGCTGTCGCGGATGCATCCGGGGACCAGCACCCTGCTGGAGTCGCTCTACATGTTCGTGCTCGGTGTCGGCATCGGCCTGTCCATGCAGGTGCTGACGATCGCCGTGCAGAACACCGTCGACTACGCCGACCTCGGCACGGCCACCTCCGGGGTCACCTTCTTCCGTACGCTGGGCAGCGCCTTCGGGACGGCGGTCTTCGGCACGATCTACGCCAACCACCTGGGGCCGTCGCTGGAAGCGGCGGTCGCGCAGGCGGCGACGGCCACCGGTCAGGACCCGGCGGCCCTGGCCGAGGCCGCCTCGACCCCGCAGGGAGTGCACCGGCTCGATCCGGCCGCCGCGACACCGGTCATCGAGGCGTACGCGGAAGCCCTGCACACGGTGTTCCTGTGGACCGTGCCGGTGGCGGTGTTCGGGTTCGTCGTGGCGCTCTTCCTCGAGCAGGTCAAACTGCGCGACAGCGCCCGGGCAGGCTCCACCGACATGGGCGACGGCTTCGGCTCGCCGGCCACGGCCTCCGGGGACTCGGCCAAGCTGCTTGAGCTGGCGGTCGGCAAGCTCGTACGGAACATGGGGGCGGACACGGCGCGGGCGATCGTCGAATCCTCCGACACCCGGCTTGACATCGCGGGCGCGTGGACGGTGATGCAGGTGGAGCTGATGACCAGGACGATCGGCTACTCCACCATCGGCCTGGTCGCCGGGCGGCGTTCGCTCCCGCCGGAGGT
This sequence comes from Streptomyces virginiae, assembly GCF_040638905.1. GTDB lineage: Bacteria > Actinomycetota > Actinomycetes > Streptomycetales > Streptomycetaceae > Streptomyces > Streptomyces virginiae_B. Next base: position 750,561 of record NZ_JBEZYV010000001.1, on the reverse strand, counting down.
ACTGCTCCCGGTGTTCGACCGGATGGTGGAGGAGGGCTTCCTCTCCCGGAAGGGCGCCTTCTTCAGCCTCACGGCTGCCGGGCAGCGGGAGGCCGACGTCATCTCGGCGGCGTGGGCCCAGTGGCTCGGCGACCGGCTGGAGAAGGACCGGGGCCGGCCGCGCAGCGCCGAACTGCGGGTCGCGGCGGACGCGATCGCCAAGCGACTGCTGGCCGAGGACCTGGGCGAGGGCAACTTCGCACCGAAGGTGGCCGTGCGGCACTGAGGGCTGTCCGGCGGTTGCCTTGTCGATCATGCTGGTCGGTGTGGAACTCCGGGTGGTCTCCCGTCGTCCTTCCCTTCGAGACGCACGAGGACCTGGGGGCGACGCACATGGGGATCACGATCACGCTGGCCGAGGAGATCATGCTCCTGTCCCTGGACGACGAGTCCGGGGTGGTGAGGCAGCGCCAGTCGGTGGCACCGGCGCTGGCGGGGGCGATCCTGCTCGAACTGGTCCTGGCGGAACGGGTGTCGATCTCGGGGAAGCACCTGGAGCTCAGGAGCACCGAGCCGACCGGGGAGCCGCTGCTCGACGGCCGGATCCGGCTGATCGAGACCTGGCTGCGCGGCCTCAGCCGGCGCCGGGTGTCGCAATGGCTGTCGAAGGACTACATGAAGGCGGTCGCTCCGGTGCTGGAACGCCTCGGCGAGCGCGGGCTGGTGGCACAGCGGGAGCACAAGGTGCTGGGGATGTTCCCCCAGCGCCGCTACCCCGAGGCCGACGGGAGGGTCGAGCGCGCCCTGCGGGAGCGGCTCACCGCGGCCGTCCTGGAGCGCGCCGAGCCGGACGAGCGCACGGCCGGCCTCATCGCCCTGCTTCACGCGGCGAAGCTGCACCGACTGGCCTTTCCACACCACCGGCCCGGGTCGGTGAGCCCCAGGATGGCGGAGATAGCCGACGGCCAGTGGGCGGCCGACAGCGTCCGCAAGGCCATCCGCGACATGCAGGCCGCCGTGGTGGCGATGACGGTGGTCACGGCCGCAGCGGCGGGCTAGGTCGTGTCGTCGAAGTTCCGCCTGGCCGGCGGGGCCGCCCTTCGGGCGGCCGACGCCACTTTGACGACACTCCCCAGCGAGCCACTACTCCGACTCCGGATGCATCTGAACCCACCGGCCGTCGATGCACTTCATCTCCACCCCGTAGTACGGCGGGGGCGTGGTGGTGCGATGCGTCGCGGCGGCGTTGGCCCGGGGAACGGCTTTCGCCTTCGCCTTCGCTTTGGTCGGGGCCTTCGTCTTGGACTTCGGCTGGGTCGACTTGGGCTGGAGCCGGGCGGCGGAGCGGTCCTTCGCGGCCGCGGGCTTCTTCTTCGCGTCGCGCGCTCGCAGCTCCTGGATCCGCTTCAGGAGCTCGGTGCGGCTCATCGGCTTCTGCTTCTGCTGCTTGACGACGGCAGTGGCGGCGCGGGCGGCACCGGGAGTCGAGGCGACTCGTGGTCCGCCGGCCGACGGCCGGCAGGAGCGGTGCGCGGACCGCCCTCCCGACATGACGACGAGCTTCTTCCTGGCCACCGGATTTCCGCAGACGGCACACCTGGTGGGTATGGCAGCGCCAGGCACGATCCCCCCGATCTCGACACCTCGTCGAGGCGGAACGATAGCCGTCCCGGGGGTGCTTCGGGGCAGAACGCCGGTACCCGAATGATCACGAATGGCTGTTGGCCGTGGTGCGGCCGTCGGGTGCCACGGGCAGGTTCGTCCATACGACGAGAGTGACGTCGTTGTCCGGGTCGTGGCCGATCAAGGGGTTGAAGCCGGGCAGTTCACCGCCGTGGTAGTACATCGCCGCGTTCGGGCCGAAGCGCTGGTAGGAAATGCCGTACCCGTACTTCTGCCCGCCCGGCGCCTTGGTTCCTCGGCCTGCGGGCTGTCGAGCCACTGCTTCTGGAAGGCGGGGTTCAGCACCTTTCCCGTCGTCAGGGACCGGACCCAGGTGGCCGGGTCGTCGGCGGTGAAGATGCCGCCGCCCGCGGCGTACGCGTAGGACGAGTTCTGGTGGTGTGGTCCAGCGGCTTGAGCTGCCCGGACTCTGCTGCCTTCCGGACGTCTTCGGAATACGGCTTGTCGGTCAGTGCGTAGGCCGTACCGCCGTACATGGAGCCGTGCGCGTGGCGGTCTGGGAGGGAAGTGTCGTGGATGCCCGGCAGGGACGTGCCCGCCAGGCCGAGCCGACCGAACAGCCTCTGGTGGAACAGCCGTTCCAGCGGCTGACCGCCCGCCTTCTCCGCGACGAGGCCGAGCCGCGCGTGGTTGGTGTTGCTGTACTCGTACGACGTGGCGGGCGGGAAGTTCGGCGGGCGGGAGAAGGCGATCGCCGGCATCTCCTGCGGCGTCCGGGCCCAGGTGGCTGGGCGTCCAGGGATGCCGACAGCTCGGGTGCGTTGACCTCGAGCGCCTCGGCCGCGCGTTCCACCGAGGCCTGAAGCGCGGCCGGGTCGATCTGCTTGAGCGCGGGCGCGACGCGGCGCGCACGTCGGACGGGGCCGGGGAGCCGGGCTCCGGGGGCAGGCCGGCTGCTCCGGCAGGCGGGCTTGAGAAGCCCCCAGGCCTCAGGCGCTCGGAGCCCGGCCGGTCGCCGGATAGTCGTACGAGGGGACGTCCGGCAGTTCCGTGAGGTCGGGGCGCCAGGCGCGGAGCACCGCAGCCGAGGGGGCGTACAGCGCCGGCGGGATCTCGGCGGGCGCGAACCACTCCCAGCGGGCGATCTTGTGGGGTTCGGTGACGGCGGGCACGCCCTCCGCCATGGTGGTGACGGCGGCAGCCGTCAGCCGGGTCAGGCCGGACTTCGCCTCGATGTGGACGGACAGGACGCGCACGCCCTCGGGGGCCACCCGCAGGTCCGTCTCCTCGGCGAGTTCCCGGGCGGCGGCCTGCTCGAAGCCCTCTCCGGGGTCGACCTTGCCGCCGGGCAGTTCCCAACGGCCGTCGTGCGCCTGGCCGAGCAGCACGCGGCCGTCGTGGCCGATAACGACGAGGCCGACGCCGACGACGGCGTTCGGCTGGGGAACGGCCCGTTCGGGACGCTCGCGCTCGGGGTGTTCGGGGCGATCGCCTGTGGTGGTCATGGACGTCCTTCCGGAGGAGTGGCGGGACGGGCGCGAACGTGGATCCGCTCGCCCTGGGGGCCGAAGAGGCTGAGGAACTCGGCAGGCTGCGGACCGGCGTTGAAGAAGGCGTGCGGCGTACGGGTGTCGAACTCGGCGGCCTCTCCGGGGTCGAGCACGAGGTCGTGTTCCCCGAGCAGCAGCCGGACACGCCCCGACAGCACGTACAGCCACTCGTATCCTTCGTGGACCTTCAGTTCGGGTACGGTCGGGGGGCCTTCGACGGGCGGGAGGATCTGTTTGAAGGCGTGCACCCCGCCGAAGTTGCGGGTCAGGGGTACGTAGGTGTGGCCGTGCCGGACGAAGGGGCGCGGGCGGATCCGGGGATCACCCGTCTCCGGCGCGCCGACCAGCTCGTCCAGCGCCACCCGGTGCGCCTTGGCCAGCGGCAGCAGCAGCTCCAGTGTCGGCCTGCGCTGCCCGGACTCCAGCCGGGAGAGGGTGGAGAGGGAGATCCCGGTGGTTTCGCTGAGCTGGGCCAGCGTGGTGCCGCGCCGGCGGCGCAGGGCCCGCAGCCGCGGGCCCACGGCGGTGAGCACGTCGGCGAGTTCCTCGTCCTGCTTCTCGGGAGCCATGACTCCATTTGCCGCTTCGGCAAGAGCATTTGTCAAATAGCGGCTTCGGGCGGACCCTCGCGGACATGGACAACGCAGAGGACATGGACAACGCAAAAGAAGGACCGTTCGACGTGGTCGTCGTCGGTGGCGGCGCGGCCGGACTCGCCGGGGCGCTCACCCTGGTCCGGGCCCGCCGTTCGGTACTGGTGATCGACTCCGGCAGCCCGCGCAACGCCCCGGCGGCGCACATGCACGGCTACCTCGGCCTGGACGGCGAGAGCCCGGCGGCGCTGCTCGCCAAGGGGCGGGCGGAGGTGGAGGGCTACGGCGGGCGGATCCGGCCGGGCACGGCCGTCGCCGCGGACCGGCTGCCCGACGGGGGCTTCCTGGTCCGCTGCGGGGACGGCTCGACCGTGCGGGCGGGGCGGCTGCTGGTCGCCACCGGCCTGGTGGACGAGCTGCCGGCGGTGCCGGGGCTCGGGGCGCGCTGGGGGCGGGACGTGCTGCACTGCCCGTACTGCCACGGCTGGGAGGTCCGGGACCGGCCGGTCGCGGTGCTGGCCGACGGGCCGCTCGCCGTGCACCAGGCGCAGATGTGGCGGCACTGGAGCGAGCGGACCACGCTGCTGGCGCACACCTGGCCGCTGGGCGAGGAGGACCGGGAGCTGGCGGCGGCCCTCGGGATCCGGGTGATCGAGGGCGAGGTGACCGGCCTGGTCGTCGAGGACGACCGGCTGACCGCGGTCACCCTGGCCGGCGGGGAAGCGGTGGAGTGCCGGGCGCTGGTGGTGGCCCCGCGGTTCACGGCCCGTTCGGGGGTCCTGAGCAGCCTGGGCCTGCCGACCACGGGCATGACGCGGGACGGGCACGTGATCGGCCGTAGCGTCGAATCCGACCCGGCCACCGGGGCCACGGCGCTTCGTGGGGTCTGGGTGGCGGGCAACGTGACCGCGCCGCTGGAGAAGGTCGCGGGGGCGGCCGCTCAGGGCGCGCAGGCAGCCGCCGCGATCAACGCCGACCTGATCGAGGCGGAGACCCGGCGGGCGCTGGAGGCCCACCGCGCGGGCGCGGCGGCGGGCGGGGCCGCGGGTACGGTCCACGGCTGACCGGGCGGACGGCGGCGCGGTCGTGGGCGCGGGCGGGGGCTCGACGCGGCGGACATGTGTGCGGGTTTCGGCCCCTCTCCGTACGCGCAGGCTCTGGGCGGTGTGATCGTCGTACGGTCCAACGGTTCGGGGGGACGCTCCATGGCACACGTGCTGGTCATCGGCGGAGGGATCGGCGGCCTCGCCACCGCCCTGCTCGCGGCGCGGCGAGGACACACGGCGGAGCTCTTCGAGCGCGACACGCGCGCCCCCGGTACCGCGCTGGACCGCGACTTCTTCGGCTGGCGGCGGCCGACCGTGGCGCAGGCGGTCCAGCCGCACGCGCTGCTGGGAGCCGCCCGCAACGTCCTGCGGGACGAGCTGCCCGACGTCCACGCGGAGATGCTCCGGCTCGGTGCGCGCGAGCGGCACGAGCTGGACTGGTTCGAGGTACGGCCGCCCGCGCTGCCCGGTGACGAGGACCTCGTCATGCTGCAGGCGCGGCGCATCGTGCTGGAGAGCGCGCTGGCCACGGCGCTGCGCGCGGAGCCCGGAGCGGTCGTCCGCCACGGGGAGCCGGTCACGGGACTCGCCACAGCCCCGCAGGCCGGGGGCGAACCTGCCGCCGGGATCCGGGTGACGGGAGTGACCACCGAGGCGGGCGGCTACGAGGGGGACCTCGTGGTGGACGCGGGCGGCCGCCGCGGAGGCATCGAGCGCAGGCTCGGCGCGGTGGGGTGCCGGCCGCCCGTCGTGGAACGGCACCGGACGGGGCTCGCGTACTTCTGCCGCTGGTACCGGCTGCCCGCGGGCATGGAGGAGGGTCCGCGGCGGCCCTGGGCGGTGACCGGCGGGGCCTTCGCCGGGTGCGCCGTCTTCCCGGCCGACAACCGGGTCTTCGCCGTGACGCTGTTCGTGCACACCGCGGACGCCACGCGGTCGGCGTTGCGTGACCCCGCGGTCTTCGAGCGGGCGGCCCGTTCCTTCCCGCCCGGTAAGGCCTGGCTGGCGCTCGGCGCGGAGCCACTGTCGGGCGTACTGGCCACGGCCGGCCTGGACAACCGCTGGAGCGCGCTCGTGGACGAGCGGGGTCCGGTGGTGACGGGGCTGGTGCCGGTCGGGGACTCGATCACACACACCAATCCGACCCTGGGGCAGGGCACCTCGCTCGCCCTGTGGGCGGCGCGCAGGGTGGCCCGTACGGCGCACATGGAGCCGGGGTCCGACCGGTTCGCCTTGGCGCACCACGAGTGGGCGGTGCGGACCCTGAAGCCGTGGTTCGACTTCCAGGTGGTCGCCGACGCGGCCATAGGCGAGCGCTTCGCGACGCGGGCGGGGCGTACGGGGACGGCGCGCGAGGTGGCCGCGCTCTTCGACTGCGCGCTGGAGGACCCCGACGTGATGCGGGCCCGGGCGCGGGTCCGGCACCTGGCCGAGCCTCCGGAGCGGGCGTACGCGGACCCGGAGATCCGGGCCCGGGTGGTGCGCTGGCTGGCGGCGCGGCCGGACTACGCGCCGAACGAGGTGGGGCCGGACCGGGAGGAGTGGGAGAAGCTGACGGCGGGCTGACGCGCGGGGACCCGGCCCCGGTCCATGTTCCGGTCCATGTTCCGGTCCCGGTCCCCGTCCCGGTCCCGGCCTCAGGCGTCCGGGGACGGGCCCAGCACCTCGGCGAGGTCGTAGCCCACGACCTCCTCCAACTGGGCGTAGGTGCAGCTCTCGGGGGTTCGGTCGGGCCGCCAGCGCCGGAACTGGGCGGTGTGCCGGAAGCGGTCTCCCTCCATGTGGTCGTAGGCGACCTCGATGACGCGCTCCGGGCGCAGCGGTACCCAGGAGAGGTCCTTCTTGCCGGTCCAACGGCTCTGCGCGCCGGGAAGCCGGGCGCTCTCGTGCGCGGACTCCTCGGCCCAGGCCGCCCAAGGGTGCCCTGCCGGATCCGGCATCCGCAGGGGTTCGAGCTCGTCCACCAGCTCGGCCCGGCGCTTCATGGGGAAAGCGGCGCAGACGCCCACGTGCTGGAGCGTGCCCTGTGCGTCGTGGAGGCCGAGCAGGAGCGATCCGACAATCGGACCGCTCTTGTGGAAACGGAAACCGGCGACGACGACGTCGGCGGTACGTTCGTGCTTGATCTTGTACATGAGGCGGGCGTCGGGCCGGTAGGGGAGATCGAGCGGTTTGGCGATCACTCCGTCGAGCCCGGCGCCCTCGAACCGGTCGAACCACTCCTGCGCGAGCGCGGGGTCGGTGGTCGCGGGCGCGAGATGAACGGGGGGCCGAGCGGTGGACAGGGATGCGACCAGGGCGGTACGGCGGTCGGTCAGCGGGGTGTCGAGGAGCGCCTCGTCGTCGAGGGCGAGCAGGTCGAAGGCGACGAAGCTGGCGGGGGTGGTCTGGGCCAGAAGGGCGACACGGGACTGCGCGGGATGGATCCGCTCGGTCAGCCGGTCGAAGTCCAGACGCCCGCCATGGACGATCACGATCTCGCCGTCCACGACGCACCGGCTGGGCAGATTCGCCTTCAGGGCTTCCACCAGCTCGGGAAAGTACCTGGTCAAGGACTTACCCGTGCGGCTGCTGAGCTCGACCTCGTCGCCATCGCGATGCACGACAGCCCGGAAGCCGTCCCACTTGGCCTCGTACTGCATGCCGGGCGGGATCTTCGCCACTGACTTGGCGAGCATCGGTTTGACCGGCGGCATCACTGGCAGATCCATGCATTCGATTCTGCGGTGGTACGTCCTGACCCGCCCGGTATGCGCGCGCGCTCCGGCCCGCCTACCGTGGCGCACATGGGTGCTGCTGGCAATGCGATCGAGCTGGAGGCGGCCGGGCGGACGGTACGGCTGTCCAGCCCGGACAAGGTCTACTTCCCGGAGCGGGGCCTCACCAAGCGGCACGTCGCCGAGTACTACCTGGCGGTCGCGGACGGCATCCTCCGCGCTCTGCGCGACCGGCCGACGACTCTGGAGCGCTATCCCGACGGGGTGGAGGGCGAGTCCTTCTTCCAGAAGCGGGCCCCGAAGAACCTCCCCGACTGGATCCCGACCGCCCACATCGCCTTCCCGAGCGGCCGTACGGCCGACGAGATCTGCCCGACCGAGCCGGCCGCCGTCCTGTGGGCGGCCAACCTGGGCTGCCTCACTTTCCACCCCTGGCCGGTCCGCCGCCAGGACACCGACCGGCCCGACGAGCTGCGCATCGACCTCGACCCGCAGCCGGGCACCGACTACCACCACGCGGTGGCCGCCGCCCACCAACTGCGCGCCCTGCTGGAGGAGCTGGGCCTGCGCGGCTGGCCCAAGACCTCCGGCGGCCGGGGACTGCACGTCTTCGTCCCCATCGAGCCCCGCTGGACCTTCAGTGAGGTCCGCCGGTGCGCCATCGCCCTCGGCCGGGAACTGGAGCGCCGCATGCCGGGCAAGGTCACGACGGCTTGGTGGAAGGAGGAGCGCGGCGAGCGGATCTTCGTCGACTACAACCAGACGGCGCGCGACCGCACGATCGCCTCCGCCTACTCGGTCCGCCCGCGGCCGCACGCCCCGGTCTCCGCGCCCCTGCGCTGGGACGAGGTGGACGACGCCGAGCCGCGGGACTTCGACATCGTGACGATGCCGGCCCGCTTCGCGGAACTGGGCGACGTGCACGCGGACATGGACGACCACGCCTTCACCCTGGACTCCGTACTCGAACTCGCGGCCCGCCACGAACACGAACACGGCCTGGGCGACATGCCGTACCCCCCGGACTACCCGAAGATGCCGGGCGAACCGAAGCGCGTCCAGCCCAGCCGGGCCAAGCACGAGGACTGATCGCCTTGCGGCCCGGCGGCTTCCACCGGTGCGGTCGTGCTTTCGCATCGTGCCACTGTCAGTGGGGGGTGCGATGCTCTCGGAGCGGCGGCCTGCGTCATGTTGATCAGGCGTATAGCGGACGTCCATCCGCGCTGAGCAGTATCTGCGGCATGTCTATCAACACCTCTACCGCAGCCACCGATACCGCCGCCTGGTACGAACTCGCCCTGTGCGCCCAGACCGGCCCGGGCTTCTTCTTCCCGGAGCCGGGCTCCTCATTGCGCGAGGCGAAGCGGTTGTGCGGGGCGTGCGAGGGGCGGGCGGCGTGCCTGGAGTACGCCCTGGCCAATGACGAGCGCTTCGGCGTCTGGGGCGGCCTCTCGGAGTCGGAGCGCCTCGCCCTGCGCCCCGGCCGCCGCTGATTCAGGTCCGCGTGGCCTTCCCACTGGCACGCACCAGCCCCACCCGCCGCGCGAGGTCGAACCCCTCGCCACCACACTCCTCGCGCCGCGGCGTGTGGGGCACCACCCGAACGGGGTAATGCCCCCCGACGGGCGACACGACCCCACCGAAACGAGGGTCTCCCGCGAACCAGATTCGGTCCGGGTGGTCGTTCTCCAACTGCGCGAGCGCGATGGGGAACGGGAGGATCCGCAACGTGGCAGTGAAGTCCTCCCGGAAAGGGATCACGATGGTCGCGGGGCTCCCGGGCGGGCGGCGTGGGTACTGGCACGGCCAATCCCGCCAGGGGTAGGCCCGTAGTACGGCTCTGACGCGATGGCGCCTGATGAAGGCGATGATCACCCACGGCAGATAAGGCGCGATAGCCAGGGTGATCAGGGCAAGGACCGTCCCCGCGTGAGGGACGAGGTCGATGCACGCCAAGGCGATCAGCGGTGGGCCTCCCAGGCTGACCACCCACCCGAGACGGCGGATGACCAACCGCCTGTAGCCGACTGCCGTGGGCGGGTGGTCCCAGGCCACCTTGGTGAGTGCGAGGGTCATAGCAGCACCTCCATGATGCGCGAGGTCCCGGCTGCCTTCGGCGCGCTTGCCTCGGGGTCGCAGAAGACGATGGTGTGTGCGACTGCCTCAAGGATGTCCGTGTACGCGTCGGCGTGCTGCGTGGAGGCACTGGTCAGATCGAGGACGAGCAGGTGCAGTCCATCCGGAGGGGTGGTCGCGACTCTGGCCTGAAACAGACGATGTTCGACGTCCGGCACGGAAATGGTGCCTGCAACCAGGCAACAGGGGAGCCCCGATGGGAGATCGATGAACCGACGGATTGAGCTGGTCCAGTGGGGTGAGCGTGTGACGCCCAACCCTGCACGTGCCACGGTGAGCCGGGGGTTGGGCTGTTCGGCCGGCCGCACGGTGAGTGAGAACAACGAGGTTGCGACGCCGACCGGCTCTTCGGGGTGAAAACCGATCGCGGTGCGCACGACATTGTGCTCGGAGAGTTCTTCGAGGCCATCGATAAGCCGGGACAGTTCCCGCTGGGCGTCGGAGCTGCCCAGGGCCTCGGCCACTGCGTCCAGTGCCAGCCTGTCTGCGGGGCCGATGTCGTGGAAGCCCGGTGGCAGACGGAACCAGACCGGCGGGGTTACGATCTGACGGGTCATGGCCTCAACACCGACCAGGCGTGACCGGACCGCTTGATTGCCGAGGGGGCGTCGTCGAGGACTCCTCGGGTGCCGTCCACCGCTGTGGAGCCGTGTTTCAGGTCCTCATTGTCCGGGGCGTAGTCGCACCCGGCGGTTACCGCTCCTGTAGTTGCCACCGCCACACCGACCCGGTCGCGGGTTTCCTGAGTCGATGACCGCATGACCCATCCCGTGAGCGGGCTCTCCACCTGCCGCAGCTCGTCGGATGTGGACCAGGCCGCCTGCCTGAAGGCCGTGGTTCCCGGGGCGAGCCCTGTCAGGGCGCTGGCCTCCGGGGCGGCTGCCATGGCCGCGCGGGCGGCCGCCGTGCCCGCCTTGGCGCCGGAGGCGATCGCGGCCACGCCGGGGACGGAGCCGGCGGTGTCTCCCAGGAGGGTGACGCTGCTCTTCCAGAAGTCGGCGTCGAACTGGCCCTTGGTGAAGCCGTCCGTCAGGGACTTGCGGAACTTCGCGTCCGAGACGTGCATGGCCAGCGCGGCCAGAGACAGGCCGCTGCCGACCAGCATGATCGCGAGGCCCGCCGGCGGGAAGAAGAGGGCCACGCCGGCGCCGATCGCGCCCAGGATGGCCGAGGCGTTCGAGAGGGCGTCGGCCGGATCTTCGGTGATCTTGTGCCAGATCGAGGGCAGGAGGCCCGGTTCCTTCGGGGCCAGCTTGTCCGTCGCCGCGTTCAGCGTGGCCGCCACGCGGCGGGCCGCCGCCGCGTGTTCGGCGGCCAGTTCGCGGGCCAGGCGGCGGACGTCGGCGAGGGCCTCCTCCGTCTTCGCCGCCCCGGCCTGCGCCTCGTACCGGGCGGCCAGCTCGCGGTGGGCGACCAGCGTGTCGTGCCACCCCGTGAGCCGGCGGGCGGCCTCCGCCAGGGAGGTGTGGGCCGAGGCCAGGTAGCGGGGGAGATCCCGGGAGAGGGAGGCGCGGAAGGCGGTCGCCGCCTCGCCCTGCCAGGACGAGCTGTGGGAGACGAGGTCCGTCACCACCCGGGAGGCCTCGCCGAGGGCCTTTGCCGATGCGCCGAGCTTCCTGGTCAGCGCCAGCACCGCGGCGGGGTTCCCGGGGGCGGGGTCGAAGCCCAGCGCCGCGTGCTCAGCCATGGGTGGCCGCCGCCCGGAGGAAGGCCGCGCGGACGGCTTCCTCCAGCTCCGCGTACTGCGCGGCGCTGCGGTCCACGCCCTCCCGTACGGTCTTGACCCGCTCGGTCAGCTCCCGCGTGCCGTAGGCCCACCGTTCCTGGAAGCCGTCGCACGCCGCATCGAGATCCGCCGTGCCCAGCTGGTCGGGCCGTACGTGGGCCAGTGCCCGCCGGGCCTCCCGCAGGGAGCTCAGCGAGGAGTCCAGGGCGCGGGTCAAGCGGGTCAGCTGGTCGATGTCCACCTGCAGTGACGTCATGACGCGAAACCCTGGCAGAGCAGCGCTCCACCAGGGCAATCGGCGTCACTCGCCCGAGCGGGCGGAATCCGGTCAGGTCAGCCCTTGCGGGCCGCCAGGCGGGCCGCGCGGGCGGCCAGGCGCTCGTCGAACTTCTTGGCCTCCGAGTCCAGGCCGTTCATGAACAGTCCGAGCTCGTCCTGGGCCTTCTGCCCCTCCGGACCGAGGTCGGCGATGTCCATGACCTTGAGGAAGCGAAGCACCGGGGCCAGTACGTCGTCGTGGTGGATCCGCAGGTTGTAGACCCCGCCGATGGCCATCTGCGCGGCCATGCGCTCGAAGCCGGGCATGCCGTGTCCGGGCATCCGGAAGTTGACGACGACGTCCCGCACCGCCTGCATCGTCAGGTCCGGGGCGAGCTCGAAGGCCGCGCCCAGCAGGTTGCGGTAGAAGACCATGTGCAGGTTCTCGTCCTGCGCGATGCGCGCCAGCATGCGGTCGCAGACCGGGTCACCGGACTGGTGGCCGGTGTTGCGGTGCGAGATGCGGGTGGCGAGCTCCTGGAAGGCGACGTACGCCACCGAGTGCAGCATGGAGTGGCGGTTGTCGGACTCGAACCCCTCCGACATGTGCTGCATCCGGAACACTTCCAGCTTGTCCGGGTCCACGGCGCGCGAGGCCAGCAGGTAATCGCGCATCACGATCCCGTGGCGGCCCTCCTCGGCCGTCCAGCGGTGCACCCAGGTGCCCCAGGCGCCGTTGCGGCCGAAGAGCGAGGCGATCTCGTGGTGGTAGCTGGGGAGGTTGTCCTCGGTCAGCAGGTTCACGACGAGCGCGATCTTGCCGATCTCGGTGACCTTGGACTGCTCGGGGTCCCAGGCTTCGCCGTCCTCGAAGAAGCCGGGGAAGTTCCGCCCGTCGCTCCACGGCACGTACTCGTGGGGCATCCAGTCCTTGGTGACCGCCAGGTGGCGGTTCAGTTCCTTTTCGACCACCTCTTCCAGCGCGAACAGCAACTTGGCGTCGGTCCACGCCTCCGAGCTGCCGAGGTGGGGAGAGGTGATCGTCACGGGTACTCCTGGGTGCAAAGCGAATTACCTACGGTTCCGTAGCCTACGGAGTCGTAGGTTAAGCGCGACATCAAGCCCAGCCAAGCCCCCGGTGGGCGTATGTCTGGTTACATCCCGTTATCTATACAGTTTGGGAGGGCTCAGGAGGGGCAGCGAAAGGGCAAATTCACGCCAGCAGGTGGTCCGCCGCTCCCGCCTTGACGGCCGCGACCGGCCGCGGAGGGCGTCGGCTGAGTCGCATGCGCACGCGGCGGACCCCGTCGTTCCGATGTGCGCCCGCCCGCCGGCGTCCCGGTCGAAGCGGAAGCAGTCCGCGCCCTCGCTGCCGAACGGCACCGCCCGGGCGATGTCCGACCGGCAGTGGCGTCAGGGCGGCCTCGGGGCGGCCTCGGGGATGCTCACGGCGTTCTCCGGTCTGCGCGAGAGGTCGCAGGTCCCGCACGGCGGTGCGGATGCATCGCGCGAGGCGGCCTCCGGCAGCGCCAGGGCGCGCAGCCGCTTCAGCAGCCCCCGGACCCCGGGAAGCCCCCGGCGCTGAACGGGATGGCCAGGATCGTCCGGTGCCCCCGCTCCGACTGCGCGAGCACGTGCTCCAGCTGCTCCCGGACACCCCCGGCCCGCCGAACCGCATCCGCAGCGCCGCCTCGTGCACCACTGCCTCGTGCGCCTCGTGCAGCGGCGGCCGCTCCCGCGCGCGAACACCTGCCGGCGTGCCGTCCGCAGCGCGAGGCGGGCCCGGAGCTCGGGCGGTGCCGGCGGCGGGTCGGCGACACCGAAGTCGGCCCGCGCGTGCGCCCCGGTCCGGAGCAGCCCCGGTATGTGCGCGGCGCGGGCGGCAGTCCCCCCGGTGCTGCGCCCACCACCCCGTGCCCCGCTCCCGCGCCATCGCCGCGAGCAGGTCCACGAGCTCGGCGTCCGGACAGCCGTAGTGGCCGACGAGGGCCCGGACGCGCTCCGCGCTGATGCCGATCAGGCCCGATTCGATGTCCGGGATCCGGGTGCGGTCCCCCCGGCGGGCCGGTGGCGTGCCCCGTCAGGCGGTTATCCGTGCCACAGCGCCTCCCGGACCTCCTCGGCCGTGGTGGGCCGGAGCTCGCCGTCCAGCAGCAGCCAGCGCGTGACGCCGATCGACTCCAGGAACGGCACGTCGTGGCTGGCCACCAGCAGCGCGCCCTGGTAGGACTCCAGGGCGTCCGTCAACTGCCGCACGCTCGACAGGTCGAGATTGTTCGTCGGCTCGTCCAGCATGAGGAGCTGCGGGGCGGGCTCCGCCAGCAGCAGCGCCGCCAGCGCCGCCCGGAACCGCTCGCCGCCCGACAGGGTGCCGGCCGGCCGGTCCGCCCGCCCGCCCCGGAAGAGGAAGTGCGCGAGGCGGGCCCGGATCACGTTGTTCGTGGCCTGCGGGGCGAACCGCGCCACGTTCTCCACGACCGAGCTGTCCTCGTCCAGCACGTCCAGCCGCTGCGGCAGGAACCGCGTGGTCACATGGGTCACCGCGGTCCCCGACTCGGGTGCGAGCTGCCCCGCGATCGTGCGCAGCAGGGTGGTCTTCCCCGAGCCGTTGCGGCCCACGAGGGCGATCCGCTCCGGGCCCCGCAGCTCCCACTCGCCCGGTACGGCGGCCCCGTGGGGCAGGCGCAGATCGCTGAGGGTCAGGACGCGCCGCCCGGGCGGTACCAGGGTGGCGGGCAGTTGGATGCGGATCTCGGCGTCGTCGCGGACCGCCTCCACCGCCTGGTCCAGCCGCTCCTTCGCCTGGGCCAACTTCTCGGTGTGCATGATCCGGTGCTTGCCGGCCGATTCCTGCGCCGCACGCTTGCGCGCGCCCATCACGATCTTCGGCTCGCGCTTGTTCTCGAACATCTTCTGGCCGTACCGCTTGCGCCGCGCCAATTTGACCTGCGCGTCGGCCAGTTCGCGCTTCTGTCGCTGTACGTCGGCCTCCGCGACCCGGACCATCCGCTCGGCCGCCTCCTGTTCGGCGGCGAGCATGTCCTCGTAGTCGCTGAAGTTCCCCCCGTACCAGCGGACTTCGCCGTCGCGCAGATCGGCGATCTGGTCGACCCGTTCCAGCAGCTCTCGGTCGTGGCTCACCAGGAGCATCACCCCGGACCAGGACTCGACGGCCGCGTAGAGGCGGCGCCGGGCGCGCAGGTCGAGGTTGTTGGTGGGCTCGTCCAGCAGCAGGACGTCGGGCCGCGCGAGCAGCAGTGCGGCCAGGCGCAGCAGGACGGACTCGCCGCCCGAGAGCTCACCGACGGTGCGGTCCAGGCCGATCCGGGCGAGACCCAGCTGGTCGAGCGTGGCCAGGGCCCGCTCCTCCACGTCCCAGTCGTCGCCCACGGCGGCGAAGTTCGCCTCGGTGGCCTCGCCCGCCTCGATGGCGTGGAGTGCGGCGCGGGTGGTGCGGATGCCCAGTGCCTCGTCCACGCGCAGTGCAGTGTCGAGGGTGACGGTCTGGGGGAGGTGGCCGACCGTGCCGGCGACGGACGACTGGCCCTCGGAAGGCTTCAGTTCACCGGCGATCAGTTTCAACAGGGTGGACTTGCCACTCCCGTTGAGTCCGATCAGACCGGTGCGGCCGGGGCCGACGGCCAGCTGGAACCCGTCGAACACGGGAGTGCCGTCGGGCCAGTCGAAGGAGAGGGCGGAGCAGGTGATGAAAGCAGGGGCGTGACTCATGGAGGCCTCCAGGTTGCGTGAGTGGTGCGTGCAACGCGGGGAGACAGCCGACGCTCGGATCAGCGACCGTGACGGTGATACGGGATCACGGTGGTGTTGACGGTCGCGGGTTTCGCGATGGTCGCGGTGGTCGGTGTCTCGGACCTCAGAAGAGCAACGTCCTGCTCCGTTCGACGGGGATGGGGCGTCTTCGAAGCTACGGGCGGCGCCGACCGCCCGCAAACGATTTACGGCGGGCGATCAGCAGGTGTCGCGCATCAGCTCGGCGAGGCTGTGGTCCATGTCGAGGTAGAGGTGCTCCAGACCGGGCGGGACGACGGCCGCCGCCCGCTCCAGGAACCGGTGCAGCTCGGCCGTCAGCATCAGCACGATCGCGACCCCCTCCACCGCGTGGAACTCGATCGTGGTCCGGTCCCCGTCGTAGGGCCGTACGCGTACGTCACCGCAGCCCGACGGGCGGTCAAGGCCGGACTCCAGCAGCTCGCGGGAGAAGGTCCACGAGACCTCGACGCCCTCCAGCGTGGCCGGGGCGGGGAAGGCCATGCGCACAGCGAAGGGATCCGCCCGGTCGTAACAGAGTGTGACGGGAACGCTCTCGACCTTCGGCGCGGTGGCGACCAGACGGGCCTGCGCGGCCTGCTCGATGACAGTGATCAAGGCTCACTCCCTTGCGGCGGATCTGCTGCCGGACTGTGGGCTGGGGCCCGGCAACCCGATAGACGCCGGAATCGGCAAATCCGTGCATGGGCATGTGAGTGAGCTGTGTCACCGACTGGCCGGAAGCCGCCTGTGTGATCGCACAGAGTGACCGGGTGGGCGGAAGTGGCCGAAGGTAGGCCGGTGCGCCGCGCAGGGGCGGGAGGTGCCGCAGAAGGGCCGGTTGTCGCTCACTCCACCGGCGCAACGCCCGGTCGGACGCCCTCTGGACGGCGGATCCGGTGTGCGTTAGCTTCCGGCGCCATGAGACTTCTGGATGCTGGAATTGGCATGTCCGCGGCAATCCTGGCCGTGGGGGTTCTCACCGGACCCGCCCACGCCGCCGCGGACCCCGACGCGGAGCCGGCGGCCGGCCGGGGGCAGGACCTGCGGGCCGCCGGCTGGGCCCTCAAGGAGACCGGGAAGACCGCCCGCTTCCGGGGACTCTCCGCCGTCAGCCGGAGCACGGCCTGGGTGGCCGGCTCCAAAGGCACCGTGCTGCGCACGCTCGACGGCGGCCGCAGCTGGCAGGACGTCTCGCCGCCCGGCGCCGTCGCGGAGGGACTGGAACTGCGCGACATCGAGGCGTTCGACGCGCGACGCGCGGTGGCCCTGTCCATCGGCGAGGGCGAGGCCTCCAGGGTGCTGCGCACCGAAGACGGCGGCGCCACCTGGACCGAGACCTTCCGCAACCCCGACCCGCGTGCCTTCTACGACTGCCTCACGTTCTTCGACGCCCGGCACGGGCTGGCCATGAGCGACCCGGTGGACGGGAAGTTCCGCATCCTGTCCACGGACGACGGCGGGCGGCACTGGCGGGTGCTGCCCGGCGACGGCATGCCCGAGGCGCTCCCGGGCGAGGCGGGCTTCGCGGCGAGCGGCCAGTGCCTGGTCAGCGCCGGCCCGCGCGACGTCTGGCTGGCCACCGGGGGCGGGGCGAGCGCGCGGGTCCTGCACTCCGCGGACCGTGGCCGGACCTGGCGGGTGGCCGAATCCACCGTTCCGGCGGGCGACCCGGCGCGAGGGGTCTTCGCCCTCGCCTTCCGGGACCGTACGAGGGGCCTCGCCGTGGGCGGCGACTACCGCACCGGGCAGGCCTCCCCGCAGGCCGCCGCCGTGTCCTCGGACGGAGGACGCAGCTGGCGCCAGGCGACGACACCGCCGCCGGCCTACCGGTCCGGCGCCGCCTGGTACCCGTACAGCGGCGGGACGGCCCTCGCGGTCGGGCCCACGGGTACGGACGTGACGACGGACGGGGGCCGCACCTGGCGGCCGCTGGACGAGGGATCCTTCGACACGGTCGACTGCGCGGCCGACACGGGATGCTGGGCGGCGGGGGAGAAGGGCAGGGTGGCGCGGCTCGAACGCCGCTGACCGGCGGCCCTGACGGTCCGGTGACGCCCCGCGGACTTCCTGGGTCGTGTCGTCAAAGTCCCGCCTGGCCGGCGCCCTTCGGGCGGCCGACGCCACTTCGACGACACTCCCTAGACGACCGGGTTCTCCCGCACCGCCGCCAGGTCCGCCGACGTCTTCGTGGCGATGAACTCGGTGATGCGGTATTCGCACACGCCCGCGACCGTGAAGGGGTCCTCGGCCGCGATCCTCTCGATCTCTGCCCGGGACACCCCTCCCGCGAGGATGAGGCCCCCGTCGCGCGGGACCTTGCGCCCCGACGCCAGGAAGACGCCGGAGGCGTAGTAGCCGTCCAGCCAGGCGAGGTGGGCGTCCAGCTCGTCCTCGACGGCTTCGATGGGCGCGGTGTAGTTGAGCTCCATGACGAACATGATCGCCAGGCTACTCTCGCTCCTCATGACGAGTGTGAAGACCCCCGCCGACGAGGCCGAGGCCCGGGCGATACAGGACGAACTGCGCCATCGCGTCGTGCTCACCGAGCCCGGACCCCCACCCGGGCACGGGCTCGTGACCGGAGTGGACGTCGCCTACGACGACACCCGCGACCTGGTCGCCGCCGCGGCCGTGGTGCTCGACGCCGCCACCCTGGAAGTCGTCCAGGAGGCCACCGCCGTCGGGCACGTCAGCTTCCCCTACGTGCCCGGGCTGCTCGCCTTCCGCGAGCTGCCGACCGTACTGGCCGCCCTCGACGCCCTGACCGTCGAGCCGGGCCTCGTGGTCTGCGACGGCTACGGCCTCGCCCACCCCCGCGGCTTCGGCCTCGCCTGCCACCTCGGAGTGGTCACCGGGCTCCCGTCCATCGGCGTCGCGAAGAACCCGTTCACCTTCACCTACGAGGAACCGGGTACCCGGCGGGGCGACGCCGCCGCGCTGCGCGCCGCCGACGGGGCCGAGGTCGGACGGGCCCTGCGGACGCAGGACGGGACCAAGCCGGTGTACGTATCCGTCGGACACAAGGTGTCGCTCGACAACGCCTGCGCGCACGCCCTGGCCCTGAGCCCCCGCTTCCGCATCCCGGAGACCACCCGCCACGCCGACTCCCTGTGCCGCAGGGCGCTGCGCGAGGCCTCCTGAGCCGGCCGGTCCGTCAGCGGGCGTCAGCCACCCGGAAGGTGATCCCCGCCTTCTGGAGGCGGTGGATCAGGGCGTCGCCCATCGCCACGGCCGTCGTCACCTGGCCGGCGGACTCCGGCAGGGCGTCGTGGGCCAGGCACAGGGCCGACTCCGCCAGCATCTTCGCGGTCTCCCCGTAGCCCGGGTCGCCGCCCGACACCTCGGTGAGCACGCGCCGGCCGCCGCCCTCGCCCACGAACCGCACGGTGAACCAGCTGCGCGCGCGCCGCTCCGCGTCCGGCCCCCGGCCCGGCTCCCAGCGGTTCATCAGCCAGCGCCGGACCGGCGGCACCTGGGCCAGGGCCGCCGTCGCGCCCACCGCCGCCGTACCGCCCACCGCGACGGGCAGGTGCTTGACGGAGGCGTAGTGCCGGTAGCGGAAGTCCGGGCCGTAGCGCTCCAGCGCGGCCGCCGACCGCGTCACGATCCGCGGGTCCAGCGACGGCAGCGGCAGTGCCCACGTGCCGGTCTCTCGGCTGAACCGGGGCGCGCCCAGCGGCCCGCGGGCCCGCCGCCCCAGCAGCCGCGGCTCGTGCAGGCGGCGGACGTGCCCGGCCGCCAGGGTCTGGGCGCCGCGGCCCAGCGCGGTCAGCGCGGAGGCCAGGGTCCCGCCGGAGAAGAACGCGTTGGACCGCATGAACCCGTCGACCGTCAGCGGGACCCCCTCCGGCAGCTGCCGGACCGTGAAGTACGCGCCGAGGTCGGCCGGGATCGAGTCGAAGCCGCAGGCGTGCACCAGCCGGGCCCCGCTCTCGCGGGCCCGCGCGTCGTGCTCCACGTACATCCGGTCCACGAACTCCGGCTCGCCGGTGAGGTCCACGTAGTCGGTGCCGGCCTCGGCGCAGGCGGCCACGAGCTCGGCCCCGTACCAGATGTACGGGCCCACGGTCGTGGCCAGTACCCGGGTGGACGCGGCCAGTTCGCGTACGGCCGCGGCGTCCCGGGCGTCGGCCCGCAGCAGCGGCAGCGTCGCGCACCCGGGGTCGATCGCGGCCAGCCGCTCGCGCAGCCGCTCCAGCTTCGCGAGGTCACGGCCGGCGAGGGCCCACCGGCAGCCGGCGGGCGCGTGCTCGGCGAGGTATTCGGCGGTCAGTGCGCCGACGAACCCGGTGGCGCCGAAGAGGACGACGTCGTAGGCACGTTGCGGTCGGTCCTGCGGGACCCCTGCGTTCATGAGCGCTCCTGGCGAGTGGGTGTCGGTGGCCGAGGCTAGTGCGGTACCCGGCCGTTCGCGCGGGCAGGTGGTCGGCACGTGCCGAGAACCGGCCCCGCCACGACGGCGGCGCCCCGGGAGCGGCCGTGCGGCCGCGCCCGGGGCGCCGTGGGGTCCACCTGCGGTGGATCAGCCCTGCTGGTAGAGGCCGAAGAGGTCGACGATCAGGTCGACGTCGTCCCAGCCCCGGTTCCAGAGGTCGATGATGCCGTTGCTGCCGGTGCTCGCCTGGACCAGGTTCGGGACGGTGTCGCCCTTCTTCCAGTTCAGGTTGGAGGAGTTCGGCGGCGTCGGCCAGGCGGCCGTCTCGTTGATGTAGTCGTCGATCGAGTTCGGGTCCGGGGTGACCGTGAGGTACCCGTCGCCCTCCGGGTTGGTGACCGTGGAGTTCAGCACGAAGCCCGTGATGCTCGGGTCGTCGTAGGACATCGGCATGTAGATGTAGCTCTGGCCCCACAGCTTCCCGTAGACCGGGTCCTGGGGGTCACGGGTGTCGACCAGGCGCTCCGGCGAGAGCGGCAGGAAGGCGCTCGTGCTGTCGGTGCTGTAGTAGCCGACGACGTCCACGACGACGTCGGCGCCCGCCCAGGCGCCGTTGAAGACGCTGATCTTGCCGTCCTGGCCGACGGGGACGATCACCGAGTTGGCGATGGTCTGGCCCGCGGTGAAGTTCAGGTTCGACGCGGTCGGGGTGGCGCCGCCGCCCGGGAAGACCGACAGGTGGCCGGCTTCCTTCGGGTTGGTGACCGTCACGTTCAGCGCGACGGCGCTGATGCCCTGGGGCACGCCGCGCAGGCCGCTGATCTGGGTGGAGAAGGTCTTGCGGCCGCCGAGCTGGCCCTTCACCGTGCCGAGGCCGTCGCGGGTGTCGACGAAACGGGCCGGGGTGACCGGGGTGTAACCGCTGGAGGCGGTCTTGGAGAAGAAGCCCGTGACGTCGGCGATCAGGTCGACCGGCATGCCGCCGCGGTTGGCGATCTCGACGTAGCCGTTCTTGCCGACCGGCACGATGACCAGGTTCGGGACGGTCTGACGGGCCTTGTAGTTGACGTTCGACGTGGTCGGACGCTCGGTGCCCTCGGGGAAGGCCGTGATGTGGCCGTCGGCGGAGGTGTTGGTGACCGTGACGTTGAGGACCACGGCCGTGACGCCGGCCGGGATCCCGCCGTTGCCGCCGACCTTCACGCGGGTCGAGCTGTACGGCTGGACCATGCCCATCGGCGCGCCGGTGCCGTTGCGGGTGTCCAGCAGACGGGTCGGGGCGTACGGGGTGAAGTCCGAGCCGTCGGTGACGAACGTGACCTGGTTGACGGCCGAGACGTTGTTCGCGGCGTCGGTCACGGTGACCTTGACCGTGTAGGAGCCGACCTCGGCGTAGGTGTGGGTCGTGGACCGGATGTCGGAGCCGAAGGCGTCGAAGACGTCCGACTTCCCGTCGCCCCAGGCGATGGTGACCTTGAGCGCGGTGTCCGCGCTCGTGACGGTGGTTTCCACCTCGGTCCCGTGCGCCGACGTGCCGTAGGCCGTCACGCCGACCGCGAGGTCCGCGTTGGCGGCGACAGACTGGGCCTGCGGGGCGGCGGCCGCACCCGTCTTGGCAGTCGGCAGGGCCGTGCGGACCGAGCGGTCCGCGGGGCTGCTGAAGGCGTGGCCCTTGGCCTTGGCGTCCTTGCCCAGCTCCAGGTCCGGCTTCGTGGTGCCGCGCGCGTCCGGCTTGACCGGGTCCGCCTGGGCCACGCCCGGGATGAGGCCAACGCCCGCCGCGATGGCGGCAGCGGAGATTACAAGACGGCGACGACGCACCGGTCCCCCATTTATCTGATTGAACGCTTGATCAGCTCGAAAGCGTGTTCAGAGTACAGAGTCCCGGGACGATCCATCAGGGGGGCCGCCCCTGGATCTCACCGCCGTTCCGAGGGGCCGGATCCGCCAAAGCCGGCCGATCCCGGCGGAGCCCGGCCAGGGGGCTTGTGCTCGGTGGAACACGTTCCTAGCATCACCGGTGTTACATCAGTTGTGTCACACAGTCGCACACCAGGCACACGAGGCAGACCAAGCACACCGCAGACGCTGGGGGCTCGATGGCAGTGACAGGGAACGGGACCGGGAGCGCGGCCGGAGCGGGAGCCGGCACCGGGACGGCCCGCGGCCGCGGCCCGCTCGCCGGAGTGCGCGTCGTCGAGCTGGCCGGCATCGGCCCCGGACCCTTCGCCGCCATGCTCCTCGCCGACCTGGGAGCGGACGTCGTACGGGTGGACCGGCCCGGCGGGGGCGCACTCGCGGTCGATCCCGCCTACGACATCACCAACCGCGGCAAGCGCTCCGTCCTGGTCGACCTCAAGTCCGCCGACGGGCCCGCCCGCGTCCTGGACCTGGTCGAGCGCGCCGACGTCCTCGTCGAGGGCTTCCGCCCCGGGGTCGCCGAGCGGCTCGGCGTGGGCCCGGCCGAGTGCCACGCCCGCAACCCCCGCCTCGTCTACGGGCGGATGACCGGTTGGGGACAGGAGGGCCCGCTCGCGCACACCGCCGGCCACGACATCGCCTACATCGCCGTCACCGGGGCCCTCGGCATGATCGGCAACCCGGGAGAGCCCCCGGCGGTCCCGGCCAACCTGGTGGGGGACTACGCGGGAGGTTCGCTCTACCTGGTGATCGGCGTCCTCGCCGCCCTCCAGCACGCCCGGACCACCGGCACCGGCCAGGTCGTCGACGCGGCCATCGTCGACGGCACCGCCCACCTCACCGCCATGATCCACGGCATGATGGCGGCGGGCGGCTGGCAGGACCGCCGCGGCGCCAACCTCCTCGACGGCGGTTGCCCCTTCTACGGCACCTACGAGACCTCCGACGGCGGGTACATGGCGGTCGGCGCGCTGGAGCAGCAGTTCTACGACACCTTCACGCAGCTCCTGGGCATCGGGGACGGGGCGCCGGCCCGCAAGGACCCCGCCCGCTGGGGCGAGCTGCGCGAGGCCGTCGCCGCACGCTTCCGGACCCGTACGCGCGCGCAGTGGACGGCGGTGTTCGAGGGCACCGACGCCTGCGTGGCGCCCGTGCTCTCCCTGCGCGAGGCCCCCGGCCACCCCCACCTCGCCGCCCGGGGGACCTTCACCGACTTCGGCGGGATCGTGCAGCCCGCCCCCGCCCCGCGGTTCTCCGCGACCCCGGTGTCCGTCACGGGCGGCCCCGCCCGACCCGGAGCGCACACCGAGTCGGTGGCCGCCGACTGGGACGTACCGGCCCTGCTCGGAAAGGACGGCTGACCGATGGAACTGTCGATGATGCTCGACTACGCGGGGGACCCGCGCCGGGCCGCCGACGAGGCCGCCGCGCTGGAGTCCGCCGGACTCGACGCCGTGTGGGTGGCCGAGGCCTGGGGCTTCGACTCCCCGACGATCATGGGCTACCTCGCCGCCCGCACCGAGCGGCTGAAGATCGGCTCGGCGATCATGAACGTCTACTCGCGCACCCCCGGCCTCATCGCGCAGACGGCCGCCGGACTGGACGCCCTCTCGGGCGGCCGGGCGCTCCTCGGCCTCGGCGCCTCCGGCCCGCAGGTCGTCGAGGGCTGGCACGGGAAGCCGTACGACAAGCCGCTCGGCCGCACCCGCGAGACCGTCGAGCTGTGCCGGCGCATCTGGCGCCGGGAGACGATCGACCACCACGGCATCACGGACATGCCGCTGCCGCCCGACAAGGGCGGCCGGCACGGCAAGCCGTTGAAGATCCTCACCCGGCCGGTGCGCGACGCCATCCCCGTCTACATCGCCTCCCTCGGCCCGGCGAACGTCACGCTGACCGCCGAGATCGCGGACGGCTGGCTGCCCACGCTCTTCCTCCCCGAGAAGGCCGCCGCCGTGTGGGGCGGCCCGCTCGCCGAGGGCGCGGCGAAGCGCGCGCCGGAACTCGGCCCGCTCCAGACCGTCGCGGGCGGCCTGCTCGCCATCGGCGAGGACGCGGCCGCCGTACGCGAACGCGCCCGCCCGCAGATCGCGCTGTACGTCGGCGGCATGGGCGCGGTCGGCAAGAACTTCTACAACGACCTCGCCGTCGCCTACGGCTACGGGGACGCTGCCCGCCGGATCCAGGAGCTCTACCTCGCCGGACGCACGCGCGACGCCGCGGCGGCCGTGCCGGAGGAGTTCTGCGAGCTGATGACCCTGTGCGGGCCCGAGGGCTACGTACGCGAGCGTGTCGAGGCCTTCCGCGAGGCGGGCGTCACCATGCTCAACGTCACACCTGTCGGCCCCGAGCCCGCCCGGCTGGTCGAAACCGTCAAGAACTGGCTTTAACCGGCCCTAAGGAGCCTTCCGATGCAGCGAGCCGTCCGATGAAGCGCCGGATCTTCGACGCCGACCACGAGGCGTTCCGCGAGACCGTCCGCACCTTCCTCGCCAAGGAGGTGCTGCCGCACTACGAGCAGTGGGAGAAGGACGGCATTGTCAGCCGCGAGGCGTGGCGGGCCGCCGGCCGCCAGGGGCTGCTCGGGCTCGCCGTCCCGGAGGAGTACGGCGGCGGCGGGAACACCGACTTCCGCTACGCCGCCGTCATCGCCGAGGAGTTCACCAGGGCGGGCGCCCCCGGACTCGCCATCGGCCTGCACAACGACATCATCGGGCCGTACCTGACCTCGCTCGCCACCGAGGAGCAGAAGCGCCGCTGGCTGCCCGGCTTCTGCTCCGGCGAGACCATCACCGCCATAGCGATGACCGAGCCGGGGGCGGGCTCCGACCTCCAGGGGATCCGGACCACCGCCGAGGACCGCGGCGACCACTGGGTGCTGAACGGCTCCAAGACCTTCATCTCCAACGGCATCCTCGCCGACCTGGTGATCGTGGTCGCCAAGACCACCCCCGAGGGCGGGGCGCACGGCCTGTCGCTGCTGGTCGTCGAGCGCGGCGCGGAGGGCTTCGAGCGCGGCCGCAACCTCGACAAGATCGGCCAGAAGGCACAGGACACCGCCGAGCTGTTCTTCCACGACGTGCGCGTCCCGAAGGAGAACCTGCTCGGCGAACTGAACGGCGCCTTCGTCCACCTGATGACCAATCTGGCGCAGGAGCGGATGGGCATCGCGATGGCCGGGATCGCCGCCGCCGAGTACCTGCTGGAGATCACCACCCAGTACGTGAAGGAGCGCGAGGCCTTCGGGCGTCCGCTGTCCAAGCTCCAGCACATCCGGTTCGAGATCGCGGAGATGGCCACCGAGGTCGCCGTCACCCGGACCTTCCTCGACCGGTGCATCACCGACCACGCGAACGGCGAGCTGGACCACGTGCACGCCTCGATGGCCAAGTGGTGGGCCACCGAACTGCAAAAGCGCGTGGCGGACCGCTGTCTGCAGCTCCACGGCGGCTACGGATACATGACCGAGTACCGGGTGGCGAGGGCCTTCACCGACGGCCGGATCCAGACCATCTACGGCGGTACGACCGAGATCATGAAGGAGATCATCGGCCGGTCCCTCCTCAGCTGACCCCGTCGGCCGGAGCCCCGGCCGCCCCCCCCGGCCGCCCCCCGGCCGAACCTTTCCCCGCGGCCCCCCCCCGAGGACCTTCCCAGGACCTTCCAGCACACCGAAAGGCTTGACCAGTGAGCACCGAAGCTTACGTATACGACGCGATCCGCACCCCGCGCGGCCGCGGCAAGGCCAATGGCGCCCTGCACGGCACCAAGCCGATCGACCTCGTCGTCGGACTCATCGACGCCCTGCGCGAGCGCAACCCCGGTCTGGACCCCGCCACCATCGACGACATCGTGCTCGGCGTCGTCGGCCCGGTCGGCGACCAGGGCTCCGACATCGCCCGTATCGCGGCCATCGCGGCCGGGCTCCCGGACACGGTGGCCGGCGTACAGGAGAACCGGTTCTGCGCCTCCGGCCTGGAAGCCGTCAACCTGGCCGCCGCGAAGGTCCGTTCCGGCTGGGAGGACCTGGTCCTGGCGGGCGGCGTGGAGTCCATGTCCCGGGTACCGATGGCCTCGGACGGCGGCGCCTGGTTCGCCGACCCGATGACCAACTGGGACACCGGCTTCGTCCCGCAGGGCATCGGCGCCGACCTGATCGCCACCATCGAGGGCTTCTCCCGGCGCGACGTCGACGAGTACGCGGCCCTCTCCCAGGAGCGCGCCGCCGCCGCGATCAAGGACGGCCGCTTCGCGAAGTCCGTCGTCCCGGTCACCGACCGCAACGGCCTGGTCGTCCTGGACCACGACGAGTTCGTCCGTCCGGGGACCACCGCCGACACCCTCGCCAAGCTCAAGCCGTCCTTCGCGGACATCGGCGAGCTCGGCGGCTTCGACGCCGTCGCCCTCCAGAAGTACCACTGGATCGAGAAGATCGACCACGTCCACCACGCGGGCAACTCCTCCGGCATCGTCGACGGCGCCTCGCTCGTCGCCATCGGCTCCCGCGAGGCGGGGGAGCGGGGCGGCCTCACCCCGCGCGCCCGCATCGTCTCGGCGGCCGTCTCCGGCTCCGAGCCCACCATCATGCTCACCGGGCCCGCCCCGGCCACCCACAAGGCCCTCGCCAAGGCCGGCCTGACCATCGACGACATCGACCTGGTCGAGATCAACGAGGCCTTCGCCGGAGTCGTGCTGCGCTTCGTCAAGGACATGGGCCTCTCCCTCGACAAGGTCAACGTCAACGGCGGCGCCATCGCGCTGGGCCACCCGCTCGGCGCCACCGGCGCGATGATCCTCGGCACGATCGTCGACGAGCTGGAGCGCCAGGACAAGCGCTACGGCCTCGTCACCCTCTGCGTCGGCGGCGGCATGGGCGTCGCCACCATCGTCGAACGCCTCTGAACCGTCCTGTCTCCCCCGACCCCTCCGACACGGAAGTAGCGAACATGAGCGAGTCCACCACGATCCGCTGGGAACAGGACGAGACCGGCGTCGTCACCCTGATCCTCGACGACCCGGGCCAGTCCGCCAACACGATGAACCAGGCCTTCAAGGACTCCATCGCCGCGGTCGCCGACCGCGCCGAGGCCGAGAAGGACTCCATCCGCGGCATCATCTACACCTCCGCGAAGAAGACCTTCTTCGCCGGCGGCGACCTCAAGGACATGATCAGGCTGCGCCCCGAGCACGCGCAGCTCGCCTTCGACACCGGCACCGAGATCAAGCGGTCCCTTCGCCGCATCGAGACCCTCGGCAAGCCCGTCGTCGCCGCCATCAACGGAGCGGCCCTGGGCGGCGGCTACGAGATCGCCCTCGCCTCCCACCACCGCGTCGCCCTGGACGCGCCAGGCTCCAAGATCGGCCTGCCCGAGGTCACCCTCGGCCTCCTCCCGGCGGGCGGCGGCGTCACCCGTACCGTGCGCCTGATGGGCATCGCCGACGCGCTGCTCAAGGTGCTGCTCCAGGGCACCCAGTACACCCCCCAGCGCGCACTGGACAACGGCCTCGTGCACGAACTGGCCGCCACGTCCGAGGAGATGCTGGCCAAGGCCCGCGCGTTCATCGACGCCCACCCCGAGTCGCAGCAGCCCTGGGACGTACCCGGCTACAAGATCCCCGGCGGCACGCCGTCCAACCCGCGCTTCGCCGCGAACCTCCCGGCCTTCCCGGCCAACCTGAAGAAGCAGTTGAACGGGGCCCCGTACCCGGCGCCGCGCAACATCCTGGCCTGCGCCGTCGAGGGCTCCCAGGTGGACTTCGAGACGGCGCTGACCATCGAGGCCCGCTACTTCACCGAGCTGGTCACCGGACAGACCGCCAAGAACATGATCCAGGCGTTCTTCTTCGACCTCCAGGCCGTCAACGCCGGCCGCAGCCGCCCGCAGGGCGTCGAGCCGCGGCAGGTCCGCAAGGTCGCCGTCCTCGGCGCCGGCATGATGGGCGCCGGCATCGCCTACTCCTGCGCCCGCGCCGGCATCGAGGTGGTCCTCAAGGACGTCACCGCCGAGGCCGCCGCGAAGGGCAAGGCGTACTCCGAGAAGCTGCTCGACAAGGCGCTGTCCCGCGGCCGGACCACCGAGGCGGGGCGCGCCGAGCTGCTCGCCCGGATCACCCCGACCGCCGACGCGGCCGACCTGGCGGGCTGCGACGCCGTCATCGAGGCCGTCTTCGAGGACACCGCCCTCAAGCACAAGGTGTTCCAGGAGGTCCAGGACGTCATCGCGCCCGACGCGCTCCTGTGCTCCAACACCTCGACCCTGCCCATCACCGGGCTCGCCGAGGGCGTGGAGCGGCCCGCCGACTTCATCGGACTGCATTTCTTCTCGCCCGTCGACAAGATGCCGCTCGTCGAGATCATCAAGGGGGCGCAGACCGGCGACGAGGCCATCGCCCGCGCCTTCGACCTGGTCCGCCAGATCAACAAGACCCCGATCGTGGTCAACGACTCGCGCGGCTTCTTCACCTCGCGCGTCATCGGCCAGTTCATCAACGAAGGCGTGGCGATGGTCGGCGAGGGCGTCGAGCCCGCGTCGATCGAGCAGGCCGCCGCCCAGGCCGGCTACCCGGCCAAGGTGCTCTCCCTGATGGACGAGCTCACCCTGACGCTGCCGCGCAAGATCCGCAACGAAAGCCGCAAGGCCTTCGAGGCGGAGGGCCGGGCGTGGACCGAGCACCCCGCCGACACCGTCATCGACCGGATGGTCGACGAGTTCGGCCGCCCCGGCCGCAGCGGCGGCGCAGGCTTCTACGAGTACGACGAGTCGGGCAGGCGCACCCGCATCTGGCCCGGCCTGCGCGAGCACTTCGCCAAGCCGGGCCACGAGGTCCCCTTCGAGGACATGAAGGAGCGGATGCTCTTCTCCGAGGCCCTGGACACCGTCCGCTGCCTCGACGAGGGCGTCCTCACCTCGATCGCCGACGCCAACATCGGCTCCATCATGGGCATCGGCTTCCCGGCCTGGACCGGCGGCGTGATCCAGTACATCAACGGCTACGAGGGCGGCCTCGCCGGCTTCGTAGCACGCGCCCGTGAGCTCGCCGGAACGTACGGCGAGCGGTTCACCCCGCCGGCCTCCCTCGTGGAGAAGGCCGAGCGCGGCGAGACCTACCGCGACTGAGCACGGACGGCCGTCCCGGTCCCGCCCCGAGCGGGCCCGGGCGGCCGTCGGCGTCAGCGGTCGGAGGCGGCCAGGTGGGCGAACGGCCCGTGCTGCCGGGCGCCGTCCGGGGCGGACCAGCCGGCCAGCACCCGTCCCGCTGAGCCGTCGCCCTCGGGTGCGCGACCAGGACGGAGCACCCGGCACACGGTCAGGGTCGACACCGGGCCCTCGTCCATCACCGGGCCCACCGTGACCAGGCTCGCGTCGGCGGTGTCCGTCACGGTCCCGGGGCCGGTCAGGTCCTGCGCCATCCCCGCCGCCCCGGTACGGACCTCGACCGTCGGGTCGGGGGCGTCGCTCGCGTTCTGGTCCTGGGCGGTGGTACGGCCCGCCAGCAGGGCGAGCAACTGCTCGACCAGGACCACGTCGTGGGTCCCGTCGTAGATCCATCGACGTCCCAGCACACCGTGCTCGGACGTGCCGATCAGGCCGTCCGCGGCGGATGCCAGCGGCATCCCGCGGTAGGTCATCGGGACCTGGTAGGTGACGGGGGAGGCCCCCGAGGTGTCGGTGACGACCATGAACTCGATGCCGACCTCGCCGTCCGGGTCGTCGAGCCGGAAACCGCCGGCCTTGGCGAGCAGCGGTGCGTCTCCGCCCCGGTACCAGGGCTTCGACGGCAACCAGGAGGCGATCAGTTCGAGCTTGCCGGGGGACATGGTGGTGCGGTGAATGACTGCCATGCGCCGTGAAGTTACCCGATGGCGCCGATCACTCGTCACCGGACGTGAACGCCGTCCGCAGTTCCTCCCGCAGCGACCGCTGGAAGGCCGTCACCAGCGCCTGCACCACCATCGGCTGCATGTGCGCCGACAGCGCCTTCATCGACTCCACCCGCTCCGGATCGCTCTCTCCCTCCGTGAACGGACCCCACACCTCGTCCCGGAACAGCGCCGTCAGCTCGTGCGCCGCCGACCGGGTGTGCTCCACCAGCACCTTGCGCGCCGCCAGGATCGTCTCGTGCGCGATCGGCACGTCGAGCAGGGCGACCCCGAGCCGCAGCAGCCCCACGTCCACCCGGAACCCGTCCCCCGAGGCGGCCAGCACGTTCATCGCCGTCAGCCGCCGCACGTCGGTCTCCGACAGGCTCCGCCCCGCCCGCTTCTCCAGCTCCTCCCGCGAGACCTCCTGGGCCGCGTCCGGGGCCCAACTGGCCACCATCGCCCGGTGGATCGCGAGATCGTGCGCGCTCAGGTCGTCCGGCAGCGCGTCCAGGTAGCGCTCGATGGCGGACAAGGTCATCCCCTGGTGCTGGAGTTCCTCGATCAGGGCCAGCCGCGACAGGTGCTCCGGCCCGTAGTGCCCCACCCGACGCGGACCGATCACGGGAGGGGGCAAAAGCCCGCGGGTGCTGTAGAACCGTACCGTGCGCACGGTGACGCCCGCCCTGGCCGCCAGCTCGTCGACGGTGAGCATCGGCTCGGGTGCCTGGTCGGCCATCGTCTGCGCCTCGCTCTCTGCTCCACAGCTTGGGTTCAACAGTATTGCTGTCGCACCAACGATGTGAAACGGCCAGGAGCTGCCCATGACCACGAACCTGCGACTGCCCGGACGCCCCGAAGAGATCACCTTCCCCGCCCTGCTGGCCCGCAACGCCGCCGAGCACGGGGACCTCCCCGCCCTCTCCTGGCGGGCCGGCACCGACGCGGCCGGGTGGACGACGCTCACCTGGAGCGAGGTCCGCCACAAGGTCGCCGTCCTCGCCGCCGGCTACGCGGCCCTCGGCGTCGGGCGCGGCGAGCACGTCCTGCTGATGATGGGCAACCGCCCCGAGCACTGGCTCAGCGACCTCGCCCTCTTCCACCTCGGCGCCGTGCCCGTCACCGTGTACGGGACCTCCGCGCCCGAGCAGATCGCGCACATCGCCCGCCACAGCCGGGCCCGGGTCGCCGTCGTCGAGGGGGCCCGCGAACTCGTCCGGTGGGAACCGCTGCTGGCCGCCGCGGACGTCCCCCTGGAGCGCCTCGTCGTCGCCGAGGCCGCCGAGGCCGGCCGGCACGGCACGTACGCCTCCCTGTACGCGAGCGGCGCCCGGACCCACCGCGCCGACGCATTCGAGAAGGCCTGGCAGGAGACCCGCCCCGAGGACCCGCTCACCGTCGTCTACACCTCGGGCACCACCGGCGACCCCAAGGGCGTACGCCTGACCCACCGCAACCTGATCCTCCAGGCGGTCCGCCTCGACCGGCGCGTGGACCTGCCCGAGCACGCCGAGCACATCTGCTACCTGCCCTTCGCGCACATCGCCGAGCGGGTCCTCGGCATCTACCTGCCCCTGCTGAGGGCCTCGCACGTCATGCTGTGCTCCGATCCCGCCTCCGTGTCGGCGGCCGTCCGCGAACTGCGCCCGGTGCAGTTCTTCGGGGTGCCCCGGGTGTGGGAGAAGCTCGCCGCCTCCGTCCGCGCGGTCCTCGCGCAGCTCCCCGAGGACCGGCGCAGCGCCATCGAGGCCGCCAACGACCTCGCCCGCGCCCGGGCCGGCCACCACGAGCGGGGCGAGGAGGTGCCCGCCGCGCTCGAAGCCTCGTACGCCTCGGCGAAGGAACGGACGCTGGACCCGCTGCTGCAGTTCGCGGGCATGGACCGGCTCGCCTGGACGGCCAGCGCCACCGCGCCGATGCCCATCGACGTGGTCCGCTTCTGGGCCGGCTGGGGCATCACGATCATGGATGCCTGGGGGCTCACCGAGACGGCCGGGGTGTGCACGCTCAACAGCGCGGACGGCTTCCGGCTGGGTTCGGTGGGCCGGCCGATCGAGGGGGTGGAGCTGCGGATCGCCGAGGACGGGGAGGTCCTCACCCGCGGGGCGACCGTCTTCGGCGGCTACCTGCGGCCGGACGGCTCGGTGGAGAGCGCCTGTGACGCGGAGGGCTGGTTCCCCACGGGCGACGTCGGACGGATCGACGACGACGGCTTCCTCTGGATCACCGACCGCAAGAAGGAACTGATCATCACGTCCAACGGGAAGAACGTCTCGCCCGCGCTGGTGGAGAACACGGTCAAGGAGCACCCCCTCATCGGCCAGGCGCTGGTGCACGGCGACGGCCGCTCCTACCTCGTCGCCCTGCTCGTCCTGGACGCCGAGCTGGCCC
This sequence comes from Streptomyces virginiae, assembly GCF_040638905.1. Taxonomy (GTDB): domain Bacteria; phylum Actinomycetota; class Actinomycetes; order Streptomycetales; family Streptomycetaceae; genus Streptomyces; species Streptomyces virginiae_B. The sequence goes on along the minus strand of NZ_JBEZYV010000001.1, from coordinate 718,615 downwards.
CGGTCTGGGCGGCCGCCCGGGGCATCGAGGCCGCCTCCCCCAGCGCGCTGGCCGAGCACCCCGCCGTCCGGGAGGAGATCGCCCGTGCGGTCGAGGCGGCCAACGCGCGGCTCAACCGGACCGAGCAGATCAAGCGCTACCGGCTGCTGACCGGGGAGTGGGGCCCCGAGACCGGGGAGCTCACGCCCTCCCTCAAGCTGCGCCGCCGGGTCGTCCGCGACAAGTACGGCGCGCTGATCGACGGCCTGTACGAGGAGCCGCACGACGCCGTGTGACCCCGGAGGCCGCCGGCCGGCGGGCGCCTTCGCGCCCACCACCGGCCGGCGGCGCGGGAGTCAGCGACCGATCAGCGGGTAGTGGTCGGATAGAGACCATTCAAAAACAGGTAGATGCCCCTCTGATCACAGCGACGCCTGAGATCGATCGCGTGGCTCTTCGGATACCGCCGCCTGACCATCCGCTATGAACGAAAGGGCGGTCACTTCCTCGCCTTCCTCGGCCTTGCGGCAGCCATGACCTGCTACAAGAAGCTTGCCAAGATCACCACATGAGACACGGTCTTAAGGTCCCGAACGCCCCTGAACAAGACGGTCACCGCGCCGAAGTGCGCCGGGCACGGCCGTGACGCAGGCACCCCGCGAGCGGTGAGGTTGAGGGCGGCCGAGGTCCAGGCGGTGCAGCTAGCGGCGACCGGCTCGACGTGGTGGATCCAGGTCTCAGCGCTCGGGATGCCGTGCCGCCCGGCGCGCCGCAGGCTAGGGGCATGGACCGTGCGCCGATCCTCGTGCACCGGATCTCCCCGTCGGGTGGTCGGCGGGTCGTGATCCGGGTTCGTGGCGTCGACACGGTCCTCGGCGTCGCCTACAACGACACGGACCTGATCGAGTTCCTGCGGCGCATCGACATCGACGACCTCGACGAGTTGGTCCGCGGCGACTCCGAGGTCATCGCGTGGCAGGGCGGGCAGTCGCACGTATATGCGGTCGGCGTCGGCGAGGCGTGACCGGCCTCCGGTCTACATGGCCGCTCGTTCCTCGCGGATGTCGCTGACGCTGGCGAGGAGGGTGCCTTCCGACTGTTCGTAGTGGGACAGGGCCAGGCCGAGCCCGAAGAAGGTGGGGGCCCATTCGCCCACGAAGATTCCCCACCGGTCGGCGCGAGCGATGCCGGCGCCCGGTTCGGCGTTGAGGGACATCGCCCATGTGGCGATGGATAGACCGATCGAGGCGAACGCTGCCGTGTACGCGTGCTCGCTTCGCATGCCCATCTCGTGCAGCTTCTTGATCATGGCTATCCCTTGTGTGTGAGGGGTGAGGATCTCCTTCAGGTTCACCCAACTGGCGCGTGTGCGCATCCCGGCGGTGTGGCGGCCGGGCGACGACGGCGCGGACAGGCGGGCGAGGAACTCTGGACATGGATCGACCTGCGCCCAAGCGGTTGTGGTACTCGTCGCAGTTCCGGCAGCCGGGCGGGCCGTCGAGGCGGCAGACGTCGGGGCACGGCCAGCGGACGAGGCAGCCTGAACACCGGCCGTCGGCGGTCTCCAGGTGCGCGGCTCGTACGCGGGCGATGGCGGCCTCGGCCTGCTCGGCGCGCTGCTCGGCCTGCTGCCGGGCCTGGTGCGGGGTGAGTTTGCCGACGCGCTGGAGGATGAAGGCGAATCGCTCGGGCGCCTCGGCGACCTTAACGACCATCTCGATGAGCGCTACGAAGTCCACCCCGACCTGGCCGAGCTGTCTGTCGAGGGCCTCCAGGGCTACATCGCCGGGCGCACCGGGTACGGCAAGATCGCCACCCGGTGGAACGAGCTCGGGGTCCTGAATACCCGCGGCCGCCCGTGGCAGGACCAGACCGTCCGCTGGTACTACGACAGCGGCTTCGGCGCCGGCCTGCTCGTCACCCACCGCCGGGACGTCCAATGCGGCGACCCCGGCCGCTGCCAAAAGCCCCCGCACTACTCCCACCTGCCCGCAGAGCACGAGGCGATCTGGACGGGGGAGGAGTGGGACGGCTACCGCGAGCGTCGCGAGGCCCGCCGTGCCATGTCACCCCGTAGCCACGATCCCGCTTACCCGCTGACCGGGCTCATCCGCTGCGGCGAGTGCGGCGGCTACCCGCTCAACGACAACGCACACGGCCAGTCCTGCTACGCCTACCACTGCGGCGCCAGGGCCCGGCACGCGGTCGTGCACGACACGGTGTGGATCCGGCGCGCAGTCGTCGAGGCGCGTGTGTACGACTGGCTCATCGAGGTCCGGGAGGAGATCGACGCGATCGCGGCCGGCACGGTGGTCGTGCCCGCCCCCCCCGCACGGCGCCGGATGTGGGCGGGCAGCGGGCCGCTCTGGAGGCGCAGCTCTCCAAGGTGTCGGTAGCGCTCGACCGGGCGACGAAGGGCCACGTCCTCGGTGACATCCCCAGAGAGACGTACCTGCGGACGCGGGATGGTCTTGCCGCGGAGGCCGCGGAGGCCGCCGAGGTGCAGCGGAAGCTGGACGCGCTCCCGAAGGCTGAGGCCGCGCCTCTGAGTCCGGCCCCGTTCCGGGGGACGTGGTGCAGGGCCTCTTGGAGGAATGGTCGTTGATCAGCGTGCAGTCGAAGCGGACGATCCTTGCGAACCTGATCAGACGTGTTGAGATCTGCGCGGGGAAGGTCGTGCGGGTGGTGCCGGTGTGGGCTCCGGCCGACGTTGTGTCTGCTGAGGAGCCCACGACCAGCTGAGTAGGCCTCGGTCACCTACGAGGCCACATACCCCACAACAGGATAATGGTCGGAGAGGTTGGTGTAGGTGTAGGAGGTGCCCCAGCTGGAGACCGTCCAGGGCGCCGACTCCTCCTTGACCACGTTGTTCTCCCAACCCGCCGGACGGGCGTTGCCCTTGCGGTAGAGGACGTAGTCCAGGTCCTCGCGCGGGTCCGTCGGGTAGCGGTAGTTCGCTATGGAGTTCATCGCGGTGTCGAAGGAGTACGGGTGGCCCGTGCGCGAATCGGCGTCGGCCAGGTCGGCGTCGGCGAGCAGGCTCGCGTACTCGGGGGTGCGCGAATCGACGTTGAGGTCGCCCGCCAGGATGACCTGCTCGTTCGCCGGGATGTTCTTGGCGTCCAGGAAGGCGTCGACGGCCCGGAACTGACGGGCCCGCATCTGCGCCGCCTCACCCGCGCCGCAGCCCGGGTCGGTGGACTGCGCGTGGGTGCCGACCACGTGCACCTTGGCGCCGTTCACGTTCAGCACGACGTAGGCGAAGCCCTTGTTGGACCACCAGTCGGCGCCGCAGGCGTCCTTGTAGACGAACTGCTCCTTGCGGACGATCGGCCACTTGCTGAGGATCGTCACGCCGCCGTCCTCCGGGGTGGTGGAGGAGTAGGCGCCGCCCGTGGCGTCCCAGCCGTTCTTGCTGCGGCCGACGATCGGGGTCTGGTACGGGTACTGCGCGGCGGAATTCGCCTTCAGCGCGTCCGAGGAGCTGTTGTCGAAGGCCTCCTGGAGCACGACCACGTCGTGGCCCTTGTAGAAGGACGTCCTGGGGATCTCCGCGGCCCGGTGGTCCTGGCCCCAGTTCGGGTAGAGGCTCTTGCTCATCAGGAACACGTTGTACGACAGGACGCTGAGCCGCGGGGCGGCGGCGTTCTCCGCGGCCGTGGCGGCGGGCGCGGCGGTGGCGGCCAGTGCGCCTGCGGCGACCGCGGCGACGGCCGTGGCGGCGGCGCGGCGCGAGCGGGTCGTGGGAAGCAGCATGAAGGTCTCCGTCATTCCTGCGGGGGAAGATCGACGCCGTCATACAAGCAGCAGCAGTTACCTCTGGGTAACACCCGTGCAGCGACTTTCTGTCCGTAAGACGGCCGTCCGGTGCTCGCATACTTGTCATATGACGGAGACGGACTCGGCAGACCCCGCCGGACCTGCGGCCACGCGCCGCACCGACCCCGCGCCGCCCCCGCCGGGCGGCGTGCTGTGGACCATCGCCGGCGACGTCCGCGCGCTGCTGATGCTGCCCGCCGCCTTCACCCTGCAGGTCGCGCACCCGGCCATCGCGGCAGGCGTCGACCAGTACTCCGTCTTCCGCACCGACCCCTGGGGCCGCGGCGAGCGCTCCCTGCGCTCGGTCCAGCTGTGGGTGTACGGCGGTGAGGCCGCCGCCGAGGAGGGCCGCAGGGTACGCCGCCTGCACAAGGACATCCAGGGCACCGACACCCGCGGCCGCCGCTACCACTCCCTCGACCCCGCCTGCTACGCGTGGGTGCACGCCACCGGCTTCCCGGTCTACCTGTACGCCGGGCGCTACCTGCTGCGCCGCTTCACCCCCGCCCAGGAGCAGCGGCTCTACCGGGAATGGCTCCAGGTCGGCCGGATCCTCGGCCTGCGCGACCGTGACATGCCGCAGACCATCGAGGAGTACTGGACCTACTGGGCGCGGATGCTGGCCGAGGAGATCGAGCCGACCGCGGTCGCCCGCGAGCTGGTCGCCACCGACGTGCCGCTGCCCCGGCCGGAGGGCGGCCCGCTCCTCGTACGGCTGCTGCTCCGGCTGACATGGCCCGCCGTGCGGGCGGCCTTCCTGCGCCTGCGGGCCTTCGTCACCGCCGGGTACATGCCGCCGGAGGCGCGCGCCGCGATCGGGCTGGAGTGGAGCCCGGCGCAGGAACGCCGGCTGCGGCGCTTCAGCACGGCCGTCCGCCTGATCGTCCCTCTGCTTCCGGAGCGGCTGCGCTACCTGCCGATCGCCTACCGGGCGCGCGCGGAGTGGCACGCGGGACGCCGCTGACGGCCCCCGGGTACGGCACGCGGCCCCCGCGGGATGCGGGGGCCGCGTACTGGGAGCCGCGTACCGGGGGCCGCGTACCGGGAGCCGGCGGCGCTGCCCACCGGTCGCTCCCGTCAGTGGTTGTGGATCGTGTTCGTCTCCGCGATCTTCTTCCAGGACTTCGGCTCCGCGTCGGGCTTCGCCGGGGCGGACCGCTGCGCCGAGCGGGCCTCGGCCGTGGCCGCCGCCGGGTTCAGTGCCGACGCGTCGGGCTTGCCCGGGGTGTAGAGCCAGGTCTCGAACAGCTGGGCCAGCGGCTTGCGGGAGACCTTCTCCGCGTACCGGACGAAGTCCCCGACCTTGGCGTTGCCGTAGGCCCGCTCGGTCGGCCAGCCCTTGAGGATCTGGAAGAACTTCTCGTCGCCGATCTCGTTGCGCAGCGCCTGCAGGGCGATCGCGCCGCGGTCGTAGACGGCCCCGTGGAACTGGTTCTCCGGACCGGGGTCACCCGGCTTGACCTGCCAGAAGGCGTCCTGCGCCGGGCGCAGGGAGTAGGCCCAGTCGGCGAGCTCCTGAGCGGTGCCCTCACCCTCCTTCTCCGACCACAGCCACTGGCTGTAGCGGGCGAAGCCCTCGTTGATCCAGATGTCCTTCCAGCCCTCCACCGAGACGCTGTCGCCGTACCACTGGTGGGCCAGCTCGTGCACGACCACCGAGACGTTCGCGCCGTTCTGGAACTGCCGCGGACCGTAGAACGGCCGTGTCTGGGTCTCCAGGGCGAAGCCGGCGTTCACGTTCGGCACGTAGCCGCCCAGCGCGTTGAAGGGGTACGGCCCGAAGACCCCCTCCAGCCACTCGGTGACCTCGCCCGTCCGCTCCACGCTCGCGCGCGCGGCCCCCGCGTTGTCGCCGAGGTCCTTGCTGTACGCGTTGACGATCGGCAGGCCGCTCGCCGTCCTGTCGGTGGTGATGTCGAACTTGCCGACGGCGAGCGTGGCCAGGTAGGTGGCCTGCGGCTTGTTGGAGCGCCAGTTGTACCGGGTCCAGCCGAGCCGCGAGGTCTGCGACTGGAGGACGCCGTTGCTGATGGCCTGGGTGCCGTCGGGCACGTTGACCGAGACGTCGAAGGTGGCCTTGTCCAGCGGGTGGTCGTTGCTCGGGAACCACCACACCGCCGAGTCGGGTTCCTGCGCCGCCACACCGCCGTCGGGGGTGCGGTGCCACGCCGTCCAGCCGTCGACCTTCAGCTCGGACGGCTTGCCCGCGTACGTGACGACCACGGTCAGCGGGGTGTTGCGGGCCAGCGGCTTCGCCGGGGTCACCTCCAGCTCGTGGGCGCCGGACGTGGCGAACTTCGCCTTGGCGCCGTTCACCCGGATCTCCCTGACCTGCAGGCCGAAGTCGAGGTTGAAGCGCGACAGGTCCTGCTTGGCCGTGGCGATCAGGGTCGCGGTGCCTTCGAGCAGGTCCGTCGTCGGCTGGTACTTCAGGCGCAGGTCGTAGTGCGACACGTCGTATCCGCCGTTGCCGCTGGCCGGGTAGTAGGGATCGCCGATACCCGGGGCGCCCGGACCGGAGCTCGCCGCCGACGCCGGGATCACCAGCAGGAGGGAAGCGGCGAGCACGCTCGGGACGATGACTTTGCGGTGCACGAATGACTCCAAGTGGTAGGGGAGACAGCTCGGTTCAAGGTCGTCGCTCGACCGTATTCACCCCTGGACCCTCAGGTCATGTCCATGACCCCCGCTGTCACACGATCGCCATTCGGCCGTCACGTGTCCGCGGGCGGGACGCCGCTGAGCCGCCCGCGCGGGTGCTGCCCGCACCCGGCCGCACCCGCCCCGGCCTGCGGTCCGACCGCCCGGCCACCCGGACCCGACGCCGCCGCCGACCGCCCCGTCCGCACCCGGCGGATCGTCCGGATCGGCACGACGCCTGCCCGCCGTACACCCGTCCCCGAAGGCGTCCGGTCGCCTTCACGCCCCCTCGGCAGTGTGGGGCAGCGCCCGGTGGGGAACGGAGGGTCGTGAGTGTCGACCGGAGGGGGCGCAATGGAGATCGCGGCGTTGGCGGTGTCGTTGGTGGCACTCGGAATTTCGGGCGCGGTGTCGTGGCGACAGCGGCTGCCCAGCCGCTGACAGACCGCTGCGCGACGAGGCTCCCGGCAGGCTGTCAGGGATACCGAACAGTCGGTATCGTGCCGCGCATGACCCTTCACCCGCTCGCCGCGCGACGCTGCTGGCATGCTGCCGTCAACCCGCTGCACGCCACCGTGTACTTCTCGCCGGAGATCGCCGAGGAGTTCGCCGCCCTCGGGACAACCGACCCCGTCGCGGTCAACCTGGCGCACCGCTCAGCCGCGATGGGGGCCGTCGGGGCCGGCGCGGTCACCGCCACCTTCTACAACTACCGCCACGACCTCGTCGCCCGGCACCTGCCCGCCGTCTGGAACACCGTCACCCCGGACCAGGCCCTCGCCGCCCGGCTGCGCGCCGCGGACGCCGCCCTGACCCGCCTGCTCGGCGCCGACACCGTGAAGTCCCCCGAGGTGGCCGAGGCCGCCGACCTGGCGATGCGCGCCACCGAAGGCTGCACCCGGCACGGCCGCACGCTGTACGCGGCCCACGCCGACCTGCCCGTACCCGAAGAGCCGCACCTGCGGCTGTGGCACGCCACCACCCTGCTGCGCGAGCACCGCGGCGACGGCCACCTCGCCGCCCTCCTCCTCGCGGGCCTGGACCCGGTCGAGGCACTGGTCAGCCACACCGCCACGGGCAAGGGCATGACCCCGAAGTGGCTCAAGAGCATGCGCGGCTGGACGCAGGACGACCTCGACGCCGCGGCCGGCCGCCTGCGCGAGCGCGGCGTGCTCGACGCCGCCGGCGAGCTGACCGAGGACGGCGCGGCCCTGCGCGAGCAGCTGGAGAGCGACACCGACCGCCTCGACGCGGCACCCTACGAGCACCTGGGCGCGGACGGACTGGCCCGCCTCACCGAGCTCGGCGGCGCCCTCGTCGTCAAGGCCGTGACCGCAGGAGCCTTCCCGAGGGACCTCATGGGCAGGGCCTGACGGGCAGGGCTCCCGCGGTCCGTCACGACCACCTGTCACAATTGGCAGCCTTCCAGTGCAAACGAAGGCAGGCGGGACCCGATCGTGACGATGTCCATCGAAGGCAGGATCGCCGAGGAGCTCGGCGTACGGGAGCGGCAGGTCAAGGCCGCCGTCGAGCTGCTCGACGGCGGCTCCACCGTGCCGTTCATCGCGCGCTACCGCAAGGAAGCGACCGAGATGCTCGACGACGCCCAGCTGCGCACCCTCGAGGAGCGGCTGAGGTATCTGCGCGAGCTGGAGGACCGGCGCGCGGCGATCCTGGACTCCGTACGGGAGCAGGGCAAGCTCGACGCCGAGCTGGAGGCCCGGATCAACGCGGCCGACACCAAGGCGCGCCTGGAGGACATCTACCTGCCCTTCAAGCCCAAGCGCCGGACCAAGGCGCAGATCGCCCGCGAGGCCGGCCTGGAACCCCTCGCGGACGGCCTGCTGGCCGACCCGTCGGTGGAACCGGCCGCCGCGGCGGCCGCGTTCGTCGACGCCGACAAGGGCGTCGCCGACCCGGCTGCCGCCCTGGAGGGCGCCCGCGCCATCCTCACCGAGCGGTTCGCCGAGGACGCCGACCTCATCGGCGAGCTCCGCGAGCGCATGTGGGGCCGCGGCCGGCTCGCCGCGAAGGTCCGCGAGGGCAAGGAGGAGGCCGGCGCCAAGTTCGCCGACTACTTCGACTTCGCCGAGCCGTTCACCGCGCTGCCCTCGCACCGCGTCCTCGCCATGCTGCGCGGCGAGAAGGAGGAGGTCCTCGACCTCAACCTGGAGCCGGAGGCCCCCGAGGACGCCGACACCCCCGGCCCCTCCACCTACGAGGGCATGATCGCGCGCCGCTTCGGCGTCGCCGACCGCGGCCGCCCCGGTGACAAGTGGCTCGCCGACACGGTCCGCTGGTGCTGGCGCACCAAAATCCAGGTGCACCTCGGCATCGACCTGCGGATGCGGCTGCGCCAGGCCGCCGAGGACGAGGCCGTGCGCGTCTTCGCGTCGAACCTGCGCGACCTGCTGCTCGCGGCGCCCGCCGGCACCCGGGCCACCCTCGGCCTCGACCCGGGCTTCCGCACCGGTGTGAAGGTCGCCGTCGTGGACGCCACCGGCAAGGTCGTGGCCACCGACGTGATCTACCCGCACGTGCCCGCCAACAAGTGGGACGAGTCGATCGCCAAGCTGGCCCGCCTCGCGAAGGAGCACGCGGTCGAGCTGGTCGCCATCGGCAACGGCACCGCGTCCCGGGAGACCGACAAGCTGGCCGGGGACCTGATCTCCCGCCACCCCGACCTCGGGCTCACCAAGGTGATGGTCTCGGAGGCGGGCGCCTCCGTGTACTCCGCCTCCGCCTTCGCCTCGCAGGAACTGCCCGGCATGGACGTGTCGCTGCGCGGCGCCGTCTCCATCGCCCGCCGCCTCCAGGACCCGCTGGCCGAACTGGTCAAGATCGACCCGAAGTCCATCGGCGTCGGCCAGTACCAGCACGACCTGTCCGAGGTGAAGCTGTCCCGCTCCCTCGACGCGGTGGTCGAGGACTGTGTGAACGGCGTCGGCGTCGACGTCAACACCGCCTCCGCGCCCCTGCTCTCGCGGGTCTCCGGCATCAGCGGGACCCTCGCCGAGAACATCGTCGCCCACCGCGACGCCAACGGCCCCTTCAGCAACCGCAAGGGCCTCAAGGACGTGGCCCGCCTCGGCCCCAAGGCGTACGAGCAGTGCGCGGGCTTCCTGCGGATCCGCGGCGGGGACGACCCGCTGGACGCCTCCGCCGTGCACCCCGAGGCCTATCCGGTGGTCCGGGCGATGGGGAAGACGGCGGGCGGCGAGGTGGCCGCGCTCATCGGCAACACCGGCGTCCTGCGCTCCCTGCGGCCCGAGCAGTTCGTCACCGAGGCCTTCGGTCTGCCCACGGTGACCGACATCCTGCGCGAGCTGGAGAAGCCGGGCCGCGACCCGCGCCCCGCCTTCAAGACGGCGACCTTCAAGGAGGGTGTCGAGAAGATCGGCGACCTGGCCCCGGGGATGATCCTGGAGGGCGTCGTCACCAACGTGGCCGCCTTCGGCGCCTTCATCGACATCGGCGTCCACCAGGACGGTCTGGCGCACGTCTCGGCGCTGTCGAAGACCTTCGTCAAGGACCCCCGGGACGTGGTCAAGCCTGGCGACATCGTCCGCGTCAAGGTCATGGACGTCGACATCCCGCGCAAGCGGATCTCGCTGACCCTGCGGCTGGAGGACGAGGCCGGGGCGGAACGCGGCGCCGGCGCCCCGCGCCAGCGCGACGAGCGGCGCGGCGGCGGCCGTCCCCCGCAGCAGCGCGGCGGTGCGGCCGGCCAGGGCGGCGGCCGCAACCAGGGCGAACGCGGCCAGTCCCAGGGCGGCGGCCAGGGCCGGCAGCGGCAGGGCGGCGGCGCACCCGCCCCCGCGAACAGCGCGATGGCCGACGCCCTGCGCCGGGCCGGCCTCACCGCTCCCGAGGAGCGCCGCAAGCGGTGACCCGGGCGTCGCGGGGGTGCGGGAGGACTTCCGCACCCCAAGGGGCGGCCCCCGGCCACCCGGCGCGTGAGGATCTTCGTTCGTGATGGCCGAATAGGTTCCCCACCTGGGGACTTTCCTTGCCAACTCGCGTACAAGATCTGTAGGCATGGTGGAACGCCCGTTCGTCACCGGCGGACGGGCTTCCGTGTTTCCTCCCTCAGGACTGCATTCCCCGAGGCCGCCTTGAAGGCACAGGACGTCATGCCCATGCCCACACACGCCTACCGACGCTGCCCCGGAAAGGGTCCGAAGAGGGATCACATGCCCCACCGGCAACTCAGCCTTCGCAAAAGGTGCGAGAACATTCTCGGCCATCTGGATCTGACCCACCCGTTCTCCCTCGACGTCCTGTGCGCACGGATGGCCGAGCAGCGCGGCCGCCCCATCCGGCTCCACCCGCTCCCCAAGGAGGCGGCTGAATCCGGGGTCTGCGGCCTGTGGGTGGGCACGGCCAGCGTCGACTACGTCTTCTACGAGGCGCAGACCACCCCGCTGCACCGCGAGCACATCGTCCTCCACGAGCTCGGCCACATCCTCTTCGGACACAACTCGCTGGAGGGCGAGGACACCGACGACGGCGCCCCCGTCGTGCTCGGACGCACCAACTACACCACCCGCCAGGAACAGGAGGCGGAGATGCTCGCCAGCATGATCCGCATCCGCACCGCGAACGCCGGCCCGCGCACCCCCGCCCGGGAACGGGGCACCCTGGCCCGGCTGGAGTCCGCCATGGGGTACGAGCGGGGCACCGATGGCGAATGACCTGACCGACTTCGGCAACTGGCTCGCCGTCCCCGGCGTGGTGTGCCTGTGGGCCGCCGTGCTGCTGCGCGCCCCGGGCGCCCTGCGCTCGCCCCAGCAGCGCGGGCTGTGGCTGGCCGTCGCGACCGCCGCCGCCGCGATGACCCTGAACCTGCCCGAGGTCGTCGCCTACGCCATGGACCGGGGCGTGGCCTACGCCCACACCATCGGCCTCGTCCGCAACCTCATCGGGGTGCTGTCGGCGGGCGCCGTGCTCTACTTCGTCGCCGCCGCCACCCGCGGCCGCCGCCTCCAACTCGCCTCCTGCGCCGCCACCACGGCCTGGCTGGCCGTCCTCGTGGCCCTGGACGCCGCCGCGCCCGGCCACGGCACGCACACCATGCCCCCGGTCGGCGACCCGGTGCCGTCCCTCGCGTACTGGCTCGTGCTGATCTCGGCCCACGTCATCGCCAACACCCTCTGCGTGGCGCTGTGCTGGCGCTACAGCCGGCGCACCCGGAGCCGCGGGCTGGCGGCCGGCCTGCGCCTCTTCGGCCTCGGTACCGCGCTCGCCGGACTGTTCTGGCTGGCCTACCTGGCCAAGGCGCTGTTCGCCAGCACCTGGGCGATGCCCGCCCTCCCGCTGCTGATGAACCTGCACGGCCTGCTGCGCGCGGCCGCGATCCTCGTGCCCACCCTGTTCACCTTCCGCCGCACCTTCGCCGACATCGCCACCGCCTGGCGCCTGTGGCCGCTGTGGCGGGACCTGGTCGAGGCGGTCCCGCACGTCGCCCTCAACAAGCCGAGGAGCTCCCGGGTGGCGGAACTGCTGTGGCCACCGGTCCAGCGCGACCTGCTGGTCTACCGCAAGGTCATCGAGACGCGCGACGCCATCCTGATCCTGGGGGAGTACGCCCGTCCGGGCGCCCTGGAGCAGGCGCGCGGCCACGTCGCCGGCCACGGGATCCCCGAGCAGCGGCGCACCGCGGCCGCGCTGGCCCGCGTACTGAAGGACGCACGGCGGGCCAAGCTCGCCGGACTGCCCGGGCAGGCGGGCGAGGCGGCCGCGCTGGAACTGCCCGCGGCCATCCAGAGTTCGAACGAAGGCGGGGACCTGGCGGACGAGGCCCGGTTCCTCGTCGACGTCGCCGAGGCCTACACCTCGCCGGCCACCACCGAGGAAGTGAACGCGTCGTGACCACCGTACTGATCACCGGAGCCAGCGCCGGACTGGGCGCGGCCTTCGCCCGAGGATTCGCCGCCAAGGGCTGCGACCTGGTCCTCGTCGCCCGCGACAAGGACCGGCTCGACGCCGTCGCGGACGCACTGGCCCGCGAGTACGGCACCGCCTCCGAGGTACTGCCCGCCGACCTGCTGGACCCGGCGGACCTGACAGCGGTCGCCGAACGGCTCGCCGACCGCGCCCGGCCCGTGGACATCCTGGTCAACAACGCGGGCTTCGGGCTCCCCGCGCCCTTCCCGTACAGCCCGGTCGAGGACGAGGAGCGGATGCTCGACCTGCTCGTCAAGGTCCCGCTGCGGCTCACCCACGCCGCGCTGCCCGGCCTGCGCGCGCGCCGCCGCGGGGCCGTCGTCAACGTCTCCTCGGTGGCCGGACTGCTGCCCACGGGCACCTACGGGGCCGCCAAAGCCTGGATCACCGCGTTCAGCGAGTCCCTCCGGGTGGACATGGAGCCCTACAACGTCAGGGTCCTGGCCGTCGTCCCCGGTTTCACCCGCACCGAGTTCCAGGAACGCGCCGGGATGGACGTCAGCGCGCTGCGCGACGCGGTCTGGCTGGAGCCGGAGGCCGTGGTCGAGCAGGCGCTCAAGGACCTGGCCCTGCGCCGCCCGGTCAGCATCACCGGCCGCCGCTACCAGGCCTACGCCCTCGCCGTCCGCCACCTCCCGCGCACCTTCGTCGCCCGGAAGATGGCCCGCAAGCGCCGCCCCCCGACCGACGCGGAGGCGTGACGGGCCCGGACGTGTGACGGGCCCGGACGTGTGACGGGCCCGTACGGGTCACCGGCCCGGACGCGCGACGGGCCCGGCCGCCGCTACAGCTCGGTGACCTTGCCGGCCGAGACCTCCAGGCGGCGGGTCACGTGGACCGCGTCGAGCATCCGGCGGTCGTGCGTGACCAGCAGCAGGGTGCCCTCGTAAGCCTCCAGGGCGGACTCCAGCTGCTCGATCGCCGCCAGGTCGAGGTGATTGGTCGGCTCGTCCAGGACCAGCAGGTTCACCCCGCGGCCCTGCAGCAGGGCCAGGGCCGCGCGGGTGCGCTCGCCGGGGGAGAGGGTCGCCGCCGGGCGCAGGACGTGAGTTGCCTTCAGCCCGAACTTGGCCAGCAGTGTGCGCACTTCGGCGGGCTCGGTGTCGGGGACCGCCGCGCAGAACGCCTCCAGCAGGGGCTCGCCGCCGAGGAACAGGCCGCGTGCCTGGTCCACCTCGCCGACCAGGACGCCCGAACCGAGGGCGGCGGAGCCGGAGTCCGGGGCCAGCCGGCCCAGGAGCACGGCGAGGAGGGTGGACTTGCCGGCGCCGTTGGCCCCGGTGATCGCCACCCGGTCCGCCCAGTCGATCTGCAGGCTGGCCGGACCGAAGGCGAAGTCCCCGCGCTTGACGGCCGCCTCGCGCAGAGTGGCCACCACGGAGCCCGAGCGCGGGGCGGCCGCGATCTCCATGCGCAGCTCCCACTCCTTGCGGGGCTCCTCGACGACCTCCAGCCGCTCGATGGCACGCTGCGTCTGGCGGGCCTTGGCGGCCTGCTTCTCGCTGGACTCGCCGCGCAGCGCCTTGCCGATCTTGTCGTTGTCGGTGGTCTTGCGGCGGGCATTGCGCACGCCCTTGTCCATCCAGTTGCGCTGCATCTGGGCCCGCCCCTCGAGCGAGGCCCTCTTGTCCGCGTACTCCTCGAACTCCTCGCGCGCGTGGCTGCGGGCCCGCGCGCGTTCTTCGAGGTAGGAGTCGTAGCCGCCGCCGTAGAGGTTGATCTGCTGCTGCGCCAGGTCGAGTTCGAGCACCTTGGTGACGGTCCGCGCCAGGAACTCGCGGTCGTGGCTGATCACGACGGTGCCGGCGCGCAACCCCTTGACGAACCGCTCCAGCCGTTCCAGACCGTCCAGGTCCAGGTCGTTGGTCGGCTCGTCGAGCAGGAAGACGTCGTAGCGGGAGAGCAGGAGCGAGGCCAGGCCCGCACGGGCCGCCTGGCCGCCGGAGAGCGCCGTCATCGGCAGGTCCAGGCCGACCGCGAGACCCAGCTCGTCGGCCACCTCCTGGGCGCGCTCGTCCAGGTCTGCGCCGCCGAGGTCCAGCCACCGGTCGAGCGCGGTCGCGTACGCGTCGTCCGCGCCGGGCGTGCCGTCCACCAGGCCCTGCGTCGCCGCGTCGAGCTCCGCCTGAGCGGTGGCCACGCCCGTACGCCGGGCCAGGAAGTCCCGGACCGACTCCTCGGGCCGGCGCTCCGGCTCCTGCGGGAGGTGGCCGACGGCGGCGGTGGGCGGCGAGAGCCGCAGCTCCCCGGTCTCGGGGGCGTCCAGCCCGGCGAGCAGGCGCAGCAGGGTCGACTTCCCGGCGCCGTTCACGCCGACGAGACCGATGACGTCACCGGGCGCGACGACGAGGTCGAGATCGGCGAACAGTGTGCGCTCGCCGTGCGCGGCGGTGAGCTTCTTGGCGACGAGGGTTGCAGTCATGATGAGGCCGATCCTATCGGCGCGCCGACCCGGCCCCGGTTGACGGCAGGTCCGCGGTCACGAGGTGAGGTTGTCCGAACACGATACGTTGCCACGGGCCAGGTGCGGGGGGTGCAGGGGCCGCAGCCGTTCGACCGCTCCGGAGGAGCCATGCAGATCGCCGTACTGCTCTACGACCGCTTCACCGCCCTCGACGCCATCGGCCCCTTCGACACCCTCGGCCGGCTGACCGGCGCCGAGGTCGTCTTCGTCTCCGAGCGGCCCGGGCCCGTGCGCACCGACAACGGGGCGCTCGCGCTCGTCGCCGACAAGGGGCTCGACGAGGTCACCCGCCCCGACGTCGTCCTCGTGCCCGGCGGGCCGCACCCCGAAGTGGAGATGGCCGATCCCGTGGTCATGGACTGGCTGCGCACGGTCGACGCCAGCACCACCTGGACCACCTCGGTGTGCACCGGCTCCCTGCTGCTGGCCTCCGCCGGGCTCCTGGAGGGACGGCGGGCCACCAGCCACTGGCTGTACCTGGACCAGCTGGCGAAGTTCGGTGCCGAGCCCACCGGCGAGCGCGTGGTGTTCGACGGGAAGTACGTGACCGCCGCCGGGGTGTCCTCCGGAATCGACATGGGACTCACCCTGCTCGGCCGCATCGCCGGAGACGACTTCGCCCGGGCCGTCCAGCTGATGACCGAGTACGACCCCCAGCCGCCCTACGACGCCGGCTCGCCCGACAAGGCCCCGGCCGCCCTCGTCGCGCGGCTGCGCGGCCACGGGATGCCGGGCTAGCGAGTGTCCGCAGAGCAGCGTCGGCCGCCCGCGGCCCGCCGCGCGGGCGGGACTCTGCGGACACGGCCTCAGAGCGTGTCCTCCGTCGTCACGGCGTCCACGTGAAGTGCGGAGCCCGGCGGTCCAGGAACGCGGCGACCCCCTCGGCGGTGTCGTCGCTCCCGGCCGCCTGCGCCTCCCAGTGGCCGTCCCGGTCGGTGCGGCCGTCCGCGAACTCCTTGGCCGCCGCCTGGGTCAGCTGCGAGCGGGAGGCCAGGATCCGGGTGAACTCGGCCACGCGCTTGTCCAGCTGACCGGTCGGCAGCAGCTCGTTCAGGAACCCGGCGCGCAGCGCCTGCTCCGCCCCGATCAGCTCCGCGGAGAAGAGGAGGTACTTGGCCCAGGCCGGACCCACCAGGGAGGCGAGCCGGCGCGTGGAGGACGCCGGGTAGACGATGCCCAGCTTCGCCGGGGTCACCCCGAAGGAGGCCCCCTCCTCGGCGAAGCGCAGGTCGCACGCGGCCGCCAGCTGGCTGCCGCCGCCCACGCAGAACCCGCGGATCGCCGCCAGCGTCGGCTTCGGGAAGGCCGCCAGGGTCTCCTCCGCCGCGACGGCCAGGGCCCGCGGGTCGTCGTCCCCGTTGAGGGAGGAGATGTCGGCGCCCGCGCAGAACGTCGGCCCGGCCCCGGTCAGGACGAGCACCCGTACGGCCGGGTCGCCCGCCAGGACGTCCAGCAGCCCGGGGAGCGCCCGCCACATCGCGGCGGTCATGGCGTTGCGCTTGGCGGGGTGCGAGACGACGACGGTGGCGACCCCGTCGGAGACCCTGTGCAGGAGGGTTGCGTCCATGGCTGCGTCCATGCGCCGGATGCTATCCCGGGCGGTGAATCCTATGATCAGAGAGTCCGTCGGGGGTGCATCGGGGGTGCGAGGAGGTGGCACGCCCACGGGCGCAGACCGTGCGCGGCGCACCGCGGCCGGGAACGGGGAACCGCAGCGGGAGAAGGCGAAGGCCAGCCGCAGCTTCGGGCTGATGGCCCTGCTCTTCCTCACCGGGGGACTGTTCCGGCTGGTCGGCGCACTGGTGGTACGCGGGGCCGACTTCGGGCTCGCGCTCGTCCAGGGAGCCTTCGGCGTGCTGCTCGGCTTCCTGATCCTCTCCAACTGGCCCGGCAACAGTCTGTACGTGATCGGAACCTTCTTCTCGCTCGCCCTGCTGTTCGACGGCCTGAGCCTCATCGCCATGGGCATGGGGGCGCGGCGCATTCTGGGGTTGGTCAGGGAAGACGAGGCGGGGACGGCGGCGGGGCCGGAGACCGGCGCCGAGCAGGGGGCGGGCGATGCGGCCGAGAAGCGTCCGGCAGAAGATCAGGAACAGACCAACAACTGACGCTGTCATAAGCCAGTGGTCAGAAAGTGTCCGATTGCCGCTGACTTCTGGTCAGCAGTACGGCCCCGACCCGCCGCTTCCCCACTCTTGTCGCGTGGAGACGATCGAGCGTGAAGACGGGGGCCGGAAGATGGACGCCAGCGGGAGCGGCCCGCAAGCCGAGGAGGGGGCGCCGGGGGCTCCGGCCGACCCCCTCGCCTACGAGGGCGTGTGGAGGTTCACCGCTCCCGCAGTAGAAGAATCCGTTCCGCAGGCCCGCCGGGCCGTCCGGGACCTGCTCGGGCGCCAGGGGGTGCCGGCCGATCAGGACCTCGTGTACTCCCTGCTCCTGATCGTCTCAGAACTCGTGACGAACTCGGTCCGGCACGCGGCTTTGCTCTCGCCCGAGGTCGCGGTCGAAGTCGCGATCGGCCGCGAGTGGATCCGGGTGGCCGTCGAGGACAACCACCCCTACCGCCCCAAGGCGCTGGAGGCCGACTTCGGCCAGACCGGCGGCCGCGGCCTGCTGCTCGTCCGGGAGATCACCCTGGAGGCCGGCGGGGCCTGCGACGTCGAGCACACCTCGACCGGCGGCAAGGTCATCTGGGCGGCCCTCCCGCTCGCCACCCCGCCGACCGTCCGCTGAGCGTCGGACGGCCGACGGCGAGCGGCGGGGGAGACGGGGACGGCGTACGGGCTACCAGCCCGCCGCGTCGCCGGTCAGCTCGCGGATCGCGGGCCGCGCCGCGTCCAGCACGGTCATGAACCAGGCCGAGAACGGCACTTCGGCGTGCCGCTTCGCCAGCTCCTCGGCGGTGACGAAGGCGGTGTCCTCGACCTCTTCCGGATCCGGCCGCACGGCAGCCTGCGCAAGTCCCACGAACAGGTGATTGAACTCCTGCTCCACGAGCCCCGACGCGGGGTCCGGGTGGTTGTAGCGCACCGTTCCCGCCTGCGCGAGCAGCGACGGCGACAGCCCCAGCTCTTCGTGGGTCCGCCGGGCCGCAGCCGCGAACGGGGACTCCCCGGGGTACGGGTGGCCGCAACAGGTGTTCGACCAGACGCCCGGCGAGTGGTACTTCCCGAGGGCCCGCTGCTGGAGCAGCAGACGGCCCTGCTCGTCGAACAGGAACACGGAGAACGCCCGGTGCAGCTGCCCGGGCGCCTGATGGGCGGAGAGCTTCTCCGCCGTGCCGATGGTGTTGCCGGACTCGTCGACCAGTTCGAGCATGATCGGTTCTTGAGTACCGGTGCCGTTGGACGCGCTGTTCGCGGCGGTGGCTGGTGTGGTCGGCATACCCATCCTTCGCTTCGGACTTCGGCCTTCAGTCTGCCGTACAAAAGAGGCTTGTCCCCACTTCGGAGATCCGTGCATGTCCGCCCCCCGTCGCGTGCTAGGACCTCGGCGACGGGGGGCGGATCGCGTCACGTACCGCTCACGCGCGTCAGACTCCGAACGGGGCCGGATACGTGATCGTGCCCGCCGGGACCGGGACGGAACCGTCCAGCACCAGCGCCATCAAGGCCCCGTCCGGGACCTCGAAGGGCGCCCGGATCCCGAACCGCGACGCGGCCGTGAAACCGAAGCGCGGGTAGTAGGACGGGTGCCCCAGGACCAGCACCAGCGACTCGCCCCGCTCCCGGGCCGCCGCCAGCAGGGCCCGGACGACCGCACTGCCCGCCCCCGAGCGCTGGTGCGCCGGATCGACGGCCACCGGGGCCAGCGCCAGCGCCGGGGCGCCGCCGACCTCGCACCGGGTGAGCAGGGCGTGCGCCGCGACCGACCCGTCGGGGGCCTCGGCCACGTACGACAGCCCCGGCAGCCAGGAGCCGTCCGCGCGCAGGGCGTCCACGAGATCCGCTTCCAGAGGGGTCTGGAAGGCCGCCAGATTGACCGCCCGTACGGCGGCCGTGTCCGCCGCGGTCTCCGGCCGGGTCGGCCAGGCGGCGCCGTCACCGGCCTCCACCGGGCGCAGGACGTAGCCCGTGTACCCGTACTCGTGGCCGTGACGGGCCCGTACGCCCAGCTCCTCGCGGGTGGCGGCCAGTGCCCGCGCCATCGCGGGGGAGTGCTCGCCACCGAGGTCGCGGACCCGCTCGGCGAGCGGGCCGTAGTACTCGTCCCAGTCGGAGCCGGGCAGCGGGTGCACTCCGAGTACCCGGTAGCCGGCGGCCCGGGCGGCCGCGAGGTTGCCGGCGGTCGAGCGCAGCGGGTACTGGGCGTCCCAGAAGGCGCGTGCTCCGGCGGACGGCTGCGCGGCCGTCCACTCGCACTCGGTCAGCACGAGCGTGCCGCCCGGGGCGAGCAGCCGCTTCCACCGCGCGAGCGCGGTGTCGAAGCCCAGGATGTATGCGGAGCCCTCCGCCCAGACGAGGTCGTAGGAGCCGTCCTCGACCTCCTCGGCGGGGAGCGCGTTCATGTCCGCCTCGACGGTGCGGACCCGGTCGGCGAGCCCGCGGGCGGCGGCGGCCGTGCGGAGCTCGTCGAGGAAGGGGGCGTGCAGGTCGACGGCGGTCACCTCGGCGCCGCCGCCGGCGGACCCGCCCGCCTCGGCTGCGAGCAGCAGCGCGCTGCGGCCCGGACCGCAGCCCAGGTCGAGGACGCGGGGCCGCTCGGGCAGGGGTCCGCACAGGGCCAGCAGGCGGCGGGTGCTCGCGTCGGAGCCCGGAGCCTGCCGGGGCAGTGCGTGATGAAGGGTGAAGAACGCCTCGACGGCGTCGTCGAAGGTGCCGGTGAAATCGGTGTCGTCGGTCAACGTGAACCCTTGAAAAGGGGCTCCGGCCGATCTGGGGCTCCCTCGGCGCACGCTGGGGGAGCGGTGGATCAGGCCCGGCCGGTCGCCCGGGGGGAAGTGGGGATGCACCGGAGTTCGCAGCGCTCGGCCGCGACCACTGCGACGGTCATCAACCCACCTCTTTCCACCGACACCTTCAGGGGCGTGTCCACCGTAACATCCACGCCGTTTGTGGTACCGCGTCGTGATCACCGATGATGATCGCGACCCGTCCCGGAGCCCGGATATTCGGCTTGTCGGGGCGTGAACGGGTGATGAACCCCTGCTTCCATTCATCCGATAGCCTCTGCCGACGTGCCGCCGCCCCACGGGCGCGCCCGTTCGGAATCCGTTACAAGGAGTGAGTTCGTCTGCCGACCGTCATCCTCACCGGCCTGCCGGTCCCCGGATCACCGCTCGCGGACGAGCTCCGCTCCCTCGGCTTCGAGGTCCGCCCGGCCGCCGGCCCCCAGGACGCCGCCGCCGCACTGGCCGGCGTACCCGCCGATCAGCGGGTGGCCGTCGTGGACACCGCCTTCGTCGGGCACGTCCACGCGCTGCGGCTCGCGCTGACCGACCCGCGGTTCGACGCCTGCGCCGTCACCGGCGCGCTCTGCGTGCAGGCGGGTGCCCGCGAGGCCCTCGACAAGGCCGTCGCCACCGAGGGCGCCGACGGCTCCCGCCCCTACGCCGACCGGCTCGCCGCCGCCGTCGAAGCCACCGGTACCGCCGTCCAGAGGCCCGAGCTCGGCAGCCTGGTCGCCGCCGTCCCCGCCGACGCGGACGAGCGCGCCGCGGCCTCGGCCGCCGTCGCCGCCGTGGACGAGGAGGCCGTACGCCTGCGCTCCGCCGTGAAGTCCCGCGACGGGTTCTTCACCACCTTCTGCATCAGCCCGTACTCGCGCTACATCGCCCGCTGGTGCGCGCGCCGCGGCCTGACCCCCAACCAGGTCACCACCGCCTCGCTGATCACCGCGCTGATCGCGGCCGGCTGCGCCGCCACGGGCGAGCGCTGGGGCTACGTCGCGGCCGGTGTGCTGCTCATCGTCTCCTTCGTCCTGGACTGCACCGACGGGCAGCTCGCCCGCTACTCCCTGCAGTACTCGACGATGGGCGCCTGGCTCGACGCCACCTTCGACCGGGCGAAGGAGTACTCCTTCTACGCGGGCCTCGCGCTCGGCGCGGCCCGGAACGGCGACGACGTCTGGGGCCTCGCCCTCGGCGCGATGATCCTGATGACCTGCCGGCACGTCGTGGACTTCTCCTTCAACGAGGCCAATCACGACGCCACCGCCAACACCAGCCCCACGGCCGCCCTCTCGGACCGGCTCGACAGCGTGGGCTGGACGGTCTGGGTCCGGCGGATGATCATCCTGCCGATCGGCGAGCGCTGGGCGATGATCGCGCTCCTGACCGCCTTCACCACCCCCCGGATCGTCTTCTACGCCCTGATCGTCGGCTGCGCCTTCGGTGCGCTCTACACCACCGCAGGCCGGGTGCTCCGCTCCCTGACCCGCAAGGCCCGGCGCACCGACCGCGCCGCCCAGGCGCTCGCCGACCTCGCCGACTCCGGTCCCCTCGCCGAGCTGCAGGCCCGCCTGCTGCGCGGCCGTGCCGGATCCTTCGGCTCCGTGTACGTCGCAGCCCTCGGCACCGTGCTGATGGCCGGGGCCGCCCTCTACCTCCCCTTCGGCGACCCGCGGCTGATCGCCGTGGCCGTGATCTACGCCATGACCGCCGGTCTCGCCGTCGCCGCCCCGCTGGGGGGTGCGCTCGACTGGCTGATCCCGCCGCTGTTCCGCGCGGCCGAATACGTGACGGTCCTCGCGCTCGCCGCCAAGGCGGGCGTGCCCGGGGCCCTTCCCGCGGCATTCGGCCTGATCGCGGCGGTCGCCTACCATCACTACGACACGGTGTACCGCATTCGCGGCGGCACCGGCGCGCCCCCGCACTGGCTGGTGCGGACGGTCGGCGGCCACGAGGGCCGGGTCCTGCTGGCCACGGTCCTCGCCGCCGTCCTCGTGGACCGCGCATCGGACTTCCCCGTCGCGCTCACGGTCGTGGCCGTGTTCGTGGCACTCGTGGTGCTCGTGGAGAGCATCCGCTTCTGGGTCTCCTCCGGGGCACCCGCCGTACATGACGAAGGAGAACCAGCATGATCGGCCTTGTACTCGCTGCCGGTGCGGGACGCCGCCTGCGTCCCTACACCGACACCCTGCCCAAGGCCCTCGTGCCCGTCGGCCCCGAGGGCGACGAGGAGAGCCTGACGGTCCTCGACCTGACCCTCGGCAACTTCGCCGCGGTCGGTCTCACCGAGGTCGCGATCGTCGTCGGCTACCGCAAGGAGGCCGTCTACGCGCGCCAGGCCGCGCTGGAGGCCAAGTACGGCCTGAAGATCACGCTGATCGACAACGACAAGGCCGAGGAGTGGAACAACGCCTACTCCC
Source organism: Streptomyces virginiae (assembly GCF_040638905.1). GTDB lineage: Bacteria > Actinomycetota > Actinomycetes > Streptomycetales > Streptomycetaceae > Streptomyces > Streptomyces virginiae_B. The sequence goes on along the minus strand of NZ_JBEZYV010000001.1, from coordinate 696,459 downwards.
TGTGGTGCGCGCGTGAGGTCCTGCGGCGCGGTGTGATCCTCGCCAACGGCGACACCGTCCACCCGGTCTCCGTCGAGGAGACCCTCCTCGCCGCCCGCGGCAACGGCCAGAAGATCATCCTGGCCCTCGACACGGTCAAGAGCCTGGCCGACGAAGAGATGAAGGTCGTCACCGCCGACGGCAAGGGCGTTCAGAAGATCACCAAGCTGATGGACCCCGCCGACGCCACCGGCGAGTACATCGGTGTCACGCTGATCGAGGCCGAGGCCGCCGAGGCCCTCGCCGAGGCGCTGAAGACCACCTTCGAGCGCGACCCGGACCTGTACTACGAGGACGGCTACCAGCAGCTCGTCAACGACGGCTTCACCGTCGACGTGGCCCCCATCGGCGACGTCAAGTGGGTCGAGATCGACAACCACGACGACCTCGCCAAGGGCCGGACCATCGCATGCCAGTACTGACGAGGCTCATCCCCTCGCCCGTCGTCGTCGACATCAGTCGCGGGGCGATGGACGACCTGGCCGGTCTCCTGGCCGACCAGCGGATCTCCGCCTCCGGCAAGCTGGCCATCGCGATCAGCGGGGGCTCCGGCGTGGCGCTGCGCGCCAAGCTGGAGCCCGTGCTGCCGCACGCCGACTGGTACGCGGTCGTCGACGGCACCATCGACTCCGCGGTCAAGCTGGCCGACGACATAAAGGGCCGCCGCTACGACGCCGTCGTGGGCCTGGGCGGCGGCAAGATCATCGACGTGGCCAAGTACGCCGCGGCGCGGGTCGGGCTGCCCATGGTGGCCGTCGCCACCAACCTCTCGCACGACGGCATCTGCTCGCCGGTGTCCATCCTGGACAACGACAACGGCCGCGGCTCCTACGGCGTCCCCACCCCGATCGCCATGGTGATCGACCTCGACGTGATCAAGGAAGCCCCGGTGCGGTTCATCCGCGCCGGCATCGGCGACGCGATCTCCAACATCTCGGCGATCGCCGACTGGGAGCTCTCGCACCGGACCACCGGCGAGCCCGTGGACGGCCTGGCCGCCGCCATGGCCCGTACCGCGGGCGAGTCCGTGCTGCGCCACCCCGGCGGCTGCGGCGACGACGAGTTCCTCACCGTGCTCTCCGAGGCGCTGGTGCTCTCCGGCATCGCCATGTCGATCAGCGGGGACTCCCGCCCCTCGTCCGGCGCCTGCCACGAGATCAGCCACGCCTTCGACCTGCTCTACCCGGGGCGCTCCGCGCTCCACGGCGAGCAGGTCGGCATCGGGGCGGCCTTCGCGATGCACCTGCGCGGAGCCGCGGACGCGGCCGGCCACTTCGTCGAGGTGCTGCGCCGGCACGGCCTGCCGGTGGCGCCCGAGGAGATCGGCTTCAGCATCGACGAGTTCGTCGCGGCCGTCGAGTACGCCCCCCAGACCCGCCCGGGACGCTTCACCATCCTGGAGCACCTCAACCTGTCCGCCGCCGAGATCAGGGACGCTTACGCCGACTATGCCAAGACCATCCGTAGCTGAACTCCGGCCCGTCGTTCACCCCGCGGGCGTGAAGGACCGGGTCAGCGGCGAGCACTGGGGCGGGCGCCTCTACATGCGCGAGATCTCCCTGCGCATCACCCGTTTCCTGGTCACCACCAAGGTCACGCCCAACCAGCTGACCTACCTGATGACCCTTGCCGGCGTCCTCGCCCTGCCCGCCCTGCTGGTGCCGGGCATCTGGGGCGCCGTCCTCGGCGTGGTCGCGGTCCAGATGTACCTGCTGCTCGACTGCGTCGACGGCGAGGTCGCCCGCTGGAAGAAGCAGTACTCGCTCTCCGGGGTCTACCTGGACCGGGTCGGCGCCTACCTGTGCGACGCGGCGGTCCTGGTCGGCTTCGGCCTGCGCGCCGCCGACCTGTGGGGCACCGGCGGTGCCGACTGGCTGTGGGCCTTCCTGGGCACCCTCGCGGGGCTCGGCGCCATCCTGATCAAGGCGGAGACCGACCTGGTCGGCGTCGCCCGCCACCAGGCCGGCAAGCCCGTGGTCAAGGACGCCGCGGCCGAGCCGCGCGCCAAGGGCATGGCCCTTGCGCGCCGGGCCGCCGCCGCGCTCAAGTTCCACCGCCTGATCCTCGGCATCGAGGCCTCGCTGCTGATCCTGGGGCTGGCCGTCCTGGACCAGATGCGCGGCGACCTGTACTGGTCCCGGGTCGGCGTCGCAGTCCTCGCGGGCATCGCGATGCTCCAGACCGTGCTGCACCTGGTGTCGATCCTCGCGTCCAGCAGGCTCAAGTGAGCGCCCCGATGCGGCTGGGCGCCGTGATCATCACCATGGGCAACCGGCCCGACGAGCTCAAGGCGCTCCTCGACTCGGTGGCCCGCCAGGACGGCGACCCGATCGAGGTCGTCGTCGTGGGCCAGGGCGTGAAGGTCGCCGAGGTGGCGGACCTGCCTTCGGGCGTCCGCTGCGTCGACCTGCCCGAGAACCTCGGCATCCCGGGCGGCCGCAACGTCGGCATCGAGGCCTTCGGCCCCGGCGGCCGCGACGTGGACGTGCTGCTCTTCCTGGACGACGACGGGCTGCTGGAGCGCACCGACACCGCCGAGCTGTGCCGCCAGGCCTTCGCCGAGGACCCCGCGCTCGGGATCATCAGCTTCCGGATCGCCGACCCGGACACCGGGCGGACGCAGCGCCGCCACGTGCCGCGGCTGCGGGCCTCGGACCCGATGCGGTCCTCTCGCGTGACCACCTTCCTGGGCGGCGCCAACGCCGTCCGCACGACGGTGTTCGAGCAGGTCGGAGCCCTGCCGGGTGAGTTCTTCTACGCTCACGAGGAGACCGATCTGGCCTGGCGCGCACTCGACGCGGGGTGGCTGATCGACTACCGGGCGGACATGGTGCTGCTCCACCCGACCACTGCCCCCTCCCGGCACGCGGTCTACCACCGTATGGTTGCCCGTAACCGGGTGTGGCTCGCCCGCCGCAACCTGCCCGCCCCGCTGGTCCCGGTCTACCTGGGCGTCTGGCTCCTGCTGACGCTCGTACGGAAGCCCTCGGGACCCGCGCTCAAAGCCTGGTTCGGCGGATTCCGAGAGGGATGGACCACTCCCTGCGGACCCCGCCGCCCGATGAGATGGCGTACGGTCTGGCGGTTGACCCGTCTGGGCAGACCTCCCGTCATCTGACAAGCCCGCGTCTGGGAACATGGCGCGATCACGGGCCTCGAGCCACCAGCCTGATGCCCACCTGGCCGCATCTTGAAGACGAAAGTTTCAACTTGTGAGTGACACAACCCACGACGGCGCCCTCGCCACGAGCAGGCCGCCGTCCGCAGACGCGGGGCTCAGCGCCGCCGAGCTCGCCAGGAAGTACGGCCTCTCGGTCAGCGGTGCCCGGCCGGGTCTGAGCGAGTACGTGCGGCAGCTCTGGGGCAGGCGCCACTTCATCCTGGCCTTCTCCCGGGCCAAGCTGGTCGCGCAGTACAGCCAGGCGAAGCTCGGCCAGGTCTGGCAGGTGGCGACCCCGCTGCTGAACGCGCTGGTCTACTGGCTGATCTTCGGCCTGATCCTCGGCGCGGGCCGGGAGATGCCGAAGGACGTCTACGTCCCGTTCCTCGTGATGGGCATCTTCGTCTTCACCTTCACGCAGAGCTCGGTGATGGCGGGCGTCCGGGCGATCTCGGGCAACCTCGGGCTGGTGCGCGCGCTGCACTTCCCGCGCGCCTCCCTGCCGGTGTCGTTCTCGCTGCAGCAGCTCCAGCAGCTGATGTACTCGATGATCGTCGTCTTCGTGATCGCCGTCTCCTTCGGGAACTACCCGCAGCTCTCCTGGCTGCTGGTCATCCCGACGCTGGCGCTGCAGTTCGTCTTCAACACCGGCCTCGCCATGATCTTCGCGCGGATGGGCTCGAAGACCCCCGACCTGGCGCAGCTGATGCCGTTCGTGATGCGTACGTGGATGTACGCCTCCGGCGTCATGTTCCCGATCGGGATCTACCTCAAGGACCACCCGCAGTGGATCAGCGACGTCCTGCTGTGGAACCCGGTCGCGATCTACATGGACCTCATCCGGTTCGCGCTGATCGACGACTACGGTTCGAGCAACCTGCCCCCGCACGTGTGGCTCTTCGCCGTGGGCTGGGCCGTGGTGATCGGCCTCGGCGGCTTCGTGTACTTCTGGAAGTCTGAGGAGCGTTACGGCCGTGGCTGACAACACCCAGGGGCGCGTCCCCACCGTGATCGCGGACGGCGTCCACATTGTCTACCGCGTCAACACCGGCAGCAGCGGCAGGGGCGCGGCCACGGCGGCGCTCAGCAAGATAGTGCGCCGGAAGAAGGGCGACGCGCCGGGCGTCCGCCGGGTCCACGCCGTGCGCGGCGTCTCCTTCACCGCCTACCGCGGCGAGGCCATCGGCCTCATCGGCTCCAACGGCTCCGGCAAGTCCACCCTGCTGCGCGCCATCGCCGGCCTGCTGCCCTGCGAGGAGGGCAAGGTCTACACCGACGGCCAGCCCTCGCTGCTGGGCGTGAACGCCGCGCTGATGAACGACCTCACCGGTGAGCGCAACATCGTCCTCGGCGGTCTCGCCATGGGAATGAGCCGCGAGCAGATCAGGCAGCGTTACCAGAGCATCGTCGACTTCTCTGGCATCAACGAGAAGGGCGATTTCGTCTCCCTGCCGATGCGCACCTACTCCTCCGGCATGGCGGCGCGACTGCGGTTCTCCATCGCGGCGGCCAAGGACCACGACGTGCTGATGATCGACGAGGCACTGGCCACCGGTGACCGCTCCTTCCAGGTGCGTTCGGAGAACCGCATCAAGGAACTCCGGGAGAAGGCCGGCACGGTCTTCCTGGTCAGCCACAACAACAAGTCGATCAGGGACACCTGCGACCGGGTGCTGTGGCTGGAGAAGGGCGAGCTCCTGATGGACGGACCCACGGAGGAAGTCGTCTCTGCCTATGAGAAGGCCACCAACGGCTGACCTCCGGGTCGCGAGGCGCCCCGCGAGCGCCTCTCCGCTTCACCGAAGGCCCCCGCCGCGCAGCGCGGCGGGGGCCTTTAAGCGTGCTCTCGCAATACGTCGCATGCGCGTTCTCGTATTGCGCGACGACATTCGGTGGCGCAGCGAATACCCGAGCGGCCTCCGCGACGTTCTACAGCGTAAGCTGATGCGGTCCTGAATCGCGGCAAGAGGGGACGATTCCCCGCAGGTGAACGGCCCTGGGGCGGCCCCGGTAAAACCCCGGCGGCGTGTCCGAAATGGGATGTATTGGGTCGGCAGTGTAGAACGGGAGATGTGACGGCAATGGCTACGGGAATTCTCCGGCCCCCAGGGACGGCGGCCGTCCCCGCCCCGGGCGGCGGGCGGTGAACCCGGGGCACGGCACCCGACCCCTGTCCGACACGGTCCACGTGAGCGCCACCCTCGACAAGGCGACGGCGGAGAACTTCCCCGTCGCCCCCGCCTTCCTGCCCCGCGCCTGGCGCGACGGGCTGATGGCCGTCTACGGCTACGCCCGCCTCGTCGACGACATCGGCGACGGCGACCTCGCCCCCGGCGGACGCGACGCCGTGCTCCTCGGCCTCGACCCGGCCGCGGTGGACGACCGGCTCGCCCTGCTCGACGCCTTCGAGACCGACCTGCTGCGCGTGTTCGGTTCCGCGGACGGCCTCCCGCGCCACCCCCTGCTGCTCGCCCTGCAGCCCGTGGTGCGCGCCCACGGCCTGACCCCCGAGCCCTTCCTCGCACTGATCGAGGCCAACCGCCAGGACCAGCGGGTCACGCGCTACGAGACCTACGGCGACCTCGTCGCGTACTGCGAGCTGTCCGCCAACCCGGTCGGCCGCCTCGTGCTGTCCCTCACCGGCACCGGCACGCCCGAACGCATCCGCCTCTCCGACGCCGTCTGCACCGCCCTCCAGATCGTCGAGCACGTCCAGGACGTGGCAGAGGACCTGGGCCGCGACCGGATCTACCTGCCCGCCGAGGACATGCGGCGCTTCCACGTGTCCGAGGCCGATCTGGCGGCTCCGTCCGCCGGCGCCTCCGTACGCGCCCTGGTCGCGTTCGAAGCCGAGCGTGCCACCGCGCTGCTGGACGAGGGGCTCCCGCTCGTGGGCAGCGTGCACGGCAGGCTCCGACTGCTGCTCGCGGGCTTCGTGGGAGGGGGGCGCGCTGCCCTGCGGGCCGTCACCGCCGCCGGCTTCGACGTACTCCCCGGCCCGCCCAAACCGACCAAGAGCGGCCTGCTCCGCGAGGTTGCCGCCGTCCTGCGCACAGCGCCGAGAAAGAGGTGAGCCCGACCGTGGAGGGCCCCACACACGCGTCCGCACAGACTGCGATGTCCGCACCGGTCTCGGCGGCCTACAGCTACTGCGAAGCCGTCACCGGTTCACAGGCGCGCAATTTCGCGTACGGAATCCGGCTGCTGCCCACCGACAAGCGCCAGGCGATGTCCGCGCTCTACGCCTTCTCGCGGCGGGTCGACGACATCGGCGACGGCACGCTGCCCGCCGAGGCGAAGTTCGCCCGCCTGGAGGAGACCCGATCCGTTCTGGGGCGGATCCGGGCCGGGGAGGTCGACGAGGACGACACCGACCCGGTCGCGGTCGCGCTGGCGCACGCCGCCCGCCGCTTCCCGATCCCGCTCGGCGGCCTCGACGAGCTCATCGACGGCGTGCTGATGGACGTCCGCGGCGAGACCTACGAGACCTGGGACGGCCTCAAGACCTACTGCCGCTGCGTGGCCGGAGCCATCGGACGGCTCTCCCTGGGCGTCTTCGGCACGGTGAACGCACCGGGCCCGGGCAGGCCCGACGCCGAGCGCGCCGCCGAGTACGCCGACACCCTCGGCCTCGCCCTGCAGCTCACCAACATCCTCCGCGACGTCCGCGAGGACGCCGCCAACGGACGCACGTACCTCCCCGCCGAGGACCTCGATAAGTTCGGCTGCTCGGAAGGCTTCCGGGCCGGCCGGCTCCCCGCCGGAGCCGACTTCGCCGGCCTGGTCCACCACGAGGTGCGGCGCGCCCGCTCACTGTTCGCCGAGGGCTACCGGCTGCTGCCGATGCTCGACCGGCGCAGCGGCGCCTGCGTGGCCGCCATGGCCGGCATCTACCGGCGCCTCCTCGACCGCATCGAGCGCGAGCCGGAGGCGGTCCTGCGCGGCCGTGTCTCGCTGCCGCCGCACGAAAAGGCGTACGTCGCCGTGCGCGGCCTGTCCGGCCTCGACGCCCGCACCGTCTCCCGCCAGGCCGTCCGGAGGCGGATGTGACGCTCCCGACGAAGACGGCCCCGCCGCGCTCCGCCACCGCCCGACGGCGGCCCGCCGCCGGCCGCCGGGCGGTGGCGGGCCTGTCGACCCTGTTCCCGGCCGGCCCGTCGACCCTGTTCCCGGCCGGCCCGGCCGCCGCCGCGGCCCGGGCAACCGCCCGGGCGGCAGCCGTGTCCCGTCCCGCCGGCGCCGTCCGGGACCTCCCGGCCGGCCCGGAGGGCGCACGTACGCGTGCGGGCACCGCCCCGCACGTCACGGGTGGGACCACCGGCCCGTCCGGCGCGCCGGGGACGCCCCCGAGCACCCACCCGGCGTGCGCCGGCGGCGCCCGGCGTACGGGCGCGGCGTGCCGTCCCGGCCGCGCGCCGGCCGGGGCAACCACGCCGGCGGCGGACGCGTCCCTTCCTGCGGACCGGGGCCTGCCCACCGGACCGGGCGACCGCACCACGGGGGAGGGCGCGTGACCGGCACCGACCAGCACGCCGTCGTCGTGGGCGGCGGACTCGCAGGGGTCACGACCGCCCTCGAACTCGCCGACGCCGGGCTGCGCGTCACCCTGCTCGAAGGCCGCCCCCGGCTCGGCGGGCTCGCCTTCTCCTTCAAGCGCGGCGACCTCAACGTCGACAACGGCCAGCACGTCTACCTGCGGTGCTGCACGGCCTACCGGTGGTTCCTCGACCGCGTCGACGGCGCCGCCCTCGCCCCGCTGCAGGACCGGCTCGACGTACCCGTCCTCGACGTCGCCCGCCCCGGCGGGCCGCGCCTGGGACGGCTGCGCCGCGGCGGTCTGCCCGTGCCCCTGCACCTCGCCGGAGCACTGGCCCGCTACCCGCACCTGTCCCTCGCCGAACGCGCGAGCGTGGGCCGCGCCGCCCTGGCGCTGCGCCGCCTCGACCCGGCGGACCCGGCGCTGGACGGACTGGACTTCGCCACCTGGCTCGGCCGCTACGGCCAGTCCCCCCGCACCATCGAGGCCCTGTGGGACCTCGTCGGCATCGCCACCCTGAACGCCACCGCCGCGCACTCCTCGCTGGGCCTGGCCGCCATGGTCTTCAAGACCGGCCTGCTCTCCGAGAAGGGCGCCGCCGACATCGGCTGGGCCCGCGTCCCGCTCGGCGACCTGCACGACACCCTCGCCCGCAAACAGCTCGACGCGGCCGGGGTGCGGACCGAGCTGCGCACCCGCGTCACCGCCCTGTCCCGCACCGCCGAGGGCGCCTGGCGCGTCGACACCGAGGAGGAGTCCCTCGAAGCGGGCACCGTCGTCCTCGCCGTACCGCAGCGCGAGGCGCACGGGCTGCTGCCCGCCGGCGCCCTCGCCGACCCCGACAAGCTCCTCGACATCGGCACCGCGCCGATCCTGAACGTCCACGTCGTCTACGACCGCAAGGTGCTCAAGCAGCCCTTCTTCGCCGCACTCGGCTCCCCGGTGCAGTGGGTCTTCGACCGCACCGACTCCTCCGGACTCCCCGACGGCGGCCAGTACCTGGCGCTGTCCCAGTCCGCCGCCCAGGACGACATCGACGAGCCCGTCTCGGTGCTGCGCGCCAAGTACCTGCCCGAGCTGGAACGGCTGCTGCCCGCCGCGCGAGGGGCCAAGGTACGGGACTTCTTCGTCACGCGGGAGCGGACGGCGACCTTCGCACCCACGCCCGGCGTCGGCCGGCTGCGCCCCGGGACGCGGACCGACACGCCGGGGCTCTACCTGGCCGGTGCGTGGACTGCCACGGGTTGGCCCGCGACCATGGAGGGCGCCGTCCGGAGCGGGCTGAGCGCGGCGCAGGCCGCACTCGCCGCGCTCGGCCGCCACCGCGAACACCCTTTGCAGGAGGCGGCATGAGGACCACCACCACCGGCACGGCCGGCACCACGAGCACCACGAGCACCACGAGCACAGCACGTACAGGAACAAGAGGAGAGCCAGTGAACCCGGGGAACCCGGCTGTCGAGAACACGGATGCCAGTGTGGGCGCAGCCGGAAGGGGCGTGGAGAAGGCGGACACCGTCGCACTCCTCGAACGCGGCCGTACGATGTCGACCCCCGCGCTCCGCGACGCAGTGGACCGGCTCGCCGCGCCCATGGACACCGTCGCCGCCTACCACTTCGGCTGGATCGACGCCCAGGGCCACCCGGCCGACGGCGACGGCGGCAAGGCCGTGCGCCCCGCCCTCGCCCTGCTCTCCGCGGAGGCCGCGGGCGCCGCACCCGAGGTCGGCATCCCCGGTGCCGTCGCGGTCGAGCTCGTGCACAACTTCTCGCTGCTCCACGACGACCTGATGGACGGCGACGAGCAGCGCCGCCACCGCGACACCGTGTGGAAGGTGCACGGACCGGCGCAGGCCATCCTGGTCGGCGACGCCCTCTTCGCCCTCGCCAACGAGGTCCTGCTGGAGCTCGGCACCGTCGAGGCGGGCCGCGCGACCCGCCGGCTGACCACCGCCAGCCGCAAGCTCATCGACGGCCAGGCCCAGGACATCTCCTACGAGCACCGCGAGCGCGTCAGCGTCGAGGAGTGCCTGGAGATGGAGGGCAACAAGACCGGCGCCCTGCTCGCCTGCGCGGTCTCCATCGGTGCCGTGCTCGGCGGCGCGGACGACCGTACGGCCGACAAGCTGGAGGAGTACGGCTACCACCTCGGCCTCGCCTTCCAGGCCGTCGACGACCTCCTCGGCATCTGGGGCGACCCGGAGTCCACCGGCAAGCAGACCTGGAGCGACCTGCGCCAGCGCAAGAAGTCCCTGCCGGTCGTCGCCGCCCTCGCCGCGGGCGGGCCGGCCTCCGAGCAGCTCGCCGAGCTGCTCGCCGCCGACGCCAAGAGCAGCGACTTCGAGAACTTCTCGGAGGAGGAGTTCGCGGCCCGGGCGGCGCTCATCGAGGAGGCCGGCGGCCGTCAGTGGACCGCGGACGAGGCGCGCCGCCAGCACGCCGTCGCCATCCGCGCCCTGGACGACGTCGACATGCCGCAGCGGGTGCGCGAACAGCTCGTGGACCTCGCCGACTTCGTCGTCGTACGCAAGAGGTGACCGCCACCCGACAGCGGATATGAATCGCGAGTCGCCGGCCGGCGCCCCCACCTGATCGTGGCGGCTCCGGCCGACGGCGGACCCCAGCACAGCACAGGACACTGTTCTAAGGGGAAGCCATGACAGCGACGACCGACGGCAGCGCGGAGAGCGCCGGCGCCGGCAGCGAATCCACGCCGGGCGCCCCGCCGCCCGGCCCCGCCGGGGCGGCCGCCCCGCGGACCGAGTACGGGCTTTCGGGCCTGCCCGACCCGGCCGTCCAGGCCGGCCCCCGGCACGGCGCCGTGCCCTCCGTGCCGGTCGCGCTGAGCGAGCGGATCGCCGCCCCGCCCGACCCGGGCCGGCGAACCGGCCCGCCGGCCGCCTACCGGCCGCCGGGGAAGCCCGGCCCCGGCCGGACGGCGACGGCGGCGGACCTGCCCCGGCCGCCCGACGGCTGCCCCCGCGAGGTGTACGAGGCCACCGCGCGCGCCACCCTGCACCTCCTGGACCGCCAGGACCCCGCGGGCTGGTGGAAGGGCGACCTGGAGACCAACGTCACCATGGACGCCGAGGACCTCCTGCTGCGGCAGTTCCTCGGCATCCGGGACGAGGCCACCACCTACGCCGCCGCCCTGTTCATCCGCGGCGAGCAGCGCGAGGACGGCACCTGGGCCACCTTCCACGGCGGACCGCCCGAACTCTCCGCCACCATCGAGGCCTACGTCGCGCTGCGCCTCGCCGGGGACCGGCCCGACGCCCCGCACATGAGCCGCGCCTCCGCCTGGATCCGGGCCAACGGCGGTATCGCCGCCGCCCGCGTCTTCACCCGGATCTGGCTCGCGCTCTTCGGCTGGTGGAGCTGGGACCACCTGCCCGAACTCCCGCCCGAGCTGGTGTTCCTGCCGCCCTGGGTCCCCCTGAACATCTACGACTTCGGCTGCTGGGCCCGCCAGACGATCGTCCCGCTCACCGTCGTCTCCGCGCTGCGCCCGGTCCGCCCGGCCCCCTTCGCCCTCGACGAGCTCCACACCGACGCGCGGACCCCGTACCCCGCCACCCGCATGGCACCGCTGACCAGTTGGGACGGCGCCTTCCAGCGGATGGACAGGGCCCTGCACGTCTACCGGCGGTTCGCGCCGCGCCGGCTGCGCAAGGCGGCCATGGACACCGCCGCCCGCTGGATCGTCGAACGCCAGGAGAACGACGGCTGCTGGGGCGGGATCCAGCCGCCCGCCGTGTACTCCGTCATCGCGCTGCACCTGCTCGGCTACGACCTCGGGCACCCGGTGATGCGCGCGGGACTGGAATCCCTGGACCGCTTCGCGGTGCGGCGCGAGGACGGCGCCCGGATGATCGAAGCATGCCAGTCCCCGGTGTGGGACACCTGCCTCGCCGCGATCGCACTGGCCGACGCGGGCGTGCGCCCCGACCATCCGGCGCTGGTCAAGGCCGCCGACTGGATGCTCGGCGAGGAGATCACCCGCACCGGCGACTGGGCGGTGCGCCGGCCCGGCCTCGCCCCGGGCGGCTGGGCGTTCGAGTTCCACAACGACACCTACCCCGACATCGACGACACCGCCGAGGTCGTCCTCGCCCTGCGCCGCATCAGGCACCCGGACCCGGTCCGGCTCGACGCGGCCATCGCCCGCGGAGTGTCCTGGAACCTCGGCATGCAGTCGAAGGACGGCGCGTGGGGCGCCTTCGACGCCGACAACACCAGCCCCTTCCCGAACCGTCTGCCCTTCTGCGACTTCGGCGAGGTCATCGACCCGCCGTCGGCCGACGTCACCGCCCACGTGGTGGAGATGCTCGCGTTCGAGGGCCGGGCGGGCGACGCCCGGACCCGGCGCGGCATCGCCTGGCTGCTCGACGCGCAGGAGCCGGACGGCAGCTGGTTCGGCCGGTGGGGCACCAACTACGTCTACGGCACCGGGGCGGTGGTGCCCGCCCTCACCGCGGCCGGCATCGCCCCGAGGCATCCCGCGGTCCGCCGCGCCGTGCGCTGGCTGGAATCCGTACAGAACGATGACGGCGGCTGGGGAGAGGACCAGCGCTCCTACAAGGACCGGTCGTGGGCCGGGAAGGGCGCCTCCACCCCCTCACAGACCGCCTGGGCGCTCATGGCCCTGCTGGCGGCCGGCGAGCGGGACGGCAAGGCCGTCGAACGGGGCATCGCGCACCTGGTCGGCACCCAGCGGGAGGACGGCTCCTGGGACGAGCCGTACTTCACCGGCACCGGCTTCCCCTGGGACTTCTCCATCAACTACCACCTCTACCGGCAGGTGTTCCCGCTGACGGCGCTCGGCCGCTACCTGTACGGGGAACCGTCCGCCCCGGCAGGCTCGGCCCCCGGGCGGCCCTGATGCCCGCCGCCGGAGGGGACCGCGCCGGGCAGGCCGGCCCGCTGCTGGTCGCGTGCGCGCTGCGCATCGAGCAGGTGGCGCTGCGCAGCACCGGGCGCGGCCTTTTACGCGCGACCCGCGGGGCTCCGGCCGGGGCGTACACCCTGCTGCGCACCGGGATGGGCCCGCGCGCGGCCGAACGCGCCGTCCGCCGGACCCTGGACCGGCCCGGCATGGACCGGGCCGCCGTCCTCGCCACCGGGTTCTGTGCCGGTCTCGTCCCCGGGATGAGCCCCGGCGACCTCGTCGTCGCGGAGGAGACCCGCGACCCGCGGGGGACCGTCCCCTGTGCCGGGACCGCGCTGCTCGCCGAGGCGCTCGCCCGGGCCGCCCCCGGCCGGACCGTGCACACCGGCCCGCTGACCGGCTCCGACCACGTCGTCCGCGGCCAGGAGCGCGCACAGCTGCGCGCCACGGGCGCCGTGGCGGTCGACATGGAGTCCGCGGCGACCCTCTGGGCCGCCGTCCGGGGTGCCGACCGCCCTGTTGCGGCCGTCCGGGTGATCGTGGACGCTCCGGAGCATGAGCTCGTCCGAATCGGCACGGTGCGCGGGGGAATATCGGCCTTCCGTGTCCTGCGTGCCGTACTGCCCGCGTTTTACGAATGGCACCGTTCTTCGCTGCTCCCCAGGAGGTGAGCCAGATGGCCATGCCGCTGCGCCAGACCATCAGGGTCGGGACCTATCTGCTCGAACAGAAGCTTCGCAAGCGTGAGAAGTTCCCGCTGATCGTCGAGCTGGAGCCCCTCTACGCGTGCAACCTGGCCTGTGAGGGGTGCGGGAAGATCCAGCATCCGGCCGGAGTGCTCAAGCAGCGCATGCCGGTGGCCCAGGCGGTCGGCGCCGTGCTGGAATCCGGTGCGCCCATGGTGTCCATCGCGGGCGGAGAGCCCTTGATGCACCCGCAGATCCACGAGATCGTGCGGCAATTGGTGGCGCGGCGGAAGTACGTGTTCCTCTGCACCAACGCCATGCTGCTGCGCAAGAAGATCGAGAAGTTCACCCCTTCCCCGTACTTCGCGTTCGCGGTGCACATCGACGGCCTGCGCGAGCGCCACGACGAATCGGTGGCGAAGGAGGGCGTCTTCGACGAGGCGGTCGAAGCCATCAAGGAGGCGAAGAAGCGCGGATTCCGGGTGACCACGAACTCCACCTTCTTCAACACCGACACCCCGCAGACGATCATCGAGGTGCTCAACTTCCTCAATGACGACCTCCAGGTCGACGAAATGATGATCTCGCCCGCCTATGCCTACCAAAAGGCGCCGGACCAGGAGCACTTCCTGGGCGTCGACCAGACCCGCGACCTCTTCAGGAAGGCCTTCGCGGGCGGCAACCGGCGGCGCTGGCGGCTCAACCACTCCCCGCTCTTCCTGGACTTCCTCGAAGGAAAGGTCGATTTCCCCTGCACGGCCTGGGCCATTCCGAACTATTCCCTCTTCGGCTGGCAGCGCCCCTGTTACCTGATGAGCGACGGCTACGTGCCCACGTACCGGGAACTCGTCGAGGAGACCGACTGGAACAAGTACGGCCGCGGTAAGGACCCGCGCTGCGCGAACTGCATGGCGCACTGCGGCTACGAGCCCACCGCCGTCCTCGCCACCATGGGCTCCCTCAAGGAATCCCTGCGGGCCGCCCGGGAGACGCTCGGAGGCAACCGGGACAGGTCGGCATGAGCCCGGCGGAAGAGGGGCGGGGCGCCGGTTTCGACCTCGGCGCCCTGCTGGCCGCGCGCGGGGCGGAGCGGTACGAGCTGCACGCCCGCCACCTCAACCACCAACTGCCCCGGATGCTGCACACCATCGGCTTCGACAAGGTCTACGAGCGGGCCGAGGGCGCCCACTTCTGGGACGCGGACGGCAACGACTACCTCGACATGCTGGCCGGTTTCGGGGTGATGGGCCTGGGCCGCCACCACCCCGTCGTCCGCCGGGCCCTGCACGACGTCCTGGACGCCCAGCTCGCCGACCTCACCCGCTTCGACTGCCAGCCGCTGCCCGGGCTGCTGGCCGAGAAGCTCCTCTCGTACAGCCCGCACCTGGACCGGGTCTTCTTCGGCAACAGCGGTACCGAAGCGGTCGAAACCGCCCTGAAGTTCGCCCGGTACGCCACCGGGCGGCCCAGGATCCTCTACTGCGACCACGCCTTCCACGGGCTGACGACCGGCTCGCTCTCGGTCAACGGCGAGGGCGGGTTCCGGGACGGCTTCGCACCGCTGCTGCCCGACACCAAGGTCGCGCTGGGCGACCTGGCCGCCCTGGAGCGGGAGCTGAGGCGCGGCGACGTCGCCGCCTTCGTCGTCGAGCCGATCCAGGGCAAGGGGGTCCTCGCCGCCCCGCCCGGCTTCCTGCTCGCCGCGCAGGAGCTGCTGCACCGGCGGGGGGCGCTGCTGATCGCGGACGAGGTGCAGACCGGACTGGGACGCACCGGGGACTTCTACGCGTACCAGCACGAGCCGGGTGTGGAGCCCGACCTGGTGTGCGTGGCCAAGGCGCTGTCCGGCGGCTACGTGCCGGTCGGCGCGACCCTGGGCAAGGACTGGATCTTCAAAAAGGTCTACTCGTCCATGGACCGGGTGCTCGTGCACTCCGCGAGCTTCGGGTCCAACGCGCAGGCGATGGCGGCCGGGCTGGCGGTGCTGGCCGTGATGGAGGACGAGCACCTCGTGGACCGCGCCCGGACGACGGGCGAGCTGCTGCACGGACGGCTCGCCGCCCTGGTGGACGAGTACGAGCTGCTGCACGAGGTGCGGGGGCGCGGGCTGATGATCGGCATCGAGTTCGGCCGGCCGTCCTCGCTCGGCCTGCGCAGCCGCTGGACGATGCTCCAGGCGGCCCGCAAGGGCCTCTTCGCGCAGATGGTCGTGGTGCCCCTGCTCCAGAAGCACCGGATCCTCACGCAGGTCTCCGGGGACCACCTGGAAGTGATCAAACTGATTCCGCCGCTGGTCCTGGACGAGCAGGACGTCGACCGGTTCGTCGGCGCCTTCCGCGAGGTCATGGACGAGGCGCACGGCGGGTCCGGTCTGATGTGGGACTTCGGCAGGACGCTGGTGAAGCAGGCCGTCGCGGCGCGCTGACCGCCTGCCCCCCGGTCCCGGTCGCCGGTCCCCCGGCCGGCTGATCAGACCAGCAACCGGTCCCGGAGCCGGTCGAGGGTCTCGGGCGTCAGTCCGAGGCCCTCCGCCAGATAGCGGTCCACCCCGCCCCAGACCTCGTCGATGGTGTCGAAGGCGGCGATCAGGTATTCGGCGCGGGCGTCGAAGAGCGGCGCGAGCAGCTCCATCACCTCGGGCGAGCGGGCCTCGGCCGACGCGGAGCTGCGGCGCACCCGGTAGCGGCGGTGCGGGGCGTTGGACTCCAGGTAGTCCGCCACGATCGCCTCGCGCTCGACGCCGACCGCGAGCAGGGTGACGGCGACGGAGAGGCCCGCCCGGTCCTTGCCGGCCGCGCAGTGCAGGAGTGCGGGGACGCTGTCCTCGGCGATGGCGCGGACGACGCGGCCGTGCTCGGTCGTGCGGTCGCGGATGATCCGGCGGTAGGAGAGCGACATCCGGGCCGCCGCCTTGCCGTCGCCCAGGATCGAGCGGAGCTGGTCGAGGTCGCCGTCGCGGACCAGTCGCCAGAACTCCCGGCCGTCCGCGGGGTCCGAGAGCGGGATGTTGACGTTCCGCACGCCGGGCAGTTCGACGTCCGGGCCCTCCAGGGCGTGGTCGGCGCCGTTGCGGAAGTCGAAGATGGTGTGGAGACCGAGCGAGGTGAGAAACTCTGCATCGGTTTCGGTGGCATGTGCCAGATGTCCGCTTCGGAAGAGTCGTCCCGTACCGACCGTTCGTCCATCAGAAGTCGGCAATCCGCCCACATCGCGGAAATTGCGCACCCCGGTCAGCTCCGGCTCCTGTATCTGCTGGGTCAAGGGAACTCCTCCGCCTCTCGCGTGTCCTCTGTCCGAATTGAGCTACTTGGCGCCAACTTGCCATAACCGGAGGCGAGATCGGGCACGTCCCCGTGAGCCAGATCATACGGTGACCGTGAGTGCCTGATCGCCGAAGCCGAATGGCCCGGTGGGGGCGGCTGTTGGCGGAGCGGAATGGACGGAGGGTGACCGGAATTCCGGCGGTCCCTCATGCCTGTGAATCCGTCAGGGAATTCGCGGCTTGTTCGGTGTGCCCGCAAGGGATTACCTTCGCGATCGATCCGGGTGGATCGCCGAATCCTGCCGCCGCCCGGAAACCGCAACCAAACCATTTCGCGCGGCAGGAGCGGGGGAACCAGGTAAGCCGCTGTTTCGGAGATCTTTTCTCCGGTACGGCTCGGGGTGAAGCCGTTCATGTCCCGTACATGTACGGCCGGACATCTCCAGTCCGAACCCGACAGCTCACCTCGTAGGCGCCGGAGAGGAATGCGCCATGCCTGCAAAGGGTAAGCACCGCCGTCCCAAGTCCCTTTCCATTTCCCGCGGATTCGCGGTCGCAGGCACCGGCGGCGCGGCCCTCGCCCTGCCGCTGATGGGTGCCGCCGGCGCCAACGCGGCCGGCGCCCCGGCCGTCGCACCCGCGGTGGCCCCGCAGGCCCCCGCCGCCCTCCAGGCCGCACCCGCCGCTCCCGCGGCCGCCGTGCAGGCCGCGCCGACCGTCTACACGGTCGTCCCGGGCGACTGCCTCTCCGAGATCGCCGCGGAGCGCAACCTCTCCGGCGGCTGGCAGCGGCTGTACGCCGAGAACCGCGAGGCGGTCGGCGCCAACCCGTCGCTGATCCACCCCGGCCTGAAGCTGACCCTCGGCGGCCGCGGCGAGGCCGCCGCTCCGGCCGACGCCGTCCCCGCCCCGCGCACCGCCCCCGAGGCCGCGCCGAAGGCGGCCCCGAAGGCGGCCCCGAAGGCGGCCCCGAAGGCGCCGAAGCCTGCCGGGCGACCCGCCGCCCCGCAGGCGCGGCAGGATTCTGCCCCCGAGGCGCCCGCCGCCCCCGCCGGGGCTCCCGCCGCGCAGCCCGCCGCCGGCGGATTCGTGGCCCCGGTCGGCGGTGGCATCTCCACCCAGTACAAGGTCGCGGGCGCCATGTGGTCTTCCGGCTACCACACCGGCGTCGACTTCATCGCCGCCATGGGCACCAGCGTCAAGGCCGTCGGCGCGGGAACCGTCGTCTCCGCCGGCTGGAGCGGCGCCTACGGCAACGAGGTCGTCATCCGTCACGCGGACGGCAAGTACTCCCAGTACGCCCACCTCTCCCAGCTCTCCGTCTCCTCCGGCCAGAGCGTCACCGCCGGCCAGAGCATCGGCCTCTCCGGCTCCACGGGCAACTCGACCGGCCCTCACCTGCACTTCGAGATCCGCACGAGCCCGTCCTACGGCTCGGACATGGACCCGATCGCCTACCTCCGCTCGAAGGGCGCCAGCCTCTGACGGCACCCGCCGACGGAGCACCGACACGCGTGGGGCCGGGACCCGAGGGGGGCCCCGGCCTCACGTGTACCCGTTCCTTATGCCCGGCGTGGTAGAGATCACGGCCCGTCAACCCCTCATTACGTTGGCGTAGGTTGCGTGCGGGAGTGAAGGATGGGTTCTCGTGGCAGCGACGACGACGAAACTCAAGACCATCGGCTCGTACGCGGCGATCGGGGACAGCTTCACTGAGGGCGTGGGGGACCCGGGGCCTGGGGATTCCTTTCTCGGCTGGGCGGACCGGCTCGCCGTGCTCCTGGCCGATCAGCGCGACGAGTACGACTTCCGGTACGCGAACCTCGCGGTGCGCGGGAAGCTCCTCGACCAGATCGTGGCGGACCAGGTGCCGAGGGCCAAGGCCCTCGCCCCGGACCTGGTCACCTTCTGCGCGGGCGGCAACGACATCATCCGGCCCGGCAGCGACCCGGACGGCGTGGCGGAGCGGTTCGAGGCGGCCGTGGCCGACCTCACCGGAGCCGTCGGCCGCGTCATGATCACCACGGGCTTCGACACCCGGGGGGTGCCCGTCCTCAAGCACCTCCGCGGCAAGGTCGCAACGTACAGCGCGCACGTGCGCGCCATCGCCGACCGCTACGACTGCCCGGTCCTCGACCTCTGGTCGCTGAAGTCCGTACAGGACCGGCGCGCCTGGGACGCGGACCGGCTGCACCTCTCGCCGGAGGGGCACACCCGTGTCGCACTGCGCGCCGCCCAGGTGCTCGGCCTGGAGGTGCCCGCCGACCCCGACCAGCCGTGGCCGCAGTTGCGCCCGCGCGGGTCGGTGGACGTGACCCGCGACAACATCCAGTGGGCCCGCGAGTACTTGGTGCCGTGGATCGGCCGCCGGCTGCGCGGCGAGTCCTCCGGCGATCACGTCGCGGCGAAGCGGCCGGACCTGCTGCCGCTGTAGCCACAGCACACGAGAGCACGGGGACAAGGACACGAGGGGCGGGAGCGGCAAGCGGAATCCTTCGGGGCCGGTGCGCGTTGGGATGGTCGTAGCCATGCGACCGCACCGACCCCACCCCTCCCAGGAGGCGCTTTGACCGGCTCCCGTCCCCTCCGTCCTCGGCTGCGCGCCCTGCGGCCCGAAGCCTTCGGCGCGGACCCGTCCGGCGCCCGGCTGGAGCGGATCCGCCGCTCGCCGAACTTCGCCGACGGCGTCTTCCAGAACCCGGTCGGGGCCCGGAGCAGGCCATCGGGGTCGATGGCGGAGTTCGCGAAGACCTACTTCCACCGCGAGCAGCGGATCCGGCGCAGCCCCGGGGCCGCGATCCCGGTGCACCCCACGACCCTCGCGGACCTGGCGAAGCCGCCGGTCAGCGGACTGCGCCTGACCTGGATGGGGCACTCCAGCGTGCTCGCGGAGATCGACGGGCACCGGGTGCTGTTCGACCCCGTGTGGGGCGATCGCTGCTCCCCCTTCCCCTTCGCCGGCCCCAAGCGGCTGCACCCGGTGCCGGTCCCGCTGGCCGCACTGGGCGAGGTCGACGTCGTGGTCATCTCGCACGACCACTACGACCACCTCGACCTGCCGACGATCAAGGCACTGGCCGGCACGGACACGGTCTTCGCCGTCCCGCTCGGAGTCGGCGCGCACCTCGAGCGGTGGGGCGTGCCGGCCGACCGGCTGCGCGAGCTCGACTGGAACGAGACCACCAAGATCGACGGACTGTCCCTCACGGCGACCCCCGCCCGGCACTTCTGCGGCCGCGGTCTGCGCAACCAGCAGCACACCCTGTGGGCCTCCTGGGTGGTCGCGGGCGACGAGCACCGGATCTACCACAGCGGGGACACCGGCTACTTCTCGGGCTTCGCGGAGATCGGCGCCGAGCACGGCCCCTTCGACGCCACGATGATCCAGATCGGGGCGTATTCGGAGTACTGGCCCGACATCCACATGACTCCCGAGGAGGGCATGCGCGCCCACCTCGACCTCCAGGGCGGCGCCGCGCACGGCACGATGCTGCCGATCCACTGGGGCACCTTCAACCTGGCGCCGCACCCGTGGGACGAGCCCGGCGAGGGCACCCTGGCCGCCGCAGAGGGGGCCGGAGCGGCCCTGGCACTCCCGATCCCGGGCCAGCCGTTCGAACCCGGAACCGAGGGCGCGCCCGCAGAACCGTGGTGGCGTCCGTTCGTGGCCGGGGCGGCTGCGGGCGGACCCGTCGACGGGCCCGCGGCGCTGCCCGCGCACGAGGCCGGCGGGGCAGCGGCGACCGCGGCCCGTGTGGCGTCGTCGGCAGTCGGCGGGCAGGAGGAGCCGGAGTCCGTCGGGTCGTAGCGGGCAGCGGGTACCGGCCGCCCCACTGCACGGGGGCGGCCGACGCCGTTCGGGCGCCGGGAGGGGGCGGCCCGGGGCGTGGGCGGCGCGGGGCGGGGGCGGCGCCGGGCGGCCCCAGCGGCCTGACCGGCGCATTCGGGCTGCTGTGCGAGCGCTCCGTCGGGAGCGGGAAGCAGCCCCGTGAAGTTCGCCAACTGGCATTCCGGGGCGGGACGGTGAGGTCTAGCGTGGGTATTCGGTGATCAACACCGGGCCCCGGGAACGCTGGGGGCCGGGCCCCACGTACCGAGGACGCCGATGTCCGGACTCCGCGCCGCCAGCCACGCCCCGTCGAGACACGCCGTCACCGGTCCCGCCCGGCAGATAAGCCCCCAGCTGGTACGAGCCGCCCTCCTGCCCACGCTCGCCGCCGCCCTCAGCGGCGCCGCCGCGGTGATCTTCACCCTTCAGCTCGGCGGCGGGGCCGGCGACCGCGACGCCCGGCTCTGGCCGGTGCTCACCGGCTGCGCCCTGCTCGTGGTCGGAGCGCTGGCCGCCGCCCTGCTCGGCGCGCAGCGCGCGGCCAAGGCCGTACGGGACCGGTGCGAGGCCCTGCGCCGCTCCAGCGTGCGCGGCCGCCAGGAGCTGCGGACGGCCGCCGAACGGCTGGAGCGGGGCGAGGCCCCGCCGCGGCCGGTCCGGGGCGGGCCGAACGCGCCGCTCACCGGCGGCGACCCGGCCGGCGTGGACGAGTTCTGGCTCCTCTCCCAGGAGCTGCGCGGCGCCCGCGAACAGGCCCACACCGCCCTCGTACGGCTCGCCGGACCGGCCACCCCTTCCGACAGCGAGCGCAAGGTCGAGGTCTTCGTCAACCTCGCGCGCCGGCTGCACTCCCTCGTCCACCGCGAGATCTCGCTGCTGGACGACCTGGAGGACACGGTCGAGGACCCGGACCTGCTCAAGGAGCTCTTCCACGTCGACCACCTCGCCACCCGGATCCGCCGCCACGCCGAGAACCTCGCGGTGCTGGGCGGTGCGGCGTCCCGCCGCCAGTGGACCCGGCCCATCGACCTGAGCGAGGTGCTGCGCTCCTCGGTCGCGGAGGTTGAGCAGTACACCCGGGTCAAGGTCGTGCCGCCGGCGGGCGGCACCGTACGCGGACACGCCGTGGCGGACGTCGTCCACCTGCTGGCCGAACTCGTCGAGAACGCCACGGTGTTCTCCCCTCCCGACACCGACGTGGTGCTGCGCGCCGAGCGGGTCACCGCCGGTATCGCGGTGGAGGTGGAGGACCGGGGGCTGGGCATGCCGCCCGAGGAACAGCACCGGATGAACGCCCTGCTCGGGGACCCCGACCAGGTCGGCGTCCGCAGCCTGCTCGCGGACGGGCGGATCGGCCTGTACGTCGTCTCGGCGCTGGCTCGCCGGCACGGGATCGCCGTCGAGCTCAAATCGAACATCTACGGCGGCGTCCTCGCGGTGCTGGTGCTGCCGCAGGAGCTGCTGGGCGCGGAGGCGGCCCAGGGCTCGCGGCTGACGCCGCCGCTGGAGCCGGCGCGGATGCCGATGCCGATGCCGATGCCGATGCCGCGTCGGGCGGGAGCCCCGCCCACGATCCCCGCCCCCCGCCCCGAGCCCCACGCGGGGCCGGCCGTGACGGGGGCGGACGCCTGGACCGTACCCGGCGGCTCGCCGCAGCCGGACTCCTGGCCCGCCCGGCCCACCGAGCCGCGGACGGCCCCCGCCCCGAGCCCCGATCCCGGGCCGCGGGCGGAGCCGCGCGCCGGGCACCCGACGGCCGGACGGCCCGTCCCCGCGCCGGGACCGTCGGGCGCCCCCGAGGCCGGTCCCGCCACGAGCGGGCCGCCGGCCGGCCCCGGTACCGGGCAGGATGCCCGTCCAGGAGCCGCGGCCGAGCCCAGGACCCGGCAGCAGCCCGAAACCCACCGGCAGGCCGGGCCGGGGCCCGCTTTCGAGGCCGGCCCGCAGGTGACTGCGCCTGCGCCCGGGCAGCCGGCCGGGCAGGGGCCGGCCGCCGAGGCGGCACCGTGGGCCGGACCGGGGGTCCTGCCCCGGACGGCGCCCGCGGCCGAGCCGTCGGCCACACCGGCGCCCGGCCGGCCGGGCGAGTCCGCGGCCGGGCAAGGGCTCGACCCTGCGGCGGACGCCTGGGGCCGGGACACGCGGCGGGGTGAGGGGGCGGGGGACGAGTGCGTCGGCGGCGAGAGGCCGGTGTTGCCGCGGCGTCGGGCCCAGCAGCACCTCGCGCCCCAGCTGCGCGAAGCGCCCGCACCTCGGCCTCCCGCCGACCCCGAGCAACCCGTACACGACCCCGGCCTCATGGCCGCCTTCCGGCGGGGCTTCGGCCTCGCACAGTCGGAGGACCAGGTATGACGAAGGAGCGCATCACCATGGGCGGCGAAGTGGCGACGAAGACCGGCGGCCGGCTCTCGGATCTCGACTGGCTGCTCAGCGGCCTGGTCCAACGGGTGCCGTACACCCGCAGTGCCGTATTGCTCACCGCCGACGGGCTCGTGAGCTGCGTACACGGCCTGGACCCCGACAGCGCCGACCACCTCGCGGCCCTCGCCTCCGGCCTCTACTCCCTCGGCCGCAGCGCCGGCGCCCGCTTCGGCGACGGCGCCGAGGTACGGCAGGTCGTCGTCGAGCTCGACACCGCGCTCGTCTTCGTGTCGGCCGCCGGATCCGGGACCTGCCTGGCCGTCCTCGCCGACCGGGACGCCGACGCCGGCGTGCTCGGCTACGAGATGGCGATGCTGGTCAAGAGCGTCCGGCCGTACCTCTCGGCCGCACCCCGGCGGCCCGCCGCGAACGTGGAGCGATGAGGGCCCGCGGCAGGGGGGCGCACGGGGAGTACGGGGCATACGGACAGGGGCGGGACACACCGTGGCTCGACGGCTCGGCAGGACGGGTTATGCGGCCGTACACCGCCAGCGGCGGCCGGACCAGACCGGGCGTCGCGCTCGACCTGCTGTCGCGGATGACCGCGACCGGGGTGCGCCCGCGCGTCCCGCTCGGCCCCGAGCACACCCTCGCGCTGCGGTTGTGCGCCGGCGCCGCCGCGGTCACCGTCGCCGAGCTGGCGGGGCAGCTGCGGCTCCCCGCCGCGGTGGTGAAGGTGCTGCTGTCCGATCTGATGGAGTACGGGGCCGTCATGGCGCAGGCGCCCCGGTTCCCGGGTGGAGGGTCGTTCGCCGCCGACGACCAGTCCCTCCTGCTGGCGGTGCTCGATGGCCTACGCCGACGACTGTGACGCCCCCGTCACCCTGAGGATGCTGGTCGCGGGGGGCTTCGGGCGGGCAAGACCACCTTCGGCGGCGCGGTGAGCGAGGTCGAGCCGCTGAGCCCTGAGGAACTGCTCAGCGACCTCGGCGCCGGCGCCGACCCGCTGCGTTGTCCGCAGGCGCGCTCGGGGCCGTGGTGATCGCGGACACTCGCCGCCTCGCGGACTGCTTCCCGGCCGTCGACTTCTTCGAGCGGCGCGGGATCGGCTTCATCGCCGCCGTCGACGAGTTCGGCGCATGCCACCGCTACACGCCCGACGAGGTCCGGGACGCGGTGGGCCTGGGGCCCGAGGTGCCCGTCGTACGGTGCGGCACGCGCCTGACCAGCTCCGTGACGGGTGACGCCGGCCGCCCTGGTCCATCACCTGCTGCGCCCTTCGCCAACGTCAACACCATCGTCATCGTCAACGGAGTCGGGGGAAACGTGATGCTCTCCTACGAATCGACCGGACACCTGCTGCTCACGCCCGTGGACCGGGAGGCGCCCGCGCGGGCCGTCCGGCTGCGCGAGCTGGGACTGGGGGAGCGGGCCGACACCGAGCTCGACGCCTTCGCGCGACGCGTGGCGGACGTACTCGGCGCGCCCCACGCGGGGGTGAACTTCGTCGGCGAGGAGCGCCAGGTCTTCGCCGGCCTCCACCGCGCCCCCGACGCCCCGGAGAGCGGCTACCCGGCCCGGGTCCTGGCCCGTGACCGCGGCTACTGCCCGCACGTGGTGGTGCGAAGGCGCCCGCTGGTGCTGGAGGACGTACGGGACTTCGCCCGGTTCGCCGGGGACGCGGTGGTGGACGAGAGCGGGGTCCGGTCCTACCTGGGGGCGCCGCTGACCGACCGGCGCGGGATCGTACTGGGCACGGTGTGCGCGGTGGACGTGGTCCGCGGCGGTGGGGCACGGAGGGACTCGCCACCGCGAAGGGGCTGGCGGCGGAGCTGGTGGCCCTGCTGCACGAGCGCGAGGACCGGCGCGCATGAGCACGCCTGTCGGTGGTGGGGGCTACGGTCGTCGGACGAGGATCCACCGGAGCAGGAGGCTGGAGAGGAGTCCCGGGGATGGCCACCACCGTGCAGGACGTCCGCCTGGTCGCACTGTCCCTCCCGGACAGCAGCGAAAAACCGGCATGGGGCATGCCGACCTTCCGGGTGGGCGGGAAGATCTTCGCCGCGCTCGCCGACGACGACACCTCGATCGGGGTGAAGTGTCCCAAGGAGGACAGGGCCGAGCTGATCGCGGCGGAACCGGAGAAGTTCTTCCTGCGCGCCGGCCACGATGACAACTACGCGTGGATCCGGGTCCGCCTCGCGGCGGTGCGGGACGAGGCCGAACTGCGCTCCATCCTGATCGACTCCTGGCTCCAGGCGGCCCCGAAACGCCTGGTTGCGGCCCACCCGGAGCTGGCCGGGGGCACCGGCTGACCTGACCGCGAACCGATGGCGGAAAGGCGCGCGCGACCACCCACGGAAATGCGGTATCGTTCTCATGCGCGTTCGGCCCGGGGAAACCCCAGGTCAGCGGGCATCGGGACGTGGCGCAGCTTGGTAGCGCACTTGACTGGGGGTCAAGGGGTCGCAGGTTCAAATCCTGTCGTCCCGACTCTGCTTTTTGCAGGTCGGAGGCCGTTCTCTCGTACATGGGAGAACGGCCTTTCGTGTGTCCGGGCCCACGAGGGGCGCAGCGAGGCCCGACCATGTTCGTGAATCGCCGACCGGCCGCCATGACGTGATCCGGGTGTTGCCCCCCGAGGACGCCCACGACACGGCGAACGTCTGCCGTTCCGCTGTGGCACGTCGCAGGCCCCTGAGTGTTGTGCCCGGTGTCGGGCCGTGATGTGGGGGTGTCGGGGATCCAGGAGCCGTGGAGGCCGGCGGCGACGCGGTGCGGGAGGTGGACGGTGGCGGTGCGGTCGGGGCCGGCGGCATCGAGGACGAGGAGTTGGGAGGCCGAGGCCGTTCTCGTCGGGGAAGGCGATGGCGTACTGGTAGCGGTTCTCGGCGCCGAGGTAGTCCTCGTTGAGGGTGGGGAACCCGACGGGGAGGTCGTCGATGATGTGTTCGTCGACGGTGGCGGCGGTGAGGTCGACTGTCCAGCGGCGGGTGCAGGAGCGGGCGGCGGGTTGAGCGCGGCGCTCGCGCCGGGGACCTCGGCGCTGTGGACGAGGGAGCCCTTGGCGTCGGCGACGTGGTAGGTCAGGACCGGCGGTACCGGTGAGGCAGCACCCTGAAAGAGGGAGCTGCCAGGGGCATGCTGGGGTGCCTCTCGAAGGTGACCGTCGGTCGTACCCGTCGGCCGGTGGTCTGCCGTCACTCGTGGCACTGTGGTTCCATGACCATCGAAGTTCGTCCCGCATCGGTCATCGAGGACGTGCGCACCCTGCTCGGCCCGAAGTCCCCCGGGGCCAACGTCTGCTGGTGCCTCAGCTACCGGATCCCGGCCAAGCTCAACAACCAACTGCGCGGCCCGGCGCGGGGCGAGTACGTCGCCGAGCTGTGCCGCAGCGGCATCCCTCCCGGAGTCATCGCCTACGACGGCGACGAGCCGGTCGGCTGGGCGGCCGTGGCCCCGCGCGCGGACACCTCCTTCGCGCGCAGTCGCACGATCCCGCACGTCGACGAGCTGCCGGTCTGGTCGCTGTGGTGCATCCGGGTACGCCCCGGCCACCGCAAGAAGGGCATCTCGCACGCCCTCATCGCCGGCGCGGTCGAGTTCGCCCGCGCCCAGGGCGCACCCGCGATCGAGGCCTACCCCCTCGACAACGGTACGGCCCGTGCCGACCTGACCATGGCGTACGCGGGTCTGCGGAAGAACTTCGAACGCGCCGGCTTCGTGCACGCCGCCGACACCGCCTCGGTGCTGGCCGGTCACCCCCGGGTCCTGATGCGCCTCGACCTGCGCTGAGCCCCACGCCTGCGGGCGCGCACGGGCGGCCCGGCAGCGACCGGCAGCGGCGGGGGGCGACCGGCGGCGGCGGGGGGCGACCGGCGGCGGGGGGCGCGGGCGCCGCCCCCCCGCCTGTACGCACTCCCTAGGGTCGCCGTGCCGGGGCCAGCACGGCGTGCGGGACCCGGTCGGCCGGGGCCTGGACCGCCGGACCCCGGGCGGGCTCCCACTCGCGGCGCGGCCGCGCCGTGGGGGCCGGCAGCCTCGACAGGTTGGCGCTGACCATCGCCGCCGTACGGACCACGGCCTCGCCCAGCGGGGCGATCTGCTTGCCGTCCAGCGCGGTCGCCGCCACCGCGGCCACCACCTGCCCCGCATCGGAGAGCACCGGCGCCGCCACGCACGACAGCGCGCTCACGCACTGCCCGTACTGGAAGGCCATGCCCTGCTCCCTGGCCCGCGCCGCCTCCCGCGACCACGCGGCCCGCGACCACCCCGCAGGCGCGCCCGCCTCGGGAGCGGACGCCGTCAGGACCAGCTCGGCCGCGCTCCCGGGAGGCAGCACGACCCCGGGATGCAGCGCGAGGACGTCGTCCACCTCGCTGCGCGTGCTCCCCACCACGATGGCGTGGCCCCCCTCGGGAACCGACAGGCTGACGGTCAACCTGCCGCTCGCCGAGGCGAGTTCGCGCAAGGGCCGCGCCGACGCGGCCCGCAGCGCCCGCGCCGGGTGCCACGCCTGCCCCAGCCGGAACGTCCTCGGGCCCAGCCGGTAGCGGCCCGAACAGCTCTGTACCGCGCCGAGCGCGACCAGTTGCCCGAGCAGCCGGTGCGCCGTGGCCTTGGGCAGTTCGGCGTCCGCCGCCAGCCTGGTCAGGCCGACCTCGTCGCCGTGCGCGAGCACCTCCATGAGTGCGAACGCGCCCTCCAGTACACCCCGCCCCTCAGTGCCGGATCTGGCCATGAGCGGTACCCCCTTCCGTACGGACGCCATCGGTCGGACGGTGTCCGTAACTCCCCGTTCGTCCCGGCCCATCAGCAAGAACGGTGGTACCGCCCTCCGCTTCCGCCGGTCCGTTGAACGGACCAGATCATTGCCCGCGCATCTCGATCGCGCCAGTGTGTTGTCACCCAGGGACGCACGGACCGGCCCCTCACAGGGCGCGGAACGTCCGTCCGCCAGGAGCGACAAAAGGAGGATCCGATGAGCGCGATCAAGACCAGCGCCAAGCAGTTCAAGTACGTCATGGGTGCCATGACGGCCGTCTTCTTCGGTTCTTGCTCTGCCAGCTGACGCAGATTCGGGGGGTGGGGGCGGCATGTCGCCCCCACCCCTTTTCTTCACGTTCTAGGGAGGCACGCGTGCTGGAGACCGGTGTCCGGCAGGTCCGGGTGGCGATGGCCATGGTGTTCGGCCGGAAGCTGAACGTACGGGCCGTGGAGCGGCTCGTCGCCGACGCCCTCGCCACGCTCGAGGAGTTCGGCTCACTCGGCGACGACGTCGACGAACTGGCCGACGGACCGTTCGCCGACCCGGACGAGCGCCGTGACCTGCAGAACCGCGCGCTCCAGCGGACCGTGCGCCGGCTCGCCAAGCGTTCGCCCTTCTACCGGGAGCGGCTCGCCGGCATCGACCTCGACGGACTGACCACGCAGACGCTCACCCGGATCCCGGTCACCCGCAAGGCCGACCTGATCGAGCGGCCCGCCGACTTCCTGTGCAGCACCCCCTACCTCGCGACCCAGACGACCGGCACCACCGGCCGACCCGTCCAGATGTGGCTCTCCCGCTACGAGATGGAGCTCTGGCCGGCGCTGATCGCGCTGTCCGTCGTGCTGCGCGGCGACATCCGCCCCGGCGACCGGATGCAGATCAACCTCAGCTCCCGGGCGACGGCAGCCGTGCAGGAGGACGTGGAGGTCTGTCGCCTTGTCAACGCCTCCTGCCACGTCGTCGGCCAGGTCCCGCCCGAGGAGTCCGTCGAGCACCTCCTCGGCGGCAACGGCACCCGCCCCACCCTGCTCACCGGCAACCCCAGTTACCTGGCCCGGATGCTCACCGCGGCGCGTCGCCGCGGCTACGGACCGGACGACTTCGGCCTCCGGTCGATCTACGCCGGCGGCGAGATCGTGTCGCCGGCCCTCGTACGAGCCCTGCGCGAGACCTTCGGCGCCGAGACCGTCGGCGACAACTTCGGCATGACCGAACTGCTGCCCGTCGGCGGCCGCACCTGCAGCCACCACCACCTCCACATCGACCCCAACATGGGGTACACCGAGGTGCTCGGCCTCGACACGGGCGAGCCCGTCGCCCCCGGACAGCTCGGGGAGCTGACCGTCACGCCGTACTACCCCTACCGGGAGTGCATGCCGGTCCTGCGGTACAACACCGGCGACGTCGTACGCACCCTGGAGGGCGAACCGGACTGCGAACTGGCCGCCGTGCCCGCCGTCTCGCAGATCCTCGGCAAGGCGGGCACGCTGCTGCGGACCGCCGACGCGGTCGTGACGCCGCGCGACGTCGTGGAGGCCCTGGACGGCACCCCGGGCATGCCGTGGCCGCTGCGCCACCGGGCGCAGGTCGGGCCCGACGGCCGCCTCCACGTGGAGGTCGCCTCGCGGACCGCGACCCCGGCCGAGGTGACCGGGCGGCTGCTGGCCCGGGGCATCGACGCGCGCGTCACCGTCCTGGCGCTGGACGACGAGGAGGCCGCGCGCCGCTTCCCCCTTCGCTGTGACCTGTTGGAGCACACCTTCACCCGGAGCCACGCATGACGGTCTTCTTCCAGCTCGCGGTCACCGCGGCCCTGGCCCTCGCGGTCGTCGTCGCCACCATCGCCTACTTCCGCGCCGTCCGTACGGCGAGGCCGCCCGTCGGCGTCTTCAACGGCCGGGACATCTTCATGATGATGGGCTTCGTGCTGGCGCTGCCGTACGTCTACCTCGCACTGCCGGGCGCCGTCCTCCCGGTCGTGCTCGCCCTGGTCTTCGCGGGCGGACTGTCCGTGGGCTACCAGCCCCTCATCGGCAACGGCCGGCTGCGCTGGGCGCTGATCACCGTGCTGATCGCGAGCGTCCTCGTCACGCACCTGGCCTTCGGCGAGACCGCGCCGCCGTACTGGGTGGCGAACAGCTGCGTCGTCGGCCTGGTCGTCGTCTCCGCCACGAACCTCAACGTCCAGGGCGGCATGCGGCTGAGGAACGTGGCGTGGTTCCTGCTCGCCCTCGCCGCCTACGACGCCTTCTTCGCCTGGGTCGTCCCGCTGACTCAGGAGCTCGCCGACGCCGTCCAGGGCTATCCGTACGCACCGGCCGCGGGCCTGCGCATCGGTGAGGACCTCGGCGCCGTCGTCGGCATGGGCGACCTGCTGGCCTACGCCCTCTTCACGACCACCGCCTACAAGGCGTACGGGAAGCCGGGGCTGCGGACCGGAATCACCCTGGTGGTGCTCTTCGGGGCCGTGGCGCCCGTGGCGGCCCTGCACCTGATCTCGGCGGCCACCGGCGACGCCCCCGGCATCATCCCCGCCCAGGTGTTCTTCGGCCCGGCCGCCTTCGTCGCCTACCAGGTCCTGCGCCGCCGGGGGCCGGAGCGCCGCATGGCCGACATCGTCTTCCGCCGCGACCGCGCGGACGCTCCCCGGCGGACCCCGGTACGCGCCGAGGCCCGGCCGGTGGCCTGAACGGGCACGACGACCGGGGGCCGGGACGCTACCCGCGCCAGATCTTCTCGTACGCCTCCTGGTACCCCCGGAGGTCCCAGGAGGCGGCCCCGCCGCTGTTGTCGGCCGTGACCACGTGGACGGGGGCGACGTAGCCGCTCGCGGGCCGGCCGGCGAAGGCACGGTTGAACTCGTCGACGATCTGCCAGCCCTGCTGCGAGAGCGGCTCGGGAACGGTGGCGGCCTGGTACTGCCCGCTGTTGATGCGCTGGAAGGCGGACGGATCGCCGTCGCCGGCACCGATGTTGGACGGCGGACCGCCGCCCGGCCTGCCGGCGGCGCGCAGGGCCGGGGCGGCGTCGGCGAAGTAGAGGTCGTTGATGGCGACCGAGTGGGTCCACTTCTTCCCGAAGCGGGACAGCAGGGAGGAGACCTCCTGCGGGGTGCGCCGGCTCGCGTCCGGGATCGGGATGTTCTCGTACGCCAGCAGTTCCACGCCGGGGCAGTCGGCGAGGCGCCGCTTGATCAGGTCGGCCTTCGTCCTGGCGAAGGGGATCGAGTCGTCGGTGAACAGGACGACGCCCGCCCCGCCGTCGGACCGGGCGATGACCCAGTCCGCACTGATCCTCGCCACGTCCTGCACCTTCGTGGTGATGTTGGTGAAGAGCGGCGGGTCCGTGCTCGGGCCGGGGGCGTCGACCGCGTGCCAGCCGATGAGCGGGATGTCCGCGGCACGGGCCCGGGCCACCTGCTGCGAGGTCAGGCGCGGGTCGAATCCGCCGATGACGATGCCCGACGGCCTGAGCGTGACGGCCTGGCTCAGCGCCGCCTGGATCCCGGCCGGGCTGCCCTCCCCGTCGATCACCCGGACCTGCCAGCCGATGGCCTTCGCGGCTTGCTGGAGACCCTGCGCGACTCCCGCGACGCCCGGGTTGGTCATGGTCTGCGCGACGTAGACGATGCTCTTGCCGGGGACCGCGGCGGGCCCGGTCGTGGGGCCGGTCCACCTGCTGTCGGTGCTCTCGGCCTTCCCGACGTCCGCCCGCGCCTCCTGGAGGACGGCCGGGCAGCCGGCCGCCGAAGGCCCGGTGGTGCCGGCCGTGCCGCCGCCGCATCCGGCGGCGGCCGCCGTGAGCAGGGCTGCGGCCGCGAGAAGGGTCATGCGGTTGGGGTACACGGTGCTCCTGACGCTCTGTGCGCTGCCGGGTGGTCTCAAGGGGCGTCCTGCCGGCCGTGCCGGGCGCGTGCGGGCCCTCCGGTCGCGGTGGCGCCGGCGCGCAGCCGGCGGCGGGCGGAGTAGCCGGCCAGGCCGACGGCGATGAGCAGGGTGGCGCCGTTGAACAGCGGGGTCGCCCAGAACTGCGCGCCGAGCTGCCCGATCCCGGCGAGTCCCACGGCGAGGACGGTCACGGCGACGAGGGTGCCCAGGGCGTTGGCACGGCCCGGTTTGATCGCGGTGGAACCGAGCAGGGCGCCGACGAACGCGGGCAGCAGGTAGTCCAGGCCGACGCTCGGGTTGCCGATCTGCTGCTGCGCCGCGAGGAGGACCCCGGCGAAACCGACGATCAGGCCCGACGCGGCGAAGGCGACGACGGAGTAGCGGTGGGTGGGAATGCCGAGCATCGCCGCGGCCCGGGGATTGGAGCCGATGACGTACAGGTACCGGCCGAGCGGCAGCCGTTCCAGCAGTACCCAGAGGACCGCGACGAGGGCGAGCACGTAGAAGGCGGGGAGGGGCAGGCCGAGGAACCTGGAGTCGTACAGGCCGGTGAAGGCGGCCGGGAGGCCTGCGGGACCGGGGACGATCCGGCTGCCGTCGGTGATCCAGCCGGTCGCCGCGTACATGATGCTGCCGGTGCCCAGCGTGGCGATGAGGGAGTCGATGCGCGCGAACTCGACGATGATGCCGTTGACGACGCCGGCCAGCGCCCCGCCGGCGACCACCGTGAGGCAGGCCGACTGCCAGGGCCAGTGCTCGTCGACGATGAGGTGCATCACCATGACGTGCGCCAGGCCCAGGCCGTAGCCGATGGACAGGTCGAACCGGCCGGCCGCGACGGGGACCGTCACGCCGAGCGCGAGAATGGCGGGGATCGACTGGTTGGACAGGATTGAGGAGACGTTGTCCATCGTCGGGAAGGTGTCCGGCAGGACGAGGGAGAAGACCAGGAAGAGCAGGAGCGTCAGGGTCAGCAGGCCGTAGGTGCCGACGAAGTGGGCGCGCCGGCGAATCACCGGCCCGTACCGTTTCCGGTGATCGCGGGCAGGGCCGAGGCGGCGCGCGTGAGCTCGGTGGCGTTCAGGGTCCCGCCCGCCAGCTCGGCCACCACGGCGCCGCGGCCGAAGACCAGCGCCCGGTGGCAGAGGTCGGCGACCTCCCCGAAGTCGGTGGAGACGAGCAGGACGGCGAGGCCCGCCGCCACGGCTTCGTCGAGGATGCGGTGGATCGCCGCCTTGGCGCCGACGTCCACGCTGGCGGTCGGCTCCTCCAGGATCAGCAGGCGCAGGTTCCCCCGCAGCCACCGGCCGACGACCACCTTCTGCTGATTGCCGCCGGAGAGGGTGGCGATGGGCACCTCGCCGTCCCGGGGGTGCACCGAGAACCGCTCGATCAGGGCGCGGGCTTCGGCGCGTTCGCGCCGCGGACCGGTCCAGCGCCAGTCGGGCACACCGGCGGCCCGCGGATTGGCGAGGAAGTTCTCCCGCACGGTCAGATCGGCGGCGCAGCCCTCCTCCTGGCGGTTGCCGGCGACGAAGCCGACGCCGAAGCGCAGGGCCTCGGCGACCGTGTGCGGACGGTACGGGCGGCCGTCCAGCAGTGCCCGGCCCCCGAGGAGCGGCAGCGCGCCGGCGAGGGCGCGGCCCAGGTGCGTGTGGCCGGCGCCGGTCAGGCCCACCATGCCGAGGATCTCGCCCTCGCGCAGGTCCAGGGCGACGGGCCCGGTGCGGGCGGTCGACACACCGTCGAGGCTCAGGACGGCGGGGCGCTCCGCGGCCGTGGAGCCGGAGGCGGCAACGGATGCGGCTGCGGGGCCGGGCGCGTGCTCGGGCCGGCGGCGGGCCGGTTCGTGGCCCACGATGTCCCGTACCAGGCGGGCGGGGGAGTACGGGGCGAGCGGCCCGTGGCTGACGAGGCGGCCGTCGCGCAGGACGGCGAAGGTGTCGGCGACCTCGTACACCTCGTCGAGCCGGTGGCTGACGTAGAGGATGCCGTGCCCCCGGTCGCGCAGGGAGTGCAGGACGCCGAAGAGCCGGGCGCAGTCGGCGGCGGGGAGGGTGGCGGTCGGCTCGTCGAGGACGAGGACCCGGGCGCTGCGCGCCAGCGCGCGGGCGATGGCGACCAGGGACCGCTCGGCGGGGGCGAGGTCGGCGATGCGCGCGTCGGCGTCCAGGTGCCCGGCGACGGTTCGCAGGGCCCCGTCGCAGCGCTCCCGGGTCCGCCGCCATGAGATCAGGCCGCGGTGCAGCGGGTAGCCGGCGCCCAGGGCGATGTTCTCGGCGACCGTCATCCACTCGACGAGACCGAGGTCCTGGTGGATGAAGGACATGTGGCGCGAGGCGGCCTCTGAGGGCAGCGGGTGGCCGGCCACGGTCACCTCGCCCGCGTCGGCGTGGTGCACCCCCGCGAGCACCTTGATCAGGGTGGACTTGCCGGCCCCGTTGGGTCCCAGGAGGGCGAGGACGCTGCCGCCGTGGATGTCGAGGCCGACCGAGTCCAGAGCGAGGGTGCCGCCGAACCGCTTGCTGAGACCGCGTATCCGGACGAGGGGTTCCCCGTCGGAGCGCGGGGGCGGGCTCGTCGAGGTGACGGGAGTGTCATGCACGGACTTCTCCGGGGCCGCCTGGGGGAGGTGATGCTGCGTTACGGAACACTCAGGATGCTACTTGGAGTTATCGCCGCATGCCGGACATTGCGGGTCATGCCGCGTTCAGGGCGCATTCGGCCCAGATGACCTTGCCCTGGGGGGTGTACCGGGCGCCCCAGGCCTGGGAGAGCTGCGCGACGAGGAACAGGCCGCGGCCGCCCTCGTCCGTCGTGGCGGCCCGCCGCAGGTGGGGGGCGGTGCTGCTGCCGTCGGAGACCTCGCAGATCAGGGTCCGGTCGTGGATCAGCCGCACCTGGATGGGCTCGCTGCCGTAGCGGACCGCGTTCGTGACCAGCTCGCTGAGCATCAGCTCGGCGGCGAAGGCGAGTTCGTCCAGCCCCCAGTCGGCGAGCCGCCGGGTGGCGGCTCCTCGGACGTCGGAGACGAGGGACGGGTCCGGGGCCAGGTCCCACGTGGCGATCCGGTCGGCGGGCACGGTACGGGTGCGGGCGACGAGCAGCGCGACGTCGTCGCCCGGATGCTCGGGCGCCACGGCCTCGATGACGGCCCGGCAGGTGTCCTGCGCCGTCCGGTCCGGGTGGGCCAGCGCGTGGCGCAGCTGGTCGAGCGCCACGTCGATGTCGCGGTGGCGGCCGCCCACGAGGCCGTCGGTGTAGAGGACCAGCGTGCTGTGCTCGGGGAGCCGGATCTCGGCCGTCTCGAAGGGCAGCCCGCCCAGGCCCAGGGGCGGTCCGGCGGGCAGGTCGGGGAAGGTGACGCTGCCGTCGGGGGCGACCAGGGCGGGCGGGGGGTGGCCGGCGCGGGCCATCGTGCACACCTGCGAGGTGGGGTCGTAGACGGCGTACAGGCAGGTGGCGCCGACGATGCCGTTGCTGCCGGTGGCGCTCGCGTCGTCCTCCTCGCGGTCCAGGCGCACCAGGAGGTTGTCCAGGTGCGTGAGCAGCTCGTCGGGGGCCAGTTCCAGCTCGGCGAAGTTGCGTGCCGCGATGCGCAGCCGGCCCATCGTGGCGGCGGCGTGCAGTCCGTGCCC
This sequence comes from Streptomyces virginiae, assembly GCF_040638905.1. Classification (GTDB taxonomy): domain Bacteria; phylum Actinomycetota; class Actinomycetes; order Streptomycetales; family Streptomycetaceae; genus Streptomyces; species Streptomyces virginiae_B. The sequence goes on along the minus strand of NZ_JBEZYV010000001.1, from coordinate 661,401 downwards.
GACGACATCGCCCACCAGCAGGGCGACGCGGGTGCCGGAGAGGGGGATGACGTCGAACCAGTCCCCGCCCACCCCGGACTCGGCGGGCAGGTAGTGGTGGGCGACCTCCACGGCGCCCTGCTCGGGGAGGCCGCGCGGGAGCAGGCTGCGCTGCAGGGCCAGGGCGAGGGTGTGCTCGCGGGTGTAGCGGCGGGCGTTGTCGATGCAGAGGGCGGCGCGGGCGGCCAGTTCCCGGGCCAGCCGGGTGTCGTCGTCCCCGAAAGGGGCCGGGTCCTGCGAGCGGTAGAAGGCGGCGATGCCGAGCAGTACGCCGCGGGCGAGCAGGGGGACGCAGATCATGGAGTGCACCTGGTGGGCCAGGATCCCCCGGGCGTGCTCGATGCCCGGCAGCATCCAGGCCGGAGTGGTGGCCTGGAGGTCGGTTTCCAGCACGGCCGGCTCGCCCTGCAGGCAGCGCATGTGGGGGGTGCCGGGGTCCAGCCGCACCTGGTGGCCGACGGGGTGGAACGGGCAGTCGTCGCGGATGCCGTGGACCACCGTGCGGTGCAGCTCGGCCTGCGGGTCGGCGGATTCCTCGCCGCGCAGCACGGCCCCGGCCAGGTCGACCGTGACGTAGTCGGCCAGGCGCGGCACGGCCGTCTCGGCGAGTTCCCGGGCGGTGCGGCTCACGTCCAGGGTGGTGCCGATCCGGGTGCTGGCCTCGGCCAGCAGTTCCAGGCGGCGGCGCGCGGCGACGGCGTACTTGCCCACCTCGGGCTCGCCCACCAGTACCAGGCCCCGGACGGCGCCGGAGGCCTCGGTCGCCTCGTCCCCGGCGGTGGTCTGGCCGGTGGCCGGGCCGGCCGGCGCGCTGCCCGGAGCGGAGGCCTCTGCGAGGTGCCAGGGCAGCGACTCGGCCCGTTCCGTGGCGGCCAGGGCCAGCGAGGCGAGGGCGGAGGCGGTCGGCTTCGAGGCGGCGAGGTGGTGCGCCGGCGGTGAGTCCCCGGTGAGGACCGCCTCGACGACGACGCCCTCCACCCCGGCCGTGCTCGTGACCGGGCTGCTCAGGAGGGTGACCCCGCGCCCGTGGGACAGGGACACCTCGACGGCGGCCCGCTGGGGGGAGCAGATGAGCTCGGTGGCCTTCGCCTTGAGGACCATCTGGTCCTGCCGGTCCAGCCCGCCGTCGGTGAGTTCGTCCAGTCCGATCAGCTGGCCGTCGTCGGCGGCCTCCCCGCCGCGGGCGCGGAGCCGGGCGTCGAGGTAGGTCCGCAGGAGGGCGCGCTCACGCGCCGAGCTCTGCTCCATGAGCCGCCGCTCGATGGACTCCGCCGCCCGGCGGACCAGGACGGGCAGGGCCGGGTCCTCGTAGCTGCGCGGGTACCCGAAGCACAGGACGCCGACGATGTGGCCGCTGAACTGGTCGCGGATCGGCGTCGCGGAGCAGGCGTTCGACTGGGACCGCTCGGCGAAGTGCTCGGCGCCGTACACCTGGCACAGCCGCCTCTCGGCGAGCGCGAGACCGATGCCGTTGGTGCCCGCGTAGCGCTCGGCGAAGACGAAGCCGGGCACGCTCTGGATCGGCGGCAGCCGGCCGGCCAGGGCGGGCTCCCCGAACCGGCGCTGCAGTACGGTCCCGTTCCCGTCGGCGAGGGAGACGTTCATCTGGCTGCCCGAGAACCTGGACTGGAGCTGGTCGAGGACCGGTTCGGCGGCCCGGACGAGCCGGCTGTCGGGGTCGAAGTCGTCCGTGTACGGGAGGTCCGTCTGCTCCGGTGAGAGCCCCAGCATCCGGCTGCGCATCCACGAGTTCAGGATGGGGCCGCGGACGCTGCCCTCGACCGACTCGCCCAGCAGGAACCGCTCACGGGAGCGTACGGGGCTGATCTGGCCTCCCGTGACCCCCATCTGCACCACTTCCCCTTGCCGTGCCGCCTGCCCGCACCGGGACGTTCGCACCGAGCGAGTGCTGTTGAGTATATTCCTCCCCTTTTGAATGAATATGGTCGAAAGATCCGTTCTTGCAGTGTTGCCCCTTCATCACAGGACCGCGACCGGATTGACCGGCGAACCCGTCCCGCCGGGCACTCGGAGCGGCGATACGACGATCATGAATTCGTGCCGCCGCGCCTCGGCGCAGGCCGCCGAGAGGGCCTCCAGGTCCAGGTTGTCCAGCAGCGGCACCCCCATGGCGGCGACCGCCAGCGCGTGGACGGGGGAGTGCACGCCCTCGACCGGCGAGGGGCGTACGTCGCTGTCCCCGTCGCCGCCGAGCAGGGCGATCGCGCGCTCGGCCAGCAGCGGCACGGCGTCCACGTGGAAGCCCGCGCAGGCCGCGCCGGCGTCCCAGGGACCGAGTTCCCGCCGCCGCCGGAAGCGGCCGGAGCGCAGCAGCACCGCGCAGCCCTCGTCGATCGACACCCCGAGCGCCCGCTCAGCGGCGAGCACGTCGCGCGCGCGGACCGCGTGGCCCGGCTCCAGCCAGTCCGTCCCGAGGACGGCCGGCAGGTCGAGGAGCACGCCTTTGGTGACGAGCGGGCCGAGGGCCTCCACCGAACCGAATCGGGCGCCCCCGGCGTCGACGGCCTCCCGCGCCGGACGGCCGCCGTAGAGCCGGCCCCGGTAGGCGACGTGGGACAGCGCGTCGAGGTGGCTCACGCCCTTGCCGTGGTAGTCGGCGGCGAGGAAGTCCTTGTACGTGGCGGGCTCCGCGGGCTCCACGTCGCCGAGGTCGGACATGTAGTGCAGGGCCGGTCTGCCGTTGTCCGGTCCGGCGCGGGTGTTCCACGGCAGGCCCAGCGGCACCGTCGTGCCGGACCGCACCAGGGCGGCGGCCCGCAGCACGTGATCCCCGGTGATCCGGTTCCAGGCGCCGCGGTCGGCCGGGGACCACCGGTCCCATGTGCTGACCGAGGCGAAGAGGGAGTCGAACTCCGCGCGCGACACCCCGGGCCCGCGGCCGACGGGGTCCGGCGGGGCGGCGCGGCCGTCCTCCGGACTGCTGCTCACCTGCTGCTCACCTGCTGCTCACCTGCTGCTCCTCCACTGCGCGTGCGGCTGCGGTGCTCCACGGCCGGGACGCGTTCCCCGGTGTGCGCACGCAAGCACATGCCCGCCGGTCCCTGGCTCTACGCCGGGGACGCCGCAAGCTCGGCCGTACGGAGGTGCGGACCGGCCCCGGCCCCCGGCGTCGCGGCGAGTGGCGGGGACGAGCCCCTACGGCGCAGGCTGTATGCATGCGGGTGCCCATCCGCTCCTCTCCCCGACCGGGAGGCGGCGGTCACCACCAGGTCCTCTTCGTCCTCGCGGAGTGCGTGCCCTTCGTGATCGCGCTCCTGGTGCTGGTCATGGAGTTCACGCCCGCACACGTCCTGTACACCGGGCCCTTCCTGGTGGCCACCCCGGCGCTGGCGGCGGTGACCATGGGCCCCAGGGGCACCGTCGCCGCGGCGGCCCTGGCCGTGGCGGTCAGCATCGCCACGGCCACGTACAACCAGGCGTGGGGCAACCAGCAGGTCTACAGCAACTTCCTCGCCCTCTTCCTGGTGTCGCTGGCCAGCGTGACGACCAGCCGCATGGCCCGCGCACGCAGCGCGACCGAGCTGAACCAGGTCCGGCGGATCGCGGTCGCGGCGCAGAAGGTCCTGCTGCGGCCCGTACCCGAGCGGCTGGGCCCCCTGCGCGCGGCCAGCCTCTACGTGGCGGCCGAGAAGGGCGCCCAGATCGGCGGGGACCTCTACGAGGCCATGGAGACCCGGTACGGGATCCGGATGATCGTCGGAGACGTACGGGGCAAGGGCCTGCCCGCCGTACGGACGGCCGCGGCCGTCCTGGGCGCCTTCCGGGAGGCGGTGTACTACGAGGACGACCTGGTGGACGTCATCCGGCACTGCGAGGCGGCGATGCGCCGGGACGCCGCCGTGCCGGGGGCGGTGGACGAGGAGGCGCTCGTGGAGGGCTTCGTCACCGCGGTGGTGGCCCAGGTGCCCGACGCGCACGTGGTCGAGGTGGTCAATCGCGGCCATCCGCCGCCGCTGCTGCTGCGCGACGGCAAGGTGCAGGCCCTGATGCCCAGTACCCCGCTGCCGCCGCTCGGCCTGGGCGAGTTCATCGCCGGCCCGCCCGGCACCCGGGACAGCTATGCCTTCCTGCCCGGCGACCGCCTGCTGCTCCACACCGACGGAGTCAACGAGGCCCGCGACCGGGGCAACGCCTTCTTCGCCCTGCCGGAGGCCATGGAGGCGCTGCCCGACCGCGGGCCCCGGGAGTTCCTGGACCGGCTGTGCCGGGCACTGGTGCGCCACACCGAGGACCGGCTGGCGGACGACGTGGCGATGATCCTCGTCGACCGGCGGGACGAACGCGGAGGCCCGGCCCGATGACCCGTGTGCAGTGGCTCCTGGTGCGCGGCGAACGCGGCAACCCCGCGACCCGCCTGGACGACCGGCGCGCGGACGGCGCCGCCTGGTCCTGGGGCAACGAGGCGCGGCCGCTGGTCCACGGCGCCTCGTACTTCGCCGAGCTCCTGGCGGCCGTCGAGGCGATGAGCGAGGGCGACCTGCTCCTGTTCACCGACTGGCGCGGCGACCCCGACGAGCGGCTCGACGGGCCCGGCACCGAGATCGGCGCGGTCCTGTGCCGGGCGGCCGAGCGCGGCGTCATGGTCAAAGGACTGCTGTGGCGCTCACACCTGGACAGCCTCCACTTCAGCGAGCAGGAGAACCTCCACTTCGGCCGGGAGATCGCGCGGGCCGGCGGCGAATGCCTGCTCGACATGCGGGTCCGGCCCGGCGGCTCCCACCACCAGAAGCTGGTGGTGCTGCGCCACCGCGCCCACCCCGAGCGGGACGTCGCGTACGTCGGCGGCATCGACCTGTGCCACAACCGCAACGACGACGCCGAGCACCGCGGCGACCGCCAGGCGCTGCCCCTGGCCGCCCCTTACGGGCCGCACCCGCCGTGGCACGACGTCCAGCTCGCCCTGCGCGGGCCGGTCGTCGGTGACGTCGAGGCCGTCTTCCGTGAACGCTGGGACGACCCGGCGCCGCTCAGCCGCAGCCCCCTCACCCGTCTGCGGGAGCGGATGCACCGCGAGGACATCAACGCGGACCGGCTGCCGCCCCAGACCGCAGATCCGGCGCCCTGCGGCACCCACACCGTCCAGCTGCTGCGGACCTACCCGAACCGGCTGCTGCACGGCTACCCCTTCGCCCCCGACGGCGAGCGCAGCATCGCCCGCGGCTACCTCAAGTCGCTGCGACGGGCGCAGGCGCTGATCTACCTGGAGGACCAGTACCTGTGGTCGCCCCGCGTGGTGGCCGGCTTCGCGGAGGCGCTGCGCCGGAATCCGGAGCTGCGGATGATCGGCGTCGTCCCCACCTATCCCGACCAGGACGGACCGCTCACCCTGCCGATGAACCTGATCGGGCGGATCAACGCGCTGGCCGAGCTGCGCCGCGCCGGCGGCGACCGGGTCGCGGTGTACGGCCTGGAGAACCATGCCGGGACCCCCGTCTACGTCCACGCCAAGGTGTGCGTGATCGACGACGTGTGGGCCTCGGTCGGGTCCGACAACATCAACCTCCGTTCGTGGACCCACGACTCCGAACTCGGCTGCGTCGTCCTCGACGAGAGCCTCGACCCGCGCAGTCCGCGGGACCCGGGCGGCCTGGGGGACGGCGCCCGCGTCTTCGCCCGTGAGCTGCGCCTGGAGCTCATGCGCGAGCACTTGGACCTTCCGGGCGGAGACGGGAACGGGGACGGCGACGGAGAGGGAGACGGCGACGGGGACGGCGACGGCGCCGACGGTGAGGGGCACGGCGGCTCGCTGTGCGATCCCGTCGCCGCCTTCGAGGCCTTCCGGGCGGCGGCCGCGGCGCTCGACGCCTGGTACGAGGACGGCCGCCGCGGCCCCCGCCCGGCCGGGCGGTTGCGCCGCTACGGTCCTCCGGCCCTGCCCGCGGGGCGAAAACTGCTGGCCCGCCCGCTGCACCGGGTCCTGGTCGACCCCGACGGCCGCCCGATGGGGCTGAGGTTGCGCAAGCGGTTCTGATCGGGGACGCGTACCGGGGTGAACACCGACAAACCGGGGCGCCGTCCCCGTGGGCGGGTACCCCTTAAGCGGCCAATGAGTGGTGGGGTTAGCATATGAGCGCCGCCTAGCTCGAAAGATAAAGCCTGTGACTGTCAACGAGGACTCGTTCACCAACTGGAACCACCGCGAGGAGATCGCGGAGGCGATGATCCCGATCATCGGGAAGCTGCACCGGGAGCGGGACGTCAACATCCTGCTCCACAGCCGCTCCCTGGTGAACAAATCGGTGGTCAGCATCCTCAAGACCCACCGCTTCGCCCGGCAGATCGACGGCGAGGAGCTGTCGGTCACCGAGACCATGCCGTTCCTGCAGGCGCTCACCGCGCTCGACCTCGGTCCCTCGCAGATCGACCTCGGCATGCTCGCCGCCACGTACAAGGCCGACGACCACGGCCTGTCGGTGGAGGAGTTCACCGCCCAGGCCGTCGCCGGCGCCACGGGCGAGAACAAGCTGGAGCGCAGCGGCGGCCGCGACGTCGTCCTGTACGGCTTCGGCCGCATCGGCCGCCTGGTCGCCCGCCTGCTCATCGAGAAGGCCGGCTCCGGCAAGGGCCTGCGACTGAGGGCCATCGTCGTCCGCGGCGGCGGCGACCAGGACCTGGTCAAGCGCGCCTCGCTGCTGCGCCGCGACTCGATCCACGGCCAGTTCCAGGGCACGATCACCGTGGACGAGGCCAACAGCACCATCGTCGCCAACGGCAACGCGATCAAGGTGATCTACGCCAACGACCCCTCCGAGGTCGACTACACGGCGTACGGCATCAAGGACGCCATCCTCATCGACAACACGGGCAAGTGGCGCGACCGCGAGGGACTGTCCAAGCACCTGCGTCCCGGCATCGACAAGGTCGTCCTGACCGCCCCGGGCAAGGGCGACGTCCCGAACATCGTGCACGGCGTCAACCACGACACCGTCAAGCCGGACGAGCGGGTCCTGTCCTGCGCGTCCTGCACCACCAACGCGATCGTCCCGCCGCTGAAGGCCATGGACGACGAGTACGGCGTCCTGCGCGGCCACGTCGAGACCGTCCACTCGTTCACGAACGACCAGAACCTGCTGGACAACTACCACAAGGCCGACCGCCGCGGCCGCTCCGCGCCGCTGAACATGGTCATCACCGAGACCGGCGCCGCCTCCGCCGTCGCGAAGGCGCTGCCCGACCTCAAGGCGCCGATCACCGGCAGCTCGATCCGCGTCCCCGTCCCGGACGTCTCGATCGCCATCCTCAGCCTGCGCCTGGGCCGCGAGACCACCCGCGAGGAAGTCCTCGACTACCTGCGCGACGTCTCGCTGAACTCCCCGCTCAAGCGCCAGATCGACTTCACCACCGCTCCCGACGCCGTCTCCATGGACTTCGTCGGCTCGCGCCACGCGTCCATCGTCGACGCCGGCGCGACCAAGGTCGACGGCGACAACGCGATCCTCTACCTCTGGTACGACAACGAGTTCGGCTACTCGTGCCAGGTCATCCGCGTCGTCCAGCACGTCTCAGGCGTGGAGTACCCGACCTACCCGGTTCCGGCGGTCTGATCCCGCCCGACCCGCGTACGCACCGCCGCCCCGCCGCTCCCGCGCCGCGGGGCGGCGGTGTTCGTCGCCCCCGGTCCCCTCGGTCCCCCGCCGGTCCTCCCGCCTGCCTGCCCGCTCAGGCGTCCGCGGGCACCGGCCGCCGCAGCAGGTAGACGGCGGCGGCCCCGACCAGGGCGGCCATGCAGACGATGAACACCAGTCCGGCGCCCTCCAGGCCGATCGGGTCCACGAGCAGTCCGACGCCGATCACGGGTACGGAAATGCCCGCGTAGGCCACGACGAACAGCGTCGAGACCACCGCCGCGCGCCGGTCCGGCGGCGAGGCCGCGGCCACCGCCGACAGCGCCCCGCGGAACGCCAGCCCCTGCCCGACCCCGCCGACCAGCGCGCTCGCCACCACCAGCGCCAGCAGGTCCCACACCAGAGCGCCCGCGAGCAGCGCCAGCCCGGCGAGCAGCCCCGCGCAGCCCAGCGGCAGCGACCGCCCCACCCCGACCCGGCCCACGGCCAGCTGTCCGGCCGTCGAGGCGAAGAAGGCCAGCGCGACGACCAGCCCGCTCACGGCGTGATCGGTCACGTCGAGGGACTGCGCGAGGAAGGCCGGACTGACCGAGGTGAACACCCCGAACAGCGCGAAGCCCGCGAACGCGGCGATCGCCGCGGGCCCGAACACCGACCGCACCTGTGGGGGCACGCCGGGCCGCTGCGGCCGTACGGTGCTCAGCGGACGCCGCTCCCGTACGGTCTCGTCCAGCCCCAGCACGACGGCGGCGGAGACGGCGACCAGGAGCAGGTGCACGGCGAACGGCAGGTACAGCGGCCAGGGGGCGTACTGCGCGAGCACACCGGCGAGGAGGGGCCCGCAGCCCAGCCCGCCCATGTTGGCGGCCGTCGCCACGAACGTGGCCCGGGAGGCCCCGCCGGGCGGCGCGAGTTCCATCACGTAGACCGTGGCGGCTCCGGTGAACAGTCCGGCGGACAGTCCCGACAGCAGCCGTCCGGCGTACAGCCAGCCCATGGCGGTGGCGCACAGGAAACAGACGGCACTGGCCGCGGAGAACCCCAGGCCGGCCAGGAGCACCGGCCGACGGCCGACGGCGTCCGAGGCGTTGCCCGCCAGCAGGAGCACGCCGATCACCCCGAAGGCGTACACGGCGTACACGACGGTCACCACCAGCTCGGAGAACCCGAACTTCTCCTGGTAGAGGCCGTAGAGCGGGGTCGGCAGCGTGGTGCCGGCCATGCACACGGCGAACACCGCCCCGCTGAGCAAGCACTGGCGCCACCCTCCGCGATCACCGTCCATGCCGCCGACGGTAACCCGGGCTCCGCGGCCCCGCAGGGCGGGTCAGGGGCGGCCCGCGTGGAGTTCCAGCGGGCCGGCGCCGCTCGCCCGGGCGTCGAGGCAGGCGGTGATCTGGCGCCGGAGGGCGCCCTTGACCAGGGCGGGGAGTTCCTCGCGCGGGACGGTGCGCCACCGGAGGAGCTCGGTGGGGTCCAGCCGGATCCGGGCGAGGGTCGGGGCGTCGAGGACGCCGCCGTCGTAGAGGAAGCGGATGCGGGCCGGACGGCCGGGCTTGTGCGACCAGTTCACGGCGAGCAGGCGGCCGGGGGCCAGGTCGAGGCCGAGCTCCTCGCGGACCTCCCGCCGGGCGGCGGCCCGCGGGATCTCGCCGAGGTCGCTGTCGATGCCGCCGCCCGGCAGGTTCCAGCGGTCGGTGCGGCCGTACGCGGGCTGCACCAGCAGGATCCCGCCGTCGGCGGCGGTGAACAGCACGCTCGCCGCGGTCAGGGCTTTCGGCCTGTTGGCCCGGTGGCTGGCCGCGTCGAGTTCGCCCGCGTGCTCCAGGGCCGCCCGCCGGGCCGGATCCAGACCGGCGGGCGAGCCCGGCTGGGGCACACCGTCGACCAGGTGGGCGAAGGAACCGGTGTGCAGGGCGGCCAGTCCGGCGCGCAGCCGGGGCGCGACCCGGGCGGGCAGGACCGCGCAGGCCTCCTCCGGGCGCAGCCAGCGCGCCCCCATGAGGGCCGCGGCCTCCTGGGACGCGAGCGGTCCCACGAGGTGGACGTGCACGATCAGGGAGCGGCCGGGCGGGCCGGGCGGGCCGGGCGGCCGCGAGTCCACCGCCAGCAGCCGGCCGACCGGCACGGCGAGACCCAGCCCCTCCCGCAGGCCGCGGGCCAGCCCCTGCTCCGGCGTCTCGGTCACCTCGACCGTGCCGCCCGGCAGGTCCTCCGTGAGGGACGGGGCGGTCACTACGAGGACCCGCCCGCGGGTGTCCAGGACGATCCCGGTGGCGGCCACGAGCGGCGCGGGCCGGGCGGGGGAGGGGCGTTCGGGCACGGCGGGCTCCTGGGACTCGGTCGTCGGCAGGAGCACTATGCCGCTTCGCCCGCCCGCCCCCACCGCCGACATGCGAAGCCCGCCGGCCGGCCACCGACACACCCCGTCCCTGTCGACCTGCGGCCCGGCGGCCTGGCGACTCGCCGTTCTTGTCTGCTCCCCCCCGGGAGGGGCTACGCGCGGGACAGGAGGAGGCCGCCCATGGTGACCATCGTCGCCGCGACGAGGCCGTCCATGATCCGCCAGGCCGAGGGGCGGGCGAGCAGGCCGCTCAGCAGCCGGGCCCCGTAGCCCAGGCCGGCGAACCAGGCCAGGCTGGCCAGGCCGGCCCCGACGCCGAAGGCCCAGCGCAGGTCGCCGCGGTCGGCGGCGAGGGATCCGACGAGCAGTACGGTGTCGAGGTAGACGTGCGGGTTGAGCCAGGTCATGGCCAGGCAGGTCAGTACGGCCCGGCGGGCGGATGGGGAGGCCGCTCCCTCCGCGGTGAGGGCGGCGCCGGGGACGGGCCGCAGCACCCGGCGCGCGGCGAGTACCCCGTAGCAGACGAGGAAGGCGCCCCCCGCCAGCCCCACGACGGTCAGAGCGGCGGGCCAGGCGGTCACGAACGCCCCGACACCGGCCACGCCGAGGGTGATGAGGAGCGCGTCGGAGACGGCGCAGATGGCGACCACGGCGAGGACCGCGTGACGGCGTACGCCCTGCCGGAGGACGAAGGCGTTCTGCGCGCCGATGGCGACGATGAGGGAGAGTCCGGTGCCGAAGCCCGCCAGGGCGGCGGTGGTGATGCCGTGTGTCATGGCTCCGACCGTAGGCAGCCAGGAGCTTTCAGTACAGCTAAAGATTTTTACGTACCATTAGCGCTTGTGATGGACGAGCTCCCCCTGGACCAGGTACGCACCCTCCTCGCCGTGGTCGACGAGGGCACGTTCGACGCGGCGGCGGCCGCCCTGCACGTGACGCCGTCGGCGGTCAGCCAGCGCGTCAAGGCCCTCGAACAGCGCACCGGCCGGGTGCTCCTGATGCGGACGAAGCCGGTGCGGGCGACGGAATCCGGCGAGGTGGTGGTCCGCTTCGCCCGGCAGCTGGCCAGGCTGGAGCGGGACGCGCGCGCCGAGCTGGGCATGGCCGACGAGCGGGGCCCCGTGCGGCTGCCGATCGCGGTGAACGCCGACTCCCTCGCGACGTGGTTCCTGCCGGCGCTGACGAGGGTCCCCCAGGACCCGCCGATCTGCATCGAGCTGCACCGCGAGGACGAGTCGCACACGACCACGCTGCTGCGCGAGGGGCAGGCGATGGCCGCGGTGACCTCCTCCCCGGACCCCGTGGCCGGGTGCAGCGTACGGATGCTGGGACTGGCCCGGTATCTGCCGACGGCCAGCCCCGCCTTCGCCGCCCGGTACCTGACGGGAGCGCCGGAGCGGGACCTGCGGGAGGCGCCGACGATCGTCTTCGACCGCAAGGACGACCTCCAGGACGCCTTCGTCCGCTCGCTGACCGGCGACGGGGCGGCCGGGGCGGGGCGGGTGCGGCACCACGTGCCGACGTCGGAGGGCTTCCGCGACGCGGTCGTCGCCGGGCTCGGGTGGGGGCTGGTGCCCGAGCAGCAGGCCGGCCCGCTGGTGCGGGCGGGGGAACTGGTGCTGGTGGTGCCCCGGCGGCCGCTGGACGTACCGCTGTACTGGCAGCAGTGGAAGCTGGACTCACCGGCCCTGTCGCTGGTGGCCGAGACGGTTGCGCAGGCGGCCGCGGAGGCACTGCGCAGCCCTTCGACGTGATCGCCCGGACCGGCGCATAGGCTTGCCGACCATGGAGTCCTACACGATCGGCCAGGCCGCCCGGCTGCTCGGCGTCAGCATCGACACCGCCCGGCGCTGGGCGGACGCCGAACGCTTCCCCACCCGCCGCGAGGGCACCCGCAGGATGGTGGACGGGCCGGACCTGGCCGCGTTCTGCGTCGAGGCCGCGCAGGAGGGTGCCGAAGGCGAGGAGGCCGCCCACACCTCGGCGCGCAACGCCTTCCCGGGGATCGTCACCGGTGTGAAGCTGGGCACCGTCGACGCGCAGGTGGAGATCCAGGCCGGCCCGCACCGCATCGTGTCGCTGCTGACCCGGGAGGCGGTGGAGGAGCTCGGCCTGGAGGTGGGCGCGCGGGCCACGGCGCGGGTGAAGTCGACCAGCGTGTTCATCGACCGCGTCTGAGGCCCCGCCCCGGAGCTGCCGGGCGGTGCGCCGGGGGCCGGGCCGTGAGCCCGGGCACGGGCGGTCCGGCCGGCGATGGCAGACTGGCCGCTGATCCGCCGAAGGGGAGTACGCGTTGTCCATGTTCAGCAACCTGCGCCGGGCCGTGCGCCGCGGCTACCGGCGGGCCGTCGACCTCAGCCACCCCGCCCGCTCCCCGCTCGGCAGCGCGGTGGTCAACTGCCTGGTCTACCGCGACGGCGTACGGCAGGAGGACTGCGCCGAGGCCGAGGAGGCGCTGCGCCGGGTCCGCAAGACGGGCGACGGCTTCGTCTGGATCGGCCTGCACGAGCCGGCGCAGTCCGAGCTCGCCGGGCTCGCGGAGCTGTTCGGCCTGCACCCCCTCGCCGTCGAGGACGCCGTGAACGCGCACCAGCGCCCCAAGGTGGAGCGCTACGGCGACACCCTCTTCTCCGTCTTCAAGACCGTGCGCTACGTCGAGCACGAGGAACTGACCGCGACCAGTGAGGTCGTGGAGACCGGCGAGCTGATGGCCTTCACCGGCCATGACTTCGTCATCACCATCCGGCACGGCGGCCGAGGCACCCTCGGGCCGGTGCGCGAGGAGCTGGAGGCCGCCCCCGACCAGTTGCTCAGGGGGCCCGCGGCGGTCCTGCACGCGATCGCCGACCACGTGGTCGACGACTACGTGGCCGTCACGGACGCCGTGCAGAACGACATAGACGCCGTCGAGACCGCGGTGTTCAGCGAAAACGGCGGCCGCGGCGACGCCGGCCGGATCTACCAGCTCAAGCGCGAACTCCTGGAGCTGCGGCGGGCGGTGGCCCCGCTGAGCCGCCCGCTCCAACAGCTGGCCACGCAGCCGATACCGGTCATCCCGCCGGAGATCCGCGCGTACTTCAGGGACGTGGCGGACCACGTGACCAGGGCCACCGAGCAGATCGGCGCCTACGACAACCTCCTGGACTCCATCCTCCAGGCCCACCTCGCGCAGGTGACGGTCGCCCAGAACGAGGACATGCGCAAGATCACGGCGTGGGCGGCGATCGTGGCCGTCCCCACCATGGTCTGCGGGGTCTACGGCATGAACTTCGACCACATGCCGGAACTGCACTGGACCTACGGCTACCCGCTCGTCCTCGGCGTCATGACGCTCGCCTGTTTCGTCATCCACCGGGGCTTCCGCCGTAACGGCTGGCTCTGATCCCGGAAAACCCGGCGAGGAGGGGAGCACCCCCCGAGTAGGGTCCGCCTGTCATTCGGAGATCGACAGAGCGGACGGCACACGCCCATGGAACGCGAACTGCTCGGTGAGAAGGTACGGCTGGAGCCGCTGGCGCACCGGCACCACGACGGACTGTGCGATGCGGTGCGGGACGGGAACCTGTGGGAGCTCCCGGTGACGATCGTCCCGCACCCGGACGGCATACGGGCCTTCATCGAGGACGCGCTGGCGGCGCGCGAGGCCGGCACCCAGATCCCGTACGCGACCGTGGACCTCGCGACCGGCGCGATAGTCGGCTCCACGCGGCTGATGGCGATCAGCACCCCGTTCCGGCGGCTGGAGATCGGCTTCACCTTCCTCGGGGCGTCCCGGCAGGGGACCGGGCTGAACACCGAGGCCAAACTCCTCATGCTCACCCACGCGTTCGAGGAAATGGGCATGAACCGGGTCGAGCTCCTCACCGATGTGCGCAACGCCAGGTCGCGGGCGGCGATCGCCGGACTCGGCGCCACCCAGGAGGGAGTACTGCGCCATCACATGGTGATGCGCGACGGCCACATCAGGGACACCGCCGTCTACAGCATCACGCGGCCCGAATGGCCGTCTGCCAAACGTAAGTTGACGAACCGTCTGCTGTGGCGGGGCTGAGCGGGAGGGGCGGTTTCCGGGAGCGGCACGGGTCTTGAGTCACCGTCAGCTCTGGTAGTAAAGTTTCCTAACGAAGCCGGGACGCCTCAACTCCCCCCACATGGAGGCCTTGTGTTCACCCCCCACCGCAAAATGCTGGCGGTCGGAGCCCTGCTCGGCAGTGCGCTCCTCGCCGTACCCGTCGCCGCCCATGCCACCGCCGCACCGCCCGCCCCCGCCCACACGGCGGCTGCCGCGGGGCTCGACGATCCGGCGAAGAAGGAGATCGCCATGAAGATCGTCTCCAGTGCGGAGAACTCCTCGCTGGACTGGAAGGCGCAGTACAAGTACATCGAGGACATAGGTGACGGCCGCGGCTACACCGCCGGCATCATCGGCTTCTGCTCCGGCACCGGTGACATGCTCGACCTCGTCGAGTACTACACGAAGGTCAAGCCGGGCAACGTCCTCGCCAAGTACCTGCCGGCCCTGCGCGAGGTCGACGGCAGCGACTCGCACGCCGGACTCGACCCGAACTTCACCAGGGACTGGGTGAAGGCCGCCCAGGACGCCGAGTTCAAGAAGGCCCAGGATCGCGAGCGCGACCGGGTCTACTTCAACCCCTCCGTCAAGCAGGGCAAGTCGGACGGGGTCGGTGTCCTGGGCCAGTTCATCTATTACGACGCCATCGTGATGCACGGCGACGGCACCGACTCCACCAGCTTCCGCAACATCCGGGGGCGCGCCCTGTCCAAGGCCAAGCCCCCGTCCCAGGGCGGCAGCGAGACCACCTGGCTGCACGCCTTCCTCGACGCCCGGGTCTGGGCGATGAAGCAGGAGGAGGCGCACAGCGACACCAGCCGGGTCGACACCGCGCAGCGGGTCTTCCTCAGGAAGGGCAACCTGAACCTCGACACGCCGCTCGACTGGAAGGTCTACGGCGACTCCTTCCACATCGGCTGACGGCATAGGCCGGCGGGCGACCGGCGGGCGGCCGGCGGTGTCGCGACGCGGTAACGATGTGAATAACGATCCGGGTGGTGCCCGGGGTGTCAAGTAGGCCTCTCGTGCGGACGATTCGGACGTCCGGGGACATGGCGCCGCGGTCGTGTCCCGAACGCGTAACTCCAGTGCCGGAAATCGGGCGGTCCGGCCGATTTGGCTTCCCCGTAAGTGGCTTGACCCCGACGTAAGGGGGGCATAAGTTCTGCCCCGGCTTGCTCCAGCAGGACGGGCCGAACCAACCGTCCTCTGGGGGGACCCGTGAACTACTACCTCGACGTTCTGAAGAAGTACGCCGACTTCTCCGGCCGCGCGCGCCGCCAGGAGTACTGGATGTTCGTACTCTTCCAGATCGCCGCGATCATCATCGTCTCGATCCTGGACGCCGTCCTCGGTACGGCCCCGTGGCTGTACGCGCTCTACGCGCTCGGCACCCTCCTCCCGAACCTGGCCGTGGCCGTGCGTCGCCTGCACGACCTGGGCAAGTCCGGCTGGTGGCTGCTCATCTCCCTCGTGCCCATCGTCGGCGGCATCTGGCTGCTGGTCCTGCTGGCCTCGGCCGGCCAGCAGCAGCCGAACCAGTACGGCCCGGACCCGAAGGTCCTCGCCGCCTGATCAGGCGTGCGGGCCTGAATCAAGGCCTGACTGCCAGAGCGTCGCCCCGGCTGGAAACAGCCGTGGGCGGCGCTCTCGCCGTTTCCGGGGGCCGCCGGAGCCCGCGTGACGTGCGTCTCGCCGACTGGCGGCCGGGGGCTGTGCTGACCGCCCCGATCACGAGATATCTTGATGTCGAGCAATGTTGCAGACGAGAGACGCAGACTGTGGAGCGGAGCATCCGGTGACTGACTCGACCATCATCTACACGCACACTGACGAGGCCCCGGCCCTCGCGACGTATTCCTTCCTGCCTGTGATCCAGGCCTACGCGTCGACGGCCGGTGTGAATGTCGAGACCCGTGACATCTCCCTGGCCGGTCGGATCATCGCCCTGTTCCCCGAGTACCTCGAGGAGAGCCAGCGGATCGCCGACGCCCTCGCCGAGCTCGGCGAGCTGGCGAAGACCCCGGAAGCCAACATCATCAAGCTTCCGAACATCTCGGCTTCGATCCCGCAGCTGAAGGCCGCGATCGCCGAGCTCCAGGGCCAGGGCTACGCCCTCCCCAACTACCCGGACGACCCGAAGACCGACGAGGAGCGCGACGTCCGCGCCCGCTACGACAAGGTCAAGGGCAGCGCCGTCAACCCGGTCCTGCGCGAGGGCAACTCCGACCGCCGCGCCCCCGGCTCGGTCAAGAACTACGCCAAGACGCACCCGCACCGCATGGGCGCTTGGGTCCCCGAGTCGAAGACGAACGTCGCCACCATGGGCGAGAACGACTTCCGCTCCACCGAGAAGTCCGCCGTCATGGCCGAGGCCGGCACCCTGCGCATCGAGCACGTCGCCGCCGACGGCGCCGTCACCGTGCTGCGCGAGTCCGTACCGGTCCTGGCCGGCGAGGTCGTCGACGCGTCCGTCATGCACGTGGACGCGCTGCGCACCTTCCTCAACGACCAGATCGAGCGTGCCAAGGCCGAGGACGTCCTGTTCTCCGTGCACCTCAAGGCCACGATGATGAAGGTCTCCGACCCGATCATCTTCGGTCACGTGGTCCGCGCCTTCCTCCCGAAGACCTTCGCCCGCTACGGCGAGACCCTCGCCGCCGCCGGCCTGTCGCCCAACGACGGCCTCGGCGCCATCCTGAACGGCCTGGGCGCCCTGCCCGACGGCGACGCGATCAAGGCCTCCATCGACGCCGAGATCGCCGAGGGCCCGGCCCTCGCCATGGTCGACTCCGACAAGGGCATCACCAACCTGCACGTGCCGTCCGACGTCATCGTCGACGCCTCCATGCCGGCCATGATCCGCACCTCGGGCCACATGTGGGGCCCCGACGGCAACGAGGCCGACACCCTCGCCGTCCTCCCGGACAGCAGCTACGCCGGTGTCTACCAGGTCGTCGTCGACGACTGCCGCGCCAACGGCGCCTTCGACCCCTCCACCATGGGCTCGGTGCCGAACGTCGGCCTGATGGCCCAGAAGGCCGAGGAGTACGGCAGCCACGACAAGACCTTCGAGATCGCCGCCGCGGGCACCGTCCGCGTCGTCGACGCCGAGGGCAACACGGTCCTGGAGCAGGAGGTCGCCGCCGGCGACATCTTCCGCGCCTGCCAGACCAAGGACCTGCCGATCCAGGACTGGGTCAAGCTCGCCGTCACCCGCGCCCGCGCCACGGGCGCCCCGGCCGTCTTCTGGCTGGACGAGAACCGCTCGCACGACGCGCAGCTGATCGCCAAGGTCAAGACGTACCTGGCCGACCACGACACCGAGGGTCTGACCATCAAGATCCTCTCCCCGGTCGAGGCCACCGCCTTCTCCCTGGAGCGCATCCGCCGCGGCGAGGACACCATCTCGGTGACCGGCAACGTGCTGCGCGACTACCTGACCGACCTCTTCCCGATCCTGGAGCTGGGCACCAGCGCCAAGATGCTGTCGGTCGTCCCGCTCATGAACGGCGGCGGCCTCTTCGAGACGGGCGCCGGCGGCTCCGCCCCGAAGCACGTCCAGCAGCTGGTCAAGGAGAACTACCTGCGCTGGGACAGCCTGGGCGAGTTCTTCGCGCTGGCCGCCAGCTTCGAGCACCTCGCGGTCACCACCGGCAACGCCCGCGCCCAGGTGCTGGCCGACACCCTGGACCGCGCGACCGGCACCTTCCTCAACGAGGACAAGTCGCCGAGCCGCAAGCTGGGCGGCATCGACAACCGTGGCAGCCACTTCTACCTCGCCCTGTACTGGGCGCAGGAGCTGTCCCGGCAGATCGACGACCCGAAGCTGGCCGCGGCCTTCGAGCCGCTCGCCAAGACCCTCGCCGAGCGCGAGCAGGCCATCGTCGCCGAGCTCATCGCGGTGCAGGGCTCCCCGGCCGAGATCGGCGGGTACTACCGGCCCGACGCCACGAAGGCCGCGGCGATCATGCGCCCGTCCGCGACCCTCAACGAGGCGCTCGGCCTCCTCGGCTGACACCCGTTGACGCGCTCCGCCCCGGCCGGCCCCGTGCCCGGCCGGGGCGGACCCGTCTGGGGCCCGCCGCCCCGCGCCCGCACGTGCGGAAAGCGGATGGCGTCACGGACACCGGTCGGAGCGGCATCGGCCTGAGCGGCATCGTCCTGCGCGGCATCGTCCTGAGCGGCGCTCAGATACGGTGGATGCGTTCCTGGTCGAACGCCAGCGGGGACCGGCCGGCCGCCAGGATCCGCAGCCCGGGCGCCACGGCCAGCAGCTTGCGCAGCCAGGCCACGGCATCCTGGCCGAGCTGCTCGGTGCCGTCCAGGACGAGCAGCATGTCCCGCTCGGCCAGCCACGACGCGGCGTACGTCGTCGTCCCGCAGGGCGGTGCGGGCACGCCGGGCACGGAGCCCAGTTCGGCCGTCAGTTCGCGGACTCCGTAGCCGCCCTCGAGCGGGTCGAGGTCGACGACCGCCACCCCGTCGTAGAAGTTGGACGCGAGCCGTCGCGCGATCTCGCGCACCAGCAGGCTCCGCGGCTCGCGGAAACCGCCCGCCACGGTCAGCACCCGCCCCCGCCGGACGGCGGTGAGCAGCCGGGACATCTCGGCGGACGTGGCCGGGAGCCGTCCGGTCGACCCCGATTCCCTCATCGGCACGATGCCCCCCATCGCATGCGTGACCCAGCGCGGCCGTGGCTGCAGGGATCTTTCGGCCGTGTGACGCTGATTATGCGCCACTTGCGCCGTATCGCTAGGGGAATGTCGCATTCCGATCAGGGGGTCCGCCGCCGCCCAGGTCAGGCCCACGCGGCGGCATCCCGGAGCCGCCGTCGGCGGTCGAACTACGGTGTGCGCGTACGGGCCGGGCCGCACGGGGACCGTACCCGCGGTCCCCCGCTCGGCCTGTCGGCCCCTACGACGGCCCGATGAGCCGTTTCGAGTGGCAACCGCGCCCGGGCGTGGGTGCCTCGCACACACGGGGGGAGTCCGAGCTCCTCGGCAGACGGGAGCCCGGCCTCCCGCACCACGCCGACCCCGGGCAGCGCACCTGGATGAGCCGCCTCGCGTACCGCAAGGCCACCGTCGCCTTCCTCCGGGCGCGCCGGAGGCGGCGCACCGGTCCCGCACACGGTGGAGTGCCACGGCACGTCCGACCCCGGCCCCTGGGAACGGTTGTCCGGAAGCCGGTAATGGGCTCTACTGCTGTCCAGCCCCACCGGGGCATATTCGCGGGAGGGGCCAGAATGACAGCGGACCGGCGCACGGACCGGCGAGCACGACGAAGAACGCGCGGAGCCGAGCGGGCGGCGCGACCCGTGTCGCACCGGCGCCGGCCGGCCGTGCGCGGCGGCCGGCCGCTGCTGGCCCTGCTGCTGTCCGCCTTCCTCCTCGTCGGCGTCTGCGCTGCCACCGGCATCGCCTGGGACCCGCTCGGCGGCACCCCCGCACAGAACGCCACCGCCCACGGCCCCGCAGCCCCGCAGGCCGCCGGGCCCGGCTCAGCGTCCGGCGACACCGGCCCGGCCGCCTCCGCGCAGCCGGAGCAGAGCCCGCCGCCCGCCAACGGCGCGGCGGGCAAGGGCAATCCCAAGGGCGCGGTGGACTCCGGGGCCGGGCGCCCCGCCGGGGCCCTGCCCTTCGACATGCCGCCGCCGGCCGCCCTCCGCGCCGGCGAAGCCGGCAAGAAGCTGGTGTTCGCCCACTACTTCACCCCGTACCCGCTCTCCCTCGACAACGCGAGCGCGGACAACGACTACTACACCCGCAACTACCTCGACCCCGACGGGGAGAGCGGCAAACACGGCCGGTACGGCGGCCTGCTGCGCGACCGCCCGCTGCCCGTGGCACCCAAGACCGGCGACTGGGAATACGCCAACCTCCAGCAGGAGGTGCGCACCGCCCGGGCCGCCGGCATCGACGGCTTCACCCTCGACCTGCTCTCCCTCTCCGGCAAGAACTGGGACCGCTCGAACCTGCTGATGGCAGCGGCCCGTTCGGTGGACCCGGCCTTCAAGATCATGCTGATGCCGGACATGACCTCGCTGAAGACCGACGACCCGCGCGTCCTCGCCGAGGCGATCGCCACGCTCGCCGACGCCTCCGCCGCGCACCGGCTCCCCGACGGCCGCCTCGTCGTCTCCCCCTTCAAGGCGGAGGCGAAGAACGTGGCCTGGTGGACCGAGGTCATCCGCGTCCTCAAGGCCGACCACGGCATCCGCACCGCCTTCGTACCGCTCTTCCTCGACTTCGGCGCACACGGCGGCGATTTCGCCCCGATCAGCTACGGCTTCTCCGAATGGGGCAGCCGCAGCTACGTCGGCCAGGAGAGCTCCACGCGCGACGTCCAACGGGCCCACGGCATGGGCAAGATCTGGATGCAGCCCGTCTCGGTCCAGGACGCCCGCCCCAACCAGGGCATCTACGACGAGGCCGGCAACACCGCCACCCTGCGCGCCACATGGACGCGGGCCATCGAGGACGACGCCGACTGGGTCCAGCTCACCACCTGGAACGACTACTCCGAGGGCAGCCAGTTCGCGCCGTCCCTGCACAACGGCCACGCCTACCTCGACCTGACCTCGTACTACCTGACCCGGTTCAAGACGGGTGGCTGGCCGGAGATCGTCCGGGACACGCTGTACCTCAGCGCACGCACGCAGTTCGCGGACGCCGACCCGACCGGCGACCAGTCGCTGGTGATGTCGCTGCGCAAGGGGAGCGCCCCGTCCCGGGACACGGTGGAGGTGCTCAGCTTCCTCACCGGACCGGCGGTCGTGCGCACGACGGTCGGCACGGCCCGAGGCAGTCACGACGCCCCCGCCGGGATCCATTCCAAACTGCTGCCGCTGAAGGCGGGCACCAGCTCGGCCCACGTCGCGCGGGACGGAAAGGCGTCGGCGGAGGTCGACCTCCCGTACCGGGTGGATCCCAAGGTGGAGGTCCAGGACCTGCAGTACTACGCGGCGACCAGCGGCCGCGAACCGTAGCCCCGGGGCGGCGTCGTACGGTTGCGGCCGGGGTGCGTGGAGGCGGTGTTCCCAGGGCCGGAGGCGGCGGGGGATGATCCGGGCGACAGCCGCGCCGCACCCCGGAGGTCCCGTGACCGAGACGACACGCCCCGCAGACCGCCCCGCCGAGCCGCCCGCGGGGCAACCGGTGGGGGAGGGGCCCGGCGAGTTCCCCGGCGGACCCGCCCTGTTCTGCCTGGACCCGGGCGTCGCCCACCTCAACCACGGCTCCTTCGGCGCGGTCCCCGTGCCCGTCCAGGAGGCCCAGGCCGCGCTGCGCGCCGAGGTGCACGCCGATCCCGACGCGTTCTTCATCGCCGTACCGGACCGCCTCGAACAGGCCCGCGCCCGGATCGCCGCGCACCTCGCCACAGACCCCGACGGCCTCGCCTTCATCGCCAACGCCACCGAGGGCGCCAACCTCGCCCTCGACGCCGTCCCGCTCGCCGACGGTGACGAGATCCTGGTCACCGACCACGGCTACGGCACCGTCACCGCGGCCGCCGCCCGCCGCGCCCCGGTCACCACCGTCGCCCTGGACCCGGCCCTGCCCGACGAGGACGCCGTACGGGAGGCCGTGCTGGCCGCGCTGACGCCCCGGACCCGGGTCGCCGTCCTCGACCACGTCAGCTCGCCCACCGCCCGGATCATCGCCTCGCCCCGGCTCCTCGCCGCACTGCGCGAGCGCGGCGTCACCACCGTCGTCGACGGTGCCCACGCCCCGGGCATGCTCGCCGACCCGCTCGCCGGCGGCGCCGACTTCTGGTTCGGCAACCTGCACAAGTGGGGCTACGCCCCGTCCGGTACCGCCCTGCTCGCGGTCGCCCCGCAGCACCGCCACCGGATTCGGGCGCTCGTACCCTCCTGGGAGGACGGGCACGGATTCCCGCGCTCCGTCGAGAACCGCGCCACCGCCGACTACACCGGCTGGCTCGCCGCCCCCGAGGGACTCGACCTCATCGAAACCCTCGACGCGGCCAAGCTCCGGGCCCACAACAGCGCCCTCGCCGCGCACGGCGCCGCGCTGCTCGCCCGGATCCCCGGGCTCACGCAGCTCCCGCACACCGCCGGCCTCGCCATGCGCACCCTGCGCCTGCCGCCCGGCGTCGCCGAGACCCCGGACGACGCCCGCGCGCTGCGCGAGGAGATCGCGGCGCGCGAGCGCATCCGGGTGCTGATCTGGCCCTGGCCGGGCGGCGGCGGCATCCGGATCTGCGGGCAGATCTACAACCGGCCCGAGGAGTACGAACGCCTCGCCGCCGCCCTCCCGGCGTACCTCAGTCGCGCCTGAGCAGGTAGGTGTCCATGATCCAGCCCTTGCGGGCCCGGGCCTCCGTCCGGAGCTCCTCGATCCGCCCCGCGACCTCCGCCAGCCTGCCCTGCACCAGGATCTCGTCCGGGGTGCCCACGTAGGCCCCCCAGTAGATGTACAGGTCCTGGTCCAGGTGGGCGGTGAAGGCGTGCCGGGCGTCCAGCATCACCACCACGTCGTCCACGTCGGCCGGCCACCCCTCGGCCAGCCGGCGCCCGGTGGTGATCTGGACCGGCCGCCCGACCCGGTTCAGGTTGGTCCGGTGGCGTGCCAGCAGCGCGGAGATGCTGCTGATGCCGGGGACGACCTCGTGCTCGAAGGCCACCCGGCCGCGCTCCACCACCTCGTCGAGGATCGCGAGCGTGGAGTCGTAGAGCGACGGGTCGCCCCACACCAGGAACGCCCCGGTCTCGCCGTCCGCCAGGTCCTCCGCGATGAACCGCTCGAAGAGCTCGGCCCGCGCGCTGCGCCAGCCGTCCACCGTCGGGGTGTAGTCGGCGGGCGTCCGGTCCCGGTCCGGGTCGCGGCCCTCCACGAGCCGGTGGCCGGGGCGGGCGTGCGCGTCGAGCATCGCGCGCCGCAGCCCGGTCAGATCCGCCTTCTCCTCGCCCTTCTCCAGAATGAGGAATGCGTCCGCCGCGCCGATCGCCCTGGCCGCCTGGAGGGTCAGATGGTCCGGGTCGCCCGCGCCTATGCCGATCACTGAGAACTTCTTCACCCGGCTATTGTGCCCACCATGCGTGTCGCCCTGTTCGTCACCTGCGTCAACGACGCGCTGTACCCGCGGACCGGCATCGCCGTCGTACGCCTCCTGGAGCGCCTCGGCGTCCACGTGGACTTCCCCGCGGGCCAGAGCTGCTGCGGGCAGCCGCAGTACAACACGGGCTACCGGCACGAGACGGAACCGCTGCTGCGGCGCACCGCGGCGGCCTTCGCCGGCTACGAGTACGTGGTCACCCCCTCCGGCTCCTGCGCCGCGATGCTCCGTGAGCACTACCCGCGGATCGGCCGGAAGGCGGAACGGGAGGGGCGGGGCGCCGACCTGGCGGAGGCGGCACGCTCGCTGGCGCCGCGCGTGTACGAGCTCACCGAGTTCCTCATCGACGTACTCGGCGTGACCGACGTGGGCGCGTACTTCCCGCACACCGTCACCTATCACCCCTCCTGCCACGGCCTGCGCGGCCTGGGACTGGGGGACCGGCCCCGGCGGCTGCTCGCCGCCGTCAGGGGCCTGCGGCTGGTCGAGCTGCCGGGCGCCGAGGAGTGCTGCGGATTCGGATGCACCTTCGCCGTCAAGAACCCGGACGTCTCCGCCGCCATGGGCGCCGACAAGATCGCCTCCGCGGCCGCCACCGGAGCCGAGGGTGCTGTGCGGCGCCGACAACTCCTGCCTCGCCCACCCGGACCGGGTGGAAGGCGTACCCGGCCCCCGCACCCTGGAGGTCGTCCTCGTCGGCACACAATGAGGGCATGCCATCCCACATCGCCCTGACCGCCCTCGTGGTGCACGACTACGACGAGGCCATCGACTTCTACACGCGGGCCCTCGGCTTCGACCTGGCCGAGGACACGGCCCGCCCGGACGGCTCCCGCTGGGTGGTCGTCCGCCCGCCCGGCGCCACCGAATCAGCCCTGCTGCTGGCCCGCGCCAAGGACGACGCCCAGCGCTCCCGCGTCGGCGACCAGACCGGCGGCCGCGTCGGCTTCTTCCTGTACACCGACGACTTCGCCCGTGACCACGCCCGGATGACCGCGGAGGGCGTCCGCTTCCTGGAGACCCCGCGCCACGAGCCGTACGGCTCCGTAGCCGTCTTCGAAGACCTGTACGGCAACCGCTGGGACCTCCTCCAGCCCGCCCTTCCGTAGAACCTCCAGGCCGTCTCCTTCGGATCTTGTCGGCCGGACCCGGCAAGATCCGAAAGAGACGGCCTACGGGGCGCCGCCCAGGCGCGGGGCCTCCCGTGCGGCGTCGACGGCCCGGCCGTCCCCCTCCACCCGGCCCGCCAGTTCCCGGGCCCAACGGACCAGGCCCGCTACGTCGATCCCGTAAGGGGCTCCGGCCAGCCCCTCGATCGCGTCGGCCCCGCGCCGCAGCAGCCGCGCCCCGCCCACGGCATTGCCCCGGGCGGCGTGCGTCAGCCCGACCGCGAGCTGCGCGAGCCCCCGCCACAGGGGGGCCGAGGCCTGCGGCCCCGACTTCCACGCGTCCTCGAACACCTCGTGCGCATGGAACGGCATTCCGGCGTCCAGCAGCCGCTGCGCCTCCCGCACCGTCTCCGCGGGCGAGCGCACGACCCCCTCGGGCTGCCGCTCCACTCCGGGCGCGCCGTAGTCGAGCGGCCGCCCCAGCCCATCCCTCGGCCGGGCGTTCCTCGCCCGCCCCTCAACGTCCCGATCCCGTGCGTTCACCACCCCATCCTCCCCCTCGCCGATTACCCGTGCATGTACACCCCTCGGCGTGGGGTAATGTTCTGCATGTGCCGCCGAGCACGGGGAAACCCGCAGGTCGAAGGTACATCGGGACGTGGCGCAGCTTGGTAGCGCACTTGACTGGGGGTCAAGGGGTCGCAGGTTCAAATCCTGTCGTCCCGACTTTTCGAAGTCGCAGATCAGGGATCGCTTCAGAGCAATCTGAAGCGATCCCTTGATCGTTTTCGGGGTCATGGTGTCGGGTGCAGGCCGCGCCGGGGGCGTCCGGGGAACCGTGTCCGGCGTTCCTGCGACGCGGTCGGCGGCCGGGTCCTCCGCCCGAGGCGGCCCGTCGGAGTTCGTGCCGTACCGTCTGGTGGCGGTCCGCCTGTCATGTTTTACGATCCGTCCCATGACTGACGGTACGGATCGCCCGAGCACAGCCCAGCCGGACCCCGCCGGGGGGCAGGCGGGCTATGGCTATCCCCAAGGGACGCCCGGCGGTTACGGTTTTCCGCAGGCTTGGCAGCCCAATCCGTACCAGCAGCCACTGTCCCAGCCGGGCACTGCCGGAGAGGCGCCGCACCACCCCCAGGCACCCCAGACCCAGCAGCCGCACCTGCAGCCCCAACCGGAGCCGCAGTTGGCCGGGTTCACGCCTCCGCCTCAGCCCGACTGGCAGGCGATGGCGGACCGTTCGGAGTCGCAGCAGCGCAGGCGCAAGCGGATGTGGATGGCCGCGATCACGGTTGCGGCGTGCACCCTCGGCGTCGGTGCCGGCCTCTTCATACTGGACAGGGGCGACAAGGAGGGGAAGGCCCCGGGCCCCGGCGACGCCTCGCGGTCGGCGACCGCCGCGCCCGGCCAGGACACCAACGCGCCCACCGTCCCCGGCGAGCCGAACCTGTTGCGCGACCGTTCCGGCCAGGTCAACATCGCGCTCAGCCCCGACGCGGTTCTCGGCAAGGTGGACAACGGCAACGTGCTGCGCCTGCGCAGCAACGGCAACTCGTACGCGCAGGCCGCCGAGCCGGTCGTCGACGCGTCCAAGAGCTTCACCGTCTCCGCCTGGGTCTACAACGAGGCCGACGGCGGTTCGCGGTTCGCCATCAGCCAGGGCGACGGCACCTCGTACTCATTCGAGTTGGGCCGCGAGGACAGCAATGGCAAGAAGTCCTGGGTGTTCCGGATGCAGACCGACGAGAAGGGTGCGGCCTCCACCGCCGTGGCCGCCACCTCGGACGGTCTCAACACGGTCCGCGCCTGGGCCCTGCTGACCGGGGTGTACGACGCCCAGGGCAAGACGTTGACGCTGTACGTCGACGGCAAGGAGGCCGGCCGTGCCCCGGTGGCGGCCGCCTGGTCGGGCCAGGGGCCGCTGCAGCTGGGCCGCTCCCGCCACCACGGGATCTGGAGCGGGCCCTGGGCCGGCGTCATCGGACACGTGCTGGTGTGGGACAAGCCGCTGACTGCCGATCAGGTTCTCGCACTGAAGGGCGGCAAGCTCGACAAGGAGATCAAGCCTGTCGGTTCATGGCTGGTCGGTTAACCCCTTTCGGACCGAATTCGCTGAAATTCGATCAGTACGGGTGGGTCACCCTGGTGGATCTGTGTCTCACGCGTCGGATAGGGTCACCGCTGGCCCGGATGCCGGGTTGACGTCCGCAGCAGAAGCACCCAGCAGACCGCCCGGCTCGACGTGTGCGGCCGAGACTCCACGATGTGAAGGCCCTCAGTTGCCGCGGCGCTCGCACGGCCGCCGTTCTGGTCCGGTACCGGGGGATGAATTGAATACGCTTTCCGTCGTGATTCCCGCGCTCAACGAAGCGCCCAACCTGCCCACCGTGGTCAACTCGGTGCCCACGGGCGCGCTCCACGCTCTGGGCTGGGAGACCGAGGTCATCGTCGTCGACAACGCTTCCACCGACGACACCGCCGCGGTGGCCGCCGCGCTCGGCGCCACCGTCGTCTCCCAGCCGGAGCGGGGGTACGGCAACGCTTACCACGCCGGGTTCCGCGCGGCGAAGGGCGACGTCATAGCGACCGGCGACGCCGACTGCACCTACCCGTTCGACTCGCTGCCCGAGCTGCTGGGCACCTTGACCGAGGCGGACGTCGAGTTCATGACGACCAACCGGCTCCGCCGCGAGAACCGCTCGGCGATGAAGCGGTCCCACACCGTCGCCAACTACGCGCTGAGCGCCCTGAGCCGGGCCCTGTTCCGCAACGGACTGCGCGACTCGCAGTCCGGCATGTGGGTCTTCCGGCGCTACGTCTGGGACGGCGTGGAGGTGACGTCGACCGGCATGGCCTTCTCCCAGGAGATCAAGAACGCCGCGACCCAGGCCGGCTACCGGTACCTCGAAGTGCCCATCGAGTACCGCAACCGCCAGGGCGAGGTGAAGCTCAACGCGCTGCCCGACGGGATGGCCAACCTGCGCCAGCTCTTCGAGCACCGCTTCCGCCGGTCCGGCGGGGAGCGCCCCGCGCGCTACGAACGGCGGCACACCCCCGCATGAGGAAGCGTCTGATCCGAGCGGCCCTGGTATTCGCGGTGGCGGCCGTCCTGTGCGCGGGCGCCTGGTCGCTGCCGCCCGTGCGGACGGTCCTGCTGGACTCGTTCACCCGCCGGCAAGCCGCCTACATCGAGCTCTACTTCACCGAGGACCCGCGCTTCGACGGAGCGAGCGTCCTCGTTCCCTTCGCAGTGAACGACCACGGCTCCGGAGCCCGGTCGCTGGTCGCGACGCTCACCGTGGAGGCCGCGAACGGCAAGGTGCTGGCGACCGAGACCTACCCCGTCGAACCCCACCAGGGCGCCGCGGTCCCGGTCACGGCGCGGATCCGCGCCAAGGGGACCGACGTCGCCCTGGTCCGGGTCTCGCTCACCGGGCATCCCCAGACCCTTCACTTCCGCTTCGGCCGGCCCCCGGAACTCTGATGCGCACCGTTGTCCAGATCACCCCGTACTACCCCCCGCACCTCGGCGGCCTCGAGCGCGTCGTGCTGCACCTGTCGCGCCGCCTCGCCCAACGCCACGACGTCCGCGTCGTCACCACCACGCTCGGTTCCGGCGGCGCACCGCGGCGGGCCCGGGAGGACGGCGTCACCGTGCGCAGGCACCGCGCCGCCGAGTTCGCCCACACCGCGATCGCGCCCGGGCTCCTCGGCTCGCTCCTGGCAGCACCGCGCGGCGCCGTGCTGCACGCGCACTGCGCGCACGCGCTGCTGCCGGAGACCGTGGCACTCGCCGCCCGGCTGCGCCGACAGCCGTTCGTACTCCACTTCCACCTCGACGTGGACGCCAGCGGGCGCCTCGGCGGACTCCTGCCCGCCTACAAGAAGCACGTCTTCGGACGCGTCGCCCGCGCCGCCGCGGCGGTCATCGTGCTGACCGAGCAGCAGGCCCGCTTCGTCGAGGAGGCCTACCGGGTGCCGCCCGCGCGCGTGCACGTGGTGCCCAACGGAGTCGGCCCGGAGTTCTTCCGTCCCGCTCCCGCTCCTGCCACCGCCCCTGTCGGCGCGGCCACCACGACCGCCGTCCCCCGGCCCCTGCGGCTGCTCTACGTCGGCCGCCTCAGCGCCCAGAAGAACATCGTGCGCCTGCTCGACGCGATCAGCCTGGCCCAGTCCCCGCTCAGGCTCCGCGTCGTCGGCGGCGGCGAGCTCGACGCCGACCTGCGGGCCCGCGCCGCCGGACTCGGCCTCGGCGAGCGCGTCGAGTTCACCGGGCCCCTGCACGACGGGGACCTCCTCGCCGCCTACGCGGACGCCGACGTCTTCGTCCTGCCCTCCGACCGCGAGGGCATGCCCCTCGCCGCGCTGGAAGCCATGGCTGCTTCCCTGCCCGTCCTGGCCACCGATGTCCCCGGCAACGCGGAACTGCTGCGCGGCGTCGGCCTGCTGGCCGCACCGGACCCGGCCTCGCTCGCCGCCGCCGTGGACCGCCTCGCGTCCGACCCCGGCCTGCGCGACCGGCTGGCCGGCCGCAGCGCCGAGCGGGCCCGCCGCCACACCTGGGAGGAAGTCACCCGGCAGGTGGAGCTCGTGTACCGGAAGGCAGGCATATGAAACCGCCCACCTGGGTGCGCGGACGGCTCGGCGTCCTGCTCAGCCTCGGTCCCGCCTGCGCCGTCGAGACGCTGCCCGGCGTCCCCGCCCTCCTGCTCGCGCCGGTCGGCCTGTGGCTGCTCTTCGCCGCGCCTGCCCTGCTGCTGCGCGGCGTCACCGACAAAGTGGTCTCCACCCGCAGCGGCTCCCTCCTGCTGGCGGCCGGCCTCGCCGTGCTCCTCGACATCCTCGTGGCGCTGGGCGTCAACACCGTGCTTCCGCTGCTCGGCGCGGAACGGCCCCTGACCCGGCTGGTGCTGGCCTCGGCGACGACCCTGGTGCTCCTCGTCCTCGGCATCCTCGCCCCCCAGTCACCACGGCCCCTCCTGCGCGGCGCACCCCTGAGCGGCGCCCGCCCTGTGGCCTGGGCGGCCGGAGTCGCGCTGCTGCTCTCCGTGGCCGGTCCGATCAGGCTCAACAACGGCCTGGGCGGCGCCGTCAGCACGGCTGCTCTGGTCGTCGTCACGGCGCTGATCGTTCTGCTGCTCCTTCGCCACGCACGCTGCTCCCCGATCGTCCTGGAGGCCGGTATCTACGCCGCTTCCGCCACCCTGCTGCTGCTCACCTCCCTGCGCGGCTGGTACATCACCGGGCACGACATCCAGCGCGAGTACCTCTACTTCCGGCTCACCCTCGGCGGCGGTTTCTGGGACATCTCCGCCTACACCGACCCGTACAACGCGTGCCTGAGCATCACCCTGCTCCCGGTGAGCGTCTTCCGACTCACGGGCATCGAGGACATCTACGTCTTCAAGGCCGTCCTGCCGCTGCTTTTCGCCCTGACCCCGGTGCTCGTCCATCGCGCGGTGCGCAATGTGGCGCCACCGCTCGTGGCGCTGCTCTCCGCCGTGTTCTTCATGGCGTTCCCGACCTTCTTCACCGACATGCCGTTCCTGGGCCGGCAGGCCATCGCCTTCCTGCTCCTGGCCTGCGCGATGCTCGTCCTGACGGATTCCCGGCGCCCGCTGCCCCTGCGGCGCGCGGTGTTCACCGTGCTGCTCGCCGGAGTGGTCCTGTCCCACTACTCGACGATCTACGTGATCGTCGGCACCCTGGCGAGCGCGTTCGCCGTGGACAAGGTGTGGCGGGCGGCCTCCAGGCCGGGCCGTGCCCGCCCGCAACGCACCGGCGGCCAAGGCCGGATGCGGACGTTCCTCACCTGGTGGACCGTGGCCGTACCGGCCGTTCTCGCCCTGCTATGGGCCGGTCCCCTCACCCACACCGGTGGCCAGCTCGAAAGCACGTTGCGCGTCGTCGCGAGCGACCTGTTCGGGTCCGGCGACGCCCGCAAAGGCTCCTCCGACACCCGCTACAGCCTCCTCGGCGGCGCCGGAGCCACCCCCGAGGAGCGGCTCGCCGAATACCGCGAGGACACCATCGGCCACACCCGGGCCGACCGGGCCGACGGCAAGTACCTGCCGCTGGAGGCCCTCGCGAAGTACCCCACGCCCGTGGCCGAGAAGGAGAACCTGCCGCTCACCCCCGTCGGCCGGGCGCTGGACACCGTCGGCTTGAGCGTGCCCGCGCTCAACGGGGTGCTCCGGCAGGCCGCCGCCCTGCTGCTCCAGGTCCTGGTCCTGGTCGGGTTCGTGATCGCCCTGCGTGGCCGCAGCAGCCCGTTCACGCCCGTCCGCGACCAGATCACCCTGACCGTGGGCGCCCTCGCGATGATGGGCCTGTTCACCCTGGTGCCGCAGCTGTCGGTCGACTACAGCGTGCTCCGCGCTTTCCAGCAGGGCCTGTTGTTCTTCGCCCCGTTCATCGCCGTCGGCGCCCTGTGGGCGGTGCGCCGGGCCGGCCGCCGCGCCGTCCCCTTGCTGTGCGTCCTCGTCGCCGGGCTGCTGCTCGACCTGACCGGGGCCGTCCCCAAGGCACTCGGCGGCTACCCCGCGCAGCTCGCGCTCAGCAATTCCGGTCCCGCCTACGACATCTACTACCCGCACGCCGAGGACCGCCGGGCCGCCATGTGGCTCAACCATCGGGCTGCGGGCGACGACCTCGTTGTACAGACCGACCGGTACTCCTTCAGCCGTCTCCAGACCCTCTTCACCGTCCGCACGCAGGACAGCGTCCACCCCGCGCTGCTGCGGTCGCAGTCCTACGTACTGCTGGGGTCCACGCCGACCCGCAAGGACGAGGTCACCATATTCTTCCGGGGCGACCTCGTGACGTACCGGTATCCGCGCGATCTCCTCGACACCACACGCAACCTGATCTACAGCAACGAAGGGGCGGTGGTCTACCGATGAACCACGTCCGGCGCCGGCCCCGGGTCCTGCTCGTCAGCCACTACTACCCGCCGCATCTGGGCGGCATCGAGAACGTCGTCCGCAACGAAGCGCTCCACCTCGCCCGGCACGGCGCCGAGGTCACCGTCCTCACCAGTGGCGACCACGCCGGGATCCACCACGAGGACGGCGTCCGCGTCGTACGCGTCGCCGCGTCCAACGTGGTGGAGCGCCGGTCGGGCGTCCCCTTCCCGCTGTTCTCGCCGGCCCTGCTGCCCGCAGCCCTGCGCTGGGCCCGCCAGGCCGACGTCGTCCACGTCCACGACTGCCTCTACGCCTCCTCCTGGGCAGCCGGACTCGCCGCGGCCGCCACCCGCACCCCCACCGTGGTGACCCAGCACGTCGGCCTGGTGGCGCACCCCTCGGCCCTCGTACGCGCCGTCCAGCGGGCCGTCTACGCCGTTGCGGGCCGGCCCCAGCTCCGCCGCGCCCGCCGGGTGCTCACCGTCAACGCCGACGTCGCCGCGTTCGTCCGGAAGCTCGGCGCCCGCGCCGAGGCCCGCCACCACCTCGCCAACGGCGTGGACACCGGCCTGTTCCGGCCGCCCGCCGACCCCGCGGAGCGCGCCGCGGCTCGCGCGCGGCTCGGTCTGCCGACCGGACGCACCCTGGTGCTCTTCGCGGGCCGGCTCGTCCCCAAGAAGGGGTACGACCTCCTTCTCGACGCCCACGCCGGCGACGCCACATACGACCTCGTGTTCGCCGGTGACGGGGACGCCGCGGCCCTCGCCGGACGCTCCGGCGTCCACCACCTCGGCTCCCTGTCCGCCGACGACCTCGCCGACGCCTACCGCGCGTGCGACGTGTTCGCCCTGCC
Organism: Streptomyces virginiae; assembly: GCF_040638905.1. Lineage (GTDB taxonomy): Bacteria > Actinomycetota > Actinomycetes > Streptomycetales > Streptomycetaceae > Streptomyces > Streptomyces virginiae_B. The sequence continues at coordinate 629,412 of NZ_JBEZYV010000001.1, read as the reverse complement.
CTCCACCGCCGAGGGCTTCCCGCTGACCGTCCAGGAGGCCATGGCCTCGGGCCTGCCCGTCGTCACGACCGACGACCCCGGATACGCCCCGTACGGCCTGGACCGCGGCGTCGCCCTGCTCGTGCCCCGTACCGTCCCCGCGCTGCGCGCCGCGCTCGACGGCCTGGTCGCGGACCCTGCCGGGCGGGCGGCGACGGGAGCCGCCGCCCGCGCGTTCGCCGAGGCGTCCTTCGGCTGGGACCGGCACGTGACGGCGCTGCTCGGGCACTACGGGGACGCCGGCCGTGGGTAAGCACGCCCGGCCCGCGGACCAGATGTTCCGGAGCTCGTTCTTCCTGCTGGCGTCCACCGTCACGACGGCCGGCCTGAGCTTCCTCTTCTGGGTGGTCGTGGCCCGCTTCTACCCGCCCGAGCAGGTCGGGCTGGCCACCTCGCTGATCTCCGCGACCGCGTTGCTCTCCTACCTCAGCATGTTCGGCCTCAACAGCACCCTGATCCGCTTCCCCGCCGAGGGCAGGGCCCGCAACGGCCAGATCACCCATTCCACCGTGCTGGTGCTGCTGGTCTCCTGCGTCGCCGCCGGGATCTATCTGCTGGGGCTGCCCTGGTACGGGCACAAGCTGCTGTTCGTCCGCGACCACGCGCACCTCGCCGCCCTCTTCGTCCTGTCCTGCGCCTGTGCCGCGCTGAACCTCCTGGTCAAGTCGGTCTTCATCAGCGCCCGCATGGCGCAGTACAACGTGCTGCTCGACGGGATCCTCCAAGGCCTCGCCAAACTCGCCGCGCCCGTCGCCCTGGTCGGGTTCGGCGCGGCCGGAATCCTCGGCTCGGCGGCCATCGGCTACGCGGTCGCCGGCGCCGCGGCCCTGCTGCTGCTCCGGCGCCGCCTCGGCTTCCGCTTCGACTTCCGCACCCGCGGCACCCGACTGCGCGAGCAACTGCGCTTCTCCGTCGCCAGTTACATCTCCAGCCTGATCAACCTGGCGCCCGTCCTGGTCACTCCGCTGATCGTGCTCCAGAAGCTGGGCGCCGCCGAAGCCGGCTACTACTTCGTCGCCTTCCAGATCGCCGCCCTCCTGAACTCCGTCTCCACCGCCGTGGGCGAGGCCGTCTTCGCCGAGGTCTCTTCCGACCCGTCCCGGTTCGGCGAGCTCCTGCGCCGCTCCGCGAAGATCATCGCCGCGGTGCAGGTCCCCGCCGTCGCCGTCGTCGCGCTCGGCAGCGGGCTGCTCCTGCTGGTGTTCGGCGGCGGCTACACCGCGGCCGCGAGCGGGCTGCTCAGGGTGCTCGCCGTCGCCGCCCTCGCCGTCGCCCTCAACACCTGGGCGTGTTTCGGGCTCAAGCTGGCCCAGCGGATGAAGCAGCTCATCACCGCCAACGCCGTCCTTGCGTGCACCACCATCGGCCTGTCCGCGTGGTGGGCGCCGCACGGGCTGGTCTGGGTCGGCTGCGCCTGGGGCCTCGGCAACCTGGCAGCCGGACTGTTCGCCACCGTCGCCCTGCTGCGCGGCCGGCCCTCCGCGCCCCGCCGGCCGGAACCGGACCTCGACCCCGGACCGGGCTGGTCCCCCGTCGACACCCTCCAACTGCGCGCCGTGCGCCTGCCCGGGCAGACGGCCCCGGATCCGCCCTCCGCCGCCGCGCCGTCCGCCGCACCACCTGCCGAGAGGTACCGCCCGTGAAGATCGTGGTGATCAACGCCTACGTCCGGGAGAACGCGGGCGACGCCGCGCTGCTCTCCGTCTGCCTGCGACAGGTCCGCGAGGCGTTCCCCGGCGCCTGCGTCCGCGTCGCCGGCATGGAGGACCCCGCCGTCCACCCCGCATTCGAGGACGCCCCGAACCTCGGATCGATCCGCCGCCACGTCGCCGACGGCACCGCTTCGCGTTCCCGCCGGATCCTGCGGAAGGTGTACGTCGGCGCGGCCTCCGCCGGCCTCCTCCTGCTGCCCCGGTCCGCGGCCGGTGTCCTGCGCAGGGTCCTGCCCGCCGAGGCCCGGCGCGAGGCGGACGCCCTGGCCGGCGCCGACCTGGTGGTGTCCACCGGAGGCGGGTACGTCCTGGCCCGCCCGGGGCTCGACGGCCACCAGAACGTCTTCTTCGTCCTGTTGCCGGTGCTGCTCGCCCAGCGTGCCGGCGTACCCGTCGTCTTCGCCCCGCAGTCCTACGGCCCGTTCCCCTCGTCCCTCCAGCGGCGCCTGGTCGCCCGCGCCCTCGGCCGGTCCCCGCTCGTCCTGGCCCGCGAGGACGTCAGCGTGGCCCAGCTGCGCGGCTGCGGCCTGCCCGACGCGGTCGTCACACGGGGCGTCGACTCGGGCTTCGCGTTCGACCCGCCGCCGTCCTCCGACTGGCGGACCCGGCTCGGCATCGCACCCGAGCAGCGTCTGGTCGGGGTCACGGCCAGGCGCTGGCTGGCCCCGGCCGCCCAGGACGCGTACGAACGGGCCCTGGCCGCGACGATCGACGCCGTCCAGGCCACCGGAGCGCGTGTCGTGCTGATCCCGCAGGTCAGTACCGATTACCTGAGCGACGACGACCGCATCGTGGAGCGCCGGATCGCCGCCCACTGCACTGCGGCGCCCCTGGTGATCGAGGACCGGGTGGACTACCGCGATCTGAAGGGTGTCTACCGCGAGTGCGCCCTGCTGATCGGCACCCGCTTCCATTCGGTGATCTTCTCCCTGACCAGCGGCGTGCCGTGCGTGGCCATCGAGTACGAGCACAAGACCCGCGGCATCATGGCCGACCTCGGCCTCGGCGCCCACGTGCTGGCCATCGAGGACGTCACCCATCCCCGGCTGTGGGCGCTGGTCGCACCGCTGCTCCGGGACGACTCCGGCTACCGCGAGCAGCTGCGGCGCCGCCTGCCCGGCTACGTCGCCGAGGCGGAGGGCTTCCCCGGCCTGCTGCGGGCCGCCCTGTGAACCCCCGCACGGTGGCCGTCGTCACCCCCTTTTACCCGCCGCACGTCGGGGGCGTCGAGCAGTATGCGGCCCGGGTCGCCCGGGCCGTGCACGAAGCGCCCGGCCTCGACGCCGTCGTCCTCACCAGCGGGCCCGGGCTGCGCACCCGTACCTGCCTGGAGGACGGCGTGCGGGTCGTCCGACTCGGCTCCTGGTTCCGGCTTTCCAACACCCCCCTGAGCCCCCTGTGGCCGTTTCAGCTGCGGTACTGGCTGCGCCGTACGGGCGCCGACGTGGTCCACGTCCACGCCCCGGTACCGGGACTCGGCGACATCGCCGTGGCCGTGGCGGGCCACCGGCCGGCCGTGCTCACCTACCACGCCGGCTCGATGCTCAAGGGTGGCCCCGGCACCGGCGCCGCGGACCGCCTCATCGGCCTCTACGAACGCCGGGTTCTGCCCCGGGTGTTCGGCCGGGCCCGCGCCCTCGTCGCCGTGTCCCCCGTCTCCCTGGCCGCCGGATGGCCCGGAGCCCTGGAGATCAACCCCGGCGTCGACACCGGCCGTTTCACGCCGGGCCCGCCGCCCTCCACCCGCCCGCCGACGCTCCTCTACGTCGGCCGGATCGACCGGTCCTCGGCGTGGAAGGGGGTCGATGTCCTCGTCCGCTCCCTGGCCGAAGTACCCGGTGCCCGGCTGCGCCTGGTCGGCGGCGGCGACGCGGTCGCGGACCAGCTCGCCCTGGCCGCGTCCCTCGGGCTCGCGGACCGGGTCACCGCGTCCGGCGAACTCACCGGGCCCGCCCTCGTCCGGGCGGTCCGCGAGGCGGCGGTGCTGGTCCTGCCCTCCGTCACCGAGGCCGAGTCGTTCGGCATGGTGCTCGTCGAGGCGATGGCCTGCGGCACCCCGGTGGTGGGCTCGCGGGTCGGCGGCATCCCGTACGTCGTCGAGGACGGGCGGACAGGTCTGCTGGTGCCGCCCGGCGACCCCGGCGCCCTGGCGGGCGCCTGCCGGCGCCTCCTGGAGGACGGTGCGCTGGCGGACCGGCTGGGAGAGGCGGGGCTGCGCACCGCGCGCGAGCGGTACGCCTGGGACGGCGTCCTGGCCCGGTACGTGGACCTGTTCCGCTCGCTGTGACCGCCGGCCGGCCTAGCGGGGCTGCTTCTTCGCGTACTCCTCGATGGCAGCCCGGAGCGCGGCGAACGCGGGCTTCGCGGAACCGTCGTAGCGGCGCAGTCCGTAGTACTTGGAATGGCTCTTGTCGTTGCCGGTGGCCGTGTCCTGGTGGGCGAACCAGAACGCGGCGGCCACGTATTTGTCCTTCACGGCGGTCGGCACGGTGTCGGTGGCGATCCGCGCCTGGAACTCCTCGCTGACGTGCGTGATGTTCTCCGTCCGGGACTTCTCGTCGGCGGCGGGGTTGCCCGGACCGTTGGTCGGCGCGCCCGTCTCCGTCAGCCACACCGGCATGCCGGGTGTCCCGTGCCGCTCGGCCACGCCGACCAGGTTCTCCCCGGCGCTGCTGACCTCCTGGAACACCTTGCCGTCGTGCGGGAGCTGGGGCCAGGCGTAGGGGTGGTAGCTGAGCGCGTCCACCATCTTGTTGCCGCCGAGCCGGCAGACCTGTTCCAGGAAGTCCAGGTGGGAGACGTACTTGATGGATTCCCAGGTGCCGACGGCGGCCAGACCGCCCATCAGTACGTAGGCCGTCGGGTCGGCTTCGCGCAGCGAGGCGGCGGTGGAGTTGAGCAGGGCGGTGTACGCCTTCGCGTCGGGCTTGGGGTACCAGAACTGGGGGAGGTTGGGCTCGTTCCAGACCTCCCACGTGTGCACGCCCTGGGGCGCGTAGCGCAGGGCGGCGAGTTTCGCGAACGCGGCGAATTTCTTGGGGTCGGCAGGCGGACACGTGGGACGGTGCCCCGTGCAGGACTCGGCCCTTGCCCATGCGGGGGTGTAGGCGACGGTGGCGAGGACGTCGAGGTTGCGTTCGCGGGCCGCTTTCACGATCCGGTCGAAGCGCTGCCACTGGTAGGTGCGCGGGCTGTCCGGCTGGATGTTGTTCCAGGACAGGTCCACCCGGATCCAGGTGGTGCCCAGACCGACCGCGTCGTTGAGGGCGGCGGCCAGGCCGTCGTCGGACTTCCAGGTGAGGGTGTCACCGTAGGAGAGGCCGAGTCGCAGATCGTGCTGCTTGGGCGGCTCGGGCGGCCGCTGGAACCCGCCGACGGGCCGCGCGTCGGCGTCCGACGCGGGACCTGTCGACGAAGCCGCCGCCACGACCGTCGCGGCGGTCGCCAGGACGAAGGAGACGAAGGCGACGACGAGCCGCTGTCGTGTACTCGAATGCCCCACCATGGGGTCACCCTAAGGCAAGCGTGCGGCGACTCCTTTCCCGACCGAGCCCTCCTCGAGCGTTCCGGAACGGCCGGCTGCTGCACATCGAGGGCCCCCGCCGGCGCCCACAGGGGCCACGGCTGCGGTGTCAGTGCGCCGGGCCCCGGATCGGACGGCGGCCCGCCGTCGTGCTGCGGCAGCCGTACTGGGGGAGATCCTGCTGACGGTGCGCAGGCGCCGTTGAAGTGGCGGACAGGGGCAGCGGACCCGTGATCGGTTCGGGGTGCTCGCGGATCAACCGGGCCGACCGCGTGGGTGGGTGGTGATCCCGTGTTGATCGGTCGTAGAGCCGGGGCGGCGACCATCGGCGACAAGGGGAGCACGGCTCGGGGTCACCACCGGTCGCAGCCGCCCTCGGTGGGCCGTACGGCCGCCGGGCCCCTCGGTCCCCGGTACTTGGCCAACCCACGGAAGGTGGACTAGGCATGCACGGTGTTACGTCTCTGCAGTCGGCGACGGGCTTCGGCGAGCTGCTCAGGGTCCGGCGCGAACGTGTCGGGCTGACCCAGCAGGTGCTCGCCGATCACGCGACCCTGAGCGTGCGGGCGATCCGCGACATGGAGAGCGGGCGGGTGCAGCGCCCCCGGCAGGAGACGGTCCGCCTGCTGGCCGACGCGCTGCGGCTGGAGGGCCACCACCGGTCGCGTTTCGAGGCGGCCGCACGCCGGCAGGCGCTCCTGGAGGAGCCGCGCGACGAACCGACCGCGCCACCGGTCGCCCGGGGCGCGATCGTCGGCCGGGAGCTGGAGGCAGAGGTGCTGACCGACGCCCTCGCCGTGCACGGCGACCGGCTGGTCACCGTGGCCGGCCTGGGCGGGGTCGGCAAGACCCGGCTGGTCCTGGAGGTCGCGAGACGGCTGCACCTCGCCCCGGGGTGGTCGGTGCGCTGGATCGACTGCGGCCGGCAGCCCGCCGCCGGACTCGAACGCCGCGCCGACCTCGCCCGCGCGATCGGGGAGCGGCCCACCCTGCTGGTGCTCGACGGCGCCGGCACCGGCGTGGACACCGCCCTGCTCGACGAACTGTTCCACCGCTGCCCCGGCCTGCGCGTGCTGATCACCGCCCGGGTGGCGCAGCCGCTGCCCGGCGGGCAGGTGATTCCGCTCGCCCCGCTGCCCACCCCCGGTCCGGAACTCGACCACGACCCGGTGGCGCTGGCCGAGGTGGGCGCCGTACGGCTGCTGCTCTCCCACCTGCGCCGACTGCGGCCCGGCTTCCGACTGGAGCCCGAGGAGGCCCCGGCCGTGGCCTCGATATGCCGTCAGCTCGACGGGCTGCCGGGGGCGTTGGAGCTGGTGGCGGGCTGGTCGACGGTGCTCTCCCCGCGCCAGCTGGTGGCGCGGCTGACCGACGGGCCGTTCCATCTCGCGCCGCCCCCGGCGGGGTTCGGCGGCAGGGCGGACGTGGGGGCGGCGCTCGGAGCCGCACTGGACCGGCTGACGCCGGCCCAGCGGGACCTGCTGGAGCGGCTCGCGGCCACCCCGGGGGACTGGTCGGGCGAGGACGCCGTCGAGCTGAGCGGCAGGCCGCCGCAGGAGTGCCTGGCGGCGGTGCACGAGCTGCTGGCGAGCGGACTGATCCGCGGCGTCCCGGCCCGTGACGGCGTCCGGTTCACCGTGCTGAACCTCTGCCGGCGGCTGTGCGGCACCGGCGTGTACGCGGAGCTGGCGGCGGCGAGCTGAAACCGGACCCGCGGTCTCCCGCGAGGCCGCGCCCGCCGTCCCGTACGCCCGCTGCGGCCTGGGCCGATACTGCCCGCATCCTGCCGGACGAGCTGCCGGTGCGGTGTCCGGAACCTCCTTAGCGTTCTGTCCACGGCCGGGCGAGCCGGACCCGTACCGCGGAGGTCCGACCCGACCGGGCACCTGGAGTCCCGCCCCTGGCCGGGGCTCCCCACCACCTACCGACACAGAGGGTTTGCGCCGTGGAGCAGCATGCCGTGGAGCAGCACGGAAAGGCCGAGCCGACCGGTCTGGACGTCGTCGTGACGACCATGGCCTCGGACTCGCACACCTGGAACCTGGTCTTCCTCCAGCTGCTGCTGGAGGAGCTCGGCCACAGGGTCACCAACCTGGGCGCGTGCGTGCCGGACGAGCTGCTGGTCGCCGAGTGCCGTCGGATCGAGCCGGACCTCATCGTCCTGAGCAGTGTCAACGGGCACGGCTACAACGACGGACTGCGGGTGGTCGAGGCGCTGCGCGCCCGCCCCGAACTGGCCCGCACGCCGACCGTGATCGGCGGCAAGCTCGGGATCTCCGGGTCCGGCACGCCGGCCCGGCAGCGGGCGCTGCTGGCGGCGGGCTTCGACGGGGTCTTCGAAGAGGGCGGCTCGGTGCTGGAGTTCCAGTCCTTCGTCGGTTCGCTGCCCGGCGCCGCGTCGCGCACGCTGCCCGCCGTGGCCGACGGGTCCAGGGCCGCGCTGCCCGCCGGGTCCGGGGTGTTGCTGTGACCGGCTACGGGGGCGGGGCGGGGGGCGCTCCCGCCGTGCGACCGGAAGTCCCTGCCTCCCCTGCCGCCTTTGCTGCACCTATCGCCCCTGCCTCCCCTGCCTCCCCTGCCGCCTCCGCCGCGCCCGCCGCCCCGGCGTCCGGCTTCGGCGCCTTCGTCGCCCGGTCCCGCGCTGCCGGTGCCCTGGTCGTCCAGCCCCGGATGGGCATGGCCGATCCGCTGCGGATGCGCGACGGCCTGCGGGCCACCCGGGACGCGGACGCCGTCTCAGTCGGCACCATCACGCTCGACAGCTACACCCGCACCGGCGACCTCGAAGCCGTCCGGCGCGCGCTCGCCGAGGGCGTCGCCCTGAACGGCTACCCGATCGCCACCCACCCCGCCGACACCACCCGCGCGGTCCTGCACGGCATCGCGGACGCCCACTTCCCGGTACAGGTCCGGCACGGTTCGGCGATGCCCGAGCACATCGTCCGGGCGCTGCTGGCGGTCGGCCTGGACGCCACCGAGGGCGGCCCGGTCTCGTACTGCATGCCGTACAGCCGTACGCCGCTGCGGGAAGCGGTCACCGCCTGGCAGCGCAGCTGCGAACTGCTGGCCTCCACGCGTGAGTACGGCGCCTCGCCCCACCTGGAGACCTTCGGCGGCTGCCTGATGGGCCAGCTCTGTCCGCCGAGCCTGCTGATCGCGGTCAGCGTGCTGGAGGCGCTGTTCTTCCGGCAGCACGGGCTGACCTCGGTCTCGCTCAGTTACGCCCAGCAGGCCGATCCGCGCCAGGACGAGGAGGCGCTCACCGTACTCGGGAGGCTGGCCGGCGAACTGCTGCCGGACGTCGACCACCACGTCGTGCTCTACGCCTACATGGGCGTCTTCCCGCGCTCACCCGGCGGGGCCCGCCTGCTGCTGCAGGACGCGGCCCGGCTGGCGGTACGGGCCGGCGCGGCCCGGTTGATCGTCAAGACCACGGCCGAGGCCCACCGCATACCGACCGTCGCCGAGAACCTCCGCGCCCTGGAGACGGCGGCCGCGGCCGCCGCCGACGAACGCGCCCGCCCGGCGCTGACCGCCGGCGCGCCCGGCCCGCACGCCGCCGACACCGGCATCGAGGCGGAGGCGCGGGCCCTGATCGGCGCCGTGCTGGAGCTGGACGCGGACGTCGGCCGGGCGCTGGTACGGGCCTTCGCCGCCGGCTACCTGGACGTCCCCTACTGCCTGCACCCCGACAACGCCGGCCGGGCCCGCACCTCGCTCGCGCCCGACGGCCGCCTGCTCTGGTCGAGCGTCGGCTCGATGCCGATCGCCGGACTCGCGGACGGCGGTGGCCCGCGTCCGCCGATCCTCGGTTCGGCCGGGCTGATCTCGGCGCTCTCCCACGTCCAGCGGACCTACGACGACCGCGCCGCCGACCCGGCCCGCGCACCCCTGCCTGCGCCACCCGTGCCCGTTCCGCCACGTACGACGTCCACGCCACGACGAGAGTTGGGACTGACCACACCATGACCACCGACGGGCCCACGGCCCCCGCCGCCTCCGCCTCCTCCTACGCCTGCGCACCGATCCCGGATCCCGGGCGCCACCTGACCGCCCCGACCACGCGCAGCGCGCTCCGGATCCAGCACCAGCTCCTCTTCGCAGCCCGCGAATTCCTGCGCGGTGCCGGCTTCACCGAGTTGCTCCCGCCGATCATCGGGCCCGTCACCGACCCCGGCTCGCGCGGCTCCAAACAGGTCGACGTCGACTTCTACGGACACCGCTACAAGCTGATGACGAGCGCCATCCTCTACAAGCAGGCCTCGCTGCTCGCCTTCGACAAGATCTTCTGCATCGCCCCCAACGTCCGGCTGGAGCCGCTGGAGACCGCAGGCACCAGCCGCCACCTGGCCGAGTTCCACCAGCTCGACGTGGAGATGGCGGGTGCCACCAGGGACGACGCCGTACGGCTCGTCGAGGAGCTGGTGGTGCACATGGTCGACAGCGCGGTCCGTGAGCTGCCGAAGGAGTTCGCCGAACTGGGCCGGGACGTCGACGCCTTCACCGAACTGCTGAAGGGCTCGTTCGGCCGCATGCGGCACGCCGAGGCCGTCGCCGAACTCCAGGGGCTCGGCCACCCGCAGAGCCCGGACGCAGAACTCGACTGGGACGGCGAGGCGTTGCTGTCCGCACGGCGGGACCGGCCGTTCTTCGTCACCGACTACCCCAAGGGCTCACGCGGCTTCTACGACCGGGAGGATCCCGAACAGCCCGGCCTGCTGCGCAACTTCGACCTGGTCGCAGCAGAGGGCTACGGCGAGCTGTGCAGCGGCAGCCAGCGCACCAACGACTACGCGGAGATCGTCACCCGGATGCGGGAGACCGGCGAGAACCCGCAGAAGTACCGCTGGTACCTCGACCTGGTCCGCGAGGGGGTGCCCGGCAGCGCCGGCTTCGGCATCGGCGTCGAGCGGCTCACCCGCTACGTCGCCGGGCTGGACGCCGTCTGGCAGGCCAGCGCCTTCCCGAAGCTCGCCGGGGTGGTGTCGCCGTGAGCGACCTCTCGGCACCCGGCTTCCCCGAGGAGGAGGTCCGGCGGCGCGCCCGGGCCGGCGCGGCGGCGGCGTTCCCCCCGCCCGGCGAGTACGGCCGGGTCCTGTTCGGTGCGGAGCACGGCGGCGCCCGGTGGTCGGACGGCGGGCACGACCCGCTCGACACGCTGCGGATCACCCCGCCGGTCCTCATGCCGCAACGGCTCGCCCGGCTGATCGACCTCGGCCGCGAACCCGACTACCGGGACGTGGAACTCACCACCGCCATGGGCGGCTTCACCTCCGCGCTGCCGGTGTACGTGTCGGCGCTCGGCTCCACCCGTGCGGCCGGCGGCGATCTCGGTCTCGCCCTCAGCCGGCAGGCGGGCGCGCTCGGCATCCCCATGGTGATCGGCGAGAACGTGGTCCCGGTGAACGGCTACGGCAGACAGGGCGAGCCGGCCGATCGGGCGCTCCTCGGCCGGCTCCGCGCCTACGCCGAGCAGCTCCCGGACGGGCGGGGCGGGGTCGCCGTGCAGCAGTCCACCGAGGACGCCGACGCCGAGGTGTGGAACCTCCTCTACAGCGACCCGGCGGCGCTGCCGCTCCTCGAATCCGGGCGGCTCGCCTTCGAACTCAAGCTGGGGCAGGGGGCCAAGCCGGGCCTCGGCGGGATGACCGTACTGGACGCGGAAGCCGCCGCCCGGGTCGGCGACCGGTACGGGCTGGACGACGTGTTCGGCGACGGCCGGGTGCTGCGCTCCAGTACGCCCGGCACCTTCACGGCGGAGATCCTGCGCCAGCAGGTCCGGCTGATGCGCAACAACTTCCCCCGGGCCCGGGTCTGGGTGAAGCTGCATCCGGGCCGGGACGTCGCCGAGGCCGCCCGGGTGGCCGCCGAGGCCGGGGCGGACGCCGTCACGGTGGACGGCGCCGAAGGCGGCACCGGCTGGGCGCCGGAGGCCTTCCCGGCCCAGGTCGGCCTGCCGCTCGGGGAGTGCCTGCGCCGGCTGGCGGCCGCCGGGCCGCCGCCCTGCCTGCTGGTCTCCGGACGGATGTGGGAGGGCGGCCGCGCGGTGAAGAGCCTGGCGCTGGGCGCCCGCGCGGTGGGGCTGGGCCGGGCGGCCCTGCTCGCCACGGCCGAGGACCCGCAGACCGGGCTGATCCGGTTCACGGAGTGCCTCGCGCTCGAACTCCGAATGCTGATCAGCGCCCTCGGGAAATATGCTCCGGCCGCGCTCGACCGGGACGACGTATGGGCCCCGCATTTCCCTGGAATTCCCGCCGCCGGATAGAATCGAATAGCAGAGAAGGCTTTTCCCGCAGCCCGTCCAGGTGCCTTTGTGTGCCTTTACGGGCTGTCGTGTCTGCACGTCATCCGCATGATTCGAGCGGCAGTTGAAACTGCCGATCGCCTTCCGGGCAATCTGCCGATCGGCCCGGAACGGCGGGCCTATCGTCGAGACCACTACCCGCAGCGTCGTTAATTCATCGGGGTTGGATGATGGAATCTCGCGGTTTGCCCTTCATATCCGTCGCACGCCGGTTCCCGGACCGCCCGGCCCTGAGGCTGGGCGCCCGGACCGTCGCCTACCGGGAGCTGGACGAGCTGAGCGGCGCCCTCGCCGCCCGGATCGCCGCCCGGACCGCGCCCGGCGCGACGGTGGCCGTCACCGGCAGGAACCGGCTCGACCACGTGGTCGGCCTGCTCGCCGCGCTCCGCGCCGGCGCCACCTACCTGCCGCTGGACCGGGAGGCTCCGCAGGAGCGCAACCGCTGGATCCGTGCCGACGCCGGCGCCGCCCTCGCCTACGCCGACGGCGAACTCGACCCGGCCACGGACCCGGCCCCGGCCACGGCCCCGGCCACAGGCCCGTCCACGAGCCCGGCCGACGCCCCGGACCGGCAGGGCCGCGACTGCGCCGCGGGTTACCTCGTCTACACCTCGGGCACCACCGGCCGCCCCAAGGGCGTGCACGTCCCCCTCGCCGCGCTGACCGCCCACCTGGCCGCCGCCGTCGAGTCCTTCGGCCTCACCGAGGACGACGTGGTGCTGCACCTCGCCCGCCCGACCGTGGACGTGGCCGTCGAGCAGGTGCTCACCGCACTCTCGGTCGGCGCCTGCGTCGTCGTACCGGAGGAGCAGCTCCTCGCTCCCGCGGCCCTGCTGGAGCTACTGGACGCCGAGCGGGTCACCGTCGCCAACCTCGCCGCCGGCTACTTCCAGGAGGTGGTGGCCGCGCTGCGCGAGGACGCCCGCCCGCCGCGCACCCTCCGCCTGATGATCTCCGGCAGCGACAGGCTCTACCCGGCCGCCGCGGCCCGCTGGCGGGCCGGCACCGGGGTGCCGCTGCTCAACGCCTACGGGCCCACCGAGACCGTCGTCACCGCCACCGTCCACGAGCCGGCCGCCCCCGCCGCCGGCGGGGCCGAAGCCGGGGCCGAGGCCGACACGGTGCCCATCGGCCGGCCGCTCGGCGGACGCCGCGCGTACGTGCTGGACGACCGGCTGCGGCCGGTGGCGCCCGGCGACTCCGGCGAGCTGTACCTCGGCGGCCCGGTGCAGGCCTCCGGCTACCACGGCCGCCCGGGCCTGACCGCGGGCCGGTTCGTCGCGGACCCCTTCGCGCCGGAGCCGGGCGCCCGCATGTACCGCACCGGTGACGTCGTCCGGCGGTCCGGCACCTACGCCCCGCTGGAGTTCGTCGGCCGTACGGACCACCAGGTGAAGGTCCGCGGCTTCCGGGTGGAGCCCGGCGAGATCGAACAGGTCCTGGCCGGGTACCCCGGCGTTGCCGCAGCGGTCGTGGTGGCGTACGAGGGCCGGCTCGCCGCGTACGTGACCGGCTCCGGCAGCGCCGCCGACGCTCCCGATCCGGCCGTGCTGCGCGCCCACCTGGCCGAGCGGCTCCCCGAGCACATGGTCCCCTCGACCGTCACCCCGCTGGACGCCCTCCCGCTGACCGCCGGCGGCAAGGTGGACCGGGCGGCGCTGCCCGAGCCCCGGGCCGACGCCGCTGCGCCGCCCGCCGCCCGCCGAGCCCCTCGCACCCCCGCCGAGCAGCTGATCGCCGCCGTCTGGGCCGACGTACTCGGGGTGCCCGAGGTAGGCGCCGACGACAACTTCTTCCACCTGGGCGGCGATTCGCTCACCGCAGTGCGCGTGGTCGGCCGCGTCTTCGACGTGTTCGGCATGATCTCCCCGTACACGATCTTCGACGCGCCGACCCTCGCCGAGTTCGCCGCCGCGGTCACCGCGGCCTCGGACGACGGCGAACGACCGGCCCTGGCCCGGGCCGGTGCCACCGAGGCGCCGCTCGCGAACTTCCAGCGCGGACTGTGGTTCCTGGACCAGTGGAACCCCGGCGCGCCCACCTACATCGTGCCCTGGGTGTTCCGCTTCGCCGGACCCGTCGACCCCGAGCTGCTCCGCCGGGCCCTGGCCGGCGTGGTCGACCGGCACGAAGCGCTGCGCACCACCTTCGAGCTGGGCGAGGACGGCCCCCGGCAGGTGGTCCACCCGTCCGTGGACCTGCCGTTCACCGTCGAGGAGACCACCGCCGCAGCACTGGACGACCTGCTCGCCGAGGCCGCGCTGGTGCCCTTCGACCTGGAGAACGGGCCGCTGCTGCGCGCCCACCTCTACCGCACCGGCGGGACGTCCACCCTGCTGCTGCTCTGCCACCACATCGTCTGGGACGAGGGATCGCTCCCCGTCCTGGAGACCGAACTGGCTGCCCTGTACGCCTCCCTGGCCACCGGCCGGCCCGCCGGCCTTCCCGAACTCGCGATCCAGTACGCCGACTACAGCACCTGGCAGCAACAGGACGCCACCGCAGAGCGGCAACTCGACCACTGGCGCGAACACCTGCGCGACGCACCCACCGAGCCCCCGCTCCCCACCGACCGGCCCCGCCCCGAACTCCAGTCCTTCCGCGGCGCGTTCCACCGGTTCGCGATGCCCCGGCCGGTCGCCGAGGCCGTCCGGGCGCTGGCCCGCAGCGAGGACGCGACCCCGTTCATGGTGCTGCTCGCCGGGCTCGCGCTCACCCTCCACCGGCGGACCGGCCTGCGCGACCTCGTGCTCGGCTCCCCGGTGAGCGTCCGCGGCCGCGCCGAACTCGACGCCCTGATCGGATACTTCGTCAACCTGCTGCCCCTGCGCGTCCGGCTCGACGAGGGAATGGACTTCCGCGACCTGGTCCGCCACGTCCGCGAGGTGGCCATCGACGGCTACCGGCACCAGGAGGCGCCGTTCGACGCCATCGCGGGCGCCGTCATGGAGGAGCGCCCCGACGACCGGACCGAGGACCGCAACCCGCTGTGCCAGGTGCTGCTGGAACTGCACCCGCTGGACGACCGCCCGCTGACCATCGGCGGCACCCCGGTCACCCGCGAGCTGCACTCCAACCCGGTCTCCCGCTTCGACCTGTCGATCTCCGTCGACGACCGGGGCACCGGCTTCACCGGCCGCTTCGAGTACGACTCCGACCTGTTCGACCCCGCCACCATGGCCGAGCTGTGCGAGGCCTGGCTCGGCACCCTCGCCACCGCCGTCGAGGCGCCCGTACACGCGCTGTTCGAGGACCGGGCCGCCCGCGCCCCGCATGCCCCCGCCCTGGTCTGCGGCGAGGACCGCCTCGACTACGGCACCCTGAACGAGCGCGCCAACCGCCTCGCCCACCACCTCGGGGCCTTGGGCATCGGCCGCGGCGACACCGTCGCCGTCCTGGTCGAGCGCGGACCGGACCTGGTGGTCGCCCTGCTCGCCGCGCTGAAGGCCGGCGCCGCCTACACCCTGCTCGACCCGGACTTCCCCGCCGAACGGCTGGCGGCCGCGGTCACCGAGAGCGGCGCCGCGCTGCTGATCACCCACCGCGAGGCGAGCCCGCCGTTCCCCGTCGCCCGCCACCTCGACCTGGACGCCGCGGCGGCCGCCGTCGCGGGCCGCCCCGGCCACGACCCGGGCCTGCCGGTCACCGGCACCGACCTCGCCTGCGTGATGTTCACCTCCGGCTCCACCGGCCGCCCCAAGGGTGTCGCCGTCCCGCACCGTGCCCTCACCGCCACCTACCTCGGCCAGGACTACGCCCGCTTCGGACCCGACGAGGTCTGGCTGCAGTGCTCACCGGTCTCCTGGGACGCCTTCGCCCTGGAGCTGTACGGCGCGCTGGCCTTCGGCGGTGTGTGCGTGCTCCAGCCCGGCCAGCGGCCCGACCCGCAGGCCGTCACCGAACTCACCCGCCGGCACGGCGTCACCCAACTCCAGCTCTCGGCAAGCCTGTTCAACTTCCTGCTGGAGGAGTTCCCGGAGACCTACGACGACCTCAAGGTGGCCTTCACGGCCGGCGAGCGGGCCTCCGTCACCCACGTCGGGAAGGCGCTCGACCAGTACCCGGACCTGGTCGTCGCCAACGGCTACGGCCCGGTCGAGAGCCTCGGCCTCACCACCTGCCACCGCGCCACCCCCGAGGACGCCGCCGGCGCCTCCATCCCGATCGGCCACCCGCTGCACGGCAAAGCCGTCCACGTCCTCGACGCGCGGCTGCGGCCCGTCCCGGAGGGCGCCACCGGCGAGCTGTACGCGGCCGGCGGCGGACTCGCCCTCGGCTACGTCGGCCGGCCCGGGCTGACCGCCGAGCGGTTCGTCGCGTCCCCGTTCGGCCCGCCCGGCGAACGCCTCTACCGCACCGGCGACCTCGGCCACCGGACGGCGGCGGGTGTGCTGGAGATCACCGGCCGGATCGACGACCAGGTGAAGATCCGCGGCTTCCGCGTCGAACCCGGCGAGATCGAGGACGCCCTCACCCGCCACCCGTCCGTGGGCGAGGCCGCCGTCAGCGTCCACGAGCCCGCCCCCGGCGACCGGCGGCTCGCCGCCTACGTCACCGCCGCCGCCGGTGCGACCCGGGCGCCCGACCCGGACGCCCTGCTCGACCACCTGGCCGGGCTGCTGCCCGAGCACATGGTGCCGGCCACGCTCGACGTGCTGGACGCGCTGCCGCTCAACCAGAACGGCAAGGTCGACCGCCGGGCCCTGCCCGCCCCGGCCGATCGCCCGCCAGCCGGCTCTGCCGACCCGCTGACCCGCGACCAGCGGCTGGTCGCCGACGCCGTGCGCGACGTCCTGAAGCTGGCCGAAGACCTCGGCCCGGACGCCGACTTCTTCCGGATCGGGGGCAACTCGCTGGCCGCCGTACGGGTCGCCATGCGCCTCTCCCAGGAGACCGGCATCCGGGTTCCGCCGCAGGTGGTCTTCCGCGGCCGGACCGTCGGGGCCATCGCCGAACGGCTGGCCCCGCGATGACGCGACCGGCATCCCGCCCACCCGCCAGCCCGCCCGTACGACCGAAGGGAACGAGGCCGTGAGCCCGTCCGCCGACCTGCCCGCCACCGCGACCGCCGACCCGGGTGCCGTCCCGCCCGCCGGTGTGCTCCGTACCGCCCCGGTCACGGGCCTCCAGCGCGGCCTGTGGTTCCTCGACCGGTGGAACCCGCGGGCCGCCACCTACACCACCCCCTGGACGTACGACGTCACCGGACCGCTCGACCTCGTCCTGCTCCAGCGGGCCCTGGACGGCGTGACCGCCCGGCACGAAACGCTGCGCACCACCTTCGCCCTGCACCCCGAGGGCCCGCGCCAGTACGTCCACGCCGACCTCGCCGTACCGCTCGCCGTCACAGACCTCCGCGCACTACCCGAGGACGAACGGGCCGACCGTGCGGAGCAGCTGATCGCCGCGCGCGCGGCCGAGCCGTTCGAGCTGGCCACCGGACCCCTCCTGCGCGCCGAGGCGTTCCGGCTCGCCGACGACCGCACCACGCTCCTGTTCGTGGTCCACCACATCGTCTGGGACGGCTGGTCGGCGGAACTCTTCGACCACGAACTCGCCGAGCTCTACCGTGCGTCCGCCGAGCGCCGGGCCCCCGTCCTGCCTACGCTCACCACCCAGTACGCCGACTGGGCCGACGAGGAACAGCACACCTCCTACGAGGAGCACCTCGCCCACTGGAAGCAGACCCTCGACGGCGCACCCACCCTGCTGGAGCTGCCCGGCGACCGGCCCAGACCCGCCGAGCGCAGCCACCGCGGCGCCACCGAGCCGTTCGACCTCACCCACGGCACCGCCGCCCGGGTCAGGGAACTCGCCGAACGGGAGGGCGTCACCCCGTACACCGTCCAACTGGCCGCCTTCGCCCTGCTGACGGGCCGCTGGACCGGCAGCGACGACCTCCTCGTCGGCACCCCCGTCACCACCCGCAACCGCCCCGAACTGGCCGACCTGCTCGGCTACTTCGTCAACCTGCTGCCCCTGCGCGTCCGGCTCGCCCCCGACGCCACCTTCCGCGGGCTGCTCGCCGACCTCCAGGACGGCGCCTTCGACGCCTTCGGCTACCTCGACGTCCCCTTCGACCAACTGGTCGACCTGCTCGGAGCCACCCGCACCCCGCAACACCCGCCGCTGGTCCAGGTGGTGTTCGGCGCCCACACCGAGGACACCACGCCGCTCGCGCTCGGCACCGGGGTCACCGCCCTGCGCACCGTCCGCTCCAACGGCACCAGCAAGTTCGACCTGACCTGGTCCGTCTTCGAGGACACCGCCGGCGGCGTCCTGCGCGGCGAAGCCGAGTACAGCACCGACCTCTTCGACGCCGGCACCGTACGCCGCCTCGCCGCCGACTACGCCGACCTGCTGGACGCCGCCCTCGCCGACCCGGACGCCACCGTGCTCCGGCTCACCACGGCCGGGCCGCCGCACCGCCCCGCACGGCTCGCCCCGGGCCACTGCCTGCACCACCTCTTCGAGCGCGCCGCCGACGCGTACGGGCACCGGCCCGCCGTGAGCGATCCGGACGGCACCCTCGACTACGCCGAACTCGACCGCCGCGCCAACCGGCTGGCCCACACCCTCATCACCCGCGGCGTCCGCCCCGGCGACCGGGTCGGGCTGCTGCTGGAACGCACCACCGCCGTGCCCGTCGCGATCCTGGCCGTGCTCAAGACCGGGGCCGCCTACGTACCGGTCGACCTGGCCGCCCCGGCCGACCGGGCGGCCCTGGTCTTCGGCGACACCGCCGTCACCCTGGTCCTCACCGACCGGCCCGACCGCGCACCCGACGGCCCCTGGCAGACCCTCGACCTCGACGCCCACGCAGGCGAGATCGCCGCCCACCCGGCCGTCCGGCCCCCCGCCGCCGGCCGCCCCGGCGACATCGCCTACCTCATCTTCACCTCCGGCTCCACCGGTCGCCCCAAGGGCGTCGCCGTCGCCCACGAACACGTCAGCCGCCTCCTCGACTCCGGCCGGGAACACTTCGGCTTCGGCCCGGACACGGTCTGGACGCTCTTCCACAGCTACGCCTTCGACTGGACGGTCTGGGAGCTGTGGGGCGCCCTGCTGCACGGCGCCCGCCTCGTCGTCGTACCCCACCTCACCAGCCGCTCGCCCGACGAGTTCGCCGGCCTCCTCGACGAGGAACGGGTCACCCACCTCTGCCTCACCCCCTCGGCGCTGCGCCAGCTCGAACCGGCACTGCGCCGCCACCCCCGCGCCCTGCCCGCGCTGCGCTGGATCATGCTCGGCGGGGAGGCGCTCGATCCCGGCGTGGTCCGGCGCTGGCACGACCTCGACCCGCTGCCGTCCGCCCGGCTCTGCAACCTCTACGGCATCACCGAGACCACCGTGCACGTCACGACGCACGACGTCGCCGAAGGCGGCGCGGGCTTCGAACGCAGCCTCGTCGGCGAACCGATGCCGCACCTCACCGCTCTCGTCCTCGACGACTGGCTGCGCCCCAGCCCGCCCGGTGTCCCCGGCGAGCTGTACATCGGCGGCGGCAGCCTCGCGCACGGCTACTGGAGCCGCCCCGGCCTCACCGCCGGCCGCTTCGTCGCCGACCCGTACGGGCCGCCCGGCGCCCGGCTCTACCGGACCGGCGACGTCGCCAGACGGCTGCCCGACGGCGGCCTGGAGTACGTCGGCCGGGCGGACCTCCAGGTGAAGCTGCGCGGCTTCCGGATCGAGCTCGGCGAGATCGAGAACGCCGTCGCCGCACACCCCGAGGTGGACGCCTGCGCGGTCACGGTGCACGACGACCGGCTCGCCGCGTACGTCACCGGAAGCTGCCGGGCGCAACCGGCGGACCTGCGGGCCTTCCTCGGCCGCTCGCTGCCCGAGTACATGATCCCGGCGAGCGTCACCGTGCTGGACGCGCTGCCGCTCACCGTCAACGGCAAGGTCGACCGGGCAGCGCTGCCCGACCCCGACCGGGCCGCGCCCGGCACGGCCAGCCGGCACGTCGAGCCGCGCACACCGGAGGAGGAGCTGTTCGCCGGAGCCTGGAGGGAGGTGCTCGGTGTCGGCGGGATCGGCGTCCACGACGACTTCTTCCACCTCGGCGGGGACTCCATCCGCGCCGTCCAGCTCGCCGGGGCCCTGCATGACAGGGGCTGGCAGGTCACCCTGCGGGACGTCTTCAACGCACCGACCGTCGCCGAACTCCTGCCGCTGGCCCGGCCGGTGGCCGCCGACCCCGCCGCGGACCGGCCGTTCGCGCTGATCGCCGAGGAGGACCGGGCCGAGCTGCCGCCGGGGATCGCCGACGCCTACCCGATGGTCTCGATGCAGCTCTCCATGGTCTTCCACATGGAGGTCGCCGGCGGCACCGACAGCTACCACAACGTCAACTCCTACCGGATCACCGGCGACCTCGACGAGAGCGCGCTGCGGCGCTCGGTCGAGGAGGCCATGGCCCGGCACGCCGTCCTGCGCACGGGCCTGGACCTGTCCGGATACGGCGAACCGCTCCAGCTGGTGCACGGCACACTGCCCGCACCCGTCGAGTTCGCGGACCTGCGGGGAGCCGGCCCGGCCGAGCAGGACGACACGGTCCGCGCGGTCTTCGAACACCACCGGGACCGGCCCTTCGACCTCGCCGAACCGCCGCTGTTCCGGATCACCGTCCAGCGGCTGGCGGACGACGCCTTCCAGCTCACCATCTCCGAACACCACGCCATCCTCGACGGCTGGAGCTTCACCTCGCTGCTCACCGAGATCCTCGAACGGCACACCGCACTCACCGCCGACCCGGCCTCCGCGTCCGTCCCGCCGCCGCGCACCGCCTTCCGGGACTTCGTCGCCGTGGAACGCGAGGCAGCCGCCGACCGGGACTCCCTCGCGTACTGGCGGAGCCGGCTCGACGGCGCCACCGGTCAGCTGTGGCCGGGCAGCGAGGACGTCCACGAACTGCCGCGCACGGTGGAGCGGGTGCTGCCGGACGCTCCCGGGCAGCTGCGCACGGTCGCCGACGCGCTCGGCGTGCCGGTCAAGTCGGTCGCGCTCGCCGCCCACCTGTACGCGCTGGCCCGGATCACCGGGCGCCGCCGGGTCACCACCGGGCTGGCGATGAACGGCCGGCTGGAACGGCTGGGCGGTACGGAGGTGTACGGGCTGTTCCTCAACACCGTGCCGCTGGTCGCGGAGCCGGACGGGGACGACCTGGCCGCGCTGGTACGGCACGTGCACCGGGAGGAGCTGGACATGATGCCGCACCGCCGGGTGCCCTTCGCCCGGCTGGCCCGCATGATGGCCGACACCGCGCTGGACAGCCAGTTCGGCTACCTGCGGTTCCATGCGCTGGGGCGGCTGAGCGCCGCCCGGATCGAGGACGGCCGGATCGGCTGCGAGCCGACGCTGCGGCACGAGCCGAACAGCTTCGCCTTCGGCGCATCGCTGATCCAGGACCCGGTGTCGCAGCGGGTGCTGCTGGCGGTGGACCACCGGCGGACGCTGGTGGACGACGCCACGGCGGACCGGTTCATCGACCACTACGCGGAAGCCTTGGCCCGCCTCGCGGCCTCCGCCACCTGACCGTGCCGCGCCCCCGCCCGAACCGCTCCACCGACCGGCCGCGGGCGCCCGTACCGGGGCCCTCCGCACCCGCCGCCGACCGCCCCGGGGCCAACGCCCCGGGCCCCGCAGGGCCGACCGCCGGGGGCACTGCTCCTACGCCGCCGGGCCCGCAGGGCCGGTCCGGCTAACCGGCCGGTGCGGAACCGCGGGGCACCGGGCCATCGCGCCTGCGGGCGGCGGCGTCCGACCCCTGAGGGGACCGGGTTGCGGAACCCGTCCGGGAGGCCCGTGCCGGGGCCTCCGGCCGACACTGCGGGGACGGACTCGGGCGGGCCCGGGGACGTGGAGCCGGTACCGCGGGCCGTCCCGCCGGCGGCGGGTGGCGCCGGGCCCTGGGGCCGGCGGCGCAGGGGCGGTACCGCCCCGTCAATGCGGGGACGCCGGGTCCGTCCGGGCGGTCCGGGTGGGGCCCGACCGGGGGGTCGCCCCTCGGGTGGAACCTGGCGGTTCCGTGCGGGGTGCTGCTCCGGCGTCCGTGGGCACCGCGCCTGCGGGTGGTTGGTGCCGATCCCGGCCGGGGGCGGGTCCGGGCAACCGGTCCCGCCCCCGGGGGACGGATCCGCAGGCCGCGCCGCCCGCTCCGGCCGGGGTCGGTCGGTACCACCCCGCACTGCGCAATGCCGGGTACGTCCGGCCGGGTCGGGCCCGTGGCAGCGGGCCACCGCTGCGGCGGTGGCCACCCGCCGCCGTCCGGCCGGGCCCGCCCGTGCGGAGTACGTACCAGCAGGCCGCCCGCCTGTGGATACGGGCGCGGAGTTCGTGCCCCCATACAGCTTGATTCGTCCAGTTCATACCAAACCGAGACGCTAGGAGTGCCTCGCATGACCACCTTTGCCGAGCCGTCCACCACCTCCGCCTCCCCCTCCACCGTCACCGCCGACCTGCTGGCCCGGCTGCGCGGCGTCGTCGACGCCCATCCCGGGCGGGTCGCCGTGCACGCCGTGGACGGGCGCCTCGACTTCGCCGAGCTGGACCGGCGGTCCGCCGGGCTGGCGCGCGCTTTGCGGGGGGCAGGAGTACGGCGGGGGAACCGGGTCGGGGTTCACCTCGCCCGGACCTCCGACCTGCCGGTCGCGCTGCTCGCCGCCTGGCGGGCCGGCGCCGCGTACGTTCCCCTCGACCCGGCCTACCCCGCCGAGCGGATAGCCTTCATGGCCTCCGACGCCCGCCTCGCCGCCGTCGTCAGCGCCGACGCCGAGCCTCCCGTACCGGCCGGCGTACCGGTGCTCCGGCCCGGCGCCCACGCCGACGGGGACCGGTCGCCCGAGTTCGCCCCGCACCCGCTCGACTCCGCCTACGTCATCTACACCTCCGGCTCCACCGGCCGCCCCAAGGGGGTGGAGGTCCCGCACGGCGCCGTCGCCGACCTCGCCGCCGCCCTGGAAATCAGCGGCGCCTACCGCCCGGAGCCCGGCGTCGTCGCCTGGAACGCCAGCGTCTCCTTCGACGCCTCCGTCCAGCAGTGGATCCGGATCTGCCGGGGCGACACGCTGGTGGTGATCGACGACACGCAGCGGGCCGAACCGGCCCGCCTCGTGCGGCTGCTCGCCGAACACGGCGTCACCGACCTCGACCTGACCCCCTCGCACTGGCAGCTGCTCCGCGAGCCGCTGGCCGGCGCCCGCGTCCCACGCCTGTTCATGGGCGGCGAGCCGGTCCCCACCCGGACCTGGAGCGAACTGGCCGATGCCGGGATCGACGCCCTCAACCTCTACGGGCCCACCGAGTGCACCGTCGACGCCGTCACCACCCCGATCACCGGCCCCGGCCCGCACCTGGGCGAACCGCTGCCCGGCGTACGCGCCTACCTGCTGGACGCCCGCCTCGCCCCCGTGACGGCGTCCGGCGCGGTCGGCGAGCTGTACCTGGCCGGGTCCGGCCTCGCGCACGGCTACCCGGGCCACCCCGGCCTGACCGCGGGCCGGTTCCTCGCCGACCCGTTCGCGCCGGAGCCGGGCGCCCGCATGTACCGCACCGGCGACCAGGTGCGCCGCTCCGCCGACGGCCTGCTGGAGTACGTCGGCCGGGTGGACCGCCAGATCAAACTGCGCGGCTTCCGGATCGAGCTCGGCGAGGTCGAGCACGCGCTGGGCGCCCTCGCCGGTGTCACCGCTGCCGCGGTCACCCTGCACGAGGCCGCGCCCGGGGACCACCGGCTGGCCGGCTACGTCACCGGAGCGGCCGTCCGCCCCGCCGACCTGCTGTCCGAGCTGCGCCGTACCCTGCCCGCCCACCTGGTGCCGTCCACCGTGACCGTCCTGGACGCCCTGCCGCTCACCCCGAACGGCAAGGTCGACCACGCCTCGCTGCCCGCCCCGGCGGCGGCGCCGGCCGCGGCCGAACCGATGACCGTGCGGGGCGGGGTCGACGAGCAGGTCGCCGAGGTGTGGCGCACCGTGCTCGGCGTGCCGGACGTCGAGCAGAGCGACGACTTCCTCTCCCTCGGCGGCCACTCGCTCGCCGCCCTGCGCGTCGTCCACCTGCTGCGCCGCAAGCTCAACGTCGAGCTCCAGCTCCGCGACCTGCTGGACGCGGCCGACCTGGCCGGCTTCACCGCCGCGGTCCGGCGCGCCGCCGCGGCCGGCCCGGCCGCCGCCCGCCCCGCCCTCACCGCCCGCCGCGAGGCCGTCCGATGACCACCGCCACCACTCCCGCCGCGCGGACCGCGCGCCCCCGGGTCGAAGGGGACTGGCTGTTCGTCCCCGCACCCCAAACCCACCGCCCGGTAAGGCTGTTCTGCTTCCCGCACGCCGGCGGTGACGCCACCGCCTACACGCCGCTCGCCCGAGCCCTGGCCCCCGTGGCCGAGGTCTGGGCGCTGCGCCCGCCGGCCCGGGGCGGCCGCAGCCGGCACCCCATGCCGCCCGACTTCGACAGCCTGGCGGCCGCTGTCACGGAGGCGATGGCCCCGCACCTGACCGGCGGCGACGGCGGCCGGTTCGCCTTCTACGGGCAGAGCTTCGGCGCGCTGCTCGCCTACGAGGTCGCCCGCGCGCTGCCCGCCGACCGCCGTCCCGAGCTGGTGGTGGCCGTGGGCGCGCCGAGCCCCGCCGAGTGGAGCGAGCGCGAGACACGGGACCTGGACGCGACCGAACTCCTCACGCTCACCGGGCTGGAGGAGTCGGTCCGGGCCCACCCGGACCTGGTCGAGCTCGCCCTCGGCGCCATTCGCGCCGACCTCGCCGTCAGCGCCACCTACCGCCACCGGCCGCACGCGCCGATCGGCTCCGCGATCCACGCACTGGCCGGCGCCGACGACCCGATGCTCGCCACCACCGGTCTCACCGGCTGGGCCGCCCACACCCGCGGCGCCTTCGACCACCGCGTCGTCCCCGGCGGGCACCTGCTCGCCACCGTCGACCGGCCCGGACCGGCCGACCTCCTGACGTCCCTCCTGGCCTCCGGCCCGACTTCTCACCCGAGCTGTCACCCGAGCTCTCGCCCCACCTCTGGCCCGACCTCTGGCCCGACCTCTCTCCCGGCGGACCGCCCGGTGCCCGCCGCGCCCCGCCCCGCCTCCAGGGAGCAGTGATGCTGACCACCGCCACCGCCACCGCCGGTACCGCCACCGTCACCACCGGCACCGGGGACCTCACCGACCCCGACCTGTGGGCCCGGCCCGGCACTCCCGCCCTGATCGCCGAGCTGCGCCGCGAGGCGCCCGTACACCGCACCGAGACCGTCGACGACGGTCCGGTGTGGTCGGTGCTGACCTACCGGGAATCGGCGGACGTACTGCGCAACGCGGCCGTGTTCAGCTCGGAGTCCGGCTCGCTGCTCGGCGCGGGGGAGGGCAACGTGCCGGTCGGCTCGGGCCGGATGATGGCCCTCACCGACCCGCCCCGCCACCGCGAACTGCGCGCCCCCGCCAACCCGTTCTTCTCCAAGGGCGGGGTGCGCGGCGCCGCCCGATCGATCGCCGAACGGGCCGGCGAGCTCTTCGACCGGGCCGTCGAGCAGGGCGACGTGGACCTCGTCGACGTGGTCTCGGCCCTCCCGCTCGCGGTCATGTGCGATCTGCTGGACGTGCCCGAGAAGGACCGCGACATGGTGGTCAGGGTCTGCGACGTGGCCTTCCTCGGCCGCACCCCGGAGGAACGCCGCGCCGGACACCAGAGGTTGATCCCCTACCTGATGCACCAGGTGATGCTGCGCCGCGCCGACCCGCGCGACGACCTGATCTCCATGATGGCCACCTACAAGGTCGGCGGCCGGCTGCTGCCGATCGAGGACGTCGTGCTCAACCTGGACAACATCGTGGTGGGCGGCGTCCAGACGGTCCGCCACACGGCCGCCATGGGCCTGCACACGCTGGTCCAGCGCCCCGACCTGTGGCGCAAGCTCCAACAGGGCGAGGTGTCCATGGACTCCGCCGTGGATGAACTCCTGCGCTGGACCTCCGTGGGGCTGCACACGCTGCGCACCGCCACCCGGGACATCGAGCTCGGCGGACGGCAGATCCGCCGCGGCGACCGGGTCGCGGTGTGGGTGTGGTCCGCCGACCGGGACCCGGAGGCCTTCGAGCGGCCCGAGGAGATCCTGCTCGACCGCTCGCCCAACAAGCACCTCGCGCTGGGCCTCGGCGCCCACTACTGCATCGGCGCCCCGCTGGCCAAGGCCGAGCTGGGCGCCCTCTATTCGGCCGCGCTGGAGAAGGCCGCCGCCATCGAGCCGACCGGGCCCGTCACCTACAACCGCTCGATCATCAACTTCGGCCTCGACCACTTCCCGGTCCGCCTGACCCCCCGCTGAGCCGGGATCCGGCAGTGCCGCAACTGCCGCTCACCTGCCGGAGCTTGTGCCGCTCGGGCCGGTACGGCGCCCATACCTTCGAATCGCACCCCAGAGCACCTCTCACGCTACGGAGACCACCATGAGCAACCCGTTCGAGGACGACAACTCCGGCTACCTGGTCCTGGTCAACGACGAGAACCAGCACTCGCTCTGGCCGGTCTGGATCGACGTGCCGGCCGGCTGGACCACCGTCCACGGCGAGGCCCCCCGCCAGGAGTGCCTCGACTGGATCGAGACCAACTGGACCGACATCCGCCCCGCGAGCCTGCTCGCCACCCTCGACCAGCGGTGAGTGACGCCATGCCGAACTGGGAGCTGAACCCCGGCCGCCCCGCCCTCACCCGCGTGCCGGCCACCACCGACCTCGCCGAGGCGTGCGCCTGGCTGCGCGAGAACGAGACCGCGCTGACCGCCGCCCTGCACGAGCACGGCACGATCTTCCTGCGCGGACTGCCGGTGGCCCAGGCCGCCGACGTCGCCGCCGTCCGCGACGTGCTCCTCCCCGAGCCCACTCCGTACCGGGAGAAGGCCACCCCGCGCAGCGACTTCGGCGACGGCGTTTTCTCGTCCACCGACCTGCCGCCCGCGCAGTCGATCCGGATGCACAACGAGAACAGCTACACCCTGACCTTCCCCGGCCGGCTGCTGTTCGCCTGCCTGACAGCCCCCGCGGCGGGCGGCGCCACCCCCACCGCCGACGTCCGCAAGGTCCTCGCCGCTCTCCCCGCCCACCTGGCCGAGCGGGGCCGGTCCTCCGGCTGGACCCTCACCCGCAACTACTCGGACTACATCTCGCTCGGCTGGCGCACCGCCTTCGGCACCGAGGACCGCGCCGACGTCGAGCGGTACTGCCGGGAGAACGGCATCGCCTGGGAGTGGCAGCCGGACGGCAACCTGCGGACCAGCCAGGTGCGTTCGGCCACGATCCACCACCCGCAGACCGGCCAGGAGGTCTGGTTCAACCACCTGGCCTTCTGGAACGAGTGGTCCCTCGACCCGGACATCCGCGAGGCCATGGTCGAGGAGTTCGGACCCGAAGGCCTGCCGTTCAACACCGGTTTCGGCGACGGCGAACCGCTGTCCAGGGAGGACGCGGACGCCCTCAACGCCGCCTACGACGCCGCCACCGTCCGCGAGGCCTGGCAGGTCGGCGACGTGATGCTGGTCGACAACGTGCTCTGCGCACACGGCCGCGACCCCTTCGGCGGCGACCGGAAGATCGCCGTCGCGATGGGCCGCCCCGTCGACCTCTCCGACTGCCGTCCCACGGTGCGCCCGACGACCGCAGTCCCCGCCTGACCATCCACGCCGTGACGTGAGCAGAGGAAGCACCGTGATCCCGGTTTCGTACGCACAACAGCGTCTCTGGCTGATCGACCAGATCGAAGGGCCGACCGCGCTCTACAACCTGCCGTTCGCGGTCCGCCTGCGCGGCACGCTCGACACCGACGCCCTGCGCGCCGCGACGGCGGACGTGGTCGCCCGGCACGAGGCCCTGCGCACGGTGTTCCCGGTGGCCGGGGGAGTCCCGGTGCAGCGGATCCTGCCGTCCGCGGAGGCGGAGATCGCCTTCGAGACGGTGGACTGCGCCCCCGGCGAGTACCCCGCCCTGCGGGACCGGGCCGCCGCCCGCACCTTCGACCTGAGTGCCGAACTGCCCATCCGGGTCACGGTCTTCTCGCTCACCCCCGCCGAGCTCAGGCCCGCCGAGCTCACCCCCACCCAGCTCAGGCCCGGTCGGCCCGCCACCGGCCGGTCCGCCACCGCGTCCCCCGCCGAGCACGTGCTGCTCGTCGTGCTGCACCACATCGCCGGCGACGGCTGGTCGCTCGGCCCGCTCCTGCGCGACCTCGCCACCGCCTACGCCGCCCGCCGCGCCGGCCGCACCCCCGACTGGGAGCCGCTGCCGGTTCAGTACGCCGACTACACGCTCTGGCAGCGCGAACTGCTCGGCGACGAGAGCGACCCCGGCAGCGTGCTGAGCCGGCAACTCGACTACTGGCGCGAGGCCTTGGCCGGCCTGCCCGAGGAGCTGGAGCTGCCCACGGACCGCCCCCGGCCGCCCGCCCCGACCGGGGCCGCCGACGCCGTCCCGTTCGGCTACGGCCCCGAACTGCACGCCGCCCTGGCGGGCCTGGCCCGCCGGCACCGCGCCACCCTGTTCTCCGTCCTCCAGGCCGGTCTCGCCGCACTGTTCACCCGGCTCGGCGCGGGCACCGACATCCCCCTCGGCACCGGCGTCGCCGGCCGTTCCGACGAGGCGCTGAGCGACCTGGTCGGCTTCTTCGTCAACACCCTCGTCCTGCGCACCGACACCTCCGGGGACCCGTCCTTCACCGAACTCCTCGGCCGGGCCCGGGAAGCCCAGCTCGACGCCTTCGCCCACCAGGACGTGCCCTTCGAGCGGCTGGTCGAGGAGGTCAACCCGGCCCGCTCCCTCGGCCGCCACCCCCTCTTCCAGACCCTCCTCGTGCTTCAGAACCACGAGGAGGGCGAACTCGGCCTGCCCGGACTGCAGGCGCAGCCCGAGGAACTCGGCCTGCGTGTCGCCAAGTTCGACCTCAACATCGGCATCACCGAGCGCCACAGCCCCGAACGCGCCCCCGCCGGACTCACCGGATCCGTCGAATACGCCGCCGACCTCTACGACCGCGCCACCGTCACCACCCTGTTCGAGCGCCTGGGCCGGCTGCTGGCCGCCGCGGCCGCCGACCCCGACGCGCCGATCGGCGCCCTCGACATCCTCACCCCCGAGGAGCGCGGCCGCCTGCGCGACGAGTGGAACGCCACCGCCGCGCCCGTCCCCACCGGCTCGCTGCCCGAACTGTTCCAGGCCCAGGCCGCCCGCACCCCGGACGCGGTCGCGCTCGCCCACGACGGCGCCGACGTCTCCTACGCCGAGCTCGACGCCCGCGCCAACCGGCTGGCACACCACCTCGCCGCCTGCGGCGTCGGCCCCGAGTCCCCGGTCGCCCTGCTGATGGAACGCTCGGTCGACCTGGTCGTCGCCACCCTGGCCGTCCTCAAGGCCGGCGGCGCCTACGTACCCCTGCACGCGAGCCTGCCCCCGGAGCGGATGGCCGCACTCCTCGCCGACACCGGCGCCCCAGTCCTGCTCACCGACCGCACCGACCCGGGCTTCGCACACGACGCCGTCGTGGTGCGCCCCGGCGACGAGGAGGACGCCCCGGAGCACGCCCCCGGCGTCCCCGTCCACCCCGACCGGCTCGCCTACGTGATGTTCACCTCGGGCTCCACCGGCACCCCCAAGGGCGTCGCCGTCCGCCACCGCGACATCGTCGGCCTCGCCGCCGACCGCCGCTGGCAGGACGGCAGGCACCGGCGGGTCCTGCTGCACTCCCCGCACGCCTTCGACGCCGCCACCTACGAACTGTGGACACCGCTGCTGGCCGGCGGCACGGTGGTCGTCGCCCCGCCCGGCAACCTGGACGCCGCCGCCCTGCACGCCGTCGCGACCCGGCACGAGGTCACCGCCGTCTTCCTCACGAAGGCCCTCTTCGACCTGGTCGCCGAGCAGGCCCCGGAGACCTTCCGCACCCTGCGCACCGTCTGCACCGGCGGCGAGGCCGCCTCCGGCACCCTCATGCGGCGTGTCCTCGACCACTGCCCCGACCTGCTGCTCGCCCACGTCTACGGGCCGACCGAAGCCACCACCTTCGCCACGCACCACCCCCTCGCCCCCGCCGACCTGAGCGGCCCCCGGCCGCCGATCGGCGCCCCGCTCGACAACATGCGCGCCCACGTCCTCGACACCCGGCTGCAGCCCGTACCGCCCGGCGTCCCCGGCGAGCTGTACGTCGCCGGCGCCGGCCTGGCCCGCGGCTACTGGCGCCGGCCCGCTCTGACCGCCGAGCGCTTCGTCGCCGACCCGTACGCGCCGGGCGAGCGCATGTACCGCACCGGAGACCTGGTACGCCGCCGGGCCGACGGCGCCATCGAGTTCCTCGGCAGGATCGACGGCCAGGTCAAGCTGCGCGGCTTCCGCATCGAGCCGGGCGAGATCGAGGCCGTGCTCTCCCGCCACCCCGCCGTCCGCCAGGTCATCGTGGTCCCCCGGGAGGACCGCCCCGGCGACACCCGGCTCGTCGGCTACTGCTCGGTGCGCGGCCCCGCCCTCGACGGGAAC
Source organism: Streptomyces virginiae (assembly GCF_040638905.1). GTDB lineage: Bacteria > Actinomycetota > Actinomycetes > Streptomycetales > Streptomycetaceae > Streptomyces > Streptomyces virginiae_B. The sequence continues at coordinate 599,314 of NZ_JBEZYV010000001.1, read as the reverse complement.
CCCGGACTCGACGCCGAACTGAGGCAGTTCGCCGCCGCCACCCTCCCCGCCTACATGGTCCCGTCAGCCGTCGTCGTCCTGCCCGCCCTGCCGCTCAACGCCAACGGCAAGGTCGACCGGCGCGCCCTGCCCGCCCCCGCACTGGCCGCCGACACCACCGGCCGACCCCCGCGCGACGAACGCGAACGCGCCCTGTGCACCCTCTTCGGCGAGATCCTCGGCATCGACGACATCACCATCGACGACGACTTCTTCGAACTCGGCGGCCACTCGCTGCTGGCGACCCGCCTGGTCGGCCGGGCGCGCACCGAACTGGGCGCCGAACTGGCCATCGGCGACCTCTTCCAGGCCCCGACCGTCGCCGCCCTCGCCGACCGGCTCGCCACCGACCCGGCCCGCCCCGCGCTGCGGCCCGAACCCCGGCCCGATCACCTGCCCGTCTCCTTCGCCCAGCGCCGGCTGTGGTTCCTCGGCCAGGCCGAAGGCCCCGCCGCCACCTACAACGTCACCCTCGCGCTCCGCCTCACCGGTCCGCTCGACGCGGCAGCACTCGAAGGCGCCCTCGGCGACGTCGTCGCCCGCCACGAGAGCCTCCGTACGGTCTTCGGCGCCCAGGACGGCGTCCCCCACCAGCGGATCCTGCCCGCGCCCCCGGCCCCGCTGCTCACCGTCACCGACCGCCCGGTGCAGGAGCTGACCGGCCACACCTTCGACCTCGCCCGCGACGTCCCGCTGCACGCCTACCTGCGCCCCGAGGCCCCCGACGAGCACGTCCTGCTCCTCGTGATGCACCACATCGCCAGCGACGGATGGTCCTTGCGGCCGCTCTTCCAAGACCTCGCCGACGCCTACACCGCCCGGCTCGGCGGCGAGGCACCGATGTGGGAGCCGCTGCCCGTCCAGTACGCCGACTACACGCTCTGGCAGTACCGGCTGCTCGGCGCCGACACCGACCCGCAGTCCCAGCTCTCCCGCCAGCTCGACCACTGGAGGCAGGCGCTCGCCGGCCTGCCGGACGAACTGCCGCTGCCGCTGGACCGCCCCCGCCCGGCCGCCCCGAGCCACCGCGGCGACGTCGTGCCGCTGGAGCTGGACGCGGACCTGCACGCACGGCTCGCCGAGCTGGCCGCCGGGCACGGGGCCACCCTGTTCATGGTGCTCCAGGCCGCCTACGCCACCTTGCTGCACCGCTTCGGCGCCGGCGAGGACCTGCCGATCGGCACCCCGCTGGCCGGCCGCCTCGACCCGGCCCTCGACGAACTGGTCGGCTTCTTCGCCAACACCCTCGTCCTGCGCACCGACCTCACCGGCCGGCCCACCTTCGCCGAACTGCTGACCCGCGTACGGGAAGCCGACCTGGCCGCCTACGCCCACCAGGACGTGCCCTTCGAGCGGCTCGTCGAGGAGCTCAACCCGGTCCGCACCCTCGCCCGGCACCCGCTCTTCCAGGTGATGATCGCCTTCGACAACACCGCCGGCGGCGGCCCCGAGTTCCCCGGCACCCGCACCGCCTACGAGCCGCTCGGGCTGCCCACCACTGCCTTCGACCTCACCCTCAACCTCTCCGAGCGCCACCACCCGGGCGGCGCCCCCGCCGGCATCGAGGGCGGCCTGGAGTTCGCCACCGACCTGTTCGACCGGGCCACCGCGCAGCGCCTCGCCGACGCGCTGCTGCGCCTGCTGGCCCAGGCCGCCGCAGACCCCGACCGGCCGGTCGCCGAACTCGACGTACTGGGCGAGGCGGGCCGGACAGCGCTGGCCGCATGGCACGACACCGCCCGGCCGGGTGCGGCGGACGTCCTCCTCCCGGAGGCCTTCGCCGCCCAGGCCGCCGCGACCCCCGACGCCACCGCGCTCGTCTTCGGGGAGACCCGGCTGACGTACGCCGAGCTGGACGCCCGTGCCGACCGCCTCGCCCACGGCCTGACCGCCTCCGGGGCGGGCGCCGAGGACGTGGTCGCGCTCGCCCTGCCCCGCTCCGCCGAGTCCCTGGTCGCCGTCCTCGCCGTACTCAAGGCCGGTGCGGCCTTCCTCCCGCTGGACGCCGACCACCCGCGCGAGCGGATCGCCCACATGCTGGCCGACGCCCGCCCCGCGGCCGTCCTCACCACCACCGGATGGCCGCTGCCCGAGGTCCTCGACGGGCTCGCCGGTGCCACCGTCCTGGACGTCGACGAACAGGGGCGGGCCGAGCGGCCCGCCGGTGCCCCGCCCGTCCGCGTCACCGCCGCCAACGCCGCCTACGTCATCTACACCTCGGGCTCCACGGGCCGCCCCAAGGGCGTCGTGGTCCGCCACGGCGGCCTCGCCAACCTGTTCGCCTTCCACCGCGACGAGACCGTCGCCGCCGCCCGACGGGCCCACCCGGGGCGCAGGTTCAGGTTCGCCCAGGCCGCCTCGCTCTCCTTCGACACCGCCATGGAGGCGCTGCTGTGGATGGTGGCCGGCCACGAACTCCACCTCCTCGACGACGACGTGCGCCGCGACGCCGCCGCGATCGTCCGCCACGCCGAACACACCGGCGCCGACGTCCTCGACGTCACCCCGGGCCAGGCCGAGCGGCTGGTCGAGGAGGGTCTGTTCGACCGCTGCCCGCCGGCCCTCCTGATGGTCGGCGGCGAGGCCCTCGGCCAGACCCTCTCGGCCGCCCTCACCGCCGCCGCGGACACCGTCGTGCTCAACATGTACGGCCCCACCGAGTGCACCGTCGACGCGCTGTACCACCGGCTCTCCGGCGACCCGCGCCCGCTCATCGGCCGCCCGCTGCCCAACGTCCGCGCGCACGTCCTGGACACCGGCCTGCGGCCCGTCCCGCCCGGCGTCCCCGGCGAGCTGTACCTCAGCGGCGCGGGCCTCGCCCGCGGCTATCTGGGCCGGCCCGCGCTGACCGCCGAGCGGTTCGTCGCCGACCCGTTCGCGCCGGGGGAGCGGATGTACCGCACCGGCGACCTCGCCCGCCGCCGCCCCGACGGCCGCGTCGAGTACCTGGGCCGCACCGACCACCAGGTCAAGGTCCGCGGCTTCCGCATCGAACCCGGCGAGATCGAAACCGTCCTGGCCGCCCACCCCGACGTCCTCCAGGCCGCGGTCCTGCCCCACCAGGACGGCACGGACGGCCCGGCCGGCACCCGACTGGTCGCCTACCTCGTGGCGCGCACCCCGCTCGATGCGGCCGCGCTGCGCGCCCACGCGGCCGCCGCGCTGCCCGACTACATGGTCCCGGCAGCCTTCACCACGCTCGACGCACTGCCGCTCAACGTCAACGGCAAGCTCGACCGGTCCGCGCTGCCCGCGCCCGACTTCGCTGCGGCCACCGGCGGCCGGGCCGCCCGTACGGCGCGCGAGGAGATCCTCTGCGGCCTGTTCGGCGAGATCCTCGGCCTCACGGGACCGGTCTCGGTCGACGACGACTTCTTCGCCCTCGGTGGGCACTCCCTGCTCGCCACCCGGCTGCTCAGCCGGGTCCGCGCGGTGCTCGGCGCCGAACTCGGCATCCGGGACGTCTTCGAGACGCCGACGGTGGCGGGCCTGGCCCAGCGGCTGGACGGTGCCGCGGCCCGCCTCGCGCTGACCGTCCGTGAACGCCCCGAACGCCTGCCGCTCTCATCCGCCCAGCAGCGGCTCTGGCTGATCGACCGGATGGAGGGCCCCAGCGCGCTCTACAACATGCCTCTCGCCCTGCGCCTCACCGGTCCTCTCGACGCGGCCGCCCTGGAACTCGCCCTCGGCGACCTCGTCGCCCGCCACGAGATCCTGCGCACGCTGATCGCCGAGCACGACGGCGAGCCGCACCAGCTGGTCCTCCCTGCGGCCGGCGCGGACCTTCCCGTCGAACTGCGCGACTGCGCACCGGAGTCGGTGGACGCGGAAGTGGACCGGGCCGCCCGCCGCCCCTTCGACCTGGCCGCCGAACCGCCCGTACGCGTCACCCTCCTGCGGGTCGGCGCCGAGGAGCACGTCCTCGTCGTCGCCCTCCACCACATCGTCGGCGACGGCTGGTCGATGGGCCCGCTGCTGCGAGACCTGGCGGACGCGTACGCCGCCCGCCTGGACGGCTCGGCGCCCGACTGGCGGCCGCTGCCGGTCCAGTACGCCGACTACGCGCTCTGGCAGCGCGAACTGCTCGGCGACGAGGCCGACCCCGACAGCCTGGTCTCGCGCCAGCTCGCCTACTGGCGCGACACGCTCGCCGATCTCCCGGAGGAGCTCACCCTCCCCGTCGATCGGCCGCGCGGAGTCCGCGCCGACCACCGGGGCGACCGGGTCGCCCTGCCCATCGACGCCGAACTGCACCGCGCGCTCGCCGGGCTGGCCCGCGAGCACCGCGTCACGATGTTCATGACCTTCCAGGCCGCGCTGGCGGCGCTGCTCACCCGGCTCGGAGCCGGTACCGACGTGCCGATCGGCTCGGTGGTCGCGGGCCGCTCGGACGAGGCCCTGGACGATCTCGTCGGCTTCTTCGTCAACACCCTCGTCCTGCGCACCGACACCTCCGGAGACCCGACCTTCGCCGAACTCCTCGGCCGCGTCCGGGAGACCGGACTGGGCGCCTACGCCCACCAGGACGTGCCCTTCGAGCGGCTGGTCGAGGAACTCAACCCGGCCCGCTCCCTGGCCCGCCACCCGCTCTTCCAGGTGGCGTTGGTGCTGCAGTCCGGCACCGGTGGCGAGCCGGAGCTGTCCGCGCTGCGCGCCGAGGCGCTGCCGGCGGACACCGGAGTCGCCAAGTTCGACCTCAACGTGACGCTGGAGGAGTTCTTCGGACCGGACGGCGAGCCCGCCGGACTGGACTGCGCGATCGACTACGCCACCGACCTGTTCGACCGGGAGACCGTCGAGGCCGTCGCCGCCCGCTTCGGCCGGCTGCTGACGGAGATGACGGCCCGGCCCGAGCGGCGGATCGGCCGCGCCGACCTGCTCGCCGACGGCGAGCGCGCCGTACTCCTCGGCGGCCACCGGCCGCTGCCCGCCGAACTGCCCCTGGTTCCGGACGCCTTCGCCGCACAGGTGGCGGCCACACCCGAGCTGACGGCCCTGGTCTTCGGGGAGACCCGGCTGACGTACGCCGAGCTGGACGCACGCGCGAACCGCCTCGCCCACGGCCTGACCGCCGCCGGCATCGGCCCCGAGGACGTGGTCGCGCTGGCCCTGCCCCGCTCGGCCGAGACGGTCGTCGCCCAGCTCGCCGTACTCAAGGCCGGTGCCGCCTTCCTCCCGCTGGACGCCGAGTACCCGCTGGAGCGCACCGCCCACATGCTGGCCGACGCCCGCCCCGCGGCCGTCCTCACCGACCCGGGATGGCCGCTGCCCGAGGCGCTGGACGGGCTCGCCGGAGCGACCGTCCTGGACGCCGGCGAACAGCACTGGGCCGACCGGCCCGCCGCGGCGCCGCCCGTCCGCGCCACCGCGGCAGACGCCGCCTACGTCATCTACACCTCCGGCTCCACCGGCCGCCCCAAGGGTGTGGTGGTGAGCCACCGGTCCATCGCCGGCCTGCTGGCCGCCCACCGGGCCGAGACCTTCGCCGGGCCCGAGCGGGCCCACGGCCGGATGCGCGCCGCGCTGACCGCCTCGCTCTGCTTCGACGCCTCCTGGAACGGCCTCCTGTGGATGGTCGCCGGCCACGAGCTGCACCTGATCGGCGACGACCTGCGCCGCGACCCCGCCGCCCTGGTCCGGCACCTGCGCACCGCCGGAGTCGACGCCGTCCAGTTCACCCCCACCTACGCCGAACAGCTCATCGCCGAAGGCCTCCTGGACGCCCCCGCCCCGCGCGTGGTGCTGCTCGGCGGCGAACCGATCGGGCAGGCCCTGTGGACCCGCCTGCGCGAGGCTCCGGCGACCACCGGCCACAACCTCTACGGGCCCACCGAGTGCACCGTCGACACCCTCCTCCAGGCGTACGCCGACTCGGAGCGCCCCACCATGGGCCACCCCGTCCTCGGCACCCGCGCCCACGTCCTCGACGCCCACCTGAACCCCGTCCCCGCCGGCGTCCCCGGCGAGCTGTACCTGTCCGGGGACGCCCTGGCCCGCGGCTACCTGGGCCGGCCCGCCCTCACCGCGGAACGCTTCGTCGCCGACCCGTTCACGCCGGGGGAGCGGATGTACCGCACCGGCGACCTGGTCCGCCGCAGCCGCGAGGGCCGGATCGACTACCTGGGCCGCACCGACCACCAGGTCAAGATCCGCGGCTTCCGCATCGAACCCGGCGAGATCGAACAGGCGCTGGCCCTGCACCCGGCCGTCCGCCAGGCGGTGGTCACCCCGCACGAGAGCGCCGACGGCGACCGCCGCCTGGCCGCCCACTGCGCGGTCGCCGCCCCCAGCCCCGAACTCTCCCTCGAACTGCGGCGGTTCGTGGCACAGTCGCTGCCCGCCCACATGGTCCCCGCCGCCGTCGTCACCCTCGACGCGCTGCCGCTGACCGGCAGCGGCAAGGTCGACCGGCGCGCCCTCCCCGCCCCCGACTTCCAGCTCTTCGCCGGCGGCCGCCCCGCCCGCACGGCACGCGAGGAACTCCTGTGCGGCCTGTTCGGCGAAGTCCTCGGCGCGACCGGACAGGTCTCGATCGACGACGACTTCTTCGCCCTCGGCGGGCACTCCCTCCTCGCCATGCAGCTCGTCAGCCGGGTCCGCACCGTGTTCGCCGCCGAGATCGGCGTCCGGGACGTCTTCGAGGCGCCGACGGTGGCCGGCCTCGCCCAGCGGCTCGACGGCGCCGGCGCGCGGCTCGCCCTGACGGCCGGCGAGCGACCGGAAGGCCTGCCGCTCTCCTTCGCCCAGCAGCGGCTGTGGCTGATCGACGGGATGGAGGGCCCCAGCGCCCTCTACAACCTGCCGCTCGCCCTGCGCCTGAACGGCCCGCTCGACCCGGCCGCGCTCGAACTCGCCCTCGGCGACCTGGTCGCCCGGCACGAGATCCTGCGCACGCTCATCACCGAGCAGGACGGCGAGCCCTCACAGCGGATCGTCCCGCCCGCCGAGGCCCGGATCCCCTTCGACCGCCGCCCCGCCCGGCCCGCCGACCCGGCGGCCGCCCTGGCCGAGTGCGCGGCCGTCCCCTTCGACCTCGCCCGCGAACTCCCCCTCCGGGCCCACCTGCTCCCGCTCGCCACCGACGAGCACCTCCTCGTGCTCGTCCTGCACCACATAGCGGGCGACGGCTGGTCGATGGAGCCGCTGCTTCGCGACCTCTCCGCCGCCTACGCCGCCCGCCTGGACGGCGCGGCGCCCGACTGGCAGCCGCTGCCGGTCCAGTACGCCGACTACGCGCTCTGGCAGCGCGAGCTGCTCGGCGACGAGGCCGACCCCGACAGCCTGGCGTCCCGCCAACTCGCCCACTGGCGCGAAGCCCTGGCGGGAATCCCCGAGGAGCTGTCCCTCCCCGTGGACCGCGCCCGGCGGGCGGACAGCAGCCACCGGGGCGACCGCGTCGTCGTTGCGTTCGGCGGCGAACTGCACCGCGCCCTGGCCGGGCTGGCCCGCGAGCACCGCGTCACGATGTTCATGACCCTGCAGGCCGCGCTGGCGGCGCTGCTCACCCGGCTCGGGGCCGGCACCGACGTGCCGATCGGCTCGGTGGTCGCCGGTCGCTCGGACGAGGCCCTGGACGATCTCGTCGGCTTCTTCGTCAACACCCTCGTCCTGCGCACCGACACCTCCGGCGACCCGACCTTCACGGAGCTGCTCCACCGGGTCCGGGAGACCCAGCTCGACGCCCACGCCCACCAGGACGTGCCCTTCGAGCGGCTGGTCGAGGAACTCAACCCGGCCCGCTCCCTGGCCCGCCACCCGCTCTTCCAGGTCATGCTGCTGCTCCAGGGCGCGGGCCGGGCCGGCGGCCCCGGCGAGGCCCCGCTCGACCTGGCAGGCCTGCCGGCCGCCGTCGAACCGGTCGGCGGGTGCGTGGCCAAATTCGACCTCTCCATCGCCATGGGCGAGTCCTTCGACGCCGACGGCGCGCCCGCCGGGCTGGAGTGCGCGATCGACTTCGCCACCGACCTGTTCGACCGTGAGACCGTCGAGGCCGTCGCCGCCCGCTTCGGCCGGCTGCTGACGGCGGTCGCCGCCCGCCCCGACCGGCCCATCGGCCGCGGCGACCTGCTCGGCGCCGGTGAACGCGCCGAACTCCTCGGCGAAGGTGAGGCTTTGCCGCCGGCCGTGCCGCTGCTGTCCACCGCCTTCGAGGCCCGGGCGGCCCGCACCCCCGACGCGATCGCGCTGGTCGCCGGGGACACCCGGCTCAGCTTCGCCGAGCTCAACGCACGCGCCAACGACCTCGCCCACCGCCTGACGGCCGCGGGCGCCGGCCCGGAGACACTGGTCGCCCTGGCCCTGCCGCGCTCCGCGGAGACCGTGATCGCCCTGCTCGCCGTGCTCAAGGCGGGCGCCGCCTCGCTCCCGCTGGACGCGGGACACCCCGCCGACCGTACCGCCGCCATGCTGGCCGATGCCGCGCCCGCCCTGGCCGTGACCGGCGACGGCTGGCCCCTGCCCGAACTCCTCACCGGCCTGCCCGTCCTGGCCGCGGCCCCGGCGGCCGGGAACGACCGCCCCGCCGCCGACAACCCGCCGCCCCGGGCGTCCGCCCCCGACGCCGCCTACGTGATCTACACCTCCGGCTCCACCGGCCGCCCCAAGGGCGTCGTGGTCAGCCACGGCTCGATCGCCGCGCTGCTCGCCTCGCACCGATCCGCGACCGGCCCGATCGGCGCCACCGAAGGCGAGCACGGCCGCAGCCGCGTCGCGCTCACCGCCTCGCTCTGCTTCGACGCCTCGTGGGACGGCCTGCTCTGGCTGATCGCCGGCCACGAACTGCACCTCATCGGCGACGAGGTCCGCCGCGACGCCGCCGCCCTGGTCCGCCACCTGCGGACGGAGTCCGTCGACGTCATCGAGGTCACCCCCTCCTACGCCGAACAGCTCCTCGACGAAGGCCTGCTGGACGCGCCCGCCCCCCGTGTGGTGCTGCTCGGCGGCGAGGCCGTCGGCCAGAGCCTGTGGACCCGCCTGCGCGAGGCCCCCGCGACCACCGCCCACAACCTCTACGGCCCCACCGAGTCCACCGTCGACGCGCTCACCCAGCCCTTCACGGCCACCGGGCGCCCGGGCCTCGGCCGCAGCGTCCTCGGCACCCGCACCCACGTGCTCGACGAGCACCTGAGCCCCGTACCGCCCGGCGTCCCCGGCGAGCTGTACCTGGCCGGCGCCGGCCTCGCCCGCGGCTACCTCGGCCGCCCCTCGCTCACCGCCGAGCGGTTCGTCGCCGACCCGTACGCCGCCGGGGAGCGGATGTACCGCACCGGCGACCTCGTCCGCCGCACCCGAGACGGACGACTCGAATACCTCGGCCGCACCGACCACCAGGTCAAGATCCGCGGCTTTCGCATCGAACCCGGCGAGATCGAGCACGTGCTCACGCGCCACCCCCGGGTCCTCACCGCAACCGTGACGGTCCACGACGACGGCACCACCGGCCCCCGGCTCGTCGCCCACGTCGTTGCGGACGGCCCGCTCGACCAGGCCGAACTGCGCGCCTTCGCCGCCGAGTCGCTGCCCGCCCACATGCTTCCGGCCGCCTACGTCCCGCTCGACGCGCTTCCGCTGACCGCGAGCGGCAAGGTCGACCGGCGCGCCCTCCCCGCCCCCGACTTCACCGTCCCGCCCACCGGTCGGGCACCCAGGACACCGCACGAGGAGCTGCTCAGCGGCCTCTTCGCCGAAGTGCTGGGCCTGCCGGGCCCCGTCTCCGTCGACGACGGCTTCTTCGACCTCGGCGGCCACTCCCTCCTCGCGATGAAGCTGCTCGGCCGGATCCGTACCGCACTGGGCGCCGACCTCGGCATGCGGGCGCTCTTCGAGGCCCCCACCGCGGCCGCCCTCGCACGGCGACTGGCCCGCCACCTCGACCCGGCGGGCACGGCCCCCGCCCCCAGCGCCGACGTCCCCAGCGGCCACAGCGCCCTTGACGTACTCCTCCCGCTGCGCGCGGGCGGCACCAAGGCCCCGCTGTTCTGCGTCCACCCCGCCGCGGGCATCAGCTGGGTCTACTCGGGGCTGCTGCGCCACCTCGATCCCGACCGCCCCGTCCACGGCCTCCAGGCACGCGGGCTGCGCGGGGGCTCCCCGTCCTCCGTCACCGAGATCGCCGAGGACTACGTACGCCAGATCCGCGCCGTCCAGCCCGAGGGCCCGTACCACCTGCTCGGCTGGTCCTTCGGCGCGGTCGTCGCCCACGCCATGGCCGTCGGCCTCCAGGCGGCGGGCGGTCAGGTCGCCCTGCTCGCCCTCCTGGACGGCCTCCCGGCCGACCCCGCCCGGTACCGCGCCGACGCCACCCCGCCCTCCGACGACCCGGTCGACACCCTCGCGGCGCTGCTCGCCTCGCTCGGCCACGACCCGGCCGGCGGACGCGGGCAGGCCGACCTCACCGCACTCCTCGGCGAGGCCGCCGGCGTCCTGCCCGACGTCTTCGAGCAGAACGCCAAGCTGATGGCCGAGCACGTCCCCGACCACTACCGGGGCGACGCCGTCTTCTTCGGCGCCACCCTCGACAAGCCCGCCGACTGGCCCTACGGGGAGGCCTGGCGACCGTACGTCGACGGCCGCGTCGAGCAGCACCGCATCACCTGCACGCACGGCGCCATGACGCAGCAGGAGCCCGTCGCACGGATCGCCGCCGTGCTCGCCGACAAGCTTGGAGAGTGACCCGCCATGACCACAGCCTCCGTGAAGCCGCCGTCGCCCCCGGAGGGCGACGCGCCGCCCGAGGGCCGCTGGGGCCTCTGGGCGCAGGCCAACTTCCGCAAGCTCTGGATCGGTGAGACGACCAGCGGCCTCGGCACGGCCGTCGGCAACGTCGCCCTCGCCCTGGTGGCCGTCGTCACGCTGGAGGCCTCGCCGTTCATGGTCGGCCTGCTGACCGCCTCCGCCTGGGTGCCGTGGCTCTTCCTCGGCCTGGTGGCCGGCGCCTGGGTGGACCGCTGGCCCCGGCTGAAGGTGATGCTGATCTGCGACCTCCTGCTGCTGGTCCTGTTCGCCAGCGTGCCGGTCGCCGGCTGGCTGGGCCTGCTGACCATGGCCCAGCTGGTGGTGGTGGCGCTGCTGGCCGGCGCGGTCAAGGTGTTCCTGTCCACCGCGAACAGCGCCGTGCTGCCCGTCCTGGTCGCCAAGCCCGACCTGCTGGAGGCCAACGTCAAGCTGCGCTCGGGGGACGCGGCCGCCGAGATCGCCGGCCCCGGCCTGGCCGGCCTGCTCTCGCAGGCGTTCGGCGCCGTCAGCGGGCTGCTCGCCGACGCGGTCACCTACCTGGTGGCGGCGGTCTGCGTGGGGTCCATCCGGGCCGAGGAGAAGCCTCCGCCGGTCTGCGAACGGCGCGGGATCCTGCGCGAGATCGGCGAGGGGGTCCGGTTCCTGGCCCGCGACCCCTACCTGCGCACGCTGGCGAGCTTCGCGGCCGTCGGCAACCTCGGCCTCAACGGCATCCAGGCCGTGCAGACCATCTTCCTCGTCCGCAGCGTGGGCGTGACCCCCGGCGGCGTCGGAGCCGTCTTCGCGGTGGTCTCGGTCGGCGGCCTGGCCGGCGCCGCGCTCGCCGGACGGATCGCCCGCCGGTTCGGGACGGCGCGCGGGCTGCTGCTCTGCGAGCTGGTGGGGGCGCCATTCATCCTGCTGCTGCCGATGGCCGGGGACCGGCTGCCCCTGGCGGTCAGCGCGGTGGCCTGGTCGGTCGCGGTCTGCGGGGTGATCGCCGGGAACGTCATCGCCGGCAGCTTCTACCAGGCCTACTGCCCGCCCGCGATGATCGGCCGGATCCGGGCCAGCGCCTCCACCGTCAACTTCAGCGCCATCCCGGTGGGCGCCCTGCTCGGCGGCTGGCTCGGCGAGGTGCTCGGCGCCCGCACCACCCTCTGGATCATGGCGAGCGTGCTGCTCTCCGCCGGCCTGGTCCTGCTGGCCGGCCCCCTGCGCGGCCTGCGCAACTTCCCCGAACGCCCCGCGCTGTCCTGACCGGCCCCGCCCGCGGTTCCCCTCCGTGCCGTCCCCGCCCCGCCCGCACTCCTCCCGGAGCCCTCGATGACCCGCACCGCCCGCCCGCGCCGCTTCCTGATGTGCCGTCCGACCCACTTCGAGGTCAGCTACGCGATCAACCCCTGGATGGACCCGGCCAAGCCGGTCGACACCGGCCTCGCCGTCACCCAGTGGGAGCGGCTGTACGAGCTGTACGCCGACCTCGGCCACCGCGTCGACCTGATCGACCCGCTGCCCGGCCTGCCCGACATGGTCTATGCGGCGAACGGCGCCACCGTCGTCGACGGCAAGGTGCTCGGCGCCCGGTTCCGCAACGCCGAGCGCGCCGCCGAGGCCCCCGCCTACCTGGAGTGGTTCAGGCGCAACGGATTCACCACCCACGACCCGGTCCACGTCAACGAGGGCGAGGGGGACCTGCTGCTGGCGGGCCGTCACCTGCTGGCCGGCCGCGGTTTCCGCAGCGTCAGCGCCGGCCACGCGGAGGCACAGGAGTTCCTCGGCCGCCCGGTGATCGGCCTGGACCTCGTCGACCCGCGCTTCTACCACCTCGACACCGCGCTCAGCGTGCTCGACGACGACGAGGTCATGTACTACCCGGGCGCGTTCTCCGCGGGCAGCAGGCAGGTGCTGCGCCGCCTCTTCCCGGACGCGGTGCTGGTCGAGGAGGCCGACGCGGCGGTGTTCGGGCTCAACCTGATGAGCGACGGGCTGAACGTGGTGCTGCCGGAGGCTGCGACCGGGGTCGCGGCGAGGCTGCGCGAACGGGGCTTCCGGCCGATCGGAGTGGACCTCTCCGAGCTGTTCAAGGGCGGCGGCAGCGTGAAGTGCTGCACCCTGCACCTCCGTGAGGCCGCCTGACCGGCACCCCGCCAACGCCCCGATCAACGGGGCCGATCGACGCACGGTGCTCGTGCGTCGATCGGCTGTTGAACGCGCCTTGCGATGCTCTTCCCATCAGCCCGGAACACTCCGGGAGGAACCGAAAAACCCCCTTCCCGCCTGGGAAGACGTCCCTCAGGAGCATTCATGGCGAACCGCGCGAACAACACCGTTGCCACCCGGGTCTGCCTGGCCGTCGCCGGCCTCGGCCTCGGCACGCTGATCGCCCTGGGCGCGGCCGGCGCGGCGATGGCCGACGACACCACCGGCACCGGCACCGGCCAGGGCGGCGGGACCGTCAGCACCAACCAGGCCCCCGCGCCGACCCCGACCCCGTCCGACGACAAGGACTGGAACAGCACCGGCTCCTGAGCCGCGGCCCCGCCCCCTCGGCTACGCCTCCAGCCCGCAGCTCTCCACCATGGCGAGTGCCGGCTCCTCCAGCAGACAGGCCACCTCGGCGGCCTCCGGAAGCCCCAGCCGGCAGAAGACCTCGTACGCCTGCCGCAACCGCGCCCCCGCCTCGGCCCCGCGCCCGAGGTCCAGCAGCGAACGGCCCAGTACCACCAGCGCTTGAGCCTGGTCCCGTTCGGCCCCCAGCTCCTCGCAGAGCGCCAGCGCCCGCCCGGCGTGGTCGAGCGCCTCGTCGGCCCGGCCGAGCGAGCGCAGACTGTCCGCCAGCCGGTAACGCGCGTGCGCGGCCCGGTCCCGCAGACCGGCCCCCGTCGCCACCGTCAGGCACTCCCGGAACCAGGTCACGGCCTCCTCGTGCCGCCCGAGCCCGTGCAGCGCCAGGCCCAGTACGTACAGGGTGTACGCCCGCCCCGGATCGTCCTGCCGCGTCCGCAGCTCGGCGAGCGCCTCGTGGCAGATCTCCACCGCCTCCTCCGCCCGCCCGCTGCGCACCCGTGCCAGCGCCGCGTTCACGGTCGTCACCAGGGCGCCCGACCGGTGCCCGAGCGCGTTGGCCAGCACCAGGGCCTCGTCGTAGTGGTCCACCGCCTCGTCGTAGCGGCTGAGGAACTGGCAGATCAGGCCGAGGTCGTTGAGCGCCTGACGGAGGATCACCGTGTCGCCGGCGGTCCGCGCCGCGTCCACCGCCTGGCGGGCGGCCGCCTCGGCCGCGTCCAGCCGGGTCGCGGCCAGGGCCACGTTCCCGCGCAGGAAGTGCGCACGTCCCGTGGCCCGTACGTCGCCGTGCCGCACCGCCGCCTCCGCCAGCGCGTCGGCGGTGGCGGCGAACTGCCGGCTCGGAGGGGTGAGGACGAACGGGGTGAGCGCGATCAGCAGGTCGATCGAGGCCCGCAGCGCCGTGCCCTGACCGCCGTCGGACAGGAGCGGCCCGCCTGCCGCGGGCCCCGCGGGGCCCGCGACCGCGTCCGCGGCGACCTGGGCCGCCAGAGCCACGGCGCCGGCCCGCTCCGTCGCCGTCCACTCCCGGGCCGTGTCCCATCCGGTCAGCGCCACACCGGGGGAGCGGGCCGGACCGAGCGCACCAGCCGCCGGGTCGCCCGGTACCGCGTGCTGGAAGGCTGTGCACGCCGTGGCCAGCAGGTGGTCCAGCAGCCGGTCCCGGGCGGCCAACGCCTCACCGCTCTCCGCCGGACCGCCGGACCCCGGACCGCCGGACGCCGTGGCCGCCCCCCGCGCCGGGCGCCGTCGGGCGAAGGAGCGCAGCAGGTCGTGATAGCGGTAGCGCCCGGGGAACGGCGACTCCACCATCGCCACGTCCACCAGGGCCTCCAGCAGGTCCTCGGCGTCGTACTCGTCGAGGTCGAGCAGCGCCGCCGCGGCCGGCAGCCCGATGTCCGGCCCGTCCACCGAGGCGACCAGCCGGAACGCCCGGGCCTGGTCGGCGGTGAGCTGCCGGTAGCTCAGTTCGAAGGCCGCCGCCACCGCGAGGTCGCCGATCCGCAGCTCGTCGATCCGGCGCCGCTCCACCTGGAGCCGGCGGCTGAGCGTCTCCACCGTCCAGCCCGGCCGGGCCGCGAGCCGGGCCGCGACGATCCGGACCGCCAGCGGCAGGTACCCGCAGGCCACCACCAGCTCCAGCGCCGCGTCGCGTTCGGCGTCGAGCCGGTCCGTGCCGATGGTGCGGCCGAGCAGGTCGAGGGCCTCGGAGGGGTGGAACACGTCCAGGTCGACGTGGACGGCGGCCGGCAGTCCCGCGGGCCGTGTGCGCCCCGTGGTGAGGACCGCGCAGCCGACCGTTCCCGGCAGCAGCGGCCGGATCTGCGCCGTGTCCTTGGCATTGTCGAGCACCAGCAGCAGGCGCCGCCCGTCGACGACGGACCGGAAGAGCGCCGAGCGGGCGTCCAGGCCGTCCGGCACCGCGTCGCCGGGGACCCCCAGGGCGACGAGGAAGCCGCTGAGCACCGCTTCCGGATCGGCGGGCACCGGGTCGGAGCCGCGCAGGTCCGCGTAGAGCTGGCCGTCCGGGTAGGACTCCCGGACGCGGTGTGCCACGTGCAGGGCGAGCGCCGTCTTGCCGACCCCGCCCATGCCGACGACGGTGGCGATCACCAGTGCCTGCGCCGCGGGGGTGCCGAGTGCCTCGTCGAGCACCCGCACCGGGGCCGTACGTCCGGTGAAGTCGGCGGCGTCCGGTGGGAGCTGGGCCGGTCTTGGTGCCGCCGCCGGTCTGGGGGGCGCCTCCCGCCCCTTGTCCGCCTGGTCCCGGCCCGCTACGGGCGCCGCGGGGCCGGATCCCTGGCCGGATGGCTGCCCGGTGTCGTGCCCGGAGTCCTCGACGGCGCGGATCTCCCGGGGCTCGTCGGCGGGCGGCGATGCCGGCGGGCTCGGTTCCGGGGCGGCCAGCGCCGGATCGCCCTCCAGGATCCTGCGGTGCAGGTGCTCCAGGTCCGACCCCGGCGCGACGCCCAGTTCCGCGAGGAACAGCTGCCGCACTCCGCGGTACACCGCCAGCGCGTCCGCCTGCCGTCCGGCCTGGTAGAGCGCCCGCATCAGCAACCCGTACGCCCGCTCGTGCAGCGGGTGCTCGGTGGTGAGGGAGGTCAGCTCGGGGATGCAGCGCGAGTAGCGGCCGAGCGTCAGGTCCAGCCCGATCCGTTCCTCCAGCAGGGTCAGGCGCAGTTCCTCCAGCCGCTGGCGGTGCCGCTCCGCGAACGGGCCGGGGACCCCGGCCAGCGGTTCGCCCTGCCACAGCTCCAGCGCCTGGTTGAGCAGGTCGCGGGCGCGCAGCGGATCGGTCCGCGCGGTGCGCTCCGCCTCGGCGGCCAGCGACTCCGCCTCCGCGGAGTCGACGGCCAGCTTCGGCAGGACCAGCCGGTAGCCGTCGCCCATGGACACCAGCACGCTCGACGCGGGCCGTTCGCCCCCGGCCGCCGCGTCGCCTTCCTCCGCTTTGCCGCCCGCGTCCAGCACCTTGCGCCACCGCCACGCGTACGTGCGCACCGTGGTCATCGCTGCGCTCGGCGGCGCCTCACCCCACAGCGCGGAGATGAGGTCGGTCGCACTCGCCGAGTGCCCCGGCCGCAGCAGGAGGACGGCCAGCATCGCCTGCTGCTGCGGGCTCCCGATCTTGAGCGCGGTAGCGCCCCGGTGAGCCCGCATCAGACCGAGTAACGAGAAACGGAGATCGCCCAAGTTCTGCCCCCAGCCCCCAGAACACGGTGCCCGCCCCCGCAAGGCGCCCATGTCTCGATTTGTGTCACCTTTTTAACCACAGCGTCGTACTCGGTGTCGAGAGTCCGTTGAGCCTGTGGTGATCAGGTGTTGAACCTTGCGGTAGAGAATCGCACCGTGCCGCGGGCACGCCGGAGACCGTCCGGGCTCGCGCCCGCCCCCTCGGTCGCCGGTGGCGCCGGGCCCGACCATACATTCGGAGGCGGACGTCCGTGAACACCCCATTGCTGTACCGGCTGCTCGACACCGACCCCGCCGCCGGGCCGGCGGAACTGCTGCACCGCGCCCGGACCGGCCGCCATCTGCCCCATCTGGTGCTCTCCGCGCTGGCGGGCGACGGCGTCCGGATGGGCGAGGCCGCCCGGGCCGAGCTCGGCCGCGCGCGCGACCGCGTCGCCCGGTACGCCCGCCTGGCCGCCGGCCTCGCCCGTTCCACCGGCGTCCACGCCATCCGGGGCCTCCCGCTCGCCGGGTACTACCCGGCCGGTCTGCTGCGCCCGCTGGACACCCTCGATCTGGTCGCCCCCGACGAGGCGGCGCTGTGGCAGGCCGTCATCCGGCTGGCCACCGACCACCCGGTGGAGCACATCGACGTCTCCCTGTTCGGTGAGCGCCCCCACCACACCGCGGTCACGCTCCACTGGCCCGCCGAGGACCCCCTCGTCGACCCCTGGTACCGCGTCCACGTCTCCACCGCGGCCCTCCCCGGCGACGGGCGGGGCGTGCCCGTCCGGCCCTTCCTGGTCGCCGATGCCCATGTGGAGTGCTTGATCGCACTGGCCGAGTCCCGCCTCGGAGGGCCGGGCCTGCCGCCCGGCGCGCTCACCCTCCTCGACGTCGCCGCCCTCACCGGCCGGCCCTTCGAGGCCGCCGAGACCGCCGCGGTCGTCGCCGCCTACCGGCTGGCCCCGGAGGTCGCGGCCCTCCTCGACCACGCCGCCGAGCACGTCCCGCTGGGCCCGCTCGCGGCCGTCCGCGCCGCGCTCGCCCCGGAGCTGGCCGCCGAGCACCGCCGCCGCGGCGGGGCCCCCGCCGCCCGGCGCGTCCCGGCCCGGCACGGCGCCCTGCTCCGCCGCACCGCCATCCGCCACAGCTGGGGCGAGGCCCGCCTCCTCGGCCACACCCCCGACACTTCCCTCCTCCTCACCCCCGTCGCCGACTACCTCCTCGCTCCGGCCGCCGACGCCGTCGCCGACCCGGCCACCCGCACCGCCGCCCTCGACGCCCTCCACCACTGGGACGCCCTCTGCTGACGCGAGGAATTCCGTATTCCGCCCGGCGGGCCCCGCGGCTCCACCAGGTTTCCCCGCCGCGGCCTTCATCACATTTCCGAACCCGCCCACCAGCTCCGCTAACATGTTCGAGCGAACAATGATCAGGTTGAAATATGAACATCGGCTGAAAAATTGATATCTGCGGTTTTGCGAGTGTTTTCGCGAAAGGGCGGCGGAGCCGAGTCCGCCGCGTGGCGTCGGCCACGCGTCGTGCTGTGGGCCGCGGCGGGCGCGGTGGGCCTCGGATTCCTCATCGCGCTGGAGATCGCCGCGCGCGGCTACGGCGTGCGGGGGCCGATCACCGACCAGGCGCGCGAGGTGGTGTTCGCCCCCAAGTCGGGGACGGTGCTGTACGCCAGCATGGCCTTGATGCTGGTGGTGCTGACCTGGCGCCAGCGCCTCATCGCGATCGGCGCCGCGGTCGGCATCGACCTCGTCTTCTGGCTCGTGCGGTGGACGGTCGGCGCCGAGATGATGTACGGCAACGGCGCCCTGCTCGTCACCCTGGGCTGCGCCGTCATCGCGCTCACGCGCCGCACCGGACGTGAACGGATCCTGCTGCTCCAGGGCGTGGGCCTGGCCCTGCTGCTCGTGACAGGCCGCAAGACCGGCTACACCTGGCTGCTGATCACGTCCAAGACCCGCCCGACGGTGCTCGACCAGTACGTGGCGACCGCCGACCAGGCGCTGGGCAACCCGTCATGGGTGGCGGGCCGGATCGTCGAGGCCACCGGGGCCGCCGGCTTCCGCGTCCTCGAATTCGTCTACATCCAGCTCGCGGTGATGGCGGTCCTCGTCGCGCTGTACCAGCTGCGCAACGTGGCGGTCGAGCGCCGCTTCCCGCGCCACCACCTGGTGCGCACCTTCCTGGCCATCGGACTGCTCGGGCCGGGCATCTACATGGTCTTCCCGGTGGTCGGGCCGATCTTCGCGTACGGCGCCGACGGCGGGCAGTGGGCGCTGGCCGAGCTGTGGCCGAACACGCCGCCGCCCGTAGCCGTTCCGCAGCCGATGCCCTTCGACGAGTTCACCCCGCGCAATTGCATGCCCAGCCTGCACACGGCATGGGCGACCGCGATCTTCATACATTCCCGCAAGGCCCCGCGGGCCCTGCGATGGGCGGGCACGTTCTGGCTGATCGCGACGCTCGGCGCGACGCTGGGATTCGGTTACCACTACGGCGCGGACATCGTCGCCGGCGTGGTCTTCACCCTGACCATCGACATCGCGCTGCGCACCCTCGACCACGGCTGGGACCGGAAGGGGATCCGCCTGGTCGCCCACGGCGCCGCGGTCTTCGTCGCGCTCCTGCTGTCGTACCGCTTCCTGTCCCTGGAAATGGCGGGACACCCGTGGGTGTCCGGGCCGCTGGTCGTCCTGTCGATGGTCTCGGTGATCTACGGCTACGTACGGATCACCAAGCGGTGGGAACGCCGGGCCGCGACGGTCTCCGTGCCGCAGCCGCGCCGCGAACCGCAGCCCGAACTGGTCTGAGGACGCCGCGCGTGCCCCGGTACGGCCGGGGCGCGCGCGGCAGGACGGACGTGCCCGGCGGGCGGGCCGGCCGGCGGGTCAGACGATGCCCTCGGCGATCTCGGCCTGCTCCCGGGCGTTGCCGTACGCCGACGGGGTCCCGTACGAGCGCCGGGCGGCGTACCACCAGGCGCTGGCCAGGACCAGGACCACGGCCAGGGCGATCACCGCGTAGTTCATCGAGTCGATGGTCACCGGCGACTTCTGCGGCAGGCAGAACAGCACGGTGACGACGGCCACCCACACGACGGCGATCCAGCCGATCGGCTTGCTCCAGCGGCCCAGGTTCCACGGGCCGGGCTGGAACCGGTTCCCGGCGCGCAGCCGCAAGTAGATCGGGATCGCGTAGGCCGGGGTGATGCCGATGACGTTGATGGCGGTCACGGCCCCGTAGGCGGTCGCGGAGTAGAGCGACGGGAGCGCCAGCACGGCCGCGACGGCGACCGAGAGCCACACGGCCGGGACCGGCGTCTGCGTACGGCTGCTCACCTTGCGCCACAGGGCGGAGCCGGGCAGGGCGTTGTCGCGGCTGAAGGCGAAGACCATCCGGCTCGCGGCGGCGACCTCGGCGTTCCCGCAGAAGAGCTGCGCGACGATGACGACGAGGAGCAGGGCGGTGGCGCCGCCGGAGCCCAGCGCGTCGATGAAGATCTGGGCCGGCGGTACACCGGTGGCGGTTCCCTGCACGGCCGCGTAGTCCTGGATGGCGAAGGTCAGGCCCGCGAGCAGCGCGAAGCCGGCGACCCAGGAGACCCAGATGGCCCGGACGATGCCCCGGGCGGCGGAGACGGAGGCGTTGGAGGTCTCCTCCGAGAGGTGCGCGGAGGCGTCGTAGCCGGAAAAGGTGTACTGGGCGAGCAGCAGGCCGACCGCCGCCACGTAGAACGGGTTGGCCCAGCCGGTGTCGTTGACGAACTCGGTGAAGACGAACGACGGCGACTGGTGCTGGTCGGGTATGAAGGCCAGGGCGCCCACGATCAGGGCGACGCCGCCCAGGTGCCACCAGACGCTGACGGAGTTGAGCACGCTGACGAGGCGGACGCCGAAGAGGTTGAGCGCGGCGTGCAGCAGCAGGATGCACAGGAAGATCACGAACGTCAGGCCCGGGGTGGGCACGACGCCGTACTGGAGGTTGAGGAAGGCGCCGGTGAAGAGCGCGGCGCCGTAGTCGATGCCGGCGATGGCGCCCAGCAGGCCGAGCAGGTTCAGCCAGCCCGTGTACCAGCCCCAGCGGCGCCCGCCGAGTCGGTCGGCCATGTAGTAGAGCGCTCCCGAGGTGGGGTACGCGCTGGTCACCTCGGCCAGGGCGAGACCCACGCAGAGCACGAACAGGCCGACGCCGGCCCAGCCCCACAGCATCACGGCCGGACCCCCCGTGCCCAGGCCGAAACCGTAGAGGGTCATGCAGCCGGACAGGACGGATATGACCGAGAAGCTGATGGCGAAGTTGCCGAAGCCGCCCATCCGGCGGGCGAGGACCGGCTGGTAGCCGAGTTCCCTGAGCCGTTCCTCCTCGTCCTGCCGGGGCGGGGCCTTGCTGTCCGGGCGGACGGTCGGCGCGGTTCGGGACATGGGGGAGTACCTCCGGGGGTCGTGGGGAACGGGGACGGTGAGCGGGGGTGGCGTGCTGGAGTGGCCTGCGGGAGTGGCGAGCGGGGCCGGGACTGCGGAAGTCAGTCCCGGACCGCCAGGCTGCGGGCCCTGGCCCGCAGGAAGACCTCCATGGCCAGTTCCTGGTCGGCCGGGTCGCGGGTCCGGTAGGCCCACGGCAGGGTGGTCCAGTACCGGTCGATCGCGTCGAAGACCTGAACCGCCTCGCCGAAGCGGTGGGCTCCCCACAGCGCGTGGGCGAGGTGGTTGAGGTCGAGCTGGGAGGCGCGGCGCAGGTCGCTGTAGCGGAACCAGGTGTCCAGGGCGTGGCCGGCGTCGCGCACGGCGTCCTCGGCGACCCAGTGGAGGTCGAGCGCCTTCTCCTGGCCGCGCTCGCGGCGGTACCGCTCGACGCTCAGATAGAGCGGCAGGAGGTGGACGGCCGACTCGGGCGGGGCCGAAGCGGACGCCCAGTGGACGAAGTTGGCGGCCTCGGTCAGCGGTCCGGGCGTACCCGCGCACACGAACTGGAGCATCCGGTGGTACGCCTCGCGGTTGTGCGGGTCGCGCTTGTCGACCTGGGCGAGGATGCCCCAGGGGCCGCGGGGCAGCATCAGGGCGGGCGGCTGCTGACGGTGCTCGTCCATCGCACGGTGCTCGTCGAGCAGGGCCAGCGCGAGCAGGCAGACCCACGGCACGGGGTCGGCGGGGCTCAGCTCGGCGGCGTCCCGGCAGGCGGCCCACGCCTCCTGCCACAGCTCGTGCGTGCGGGGGTGGCGCGCGCGGTGGGCGCGGACGGCGCGTTCGACGACGACACGGGTGTGCATGACGGACGCGGCGACGCTGCGCGGTTCCTCGGAGCGCCACGCCTGGACCACGTCCGATCCGGCGGCGACCGCGGCGAGCACCTGGGTGCGCTGGGTCCACAGCCCCCAGCCGTCCGTCCGGTCCAATAAGTGCGCCATCGCCAGCCACCGGCCGGTGCGCAGGTCCTGCACGGCCACACGCAGGTCGTTGTCGTGGCCGGCGGGGTGGTAGACGGGCCGGAAGTCGCTGCCCGCCATCACCTCGTCCCGGTCGACGGGTAGCCGGGACGGGCGCGTCTTGCGGTGGTCGTCGTCATCGGTCCTCGCATCGCATGGCCTTCGCGCCTGGTGATCGGCGATCACTATAGAGTGACTATGAGCGTTCGAGTCATGAAACTTTTTCGAATGCAATGATCAAGCCACATACAAGAGATGAATTCGCGTCAGCTGTGTCGCCGCCCGGGCGGAAGGATCTTGACGGGGCCGCGTCCGCTGGTGAAGGCTTCCGCGAGACGATCGCGCATGCCGACACCAGGGACGGAGTGGTGATGACGGGCCCGGTGCTCGCCGTGGACCAGGGCACCTCGGGAACCAAGGCCCTCGTCGTCTGTCCCGTACGGGGCGTCATGGGCTCCGCCTCCGCCCCCGTACGCCCCCGGTACCTGCCGGGCGGCCGCGTGGAGGTGGACCCCCGCGAGCTGCTGGCTTCGGTCGTCGACGCGGGACGCGCGGCCCTGGCCGCCGCCGGGGAACCGGTCGCCGCGGTGGGCCTGGCCAACCAGGGCGAGACCGTCCTCGCCTGGGACCCGGCGAACGGCGAGCCGCTGACCGAAGCGATCGTCTGGCAGGACCGCCGCGCCGAGCAGCTCTGCACCGAACTGGCGCCGCACGCGGCGTCGTTGCAGGAGCGGACAGGACTTCCCCTCGACCCGTATTTCGCCGCGCCGAAGATGGCCTGGATACGTCGCAACCTCACCCGGCGGGGCGTCGTGACGACCAGCGACGCATGGCTGGTGCACCGGCTCACCGGCGCCTTCGTCACCGACGCGGCGACCGCCGGCCGCACCCAGCTCCTCGACCTCGACACCGTCGACTGGTCGCCCGCAGCCCTGGACGCCTTCGGCCTCACCGGGGAACCGCTGCCGGAAGTCGTCGGCGCGGACACCCGCGTCGGCACCACCACCGCGTTCGGGCCCCCGCTGCCGCTGACCGGGCTGCTCGTCGACCAGCAGGCCGCACTGCTCGCCCAGCGCGTCACCGAACCCGGAACCGCCAAATGCACCTACGGCACCGGGGCGTTCCTCCTCGCGCAGACAGGCCCGCGCCCCCGCCGCAGCACCACCGGGCTCGTCGGCTGCGTCGCCTGGCAGCTCCGCGGCGAGACCAGCTACTGCCTGGACGGCCAGGTCTACACGGCCGCGTCCGCCGTCCGCTGGCTCACCGACCTCGGCGTGATCTCCGGCGCCCAGGACATCGACACCGTGGGCGCGACCGTGCCCGACGCCGGCGGCGTCACCTTCGTCCCCGCGCTCGCCGGCCTCGCCGCCCCCTGGTGGCGCGGCGACCTGCGCGGCTCGGTCACCGGCCTCGGCCTCGACACGACCGCCGGCCACCTCGTGCACGCCCTGTGCGACGGCATAGCCGCACAGGTGGCCGAGCTCGCCGACGCCGTCGCCACCGACCTGGGCGCGCCCCTGTCCACCCTCCGCGTCGACGGCGGACTCACCCGGTCCGCCCTGCTCATGCAGGCGCAGGCCGACCTGCTGCAGATCCCCGTCGAGGTGTCCGCTCTGCCGGACGCCACCGCGCTCGGCGTGGGCGCCGTCGCCCGGCTCGGCCTCGACCCCTCCCTCCGCGTGCACGACGCCGTCCCGGAGTGGAAGCCGTCCGCCGTCTATGAACCGAAGGCCGGCGCCGGGCACGCCGCCGAACGCCGCGCACGGTTCCGCACGGCGGTGGCCGCCCTGCTCGGCGGCCCGGCATGACCGTCACCCGGCACGGCCCGCTGCCCGGCGGCGGAGACCCGTACGACGTGACGGTCGTCGGCGCCGGCGTGGTGGGCTCGGCCATCGCCCGCGAACTGGCCCGGCTGCCCCTGCGCACCGCCCTGATCGACGCGTCCGACGATGTCGGCAACGGCACCTCCAAGGCCAACACCGCCATCCTGCACACCGGTTTCGACGCCGTGCCCGGTTCCCTGGAATCCCGGCTCGTCCGGGAGGGACAGCGCATGCTGGCCTCCTACGCCGCCGACAGCGGCATCCCGGTCGAGCCGGTCGGGGCCCTGCTCGTGGCCTGGACCGAGGAGCAGCTCGCGGCCCTGCCGGGACTCGCCGACAAGGCGGTGCGCAACGGCTACCGCTCGGCCCGGATCCTCCCGGCCCCCGAGGTGCGCGCCCGTGAACCGGAGCTCGGCCCCGGTGTGCTGGGAGCCCTCCACGTACCGGACGAGTCCCTCATCTGTCCCTGGACGACCACCCTCGCCCACGCGACGCAGGCCGTGCGCGCCGGCGTCCACCTGCACCTCAACTGCCGGGTGCGATCGGTCACTCCGGGTGAACCGCACACCCTCACCACCAACCGGGGCCCGTTGCGCACCCGCCACCTGGTCAACGCGGCGGGCCTGTACGCCGACGAGATCGACCGGTTCCTCGGGCACGCCGACTTCACCGTCACACCCCGCCGCGGCCAGCTCATCGTCTTCGACGAACTCGCCTGCGGCCTCGTACGCCACATCCTGCTGCCGGTGCCGGACGCCCGCGGCAAGGGCGTGCTGGTCACACCGACCGTCTACGGGAACGTCATGCTCGGGCCCACCGCCGAGGACCTGGACGACAAGACGGACACCGGCTCGACCGCCGAAGGACTCGCGCTGCTGCGGGAGAAGGGCCGGCGGATCCTGCCGGCGCTCCTCGACGAGGAGGTCACCGCCGTCTACGCGGGGCTGCGCGCGGCCACCGGCCAGGAGGACTACGCCATCCGCCCGCATCCCGACCAGCGGTACGTGAGCGTCGGCGGCATCCGGTCCACCGGCCTGAGCGCCTCGATGGCGATCGCCGCACACGTCGTCGAGCTGCTCGCCGAAGGCGGCCTGCCCCTCACCGGCGCCCGCGAGCCGGAGCCGGTGCGGATGCCGAACCTCGGCGAGGCGTTCCCCCGCCCGTACCGCGACGCCGCGATGATCGCGGCGGACCCGGAGTACGGCCGGATCGTCTGCCACTGCGAGCGCGTGACCCGCGGCGAGATCCGCGACGCGCTCGCCGCGACCGTACCGCCCGGCTCGCCCGACGGCCTGCGGCGGCGCACCCGCGCCCGGGGCGGCCGCTGCCAGGGCTTCCACTGCGGGGCCGCCGTCCGCGCCCTGTTCGAGGAGGCCCGCCGGTGAACCGTACGGACGCGCGGGGCGACGTACGGGTCGACGTACTGGTCGTCGGCGCCGGCCCCGCCGGACTGGCCGCGGCCACCCGGCTGGCGCAAGCGGGCGCCGGCCGGGTCGAGGTCCTGGAACGCGAGCAGCACGCGGGCGGCATGCCGCGCCACCTCCACCACGGCGGCTTCGGCAGGCCACCGCGCCCCTGGCTGGACGGGCCCCGGTACGCGCAGCGGTCGGTACGGGCGGCCGTCGCCGCCGGTGCCGCGGTCCGCACCGGCGTCACCGCCACCGGGTGGGCCGGCCCGCTCTCCCTGGAGACGACGAGCCCGACGGGCCTGGAGAGGATCACGGCCCGGGCCGTCGTCCTCGCCACCGGCGCCCGCGAACGCCCCCGCAGCGCCCGGCTCGTCCCCGGCTCCCGCCCGCAGGGCGTGCTGACCACCGGGGAACTGCTCCGCTCGGTCCACGAGCACGCACTGCCCGTCGGCCGCCGGGCCGTGGTGGTGGGCGCCGAGCCCGTGGCCCGCCACGCGGCCGCCGTGCTGCGCGGGGCGGGCACGGACGTGGTGGCGATGGTCACGCAAGCCCCGCGCGCCGCCGCCGTGCCGGGAGTCCCGCTGCTCACGCACACGACCGTCGGCGAACTGCGCGGCCGCGGCCGGCTGACCGGCCTGGCCATCCACCACCGCGACGGCCGCACGGGCCTGCTCACCTGCGACACCGTGGTCTTCACCGGCGACTGGATCCCCGACCACGAACTGGCCCGCCGCGGCGGTGTCCCCCTCGACCCCGGCACCCGCGGCCCCCGCGTGGACGCCTCCTTCCGCACGGCGGCGCCCGGCGTCTTCGCCGTCGGCAACGCCCTCCGCGGCATCGAAAGCGCGGCCGCCGCGGCCGAGGAGGGAGCCGCCGCGGCGGCCCCCGTACTCGCCCACCTCGCGGGCGCCCCCTGGCCGCAGCCCGGCCCGCCGCTGGAGGTCCGGGCCCCGCTCCTGTGGGTGACCCCGAACCGGATCACGGACACCGCCGGGCGGCCGCTGCTGCTGCGCTCCGGGGAAACCGTCACCGCCCCCGTGGTCACCGCGACCCAGGACGGCCGGCCGCTGTGGCGCCGCCGCTTCCCCGGCCCGGCGACCCCGTCCCGTTCCCTGCTCCTTCCGCCGCACTGGACGGCCCGCGTCGACCGCACCGGCGGCCCGGTGGTGCTGGCCTTCGGCTGACCCGCACAGAGCCGACGGCGTCAGGTTCTGTCTGTTCCTCCGAAGGTCACCTCGACGGCGGATGGGCCGCTGAGCCGGGGGCAGGCGCTCACTGCCGTCACACGCCGCGATTCGGCCCCGCGGGCCGCACGAGAAACCGGAGGTACCAGGTGTCCAGTACGACCTTCACCCCGGGCGCGCTGCCTGCGGGTCTGATCGCCCTCCCGGGTGTGTACCGGCCACAGGCGGACACCCGGTTCCTCGCCGAGGCACTCGCCCACGAGGACCTGGGCCCCGGCCGGGACGTACTGGAGATCGGTACGGGCACCGGCGCACTCGCCCTGCACGCCGCGGACCGGGGCGCCCGGGTCACCGCGGTGGACGTCTCCTGGCCCGCCCTGCTCACGGCCCGCCTGAACGCGCTGCGCCGGCGACTGCCCCTGCGCCTCATGCACGGCGACTTCGCCGCCCGCACCGCCGGGCACCGCTTCGACCTGGTCATCGCGAACCCGCCGTACGTCCCCGCCCCCGGGAACGGGCTGCCCACGCGCGGGCCGGAGCGGGCCTGGGACGCGGGCCCCGACGGCCGCGCCGTCATCGACCGGATCTGCGCGAGGGCCCCGGCGCTGCTGCGGTCCGGCGGATCCCTGCTCATGGTGCACTCGGGGATGTGCGGACCCGAGGAGACCGTCGACCGGTTGTCCGGGGCGGGCCTGACCGCCGAGGTCACCGCGAGGACGGCAGTGCCGTGGGGCCCGGTCCTGCGGTCACGGCGGGCCTGGCTGGAGCGGCGGGCGCTGGCGGCCCCGCACGAGGAGTGGGAAGAGCTGGTGATCATCCGTGCCGTGTCCGCCTGACAGCGCCACGCCCCCCGCCCGGCGGGTGTCCGTGGACCCGCAGGGGCCCGTCCTGGTCGAGGGCCCGGTCGAGATCGCACTCGACGACGGGACCGTCGTCCGGTCCGACCGGTTCGTGGTCGCGGTGTGCACCTGCCGCCGCAGCCGCACCTACCCGTGGTGCGACACCAGCCACCGACCCCGCGAACGGGCCGCTTCGCCGAACGAGGAGGGGAACCCCTGATGACAGCAGGCAACCGGAACATGGCGACGGCGACGGGCACGCCGACGGCGACGGCGACGGCCACGGCGACGGCCACGGCCACGAAGCCGGCGCCCGCCGCCCCGGCCACCGGGCCCGGTCTGGTCGAGGCACGCGGCGAGCTGTCCTCCGCCGTGATCCGGGCCCTTCGGTCGGGCGGCCCACCGGCCTACGCCCCCGGATCCGTGCTGCGGGCCGACCCGTGGGGCGAGGACCTGCAACTCGCCCTCTACCTCCTCTACGAACTCCACTACGCGGGCTTCGACCGGGTCGACGACGAACGGGAATGGGACCCGGACCTGCTGCGGCTCCGGCAGGCCATGGAAGCCCGCTTCCTGCACGCCCTGCGCACCGAGCTCGCCGACGGGCCCCGGACGGTGCAGGACGCCTTCGCCCCGCTGCTCGTCGAGCCCGTGGACCTCTCCGGAAGCCTCAGCCACCAGCTGCAGACCGACGGCGAGCTGTGGCAGCTGCGCGAATACGCCGCCCTGCGCTCCCTCTACCACCTCAAGGAGGCCGACCCGCACGCCTGGGTCATCCCCCGGCTGACCGGCCGCGCCAAGGCCGCGATGGTCGCCATCGAGTACGACGAGTTCGGCGCCGGCCGAGCCGACCGCATCCACGCACGGCTCTTCGCCGATCTGATGGCCGACCTCCGGCTGGATCCCTCCTACGGCCGGTACCTGGACCAGGCGCCGGCCCCTCTGCTCGCCACCGTCAACCTGATGTCCCTCTTCGGCCTGCACCGGGCGCTGCGCGGCGCCCTCGTCGGCCACTTCGCATGCGTCGAGGTCACCTCCTCACCCGGCTCCCGCCGCCTCGCCCGCGCCATGCGGCGCTGCGGGGCGGGGCCCGCCGCCGAACGCTTCTACACCGAGCACGTGGAGGCCGACGCCGTCCACGAACAGGTCGTCCGCCGCGAGGTGATCGGCGGCCTGCTGGCCGACGAACCGGAACTGGAAGCCGACGTCGCCTTCGGCTGCGCGGCCACCGTCCTGGTGGAAGACCGGCTCGCCGACCACATCCGGCGGTCCTGGGACCGGGGCGGCAGCGCACTGCGCACCCCCCTGCCGGACCTGTGACGGACTGAGGGGACGGATGCCACAGCGACGGAGGATGCCACTGCGAGGGAGGATGTCACCGTGACGGAGGACGCCACTGCGAGGGAGGATCTCACCGTGACGGAGCTGGACGCCTTCACCGACGTGCTCGACCACCCGATGTACGTGGTCACGGCGGCGGACGGGGACCGGCGGGCCGGCTGCCTGGTGGGCTTCGCCTCGCAGTGCTCCATCGACCCGCCCCGCTTCATGGTGTGGCTCTCCAAGGCCAACCACACCTACACGGTCGCCCGGACGGCCTCCCACCTCGCGGTCCACGCCCTGCGCGACGACCAGAAGGACGTCGCCGAACTCTTCGGCGGCCGGACCGGGGACGACACCGACAAGTTCGCGCACCTCGCATGGCATCGGACGCCGCACGCCCCCGCGCCCGTCCTGGACGACGCCGGTGCCTGGTTCGTCGGCCGGATCGAAACGCGCGTCGACGGCGGAGACCACGTCGGATTCCTCCTCGAGCCCGTGGGCGCCGGCCGGCCGGGCCCCGAACGGCCGTCCCTGCTGCTCCTCGGCGACGTCGTGGACCTCACGCCCGGCCACCCGGCCTGACAGGCGCAAAGCCGCCGCCACGCCTCCGCGGATCCGCGCGGCCGGCGCCGTCGCACGCGCGGACGCACCGCCCTCCTTTTGCGGCCCCCACCGACCGCGCCGAGACTGAACCCGCGTGTGATCGGCCAACCGACGAACGGACGATGGGAGAAGACATGTCCGCATACGGGAACGGATTCGCCTGCACAGCCGGTGCAGAGGACTTCACCGCCACGGCCCACCGGGCCGGCAAGGGCGGGCGCCGGGTCACGGTGAAGGGCACGTGCGCGTGCCGGACCCCCGGCTACCGGCTCCAACTGGCCCTGGCGTCACCGCCGCTCGTGCCGGTCCCCGAGGAACTCCACCTGGAGCTGACCGAGGTCGCGCCCTCCGGGACCGTCGCCCAGGTCATCACGCCCACGGACGTCGAAGGCGAGTTCGAGATCACCGACGAGGTCGAACGGGTCCTCATCCGCAACCGGAACATCACCGTGCTGCTCAAGGAGGGATGAGTTTGAGCCGCCGGACCTGGGCCCTGCATCGCTGACATCCGGTCAGGCGGGGCGACCGCCTCGCCTCCCGGGGTACCGAATTCGCCCGCACGGGTGAAAATGGTGGCTGGGTGCGGACGTGTGGGGGGCGGCATGCCGGTGTTGCTCGTACGAGAGAACGGCCGGGCGCGCGGCTGGCCGGCCTACCTGGGGGCGGTCGGCCTGGGCGCGGCGGCGCTGGCCCTGGCCACGGTATGGACCAGCGGGGCGTGGGCCACGGGCATCGGCGCCGCCGTCACCACCTTCTCCGGGCTCGTCGCCGAGCGGCTGCAGCCGCAGCGCGGGGCGGCCGCAGGAGCGGACACCGCCCGGAACGGAGCCGACGCACTGCTGCGCACCGCCCAGGGCCGGATCCCCTCACTGCGGCAGGTGGACCGCCCCGAACTGGCCGGCGCCCACCACGCGGACGGGCACCCCGCCGACGGCAGCCGAACGCCGGGCGCGGCCCCCGCGTACATCCGTCGCGACGTCGAACCCCAGCTGCGCGAGGCCCTCGGCCGGGCCGGATTCGTCCTGCTGGTGGGGGAGTCCACCGCCGGCAAGTCCCGGCTCGCGCACGAAGTGGCCCGGGCGCTCTTCCCCCGGCACGCTTTCGTCCGCCCACTGGACAGGGCCGGGCTCCCGCAGGCGCTGCGCGTGGCCGGCGCCCGGCGGCGGTCCGTGCTGTGGCTGGACGACCTGGAGGAGTTCCTCGGCGCGGGCGGACTCACCACCGCCATGCTGGCCGCCCTGTCGACCCCGGTGCCGGGCCGCCGGGTGGTGCTGGCGACCATGCGCACACAGGAGTTCCGGCGCTTCGACGCCCCCGAGGAGAGCCGTCTGACGGGCTCCGACCGCGGCGCCTGGCGCACCCAGCGGGACGTGCTCCGGCAGGCGGAGGTGGTACGGCTGGCCCGGCACTGGTCGGCCGGGGAGCGCCGGCGGGCCGCCGCCCACGCGGAAGACCCGAGGATCGTCGCGGCACTGCGGGCCGGCGAGCGCTTCGGCATCGCGGAAGTCCTCGCGGCCGGACCCGAATTATTGGCGACCTGGCACAACGCCTGGACCCCCGGCGCCAATCCGCGCGGCGCGGCCGTGGTCGCGGCCGCCGTGGACTGCAGGCGGGCCGGCCTGCGCAGCCCGGTGAGCCGCGACCGGCTGCGCGAACTGCACCGGCCCTACCTGGTGGAGCGCGGCGGCGGCGACCTCCAGCCGGAACCCTTCGACGACGCGGTGAACTGGGCCTGCACCGCCGTCTACGCCACCAGCGGCCTGCTCATCGGCAACTACACCCAGGGGTACACGGCCTTCGACTACCTCCTCAACGCCCCTGGCCTGGCACCGGTCCCGGAGCACCTGTGGCAGTCCCTCGTCGCCAGGGTCACGGCCGCCGAGGCCTACGACATGGGCCTGCTGGCCCACCAGGAAGGACGGCCCAGGCGGGCCGCCGAAGCGCTCTCCCGGGCCCGGCTGGGCGCAGTCCCCGGCGCCGACTTCCTGCTCGCCATCACGGTCGGGGACGCCGGCCGGCCGCGCCGGGCCGCGGCCGACCTCGCCGGGATCACCCGGCGTCGCGAGGACCGGCTGGGCCCCGGCCACCCCGACACCCTCGCCGCCCGCCACCAGCTGGCCTTCTTCACCGGCGAAGCCGGCAACCCGCACGCCGCGGCCGGGCGGTTCGCCGCCCTGGCCGCGGACGCGGCGTCCGTCCTGGGAGCCGAGCACCCGGACACCCTCGCCGCCCGCCACGAACTGGCCTACTTCACCGGCGAGTCGGGCGCCCCGGCCGAGGCGGCCCGCCAGCTGGCCCGGCTGCTCGCCGACCGGCTGCGGCTACAGGGCCCGGACGATCCCCAGGTGCTGGCCACCCGGCGCAGCCTGATCTGGTACCGGGCCGGCGAACCCGCCCGCACCGAGGCCGACCTGGCCGAGCTGCTCGCAGACGCCGAACGCTGCCTCGGCCCCGACGACCCGCACACCCTCGCCGTCCGCAGCAGCCGCGCCGCCCTCGCGGCCCGGGCGGGCCGCACCGCCGAGGCAACGGTGGCCTGGGAGTCGCTGGTGGCCGACCGTACCCGGGTCATGGGCCCCGACCACCCGCACACGATCTACGCCCGGCTGGAATGGGCCCGCGCCCTGACCTCCTCGGCCCGCTCCGACGAGGCCCGCGCCCTGCTGACCCGGACCCTCGGCGACGCCCGGGCCCTGCTGGAGCCGGGCCACCGCCATCTGCGCCTGGCCCGGGAGCTGCTGGCCGGCCTCCCGCCGCCGGGCCGGCAGCCGGCATAGCGCGCGGCCCGCCTCGGGCACTCCGGCGCACGGGGACCGTACGATGATCCCGTGACCCACACCTGCCGGCCGACGAACCGACGCCCCTCGGCGCGCGGTGCCGCCCTGCTGGTGTTGGTGCTGGCGGTGCTGGCCGGGATCCTGGGCATGCACGCCCTGGGGCCGGACCCGGCACGTGCCGCCGTACCGCCGGGCGCCCACCATGCGACGGCCGTGGACCACGGCGCGCCCGCCGTCGAGCCGGCGGGCGCGGACTGCTCGCACCCCGACGGCGGATCGGGCCATTCCGGCCACGCGGACGCCACCTGCGCCGCCGCCGGTATCGCCTCGGCGTACACGCCCCCCGCGCTCGTCGAGGCGCTGACCGGCGTGCCCGCGGTGTCCCCGGCGGATGCCGTCGAGCCGCCGGCCGTGGCCGCCGCCCGGGCTCCGCCCGATCTG
This sequence comes from Streptomyces virginiae, assembly GCF_040638905.1. GTDB lineage: Bacteria > Actinomycetota > Actinomycetes > Streptomycetales > Streptomycetaceae > Streptomyces > Streptomyces virginiae_B. Next base: position 566,978 of record NZ_JBEZYV010000001.1, on the reverse strand, counting down.
GCCGAACTACAGCTGCTGCGGATCTAGAGCCGCCCGCACGGCCCGTCCCCCCTGGCATCCGCCGGAGGCCGGCCGTGCCAGGTCGCGTCCCTCTCCATCCGTTCTACCCGCATGCCCGAGAACCGGGCCGCGGATCAAGGAGCAGCACCACCATGACCAGCAAGCGTTCCCTCGTCCGCCGCGCCGCCTTCCGCCGCGCCGCCGCCGTCGTCTCGGCAGGAGCTGCCGCCGTCGTGCTCGCCGCCTGCGGTGGCGGCGACGGTACGAGCGGCCACGACGGCCACGCCACCACGTCGCCCACGGCGTCCCCGTCGGCCCCCGCGTCGGCCCCGGCCCCGTCCGGCCAGGGTCAGCACAACGCGGCCGACGTCGCCTTCGCCAAGGGGATGATCCCCCACCACCGCCAGGCCGTGGAGATGGCCGACCTGGCCCCCTCCCGCGCCCGTTCGGCCGAGGTGAAGAAGCTCGCCGAGGACATCAGGAAGGCACAGGACCCCGAAATCAAGACCCTGTCCGGGTGGCTGACCTCCTGGGGTGAGCAGGTGCCCGCCGAGGGCGCCACGGACCACTCCGCACACGGCACGGCCGGGATGATGACTTCGGAGCAGATGGACAAGCTGAAGACCGCCTCGGGTACGGCGTTCGACACGGCCTTCATGGAGCTGATGGTCGAGCACCACGAAGGGGCGGTGGCGATGGCGAAGACGGAGCAGGCGCAGGGCGCCTTCCCCGGCGCCAAGGCGATGGCGGAGGCGATCGTCACCTCCCAGTCCGCCGAGATCGCCCAGATGAACAAGCTCCTGGGCCGGAGCTGACCCGTACAGCCGCCGGACCGGCCGGGGCGCACGACCGCCCCGGCCGGTCCGGCCCGTACGGCGCGGAACCGTTCTCCGAAACCGTTGCTTTCCTCGGGGGTAGGGCACAGATGAATGCGGACAGGATCCTGGTGGTCGGGGGCTACGGCGCTGTGGGGGTGACGGTGGCCGACACGCTCGACGGCTGGTTCCCCGGACGGGTCGTCGTCGCCGGGCGCGACGAGGCCAGAGCACGCGCGCTCGGTGGAGTACGCGCCGACGTGACCGACCCGGACGGGTTCCGGCGGACGCTGCAGGAGCTGGGGGACGTGGCGGCCGTCGTGCTGTGCGTGGAGCCGCCCGACAGCCGCGTCGCACGCGCCTGCCTGGAACGCGGCGTACACCTCGTCGACATCGGTGCCACCGGGCGGCTGCTCGAAGGGACCGCGGACCTGCACGACTTGGCGGCCGGGTCCGGGGCCACGGCCGTACTCAGCGTGGGCGTCGCCCCCGGTCTGACCAACCTCCTCGCCCGCCGGGCGCACGAGGCCGTCGGCGGGGCCGACCGCATCGACCTCACGGTCATGCTCGGCGCCGGTGAGCGGCACGGCGCCGACGCCGTGCGCTGGACGGTCGAGGGCCTGGCCGAACCACTGGCCGGAGCTCCGCTGCGGACCACGCTGCCCGGCCACGGCACGCGCACCGCGCACCCGTTCCCCTTCTCCGACCAGCACACGCTGCCCCGCACGCTCGGCGTGGAGCAGGTGACCACCCGGCTGTGCCTGGACTCCAAGCCGCTGACCTCCGCGCTGTTCGGCTTGCGGCCGGCCGCTCGCAGGCCCGCCGTGCGGCGGGCCCTGACCGCCTCCTTCAGCCGTGTCCACCTGGGAGGCGACGGCTTCGCCGTCCGCGCCGACGCCCGGCGCGGCGACCTCCACGCGGCCTGCGCCGTCACCGGCCGGGCGCAGAGCCGCTTCACCGCGCTGGTCGCGTCGTACGTCACCCGGGAACTGCTCGCCGGCTCCCCGGCCCCGGGGGTCCGCCACATCGAGCAACTGCCCGCGCTGGCGGGCCTCCCGGAGACCCTCGCCGCGCACGGCCTGGCCGTGTGGCGGCTCGGGGAGGCGCCCCCGGCCTGATCCGCCGGCCGGCCGCCCGATGGCCGGCCGGCGGGCTGTTGCCTGCCGCGTCCGCTCCCCTACAGTGCGTGATGCCGAAACCGGTCCGTGACGACGCACAGCCGCCGAACAGGAGCAGACCCGTGGCCACCCACGCCCGCCCCGGCCCCCTCCCGATCCCGTCCCCGGCCGGCCGCCCGGTCCCCGAGCTGGATCCCGCCCTCGTACAGGACTGGCAGGCCGGGGGAGGGGAGCTCATCGACCTGTTCGCCCGGGCCCGCGCACGGCTCGGCGGCATCGCCGCGTTCCGGCTCGGCCCCCGCCCGACCGTCCTGGTCACCGCTCCCGACGCCGTCCAGCACGTCCTCGCTCAGCGGCCCGACCTGTACGTGAAGCGCTCGCACCGCGCCCGGCTGCTGCTCGGCGACGGCGTCCTGTCCGCGACCGGCGACGCCTGGCAACGCCAACGGCGGCTGCTCCAGTCCCAGTTCACCGGCCGCGGGATGCGCCGCTACGAGCAGCGGATCTCCGGCGCCGCGCGGACCGCCGCGGCCCGCTGGGCGCAGTACGCCCGCAGCGGGCAGGTCTTCGACGTCGGCGAGGAGATGCGCCGCTTCGCGCTGGACACCATCTGGCGCTCCCTCACCGGACATCCCCTCGATCCCGATACGGAACGGGAACTCGCCGCCGTGCAGGCCGTCGTGGCCGCACTCCCCACTCTGCCCGCCGACGGCGCCACCGCCCAGGGCGCCGTGGCCGTCGAACTGGCCCGGATCGACGCCGTGTCGAGCCGCGCCGTCGAAGCCGCCCGCTCCGCCGGCGCGGGACCCCACGGCCCCGGTCTGCTGCAGGTCCTGCTGGACGCTGCCGGGACCTCCCCCGAGTACACCGACCGGCTGATCCGGGACGAGCTGGTCACCCTGCTGGTCGCCGGGCACGAGACCACCGCCGGCACCCTGACCTGGCTGTACCTCCTGCTCGACCGCCACCCGCACGCCCGCGGGCGGGCCCTCGCCGCCGGCGCGGAAGGCTCCCCCGAACGGAGCCGGGCGCTACAGGCCCTCGTCCACGAAACGCTGCGCTTCTACCCGTCCGCGTGGATCCTGCCCCGCCACGCGGCCGCGGACGACGTCCTCGCCGGGTACGCGGTCGAAGCAGGCACCGACGTCCTGGTCTGCCCGTACCTCACGCACCGGGACCCCGGGGTCTGGGAGGATCCCGGCCGGTTCGACCCGGACCGCTTCGTCACTCCCGGCCGGCGGCCCACCCGCCCGGGCGGCTACGCCCCGTTCGGCCTCGGCCCCAGGGCCTGCCTGGGCCTGCAGTTCGCCCTGCGGGAGTCGACCGTCCTCCTCGAACACCTGCTGCCCGCCCACGTCCCGCACTTCCGCTCGGTCCCGGCCAAGGCCGCCTACGGCCTCACCGTCCGCCCCGACGGCCCGACTCCCGCCACCCTCGCCGACGTTCCGTGACCCGGGGGGTGTCTCACCCTGCCCGGTCGGCCGGAACGGCCTTGCGGAGCTCGCCCGGGGTCTTCCCCGACCAGCGGAGCACCGCTCGGCGCAGCACCCGGACGTCGCTGTAGCCGACCCGGCCGGCAACCGCCGGGAGCGGCAGGTCCGTGCTGCGCAGCAGGTCCAGGGTGTGTTCGTGTCGTACGCTCTCGGTCTGCTCGCGCCATGTCGTGCCGTGCTCGGCGAGCCGCCGCTGGAGCGTACGGGGGCTCATCGCCAGACGGCAGGCCACGTTCTCCAGGCTCACGGTGCCGTCCCGGAACGCCGCGGTCAGAACGGCCCGGAAGCGGTCGAGCCAGCCGAGTACGGGCCGGGAAGCCGCCAGGACCAGCTCCGCGTGGTGCGCCAGGATCCGGTCCACCCCAGGCTGGGCCCTGGGCAACGGCGCTCGTACGTCGTCCTCCGTGAAGGAGATCGAGTTGTACGGCGCACCGAAGTGGATCCGGTCGGTGCCGAACAGCCGGGCCAGCTCCCGGGCCCGGCGGGGCGGCCGGTGGGTCACCGTGACCCGGGAGGGAACGATGTCGCGTCCGGTCGCCCACCTGGCCCGCGTCAGGAACAGCGAGAGGGCGAAGAGGTCGACCGCCTCGACCACGTCCGGTCCCCAACCGCCCGTCGCGTGGCGGACCGTGAAACGCCCCCTGCCCTCCTCGACGACCAGCTTCTCCGCAGCCGGATCGCCGATCACGGCGATGAGGTTCACGGCCTGTGTGAGCGACTCCCGCAGGGTGGACCCGCTGGTGATGAGGTAGTCCCAGAGTCCGAAGGTGCCGATCGGGGCCTCTTCGAGGATCAGTGGGCCGATGAGGGTGCCGGGTTCGCCCAGGACCAGGTTCTCCCACACGGTCAGGAGCGACGAGGTCGAGACCCTGGCCATGTCGTTGCCGAGCACGTCGGCGCCGAGGTCGGGCAGGCGGGCGAGCCCGCCCGTACGGGCGTCGGCCACGGCTGCGACGAGGGACCGCGTGAGGTGGGCCGAAACGGTGCCGTTGATCGCGGACGGATACATAGGAACAGGGAGGTTATCAGCCGCCTCGAACGGCCCTTCGGCGTGAACGCGTCGTGGCCCTTCCGAGCCGGCCGCGGCGGCCGGAAAACACGTGGACCGCCCCGGCGCCCTTACGGGACTGACCTCCGGCGCTACCGGCCGACGGCGGTCACGCGGCCGCACTGCCCGACGTGAAGGCACCCACGACGAGATCGCCATACGCGATCACCGGGGGCGCCCCCTTCTTGCCGAGGCCGCAGCGCGCATACCACACCACGGAGTTCGCCCCCTGTCCGGCTCAACTCCTGCGCTCACGGAGCGGAGGTGTCCGCCCACGGCGAGATCATCAGTACAGGGCCTGCCACGTATCCCTGCCGAAACCGGTCGCAGCCAGCAGCAGTTCAAGCACGGGTTCCCCCGTCCGGTCGGCAAAGCAGTTTGCTCCCTTGGCGTCCGATGACTTCTCATGATCTCGGAAGCCGTACGGGGAGGGTGGGATCATGAAATGGCGATGGAACAGGAAGCACCGAACGCAGAAGGGGTTCGGCGGAGCGGAGGCTCCGGAGAGCCGGGTACTGCGGCACTGGGGCCTTCAGGGCGTGGCGTGGTGGCCGTGGCTGCGCCGCTCGCCGGTGGCCGTCGACCTGCTCGCATGGTGGGGGCACGGGGAGGCCTACCGGGCCCTGGTCGGCGAGGATGCGTACCGGGAGCGGGGGCGCGAGCTGTTGTCCCGGGCGTCCCCCCGTGACTGTGCGGCGGCGGGCATGGGGTGCGAACGGCGCATCGACCGGGCGTGCCGCACTCCGGAGATCTGCGCTCTGGAGCCGGCCGCGCCGGCCCGTCGCGAGGGCCCGATGCCGGGAGCGTGCAGCGGTTTCTACGGGGACACCTGGCTGAGGGTGAGGTTCAGCCCTGACGACCGGCATCGTGCGGTGTCCTGTCGTGAGGACGAGAAGTGGGCATCTCGCTTGTGGGTGGACGGCGTCCAGGTGGAAGCGGAAGTGGCCCTGGACTTCGGGGGCTACTGGCTGGGGAACCGGTTCTACGTGGTGCAGGCCATGGGCCCGCACGACCATCCGATGCAGAGCTGGGGCCCGGGAGGGGGCGCGATCGCCTCGCTGCTGATCCACGATATCGATCGGGGCGCCTCTCACCTGCTCGTGCCGGAAGACACCGAGGCGTGGACCGATCCCCTCGTCGTCCTGACCGGGGACGAGTTGAGGGTCTACGCGGACCGGGCGGCCCATGACGCCGATGAACCCGGCCGTGTGCTCCGCCTCGGCGAGGCCGTCGTCGACGACGGCACGGAGCCCGGGACCGACGGCTACTGAAGGAGGGCAGCCGGAATACGCCGGAAAGGTGCCGTAGGGAAGCCGAGCCGGGTGGCCCCGGACTTGTTCCGCACCCGCTTCACGTCGTCTTCCAGCAGCGCCCCCTCTCCACCATGTTCAGCCACGACGCGCTGCTGGGTGTGAAGTGCAGGTGGAGCCGCGGGTGCGCCGGCAGCCAGTTCTTCCCGTCCGGTGTCGTGTGGGTGGCGTAGTTGTCGAGGATCAGATGGACCTGGAGGTCTGCGGGCACTTCCTTGTCGAGCTTGGTCACGAACTTCTCGACCTCGGCGGCCCGGTGGCGGCGGTGGAGTGATCCGATGACTTGCCGGTGGCGACTTCCAGGGTCGCGTAGAGGGTGGTGGTGCCGGCGCGGATGTAGTCCTGGCTGCGGCGTTCTGGAACCCTGGGCATCATCGGCAGGACCGGCTTGGACCGGTCCAGGGCCTGGATCTGCGACTTCTCGTCCAACAGAGGACCAGGGGCCTTCTCCGGCGGGTCGAGGCCGAGCGCGACGACGTCGCGGGCCTTGTCGATCAACAGCGGGGTCCCCTCAGACAGCTTGAACGTCTGTGACCGGTGCGGGGCCAGGGCGAACGCCGCCAGATCCATGGGACCGTCCACTGCGACATGCCCGTGGCCGCGGACATCGACCGGGTCGACCAGTGCGTCGCGTTCTTCGGCTCCTCTTCGAGCGTCTTGACGATCACCCGCTCGACATCCGCGTCCGTGATCTTCCGTGGGATACCCGATCCGCAGCCGCCGCGACACCTCCATGACCGAGTGCCCCTCTGCGCACTCCAGCACGATCCGCGACCGCTGAGAAGACAACGGCGGAATCTTCGGACCAGGACGACTCATACCCAACTCACGACACACCTCAGACCCAGGTCACTGGCGCAGGGCAGGCACGGACGCTGCCGGTGTGCTGGCAGCTGCCGCTCCGCTGCCGGATGTGGAGCTGAACTGGCGGTGGCGCGAGGGGTTGCAAGACGTTAAAGGGGAGCGCCACCGACCGGTGCTTGCCGCTCAGCCGACTCGTGCAACCCTGCCGTTGTACGCTTCCCAGCCGCCGACACCAGAGCCTGTATCACTGCTTGGTCGGCACTCATCTCGGGGTGCCACTGCACGCCCAGGGCGAAGTGGTGCCGGATGCTTTCGATGGCCTCCACTGTGCCGTCTTCGGCGTAGGCCGCGACCGCCAGGCCTGCGCCGAGGAGGTCGGCTGCCTGGTGATGGTGGGTGGCCACTTGCCTGGTTCCGGGCAGGAATGCGGCCAGACGGGTGCCCGGCACAGTGGTGATGGCATGCGGCGCGAAGAACCCGAGATGGGCGTTGTGGGCGTCGTGCCCGACCTTCTCGGGCAGGTGCTGGATCAACGTGCCGCCCGTGTGAACGTTCATCAGCTGCATGCCCCGGCAAATTCCGAGGACGGGAATGTCGCGGTCCAGACTGTTCTTGAGGAGTGCGCACTCCCACCGGTCGCGGGCCGGGACCGGAGTGCCCGCAAGCGGGTGGGGCTCGGCCCCGTAAAGGGCGGGATCCAGGTCCTCACCTCCGGCGAGGATGACGCCGTCCAAACGCGCGACGACGTCGGCCGCCGCGCCCGGCGCATCGGGCGGCAGCAGGACGGCCCGGCCTCCGGCAGCCTGAACGCATGTGGCGTACGCCGCGGGGAGCAGTGCGGCGGGCAGCTCCCACTCTCCCCATCGCGCGTCGGTGAGGTAAGTGGTGATTCCGACAAGTGGCTTGCGCACGCAGCGCCCCTTTCCCATGCATCAGTCAGATCACTGACCGTCCGCCTGAACTCCGGAGCCGGCGACAGCTGCGGGCAGCGCTGCGCGGTGGGGCGGCAGGGCTCCGTTGCACGGCACGGCACTGCGGGTGCACGGGCGCACCTCGCGGCGTGGGAAAGGGGACGGCCACGGCAGGGAGCGAGACGGATCACGCTTTGCCCGGTGGCAGAATCCTGCTGGCGTTCCTCCTTAAGCACAAGAAATGACATCTTCCCGTCAGGTAAGCCAGGCTTAACCCATGCAGATGCCAGACCCCCGCTTGCTCGCCACCTTGGAGTCCGTGGTGCGCCACGGCTCGTTCGCCGCCGCCGCCGGCGAACTCGGCTACAGCGCCCCCGCCGTCTCGCAGCAGATCGCCGAACTCGAACGCCGCGCAGGACTGCGAGTATTGGAGCGCCGTCCCGTGCGCCCCACGCCCGCCGGCCAGGTCCTCCTCGATGCCGAACAAGGGGTACGCTCCGCGCTGGCCGCAGCTGCCCTGGAACTCGACGCCCTGCGCGCCGGCACCTCCGGCCGGATCCGGCTCGGCGCTTTCGCCTCGGCCGCCACGAGTATCGTCCCGAAGGCTCTCGCGCAGTTGCAAACGTCGTACCCCGACGTCCGGGTCAGCCTCTCGCAGCTGGAGCCCGAGGCCGGCTACGGCCGGATCAAACGGGGAGACGCCGACCTTGCCCTGACTTATGACTACGACTTCATTCCCCAGCCGCCGCCGCGCACGCTGCGCCGGACCCTGGTTGCACGGGACCCCGTCGTGGCGGTGCTTCCCGCCGGCCACGAGCTGGCCAGCCGTAAGGTCATCGACTTGGCGAGCCTGGCCGGCGAGACGTGGGTCGCCGCGCCCGAGGCCGCGCTGCGGCTGGAGCTGCTTGCCCAGATGGCCAAGACATCAGGCTTCGAGGCCCGACTGGAGTACGAGGGCGACGACTTCAACACCATCCTGGGCTTCGTCGCCGCGGGCCTGTGTGTCGCGGTACTGCCCCGCCTGGCCCTGCCCCGCGGTGTGGCCAATGTTGTCGCGAGACCGCTGGCCAACCCGGAGCTGACACGGTTCATCTACACCGTACGCCTCGACACCCGCCACGCCCCCGAAGCACTGCTGGCGCTCGAACGCATGCTGACAGCGCAGGTCCGGGCAGTCATTGCCTGAGCCCCCGACCAGCCGTTCTGCGGTGCACTCACACATTCGATCATTTGTGGATGCATACATCGTGGCGCCCGTCGCCCAGGTCGAGTGCTGCCAAACAACCGCCCTCGGGAGGCTCCTGGGGTGCTGACCGCTGTCGTGTGGTGACGCGACACAGAAACCTCTTTCCGCATGAGAGCTGCCGTGATTCGACGTTGCGACATCGTGGCGCTGACTGATCACCGGTGTCGTGGCCGCGAACATGGCAGCCCGGCGTGCACGTCGCCCTCCGACATGCACGCCTCCGCGGTGGAGGAACACCGCCGACAGCCGATTACGCCGGTGGGCGGTCGAGCTGGACCGGTCGACGTGATCGATCAGGACTGGCCATGGGCATGAAGACCCGATCTCCGCCGGCCACGACCGAGTCGAGCCATGTGCCCGCCACGACGAGTACTCCCGCCGTGCCCGGCCGTCCGTGCCGGCTCGCAACCCGAGGCCCAAGCACGCGCAGGAAACGGGTGGCGGCTGTGAGCGGGCGCATCATGAGGGTGAGGCGTCGGATGCGGCCATCGTCGTCGAGCTCGAGATACTGGGTCTCCTCCAACCGCAGGCGACCGACGTGACCCGCGGCGCGCAGAACCGCGTGCTGCCCGTCCTGGAACTGCGCCTCGTAGCGGATGCCGGTGAACACTTCGAACACGCTCGTCAGGAGTTCCTCGAGCTCACGGTGCCCCCGAAACGTGAACCGGTCCGTCAGTGGCGAAACGAGCTCAACGTCCTCGGACATAGCGGCCACTGCCGCTCTCGCATCCCCCGCCTCGCAGGCCATTCGCCAAGCTGCGACGTGATCAGTCATGCCATCCCCGCAAGGCGCTCGGCAACGGCGAGAGTGCCGGGCGCGGCGCGCCCGCCCGGGCCCGGCTGGACCGGGACCCCCTCCGGCTGAACCGCTCCACTGCAGGTACGACACGTGATCGACACCTCCAGGACCTCTCCGCAGTGGTGCCGAAACACGATCGGTGGCCCTTCCGGCGCGTGCCAGCGGTCGCCCCACTGGGTGAGTGCCAAAAGCACGGTCACGAGCTCCCGTCCTGATGTGGTGAGCAAGTAACGGAACCGCTGGGGACGCGCGGAGTACTCGACCCGTTCCAGCACATCGCCGTTCACGAATTTCTCGAGCCGATCCTTCAGCAGTGCGCGGGACACGCCAAGGTCGCGGACCAGCTCCTCAAAAGTGTCAATGCCGAGAGAGATGTCGCGCAAGACCAGTGGCGACCACCAGTCACCCATGACATCCAGGGAGCGCGACAGCGACCAGTGGAACGCTGTGAATGAAGGACGAGGCATGGCCCGCAACCTAGTGCATTCATATTCTGAACGCACTCGCCAAGCCGTTCGGAGGCTGCTGCGCTGGGCCGGCTCTTGGAATTGCCATCACCCCCACGGGCGCGTGCACTTTGCGTGCGACCGGTGGTCTGCCGTGGGCTGCATCGGGCGGCAGCTGCCTCATGGTGTGATAGCGCTTTCGGCGAGGGGGATGCCGGCACTTCGCTGGCGGGGACGCCAATCGTCCTGCCAGCGCCCACGATCAGTCCGTGAATAGTGCCGCCCGACTCGTGTGGTGATCAAGTGGGAGTTTCCGAGTAATACCGTTGGAGAAAAATGACTGTTTATGGCCGTGTTATGTTTGCCGGGCTCCAGCGGCGGTGGGCCTCGGATCGGTATTCGGGGCGCGCCCCTGACGGAGCTACAGCGGTTGGGTGGTAACCGTGCGCGGCTCCCTCCGTCGCACGTCTGCGGACCGGGCCGAAGCAGGTTTGCGGGGCGGTATCCGCGCGGAAACCAGAATGCGGGACGACCGCCTACCGTGCCTGAGTGGCCCGCTGAAGCAATGCCCGACGCCCTACCCCGATTCTGGGTGGGTGATAATGACGAAACGAAATGACTGGAATGACTCGCCATCAATACCGCTGCTCAGTCCGTTGGTCGGACATGGACGTCTACGGGCACGTCAACAACGCCGTCTTCCTCACCTATCTCGAGGAAGCGCGCAGCGACATACTCGGCAGCCAGGCCCTAATTGCCGGTGTGGACACCTTCACGGCGGGCTGCGTGAGCGCGAAGCACGAGATCGAGTACAAGGCGCCCTTGGAGTGGCGTGACACGCCCGTCACCGTCGAGGTCTGGGTTACCGGCCTCAGGGCGGTGTCCTTCAGCCTTGCCTACGAGGTGAAGGACGAAGGGACCCTGTACGCGAGGGCCGCCTCCACGATGGTTCCCTACGACCTGGAGGGCAAGCGCCCGCGGCGCCTCACCGAGGCTGAACGCGCCTACCTCACAGGATTTCTGACGCAGCAATGACCGCCTGACCGAGCCGGCCGGAGTCATGACCACATGGGCGACGACCGCCGGCCACGCCCGAGGGGCCCGCTGAACAAGCGCCATCGCCGTCCCGTGATGCCGGGCAGGGAAGAACGACGTAATGAAATGACTCGAATGACGCCCGGCTGCTCGGACTCCTCCGATGAGGCAGGAAGTCCGACCTGCCTCACTCACACAAGAAAGAAGCAAGTGAAGAATCGCTTTGTCCCCTTCTGTGCTGTGTTTCTGTTGAGTCTGAGTGCGTGTTCCGCAAATGGTCAGGGAATTCAACCCACCGAGACGCCGTCGAGCACAAATCAGTCGGTACAATTCCCGAACACCGATGCAGGTTTCCGAAAGCTGATCATAGCTGCACGTTTTGATAAGGATGTGGTGGCTTCGCTGGAGCCGAACGCCGCTGACTATGCGGTGGTCTTCGAGCCGGAGTTCGCGGCCGAAGCCGAGAAGATGTATGAACGGTGGATCTGGTCCAAGCCCCTCGCCACACTTGACGTCGACCCTGAAAAGACCGAGATCAAGGTGGCGAAGGCTACCACGGACGCCCTCAGGGATTGGCCGAATGAGGCTACTGAAGAATTCCCCGGCGGATACGAGAGGGTGGCCCCTCACTTCAAACCGGGAACGACGATCTACCAGTGGGAGTATCTGGAGCCGGGCGAAGTTCTCGGTAAGGCGTACGACGGAATGGCCCACGTCAATGGGCGCTGGGTATGGTTCCCGAAGCCGTGGCGCGTCCTCGACTAAGGGCTGTCCCGTAATCCCCGGTGGATCGGCGCGCGGCGTCAGACGCGGTGCATCGCAAGGCGGAGGAGCGTGCTGTACTGGGCGTATCCGGGCGTTCCGACAACGCGGCGAGGTGCCGTGGCTGTCGTCGTGCGACCGCCGGGGATTACGGGACAGCCCTTAGCCTGACCCGAGAACGTGTCCACGTGGTGAGGCGTCATTGGTGTCGGTCCGGGGCGGGGACGTCCTACGCGCTGGGCAGTGGTTGCGCCTGGCGGGCGCCCGGACCGTGGGCGGCGACGGAGGAATCACGGCAGGCAGCGTCCAGAGGTCACGATGTGGCGGTGAGGGGAGGCAGCCCGCGCTGTGCGCTGCGCGTTGATCAGGCACCTCATCGACTCCATGGCCCGGGCGGCCGTTCCGTGGACGGGCCCGGTTGGCGGCGGTCGGGTCACGCGCCGCTGGTGCGGCAGGCTGGGGTATGGCCCGCTGCCCGTTGATGTCGCCTGCGGCGGTGCCGAGCTGGTTGAGCCTGTTTTGTCAGGCCGGCTCCGCCCTGGTCGTCGACTGCAGCGCGGTTCCGGGCACCCGTGGAGAGGCGAGGGACGGGGGATCTACCGCCCGCGCGCGGTAAGCATGGCTTATCCAAGACAAAGGTGTCTTTACTTGCGCTTACTTCTGTGCGATTGCAGGATTCTGCCGCGGGCAGGAGCGTGAGTCGCACGTGCCACCTGCCGCCACCTCTTCGTCGAGCAGGCCCGTGGTTCCCCTGTGTGATGCCTGCTCCCGAGTCCGAATATGTCACCCCCTCACAGGCCGAGGCGCACCCGACACCCGGGCGGAGCCGGAACAGACAGAGAGCACCGGCGAGCGCCCTGCGTGCAAGAAGGGACAACGAATGCACCCACCACTACGGTCGACCGTTCCCGCCCTGTCGGCCGTCAGCCGCGGGGGAGTCGCCGCCGGTGACGGCAACCACCTTGGGGGAGTGGTGACTTGGGTTTGGTCCTCTTCATCGGAGCGGACGGGTGCAGGCGCCCCGTGAGTGCGCCGGGACCAGTTCTGACGGACAGCGTCGGCGGCAGGAGTCGGGGCAACCAGTGAGTCCTGCCTGTAGCCGAGAGTAGTCATCGACGCCTGGTGGGCTGCGCCCAGTCCGTCTCGTGACGGGGGGCCGAACCAGCAGGCGAGGAGACGGCTTGCCGTGCCGGCTGCCGGATTGATGCTATCTGTCGCCGAATTCTCCAAACAGTTGAGCGTTTGACCTCTGCTGTTCACGCTTTACCTGTCAAGTGCCCGGAGGCACGGCCTCGGGCCCCACCGATTCAGAAGCGAGTCGAGCATGGTGCGTGTCCGTTCATCCTTGGCACAGTTGCCCGCCTATGTCCCGGGCCGCAAATTGCCCGGCGCGGTAGTGCTGGCCAGCAACGAATCCCCGTACGGGCTGTTGCCCGGTGTAGCCGCAACGCTTACGGAGCTGGCCGGCGGCATGTCGCGCTACCCCGACCTCAGCGCCACCGCACTCGTGCAGGCGATAGCCGGGCACCACGAGGTCGAGCCGGAGCGGATCGCGGTGGGCGCCGGATCCTCGGAGGTCTGCGGGCAGCTGCTGCACTCGGTCGTCGGCTTCGGCGACGAGGTCGTCTTCGGATGGCGGTCCTTCGAGGCGTATCCGATTCTCACGGCGGTGGCAGGCGGTGTGGCGGTACGGGTCCCGCTGCGCGACCATGCGCTGGACCTTGACGCCATGGCCGCGGCGATCACCGACCGGACCCGGCTGGTCTTCGTCTGCAACCCGAACAACCCCACCTCGACCGCAGTCGGAGAGTGGGCACTGCTCGACTTCGCGGACCGTGTCCCGGAAGACGTGCTGATCGTCGTCGACGAGGCCTATCGTGAGTACGCGGATCCGGCGCTGGTCCCCGATGCCCTGGCCCTGCTCGGCGACCGCCCGAACGTGGTGGTTCTGCGGACGTTCTCCAAGGCCTACGGACTGGCGGGACTGCGCGTCGGCTACTGCGTGGCGCCGCCGTGGATCGCCGCTCATGTGCGCAAGACGCAGGTACCGTTCAGCGTCAGCGCCCTCGCCCAGGAGGCCGCCGTCGTCGCCCTCGACGAGCGCGCGGAAGTCGCCCGGCGGGCCGCCCTCACTGTCGTCGAACGGGCGCGCGTGACCATGACGTTGCGCGCGCTGGGCTTCGAAGTCCCCGACTCTCAGGCCAACTTCGTGTGGCTGCCGCTCGCGGACGAGAGCGCTGACTTCGCCGTCCACTGCCTTGGGGGGCACGTAGTGGTCCGCCCGTTCCTCGGGGAGGGTGTCCGGGTGACGATCGGACTGCCGCAGGAGAACGAGGCTTTCCTCGATCTCGCTGCGACCTGGAGAGGCTGAAGGCCGTGCGCCCCAGTCCTTATGAGCGGCATCGCGAACTGCTTCAGCAAGCCGTGCGGGCCCTCGCCGCCGGTGAATGCCGGCGGCCCTTCACGGAGGCGACCGGACAGGATGCTGCCGACGCGGGCATGAGATCGGTCCGAACAGCTGTGAAGGTCTTCGGCTCACTGCTGGGACGGCCCTTCGAGCTCGACCAGCCCGGCGAGCTGGGCCGGGTGTGCACCGAGTCCTCGCCATACGGGATCGGCATGGGCATCGGTTACCCGCGATGCGACCCCGCAGCTCTGGTGGCGGCTGCCGCCCAGGCGACGGCCGGGTGGCGCGTCGCCGGCCCCCACCGGCGCGCCGGGCTGGCCGTGGAGATGCTGCGCCGGCTGAACACCCGCAGCCATGAGCTGGCCCTTGCGGTGCATCACACCACGGGGCAGCCGCCGCAGGCGGCGTTCCGGTCCGCGGGGCCGCGCGCCCAGGACCGTGCGCTGGAGGCCGTGGCCCTTGCCTTCGCGGAGTCGGAGCGCGTTCCAGCGGACCTGAGCTGGGAGAGCGGTCACGGGACCCAAGGGAGCGGGCAACCGTCGCCGATGCGGGGCACCAGCACCCTGGTGCCCCGCGGTGTGTCGCTGCTCATCGGTTGCCCCGACTATCCGCTCTGGAACGGCTACCCGGGTCTGTTCGCCAGCCTGGTGACCGGCAATCCGGTGATCGTCGCCCCGCATCCGCGTTCCGTGCTGCCGCTGGCCATCACCGTGCGCGTCGCCCGGCAGGTGCTGGCGGAGGACGGCCTCCCACCGGACATCGTGACCCTCGCGGTGGCGGAACCAGCGGAACGGCTGCACGAGAGGCTGGCCACGGACCCGGGGGTGCGCATCGTCGACTTCACCGGACCGGCGCAGTTCGCCGGCTGGCTGAAGGAACACGCCCGCCAAGCCGCCACGTTCGTCGACCGGACCGGCCTGAACACGGTGATCGTCGACTCCACCGGTGACTACCGGGATCTCGTGCGCGGCCTGGCCCACTCCCTGTGCCGGTGCAGCGGAACGGTCCGCACCACGCCGCAGAACATCCTGGTGCCGACGACGGGCATCGCGACCGATGAGGGGCGCAAGAGTCTGGGGGACTTCGGCGCCGACCTGGGCGAGGCCGTGGACCGGCTGCTCGGGCATCCCGCACGTGTGGCCAGGCTGCTGGGCGCGATCGCCAGCGATACGGTGCGGGCGGGGCTGGCGGAGGCCACGCGGTACGGCACCGTGCTCCATGCCTCCGGAGCGCTGCGCCATCCGAATCATCCGGCCGCCGATGTGCGCAGCCCCCTGCTGGTCCGGCTGGCGGCGCAGGACGAACGGATCTACGCCAGGGAGTGGCCGGGGCCCGTCTCATTCCTTGTCGGTACCGACTCGACGTCGCACAGTCTGGCTCTCTTCCGCCGCACAGTGGGCCGGCACGGGGCGTCGTACGCCACGGTGCACTCGACCGACCCGCTGGTGCTGGCGGTCGCCGAGACGGCAGCACTGGACGCCGGGGTGCACCTGGTGCAGAACCTCGCGGACGACTTCCCCGCGGACCCCTCCTCGGCAGGCGCGGATTTGCCCTGCGAGGGCGCCCACTTCGTCACCGGGCGGTTCCGGGTGGTGCGGTCTCGGCAGCATGCGGCCGGGACGGCCCCGGCTCCTGTCGTGGAGGCAGCGCCGAGACCGACCCCCATCGGGGCTGCGGAGTCGCCTCGGGCTCCGGCGCCGGACGCGGGTTCCGCTGCCGCGCTGGTCGACGTCTGAGTCACCGGGCAGTCAGGCAGTCCAGTGCGTTCCGCGTCCCCGCACCTCGTCGAAGACCAGCCAGGTGCGGGTCGAGCGCACCCCCGGTACTGCCTGGATGCGCTCCAGGACGACCTGGCGCAGCACCGAGTTGTCCGGAGTGCGGACCAGCACCAGGACGTCGAAGTCGCCCGCAACGAGGGTGACATGCTCGACGTAGGGGATCTCGCGCAGTTTCCGGGAGGTGTCCCGCCACGCATTCTGGTCGATCGTCAGCGTCACGTACGCGCTCGTGCCGAGGCCGGCCCGCTGCGGATTCAGCTGCGTGCTGAAGCCCGTGATGACCTCCTCGGCCATGAGCCTGTTGATGCGCGTGTACGCGTTGGCACGCGAGATGTGCAGCTTGTCCGCGAGTGCCTTGATCGACACCCGGCCGTCGTCGATGAGCCCCGCCAGGATGTGCCGGTCGGTCTCGTCGAGTCGAACGGCAGTTCGTCCGGTCATCGACTCCGAGGGTGAGTTTTGCTCGGACACTTTGCCCTCCCAGAGCGCTTGATTCAGCAGTCCGTCGCCGGTTTGCCGCAAACCTTGAACACATATTCAGCAGTGGTGACGATACTCGCGTCAAGTGTCCAGAGAAAGTGAGTGCCCTCCATGTCCGTGAAGAGCCTCCGCCAGACCGTCCAGGGCCTCCTGCCGTCCCTCGAGCCGGTGCGGTTCGTGGCCGTGGACGGCGCGCCGGTGGCCAAGCCCACCGCCGACTACACCGAGCCTCCGCCCGAGGCGCTGCGCGAGGCGTACCGGCGGATGGTCCTGGGGCGCCGCTTCGACACCCAGGCCACCGCGCTCACCAAGCAGGGGCGGCTCGCGGTCTACCCGTCCAGCCGGGGCCAGGAGGCCTGCCAGATCGCAGCCGTACTCGCGCTGCGCCCGGACGACTGGCTGTTCCCGACCTACCGCGACTCCGTGGCCCTGGTCACCCGGGGCATCGACCCGCTCGAGGTGCTGACGCTGCTGCGCGGCGACTGGCACTGCGGATACGACCCGGCCGCCACCCGCGTCGCCCCCCAGTGCACCCCGCTGGCCACCCAGGTGCTGCACGCCACCGGCATGGCGGAGGCGTTGCGCCGCACGGGCGGGGACGGTGTGGCGATGGCCCTCGTCGGAGACGGCGCTACGAGTGAGGGGGACTTTCACGAGGCGCTGAACTTCGCGGCCGTCTTCCGTGCGCCGGTCGTCTTCTTCGTCCAGAACAACAAGTACGCGATCTCCGTGCCGCTGGCCCGGCAGTCCGCGGCACCCGCCCTCGCGTACAAGGGCATCGGACACGGGATGCGTTCCGAACAGGTCGACGGCAATGATCTGGTCGCCGTGCTGGCGGTGCTGACCGCGGCGGTCGAGCACGCCCGTGCCGGGCACGGACCGGTCCTGGTCGAGGCGCACACCTACCGCATGGACGCACACACCAACGCCGACGACGCGACCCGCTACCGGGACGAGGCGGAGGTCGAACGATGGAGCGCCGCCGATCCGGTCAGCCGTCTTGAAACGTATCTGAGGGCCCGCGGCGCCCTCACCGACCAGGACGTAGCGGCGGTGCGGGAGGAGGCGGAGACCCTGGCCACCGAGCTGCGCGCGGGCATGAACGAGGAGTCCGTGCCCGACCTGCTGGAGCTCTTCGACCACGTCTACGCCGAGCCGACTCCGCAACTGCGCGAACAGCGCGCCCTGCTTGCGGCCGAACTGGCCGCAGACGCCGCTTCCCCCGCACTCGACACCCAGGAGAACTGACGGCCATGGCCAAGGTCACGATGGCGCAGGCGCTGAACACCGCACTGCGCGACGCACTGCGCGAGGACGAGCGGGTGCTCGTCTTCGGCGAAGACGTCGGTCCGCTCGGCGGCGTCTTCCGGATCACCGACGGGCTGACCCGCGACTTCGGCGAGCAGCGATGCTTCGACACCCCGCTGGCCGAGGCCGGCATCGTAGGACTGGCCGTCGGCATGGCGATGGGCGGCTTCCGGCCCGTGGTGGAGATGCAGTTCGACGCCTTCGCCTATCCGGCGTTCGAACAGATCGCCTCACACGTCGCCAAGCTCCGCAACCGGACCCGGGGGCGGCTCGCGCTGCCGATGGTGATCCGTATCCCCTATGCGGGCGGCATCGGGGGAGTCGAGCACCACTGCGACTCCAGCGAGGCGTACTACGCGCACACCCCGGGCCTGAAAGTGGTCACCCCGGCGACGGCCGAGGACGCGTACTGGCTGCTGCGGGACGCCGTGGCCGACCCCGACCCGGTGGTCTTCCTGGAGCCGAAGAAGCTGTACTGGTCGAAGGAGGAAGCCGACCTGGAGCGGCGCGGAGCGCTGCCGTTCGGGCGGGCGGCGATCCGACGGGAGGGCCGCGACGCCACGGTCGTCGCGTACGGGCCCTCGGTTCCGGTGGCCCTGGCCGCGGCCGAAGCGGCGGCGGCCGATGGCATCGAGCTGGAGGTCGTGGATCTGCGGACGGTGGTGCCCTTCGACGACGAGACGGTCACGGCATCGGTTCGCCGGACCGGGCGCTGCCTGGTCGTACAGGAGGCCCAGGGCTTCGCCGGCGTAGGGGCGGAGATCGCCGCACGGGTGCAGGAGCGCTGTTTCCACTCGCTGGCGGCGCCGGTCCTGAGGGTGGCCGGCTTCGACATCCCGTACCCGCCGCCGAAGCTGGAGCACGCGCATCTGCCGGGCGTCGACCGGATCCTCGACGCCGTCGATCGTCTCCAGTTCGGCGACGAGCCGGACACCCGGCATCTGCTGAAGGGAACGGCCGCATGAGCACCGCAGCGCTTCGGGAGCAGCTGTTCCGGCTGCCCGATCTCGGCGAGGGGCTGACCGAGGCCGAGATCGTCGAGTGGAAGGTCGCGGTCGGCGACACGGTGACGATCGACCAGATCGTCATCGAGGTCGAGACGGCCAAGGCCGCGGTCGAGGTACCGGTCCCGTACGCGGGGACGGTGCTGCGGCTGCACGCGGAGGCGGGCACGGCGCTGGAGGTGGGGAAGCCGCTGATCACGGTGGGTGCGCCGGCCTCCGACCGGTCCGGCGGTAAGGGGGAGGGCCCGGGGGGCCGGCCTTCCGGCGAACCTCCAGCCGATTCGATGTCGGCCGATCCCGCGGTTGAGCGATACCGGGAGGAGGAGCAGGCCGGGTCCGGCAACGTCCTGATCGGCTACGGCACCGGCCATGGTCCGGCACCGCGCCGCCGCCGCCGACGCGGGGGCGCCGCGACGGGAGGCGGCACTGCTGCCGAGGCGGCGCCGTCCGGAGAGCTGCACGCTCCCCGCGTCATATCCCCCCTCGTACGCAGGATGGCGCGGGAGCACGGGATCGACTTCGCCG
Source organism: Streptomyces virginiae (assembly GCF_040638905.1). GTDB lineage: Bacteria > Actinomycetota > Actinomycetes > Streptomycetales > Streptomycetaceae > Streptomyces > Streptomyces virginiae_B. The sequence continues at coordinate 547,689 of NZ_JBEZYV010000001.1, read as the reverse complement.
GGTTGGCGCCTTCGGGTCCCGCAGGGGTCGTGCTCAGACGAGATGTCGAGCAGGCCGTGGGGCGGGCCGGTCAGCCGGCGACGGGCCCCGATACCGCGCCGGTCACCCCGGACCGGCAGCAGTCGGCGGACCGCGCACCGCACGCTCGGCCGGCGCCGGCCGGCCCTGAGCGCATCCCGTTGCGCGGCGTCCGTCGCGCGGTCGCGGACAAGCTCTCCCGCAGCCGCACCGAGATCCCCGACGCCACCACCTGGGTCGACGTGGACGCGACGAGCCTGCTCCAGGCCCGGAAGGCCATGCAGGCCGCAGACCCCGGCCGCCCCATCGGGCTGCTGGCCCTGCTGGCCCGTATCTGCGTCGCCGGACTGCACCGCTTCCCGGAGCTGAACTCCACCGTCGACACCGAGCGGCGGGAGATCGTCCGCTTCCATGAGGTGCACCTCGGTTTCGCCGCCCAGACCGAACGCGGCCTGGTGGTCCCCGTCGTCCGCGACGCACAGCGCATGACGACCGCACAACTGGCCGCCGAGCTCGCCCGGTTGACCGGGCTGGCCCGCGACGGGGCCCTGCCGCCCGACCGCCTGACCGGCGGGACCTTCACCCTCAACAACTACGGCGTGTTCGGTGTCGACGGGTCCACGCCCATCATCAACCACCCTGAGGCCGCTCTGCTCGGCGCGGGCCGCATCGTGGACAAACCCTGGGTGGTGGACGGCGAGCTCGCCGTCCGCAAGGTCATGCAGCTCTCCCTCAGCTTCGACCACCGGGTCTGCGACGGCGGTGTGGCCGGCGGGTTCCTGCGCTTCGTGGCCGACTGCGTGGAACGCCCGGCGATCCTGCTCGCCGACGTCTGATCCACCCCCGCTTCCCCCGCGTCCGCCCGGGCGCCTTGCACCCATCAACCTACCGAACGTTCGGCCAGGAGCTCTCAGTGACCACCGACCAGCATCCCGACTTCTTCGTCCGCCACGCGGGCCTGCTCGACCAGGCGGTGGAGTGTGCCGCCGACCGCACCTACTGGACGCCGTACCCGGAAACCCCCAGCGCCTCTGCGTACGGAGCCCAGGCATCCGAGCTGGGCGAGGCCGCCTTCCGCGGCCTCCTCGGCCGGCCCTTCCGCATCGAAGGGCATCCGGCCACCGGCACCGTGCCCGCCACCGAGGTTTCGCCCTACGGCTTCCCGCTCGGAGTCAGTTACCCGTACCTGGCGCCCGATGTGGCCGTCGCGACGGCCAAGTCAGCCGCGGTGACATGGCGCGCCGCGAGCCCGGACACCCGGGCCGGCGTCGCCGCCGAGATCCTCGCCCGGCTGAACGAGGCGAGCTTCGAGATCGCGCACGCCGTGCAGCACACCACCGGCCAGCCCTTCATGATGGCGTTCCAGGCCGGCGGTCCGCACGCCCAGGACCGGGGCCTCGAAGCGGTCGCCCACGCATGGAACGAGCAGACCCGCCATCCGGTCGCGGCCCGCTGGAGCAAGCCGCAGCGCAAGGGCGGCCCACTCGTCATGGACAAGACCTTCACCACCGTGGGACGCGGTGTGGCAGTACTGATCGCCTGCAACACCTTCCCCACCTGGAACGGCTATCCGGGACTGTTCGCGAGTCTGGTCACCGGCAACCCGGTGGTCGTCAAGCCTCATCGACGTGCCGTGCTGCCCCTGGCGATCACCGTGCGGATCGCCCGTGAGGTGCTGGCGGAGGCCGGCTTCGATCCGGATGTGGTACTGCTCGCCGCCGCGAAGCCCGAGGAGCGCACCGCTCCCGCCCTGGCCACCCACCCCGATGTGCGCATCGTGGACTTCACCGGCTCCAGCGAGTTCGGTGACTGGCTGGAGACCAACGCCCGCCAGGCCGTCGTCCACACCGAGAAGTCCGGACTCAACACCGTCGTCGTGGACTCCACGGACGACTACGCGGGGCTGCTGCGCAACCTTGCCTTCTCCCTGTCGCTCTACAGCGGCCAGATGTGTACCACCCCGCAGAACTTCCTCGTCCCCCGCGACGGCTTCCCGACCGACCAGGGGCGGCGTACGGCCGACGAGTTCGCCGCCGACCTGGGCGCCGCCCTGGACAGGCTGCTCGGCGACCCGGCCCGTGCGGCCGCCACCCTCGGCGCGATCGTGAACGACGGTGTGCTGAAGCGCGTGGCGGAGGCGGCGGAACTCGACCGTACCGCCCATCCGTCGAGGCGACTCGCCCACCCGGACTTTCCGGATGCGGCCGTCCGTTCCCCGCTGGTGGTCCGGCTCGAGGCCGAGGCCGACGAAGAGACCTACACCAGCGAGTGGTTCGGTCCGGTCTCCTTCGTCATCGGTACCGACTCCACCGCGCACGGCCTGCGTCTCCTGCACGACACCGTACGGCGCCACGGCGCGCTGACCGCCTCCGTGTACGCCACCGACGCGGGTGTGCTGGAGGCGGCACGGGCAACCGCGCTGGAGGCGGGCGTACACCTGTCGGAGAACCTGACCGGCGCGGTCTTCGTCAACCAGTCCGCCGCCTTCAGCGACTTCCACGGCACCGCGGCCAACCCCGCGGCCAATGCCGCCCTCACCGACCCGGCGTTCGTCACCGGACGCTTCTCGGTCGTCCAGGCCCGGCGCCACGCACCCGCAGAGGAGCACGTCGATGCGTGACGAGGTCTATCTGATCGACGGAGCCCGCACTCCGCTCGGTCGCCACCGAGGCGCCCTGGCCTCCGTACGCCCCGACGACCTTGCCGCCCTCGTGGTCGGCGAGGCGGTACGGCGCTCGGGCATCCGGGCCGACACCGTGGACGAGGTGATCCTCGGCGCCGCGAACCAGGCGGGCGAGGACAACCGGGACGTGGCCCGGATGGCGGTCCTGCTGGCCGGACTGCCGGACACCGTGCCCGGATACACCGTCAACCGACTGTGCGCGTCCGGGCTGACGGCCGTCGCCTCGGCCGCCCAGGCGATTCGTGCGGGAGAGGCCGACCTGGTCGTCGCGGGCGGAGTGGAGTCCATGACCCGTGCCCCCTGGGTGATGGCCAAGCCCGGCACGCCCTGGGCCCGGCCCGGCGAGGTCCACGACACCTCCCTCGGCTGGCGCTTCACCAACCCGCGCTTCCCCGCCGCGACCGCCCTGTCCATGGGCGAGACCGCGGAGGAGGTCGCCGCCCTGGACGGCATCACCCGCCTTGAGGCGGACACTTTCGCGCTGCGCAGCCATCGCCGGGCGGAGGCCGCCCAGAGGGCGGGCCGCTTCAAGGAGGAGATCGTGCCGGTGCGGGCGGCGGACGGCGAGGTGACCCAGGACGAGGGGCCTCGGCCCTCCACCTCGTTGGAGAAGCTCGGCGGACTGCGCACGTCCTTCCGCAGCGACGGGATCGTCACCGCGGGCAACTCCTCGCCGCTGTCCGACGGGGCCGCGGCCCTGGTGGTGGCGAGTGGCGCGGCGGTCCGACGGTACGGGCTCACTCCCCGGGCCCGCGTCGTCACCGCCGCCTCGGCCGGGGTCGAGCCCCGCCTGATGGGGCTCGGGCCCGTGCCGGCCGCCTTGAGGGCGCTCGACCGGGCGGGCTGGCGGGCCGACGACCTCGACGCCGTCGAGGTGAACGAGGCCTTCGCCGCCCAAGCGCTGGCGGTCGTCCGCCGCCTGCAGCTCGACGAGGACCGCGTCAACGCCGACGGCGGCGCCATCGCCCTCGGACACCCGCTCGGCTGCTCCGGCGCCCGCATCCTGCTCACCCTGCTCGGACGCATGGAACGCGAGGACGCCCGACGGGGACTGGCGACCATGTGTGTGGGGGTCGGCCAGGGCGTGGCGATGCTCGTGGAGCGCGTATGAGCACGCGGGAGGACACGGCGTACGAGACCCTGCGGGTCGAGGAGCGCGCGGACCGGCTCGTCGTGACCCTGCACCGGCCCGAGGCGCGCAACGCCATCAGCAGCGGCATGATCGCCGAGCTGCACCGCGTGTGCGAGGACCTGGAGCGCGAGCCGAGACTGCTGCTGCTCACCGGGCACGGCGGGGTCTTCGCCGGCGGCGCCGACATCGCCGAACTGCGGCGGCGTGGCCGGGAGGAGGCGCTGCAGGGAATCAACAGCCGTCTGTTCGAGCGGGTGCGCAGGCTGCCCATGCCCACCGTGGCCGCGGTGGACGGCTGGGCGCTGGGCGGCGGCGCCGAGCTGGCGTACGCCTGCGACATCCGGATCACCGGGCCGAACGCCGTCTTCGGCAACCCCGAACCGGGCCTGGGCATCCTCGCCGCCGCCGGGGCCTGCTGGCGGCTGCGGGAGCTGCTCGGCGAGTCGGTGGCCAAACAGGTCCTGCTCGCCGGGCGGAACCTCGACGCACCTGCCGCGCTCGCCTGTGGGCTGGTCATGGACGTCGTAACGGCCGAGCGGCTGATCGCCGAGGCACACACCCTGCTCGACCGTATGGCCCGCTCCTCGGCGCTCGCCCTGCGGCTCACCAAGCTCGTCACGGACGCCCCGGGTGCCCATCCGGTGGCTGACGACCTCGCCCAGGCCGTGCTGTTCGAGGGCCGCGACAAGGAGGAGCGCATGACGCGATTCCTGGAGAAGAACGAGAAGAACGGAGGCCGGGCATGACTTCGGCATCAGCACCACCCGCCGTCGTGGGGGTGATCGGCGGCGGCCGGATGGGGACCGGTATCGCCCAGTCCTTCGCGGCCGCAGGGTCGTCCGTGGTCGTCGTGGAACACGACGAAGCGGCCGCGACCGTCGCGCTGAACCGCATCGCCGACGGGCTGCGGCGGGCCGCCGAGCGCGGGGGGCCCGGCGGATCCGTCACCGGTCACGTACCGGACCGGGTCACCGCCGTGACCTCGATCGCCGAACTACCCGCCGACGCCGATCTCGTCGTAGAGGCGGTACCGGAGGACGCCGCGCTCAAGGCCCGGCTGCTCGCCGCCGCCGAGCGGGCCGTGGGGGAGCGGTGCGTACTCGCCACCAACACCAGTTCCCTGCCGGTCACCGAACTCGCGGCGGCCCTGAAGCGGCCGGGACGCTTCCTGGGCATGCACTTCTTCAACCCGGTGCCCGTCTCCGCGCTCGTCGAACTGGTCCTCACTCCCGACACCACCGGGGAGACCCTGACGGCGGCGGTCGGCTGGACACACGCCCTGGGCAAGCAGAAGGTCGTCGTCCAGGACTCGCCGGGATTCGCCAGCAGCCGTCTCGGCCTGGCCCTCGGTCTGGAGGCGGTCCGCATGGTCGAGGAGGGGGTCGCCGAGCCGGAGGCCATCGACACGGCCATGCGCCTGGGATACCGGCACCCGATGGGGCCGCTGCGCCTCACCGACGTGGTGGGTCTCGACGTACGGCTGGCCATCGCCGACCACCTGCACAGGACGCTCGGCGAGCGGTTCGCCCCGCCGGCATTGCTGCGGGAGAAGGTCGACCGCGGCGAGCTGGGCCGCAAGACAGGTCAGGGGTTCTATCCATGGCCGTGACCGACGGTGCGCCCACCGACGCCCAGGAGCCGGGCCGCCCCGTCCCTTATGGGGTCGCCTACGACGTTACCGACGCCGTGGCCGTCATCGAACTGCGCGGTCCCGGGAGCGGCAACGCTCTCGACATCCACATGCGCAGCGCGCTCCTCATGGCGGCACGCCGCCTGACCACGGACACCGCACGCGGTGTACGGGCGGCCCTGATCACCGCCCGAGGAAGCCACTTCTGCGTCGGCCAGGACCTCAAGGAGCACGCCCGGCTGCTGAACACCGCGCCCGAGGCGGCCTTCGCGAACCTTCCCAACGACTACAACCCGCTGCTGAAGGAGCTGCACGGGCTGCCGGTCCCGCTCGTCGTGGCCGTCGAGGGCGCGTGCGTCGGGGCCGGGCTCGGCATCGCGCTCTGCGCCGATGTACGTGTCGCCGCCGAAGGAGCCCGCTTCGCGACCGCCTTCACCGGCCTCGGCCTGGCCTCCGACTCCGGGGTCGCCCGCGGCCTCGCCCGCCAGCTCGGTCCTTCGCGGACCGCCGGACTCATGCTCCTCGGAGACCGCTTCTCCGCCCAGGACGCCGAACGCTGGGGCTTGGTCCACCGCGTCGTGGCGGACGGCTCGGCCACGGCTGAAGGGCTGGCCGTCGCCCGCTCCCTCGCAGACGGACCCACCGCCGCACACCGAGAGATCAAGGCACTGCTGCGGTCCGCGGCCACCGCCCCCCTGCCGGCCGCGCTGGAGCGCGAAGCCGTGATCCAGCGCCGGCTCGGCGCCACCGAGGACCACCACGAAGCCGTCACCGCCTTCCTCGAACGCCGCAGCCCCGCCTTCCGCGGCCAATAACCCACTCACCGAGTACGACGGGACACGCACACCCCATGAACACCCCCACCCTCACACCAACCGGGCCCCAGGGCCCCGAGGCCACCTTCGAGGAGACCATCGCCCGCGACCAGCGCATCGAGCCCCGGGACTGGATGCCCGACGGCTACCGCACCACACTGATCCGGCAGATCGCCCAGCATGCCCACTCCGAGATCATCGGCATGCAGCCCGAGGGCGAGTGGATCACCCGGGCGCCCTCGCTGCGCCGCAAGGCCATCCTCTTCGCCAAGGTGCAGGACGAGGCCGGGCACGGGCTGTACCTCTACTCCGCGGCCGAGACCCTCGGGGCGGACCGCACGGACATGACGGCGCGTCTGATCGACGGCCGCCAGAAGTACTCGTCCATCTTCAACTACCCGACCCACACCTTCGCCGACGTCGGCGTGATCGGCTGGTTCGTGGACGGCGCGGCGATCTGCAACCAGGTACCCCTGTGCCGTACGTCGTACGGCCCGTACGGGCGCGCCATGGTGCGCGTGTGCAAGGAGGAGTCCTTCCACCAGCGGCAGGGGTACGAACTCCTGCTGACGATGATGCGCGGCACCGACGAGCAGCGGGAGATGGTGCAGGACGCGGTGAACCGCTGGTGGTGGCCGTCGCTGATGATGTTCGGCCCGCCGGACGCCGACTCGCCCAACTCCGCGCGGTCCATGGCCTGGAAGATCAAACGGCACTCCAACGACGAACTGCGACAGCGGTTCGTCGACATGACCGTGCCGCAGGCCCAGAAGCTCGGCGTCACCCTGCCCGACCCCGTCCTGCGGTGGAACGAGGAACGCGGGCACCACGACTTCGGCGCCCCCGACTGGGACGAGCTGACGCGCGTGGTCTCCGGCGACGGGCCGTGCAACGCCGAGCGGATCGCCCGGCGCCGGGCCGCCCACGAGGAGGGCGCCTGGGTGCGGGAGGCGGCCTCGGCCCATGCCGCCAAGCAGGCGACCCGGGTGCGGGAAGGAGCGGCGGCATGAGCGGCACCGACCGGACTTCCGCCGGCGGACCCGTCCGCATACGGGACGAGTGGCCGCTGTACGAGGTGTTCGTCCGGGGCAAGCGCGGACTGAACCATGTCCACGTGGGCTCCCTGCGCGCGCCCGACGACGCGATGGCCCTTGTCCACGCCCGCGACCTGTACACCCGGCGCAACGAGGGCGTGAGCGTCTGGGCCGTGCGATCCGACTCCATCGCCGCCTCCACCCCCGCCGAGAAGGACCCCTTCTTCGCGCCCAGCGGCGACAAGGTCTACCGGCACCCGACCTTCTACGACATCCCCGACGACGTACCCCACATCTAGGAGCGGCCGCAAATGAGTGACGAGGACCTGTACGTCGACCACGACGACGCGCAGTGGGCGTTCGGCACCGGTTTCACCGACCCCCTGCACGGCATCGACCAGAGGGTGCCGGACGGCGTCGACGCCGGAGACCTGGCCGCCTGCTGCCTGGCCCTGGGCGACGACGCCCTGGTGTCCGCCCAGCGGCTCGCCGAGTGGTGCACACGCGCCCCGGAACTGGAGGAGGAACTCGCCCTGGCCAACATCGGCCTCGACCTGCTCGGCCAGGCCCGGCTGCTGTACGCCAGGACGGGACGGGCCGACGGTACGGGCCGCGGCGAGGACGCGTACGCCTACTTCCGTGATCCAGACGACTTCCGCAACCTACGGCTGGCCGAACTGCCCGGCGGCGACTTCGCCTTCACGATCACACGGCTGCTCGTGCTGTCCGCCTGGCGGCTGGCCGTCTTCGAGGAGCTCACCGGCGCTCCTGATCCGGTGCTCGCCGCCATCGCCGCCAAGAGCGTGAAGGAGCTCTCCTACCATTGCCACTACGCCGCCGTGTGGACCGTGCGCTTCGGCGACGGGACTCACGAGTCCCGTAACCGCCTCAGAACGGCCCTGCTCGACATCGCGCCCTGGCTGGCAGAACCACTGACCGACCGGACCGCAGCCGGTCTGGGTGCCGAGTCCGCGGTGGTCGCCGATCGGACACTGCGGCGCCTCGCGGACGTCCTGGTGCGAGCGGGATTCGACCCCTCCGAGGTCCTGCCTCTCGGCCCGGCGTCCGCCCCCGCCATACCCGGCTCCGGCCGCGACGGTGACCGTACCGAACACCTGGCGCCGCTCCTCACCGAACTCCAGAGCATCGCCCGCGCACACCCGCAGGCGCAATGGTGACGCTCGCGGATGCCGGCGAGCGCCGCCGAAAGGCGGCGCACCGCGCCTGGAGTACCGTCTGCGAGATCCCCGATCCCGAACTGCCCATGCTGACCCTCGCCGACCTCGGAGTGCTCCGCGGCGTCGAGGTGGAGCAGGACGGTACGGTGGTCGTGCGGCTCACCCCGACCTACTCCGGCTGTCCCGCCGTGGCCGAGATGCGGGCCGAAGCCGCCAACCGGCTGCAGGCGGCCGGCTTTCCCGCCGTCCGGGTCGTCACCGTGCTGGACCCGCCCTGGACCACCGACTGGATCACATCCCAGGGCCGCCACAAGCTCGCCGAACACGGCATCGCACCACCGGGGCCTCGGCGCCGCAGCGAATCCGGGCCGGTGTGGCTGTCCCTCGGGCCCGCCCCGTCAGATGTGCCCTGCCCGCGCTGCGCCTCGGTCGACACCGAGGAGATCTCCCGGTTCGCCGCAACCGCCTGCCTGGCGCTCCGTCGCTGCGGCACCTGCCTGGAGCCCTTCGAGCACCTCAAGGACCTTTGATGACGACCCCCTCCCGTCCCCCCGGCACAGCGCGGACCCGTCTGCGTCCCGCCTTCCACGCCCTGCGCGTCGCAGCGGTCGAGGGGCTGTGCTCCGACGCCGCCGCGCTCACCCTCGCGATACCGGACCGCCTGGCCGAGGAGTTCGCGTTCCTCCCCGGCCAGTGCCTCACCGTGCGCCGGGAGATCGACGGCCGCGACGAGCGCCGCTCCTACTCCATCTGCTCCCCCGTCGGGGAGCCACCGCGCATCGGCATCCGCGTCGTACCCGGCGGCCTGTTCTCTTCCTGGCTCGTCCACGGTGTGCGCCCGGGAGACATCCTTGAGGTGATGGGGCCGGCTGGTGCTTTCACCCCCGACCTCACCGCAGCCGGACAACCCGGTGATTCCGGTCAACCCGGTGGCCTCGGCCACTACGTGCTCATCGCCGCCGGATCCGGGATCACACCGATGCTGTCGATCGCCGCCTCCGTACTCGGCGCCGACGGCTCATCCCGCATCACCCTCCTCTACGGCAACCGGCGCACCGATACGGTCATGTTCGCGGACGAACTGGCAGACCTGAAAGACCAGTACCCGGCCCGCTTCCAGCTCGTTCACGTGTTGTCCCGCGAGCCGCGCGAGGCCGAAATGCTCACCGGCCGCCTCGATGCGGCGCGGCTCACCGCCCTGCTCGCTGCCCTGGTCGACACCGACGGCGTCGACCAATGGTGGCTCTGCGGTCCGCACGGCATGGTCCGTGACTCCAGCGCCATCCTGGCCGGGCTCGGCGTCCCGGCCGACCGAATCCACCAGGAACTGTTCCACGCCGATGAAGAGCCGCCCGCCGCCCGCCACGAGGTCTCGGCGATCGGTCTCACCACGAGCGAAGTCACCGTCGTCCTGGATGGCAGGGCCACCACGTTTCCGGCCCCCCGGGACCGGACCGTGCTCGACGCTGCCCAACAGCTCCGCCCCGACCTGCCGTTCGCCTGCCGAGGCGGCGTCTGCGGGACGTGCCGCGCCCTGGTGACCCAAGGCCGGGGGGACATGCGCCGCAACTACGCCCTGGAGCCCGCGGAGGTGGCCGCGGGATACGTCTTGACCTGCCAGACCCGCCCCGCATCGGACGAGCTCACCGTGGACTTCGACATGTGAGCGCGAACATGTCGACAACGTTCGGTTTTCTCGACGATGAACGATCGGAAACCTGCGCTGGAAAAGGCGCATGCCGTTCGGCACAGTAAGCCCGGGTCGATCAATGGCCTTTCCCGAACGGACGTTCGGTAGAGCGCGGGGGAAGCCAGATTGCCGCCTTGGTCCCCGACGCGGGAGACCGCGCGAACCCGGGCCGTCCGCAACGTTCGTTGACCGACGGCGTGCGCCTATCGAAATCTTCAGCGGACCGGCAGTAACGGACCGCACTGAATCATTTTATGGAAAGTGAGAGCAAGGCGTGAGTGAGCAGTCGCTCGTAAAGCCCGCAGCGCCATCCGGACCGGCCCGGCCCAATGTCGACGCTGGAGACGCCGGTTACAGCAAGTCGTTGAAGTCCCGGCACGTCAGCATGATCGCCATCGGCGGTGCCATCGGCACCGGCCTCTTCCTCGGTGCCGGCGGCCGCCTCGCCGAGGCCGGCCCGTCGTTGTTCGTCGCGTACGCGGTCTGCGGCGTCTTCGCCTTCCTCGTCGTCCGCGCGCTCGGCGAACTCGTCCTGTACCGGCCTTCGTCCGGCGCCTTCGTGTCGTACGCCCGGGAGTTCCTCGGCGAGAAGGGCGCCTACACCGCAGGCTGGATGTACTTCCTGAACTGGGCCACGACCGGTATCGCCGACATCACCGCGGTGGCCACCTACACCCACTACTGGGGCATGTTCTCCGACATACCCCAATGGGTGATCGCGCTGATCGCCCTTGCGGTCGTCCTCGCGGTCAACCTGATCTCGGTGCGGATCTTCGGCGAGCTGGAGTTCTGGTTCGCAATCGTCAAGGTCGGCGCCCTCGTCGTCTTCATGTGTATCGGCATCTTCCTGCTGGTGACCCAACACCCCGTCGACGGTCACCACCCCGGTCTGTCCGTGATCAGCGACAACGGAGGCGTCTTCCCCAACGGTCTGCTGCCCATGCTCCTGATCACCCAGGGCGTCATCTTCGCCTACGCCGCAGTCGAGCTGGTCGGCGTTACCGCGGGTGAGACCGAGAACCCCGAGAAGATCATGCCCAAGGCGATCAACTCGATCATGTGGCGCGTGGCGCTCTTCTACGTCGGCTCGGTCATCCTGCTCTCGATGCTGCTGCCGTGGAACAAGTACGTCGCCGGCGAGAGCCCCTTCGTGACCGTGCTGTCCAACATCGGTGTCCCCGCCGCGGGCGGCGTGATGAACCTTGTCGTCCTCACCGCGGCCATGTCCTCGCTCAACTCCGGCCTCTACTCGACCGGCCGCATCCTGCGGTCCATGGCGATGTCCGGCTCGGCACCGAGGTTCACGAGTGCGATGAGCCGCAGCCAGGTTCCCTACGGTGGCATCCTGCTCACCACCGGTATCTGTGTGCTCGGCGTCGGTCTCAACTTCGTCGTGCCGGCGGAGGCGTTCGAGATCGTCCTGAACTTCGCGGCGATCGGCGTCCTGGCCACGTGGGGCATGATCATGATCTGCCACCTGCTCTTCTGGCGGAAGACGCAGCAGGGCGAGCTGACGCGTCCTGGCTACAGGCTGCCCGGCTCGCCGTGGACCGAGATCGTGACCCTCGGCTTCCTGGCCTCCGTCCTGGTGTTGATGTACGCCGACGGCGGCGCCGCACGCACCACCGTGCTGTGTCTTCCGCTGATCGTCGGGGCCCTCGTCGCCGGGTGGTTCGGCGTGCGCGGCCGGGTGGCCGGCATGCGCAAGGCAGCCGAGGACGCCGAAGCCAGGCCATGACCTCGACGACGCCACATCCGGAACGGCTCGCCCAGGCACCAGTGGCGTGACATCACCTGCCTGAAACGGGCCGTGCCGGCGACCTGCCCAGGACGCATTCAAGCGTGACCTCGTAGCGCTTTTCAATGGCCCGGTGGTCGCCTTACGATCCGACCGCGCCCAAGGGATTCCTGGCCACCGCGCACCCCTCGATACGGCACCCAGCCCAGAACCGGCGGCGCTGATCCTTGCAATCCGCCGCCGTCAGCCCGAGTGGACCGCGAGGCGTAGGGTGACATCACACTCTGCGCGTCCGGAACAAGCTCTCCCACGAGAAAGCCAGCTGTTTCAGGCGCTGTCATGTTCGATCTTCACCGGCTCAGACTTCTCAGGGAGCTCAAGCACCGCGGCACGCTGGCCGCCGTTGCCGCTGCCTTGTCCTACAGTCCATCGACCATTTCTCAGCAGTTGTCGCTGCTGGAATCCGAGGTCGGCGTCCAGCTACTGGAACACGTCGGTCGGCGGGTACGCCTCACCCAACAGGCGGAGATCCTCGTAGCCCACACCGAGGCTGTCCTGGAGCGGCTGGAACGCGCAGAGACCGACATTGCGACATCTTTGACCGATTTGACCGGAACGCTCCGCATCGCTTCCTTTCAGAGTGCGGCGCTTGCCCTGGTCCCCACCGCGCTGAACCTGCTGCATGCCGCTCATCCGCTGCTGCGTGTCCATCTCACTCAGATGGAGCGGGAAAGTGCCATTTCTGCTCTGCTGGCGCGTGACTTCGATCTGATCATCGACGTGGAGTACCCCGGTATCCCCGGTCCTCGGCCCGCGGAGGTGGAACAGGAGGAGTTGTGTGAGGACACCCTGCATCTGGCTCATCCGGCCATTGGGGGCGTGGCCGACCCCATGGAAGCGCTCCTCAGCCTGGCAAAACTGCCGTGGATCATGGAGCCCGAGGGAACCATCGCTCGCCGCTGGTCGATGGCACTGTGCCGCGAAGCAGGCTTCGAACCGGACATCCGGTACGAGTCCACCGATCACTTCCTGCATCTGCGGCTCGCCGAACAGGGTCATGCGGCCGCGCTGCTGCCGGGCTTGGCATGGCACGGCCGTCCCCCGACCGTCCCCATACAGCCACTGCCACGGGCTCATCACAGGCGCAGACTGCTCACTGCCGTGCGTCGCGGAGGCGGCCAGCACCCCACCATCAAAGCCGCCCGGCAGGCACTGCTCCAGGCTGCTGAGCAGCTGGTGCTGTGACCGCATGAGCCGCTGGGCCCCTGCTCTCGTCAGGCCAGACGTCCAAGTAAGTCTTCGACCGCGTCGATGAGCGGATCGCCTTCCGTGCCTGTGCGCCGAATGAGACCCAGTTCGACGTGAGGGAGTTCTGGCGTGCCGCCGTATGCGGCGGTGCCGGGTTCCACGCAAGCGGGCGGTAGAGCCGCAGCGCCGAGGCCGGCCCGGACGGCGGCTTGCACGGCGGCCAGGCTGGTGCTTTCGAAAACAACACGCCATGGACGCCCGTTGGCTTCCAGCGCGTACAGCACCGGCGTGCGCCAGCGGCACGGCGGGGAGAACAGCACGGGCGGTAGGCCGGGCAGGTAGGACGGATCACACAGGGCGATATGGATACGTCCGGAGGACCAAAGGCCTCCCTCATGTACGGCCCGGGAGCGCTGACCACTTCCAGCGTCGCTTCGGGGTCAAGGCGCGCAAAATCGGCAAGGGCCTGGGGGAACGGTGCAGCGGCGAGGTCTTCGATCAGTCCCACCCCGCAATGCCCCGTAGATCGCGGTCGAAGGCCATAACCGCACGTTGTACGGTCCCCTTTCCATCGGGTAGGTCCATCTGAAGGAGCGAATCATTAGCGTCAGTCCCATGCACTACTTCCACGTCGATGTGTTCAGCTCTCGCCCCTTCGGCGGCAACAGCCTCACCGTCTTCCCCGATGCCGCCCAGCTCAGCAGCGGCCAGATGGCGGCCATCACGCGGGAAATGCGCCACTTCGAATCGATCTTCCTGACAGGTGAGGACGCGGGAGACAGAGCTTGGCGCGCCCGCGTCTTCGACCTCGTCGAGGAACTCGACTTCGCCGGCCACCCTGTCATCGGGGCCGCTTGTGTCCTGCACGCGCTGCATGGCAGTGGCGACAGTGAGACGTGGAAGATGAAATTGACATCCCGCACGGTGGAAATCACCACACATCGGCGTGGGCCTGGGCGGTACGCGAGCGTGCTGGATCAGGGCGCTCCCTCCTTCCTCGGCCGGCCGGACCGCAAGGACCTGGCGTCTTGGTTTTCGCTGAATGAAGAAGATCTGGATGCGGATCTCCCGCCCGAGGTGGTCTCCACCGGTCTGCGCTACTTGGTGCTGCCGGTACGCAGCGGCGCACTCGAACGGGCCCGGATCGCTTTCGATCTCGACACGCCGCTTTCCAGTCTCGGCGCACAGTTCGCCTATCTCCTCGATGCCGACACCATGGAGTCACGGCACTGGAACAACGACGGCATCGTCGAGGATGTGGCGACCGGAAGCGGAGCCGGATGTGCCGCCGCCTATCTGCGCCGCCACGGCCGCATCCGCGACGGGGAAAAGGTGGTCCTCAGACAGGGCCGGTTCACTGGCCGTCCCAGCCAGATGACGATCAGCGCGCACGGCCCAAGTGGGGACGTCCGCTCGGTACAGGTCGGCGGCGAAGTCTCGTTCGTCGCGAATGGACGTTTGGAGGAGCTGCCAGCATGATCGGCTTGCTGGAATCCTTCGGGTCCGACAGCCGTCGTCTGGTCGCTGCCGGGTGGACCAGTCCGGGGGAGCGGGCGAGGTATGCAACCCTATTTTCTTGCGGAGTCGGTCACGACTTCTCTGTGACGGCTCGGCCGGTAGAGCGTTGGCGATGTCCGGGTTCTTGCAGCACGCGTCCGTCTCGCCGACCTGAACACACTTGCCTACGCGCTGGTGGAGGCAGAGCGCTTTTGCGAAGCGACAGTCGTCTTCCAAGCCCTCGCAGGCGTGGTGACGTCGTGGCCGCGGCGACACCAGGAGATGCCGTGCAGCGATATACCAAAGTGGCCGAACCTGCCAGACGGTGCCAGGCGGTCTGAATGCCGCCAGTTTGGATCCTCAGGTCGGAAACGCCTCTGCCGGACCCAGCGAGTGACACTGGCACAGCAAACGAAATCCGCATCTCGTCACAGAGGATGACCCATGCTCAGATTCCTAGCCGCCGAGGCCGATCCGACGTCCATCAGAGCAGGACAACACGGGCCTGACTCGGATGCCGAATTCCGTGATGGCTGGTCAGCTGCACAGACTGGATCAATACACTCATGAACGCTGAACTTCCTACCGGATATGAGATATCCACAGACCCTGCCCGCCTCGATCCTGCGCTGATCCACCAGTGGCTGTCACAGGACTCCTACTGGGCCGTTGGTCGATCCAGGGAAAAGCAGGACATGGCGATCGCCTGTTCCCTCAACTTCGGCGTCTACGACAGCGTCTCAGGCGCCCAGGTCGGTTTTGCCCGTGTTGTCACCGACTCGGCCACCTTCGCCTGGTTGTGTGACGTCTACATCGCACGCGACGTACGTGGCAAGGGCCTGGGAACCGCTCTGGCCACTGCGATCCGGGACCATCTTTCTCCTTACGGCCTGCGCCGAATCCTGCTGGCCACGGCGGACGCGCACGCGGTCTACGCCAAGGTGGGCTTCGCATCACTGGAGAAACCGGAGAAGTGGATGACTCTAGGGGAGCAGTGAGCCCCCAAGCACCTCGGCGCAACGGGCCTCCAGCCGCGATGCGGGGAACGCGAGACCGGACCAAGGCAGGCGGTACGAGCTGCCGCAATGCGGTGCGCGGGGAAGCCAAGCGCCTCGACGTAGTTGCGGTTCGACGGATTCGGAACACCGCTCCGCCGACTCGTCCCCACATGCTGCGACGCTCTTCGGCGTGTGGTCCTATGAGACCGGCCGGGATCAGGGGGATAGATGCCGGAAGACCAGTCGGGCCTGTATCAGGCAGGCGAAACGGTGCTGTTGGTCAAGGTGCCCGAAGCCGAGCCGCTCGTGGGCCAATGGCGCCAACGGTTCGACTCCTCGGCCGGAGCAAGGCTTCCGGCGCACGTGACGGTGCTCTATCCATTTCTGGACCATGGCCGCATCGATGCCGACGTGCTCGGCGCGCTCGAGTTGGTCATTGGGGCCCACTGCGCCTTCGACGTTCGGTTCGAAGGCTTCGGGCGGTTCCCCGACGTGCTCTTCCTGGTGCCGACGCCGGAGGGTCCGCTGCGGGCTCTTACTCAAGCCGTCTGCGAACGATGGCCGGAGGTCCCGCCCTATGGGGGCCGGTTCGTCGAGGTCGTCCCGCACCTGACGGTGGCCCATGGTCAGGAGCGGAGCGTATGTGACGAGGCCGAGGCCGCCCTCACCGGCCGTCTGCCGGTCACCGCCCGCGTCTCGGCGGTTCAGCTTTTGGTTTGCGACGGCGAGTCCTGGCATGAACGGGCGGCCTTCCCGCTGCGCGGCCGGGTGGCACCCCCCGGGCCGCCCTCCACGGGCGCGGCGTCCACGCGCCCGGAGCGCATCCTGCGGGAGCGGACATAGGCGTGAGCCCCGCGGGCGAACGGCTCAACTCCGCGCAGGGCCTCGTAGGGCGGAGAACAGCCGCCACAGATGTACCTGCTCCTGGAGACGCTGGACGGTGCGGAGGAGGTGCGGGTGCCGGCGGCGACCAGGGGCTACACCTGGGCTCCGCGCTCAAGCGGTTTCGGCGTGCCACCGCTGTGGTCCCGGCTCCAGCGGTCCTCGGTACAGGCGCGTGGCCCGGACGGCATCCGGGCGTGGCCGTGGTCGATCCGGAGCGGACCGGCACGCACGTCAGGAGTCAGCCGTGGCGATGGTAGGACTGTCCTGGATTACCGAGGACTCGCTGTACGCCGCTCACCATCCCCGGCGCCGCACACCTCACCTTCATGGACGGCCCCCTGTGCCTGCCGCCTGTTCCTTCGATGGTCGGCTCTCTGGGCCGCATCGAGAGCCCGCACGCTCTCGCCGCAACCACTCTCGCCTTCTTGAACGCCACCCTGCGGCACGAACCCGGTGACCTGGCCGGCGTTCTGTCAGCCTACGGCGACCTCAGCGTCTCAGGTCCGACAGCGCCCGGCGTGTAGCGGGCGAGAGGGAGCCCCCCGATCAGTGGAAATCGGGGGGTCGCAAGTCGATGCGTTCGGTTTCTCCCTGCTACTACAGCTCTTGGTCTTCCTTGAGTGCGTCGTTGTACTGCTGCTCACTGACGCGGGCGACCCTGTTGGTGGCACCCCCGGCCGTCACCTCGGGGTGGTCTCCGTTGGAGGCCCGCACCCAAACCACCCCGTTATTGAGGCCTTCGACCCTGAGGGTACTGACGGTCTTCACTGCCACCCCATTGACGTCCCCGCGGACCGTCAGGATGTCGGCGGACTCCACGTAGATCGAGTTATTGCTGCCGCTGACGGTGACGGTCCCGCAATCCCCCTCGATGAAGAAACTGCTGGAGTCAGCTTCGATGGTCGTGTCGCGTCCCCGGCAGTCGGCGGACTGCACATTATTGGTGCCGGTGAGCTGAAGCGGCTTGGCCGTGCTGGACGGAGGCGAACCGGAAGCCCCGCCGGCACTACTGTCGGCGGCGGCACCTGTGCTGGGGGCTCCGGTGGTCTGCAACGATGACGACGCCCCCTCGGCCGGCGTCGTGACGTCGACTGCGCAACCGGTCATGACCGAGAGTGCAAGGGTCATGACAGCAGCGGGCAGCAGTTTCGAGACATGCATGGCGATGTGTTCCTTGTGGTGGTAACTGCGGGCCCGGAATGCCGAGGCGCTTTGTTGATCAAAACTTCACAGAGGAGAAGTCGTTTCACTTGGCGAGTCGGCCGCAGTTGATGAGGGCTGCGGCGATGGGACGAAGGCCAGGAAGTGGGCCTTCCGGTTGAACTCCAGCCGGGTCCCTGCCCCCTTGGGCTGGGTCCGGAGCGAGGCGTGCAGCGCCTCCAGGATGTGCCCGCCGACGCCGAGGGCCGGGACCGCTGGTTCGTCACGCAGCCCGGGGACAGCGTCACGCTCCCCCCGGTACTCATCGGCAGCATGTCCGTGCAAGGTCACCCTGGCGATGTTTCGCCCGGCACCGCCGGGCGTCTGCGGCCGATGAAGAGAACCACTGCCCCTGCGGTCAGTGCTGAAGCTGAGGCAAGGCCCAACCACAACCTGGTCTGCCGCTGGACCTCGAGCTCAACCGATTCTTCGTGCACCCAGAATTCCGCATTCCACGCTTCGTCCCGAAGTTCCCATTCGCGTTGCACGTCCGCAGCCTGATCCGCCTCGCGCAACCTGCGATCCGCCAACGCGCGATTTAGGTACCCGTAGTTCTCGGTCTCGTTGACGCGTGTGTGAACCTGCATGGCCAGGGCGCCGACAAGACCGCCGACGACCAGTAGCGCCACACCGATCAATCCCGCCGAGGCTTTGCTTGGCACCACTGGGCGTCGGTGACCGAGCATGAGGATTACGGCGCCTGCGATCAGTGACGAAGCCGCGATCGCGCCGAACCACAACCTGCTGTGCTTCTGGTCGTCCAATACAGCCAGTTCAAACTTGGAGGACCGAGTCCAAGACCGAGCCTCCTGAAGCAAGTGATGCCGATGAAGGTTGACGGCCTCATTCGCCTCGAGCATGTAACGGTCCGCCAGGTCGAGATTGCGGTCCGCGCGGGCCGCGGCTTCCTGGACGTGCATGTCAACGTATTTGGTCAGGGCGCCGAGGAGAACTGCCGCGAACAGCAACATGACACCGGATATAAAAAACTTGCGACTCACCGTCAAACCTCAAATGTCGGTTTCGGGCATGCCCCTCTGGCTTCCTGGAGGATGGCGAAGCTGTGTTCAATCCTCCATGTGTAAGGGGTCCTTTCAGAACAGGGCCGGCCCCGGCGCGGTGGGTTGCCAAGTCCCCCATCCTCCCTATGGCGCCGCAGGCATCAGGAGAGACTGCTCGCCAACGCGGCTCTCACTTTCCATGGGTAATGTGGTGCGGTCCGTACTGCCGTCGGGCAGGTCAACGGGATTGCAAGCGGACAGGGTTGGTGTCGCGCGATCGCTCGCGTTGCGGACCGGGGCGCAATCAGGCTCCGCAAGACCACCGGCCGTTGAGTGATTGATCGACTCGAAGCTACTCTGCCGATCGGCCAGCACTTTTTCTAGCGCAAGTTTCCGATCATTCATCGTCGAGGAAATCGAACGTTAGCCTCAAGTCAGGTTCAGGCGCTGACGGTTTCCGTGAGCGGTCCGTCGCGACCGCCACGTTACTCACGTTGATCCCCAGCTTCGAAGAGTTCCACGGATGTCACGGGGGTGGGCACGAAGCCGGTTGTCACCCCGGCGACGCCACCGACCGTGACGAGTGGGTCCGCCACCTTGTCGCCCTACAACCAGCTCGGCCGCACCTGGCCTCCAGCACCATGCGGCAGCCCGCCGTGCCCACACGCCCGCTGGGGGAAGAGCAGCCCCTACGTGACGGCCTCCCACCTGCGACAGGGAAGATCCCAATCGTGGCGAGGCTTGATCTGTGGCGCGAACGCGGCCGACCCGGCGTTCCTGGCGCTTCAGCCGTGACCACCTCCAGTTCCTTGACAATCGCGACGGGGCACCCCGCGGGAAAGCAGCCGATGCCCGAGCCCGCGCCGGATCACCAATGCACGCTGCCACGGTGAGAGCCGGCCTCGGCCCTGGCCTACGGGCTGGTGTATCCCGTTGATGCGGCTGCCGTGATACGTCGGTGGTGGGCGGTCGAGAGGCAGGTTATGCGGGACAACCTGCCGCCGTACTGCGGATGTTCAGGTAGAAGTCGATGAGTTTGACCGTGGCGAAGGCTGTGGCCCCGATGCGCAGAGCGTTGACCCCGAACCAGGCCCAGGCAAGTGTGTCGACGCGCGCCGGGTCGTTGATCGGAGGCCCGAAATACAGCATGCCGTTGATTTGCGTGACGGCGACGAGGGTGAGCACGGCCATGGCGAGATGGCCGCAGGTGGCGAGTCGCAGGCGAGTCTGGTTCGCGGGCGACAGACCGCTCCGCTTCAGCCAGAGAAAGGCCAGCGAGCCCAGGGCCGGGACAGCCACGATCGCATAGTAGAAGACCGGGTTGGTGACCGAATGGTACGGGTCCCACAAAGCCTGGGCTTCCACAGCATGTGCGCCGATCATCATGTTCGGGACATCGACGATCTCCTCATAGAGGAAGCCGAAGAAGAACCACGCGTGGCACAGAACCGCTGTGCCCGCAGCGGGGCCTATACGGGCATGCAAGGGGAACGCCTCCTGGATGGAAGAATGAAGCCGACCCCCATCAAATAGTCAAACTCTTTGCATATCAACTTGCTTGAAGACCCGCGCGTAGGGAGGGGGGCGACCTCCCTCGCCTGCTGACGGGGGAACTGACCGACCTCAGCACGGCGATCAACTTGATAGGCGGCGCTGCGGTAAGCCGGGCCGGCAACAACCAGACAGACCTGGTTGGCTTGCAATGGCCAGCACATCAGGGGCCCATGAGCGCGGGTCAGGTCGTCGGCCGCCGTGCTGACGACCGCCGCCATCAGCGCCGTGGCCTCCCGGATGGAGGCTCGGGGGTATGCGCGTCGTGAAATGGATCCGACGACAGACGCAGGGTGCTGCTGCCCGGCCTCTCGGTGCTGGCCCGGCAGGTGTCGGAGGCCCGCACGGGGGCCTAGCGGCGTCTGTACGAGGCGGTGGCCCGCCGCGCGCCGAGCCGATGATGCGCTCGCGCCGACGCCGGCTGAGCTTGCTGGTGGTGCCGTAGAACAAGCGGGTCGCGGAGCTTGAGCGGTGGCTGCGTACGCCGCCGACGAAGTCGACGAGGACCGCGATGGTGCGGGCGATGGAGCGGGTGGAGGTGATTTCCGCGTTCGCGCTGGGGCGGGTGAACCTGTCGAGGGTGCCGGTGAACCGGCTGTCCACGCTGGCCCGGTACGGGTAGCTGAGCAAGGCGCAGACGAGCGAGCGGGCGCCGGAGCCTCGGGCGCACGGCCTTGTTGACGGCGGTGGTGCGTCAGCCGGAAGCGCAGGCGGTCGATGACGCGCTGGACTGGTTTGGCACTGGGATTCACCGCCGTCGCAGCCGTAGGCATCGGCTCCATCGCCACCGCTATCGCCTGAGCGGGAGTGCCCGCCGGGGGTGAACAACGGTGTCGAGGCACCCGTGAGCAGGCCACTCACCGCTCAAGAGAGTGCTGGCCATGTAGGGTCTCAGTCTCCGCGGCATACGCCGAAGTTGTGAGCTGTGGCTTCTCGCGCTGTCTCACGTCGTATCATGCGGCTGGAGTCTCAGATCCGTGGCATTTTTTCCCCGACACACCGGCAGCTGATGGGCTCGTGGTCTGCGCCGCTCAGTGGTCGCACCAGACCACGGTCGGACATTGTGGTCTAACCTCGCGACGTATGATCACGGTTGCCAGCTGGAACGTTCTGCACCGCGTCCACGCCGAGAACTGGGGCGAGGACGTCCTGAGGGGTTGCCCGGACGAGTCGGAGCGGATCGCCGCGGTTACGGCGTTGCTGGTGGGACGAGACGAGCACGTCATCGCCCTGCAGGAGGTCAGTGGTGACCAACTGACCAGCCTCCGCCTTGCCCTGACTGGCCGAACCATCCACGCGTTGAGGTACCCGCGCGTCCCAGTACCGCGCCACGGGAGCTGCTCGCTGCGGGAGCCCGAGGAGTACCTCGTGCTCCTGATCGACGGACCGAGCCGGGAGGTCGCTGCCGAGTCCTTCGAGGACGACCTGGGGAAGGGTGCGCTCGCCGTCGAGACCGCCGGAATGCTGATCGTCGCCACGCACGTGAGCGGCGATCAGCGGCGCACGCGCCAGCTGGCAAGCCTGGCCGAATTGGCCACCTCTCCGCGGGGATGCGCAGCAGTGCTTCTCGGGGACTTCAACACCGATCGTGCCACCGTAGCATCGGCTCTGGGTACTGGCTTCGCCGTCGGGGACCTTCCACCAGACGGCCTACCGACACGGCCGCGCACGTCAGGTTCGAAGTCCCAGTGGATCGACCACGTGGTCGTGCGGGGCGCTGAGGTCAGCAACGCAGCGGTCGAGAGCACAGAGGGCCTCTCCGACCACAATCTGGTCCGCGCAACCGTCACCATGTGAGCTACCCGCCCCGACCCTGGGCAACGAGCTGGGGAAGAGACCCGACAGCGACTAACGGCCCGTTGCTCGACAGGCCCGCCCATCTCCCAGGAGAAGGTACTGACCGCCATGCCCGGCGGGGCAGCTCGCACCGAAGCCGAGACGGAAGACCTGCGGCTCGCCCTGCGCCAGTACCGGCACATCACCTTGCGGCTACAGCGCATGTGAGCGTCCCTGTTCCGATCGGCCCCTGACAGCCGGTGGGGACGGCCCATCCTCCCCGATGAGCTGCCTCGCCGGCCTCTCGTCGTCACCGCACGAACGAAGCGAGCGGTCCCGGACTCCACCGCCCGGCGTGCTGCGGCCTGACCGCTTACCACGCTGAATGGTCACCGCCAACCAAGGAGACGCCTGTCCATGACACAGGTAGGCATGTACAGCACCCGCCGCAAGTACTCTCACGATCGCGAGGTGAAGCGGCATGCTGTGGAAGCACCAGTCGGGGGGCTTCCTCCACGACGCGGTCGCGGACACCGGCAGCCGGGCGCACTCCGAGCTGAGCTGAACCCGGGCCGTGTCCTGTGGAGCAGGTCAATCGAAAATGAATAGTTTGTTCCGATGTGAGTGTCGAAGCTGAAGGTGAAGAAGGCCCGGGACGGCGTCGGCTGGCCCGGGCGGTACTGACGGGCATGGCCGCCGTGGGCGCCGGGCTGATGGCCGGCTCCTCCCACGTGCCCATGGCCCCGCGCATCAGGGGAGGGGCCGGATCGCGGCCCACCACCCCCGAGACGGCGCTCCGTGAACTGGTGGCGGGAAACGGGCGGTGGCGGACCTACCACGAGCGCCACCCCGACCAGACGCGGACCGTGCGGCGCACACTCGTCGCCGGACAGCACCCGTTCGCCGTCGTCCTCGGCTGCGTCGACTCCCGGGTTCCGCCGGAACTGGTCTTCGACCAGGGCCTCGGCGACCTGCTGACCGTCCGCTCGGCGGGCGAGGTCCTGGACGAGGCGGTCCTCGGGAGCGTCGCCTACGGCGTCCTCGAACTGCGGATCCCGCTGATCGTCATCCTGGGGCACCAGTCGTGCGGGGCCGTGGCCGCGGCCGTGCGGGCCGCGGAGGGCGGACCACCGCTCCCCGGCCACATGCAGTACCTGGTCGACCAGATCCGCCCCGCCATCGACCGCGGTCTGCGGGGTGCCGCACGCATCGACGCCGCGATCACCGCCAATGTCCGGCTGGTGCGCGAGCGGCTGGCCGCCGAGCCCGAGATGGCCGCCAGGGTCGCCGCCGGTGCGCTGGCCGTCGTGGGAGCCCGGTACGAACTCACCAGCCAGCGGGTGCGCCGGGTCCGCTGAACCCCGAGCGCCCCGAACCGAAACCCCGTTCGTCAATCGCGGGGGCCCCTTCCGCACGTCCAGGTGATACTTCCCCGCCCGGGCCCCTTTCGGCGTCCAGGGCGCCCGGGGGGCTGGAGAGTGGGTTCATGATCATCGAGTCTTCCCCCGCCCCGGACGCCACCCCCGACCCTGCGGACGGGCACGCCCCGGACCCCGCCCGCCGCCCCTCGCGCCGCACCCTCATCGCCGGGGCCGCCGCGGTCGCGGGAGCCGGCGCCCTCACGGCCGCCACCGCGTCCGCCGGGACGCCGCAGACCCCGTCCGGCCCGGCCCGTCCCGACTGGCTGACCTGCCTCACCGTCGCCCGGGCGGTCCTCGTACGGGACGACGACGACCAGCCCCTGGTGCCCGGTTACACCGACGTCCTCCTCAGGAACGGCCTGCCGCGCTCCCGGATGCCCCGCAGGAAGGTGCTGGTCGTCGGCGCCGGGCCGGCCGGCCTGACCGCCGCCCACCTGCTGCGCGAGGCGGGCCACGAGGTCACCGTCATCGAGGCCAACGGCAACCGCGTCGGCGGCCGGATCAAGACCTTCCGCACCGGCGGACACGAGAAGTCCGCCGCGGCCTTCGCCGACCCCAAGCAGTACGCCGAAGCCGGCGCCATGCGGATCCCCGACAGCCACCCGCTGGTCACCGGCCTGATCGACAGCCTCGGCCTCAAGCGCAGGCGCTTCCACCTGGTCGATGTCGACGGCTCCGGCCGCCCCGCCTACCGCACCTGGATCTTCGTCAACGGCATCCGCGTCCGCCGCGCCGACTACGCGCGCAGCCCGCAGACCCTCAACCGCTCCTTCGGAGTGCCGGCGGCCTACGAGTCGATCCCCGCCGCGCAGATCGTCCGCAGCGCCTTCGCCCCCGTACGCAAGGAGATCGACGGCAAGAAGGACAAGGAACTCGTCGAGGGCTGGGCCCGCGTCATCCAGCGCTACGGCCACATGTCGATGTACCGCTACCTCACCGAGGAGGCGAAGCTCGACGAGCGCACCATCGACCTGATCGGAACCGTCGAGAACCTCACCTCCCGCCTCCACCTCGCCTTCGTGCACAGCTTCATCGGAGCCTCGCTCATCAGCCCCGACACCGCCTTCTTCGAACTGCCCGGCGGCACCGCCACGCTGGCCGACGCGCTCTACGCCCGTGTCGAGGACATCGTGCGGCTCGACCGCCGCGCCACCCGGATCACCCACGGGGAGGGACGCGTCACCGTCGACACCGTCTCGGAGGGCCGCGACGGCCGCCCCGTGCAGCGCGAGACCTTCACCGGCGACACCGCGATCATCACCGTCCCCTTCTCCGGGCTGCGCCACATCCCGGTCACTCCCGCGCTCTCCTACGGCAAGCGGCGCGCGATCACCGAGCTGCACTACGACGCGGCCACCAAGGTGCTGCTGGAGTTCAGTCGCCGCTGGTGGGAGTTCGACGAGGCCGACTGGAAGCGCGAACTGGAAGCCGTGCAGCCCGGCCTGTACCGCAAGTACCAGCTCGGGCAGACCCCGGAGGACGGAGCGCTGCTGGGCGCCCACTCCTCCGTACCGCGCAGCGGCATCTCCGGTGCCCAGCGGGCCCACTACGCGGCCTGCCGCAGCCTCAGCCGCGACCAGCCCGAGGCCGCCGGGGTCATCGGCGGCGGCTCGGCCACCGACAACCCCAACCGCTTCATGTTCCAGCCCTCCTACCCCGTCGAGGGCAGCCCGGGCGGGGTCGTGCTCGCCTCCTACAGCTGGTCGGACGACGCCCTGAAGTGGGACTCCCTGGACGACGACGAGCGCTACCCCCGCGCCCTGGCCGGCGTCCAGGAGGTGTTCGGGCAGCGGATCGAGGTGTTCTACACGGGCGTCGGACGCACCCAGTCCTGGATGCGCGACCCGTACGCGTACGGCGAGGCCTCCGTGCTGCTGCCCGGCCAGCACACCGAACTCTTCCCGCACGTGCGCGGGGCGGAGGGGAACCTGCACTTCGCGGGCTGCCACACCTCCGTCAAGCCGGCGTGGATCGAAGGCGCCCTGGAATCCGCGGTGCGCACCGCCCTGGAGGTCCACACGTCGGCGTGACCGACGGCCGGACGGTCTGACGGCCTCGTGCCTCAGTTCTCGGCGAGTACGACCACGCAGTCGTGCTCGCCGAAACGGACCCGCTGCCGCTTGTCGGGATTGAGCCGGACGCCGTACGCGGGAGCCGTCGAGGTCTGGCCGCGCAGCCGGTAGCCGACCGCGCACTCGCGGCGGCGGCGCGCCGACTCGACCACCGTGGCGAAGGCCACCTCCCGGTCGGTCCGGACGTAGTCCGCCACCGGGCGCAGGTAGAACTCGCTCCCCTCCGCCCTGAACAACTCCTCGAAGACGTCCGCGAGATGTCCGCTCTCGGAGATCTGGGTCATCAGGAGGCTGATCAGACGGCCGCTGACGATGAAGTCGGCGCCGGCGCGGGCGGGGGCGAGCAGCCGGTTGCCGTCGTCGGACATCTCGGTGGTCAGCGGGAGTTCGCAGCCCGCCGCATCCCCGATCGCCCGCAGGTGCAGCAGCGTCACCAGGGTCCTGTCGTCCGTGCCGCTCCCGGGCTCCGCGGCGCGGGCGGGCGGGTCGGCGTCGGGGGGTGCGGCGGCCGGGGCCGCGCCCTCGCGTTCCCTCTCGCCGATCACGATCACGCTGTCGTACGAGGGCACGTCCAGCTTCGCCAGGACGTCCGGGTCGGTGATGTCCCCGCTGTGGAAGGACACGTCGAGACGGCTGCGCGCCGCCGCGACCTCGGCGGCGGTCCGCCGCGTCGCCGCGTCGCCGAACGCCACGACGTCCAGGGTGGTGCCGGGGCTGACGAACTCGTCGAGCTGCTCGACGACGAGCGGAGCGCGCCGGTTCCAGCCGAGGAGGAGGAGCCGTTCGGCGCAGCGTGACCGGGGGCGGGCGGTGACGATCGCGTCCTCGTCGACCCAGGGGCCGGCCGGCTCCGGCACGGCCGTGTCGTCGTCCTCGGAGACCAGGATGATCCGGTCGCCCGCGTCGATCTCCGTACCGGTGTCCGGGTTGAGCACGACGCGGCCGTCCGCGTGCAGCAGGCCGACCACCGAGGACGTGGTGAACGCGAGCAGGGCTTCGCCGAAGGTGCGTCCGGCGAGACCCTCCGCGCCGGCGGTGTAGAACTCGTCGCCGTCGAAGTCCAGCAACTCCTGGTACACGAGGGAGAGTCCGGGCTGGCGTGCGGTCTGCACGAGGAGCCGGGCGATGATCTCGTCGGCGCACAGCACGTGTCCGCCGGGTCCGGCCGCCAGCCTGGCCGTGAGGTGGTTGCGGGCGTCGCGGACCGCGGCTACCACCACCGTGTCGCGCGGCCGGGGGAGCGCGGCGTCGAGGGCGAGCAGGGTCTTCACCACGTGGGCGTCGCCCGCGTCCCCGTCGGGAGGCAGCACCAGGACCGCCTTCGACGTCTGCGGGCTCACCCGGGCCAGCACGGTCGGGTCGGTGGTGGGCCCGCTGCGGCAGATGATCCGCGTGGCGCCCGTCCCGGTACGGGTCCCCGTACGGTCTCCCCGGCCGCCGAGGCTCGTGGCGATCTCGTCCTCCATGTCGACCTTGTCCTTCGGGGCGAGGACGGCGACGGCGCGGCGGCGCTGGTTGGCGTTGGCCGCGACGAGCTCCGCGACCACCGGCAAGATCTGGTCGGACCAGCCCAGGACGACGGTGTGCCCCGCCTCCAGGACCGTCGAGTGTCCGCGCCGCAGCGACATGATGCGCTGGTTGATGCCGGTGGTGATCAGACTGACCAGCGTCGAAACGAACAGCAGGGCCACCAGGGCGAGCGTCACCGAGGCGAGCACGTAGAGCGGGGAACCGACCGCGCCTCCGACCTTGAGGGTCTGTCCGACGCTGACCCATACGGCCGTGAGCCGCCCCGAGAGGGTCGTGGGGGCGGCCCGGTCGGCCCAGACGAGGACCGCGCTCGCCGGGACGACGACCGCCAGGCAGGCCACCGCCAGCCACCCGATGAGCGGGGCGGTTCCCCCGGCCACCAGGTTGTCGAACCGGTACCGCAGGCGCAGCCGCAGGGACGTGGTGTGCTGCTGTGCCATGCGTACTCCCTCGTCTTCCGGGCTGCTAACCCGCGGGAGGCCCAGGAGTTACGGGCGGACCCGGTCGGAAGCGGACCCGGCCGGAAGCGGACCCTGCGTGCAGCGGGCCGGCCCTGAGCGGTCACGGGCGCAGGGCCGATGACCTCGCCGGTGGTGGTCACCCTGCCGATGCGCGGGAAGATCTTGCCGAAGGTGTGGGCGTGGGAGCCGGGGTCGGTGTCGGCGGTGGCGTCCTCCGGGAAGACCAGGTCGTAGCTGAGTTCCCACGCCGTACGGGCGGTGGACTCGACGCCGACGCTGGTGGAGATGCCGGCCAGGACGATGCGGTGGATGCCGCGGCGTCGGAGCTGGAGGTCCAGCTCGGTGCCGGTGAAGGCGCCCCAGTGGCGTTTGGTGACGACCACGTCGCCGAGGGCGGCGAGTTCGGCGGGGATCTCGGAGAACGCGGCGGGCGGCGCCGCGGCCGGACCCGGCCGGTCCGCATGGGCGGTGGGGAGGTCCCCGCCGTCGGGCGACCAGGCCGCCTTGACCAGGACCACCGGCAGCCGGCGGGCGCGGAACGCCGCGGCCAGCGCCACTCCCCGCCCCAGGACCTCCGGGGCGGGCCTGGTGGTGGGCAGGGCCAGGATGCCGGTCTGCAGGTCGATGAGGACCAGGGCGGTGTCCCCGCCGAGGACGAGGTCGGTCGGGTCGGCGGACATGCGCTCTCCTTCGGGGCCGGGTGCGGTGGGGCCGTCGGCGCTCGGTCTGAGGTGAAAGCCTGTCAGACGGGGCCGTTCCCGCCCCGGCTGACCACCGGCATGTCGCGTACGGCCGGGGATCGCCCCGACACTCCCGTAGAATGCGAACATGAGTACGAATGTGGCGGAGGTGCGCCCCCCGCTGTCGACGGCACTGACCGGCGCGGAGCTGCTGCGCTGGTACTGGACCCTGGCCGAACTGAGCGGGCTGGCACGGCAGATGGGGGTGCCGGCCCGCGGCGGGAAGGCCGCCGTCACCGCCCGGCTCGCCGCCGCGCTCGACGGCCTGCCCGAGCCCGTGTCCGCGGCGCCCGCCGCACCCCGCCGCGCGGGAAGGCAGCTCGCCGCCCCCGTCGACGGGACGACGGTGATCCCGGCGGGGCAGCGCTGCAGCCAGGTGCTGCGGGAGTACTTCGTCCGCGAGATCGGCCCGGGCTTCCACTTCGACGCCTTCATGCGGGAGTACGTCGCAGGCCACGCGGGGCACACCCTCGCCGAAGCCGTCGAGCACTGGCACGCGACCCGTGCCCGGGCGGCCGAATCCCAGGAGGTCGGTGACCAGTTCGAGTTCAACCGCTTCCTGCGCGACTGGCACGCAGACCACCCCGGCGGCGCCCGTGCGGACGCCATGGCCGCCTGGCGGGCCCACCGGGCCCGCCCCCGCGACCGGGACACTCCCCATGGCCGCCCGTAGCGCAGGTCGACGACCCCGGTGCCGAAGGTGCGGCTGCTCTCCGGGATGATCTTCCGCATACCGCCTCCGCCGGTGCCGCGGACATACTGATGGCCGTGAAGACCGAACCCGAGACCGACGCAAACGGCCCCTCCGACGACGGCACCGTCCTGTTCCACGTCGACGGCCGGACCGGCGTGGTCACCCTCAACCGCCCCCGGGCCCTCAACGCCCTCACCCACCCCATGGTGCTGCGGATCGCCGAGGCCCTCGACGCCTGGGCGGACGACTCCGCCGTCAGCCAGGTCCTGATCCGCGGAGCCGGCGAGCGCGGGCTGTGCGCGGGCGGCGACATCCGGGCCATCCACGACGATGCCAAGGCCGGCACCACCGCATCCGCCGGCTTCTGGCGCGACGAGTACCGGCTCAACGCCCGCATCGCCCGCTACCCCAAGCCGTACGTCGCCCTCATGGACGGCATCGTCATGGGCGGCGGCGTGGGGGTCTCCTCCCACGGCAGCGTCCGCGTCGTCACCGAACGCTCCCGCGTCGCCATGCCGGAGACCGGCATCGGCTTCGTCCCGGACGTCGGCGGAACCTGGCTGCTCGGCCGCGCCCCCGGCCGGCTCGGCACCCATCTCGCCCTCACCGGCGCCGCCGTGGGCGCCGCCGACGCGCTGCTCTGCGGGCTCGCCGACCACTTCGTACCCGCCGAGCGGCTCCCGGAGCTGACCGCCGCACTGGCCACCGCCCCCGCCGGCGAGGTGCTGCCGCGGTACGCCGCCACGCCCGCCCCCGGGGTCCTCGCCGACGGGCGGCCCTGGATCGACCACTGCTACGCGGCCGCCACGGTCGAGGAGATCGTCGAGCGGCTGCTGAGCCATGGCGAGCCGGCCGCGAAGGAGGCCGCCGAGACGCTTCTGGCCAAGTCCCCGACCGCCCTGAAGGTCACCCTCGCCGCGGTGCGCCGGGCCGCCGCCCTCCACACGCTGGAGCGGGTTCTTGCCCAGGAGTTCCGCGTCTCCTGCAACGCACTCGCCGCGCCCGACCTGGTGGAGGGCATCCGGGCCCAGGTCGTCGACAAGGACCGCACCCCGCGCTGGTCCCCGCCGACCCTGGCCGAGGTCGCCGAAGCCGACGTGGAACGCTTCTTCGCCCCCCTCGGCGAAGACCGCGAACTGCGTCTTTCCTAAGGGCTGTCCCGTAATCCCCGGTGGATCAGCGCGCGGCGTCAGACGCGGTGCATCGCAAGGCGGAGGAGCGTGCTGATACTGGGCGTATCCGGGCGTTCCGACAACGCGGCGAGGTACCGTGGCTGTCGTCGTGCGCCCGCCGGGGATCACGGGACAGCCCTTGGGTCGTCAGGCGCGGGCGAGACGGGCCTGGAGGCCGTCCAGGATCCGCTGGAGGCCGTAGTCGAAGTTCTCGTCGCGGAGCGCACGCGGGCTCCGCTCGCTCTGTCCGCTCCGGGCGGTCCGCGAGAGCTGGGCCGCCTCGCCGCTCGTCGCGCCGACGATGTACGAGACGACGGCCCTCATCGCGGGGACCGCCTCGCTCGCCGGGAAGCCGGCCGTCTGGAAGAGCGCCAGCATCCGCTCCGACATGCGCAGCAGGTTCGGGCCGAAGCGCGCCGGCCCCGCCTGCCCGAGCACCGATGCCACCCAGGGGTGGCGCAGGGTCATCGCGCGCAGGCTGTGGCCGCTGCGCGAGACGGCCTCGCGCCAGTCGCCCGGCGCGTCGGCGGCGGGCACCACCAGCTCGCCGCAGACCTCGTCCAGGACCAGCTCGATCACCTCGTCCTTGCCGGTGACGTGCCGGTACAGCGAGGTGGCGGCCGCGCCCATCTCGCCGCCGAGCTTGCGCATGCTCAGCGCCTCCATCCCGTCGGCGTCGAGCAGCCGCAGCGCCGCCGCGACGATCTGGGCCCGGCTCAGCGCCGGCTGCCGCTCCTTGCGGCGCGGACCCGTCCAGGCGGGGGCGACGGCGGGCGCGACGGGGTCGTGGTGCTGCTCGTCTGCTGACATGGCGGCAGCCTAGCGGTCGGTGCGAACGCCGTACGCACCCTGCGCACGGCGTCCCGCTGCGCGTCGTCCCCCGCCGCGCCGTCCTGCCCCCGTCGCCCCGCTACGCGTCGGCCCCGACGTACTCCCGCAGGTGACGGGCGGTCAGCGTGTCCGCCCCGGCCACCAGGTCCGCCGGAGTGCCCTCGAAGACGACCCGGCCGCCGGAGTGACCGCCGCCGGGGCCGATGTCGATCAGCCAGTCGGCGTGCGCCATCACCGCCTGGTGGTGCTCGATGACGATCACGGAGTTGCCGTCGTCGACGAGCCGGTCCAGCAGAGCCAGCAGCTTGTCGACATCGGCCATGTGCAGGCCGGTCGTCGGCTCGTCCAGGATGTACGTCGAGGACTTCTCCGCCATGCTGATCGCGAGCTTGAGCCGCTGCCGCTCCCCGCCCGACAGGGTGTTGAGGGGCTGGCCGAGCCGCACGTACGAGAGGCCGACGTCGGCCAGCCGTCCGAGGACGGCCCTGGCCTGGCCGGTGGAGAAGAACTCGAACGCCTCCGCCACCGGCATGTTCAGCACCTCGCTGATGTTCTTGCCGCGCAGCCGGTACGTCAGCACCTCGGGCGTGAACCGCTTGCCCTCGCACTCCTCGCACACCGTGGCCACCCCGGCCATCATCGCCAGGTCCGTGTAGACGAGCCCGAGGCCGTTGCACTTCGGGCAGGCACCCTCCGAATTCGCGCTGAACAGCGCCGCCTTGACGCCGTTGGCCTTGGCGAAGGCGGTCCGGATCGGGCCCAGCAGACCGGTGTAGGTGGCCGGGTTGGACCGGCGCGAACCGCGGATGGGCGACTGGTCGGCCACCACGACCCCCTCCCGCCCGGACAGGTAGCCGTGGATCAGCGAGCTCTTCCCGGATCCCGCGACACCGGTCACCACCGTGAGCACGCCGAGCGGCACGTCCACGCTGACGTCCTTCAGGTTGTGCAGGTCGGCGCCCTTCACCGACAGGTGGCCGCGAGGGCTGCGCACCGACTCCCGCAGTCGCGCCCGGTGACCGAGGTGGCGCCCGGTGAGGGTGCCGGAGGTGCGCAGCCCGGCCACGTCCCCGCTGTAGCAGAGCTGCCCGCCCGCCGTGCCGGCGCCCGGGCCGAGGTCGACGACGTGGTCGGCCATGGCGATGACCTCGGGCTTGTGCTCCACGACCAGCACGGTGTTGCCCTTGTCGCGCAGCCGCAGCAGCAGGTCGTTCATGCGCTGGATGTCGTGGGGGTGCAGGCCGGTGGTGGGCTCGTCGAAGACGTACGTGACGTCCGTGAGGGAGGAGCCCAGGTGCCGCACCATCTTCACGCGCTGGGCCTCGCCGCCGGACAGCGTGCCCGAGGGGCGGTCCAAGCTGAGGTAGCCCAGACCGATCTCGACGAGGGAGTCGAGCAGGCCCCGGAGGTTGGCCAGCATCGGGGCCACGCCGGGGTCGTCGATCCGGCGTACGAAGCCGGCGAGTTCGCTGATCTGCATCGACGCGCACTCGGCGATGTTCACGCCGTGGATGCGCGAGGACAGTGCGGCCGCCGAGAGGCGGGTGCCCCCGCAGTCGGGGCAGGCGGTGAAGACCACCGCACGGTCCACGAAGGCCCGGATGTGGGGCTGCATGGACTCGCGGTCCTTGGCCAGGTAGAGGCGGGTGATCTTGGTGATCAGGCCCTCGTAGGTGAAGCCGTTGGAGCCCGCCTTCACCTTCACCGCGCTTCTGTGCAGGAAGTCGGCCCACTCCTGCTCGGTGAAGTCCTTGAGCTTGGTGTCGGGGGAGTAGAAGCCGGAGTTCGCCATGTTCTGCCAGTACCAGGAATCGACGGCGAAGCCGGGGACGGTGATCGCGCCCTCGTTGAGCGAGAGTTCGCGGTCGACCAGCTGGTCCACGTCGATGTCGGAGACCTCGCCGACGCCTTCGCAGCGCGGGCACATCCCCTCGGGGTTGTTGAAGCTGAACGCGCTGGACGTGCCGATGTGGGGCGTGCCGACGCGGGAGTAGATGATCCGCAGCATCGTGTAGGCGTCGGTGGCGGTGCCCACGGTGGAGCGGGAGCCCGCGCCCATCCGCTCCTGGTCGACCACGATGGCGGCGCTCAGGTTGTGCAGGCCGTCCACGTCGGGCCGACCGAGGCTCGGCATGAAGGACTGGATGAAGGCGGTGTACGTCTCGTTGATCATCCGCTGCGACTCGGCGGCGATGGTGCCGAAGACGAGGGAGGACTTCCCGGAGCCGGAGACACCGGTGAAGACCGTCAGGCGACGCTTGGGGATGTCCAGCGATATGTCGGCGAGGTTGTTCTCGCGGGCTCCCCGTACCTGGATGACCTGGTGGTTGTCGGCGGCGATGTGCACGGAACTCCTCGAGGTGCGGCGCGGCGGCTTACTCTCTGAGCTTTACTCTATACACTGTACTCTATACGATGTAGCCAATTGTCGGCGAAGACTCGGAGGCGGGGACATGTCGAAGGACCGCAGCGGCGCGGGAGATCCCGTCCGCACGCTGGAGCTGCTGTGGCGGGAGCCCGGGCATTCGGCGCAGCCCGCCCGCCGCGGTCCGCGGCAGGGCCTCAGCGTGGACGCCGTCGTCCGGGCCGCGACCGCACTCGCCGACGAGGAAGGACTGGCCGCGCTGACCATGCGGGCGCTGGCGCAGCGGCTCGGCGTGACGCCGATGACCGTCTACACGTACGTCCCCGGCAAGGCGGAGCTGCTCGACCTGATGCTCGACGACGCGTACCTGCACATGGAACGCCGGCCGGCCGACCCGGGGGAGCCCTGGCAGGTCCATGTCGCCCGAGTGGCCGAGGACAACCGGGACCTGATGCTCCGCCACCCCTGGATCGCCGACCTGGCCGTCACCCGCCCGCCGCTGGGCCCGGGGGTGATCGGGAAGTACGAGTACGAGCTGGCGGCCTTCGAGGGCATCGGACTCACCGACACCGAGATGGATGCCGCCCTGGCCCACTTGCTCGGCTTCGTCCACGCCAACGCCCTGGCCGCCGCCGACGACGCCGACCACAACAGCCGTCAGAGCCAGGAGGACTGGTGGGCCGTCAGCGCCCCGCTGCTGGAGCGCGCCCTCGACCCCGAGCGCTACCCGCTCGCCGGCCGCGTCGGCAGCGCGGTCGCCGGCTACCACCCCGAGACGATCTGGTCCTTCGGCCTGCAGTGCGTCCTGGACGGCCTCGCCCACCGCCTGGCCTCCCGCCCCACGCCGCAGACCGCGGACCGGCCCGAGGCCGTCTAGCGGTAGCCCGTGGTGTCCGCCGGGTGGCCGGGGTCCTGGACCTCGACCAGGTAACGCCAGGCGTCCGGACGGCTGCCGTCCAGGTCCGTGAAGCCGTACACCTGTGCCAGCCGGCCGCTGGAGAGGGACTGGCCGTTCCAGCGGGAGACCTCCGGGTCCGCGGCGAGGGCCGCGACCGCGCGGCCCACGTACGCGGGGGTCTCGGAGATCGCGAAGTGCGGGGTCTTGGCCAGCGCCTCCCGCCAGGTCTCCTCCGTCACGCCGTAGGCGTCGAGCATCATCTCCGAGCGCAGCCAGCCCGGGGTCAGCGCCACCGCCGTGGCCCCGCGCGGGCCCAGCTCGTGCCCGAGCGCGAACGCCATCCGCAGCACGGCGGACTTGGCGATGTCGTAGAAGAAGGAGACCCGGTAGCGGGTGGCGTTGTAGTCGGCGGTGCCGTCCGTCATCTCCACCACCAGACCGCCCGGCTCGCGCAGCAGCAACGGCACCGCGAAATGGCTGGTGATGGCGTGCGTCTCCACCGCCAGCCGCAGCAGTCGCAGCCCCTTGTCCAGGTCGTGCTCCCAGACCGTGCTGTCCCACTCGAAGAGCAGCTCCCCGCCCCAGATGTCGTTGACCAGGACGTCGAGACGGCCCTGTTCCGCGTCGATCCGCGCCACCAGGGCCTCGACCTGCGCCGGCACCAGATGGTCGGCGACCACCGCGATGCCCCGGCCGCCCGCCGCGGTGACCAGTTCGGCGGTCTCCTCGATCGTCTCGGGCCGGTCGTACTCCGAACGCCGGCCCCTGGTGCTGCGCCCCGACACGTACACGGTGGCGCCCTGCGCCCCCAACTGGACCGCGATGCCGCGGCCCGCACCCCGCGTCGCCCCCGCGACGAGGGCCACCCTGCCTTCGAGACCTTCGAGAGTCATGCGCCGACCCTACGACGGCTGCCGCGTCCGCAGGCCGCGGACACGGAGACGAGCGCCAGCGACAGCAGCAGCCCGAGCGCCGCCGCACCCAGCGCCGCGCCCGGTCCCCACATCGTCCAGGCCGCCCCGAACAGCAGGGACCCGGCGAACCGGGCCAGCGCCTGCGCCGTCTGGAGCACCGCCAGCCCCGTCGTGCGCAGTTCCGGCGGGAGCAGCGGCCCGGCCGCGGCCATCAGCACCCCGTCGGTGGCCGCGTAGAACAGGCCGAGCGCCGCGAGTACACCGGCGACCAGCAGTGCCCCGGCCGGCAGCGGCGCCAGGAGCAGCAGGCAGGCGCCGAGCAGAGTTGTGTGCCCGCCGAGGAAGACCCGGCCGCGCCCGACCCGGTCGGCGAGCCGGCCCACAGGCACCGCGGCCAGCAGGAACACGGCCGCCGTGCCGACGGGCAGGAGCGGGAACCACACGGCCGACAGGTCCAGCCGGCGCTGCAACAGGAGGTAGAGGAAGGCGTCGCCGACGGTGAACAGGCCGAGCACGGCGGCCGTGAGGCACAACCGCCGCAGGCCGGCGATCCGCAGGAGGGAGCGCACGGGCGGCGGCTCCGGCGGCGACGGCCGCGCGACCGCGGGCGCGGGGGCCTCCCGTACGAACAGGGCGAGCACCACCACGCCCAGGACGGCGACGCAGCAGCTCACGGTGAACACCGCCGCGTACCCGTCCACCGCGACCCACAGCACCCCGAAGGCTGCCAGCGGCCCCAGCAGCGCACCCGCCGTGTCGAGCGCCCGGTGCACCCCGAAGGCGCGGCCCTGCATCCCGGGCGGCACCGACAGCGAGATCAGGGCGTCCCGGGGCGCGGTGCGCAGCCCCTTGCCGGTCCGGTCGGCGGCGAGCACCGCCGCCACCGACCAGGGGGCGGTGACGGCGAGCAGGGCCGCCTTGCACGCCGCGGAGAGCGCGTACCCGGTGCCGGCGACGAGCTTGTGGCGGCGGGTCCGGTCGGAGATCCGGCCGCCGACGAGGCGCAGCAGCGCGGTGGCGCCCTGGTGGAGACCGTCCAGGGCGCCGAAGGCGAGCGGGGACATGCCGAGTCCCGCCATCAGGTACAGCGGCAGGACGGCGGTGACCATTTCCGCGGAAACGTCCGTGAGCAGACTGACCAGTCCGAGCGCGAACACCGTGCCGGGCACGGCCCGCAAGGGGCCCTTGGGGGCCGGGGTGTCCGCGCAGACGTCCGCGGCCCGGCTGGTCGACAGGTACACGGATGCCTCCGGGGCCGGGTCAGAACCAGTTGACGGTGAGCGGGAAGGCGGCCGTGACGGTCGTGCCCGTGGAGTCGGTCGCCGTCGCGGTGACCTGCACCGTGCCGACGGACCACGGCCTGCCGCTGATCCGGCCGCTGGTCGTGTCGAGGGTCAGGCCCCAGGGCAGCCCGGTGGCCGCGTACCGGACCGGTGGCTTGCCGCCGGTGGCGCTGAGTTGGACGGTGCAGGACTGGTTGAACTTGCAGGTCTGGGGGCCCGGGTCGGCCAGCTTCAGACCGCCCGGGGTCGGGGTGGGCGTGGGAGTCGGCGTCGGCGTCGGCGTCGGAGTGGATGTGGGTGTGGGTGTGGGCTCGGTCGAGGTGTCGAACACCTCGCTGATCGGCTGGACGTTCGCCGCGTTGCCGGCGTGCGTCGCCGTGCCGAAGAGGTCCTCGAGGGTCCGCAGCAGGTGGTGGTGGTTGAAGGCCGTGGCGTACTTGCCCGTCTTGACCTTCGCGCCGTGGAAGACGGTCGCGATCTGGTTCGACCCCAGGTAGTTGTCCTCGTCCCAGGTGAGCACCAGCAGGCTGTTGTTGGCCTTCGCCCACTGCGCGTAGGCGTCGAGGTTGTTCCTGGTCCAGGTGTCCCCGGTGCCGACGGAACACGAGTGCATGTCGTTGCACTGGTTGGGGACCACGAAGGACAGGTCGGGCAGCGCCGCGAAGTTGTTCTGCGGGAACTGCGTCCACGTCTTGCCCGTGTTCAGCGGCACGTTCTTGAAGGCGAACCACGGGTTGTGCTTCTGCGCGTACTGGCCGTTCGTGCACGCCGTGGAACCCTCGCCCGGCAGGTCCTCGTTGTACGTCGCGAAGGTCTTGCCGGCCGCGATCAGCTCCTGGCCGAGGTTCGGCGCCGTCATCGACTGCGGGGTGTAGCAGCCGTCCCCCGTGATGCCCTGCGTGGAGCCGGAGAAGAGGTTGAAGTAGTTCGGCTGGCTGGGGTGGGTGAGCGCCTTCATGCCGGTCAGGCTCGCGCCGCCGTTCGCCAGCTGGTTGATGTACGGGGCGTTCGCGCTGCCGATGATCTCCCCGTACTGCTTGTTCTCGTACACGACCACCACGACGTGGTCGTAGGAGGGCAGGGCCGCTGCCGCGGCCGCCGGAGCGGCCGAACGGTGCTCGGCGGCCTGGGAGTTGGCCACGGTGAAGGCGCCGAGCAGGCCGAGCGTGCCGATGCCGGCGACGGCCGCGGACCACAGGGCGCGGCGTCTCGTGCGCGCCGCCGGTGAGGGTGGGTGCGTGGGCATGGGGTTCTCCTTGTCGTTGTCGTCGGCGTCGTACGGGCCGGGGATCGGGCGGGTCATCCCTCGCGCCGGGCCGCGCCGGCCACGGCGATGTTCAGGAACCGCGGTACGGGCAGCCCCCGCCCGCGGAAGTCCTCCGCGACGGCGGACCGCACCGCCGCCAGCCGTGCCTCGAGCAGCAGCACCAGCACGCTCCGCCCGGGCCGCTGCCCGGGCGGCCAGGCGCTCAGGGCCCCGGCCCGGCGGGCGCAGGACACCGCACGCACCAGCTCCCGGGGACGGTCCGCGGCCTCGCCGCGCACGGCCATCAGCACCAGCCGTGCCCCCGAGGCCGCCGGGTCGAAGGCAACGTACCGCTGCCGCCGGCGCGGTTGCGGCTTCGGCTGCGGGTGGACGCCCAGCAGCAGGGCCCGGCCGGGCCGGGCGAAGAACACCGCCCGGCGCAGACCGTCGTCCCCCTCCGGCAACGCCTCGGCCAGCAGACGGGCGAGGAGCGCCCGGTCCGGCTGCTCCTGCGCCCCCGAGTGGACGTCGGCCACCGCCAGCGCCACCGCGCAGTCGGCCGGTTCCGCCGTCGCCAGTCCGGCGGCCGCCGCGAGCGAGCCCTGCACGTGCAGGTCCGTCCCGCCGCGGCCGTACCCGGCGCGCGCCAGGGCGCGCAGTACGGTGTACGGCCGGACGGCCCAGGCGGGAGCGTCGGGCAGCGGCCCGGACAGGGTCAGCGGCAGGTCGCAGCTGTCCGCCGGATGACCGAGGGAACTGAGCCGTACCAGGCCGTCGTCGCGGGGGGCCGCCGCTGCTGCGGTCGGCCAGCCGGCCGCGGCCACGAGCCCGGGGGAACCGAGCCGGAAGGCGTACGGTGCGCTCCACACCGCGGCGGGGGGCCGGCCGTGCGCGGCCTCCAGGGCGTACGCGACCAGGCGGAACAGCGGATCGGCGGTGGCCCGCCGAGCCAGGTCGCCTCCGGCGCGGTCGGCCGGCCCACGCGCGGCGGAGCCCGCGGCAGGGGCCGGCGCCGGGGCCGCCGGGGCCGCTGCGCCCGCCGGGACGGAGGGGCCGGACGCCGGGGTCATGGGGCGTCCTTCCGGGCCAGCAGCCGGTAGGCGTTGCCGCCGTCCGTACGGCGGGCGGCCGCCGTACGGAGGGTGTCCAGCGCCGCCGCGGCCGCGAAGCAGGGCAGCGCCGCCAGCCGCACGGCATGGGCCAGGGCCCGGGTCCGGCGCGTGGCCGGCGGGCCCCACGGCCGGTCCGGGTCGGGGGCCAGGCGCGTCGCCGTGAGGGCCACCGCGCCGAAGAAGTCGTTTCCCTGGTGGGCCGGCCCGTGTTCCTCGGCGACGACAGTGAACCCGCGGTCGGCCAGAGCCTCGCGCAGGTTCGCGGCGGGGGCGAGGTGCTGGTGCTGCGGCTGGAACCAGGGCAGCCAGGCCGGGCCGAGGACCCGCGCCATCCGCGACTCCGGGTCGGGCAGCTCGATCGCCAGGAACCCGCCGGGGGCGAGCACGGCGGCCGCCGCGTCCAGTTCGGCCAGCGGATCCCGGGTGTGCTCCAGGTAGTGGTACATGCTGACCACCTCGTACTGGCCCGCCAGCTTCGGGGCGAACTCCGGGAACTGGCCCTGGTATCCGGTCTCCACCCAGCCGCGCCGCTCCGCCTCCCGGACCCCGTCGCCCATGTCCAGCCCGTCGAAGCGGGTCCGCGGCCACACGGCCCGCGCCGCGTTGCAGAAGTGTCCGTGCCCGGTGCCGACGTCCAGCCAGGACACCGGGTCCGCGTGGGGGAGGAGCATCTCGGCGCGCCCCCGGTAGGCGGCGCCCAGTCTGCCGAAGACGGTGCCGGCTCCCTCACCGCCGCTTCCGTCGTAGAAGTCGCGGTAGTAGAACTCCAGCCCCTCCGGGGTCAGCCGGGGGTTCTGGAAGACGTGCCCGCAGTCCCCGCACTGCTCCAGGGTGAACCGGCCGGGCTTGCCCTGGAGCAGGTCGGGCACCCGGACGCGGACCGAGAGCCGGGCGGAGCCGCACCACGGGCAGTCCGGACGGCGTGCCTCCAGGAAGCGGTCGGTGCCCCCGGCCAGGTCCTTGCGGTAGGCGGCCGCCCGCGCGCCGTCGGGTGCGTCGTCCCGCCCGGCCGCCCGGGCCGTACGCAGGCCCGCCCTGAGGGAGCGCACCGGCCTCGCGGCGGTGGCCCGGACCAGATCGGCCGGCCGCAGCGGCGAGCCGGACCCGCCCAGCACCAGGTACGGCTGGAGCCAGTACAGCCCGGCCGCGGCCGCACCCCACCGGCCCTGGCGTACGGCGACACCCGCCAGCAGCGCCAGCCCGCCCAGCTGGGCGGCGGCCAGCGCGCCGGGCGGCAGCCCCTGGGCCCGCAGCTCCGCGGCGCGCGCCGGCCCGCCGGAGTCACCGGGGCCCCCACAGCTCAGGCCAGGGGCGACGGCCAGCCCCGTCGCGTCGGAGGCGTACTCCTTCAGACGGCGCGCCAGCGCCAGCAGTTCCGCCGGGTCCGGGCACGGACCGCCCGGATCCACCCCGGCCCGGTCCAGCACCTCCTCGGTGACGAGGACGGCGAACCCGGCCCCGCGCCCCTCGCCCAGCCGGTCCCACCGGTAGCGCGCGGGGTCGACCAGACGCAGCAGCCCCAGCGCCCGTTCGGCGGGCAGGTCCGCGGGCAGCAGGTCCAGCACCCGCAGCCCTTCCCCCTCCGCGTACGCGCAGGCGGCCAGGAAGGTCGCCGGATCGGGCTCGACCCCGCCGGCGGTCAGCAGCCGCCACCCGGCGGGCCGCGGCACCCCGGCCGACGTGGGCGGGACCACCGGCAGCACGGGCAGGGCACGCAGCCGGAGCGCGGCCCGTACGGTGCCCGCGCCGAGGGCGGCCAGTAACACCGCGGAGGTCCAGCGGACCCCGGAGAGCGGAGGGTGCGTCATGTCAGCTTCTCCAACCGGTCGGCCGCGGCGGCGGCCCCGCCCGCCGCGGCGAATGAGGCCTGAATCCGCCGGGCGGCCCGGCGGGGGCCGGGGTCGTCCAGTACGGAGGTGAGCGCGTCGCGCAGTTCCTCGGCCCGCGTCCTGCCGAACCGCACCCGGATCCCCGCCCCGGCCTCGACGACCTGACGGGCCACGATCGGCTGGTCGTCCCGGATGGGAGCGACGACCAGGGGCAGCCCGTGCGCGAGGGCCTCGCAGACGGTGTTGTGCCCGGCGTGGCAGACCACCGCGTCCAGGTGCGGCAGCAGCGCCAGCTGCGGGACGCTCTCCTGCAGCAGCACGTGCTCCGGCACCTCCCCGACCATGGCGGCGGGCGCCGCCAGCACCAACTGCACCTCGTCGGCCAGGCGTTCGGCGGCTCCCAGTACCGCGTCGTAGAACCGGGACCCGGCCTGCTGGTTGAGGGTGCCGAGGGAGACCAGCACCCGCCGCCGCCCCGGGTCCAGGCGCTGCCAGGGGAAACCGGGCGGGGCCGGGCGTGCCCCGAACGCCGGACCGACGTACGCGTGGTGCGGGGGGAACTCTCCGGTCGTTCCCACCAGTTCGGGGGTGGAGAAGACCAGTACCAGGCGCTCGGAGAACCGCGGGTCCCATCCCCGCCGCTCCCCGCCCGCGCCGTACTCCGCGAGCAGGCCGGAGATCTGCCCGGCCACCCACTCCCCGACCTTCGGGAAGTCGGCGAAGGGACGGGTCAGTTCGGCCGAGGTGCTGGCGGACGTCACCCAGGGGACGCCGAGCCGGCGGGCGGCCAGCGGCCCGGCCAGCGCCTGCTGGTCCGCGACCACCACGTCCGGTCCGAAGGTGCGCACGGCCCGCTCCACGCCCGGCACCATCGCCCGGGCCAGCGGCACCAGCGCCTCCTCCCACAGGAACCGCAACGCGCCCACCCCGCGCAGGTCGCGCCAGCGCTCATGGAGCTCCGTGTACACGCCGCCCGCCTCCTCGCCGGCGGGCAGGATCCGGGCCTGCGCGGGCAGCAGCCGGGCGAGCGCCGCGGCCGGCCCGGTCCAGGCGGTCTCATGGCCCCTGGCGGTGAGTTCGGCTCCCACGGCCACGGTCGGATTGACGTGCCCCGCGAGCGGCGGCACCGTGAACAGCACCCTCACGGGACCAGAGCTCCCACCTGCGGCCGGACCGCCGTCGCCGTCGGCGTGGGCGGCGCTGCCACTGTCGCGGCGACATGGGCGAGCACGGCTTCCCGCAGGACCCCGCTGCTCTCCTTGAGGACGTCGTGCCCCAGGTCCGGCAGGATCCGCAGCTCGCACCGGGCTGCGTGGCGGGCCGGCTCGCGCGCCCCGGGCACCAGCTCGGAGTGCTCCCCGCACACGATCAGGGCCGGGCAGTCCAGCCGGGCGTAGTCGGCCGGTGTGAAGGGGCGGCTCGCGGCGACGTCGTCGATGAGCGACGTGCGGTTGAGGAGGGCGTCGGCGATCGCCGTCAGGTTGGCGGCCTTGCGCAGGCGCAGCGTGCGCAGCTCGGCGGGTACCGGGCTGTCCTCCAGGCCGAGGGCGGCGGCCGACAGTGTGTCCACCATGTTCTCCACCCAGCCTCCGCCGAGCGGGGGTTCGAGGAGGGTGAGCCCGCTGACGAGGCCGGGCCGGGCCAGCGCGGCGTGCAGGGCGAGGGTCCCGCCGTAGCTGTTGCCGACCAGGTGCACGCGGCGGTGCCCCAGGCCGAGGGCGGCGAGCAGCGCGAACAGGTCGCGTACGGCGGTGCGGCTGTCGTAGCCGGTGGCCGGGCGTTCGGTCCTGCCGTGGCCGCGCAGGTCGTAGAGGACGACCTCGTGACCGGACCTGGCCACCGGTACGGCCAGCGGGCAGTAGAAGGAGGAGAGGTTGTCCACGACCAGACCGTGCAGGAACACCACGACGGGACGGTCGGGCGCGTCGGCGCCGGCGGCGGCCGGGAGCCGCTGGACGTGGAAGCGCAGGGAGTTCGCGAGGACGACGGCCATGGCGGGCTCAGCCGGCCGACGCGGACGGGCCGCCCGCCGAGACCCGGGCCAGGGACGTCCGGGTGATCCGGGCGATGTGGGTGACGAGTTCGCCGACGGACATGGCCAGGATGGCGTCCATGTCCTTCTCCGCAAGGAAGCCCATCAGGTCCACGTCGGCGCCGTAGCGATGGTGGAGCAGCTCGGCGAGGGCGACGAACTCCACGCTCTCCAGGGCGAGGTCCTCGTTGAACGTGGTCTTCATCGTGACCTCCTCCGCGAGCAGGTACTCGTCGCCGACGATCTCCACGAGCATGCCGGTGATCTCGGCGAGGATGTCAGGTGCCATGACGGGTCTCCGTGAGGTGGAAGGGGGCGGCGGGCGTCGCCGCCGCGGGGTGCGGGGTCCAGGCGACGACGTGGTCGGGCGGTGTGCCGGCACCGGTCGTGCCGGGGGGCGGCGTGCCGGGGAGCAGGGTGGTGCGGACCGGGTACGGGGTGCCGGCGGGGGACGTCACGACCAGCCCGCCGGCGTCCGGATCGCCTGCCACCCGCCAGTCCCGGGGCCGGCCGCCCAGCCCGGTGCCGGCCGCCTTCGCGGCGGCCTCCTTGGCGCACCACAGCGCGGTCAGCGCGGCCCGCAGGCCGGTGTCCCCGTGGTCGGCGGGCTGTCCGGCGAGCCGTTCGGCGAGCCTTTCGGCGAGACGGAGTTCGTCCGGTCCGAGGGCGATCCGGACCAGCGCGTCCGGGTCGGCGGTCACCGACTCGACGTCGATGCCGACCGGGCGGCCGGGGTGGGCGAGGGCGACCGCGATCCGGTCCTTGTGGGAGATCGACAGCCGGAAGCCGCGGGTCAGCGGCCCCCCGGCCACCGGCCGGCCGGCGGGGTCGTTGCCGACCGGCACCTCGGCCGGGAACACCGGCCCGGCCCCGCCGTCCCACAGCAGCCCGCGCAGCGCGTCCTTGGCCGCGATCCGGCCCAGCAGCCAGGGCGCCCGGGCCCGCGGCGCGAGCCGCTCGTAGGCCTCCCGCTCGGCGGCGCCGAGGTAGCGGCGCATCACCAGCTCCTGCGAAGCGGGGTCGCTCCAGCGGCGCCGGGCCAGGCACCAGCCCTCGGGCCGCGGTTCGCCGATGCCGCAGACCTCGGGGGTGAACTTCATCGGCCACACCCGCTCGTCGGCGCCGAAGCGGCGGTACGTCCACCCCTCGATCCGGGCCCACACCCCGCCGCCGGGCCGGCACAGTTCGACGTCCCCGCGTACGGTGACGTCCTGCACGGCACGGATCCGGGCGGTCGCGGAGATCAGCTCCGGCGGGGCCGGAGGCGGGCCGTGGAACCCGATCCGGTCCACGGTGGCCGGGAACACCAGCCGGTCCACCGGCAGCCGCAGCTGCATCCAGTGCCCGAAGAGCTGCCCGGCCGCGTCGAGGAGCGCGCCCGGGTCGGGCAGTGCCCGCAGCACGCCGTGGATGCCGTCCGCGCCGACGGTCCGGACCTCGTGGACCCCGGCGAAACGCGGCCCGTGGAACATCCACCGGTCCCGGTAGAGGGCCGCGGCGCTCACCGGGGCCGGCCCGGCGTCGCGCAGCGGCCTGCCGTCGGGGGAGGG
Source organism: Streptomyces virginiae (assembly GCF_040638905.1). Taxonomy (GTDB): domain Bacteria; phylum Actinomycetota; class Actinomycetes; order Streptomycetales; family Streptomycetaceae; genus Streptomyces; species Streptomyces virginiae_B. The sequence continues at coordinate 503,465 of NZ_JBEZYV010000001.1, read as the reverse complement.
CGGCGCCCCGTACCCGTCGCCGAACAGCACGACCGCCGAGGCGTATTCGCCGAGCGTGGCGCGCATCCGACCGGGCCCGTCCGGGCGGACGGAGATCCGGACGTCGACGGCAGGCTCGACGGCGAGCCACCGCAGGGCCCGTACGTCCTCGTAGCCGACGACGGCGAGGCCGGCCGGGGCGTACCGCCGGGCGGCGTCGGCGGCCAGCTCCAACATGGTGGTCATGGGCACGACGGGGAACCGGTCGGAGTCCTCGGCCCAGTCGTCCGGCTGCAGGTACACGCAGTGGTCGCGCACGTAGGGCAGCGCGGCGAGGGAGAGCCGCAGCGTCTGCGACCCGCCGGCGGCCGGCGCCGGCCCGCCCCCGTGGCCGGCCCGGACCCCACGACCCGGTCCCGTTCCGGTACCGGCCTCCGGCTCCGCTCCCACGCCCGGACCCGTGCCGGTCCCGGCCTCCGGTTCGCCTCCCAGACCCGGCCCCGTGCGAGTCCCGGCTCCTGGCTCGGGCCGCCTGCGGCCCGGTCCCGTGCCGGTCCCGGCCTCGGGTTCGCCTCCCAGGCCCGGCCCCGTGCCAGTCCCGGCTCCTGGCGGCCGCGTCCGGCCCGGTCCGGCGGTCGGCTCGGGCACAGCACTCCGGTCCGGCGCGGCCCCGGGCCTCCGGCTCGGTCCTGGCGCGGTTCCCGAGGCCGCCCATGCCTCGGTGACGGCGCGGGCGGCCGCGTCGGTGTCGGCGAGTACGGCGTCCAGCGCGGACAGCAGCACCGGCCGGTCCACCGGCGGCGCCGCCGGTGCCGGTGCCGGTGCCGGTGCGAGCATGCCGGCCAGGGAGGCCCGGGCCGCCTCCCCGAGCCGGACCAACGGCGACCCCAGGTCCAGGGGGACGGCGCGGCCCGCACCGGCGCCCGCGGGGCGGTCCGGTGCGGCGGCTCCCAGCCGGCTCTGCTCGTCGCCGGCCCGGGCCGTCTCCGGCCGGAGGTCCGCGCGGCACGCGGCCCCCTGTGGCACGGGTGCGCCGGCCTTCGTGGAGCCGGGCCCGGCCCCGACCGGGGCCGGGCCTCCTCCACCGCCTGCTGAGCCCCGAGCCCCGGGGCCGTCGCCGGGCCCGGCCCCCGCCTTGGGCCCCGTCGAGCCTCCCGCAGGGAACACCGCGTGGCCTTCCGTCCAGAGGGCGGCCCGGGTGCGGTCGAGGGCCGCGAGACCGCCCAGCCGGGGTGAGGAGGTGGACACCGACAGGTGGGGGCGGTCGCGGAGGGTGTCCTCGACGAAGCCGTGCAAACTCCCCGGCCCCAGGGTGACGAAGGTCCGCACGTCCTGCTCCTCGTACAGGGCGACGGTGAGTTCGCGGAAGCGGACCGGCTCCAGCAGGTGCCGCACCACCAGGTCCCGCACGTCCTGCGGCGCCGACGGGAACGGCGCGCACGTCGTCGCCGACCACACCGGGAGGGCCGCGGGCCCGAGCGGCAGCCGGCCGAAGGCCGCACGGACCTGGCCGAGGTACGGCTCCCACATCGGGGTGTGGAAGCCCGAACGGAACGGCAGCTCCTGGCCGAGGACCCCGGCGGCGCGCAGACGGGCGACGACGGCCGCCACCTGGTCCGGATCGCCGCAGACCACCGACTGGTGCGGGCAGTTGTCATGGCTGACCACCACCCGGTCCATGCCGTGCAGCGCGGCCTGCGCCCTTGGCGCGCCGCAGCCCAGCGCCGCGTACACGAGGTCCGGGACGCGCAGATCACCCGGCCGCAGCGAGTCCAGGAAGGTGTCGGCGGCCTCCTGCGGATACATGCCGGCGGCCACCATCGCCGCCCACTCGCCCAGGCTGTGGCCCGCCAGTACGTCGGCCTCGAGGCCGAGGAGCGGCAGGACCCGGGCGAAGAACCGGCCGGTCGCGATCGCGTCCAGGGCCCGTTCCACGAGCGACGCACCCCGGGTGAGCCGGGGCGGCGCCAGCGCGAACCGCTCCGCGACGTCGTCGACCACCGGCGCGAACTCCGGCTCCAGACCGGGAAACAGGAACGCCACCCGGCCGCCCAGCGGTTCCGGCGCGAACCACACGTCGCCGCGCCCCCGCCACGCACGGCCGCGCGCCACCACCTTCGCCGCCAGCGCGAGCCGCTGCGGCGTCGGCCCGGCCACCGCGACCCGGCAGGGCCCCTCGCCGCCCGACCCCGGGGAGGCCGCCGCCAGCCGCGCCGACAGCTCCGCCGGGGTGTCCGCCCCGATCAGGAGTACGTCACCGGGCGCGGCCGGGCCCACCGGCGCGGCCGCGCCGCCCAGCGGCAGGAACCGCCGGACCGGCAGCCGGGGTCGTGCGGCGGCGGGGGCCTCCTCCAGCACCACGTGCGCGTTGATCCCGCCGAAGCCGAAGGCGTTGACCCCGGCCCGGCGGGGGGCCGGACCGCGCTCCCACGGCTGCGCCGCGGTCACCGGCCGCATCCGGGTCCGGGCCAGGTCCGGGTGCGGCTCCTCCAGGTGCAGCGTCGGCGGCAGCACCCCCTCGTGCACCGCGAGCGCGGCCTTGATCAGCCCGGCCATGCCGGAGGCCTGCATCGTGTGCCCGAGCATCGACTTCACCGAACCGAAGCCGATCCCCGGCCCGTCCGGCCCGGGCGGGCCGAACACCTGCGCCAGGGTGTCCAGTTCCGCGGCGTCACCGACCGGCGTGCCCGTGCCGTGCGCCTCCAGCAGCCCCAGCGCGCCCCCCTCCCGCGGATCCAGGCCGGCTTCCCGCCAGGCCCGCTCCAGCGCCCGTACCTGGCCCGCCACCAGCGGGCTCATCAGGCTCGCCGCGCGGCCGTCCCCGGCCACGCCCGTCCCGCGGACCACCGCGTACACGCGGTCGCCGTCCCGCTCGGCGTCCGCCAGCCGCTTGAGGAGGACCACCCCGGTGCCCTCGGACAGGAGGGTCCCGTCGGCCCTGCGGTCGAAGGGCCGGATGCGTTCGCTCGGGCTGAGCGCCCGCAGCTGGGTGAAGACGCTCCACAGCGTCGCGATGTGGCAGTGGTGCACCGCCCCTGCGACCACCGCGTCGCAGCGCCCGGCCGCCAGCAGTCCCACGGCCTGGTCCACCGCCAGCAGGGAGGAGGCGCAGGCCGCGTCGAGGGTGTAGGCGGGCCCGCGCAGGTCCAGCCGGTTCGCGGTCCGGGCCGCGGTGAAGCTGGGGACCAGTCCGATCGACGCGTCGGGCCGTTCGGGACCGAGCGCGTCCTGGAACGCCGACCGCACGGCCGCGATCCGCCGCTCGCCCAGCTCCGGCGCCAGCTCACGCAGGGTCTGCGCCAACTGGTGCGCCGTACGCACCCGTTGGTCGAGACGGGCGGTGGCCACCCCCATGAACCCGCCCCGGCCCAGTACCACCCCGACGCGCGAGCGGTCGGCCGGCAGCCGGTCCTCGCCGCCGGCGTCGGCGATCGCCTCGGCCGTCGCGTGCAGGGCCAGCATCTGGTCCGGCTCGGCGCCGTCCACGGCGGCCGGCATGATTCCGAAGCGGGTCGGGTCGAAAGCGGCGAGGCCGTCGACGAAGCCGCCGCGCCGGCAGTAGAAGCGGTCACCCGCCGCAGGTCCGGTGGCCGCCTCCGGATCGAAGTAGACGGCCGGGTCCCAGCGTTCGGGCGGGACCTCGCCGATGGAATCCGTACCCGCGAGGAGATTGCGGCGGTAGGCGGCCAGATCGGCGGCTCCGGGGAACACGGCGCCCATGCCGACGATCGCGGCGTCGGTCGGGCGGGGGCCGGTGTTCTGCCGTCGCTCACTCACCGCCGCGGACCTCGGCCGCCGCCGGTGCCATCAGGACGACCTGGACGTCGTTCCCGCGGGCCAGTTCGTCGAGGAAGGCGGAAGTGCCCGCGTCCGGCGCGAGGAGCGGTACACCGCGGTGGGCGTAGGCGCGCTCCAGCTCCGGGGTGACCATGCCGCCCGACTCGGCCGACCAGGGCCCCCAGTCGACGGACAGCACCCGCCCGGGGAAGGACTCCGCCCAGGTGTGCGCGAGCCCGTCGAGGGCGTCGTTGGCCGCGGCGTAGTCGCTCTGCCCGCGGTTCCCGTACACCCCCGCGACACTCCCGAACAGAGCGAGGAAGCGGGGTGCGGGCCACGACCCGTGCTCGGCGGCCGCGGCGGCCAGGTGCCGGGCGCCGGCCACCTTCGTGGTGAACACCTCGGCGAAGTCAGCAGGCCGCTTGTCGCGCAGCAGCCCGTCGCGCAGGACCCCGGCGCCGTGCACGATGCCGTCCAGCCGCCCGTGGCGCTCCCGTACGTCGGCCACGACCGCCCGTACGGAGTGCTCGTCGGTGACGTCCGCGCAGTGGTAGCGGACGGAGGCCGCCACCGCGGCGAGGGCGGTGAGGGTGGCCCGTACCTCGCGCTCGGCGAGGATCCGCGAGGCCGCGGCCTCGATTTCCGCGGGCTTGCGCAGGCCGGAGGCGATCAGGGCGGCGCGCAGCGCGACGCGGTCCTGTGCCTGTCCGAACCCGTCCTCGGCGGTGGGAGGCCGGGGCGTACGCCCGACGACTTCGATGTGGCAGCCGGTGGCGCGGGCCAGGGCGAGCGCGGTGCGGGCGGTGATCCCGCGGGCCCCGCCCGTGAGGAGGACCACCGAGCCCGGGTCCAGGAAGGCCGGCGGGGAGCCGGGCCCTTCGGCGGCGGGCAGGGGAGCGGGCACCGGGCGGCGGGCGGCGCGGGCACCGTCGAGGGTGTAGCCGACGGAGGCAGGGCCGTCCGTGTCGGCCGTGGCGAGCTCGCGGACGAGTTGTGCGGCGACGCGCTCCGGGTCCTCCTTGGGGTGGACGTCCACCGAGCGCACCAGCGCGGCGGGGAATTCGAGGGCGGCGCTGCGGGCGAAACCGTGCAGGCCGGCTCCGCCGGGGCCGCCGGAGGCCGCGACGAGCAGGAGCCGCGGGGTCCCGCCGGTCAGGGCGTCGCGCAGGCTCCGGAAGACTGCGGGCAGAACCGGTTCGGTCCCCGCCCGCAGCGAGGACAGCTCCACGATCCCGTCCAGCCCGGCACCGTCCCCGGCCTCCTGCACGATCTGCGGCTCGGCGCCCAGGGCCTCCAGGGCGTCGGCGAGGGCGGACGCGAGACCCTGGTCGTCCTCGACGATCCCGATCCGCAGACCGTCCAGGGACGCCGGGTCGCCGTCGGCAGGCGGGACGGGGCACAGGTCCACGCGGAGTCGGGTGACCGGTGGGGTGCCGGGGGGCGGGGTCGGCGCGGGTGCGGTGGGCTGCGGCTCGGCGGTCGGGGCGCCGGGGGCGTGGCCGACGACCCAGTCCACAATTCCGCGCAGGGTTTTGATCCGGGACAGCTCCTCGACCGCGGACTCGGCGGAGCCGCCCGGGTCCTGGGGGAGGCCGATCCGGTCGGCGAGGGCTCCGATGATCTCCACGCGCTTGATGGAGTCGATGGAGAGGTCGGCCTCCAGGTCCAGCTCGGGGTCGAGCATGTCCAGGGGGTATCCGGTCCGGACGTGGACGATCTCCAGGACCGCGTCCATGACGTCCTCGGCGGAGCGGGGGGCGGGAGCGGGGGCCTCGGTGGGTCCGGGGGCTTCGGCGGGGACGGGCGCGCGCGGGGGCGTCTGCACGGGCGCCGAACGGTGCCCGGGGCCGGACAGTGCGTCGGCGGTGCGTTCGGCGCCCTGCGGGGATCGCCCCGACACCCTCCCGGCCCCACCGGAACCGCCTTGGCCGTCGGGCAGCCGCGAGGAGCCCACATAGGCCAGCAGGACGTCGCGTTGTGCTTCCACAAGGGCGCGGGCGCCCCGCAAATACTCCAGTACCGCCTCTTCGCGGCCCTTCCCTTCGTCCGCCATCGCCGTCTCCTTCTCCGTGGCCGGGTGGGCCTGGACTCGTCGGGCCGGGCGGAGGCCGCCGGGGACCGGGGTGCCGTTCGACGTGCGGACCAGGTGGCCGTCGACCAGCCAGCCCGGGCGGCGTGGGGCCCGGTCGGGGAGGCGGGAGGTGCGCCCTCGGAACAGCGCGTCCGGCGCCACCGGTACGCCCGCCGCCGCCAGTTCGGCCAGCGCCGTCACCAGCCGGACCAGGCCGTGCTCGCCCGGCACGTCCAGGGGGACCACCGTGTGCGGGCGCTCGCGGAGGATCCGGCCGACGAGTCCGGTCAGGACCCGGCCGGGCCCCGCCTCCACGAAGGTCCTGACGCCGGCCGCGTACATGGCCTCCACCTGCTCCACGAACCTGACCGGCTCCGCGACCTGGCGCGCGGCAAGGCTTCGTACTCCTTCGGCCGTCGCCGGATACCGCTCGGCCGTTGTGTTGGACCAGACCGGGATGCCCGGAGCGGTCACCGCCGTCCCGTTCAGTTCGGCGGCCAGGTCGGCCGCCGCCCCGGCCACCACCTCGCTGTGGAACGCGCAGGCCACCGGGAGCGGCTCCGCCGACAGGCCTGCCTCCCGCAGCGCGGTCACCGCCGCGGCGACGGCCGACGAGGGGCCCGAGACGACGCACTGCCGGGGTGCGTTGTGGTTCGCGACTACGCATCCCGCACGGGCGGCGAGGTCCCGGACCTCCTCCGGTGCGGCCGACACCGCCGCCATCGCCCCCGGGTCCGCGCCGGCCGCCGCCAGGATCGCCCCGGCGCGGCGTTCGCTCAGCCGCAGCAGGCTCGGCATGTCGTAGGCCCCGGCCGCCCACAGCGCGGTGAGCTCCCCGTACGAATGCCCTGCCACGCAGTCCGGCCGTACGCCGAGCCGGCCGAGCAGCAGGTGCGCCGCGGCCCCCGCCAGGCCGAGGGCCGGCTGGGCCACCCGGGTGTCCGTGACCGCGGCCCGCTGCGCCGCCCGCCCTTCGGCGGTGAACGCGGCCGGCGGGAACATCGCCGACACCACCTTCGGGGGAGCCGTGTCCAGCAGGACGCGCAGAGCGGGGAAGGCGGTGAACAGCCGGCCGAGCATGCCGGGTCGTTGGCTGCCCTGTCCGGGGAAGAGGAAGGCCACCCCGCCCGGCTCCGTTCCCTCCGCCCGTACGTGGACCCCGTCGCAAGGGGTGAAGGACCGGGCCCGTTCCAGCCGGGCCGCCAGCTCGTCCAGGTCGGCGGCCACGACCGCCACCGCCACCGGGCCGGTCCCGTCCGCGGCGGTCTCGGCGGCGAGGTCCCGCAGGGTCCAGGGGCGCCCGGCCGTGTCGTTCTGCTCCAGGCGCGCCGCGAGCCGTGCCAACGCGCGGGCCGCCGACCGCCGGTCCGTGCCGCGGAAGCAGAACAGCTCGGCCGGCCACTCCTCCAGGCCGTGCCGGGGCTCGTCCGCGCCCCCGTAACCGGCGAGCACCGCGTGGTAGTTGGTACCGCCGAAGCCGAAGGCGCTCACCCCGGCGACGCGCCGCCGCGCCGGCACGGCCCAGGGGCGGGCCTCGTCGTCGAAGGAGAAGGGGCTGGTCTCCGGCCGCCAGGCAGGGTTCGGGGTGTCGATGTGGAGGGTGGGCGGCCGTACGCCCGCGTGCACGGCCCGGGCGGCCTTGATCAGGCCGGCGAGTCCGGCCGCGCATTTGGTGTGCCCGAGCTGTGATTTCACCGAACCCAGCGCGCAGGCTCCGGCCGTGGCCCCGGACGCGGTGAACAGATCGCTCAGGACGCCCAGTTCGGTGCTGTCGCCCACCACCGTGCCGGTGCCGTGCGCCTCGACGAGACCGACGTCGGCCGGGGCGATGCCCGCCCGCGCGTAGGCCCGTTCCAGAGCCCGTCGCTGGCCCTCGGGGCGGGGGGCGGTCAGGCCGAGGGACCGGCCGTCACTGGCGGCTCCCACCGCCTTGATCACGGCGTACACCCGGTCGCCGTCGCGCTCGGCGTCAGCCAGCCGCTTCAGCACGACGGCACCGACGCCCTCGCCGAGGGCGATCCCGTCGGCGGCCGCGTCGAAGGGCCGGCAGCGGCCGCCGGGGGACAGGGCGCGGACGGAGGCGAACATCAGGTAGTCGTTGATGCCGTTGTGCACGTCGGCGCCGCCGCACAGCACCATGTCGCTGTCCCCGTCGCGCAGTTGGCGGCAGGCGAGGTCGAGGGCGGCGAGGGAGGAGGCGCAGGCGGCGTCGACGGTGCAGTTCGCGCCGCCCAGGTCGAGGCGGTTGGCGACCCGGCCGGCGATGACGTTGGCGAGGATCCCGGGGAAGGAGTCCTCGGTGAGTCGCGGCAGCTGCTCGTCCAGGTCGGCGGGGAGGTCCCCGAGGTAGGCCGGGTGCAGGGCGCGCAGCCCGTAGGCGCCCGCCAGTTCGGTGCCGGCCTCCGCGCCGAAGACCACCGATGTCCGGGAGCGGTCGAAGGCGCGGTCCTTGCCGTAGCCGGCGTCGCCGAAGGCCCGTGCGGAGATCTCCAGGGCCAGCAGCTGTACCGGTTCGATGGCGGAGAGGGAGGCGGGCGGTATGCCGTGCGCGAGCGCGTCGAAGGGCACCGGGCCCAGGAAGCCGCCCCAGCGGGAGGGCGTGCGCTCCCCGGCCCGGGCCGGATCGGCGTCGTAGTAGAGCGCCGGGTCCCAGCGATCGGGCGGCACCTCGGTGACCGCGTCCGTCCCGGCGAGGACCATCGCCCAGTAGGCGGCGAGGTCCGGCGCACCCGGGTAGGCGCAGGCCATGCCCACGATGGCGACGTCGAGCGGGTCCGCGCCTTCGGGCGGGCGTCCGGCCGCCGTCAGTTCCTCGGCGCGCCGTTCCAGCCACGCCGTGGCTCCCTCGGTGACCTGGCCGTGCAGCGCCGCGACCGTGGTGGTCCGCGTGCGCAGGGTCGCCGCCTGGCCGAGCATGAACAGCCCGTCCGCCGCCTGGAGTTCCTCGGCGACGGGCTCCGGTGCGCCACCGCCGGGGGGCCGCCGCAGGCCCTTGCTCGCTATCCGCAGCCGGCCCAGGTTGAGCCGCTCCAGCTCCTCCCACATCGCGCGCGGTTCGACGCCGCTCTCCGCGAGCCGCCGCCGGGTCGCCTCGAACGTCGCGGCGTACGGGGTGGACGCGCAGCGGGTGGCGTGCCCCGGCGCGGTGTGCAGCAGCACGGTGTCCGTGCACTCCACCGCCGCCCGCTGGAAGCCGGGCAGCACCGCGCCGGCCGCCACGGCCTCCTGGGTGAACAGGTACGCGGTGCCCATCAGCACCCCGACCCGGGCGCCCCGCGCGGCGAGTGGAGCGGCGGCCGCCACGGCCATCGCGGCGGACCGCTCGTCGTGGATCCCGCCCGCGAACAGCACGTCCAGGGAGGCCGGGTCGGGGCAGGAGCGCAGCAGCAGATCGATCTGCTCCTCCCACAGGGGGAACGAGGCGCGCGGTCCGACGTGTCCGCCGCACTCCAGGCCCTCGAAGACGAACCGCCGCGCCCCTTCCGCGAGATACCGCTCCAGCAGGCCCGGTGAGGGCACGTGCAGGTGGGTGCGGGTCCCGGCCGTCTCCAGCGGGGCGGCCTGCGCCGGGGTGCCGCCGGCGATGACCGCGTACGGGGGCCGGGCCTCGGCCACCGCCGCGAGCTGCTCCCGTCGCAGCTCGGGCGGGGCGAAGCCGAGCAGGCCCACGCCCCACGGGAGGTCCCCGAGCCGCTCGGCGGTCTCGGCGAGGAGGCGGCGTACGTCCGGGCCCTCCATCACGGCCAGCGCGAGGTAGGGGACCCCGCCGGCGGTGGCGACGGCCTCGGCGAAGGCCGCCTGGTCGCTCACCCGGGTCATCGGTCCCTGTGCGACGGGCAGCGGCTGCCGGAGGGGCTCGGCCCGCACGGCGGCCCTCAGATGCCCGGTGACGGCCTCCCGTACGGCCTGCAGCACGCCGCCGGTGGTCCGGTGCCGGGCGGCCAGCCGGGCCGCGGACGCCCCGTCCTGCCCGACGGGCAGGAGCTGCGTGCGCAGGTTCCGGGCGCCGAGCAGGGCGGGCGCCGGACCCTCGGGCGGGGTCAGGTCGGGTCGTGCGAACACCCGGTGCCCGTCGAGGAGCCGGGTCTGCGACCCGTCCATCGCCCGCAGTGCCGCCGCCACGTCGTACGGCAGGTCGGCCTCGCCCTCGGCGGTCAGGGCCAGTTGTACGTCGAGCAGCACCCCGGCGGCCCCGCCCGCGACGGCCGCGGCCGCCGTGTGCGGCCCGATCCCGCCGAGGGCCAGTACGGGCAGGGTGATCGCGGGGTCCCCGAGGAGCTGCTGGAGCAGTACGAAGGTGGTGCTCGCGCCGACCCGGCCGCCGGCCTCGTGCCCCTTGGCGACGAGGGAGTGCGCGCCCGCGGCCACGGCGGCGGCGGCTTCCGCCGGGCCGGTGACCTCGGCCCAGATGCGGGGCCGGCCCGCGGCGGCGGCCCAGTCGGCCACCTGACGGGCGGTGAACTCCGCGGGGTCGGCGAGCAGCACCGTGTCCACCTCCGCGGGGAGGTCCCCGGGGCCGAGGGGGCAGTGGGCGGGGATCCGCACTCCGTAGCGGCCCGCGCCGGGGCCGTAGGAGGCGCTGGCGAGGCGGCGGCCCGTCTCGGCGAGCGCGCGGCGGGCGGCGCTCGCGTCCCGCCCGAGATCGAGCAGCCCGAGGGCCCCGGCCCGCTCGGCGGCGGTCACGATCCCCGGGCGGGGCTCCTCGAAGGGGCAGACCGCGACGACCAGGTCGCGGACGGCGGGTGGCTGTGGGGGATGGGGGATCACGAGCGCTCCTCTTCCAGTGCTGTGTGACATGACGCGAGGCAGGACGGAAGAACGGGAGAACGAGCGGGCCGGCGGGCGGCGGGCGGGGAGAGCGGCACGGCCGGGAGACGCGGCGGGCTTGAACGATGGTCAAACACCCGGACGCCGCGTTGCATGGTGCGGGGCCCGCTGTGCACTGTCAACAGCCATACGGAGTAAGGCGCTTCGCATTATCAGCACCCCCACCCCGCCCGGCGTGCCCCGCGGGCGGACTGACGCCCCGCCCCCGCCGGGCCGGTGACCTGCGGCGATCGGCGCCGGGCCGGGGCCGGTCCGGCCGCACGGGCCGGCGTGCGGCGAAGGCGGGGGCATGCCGCACCGGTATGCCTGGCCGCCCACCGGGCATGAACGTCACGCCCGGCGCGGAAAGTTGTTCACCGGACGAGCCCTTACAGGTACAGCCCCGCGCGGTTACCGTCCGGTCATGACGCCCACCCTCGCACAGCTCCGGTACCTCGTCGCCGTCGCTGACTGCCGGTCCATCACCGGCGCCGCGGCCTCGGTCTTCGTCGCCCAGTCCGCCCTGTCCCGGGCCGTCCAGGCCATGGAACGGGACCTGGGCGTCGAACTCCTCGCCCGCCGGGGAAGGGGGGTGGACCTCACACCGGAGGGGGCCCGGGTCGTCCGGTTGGCCCGTACCGTGCTCAATGCGGTGGAGGCCATCGACGACATAGGGATCTCCCACGGCAAGGACACCGGGTCGGTGCTCACGCTCGTCAGCACGCCCACCCTCGCCCTGGACCTGGCCGCCGACCTGATCGTCGCCTTCACCGAACGCCATCCGAACGTCGACGTACGGCTCCAGCAGCACAGCAGCCGGGAGGCACTGGTCGAGGCACTGAACCAGGGGCGGTCGGAACTGGCCCTGGTCGACCTGCCCGTCGACAAGGAGCTCTCCACCCATTTCATCCAGGAACGCGAAGTGGTGCTGATCTCGCCGGCCGGCTCCCGGCTGCCCGACCCGGTGCCGTTCCGCGTGCTCGACGGACTGCCCATGGTGCTGCCCACCCCGGGGACCGGCCGGCGCACCGAGATGGAGGCCATGTTCAGCTGCCTCGGGGTGCGGCCCGTCCCCTCCCTGGAAGTCGACGAACGCCTCGCCTGGGTGACGGGTGTGACGGACGGCCGCGGTTCCCTCATCTGGTACCGGGACGTGGTGTTGAGGGCGTTCGGGAACCGGGCCGAGATCCGCTCCTTCACCCCGCCCCTGCTGCGCCCGGTGGGCATCGCCCACGCCCGGCGGCCGCTCAGCCGCGCCGCTCGCGCGTTCATCGCGCAGGCCGGGCACAAGGCCCCGGTCCGGGAGCCCGTGCGCTGACGGCGTGCGCAGACTGCTTGGGCCGGCGGCGCCGTGCGCCCCATGCCCGCGCGGCATTGAACGATGCTCGAACGGGAGGGGGTCGGGCCTGGCACCGGGCCGTGCCTGCCCCCACATTGTGCGCATGTCCCCACTCCTGACAGCTCCACGGGCCGCCGCCCTCGCCACCGCCGCCCTCGCCACCGCCGCCCTCACCACCGCGGCCCTCGCCACGCTCCTGCCCGCGGCGGCCTGGACGACCAGTGCCACCGCCTCCACCGCAGCCACGGCCCCGGCCGACCCCGCGGTGGCGGCCGCCGCCTCCCTGGCGCCGGAGAAGAAGTGCACCCTGCCCGGCGGACTGGCCGAGCTCAGCGGCCTCGCCATGAGCCGCAGACACCCCGGCGTCTTCTACGCCGTCAACGACAGCGGCAACACGAACCAGGTGTTCGCCGTCGACTGCAGCACCACGACCGGCCGGCTGGCCGCCACCCTCACCGTCTCGGGCGTCGGCAACACCGACTGGGAGGGGCTGGCACTCGGCACGGACGCCTCCGGCGCCCCGGCGATCCTCGTCGGCGACATCGGGGACAACCTCGGCGGGCGCACCGAGATCGCCGTCCACGGCTTCTCCGAGCCGGAGCCGCTCGCCGACGCCACCGTCACACCGGTGACCTACCGCTTCTCCTACTCCGACGGCAGACACGACGCCGAGTCCCTGCTCGCCGACCCGGTGTCCGGCCGGATGTACGTGGCGAGCAAACTCGTCGGAGCCGCGGGCCGCCTTCACCGGGCCCCGCTGCCGCCGCTGACCGGCCAGGTCAACACCCTTACGGCCGTCGGGTCCGCGCCCGTGTTCGCCACCGACGGCGCCTCCTCCCCGTCGGGCGCCTCCTACGTCCTGCGCAGTGGCGGGCCACTGGGCGCCAACACGGCATCCGTCCACGACACGGCCGGGGCCAAGCTCGCGGACGTCGCCCTCCCGGCCAGTCGCAGGGCGAGACGGTGACGTACGCCGACTGCGCCGGTCTGCTCGTCGGGTCGGAGAACGACCCCCGGATCTGGCGGGTGCCGCTGCCCCCGGAGGCGATGCCGGGCTGCGGCATCACCCCGACGCCCACTCCCACACCGACCCCGACGCCCCCCTCCGGTGACCTGAGGCTCACCGACCCCGGGCCGCAGACGTGCAAGTTCAACCAGCCCTGCACCATCCGGCTCACCACCACCGGCGGGAAGCCCCCGGTCCGGTACGCCGCCACCGGCCTGCCCTGGGGGCTGACCCTCGACAACACTGCGGGGCACATCACCGGCCTGCCCTGGGGCGGCGGCACGACCCGGATCACCGCCACCGTGACCGACTCCACCGGAGCCACCGCGGGCGCGGCCTTCGCCCTGACCCTCAACTGGTTCTGAGGGGACGGGGACGGTGGGCGGACTTGTCCAACTCGCATGCTGAGCCGCACTGTTGACCGTGTTCCGTCCACCAGGTCAGGAGATCCGGCTTGTCGTCGCACACCGCACCCGTCCCGCACGTCCCGGTCGGCCCGGACGCCCCGTACGCGATCGACCCAGCCGGCGGCTGCCCCCACGCCCTCAACGCCCGGCTGCGCGCCGAGCACGGTACGGTCGCGCAGGTCGTGCTCCCCGGCGGGGTCCCCGGAGCGGTCGTACTCGGCCACGACACGCTGAAGGAGTTCCTCGCCCACCCCGAAGTGGCCAAGGACGCCCGCCATTTCCCGGCCCTGCACGACGGCAGCATCCCCCGGGAGTGGCCCCTGCGGGCCTTCGCCAACGCCCGGGGCATGCACACCGCCGACGAGGACGACCACCGCCGGCTCCGCGCGCTCGTCGGCAAGGCGTTCACCGCCCGCCAGGTGGAACGCCTGCGCCCGCGCGTCGAGGCGCTCACCGCCGAACTCCTCGCCGACCTGGACCGGGCGGCGGCCGCGTCCCCCGACGGGACCGCCGACCTGCGCGAGCACTTCGCGCTCCCGCTCCCGATGGGCGTCATCTGCGAGCTGCTCGGCGTGGACCCGGAACACCGGGGCCGCCTGCACCACCTGTCCAACACGGTGATCATCGCGACCGACACCACCCCGGCCGAGGCGATGGCCGCCGTACGGGAACTCGTCGACCTCATGGGCACCATAGCGGCGACCCGCCGGGCGAACCCCGGCGAGGACCTCACCAGCGCCCTGATCGCCGCCCGCGAGGACGACGGCGACCGGCTCAGCGAGGCCGAACTCACCGGCACCATGCGGCTGGTGCTCGTCGCGGGCCACGAGACCACCCTCAATCTCATCAGCAATGCCGTCCGCGCCCTGTGCACGCACCGCGACCAGCTCGCCCTCGTCCTGGAGGGCAGGGCGACCTGGTCGGACGTCGTGGACGAGACGCTGCGCTGGGACGGTCCCGTCAGCTGGTTCCCCTTCCGCTATCCCACTCGCGACCTGACCGTCGACGGCACCGTCATCCCGCGGGGCACCCCGGTCCTCGCCGGCTACACCGCGGCCGGCCGCGACAAGGGCTTCCACGGCCCGGACGCCGACCGTTTCGACGTCACCCGCCCCACCGCCGCCCGCAACCTCTCCTTCGGACACGGCGCCCACTACTGCGTGGGCGCCCCGCTCGCCCGCCTGGAGGCCACCACCGCTCTGGAACGGCTGTTCACGCGTTTCCCGGACCTCGACCTCGCCACCCCCGAGGCCGAACTCCCGCACCAGCGCAGCTTCATCGGCAACAGCGTCGAGACGCTGCCGGTCCGCCTGAGCCCCCTGACCCCCTGACCCCTGAGCCCTGACCCCCTGAGCCCTGAGCCCCAGCCTCCTCAGCCCAGGCTGAGGGGGCGCTCCGGGGCCAGGTGGCCGGCGATCGCCCGGAGCACGTCCGTACTGGCGTTCTCAACGGTGCTGCCGAGACCCTGCGTCGCCACCGTCGCGATGGCGAGCTTCCTGGAGGGCAGGTAGGCGACCGTGCCCGCGTAGCCCGCGAAGGACGGGTTCTGCAGGATCCAGGTGTTCACCACGGGCAGCCCGAGGGCGAACGAGGCGTCTCCCTTGACCTTGACGACGGGCGTGAGCTGGAGCTCGTGCGACTCGGGCGTGAGCAGTTCCCCCTCGCCGATCGCCGCGAAGGACTTCGCCATGTCCTCCAGCGTCCCGGTCATCACCGCCCCCTCCGCCACCGTCCACGACGGATCCCAGTAGGTGGAGTCCTCGAACACGCCCCGCTCGTTGTCGAAGCCGTGCAGCACCGGCGCGGGGATCTCGGCCTTGGAGGAGATGGCGGTCCGGGTCAGGCCCATCGGTTCGAGGACGTTCTCACGCATCACCTCTCCCAGAGGCCGCCGCTCCACCTTGGAGATGATGTCACCCAGCAGCACCCAGTTGGCGTGCGAGTAGGCGAAGCCCGAACCGGGCGGCCGGGCCATGGGCCGCGAGACCGCGATCCGTACGAGCTCCTCACCGGTCCAGTGCCGGAAGGGGTTCTCGTAGAGGTCGGCGATGAAGGCCTTGTCCGTGACGTAGTCCGCGTATCCGGAGGAGGCGGACGCCAGCATCTTCAGCGTGATCTCGTCGGCGTGCGGAAGGTCCGGGCGCCAGCGGGAGAGCTTGTCGTCGAGCGCGACCTTGCCCTCGTCGACCAGCTTGAGCAGCTCGGTCGTCATATAGGGGATGGCGACCGAACCGATGCGGAACCGCATGTCCGTCGTCGCCGGGATGCCCGTCATCGTCTCCCCGGCCGCGGCGGTCGCGACGCGTTCCCCGTCGACCCACACCCCGGCCATCGCCGCGGTGAGCCTGTACTTCTTCAGCGCGTCGGAGACCTGCCGCGCGGTGAACTCCTCGGTGTCGCCCGGCAGGCACGAGCCGCCCCGGGAGATCTGGCCCGACGGGCACGGCGGGGCGGCGCTCTCGGCGAGGCCGGCGGCGGCGCCGCCCGCCAGCGAAGCGGCCAGCATGAGACCGCCCAGACAGGCGAGGGCGAAGGTCCTGGAGTGTCGCACGGCGTGCCTCCATGCGGGTCGAGGGCGAAGGTCCCCCGCCTCGCGAGGGCAGGCCTCGTCCCGGCAGGCTAACCGGCGGCCCCGTCCGCCGCATGCGGGAGCCGTCGCACGGGTGACCTGCGCGGGGACTCAGCCCAGGGCCCGGACGTGCACCTCCACCCGGTGCCACCCGGTCGCCCCGTCCGGCACGGTCCCGGCACGGACCCCCGTCTGGACGGCGCCCGTCCCGTCCGTCGCGCGGACCTCCAGCGCGTGCGGCCCGGCCGTCGCCTCCCACGGCCACACCCACTGCCGCCAGGTGTCCACGCCGTCCGCGTCCCCGAGCCGCGCCTCCTGCCACGGGCCCCCGTCGACCCGTACCTCGACCTGCCGGATCCCCCGGTGCTGCGCCCACGCCACCCCCGCCACCGCCACCCGGCCGGGTCGCAGGGCGGCGTACGGGCGCGGGGTGTCGATCCTCGACTGCGTCTTGACCGGGGCCTGCTGCGCCCAGGACCTGCGCACCCAGTAGGCGTCGTACGCGGCGAAGGTGGTCAGCCGCAGCTCGGTCAGCCATTTGCAGGCCGAGACGTAGCCGTACAGGCCCGGTACGACCATCCGGACGGGGAAGCCGTGCGCGAAGGGCAGCGGCTCGCCGTTCATCCCCACGGCCAGCAGCGCCGCCCGGCCGTCCATCACCGTCTCGACGGGCGTGCCCAGCGTCATGCCGTCGACCGAGCGGGCCACGAGCTGGTCGGCCGGGCCGCCGCGGGACGGCGGCCGTACCCCGGCCTCGCGGAGCAGGTCCGCGAGGCGTACGCCGAGCCAGCGGGCGTTGCCCGCGTACGGGCCGCCGACCTCGTTCGACACGCAGCAGAGCGTGACGTCGTGTTCGACGAGGGGCCGGGCGAGCAGCTCGCGCAGGCCGAGGGTGAGGGGACGCGACACCCCCTCGCCGTGGATGCGCAGCCGCCAGGTGCCGGCGTCCACGCGGGGCACGACCAGGGCGGTGTCCACCCGGTAGAAGTCCCGGGCGGGGGTGAGGAAGGGGGCGAGTCCTGGCACCCGCAGGTTCGCGCCGGCCGGCACCGGCGGCGCGGGCACGGTGGGCGGGGGGAGGACCAGGCGGGCCCTGGAGGCGGTGGCTCCGGCCGAGCCCTGGGCACCGAGGCGCCGTCCGGCGAGACCGGCCGCGGACGACACCGCAAGGACGCCGACGACCAGCCGGCCGAAGCCGCGCCGGTCCATCGCCCGGGCGCCGCCCGGCGGCGCCCGGACCGGCCGCGGTCGCGTGGCCTCCGTGACCAGCAGCGCCAGCACACCGGCCGCGGTCAGTCCGCCCGCGAGCGAGGGCAGCGCGTCCTGCCAGGAGGCCTCCGGCCGGCTGAGCGCTGCCGCCGCTCCCAGCAGCCCGAACCCGCCCGCGACCGCGATACCGGCCGACAGTCGGCGTACGGCGAGCAGCCCGGCCCCGGCGGCGACCGCGGCGAGGACCGCGACGATGCCGAGCGTCAGTACCGCCTTGTCGGTGGTGCCGAACAGGGCGATGGCCCACTCCCGGACCGCCTGCGGCGTCAGGTCGACCGCCGCCGCGCCGACGGCGGCCACCGGGGAGGCCTCTGGCCGGGCCGCGGCCGTGACCAGCTCCGCCACGGCGAGGCCGGCGAACGCGGCGACGATCCCGCAGACGGCGCCCACCGGCCGGCGCGGCCTCCCGGAACCGTTCGGGTCTGCCCTCACACCGCCAGTGTGCCCCCGGCCCCGGGGCGGCGGGCGGCGCCACGGGGGACCGGCGCCCTTCGCGGGGTGACGGCGCCGGTCACACGGGCGTGCTCAGTGCACGGGCGTGCTCAGTGCACGGGCGTGCTCAGTGCACGGGCGCCGGCGGCACCCAGCGCCCGGTGCGCGGCGCCTTCACCCCGTAGTCGCCCTTCAGCTCCGCCGGGATGGCGTGGTGCATGACCCGGCCCCGGGTCAGGGAGGCCAGCTCGAAGCCGGAGAGCAGGGAGCCCGCCTTGTCGAGGGCCCACTCCGCGTACGGGCTGCTGTCCTCGATGGTCTCCAGCAGCCCGAGGAACACCGGCACCGCCTTGGCCGCCGTGTCCCAGGCCGTGCGCGGGATCTCCAGCCAGTCGCCGATGGTGTCCCCGACGAGGAACCGGACGGTGGCGGGGACCATCGGGTCGAAGAAGGTGCCCGGGACCACGTCCTCGTACATGCGCATCAGCTGGGCGTTGAGGCGGACCCCCTCGGGGGAGGGGCCGAGGTTGCGCAGGAGGTAGAGGTCGCAGTAGTCGCGTGCCTCGGCGAGGGTCTGCGGCACCGCCGACATGTCGCAGCCGAGCATGGCGCCCACGACCCGCCAGGCGTAGAAGTAGGCCTCGGCGCCGTCCTCGCTCATGTGGATGCCGAGCCGGTGCATCGCGTCGAGGACGAGGAGCGAGAAGCAAATCTGCCCCCCGATCATGTCCTCCTGGCAGATGGGCACCCCGTCCTTCTCGACGTCCCAGTGGCCGCCGTGGCGCAGGTGGTGGCGGACGGCCGCGTGCAGCAGGCGCACCTTCTGCGCGGCGGGGATGAACTTGCTGCCCTCCGCGAAGGAGTTGGTCTGCATGAGGTAGGTGACGAACTGCCCGGTGTTGGCCATCCGCCGCGAGGGGTACGCCATGGAGTGCGTCGAGGCGAGCAGCCGGGACAGCCGGGGGATGGCGTAGGTCGCGGGCATGGCCGCGAAGGACAGGCCGGTGTTGATGTGGGCCGCGTTGTCCATGAAGAACAGCCGGGCCTGCTCCATCACGTCCCAGTCCACCCAGCTCGGAGGCATGGCGGTCGCCTCGAAGTAGGCGCGCGCGGACTGCGGGAGCTGCTCGGGGAGTTTGTCGCCGGTGGTGGTGAAGAACCGCATGAGGGTGTTGAGGTCGCCGACCTCCTTGCGGCGGAACATCTCGGCGACGGTCTCGTCGGCGAGCGGATCGCCCTGCGTGCTCAGGGCGTCGAGCGCGGCGTGGTCGTAGCGGGCGCGCGCCGGGGCGGTCTTGGTGGCGTTGGCGTTCACGTCGGTCGTCCTTGTCGTGTCTTCGGGTGCGGGACAGTCCGCCCGGTCCGGGGGCTGCCGCCGCTGCGGGAGCGCGGCGGCGGCGCGGCGAGGAGGGCGGTGGTGGCAGGCGCGGTCGCGCGGCTACAGGGAGCGGTCGGCGGCGGTCGCGGCCAGCCCGCTCAGGGCGGACCGGGCTTCCGAGGGCATCGCGGCGAGGTCGAGAGCGGCTTCGGCCCGGCCGATGCGCTCGCGGATCATGCCCTCGACGCGCTGCCGGGCCCCGCACCGCTCCATCAGCTCGCGGACCGACGAGGCCTCCTCCTCGCCAAGCTCCGGGTTGCCGACCAGCTTCGTGAGCAGCCGGCGGTCGTCGGGCCCGGCCGCGGCCACGGTCAGCGCGAGCAGCGCCGTGGGTTTGGCGTCCCGCAGGTCGTCCAGGTTTGACTTGCCGGTCCGTGCCGGGTCGCCGAAGGTCCCCAGCAGGTCGTCGCGCAGCTGGAAGGCCTCGCCCAGCGGGAGGCCGTAGCCGGAGAAGGCGTCCAGCAGGGCGTTGGAGCCGCCGCCGAGGGTGGCGCCCAGGTGCAGCGGCCGCTCCACCGTGTACTTGGCCGTCTTGAAGCGGGCGACCTCCAGGGACTCCGCCACCAGCGGTTCCCGGTCCGCTCCCGCCTGGGTGCGCAGCACCTCCAGGAACTCGCCGGCCATCGTCTCGCGCAGCAGGGTGGACCAGAGCGGAACGGTCCGGGCCAGGTAGGCCCCCGGCAGCCCACAGGAGGTGAAGACGTGCCCGGCGTACCCCATCAGCAGGTCGCCGAGGATCATGGCGAGGGCGGTGGAGCGCTGCCCGTTCGCGGCGAAGGCGGCGTGCGCGGTGAGCTGCCCGTGCCGCATCCGGCTGTCGTCGATGATGTCGTCGTGGGTGCAGGCCGCCGCGTGGACGAGTTCCATCGCGGCCGCGGCCCGGATCACCCCCTCGCAGTCCGGCTGGCCGGCCGCCCGCCACCCCCAGTACAGGAACGCGGCCCGGATCCGCTTGCCGCGGGCCAGGGACCGGCGTAACTGCTCCGAGAGCGGGGTGAGTTCGGCGTGCAGCCCGAGCAGGGCCCGCTCCTCCTCGTCGGCCAGCCGGACCAGCACCTCGTCGATGCGTTCCTTGAAGCCGGTGTGGTCATGCACAGGGGCGGCCCTCGGAGGCGATCTGCTCCGCGGCGCGCCGGGCGATGGTCTCCAGGTAGTTCTCGTCGGCCATGCCCGCCCGGCGGGTGGCCAGTTCTCCGCGCTTGCGCAGCTCCACCACCCCGTCGGTGAGCAGTTCGCGCAGGTCGGCGCGGCGCAGTGCGTCCTGTGCGCGGTCGGCGGTCTGCCGCAGCTGGTCGAGGGCCAGGTCGGCCACCCCGGCGGCGAGCAGCGTCAGCAGTTCCAGGGATGCGGCGGCGGAGCCGGCGCCCGCGGGCCGCTCCTGCTGCTGCCGCTCCTGTTCCCCCTGGTGCGCGGTCTGGTCGTGTTCGGTCTGGGACATGCTCGGGTGCACTCCTGGTCGCGTCTCGTGGCATCGGAAGGGGCGGCCCGGATCGCTCCGGTGGCCGCCCCTGGTCTTCTCCGGGCCAGTCAACCGAGTGCCGTCCCCGCGCGACGAACCGCGGCGGGAGATCTCCCTCGCACGAGCGCGGACTTTCCTCCTGGAGGGTGATCATCTCCGTATCGGACGATCACCACCGCCCCGGTGGTGTAGGTCAGCCGGTGGCTGCCGCCGGGAGGGCCGCCGCCACGGCCGTGGCCAGCCGGTACGGGTCCCCGCTCGGCCGGTCCGGGTGCCGGGTGGTCCGCCCGGCCCACTCCTCCTCGAAGGCGTGCCAGTCGATCTCCCGCGGCGCGGCCCTGCCGACCAGCGCCTCGTCCAGCGTCACGAAGTAGGCCGCCCACCGCCGGGCGTACAACTCGGAGATCAGACCGCTCCATTCCCGGTTCGCGTAGTCGTGCAGGAAACCGCCCTCGCTGGTGCTGCGCCGGCCCCACACGCTCAGCAGCGAGCGGGCGTCGTACTCGTACCGGCCCTGCTCGGCCCGGTCGGCGCCCTGCGAGCGGGCCCGGGACAGCCACGTCCCGAGGAGGAGGTTCGGGTCGGATCCGGTCACCTGGTCGAGCAGCCGCATCCCGTCCTGCCATTCGGCCGTCAGCGTGCGGAAGCGGGCCAGGTCCCCGGCCTCGTAGGCCGCCTTGATCTTCGGCAGCAGTACCCGCGAGTGGTTGGCGAGGGCCTGCCGCGCGGTGTCCACCAGGTCGAAGCGGTAGGCGCTGGAGCCGCGCAGCGCCGGAGCCACCCTCAGCAGGTGGTCCAGGGCCCTGCGCACCGAACCGGCCGGATAGCGCATCGACTTGGGGCTCCAGTACGCCGCGCCCGCCGCGGACAGGCTGGGCCGGGCGCTGAACAGGCTGTCCTGCGACTCCGACCACAGCCCCGAGGAGGTGCTGTACGGGCCCTTGCGCAGCTCCTCCCAGGCGGCGGCGGCCTCGGCGTCGGGGCGGCCGTAGCGGCGGGCCGCGAAGCCGGCGAACCACGTGCGCTGGTCGATCGGCCCGGCATCCCAGGCGAGGTCGGTGAAGAGGTCGAACGCCGCCGGATTGGTCCCGGTGGCCTCCGGCAGGTAGGCGATCCCGGCCAGCGCGCTGTTGCTCTTGGCCCGCCAGGGGCCGAAGCGTTCCAGCCACACCGAGGTGTTCGCGCCGATCGTCGTGTGTCCGCCGAAGTTGTAGATGGTGCCCATCGCGTACGGGACGCCGCCCCAACGGCTTTCGCGGTCCAGCCGGTTGTACCGGTCGGACAGCCCGTCGAGAATCAGCAGCTTGGAGGTGTCGACCCCGGCCAGCAGTTCCGCCGTCGGGTCGTCCTGCCAGCCCAGCACGGCCCACAGCGCCCCCGGGTGGGCGGCGTGCAGCGCCGCCTGGATGGCGCCCGCCGCCGTGCCGACGTCGACGGAGCCGGTCTGGCCGCCCTCGTGCAGCGGGCTCATCCGGTACATCGAGCTGTCCCCGAACGCCGCGCGCTGTTCCGCGTAGTAGGCGGCGGCCAGCTTCGCGAAGACGGGCGATGCGGGGTCCAGCCAGTCCGGGCGGTCGAAGCCCGCCCAGTCGCCCTGCGCGACCGTGGCCGCCCCGGCGTTGCGGGCGGCGAAGCCGGGCGGCACGGTGCCGAAGTAGCCGGGCAGCACCGGGGTCATGCCGAGGCCGCGCAGCTGTTCGGCGATCCGGCCGCCGAGCTCGGCGCGTTCGCGCATCAGCCGCTCGGTGACCGGGCCGCCGAAGCCGCTGAGGTTCTGCAGCAGCCACCAGCTCTGGTGGCCGGGGCCGGGGATCCACTGCCGCAGCTCCTCGGCGGAGTATCCGAACCGCTGGAGCGCCCGGTAGTACGGGTACTCCGCCCCGACCTGCACGAACACCTCGTTGATGCCGTGCAGGGCGAGGAGGTCGATCTGCCGCTGGTGCTCCTCGAAGGTGCGGTAGGGGCCCGAGTACCCGTCGTCGGTGTCGTTGAGGGCGTACCGGTGCGGGACCTGCGCGCTGCGCGTGACCGGTGACGGTACGGCCGGCAGCCGGGCGGGCAGCATGCCGATGCTGTCGCCGGGCCAGCCGATGTCGGCGCCGGCGACGTGCTGGAGGTACCAGCCGACGCCCGTGAGCAGGGTGGCTCCTGTGCTGCCGCGCACGGTGACGGCCCCGGCGGTCCCGGACACCGTGAAGGTGTCGGCGCCGGCGGCCGGGTCGGGCACCAGGGTGAACTGCCCGGCGTGCCACGGCAGCAGTCGCTGCAGGGCGGCGCGCGCGGGCGCCGTGTCGAAGGTTCCGGCGCGGCGGGGCGCGCCGGTGTGCGCATGTGCCCCCTCCAGGGGGCGTACGTCGGCGCGTGCGGGCGATCCCGCGCCCGGGGCGGTGGCCCCGGGCGCGGGTCCCGCGCAAACCACGGCCAGCAGCGCCGCGGGGAGCGCGGCGAGGGCGACCGGGCGGGTGGCGGGCAGGCGGCGCCCGCTTCGTGGCATCGGGTTGCTCATCCGTTCGCTCGGGTCGTCAGACCGGCAGGGACCAGGCCTGGTCGACCCGGTGCTCTCCGCAGGGGGTCAGCCGCAGCCGTTCGGCCGGGGCGTCGGGCGTGGCGGCCCGGGCGGGCGCGGTCAGGCACAGACCGCTCGCCTCCTCCACGAGGGTCCCGTCACGGCGGTGGGACCAGTCCTGGCCGGGCTGCCCGCCGTGCCGGGGCGCGCAGTCGGCCAGCTCCACGAGGCCGTTCTCGCCCGCGGACAGGCATGCGCCGGCCAGCCGCAGGCGGGCGTCGTCGCCGAGGAGCCACCGCTGGTCGGGGGCTCCGGTGCAGCCCGCCATCACGACGGCGCCGACGCCGCTGGTGTTGGCCCCGTCGGCGCACCGGGCGCCGTCACCGACGATCTGCCCGGTCGGCACCGCCTCGGAGCAGCTGCGCGGGCTGAGCCGCCACACGGCGGTGTCGTGGCCGGCGAGCTTGCCGGTCAGCGCGTCGGAGACCTCGGCGCGCGCACCGCTCCACAGGTCCTCGGTGTCGGCCGTGCAGTCGTTCAGGCCGATCTCGTCGAGCGGGACCCTGATGTCCCGGGTGTTCGCCGAGCGGTTGAGCACGGCCACCGCCCGGTCGCCGTTCGCGAGCGGACGGACCAGGATCTCGAAGGTGGCGTTGGAGGAGACCACGGCACCCTGACGGCCCATCGGGTCCTGGTCCAGCGCGATCAGCCGGGTGTTGCCGAGGGCGGCGAGTCCGGCGGGGGTCAGCTTCGAGACGTCGGAGGACAGGATGAAGGGCGCCGCCATCATGGACCAGAGGGCGACCTGGCTGCGGCTCTCGGCGGCCGTGAGGCCGGGGGAGCCGGCGATCAGGAAGTCGGGGTCGTTCCAGTTGCCGGGTCCGGCGTACCGGCCGAGCCAGCGGTTGTAGCCGTAGTTGCCCAGCACCGAACTCCACCGGGAGGTGGCGGGCGAGGCCGGGTCGTAGACCTTGATGTCCTTGCCCTCGCGCCACAGCTGGCCGGTCTCGCCGACCCAGCCGAGCACCTTGTGCCAGTCGGAGCCGCCCCACTCGCCCTGCTGGAAGTAGGCGGGCGCGGAGGCCGACAGGACCATGTCCCGGCCGCTCTCGCGCAGCGCCTGCGCGACGGCGTTGTAGGCGTCCCGGTAGGCCTGCTCCTTCGTGCGGCCCTCCGGCACCCACAGGTTGCAGCCGTCCATCTTGACGTAGTCGACCTTCCAGGACGCGAACTGCCGCGCGTCCTGGGCGTAGTGGTCGGGTCCGCCGCCCGCGGGGGCGCCGCTGCCGGGGTACTTCTCGCACGTGAGGGAGCCGGCGTCCTGGTAGATGCCGAACTTCAGGCCCTTGGCGTGCAGGTACTCGCCGAGCCACGCCATGCCGTGCGGGAACTTGGCGGTGTCGACCACCAGATTGCCCCGTGCGTCGCGGCTCTTGGTCATCCAGCAGTCGTCGACGGTCACCGTGTCGTAGCCCTTGGCGGCGAGCCCCGTCGACACGAGGGCGTCGGCGTTGGCGACCACCGTGGCCTCGTCGATGTCGCACATGTAGTGCGCCCAGTTGTTCCAGCCCATGGGAGGGGTGAGCGCGAGCGGGGTGTCCGAGGTGGCCCGGGGCTCGGCCGCCACCGGGGCGGGCGAGAGCGCGAGGGCGAACAGGGCGGCCGCGGTCAGACAGGGGAGCGCTGCGCGCAGGCGAGGCGGCACTGGGTCTCCTTGACGGGTGGGCAGTCGTGCGACCAGTGCAGCGAGGCGCCTACTCAGTGTCAACACAAGTCGCCGGTTGTCGTGTGACGACCAGCAATATGGCTGCAATTGGTGTCACACGAAAGAGGTGATACGTCGTATGATACGGTGTATCTATGCCGAGGAGATCCGACGCCCTGGACCGTGCGACCCCCGGGGCCATCGCCGTCGCCGCCCTGCGGATCCTCGACGAGGTGGGGCCGCAGGGCCTCAGCTTCCGCACCCTCGCCGACCAGCTCGACGTCTCCCACGCCACCGTCCAGCGCCGCTGCGCGGACCTCGCCGGACTGCTCGACCTGTGCACCGAGCACCTGGCCGCACAGCTCCCCGAGATCCCCGCCGGCACGGACTGGGCCGAAGCCGCCGAGCAGCGGTTCCGCGCACTGTACCTGCTGCTCACCGCCCATCCCGGACTGCTCGTGCTGCGCGGCGGCCGGCCCTGGCTCGGCCGGCAGCTGCTGGCCCGCCTCGTCGAGCCGGCCCTCGCCGACAGCGTCGCCGCGGGGATGACGGTCACCGAGGCGATCACCGCCTACCGCCGCATGTACCTGCTCACCCTGGGCAGCGCGGCCTTCGTGGACCACCGGGATCCGGCCGGCGCCACCGCCGCCTCGCGCGCCGCCCTGGCCGCGCTCGATCCCGAGGAGTTCCCCGTGCTCTCCGGCGGACTGCCCGACGTACTGCCGGCCCTGACGGACCACGAGGTGTACTACGGCGCCCTGCGCCAGCTGATCGAAGCCGCCCGGCCCGCCACCTGATGGGGAGACCGACCATGGAACGTCCGCAGCATCCGCAGCACGCACGCCCTCCGCAGCAGCTCGACTACGCCGCCGTGCGCGCCGCCGCGGCGCGGATCGCCGGCGGGGTACGGCCCGTCACGGTGGCGCCGGCGGCCGACGGCGTCTGGTACGCCCTGGAGTACCTCCAGCACACCGGCACCTTCAAGGCGCGCGGCGCCCGCAACTTCCTCGCCGCCCACCACGAGGCCGGCGCCCTCCCTGCCGCCGGTGTCACCATCGCCTCCGGCGGCAACGCCGGGCTCGCCTGCGCCTGGGCGGCCCGCGCGCTGTGCGTGCCCGCGACGGTCTTCCTGCCCGCCAACGCCCCGCGCGTGAAGGTGGAACGGCTGCGCGGCTACGGGGCCGACGTCCGGCTCGTCGGCGACCGGTACGCCGAAGCGCAGGCCGCCTGCCAGGAGTTCGCCGCCACGAGCGGCGCGCTGAGCAGCCATGCGTACGACCACCCGCTCATCGCGGCCGGCGCCGGGACCCTGCTCGACGAGATCCGCGAGACCCTGCCCGGGCTGGACACCGTGGTCGTCGCGGTGGGCGGCGGCGGACTGTTCGCGGGAGTGGCCACGGCCGCGCGCGAGCACGGCGTACGGGTGGTCGCGGCGGAACCGGAGAACTGCCGGGCCCTGAACGCGGCCCTGGCGGCGGGCCGGGTCGTCGACGTCACCGTGGACTCGGTCGCGGCCGACTCCCTGGGGGCGACCCGCGTCTCGGCCGACGCGCTGGCGGCCGCGCAGGAGAAGAACGTGACCTCGGTCCTGGTCGCGGACGAGGCGATCACGGCGGCGCGGCGCGCCGTGTGGGAGGAGCACCGGATCGTGGTGGAGGCGGGCGCGGCCACCGCGCTGGCGGCGCTGTCCGGCGCGCCGGAGCCGCTGGGGAAGCGGGTCGCCGTCATCCTCTGCGGGGCCAACACGGATCCCGGGGACCTGACGGATCCCGTGGCCTGAGGCCCCAGCCCTGAGGCCCCCAGCCCCGAGGCCTGGCCAGTGGGCCATCGGATGTCGTACGGCTGCCGTTCCGGGCGTCAGGCGCCGCTCCCGCCCTCGCCCGCCTCGCTCTCCCGGACGACGACCACCGTGCTGCCGGAGTACTGCACGACCTGCTGGCTCACCGATCCCAGCAACGCGCCCTTGAATCCGCCGTACCCGCGGGTCCCGACCACCATCAGGTCCGCCTCCTTCGAGGCGTCCACCAGGACCTGCGCCGGCGGACCCTGCTCGACGCGGCGGAAGACCGGCACGCCGGCGGAGGCGCCGACCGCCGCGGTGACGGTGTCCGAGAGCTTGCGGCGGGCCGTCTCCTCGGCCGTCACCGCCTCCTGCTCGGCGAACTGGGCCTCCGCCATGCCGATGGCGAACGGATTGCGGTTCCACTCCCAGGCCATGACGGCGTGCACGCGGCCGCCGACCGACCGGGCGTGCTCCACGGCCCAGCGCACCGCCTCCTTGGAGTGGTCGGAACCGTCCACCCCGACGACGATCAGAGGCTCGATGGTGTGCTCGTTCACGGTGGGTTCCTCTCGTTCCGCCCGGAAGGCCGATCTTCTCCCTGTATACACGGAACGCACTGGCTGTCTCGAACGACGATCGTTGCGGCGGGTGACGACTTTCGAGGACAGCGCGTGCCCCCCGTCCCTTGCGAGGGTGTGAGCGTCCAGGCGATCGCCGCCGGACGCGAAGCGACTTGGAGGAACGGGCGTGGCTCAGCGCAAGGGTTGTCTGATCGGCTGCGGAGTGGCGCTGGTGCTGGGCATCGGCGTCCTCGCCGCGGTGGTCTTCGGCATGGGGAAGTTCCTCGACATGGCCGAGAAGACCGTGGTCGACCCCGCGGTCTACGAGGGCGTGAAGGTCGGCGACCCGGAGGGCGACGTCCGGGCGAAGCTCCCGTCGGGGGAGAGCTTCGTCAAGGCCGCCCTCAAGGAGGGTGGACCGGTAGAGCCCGAGGGCAGCAGCTGCGCCTGGTACATATCCGGCGGCGACACCGAGCTGGGCGCGGAGACGGTGCTCCGCTTCTGCTTCAAGGACGGCAAGCTCGCGGAGAAGACCCAGTACCCCATGAAGTGAAGCCGCGCCGCGCCGCTGCGCACGGCTGTGCCGGGCTGTGCCCCGCCCCACCCCGCTCTGCCCGGGCCGCGCCCGTGCGGGTCAGCCGCCCGGGGCGGGCGCCGCGAGTCCCGCCGCGTTGCGGATGTCCCGGGGTGCCCGCCCGTCCCACCGCCGTACCGCCCGGCGCAGCGCGCGGATGTCGCTGTACCCGACCCGGGCGGCGATCAGCTGGAGCGGCAGATCGGTGGTGCGCAGCAGCTCCATCGTCCTTTCCTGGCGCACGGACTCGACCTCCTCGCGCCAGGTCGTGCCGAGTTCCCGCAGGCGCCGCTGCAGCGTGCGCGGGCTCATCGCGAGCCGCCCCGCCACGTACTCCAGGTTCACGGTGTCCTCCCGGAAGGCGCCGGCGAGGACCATCCGGAAGCTGTCCTGCCAGAGCATCACCGGCTGGGCGGCAGCCAGGGTCAGCCGGGCCTGGTGTGCCAGGAGGCGGTCCAGGCCCGGCTGCGCCTTGGGCAGCGGCGTGCGTACGTCGTCGTCGTGGAAGGTGATCGAGTTGTACGGGGCCCCGAAGTCGATGCGGGTGGTGCCGAACAGCTCCACGAGCCGGCGGTACTCGCGGGGCGCGCCGTGCGTGACGCAGACGCGCAGCGGGGCGAGCGGCCGGCCGGTGGCGGCCCGCGCCCTGGTCAGGAACATGGCCAGCGCGAACCAGTCGATGGCCTCCACCACGTCCGGTCCCCAACTGCCCGTGGCGTGGCGGATGGTGAAGGTGCGGCCGTCCTCCTCGATGAGGAGCTTCTCGTTGGCCGGGTCGGCGATGACGGCGTTGTACTCCACCACCTGCCTCAGGGACTCCCGCAGGCTGGGCCCGCTCGTGACCAGGTAGTCCCACAGGCCGAACGTGCCGATCGGAGCCTCGTCGGTGAGCAGCGCGCCGACCGCCGTCCCCGCCTCGGAGAGCGTCAGCGCCTCCCACACGGCGAGCGCCGACGGGGTCGAGACCCGGGCCAGGTCGTTGCCGAGCACCTCGGGGCCCAGGTCGTGGAACCGGGCGAACCTGTCCATGCCGGCGCCCGACCGGCGCAGGGCGTCGACGACGAAGCGGGCGAGGTGCACGGAGACGGTTCCGCGGGCGTTGTGAGACTGCATAGGGCGGGTGACGCTACCAGCCGCTCCGGCGAACTTCCCCACGCACCGTGCAGCTTGGCGCAGGCGTGCCACCCGGGCGGCGCGAAACACTTTCTCCCTGGCGGGAAACCGGTTCCCCGATGGCGCCGGAGGTCCCCTCGCTGACGCGTGAAGGTCCTTACGGCCGTCCGCGGGACCTGCCTACGGTGGCGTCGACCACGGCATGACCGACCGAGTCGAAGGATCCGACGTGACGTTCTCCCCTGCCCACTGGCAGAGCCGCCTCGACGCGTTACGCGCCGCCCACCACGTACCCGGCGCCACCCTCGCGGTGTTCGCCGACGGGCGGATCCACGAGCTGGCGAGCGGCCTGCTGCACCGCGGAACAGGGGTGGAGGCCACCACCGACTCGGTGTTCCAGCTCGGCTCCATAGCCAAGATCTACACCGCCACCCTGGTCATGCAGCTCGTCGGCGCCGGCCAACTGGACCTGGACACGCCCGTGTCCGAGATCCTGCCGGAGTTCACCCCGGCCGGCGCCCCGGGCGCGGCCAAGGCGATCACGGTGCGCCGGCTGCTCAGCCACACCAGCGGCCTCACCTGTGACTTCACCTACGACAGCGGGCGCGGCGACGACTGCCTGGCCGCCTACGTGCGGGCCGCCCGGAACGTGGCGCTCGACTGCCCGCCCGGCACCGCCGTCTCCTACAGCAGCGTCGGCTACAACGTCCTCGGCCGCATCGTCGAGGTCGTCACCGGACGCACCTGGGACCAGGCCCTGAAGGAGCGGATCGTCGCCCCCCTGGGCCTGACCCACACCATGACCCTGCCCGAGGAGGCGCTGGCCTTCCGTACGGCGATGGGCCACCTGCCGGGCGACGGGCCGGAGCCCGAACCGGCTCCCGCCTGGGACATGATGCCCCGGTCGGCAGGGCCGTACGGGCGTGTCCTGGCGAGCGCCGCCGACGTGCTGCGGCTGGCCAAGATGCACCTCGACGGCGGCGCCACCGCGGACGGCACCCAGGTCCTGGGCGCCCGCGCCGTCGCGGCGATGCAGCGGTGGGAGGTCGACGTCCCCGACCGGTGGACGGTGAGCGCGGACGGCTGGGGGCTGGGCTGGTCGCTGTACGACTGGAACGGAGTCCCGGGGTACGGCCACGACGGCGCCTCCACCGGCCAGTACGGCTACCTCCGCGTCGTGCCCGGCGCCGACGTCATCGTCGTCCTGCTCACCAACGGCGGCGGCGCCCGCCGCCTCTACGCCGACCTGTTCCGCGAGCTCCTCGCGGAGCTCGCCGAGGTCCGCACGCCCCCCTCCTTCGCGCCGCCCGCACACCCGCCGACCGTCGACATGACCCCGCTGCTGGGAACCTACCGGCGCGAGGGCGTCGTTATCACGGTCACCGCCGCCTCCGGCGGCTCCCCGCACCTGCGGTACGAGTTCGTCGACGGCATGCGGGACTTCTCGCCGCCCCTGGAGCTGGACCTCGTCCCGCTCAGCGCGACGGTGTTCGCCGCGGCCGGCACCGGCGCCTCCTTCAGCGAGGACTGGATGCCGGTCGTCTTCGCCGCCCTCGTCGACGGCACCCCCTGCTGCTACATCGGCATGCGCTGCGCCCCCAGGACGGCCGCCGGCTAGGCGGCGGCGAGACGGAGGGCCGCGAGCGGGCCGGCGATCCCCGCGGCGGCGCGGGCCGGCAGCCGGGCGGTCCGGACGTCGATCCAGGCGAGTACGCGGGTCTGCTCGTCCGCGTCGCACAGCGAGAGGTGGAACAGCAGCTGCCGCCAGGCGTACGAGGTCTGCGCGGGCGTGGCGGCCCGGCGGACCGCGGCGCAGAAGGCTCCGCGAGCCGCGCCACCCCACCCGCCCCGCGGGCTGACGTCCGCGTACCGTACGAGGGTGGCCAGGTTGAACGTGGTCAGGATCCGGGCCTGTTCGATGACGGCGGCGTCGACGGCCGGCGACCCGCCCGGGCGCCCCGCGCGTTCGACGCACAGTGTCGCGAAGCCCTCGTGGTCGCCGGCGGCCACCAGACGCAGCACTTCCGCGTAGTCGATGCCGTGGTAGCGCTCGTACACCGTGCCGCGCAGCAGCTCTGCGGGGGCCTGTGCGGCCGGTAGCAGGTCGGGGGAGGGCCTTCCGCTGTACCTGTGGGCGAACGGCTCGGTGAGGAGCGGGACGGGCAGTCCGGCGAGCGGGACGAGCCCGGACAGCGCACGGGCGAGCAGGTTGGGCAGCCCGGCGCCGGGAAAGTACTCCACGCAGACCTCGGCGAACATGCGCAGCGTCGCGCGGGCCCGCACCGCAGGGTCGGGACCCCAGGGAGCCACCGCTCGCAACCAGGGCAGGGAGGCGATCCGCTCGTGGTGTTCGCGGCTCCACCACAGCGCGTACCGGCGTGGGCGCCCGGCGCTGTACGCGGCGGCGACCAGACTGCCGAGGGCCTCGTCGGCGTACCCCTGTGCGGGGTGTGCGGCGACCAGCCGGCCGGCGACCTCGCCGAGCACTTCGGCGGACGGGACGGCGCCGGTCTCCAGCAACGTCCTCAGGGGAGCGGTGAGCGCCGCGGCGACCGGCTCGCGGACCGACGGAGGGATCCCAGCCGCGATGGGAAGCCCGGTGGACCGCGCCTCCTCGGCGGTCACCGGCCCGGTCAGGGTCCGCGCTTCCGTCGTCCCGCGGGCGACGTCGAGCGGGGCGAGCCGGCGCAGCAGGAGCGCGGCCAGATCGTGGTGAGCGGGCAGGGCCGCCTGCCGGGCCTGTTCCCGCCGCAGCCGGGTGTGCTCGGCGGAACCCGGTCGGCCGCGCCTGGCGGCCATCGAGGCGACGGCGTGGCGCACCAGGCCCGCGAGGCGGGGCGGCAGTTCGCGTCCCGTTACCGTCGCCTCGAGCCCGCGGAGCAGGACCGCCGTGTTCGACTTCGGGTTCAGGTGCTTGGTGCAGCGGGTGTGCGCCGCGGCCAGTTCCCGGTACCGGGCGAGCAGCGCCGCGCCGGACGCCCGGGTCACGGCCTGCGGATCGGCTTCGATGCGCAGCCAGTGGCCGAGCAGCTCGTCCTCGAAGGGCCGCCAGACGGTGAGCGCCTCGCGTTGCGCCTCGACGGCGGGGTGCGGCGCACGGCGCGCGAGCGTGCCGGCCGCCTCGCCGACGGTCAGCCGGTGCACGGCGTCCGGATCGGGGACCGGCCGCTCGACGGGATACGGAGCGAACCGGACCTCGTGGGCGAAGGGCCGCAGTTCCTCGACGAGTTCGGCCGCGGCGGCGTCCTCCCCGGTACGCCGCAGCCAGGCGACGCACAACAGCGCGGCCTGCTCCGGCGCGCGCACCTCGTACCGCCCGCTGCCGAGCAGCGACTCCAGCCAGGCGAGGCCGTCGTCGGTGAGGCAGTGGGCGAAGAGGTCCGCGTCGGAGATCCCCGACGCCGGGAGCCCGACGGTGGGCGGTTGCTGTCCAGTGTTCTCGTTCATGGCCGGCGTGGCAGGTCCTGCCCCTGCGCCCTCCGACTGTGCAGGTCGGTGCTCTGGCTGCTGAGCTACACGCCGTTCGAGGCGAACCTAGACGCTCGATCGCGAGTCGCACAAGCGGAGCTCGGGCTCCCAAGGGAAGGGGGTTCGGGCGGTGGAGGTAAAGCGCATTAGTGCGGGCCGGCCGAAAGAGGCGACAAGGAGTCAACATCGCCGTGCGCGAAGCTTCCCCGTCGGATCTGCACCAGGATCGGAGGGCTTTGTACTAAAGCGCATCAGTCCAGCTCGAAGGTGTGGGATCGCGGTCCGTCGGAGCCCGCTCCGCCCCGTCGTGGGATTCGGTACCCGTCGGCATCGGCCAATGCCGACTCGGCGTCATTGACGAGGTCTTGCTTTCCCGCGACCGTGGGCACCGCCTCCGGCGACGAGGCCGGACTTCTGCGAAGGCGGCGACGATGACCCGTTCGAACCCGATCCGTACGGCTGTTGCCGCGCTGGCGGCCGGCGCGCTGGTGTCGACCGCCGCGTGCGGACTCGGCGGCGCCGGCGCCGGGACCGCCAAGGAAGCCGAGAGAACGGGAAAGGTGGCCGGCGAGATCACCTTCCGGACCCTCCAGCTGAAGCCCGCCTTCACCGGCTACGTACAGGCCGTCATCGACGCCTTCGAGGAGAAGTACCCGGAGGTGGAGGTCCACTGGGAGGACGTGCCGGGTGACGGCTACAACGAGAAGCTCGTCGCGGACGCCCAGGCCGGCGCCCTCCCGGACGTGGTCAACCTCTCCACCGACTCCTTCCAGCTCCTCGGCGACCGGGGCCTGCTCGCCGACGTCGCGAAGCTCGACGGGGACACGGCCAGGGAGTACGTACCGGGCGCCTGGGAGCAGTTCAAACTGCCCGGGAAGGGTGACAGCGTCTACGCCTACCCCTGGTACGTGACTCCGGAGATCCT
Organism: Streptomyces virginiae; assembly: GCF_040638905.1. Taxonomy (GTDB): domain Bacteria; phylum Actinomycetota; class Actinomycetes; order Streptomycetales; family Streptomycetaceae; genus Streptomyces; species Streptomyces virginiae_B. The sequence continues at coordinate 470,339 of NZ_JBEZYV010000001.1, read as the reverse complement.
CACCTACAACAGGGAGCTCTTCGAGAGGTCCGGCCTGGATCCGGCCGTACCGCCCACCAGCGTGGAGCAGTTCTTCGACTACGCCGAGCAGATCGCCGCCCGGTCCGGCGGCCGGTACTCCGCCTTCATGGCCGACCCCGAGGGACGCTTACCGGGCGACTGGCAGAAGATGGGCGTTCCCCTCCTCAGCCCCGGGAAGGACCGGTTCACCTTCGACACCGACAAGGCCGTCGAATGGGTGGAGCGGATGAAGGACCTGTACGCCAAGGGCGCCATGCCCAAGGAGTCCCTGCTCAAGTCCGACGACGTCAACCAGCTCTACGGCGGCGGCAAACTCGTCTTCGGCCCGGGCTCCCCCGGATTCGTCAAGGACATCAAGCTGAACGCCCCGCAGGTCTACGCCAAGACGCAGGTCGCGGGAGCCGTCACCGGCCGGCTCGGCCACATCGGCATCTACGCCCAGTCCCTCGGCATCCGCAAGGACACGCAACACCTCGACGCGGCGGCCGAGTTCGCGAAATGGGTCACCAACGGCCCGAACCAGGTGGAGTTCTCCAGGAAGGCCACCATCTACCCCTCCAACGCGCAGGGCCTCGCCGACCCGTTCTTCTCCGACAGGGGCGACGGCAAGGACGCCGAGACGCTCGCCCGGGCCGTCGGCGCCGACCAGCTGAAGACCGCCGCCCTCGACGCCAACACCCCCGTGCAGTGGACCAACCAGGTCGGGGACGCCGTCGTACGCGAGGTGCAGAAGGCCATCAAGGGCGAGCAGGACGCCCGGACGGCGGTGAAGAAGGCCGAGGAAGCGGCGAACCGGCTCCTCGCCGACGCGGCCCGCCCGTGACGGCCGACAGCGACACCGGGCTGCCCCACCGCACCTGGTGGACCCCGTACCTCTTCCTCGCCCCCGGCCTGGCGATGGTGCTGCTGTTCAGCCTGTGGCCGTTCGTCAACACCGTCGTCCTCTCCTTCACCGACGCCCGCATCCTGCGCGGCGGCGGCTTCGTCGGCCTCGACAACTACCGGCGCGCCTTCGCCGACCCCGACTTCCTCGTCGCCACCGGCAACAGCGTGCTCTACCTCCTGGTGGTCGTCCCCTGCCTGGTCCTCCTGCCACTGGCCCTCGCCGTCCTCGTCCAGGCCAAGCTCCCCGGCATCGGCTTCTTCCGCTCGGCCTTCTACACCCCGGTGATCGCCTCCGCAGTGGTCGTCGGGCTGATCTGGCAGTGGGTCCTGCGCAGTGACGGCCTCGTCAACACCGTCTTCCGGCGGCTCCACCTGGTCTCCGAGCCGGTCCCGTTCCTGACGGACAGCACGATGCTGCTGGTCTCCGCGATGGTCGTGACCGTGTGGAAGGGCCTCGGCTACTACATGGTCTTCTATCTGGCCGCCCTCGGGAACGTTCCCGCCTCCCTCCACGAGGCCGCCGCGATCGACGGTGCCGGTCCCGTCCGGCGCTTCTTCAGCATCACCGTCCCCCAGGTGAAACCGATGATGCTGCTCGTCGGTACCCTCTCCGCCATCTCGGCGCTGCGCGTCTTCACCGAGATCTACATCCTCGGCGGGGAGAGCGGCGGACCCGGCGGCGGAGCCCGCACGCTGCCGTTCCTCATCCGCCAGGTGGGCCTCGGCTTCGCCGGCGAGACCGGTTACGCCTCCGCCATATCCATCCTGCTGCTCCTCCTCACGCTGGTCTTCAGCCTGCTGGGCCGCCGCCTGACGAAGGGGGACGAGGCATGAGCCGCCCGACCTCGGCCTCGGCACCGGCCTCGGACTCGGCCTCCGCATCCCCGCCGCCCGGCCGCGCGCGCCGCCGGCTCGGCCTGGCCGCCCGTTACGGCACGCTGCTGCTCATGCTCGTGGTCATGCTGGGCCCGATCGTCTGGCAGTTCCTGACCTCCGTCCGCGGCCGCACCGAGAACGTGTACGACGGCGTACTGCCCACGCGGCCCACCCTCGACAACTACGTCCGCGTCGCCGAGTCCTTCCCGCTGCTCCAGTACGTCGGCAACACCCTCGTCGTCGCGGTCCTCGCGATCACCTCGAACCTGCTCTTCGCCGCGATGGGCGGTTACGCCCTCTCCCGCGCCGCCTGGAAAGGGCGCGAGGTCGTCTTCACCGTCCTCGTCGCCACCCTGATGTTCCCCTTCGAGTCCGTGATGATCTCGATGTTCCTCACGGTCCGTGAGATGGGTCTGGTCGACACCCTCATCGGGGTCTGGCTGCCCGGCGCGGTCTCCGTCCTCAACATCATGATCATGCGTGCGGCCTTCCTCGCCGTGCCCAAGGAGGTCGAGGAGGCCGCCGTCCTGGACGGAGCGGGCGAGTGGGCCCGCTTCACCCGTGTCTTCGTCCCCTCCGCCAGGGGCGCCCTGGCCGTCGTCTGCATCACCAGCTTCATGGGCGCCTGGGACGACTTCCTCTGGCCGCTGCTCGTCCTCACCGACAGCGACCACTACACCCTCCAGCTCGGCCTGAAGACCCTGGCCGGCGCCACCACCGTCAACGACCAGCGGCTCATCGCCGCAGGCGCGATGGCCGCGCTGCTGCCGATGATGCTCCTCTTCTTCGCTCTCCAGCGTTTCTTCTTCAAGGGCGTGGGCGAGGGAGCCGTCAAGCTGTGAGCCGGACCGTCCGACCGACCGGCAGGCCCTCCGTACCGACCGACCACCACCTCCGGGAGCAGGAGCAGCTGTCATGCATGACGACCGCAGCATTACCGAGCACCGCCTCCGCCGGGTGCTCCAAGAGCGCATCAGGCCCGCCGTCCACTCCAGCCCGCTCCCGCTGACCGTCGAGCGCTGGGACGCGCCGGGTGAGCCCGTCCCCGTCGCCGACGGCCTGGCGGCGCCCTACGAGCCCTGCGCGCCCGGCGACGCATGGGGTCCGGCCTGGGGCACCACCTGGTTCAGGGTCACCGGGACCGTCCCCGCCGGATGGGCCGGCCGGACCGTGGAAGCCGTCCTCGACCTCGGCTTCGACCGGATGATGCCCGGCTTCCAGTGCGAGGGCCTGGTCCACCGGGCCGACGGCGGGGAAGTCAAGGCGCTCAACCCGTACAACGACTGGGTGCGCGTGGCCGACCGCGCCGAGGGCGGCGAGCGGATCGAATGGTACGTCGAGGCCGCCGCCAACCCGGTCCTCGTCGACCACCGCGCCACCTACGAGGGCGACCTGCGCACCAGCGGCGACCAGCCCCTCTACCGCCTCGCCCGGATGGACCTCACCCTCTTCGAGACGGAGGTCTGGGAACTGGTCCAGGACCTCGAAGTGCTCTACGAGCTGATGACGCAGCTCGCCGCCGACGACGCCCGCCGGTACGAGATCCTGCGCGCCCTCGGCGCCGCCCTCGACGCGGTCGACCTCACCGACGTGCCCGGCACGGCGGCCGCCGCCCGCGCACGCCTCGCCGGGGTCCTCGCCGCCCCCGCCAACGCCTCCGCGCACCGCATCAGCGCGGTCGGCCACGCCCACATCGACTCCGCGTGGCTGTGGCCGCTGCGCGAGACGGTGCGCAAGGTCGCGCGCACCACCTCCAACATGGTCAACCTCATGGACGAACACCCCGAGTTCGTCTTCGCGATGTCGCAGGCGCAGCAGCTCGACTGGATCAAGACCCACCGGCCCGAGCTCTTCGAGCGGATCAAGAAGAAGGTCGCGGACGGCCAGTTCGTGCCGGTGGGCGGCATGTGGGTGGAGTCCGACACCAACATGGTCGGCGGCGAGGCGATGGCCCGCCAGTTCCTCTACGGCAAGAAGTTCTTCCTGGACGAGTTCGGCATCGACACGCACAACGTCTGGCTTCCCGACTCCTTCGGCTACACCGCCGCCATGCCGCAGATCGTCAAGCTCTCCGGCTCCCGGTGGTTCCTGACCCAGAAGATCTGCTGGTCCCAGGTGAACAAGTTCCCCCACCACACCTTCTGGTGGGAGGGCATCGACGGCAGCCGCGTCTTCACGCACTTCCCGCCCGTCGACACCTACAACTCCGACCTCGGCGGCGCCCAGATGGCGCACGCCGCACGCAACTACCGCGAGAAGGGGCGTGGTTCACGCTCCCTGGCCCCCTTCGGGTGGGGCGACGGCGGCGGCGGACCCACCCGCGAGCACCTCGCCCGCGCCCGGCGCCAGCGTGACCTCGAAGGCTCCCCGCGCATCGAGATCGAGCGGCCCGACGCCTTCTTCGACAAGGCCCGCGCCGAGTACGAGGACGCGCCCGTCTGGGCCGGCGAGCTCTACCTGGAGCTGCACCGCGGCACCTACACCTCCCAGGCCAAGACCAAGCAGGGCAACCGGCGCAGCGAATCCCTTCTGCGCGAGGCCGAGTTGTGGGCGACGACCGCCGCCGTCCGGGTGGCGGGGTACGCCTATCCGTACGAGGACCTGGAGCGGATCTGGAAGACGGTGCTGCTGCACCAGTTCCACGACATCCTGCCGGGCTCCTCCATCGCCTGGGTGCACCGCGAGGCCCGCGAGACGTACGCGAAGGTGGCCGGGGAGCTCCGGGGGATCACCCTCGCCGCGCAGCAGGCCCTGGCGGGGGAGGGCGCCGAGGAACTGGTCTTCAACTGCGCCCCCCACGCCCGCAACGGCATCCCGGCGGGCGGAGCGGGCCGCCCTGAGCGCCCGTCGGAGCCGGTCACGGTCGAGGAGCGGCACGGCGGCGGACACGTCCTGGCCAACGGCCGGCTGCTGGTGGAGATCGACGGCCGCGGCCTGATCGTCTCCGTCTACGACCTACAGGCGCGCCGCGAGGCGGTCGCCCCGGGGGCCGCCGCGAACCTGCTCCAGATCCACCCCGACTTCCCCAACATGTGGGACGCCTGGGACGTCGACGAGTTCTACCGCAACAACGTCACCGACCTCGACGGGCTGGACGGCCTGGAGGTCACCGAGAGCGGGCCGCGCTCGGCGACCGTAAGGGCCACCCGCTCCTTCGGCCGGTCCACCGCGGTCCAGCAGATCACTCTGCGGGCCGGGGCCAGGACGGTCGACATCGTCACGGACGTCGACTGGCGCGAGACGGAGAAGTTCCTCAAGGCCGCCTTCCCGCTGGACGTGAAGGCCGAACGGACCGCTTCCGAAACGCAGTTCGGGCACGTGTACCGGCCGACCCACACCAACACCTCCTGGGAGGCGGCCAAGTTCGAGATCTGCGCCCACCGCTGGATCCACGCGGAGGAGCCCGGCTGGGGGGTGGCCCTGCTCAACGACTCCACGTACGGGCACGACGTGACCCGCGACGTACGGGCCGACGGCGGGCAGACCACCACCGTACGGCTCTCCCTGCTGCGGGCCCCCCGCTACCCGGACCCGGAGACCGACCAGGGCGCCCACACCCTGCGGTTCTCGCTCGCGCCCGGCGCGGGGATCGGGGACGCGGTGCGCGAGGGCCACGCGCTGAACCTGCCCGAACGCACCGTGGCGGGCGCCGGCCCGGTCGCCCCGCTGCTGGCGGTGGACTCGGACGCGGTGGTGGTCGAGGCGGTCAAGCTCGCCGAGGACCGCGGCGGTGACGTGATCGTCCGCCTCTACGAGTCCCGCGGCGGCCGCGCCACGGCCACCCTCACGGCGGGCTTCCCCGTCGCGGAGGCGGTCGAGAGCGACCTGCTGGAACGGCCCCTCACGGGCACGGCGGTCACGCCCCCGGCCCCGGGGGCGGACGGCGCGATCACCCTGACCCTGCGCCCCTTCCAGATCGTTACGCTCCGCCTCCGCCGCCCCTGATCCCGTACCCGTGGGACGCCTCCTGGACCGGTCACCGCCCGAGGCGTCCGTCGCTCGATGTCCGGCGGGAGGTCCGGCCCGGCCCCTGCAGCAGGGCGAGCCCCTGGACGGTATCGGGGCGCCGGGCCGGAACAGGTGCCGGTCCCGGGGTCCTCGAACCGGTCGAGCCCACAGCGAGCTGCAGCAGGCCGCGCGGTGGACGGCGTCGATCCGGCGGCGGTAGCCGTCCCACAGGACGTCACCCGCGCGCGCCGCCGCCCAGGTCCGGTACGTAGGTGCGGCGCCCGCGCGCGAGAGCGTCCGGTACCGGGACCCGCCGTCGGCCGCGTCCTCCGGCGAGGTCGCGGTGTGCTGGTCCGCCAGCCGGCCGAGCCTGCGGCGTGAACTCCGCCACAGGGGCGCCCCCGGGGGCCGGGAACTCCGGGGAGAAGGAGTCCCCTCGGTTATGCACCTAGTTGCAAAACCCGGCCCGCCTCGCTAGAACAGGTTCATCACCCCCGCGCGAGGAGGCGCCCCCATGAGTTCCCAGAGCCGGTACCCGCACCTGCTGAGCCCCCTGGACCTCGGCTTCACCACCCTGCCGAACCGCGTGATCATGGGGTCGATGCACACCGGCCTCGAAGAGCACCAGGGCGGCTTCGAGCGCCTCGCCGCCTTCTACGCCGAGCGCGCCCGCGGTGGCGCCGGCCTCATCGTCACCGGCGGCATAGCCCCCAACGACGCCGGCCGCCCCTTCGAGGGGGGCTCCCGCCTCACCACCGAGGACGAGGCCGCCGAGCACCGGGTGATCACCGACGCCGTGCACGCCGAGGGCGGGAAGATCGCGATGCAGATCCTCCACTTCGGCCGCTACGCCTACCACAAGGACCTGGTCGCGCCCAGCGCCATCCAGGCCCCCATCAGCCCCTTCGTCCCCAACGAGCTCTCCGACGCCGAGGTGGAGCGCACCGTCGAGGACTTCGTCCGGGCCGCCCGCCTCGCCAAGCTCGCCGGCTACGACGGCGTCGAGATCATGGGCTCCGAGGGCTACCTGATCAACGAGTTCATCGCCGCCGCGACGAACAAGCGCACCGACCGCTGGGGCGGCGCCTACGAGAACCGCGTCCGCTTCCCGCTGGAGATCGTCCGCCGCACCCGCCAGGCCGTCGGCGAGGACTTCATCCTGGTCTACCGCCTCTCCATGCTCGACCTGATCCCCGGCGGCTCCACCCTCGACGAGGTCGTCCACCTGGCCAAGGAGATCGAGGCGGCCGGCGCCACCATCATCAACACCGGCATCGGCTGGCACGAGGCCCGCATTCCCACCATCGCCACCTCCGTCCCGCGCGGCGCCTACACCTGGGTCACCAAGCGGCTGATGGGCGCGGTCTCCGTGCCCCTGGTCACCAGCAACCGCATCAACACTCCGGAGATCGCCGAGGAGCTGCTCGCCGACGGCCGCGCCGACCTCGTCTCCCTGGCCCGTCCCTTCCTCGCCGACGCCGACTTCGTCGCCAAGGCCGCGGCCGGCCGCCCCGAGACCATCAACACCTGCATCGGCTGCAACCAGGCCTGCCTCGACCACACCTTCAGCGGCAAGATCACCAGCTGCCTGGTCAACCCGCGCGCATGCCACGAGACCGAGCTCGTGCTCTCGCCCACCAAGCTGAAGAAGCGCGTCGCCGTCGTCGGCGCCGGCCCGGCCGGCCTCGCCTGCGCGGTGTCCGCCGCCGAACGCGGCCACGCCGTCACCCTCTTCGAGGCCTCCGGACACATCGGCGGCCAGCTCGACATCGCCCGCCGCATCCCGGGCAAGGAGGAGTTCGAGGAGACCATCCGCTACTTCGGCACCCAGCTCGCCGCACACGACATCGACGTCCGCCTGGACACCCGCGCCGACGTCGAGACCCTCCAGGGCTACGACGAGGTCGTCGTCGCCACCGGCGTCACTCCTCGCACCCCCGACATCGAGGGCGTGGACCACGCCAACGTGGTCACCTACCTCGACGTGCTGCGCGACGGCGCCCCCGTCGGCGAGCGCGTCGCCGTCGTCGGCGCCGGCGGCATCGGCTTCGACGTCGCCGAGTACCTCACCGACAGCGGCGAGGGCGCCTCCCAGGACCCGGACGTCTACTTCCGCCACTGGGGCGTGGACACCGCGTACACCGGGCCCGGCGGGCTCACCGCCCCCGAGCGGCCCGCGCCCCCGCGCCAGGTCCACCTCCTCCAGCGCAAGGCCACCAAGGTCGGTGCCGGCCTCGGCACCACCACCGGCTGGATCCACCGCGCGGAGCTCAAGCACCGCGGGGTCGTCTCGGTCGCCGGAGCCGCCTACGACCGCATCGACGACGACGGCCTGCACATCACCGTCGGTGACGAGCAGCGCCTCGTACCCGCCGACACCGTCGTCCTGTGCACCGGCCAGGAGCCGCGCCGGGACCTGTACGAGGCCCTGCGCGCGGCCGGTATCGACGCCCACCTGATCGGCGGCGCCGACGTGGCGGCCGAGCTCGACGCCAAGCGGGCCATCCGCCAGGGCACGGAACTGGCAGCGAAGCTCTGACCGAAAGGGGATTGTGGCGGTCCGTGCGGGCCGCCACAATCTCCCGGTGACGTTCTCTCCCGCAGACGCAGACAAGATCCTCGCCGACCACTTCGCCCCCTGGGTGCTCGCCCTCGGACTGACCGTCCAGGAGACCGGCGAGCGGCACGCCGTCCTGCGGCTGCCCTGGTCCGCGGAGCTCGCCCGCGACGGCGGCGGCCTCTCCGGGCAGGCCATGATGGCCGCCGCCGACACCGCCACCGTCATCGCGATCTCCGCCGCGCGCGGCGGGTACGGCCCGATGACCACCGTCCAGCAGTCGACGAGCTTCCAGCGTCCGGTGGTCGGCGCCGACATGCTGATCCACGTACGGGTCACCAAGCTCGGCAAGCGCATGGCCTTCGCCGACATCACACTGACGCCCGACGGCGCCGGCGAACCGGCCGCCACGGCCTCCACGGTCTACGCCCTGCTCGGCTGACCGCCGCCGCGCGCGGCGGGCGCCGGCCTGGGAACATGGCACCCTCCCCGGCGGGCGCACCCGGGTCCGGATGTTCAACACCCTCGAAGGGCACGGCCTCGGCAAGCTCCTCGTCGGCCCGGCGCTGAAAGCCGCGCGCAAGGACGCCCCCGACTTCGGCCGCCGGATCAAGGCGGCCGCGGAGGCGTCCCTCACGAACTGACCTTCCGGCCCGGGTCAGAACCGCCCGGGAGCCCCGGGGAAGGGCACCGGCTTCGCCGGCCCGGACCCGCGCTTCCCGGCGGCCGCCGACGGGTTCTGGCAGGTCACGTCCTGGGCGGGGAGCCGGCCCGTGGTCAGGTACGCGTCGATGGGGGCGTTGGCGCAGGAGGCGGGGTCGAAGAGGTACACGCCGTGGCCCTCACCGCCGCCCGCCAGCACCATCCGCGAGCCCTTGAGCGCCCGGTGCAGGCCCTGGCCGCTGGTGAGCGGGGTCTGGGAGTCCCACTCGTTCTGCACCGTCAGCACGTTCGCCTTCTTGTGCATCGGCGTCGCCGACTCCACGGGCCGGTCCCAGAAGGCGCACGGTTTGATGTTGGACGCGAAGTCCCCGTACAGCGGGTACTTCACCTTGTCCTTCGCCGCGTCCCGCTCGTACTGCTCCGTGTAGCGCGGCCAGCTGCCGGTGTCCCCGCAGACCACGGCCCAGAAGACGGCCGTGCCGTTGTCCGAGGCGGGCTCCTCGGCCGTCCGGCCCAGCAGCTTCGCCCTCAGCCCCTGCACGTCCGTGCCCGCCGCCTGCGGCTTGCCCTCGGCGGCCGCCTTCAGGGCGGCGACCAGCGGCGTGGCCTGCGCCGGGTAGAAGAACACCCCTCGCGCGGACCGGATCATGTCTCCGGTGACCTTCGAACCCTCGAAGTCGATGGGCTCCCGGTCGGCGCGCTCCACCAGGGCCCAGAACGTGTCGGAGACCGCCTTCGGGTCGTCGCCCAGCCCGAACTCCCCCGACCGCTCCGCCGCCCACCGCGTCCACCGCGCGAAGGCCGGCTCGGCCTCGGTGGCCCACACCTGGATCATCCCGCGCCAGATCCGCTGGGGGTCCACACCGCTGTCGAGCACGAAGCGGTCGGTGCGCTCCGGGTACATCTGCGAGTACACCGCGCCGAGGTAGGTCCCGTACGAGTAGCCCAGGTACGAGATTTTCTGCTCGCCCAGCACCGCGCGGATGGTGTCCATGTCGCGCGCCGTGTTGCGGGTGGTGATGTACGGCAGCACCGCGCCGGACTTCTCACGGCACTTGTCGGCGACGGTGCGCGCCCACGTCACGTCGGAGGAGAAGGTCTCAGGACGGTAGGGGCGGTCGAAGCTCTGCTCGGCGTCTTCCAGCCCGCAGGTGATGGGGCTGCTGGCACCGACCCCGCGCGGGTCGAAGCCGATCAGGTCGTAGCTCTCCCGCACCTCCTTGGGCATCAGCCCGTGCATCAGCAGCGGCAGATCGAGCCCCGGACCGCCGGGTCCGCCCGGGTTCAGCAGCATGGCGCCGTGCCGCTTGGCGGGGTTCTCGCTCTTCATCCGGGATATCGCGATGTCGATCGTACGGCCGTCGGGACGCCTGTAGTCGAGCGGGACCTTGATCGTGGCGCACTCGTACGAGGCCGGCTGCTCGGGGCTGCACCGCTGCCATGCGGGCTTCTGCCGGAGGTGCTCGGCCGTGGGAGCCGCGGCCGCCTGCGTCGAGGCCAGCAGGGGGACGGTGCCGGCGATGAGTCCGGCGGTGGCGAGCAGCGGTGCGAGGCGTTTCAGGCGCACGAAGCCGTTCCTTTCGGAGAAGTCGCTTACGCCCCAACCTTGTTGTACGGAAGGGCCCGGCCGAATCATCCCGAAGGGTCGTGCCGTGTGCTTCTCACGAATGAGCCGATATCAGGACACTGGCCGACGCGCCGTCGCCGTGGCGGGTGCCAACTCAACCGCCTGCGGCAGGAGTCGGCTGGTGGCCGGTGTGCTCGGAGGAGCCCGAGTGCTCGGAGGAGGGGCCGCCGTGCTCGGTCCCGGTCTCCACGGAGCCGCCGAGTCGTTCCCGGAGCGCGTTCAGGGCGTCCGCCGACCGGGTGGTGACGACCCACCGGTCGCCCACCAGGTAGACCCCGCCGTACGCCCGGGCCTCGTCCAGCCAGGCGCGTAGCCCCTCCTGGGCGGCGAACGTGGCCATGCGGAAGGCGCCCTGCCCGGTCTCGCAGCCTCCCTGCCGCAACTCGTCCGCCTCCACGCTCACTTCGGCGGTGCAGCCGATGGCCGTGGCGATCTCCTCGATCGAGGTGCCCGGAGCGGCCGGGGTGGCCGGGCCGGCCGCCTTCGCCGAGCCGGCGGGCGCGGTCGTATCGCCTGCGCACCCTCCGCACAGCAGCACGGCGGCGGCGCACGCCGCGGCGACGGCCGCGAACGGCGGGCGGATCCGGTGGGCGGGGCGGGCGGTGGACGGCATGGGAACCTCGCGGGCTGATCGGGAAAAGGGGTCGTGGTGCCCGGGAGGGGAGGGGCCCGGGCACCACGCGCTTTTCGGGGGTGTCGTGCTGTTCAGTGGAACTGGAAGTCCGGGAAGCCCTCGGGGGTGGGCTCCGCGGCCTCAGCCGGTGGCCGTCACCTTCTTGCCCTTGTCGGAGACCGCGAACCAGACGCCCTGCTTGCCCTGTCCGTTGATGTCACCGGGCTCCTTGTCGCCGGTGAACGTGTACACCGGCCAGCAGTCGATCGTCAGCTGTTCGGTGCCGTCGGGCCGCTTGAACGTGCCCACCAATTCGGCGGGAATTCCCTTCACCAATTCCTTGTCGACGGCCTTGGCGGGCTTCCACGTGTTCAGGCAGGCACCGAGGCAGTTGGTCTTCATCGGCCAGGCGCTGTCCTTGTCGAAGCGGTAGAGCGTGCGGCCCTCCGCGTCCGAGAGAATGGGGCCGAGCTTGGTGTTCCGGTTGACGCTGACGGGGTCGGCCTTCGCCGGCTCCTGCTCGCCGGCCTGGCCCGCGCCTGCGCCGGCGTCCGCGCCGGCGTCCGCACCGCCACCCGCGCTCGGGTCGGCGCCCGACCCGGAGGCCGCACCGCCGCCTGCCTTCGCAGGCTTCCCGTCGGGTGCCAGCACGTGCCAGGTTCCGCCGACCCCCTCGCCGAGGGTGTCGCCCGCCTTGGTGTCCTTCGCGTAGCGGTACACGGGCCAGCCGGCCAGCGTCAACTGCTTGGTGCCGTCGGCCCGTTCGACCGATCCGAGCAGGCTCTTGTCGATGCCCTCACCGGCCGAGGCGTCGTCCGCGGAGACTGCCGGCCAAGCCTTGGCGCAGTCCCCCTCACAGTTGGACTTCGGGGGCTTGGGGGTGTCCTTGTCGAACCGGTAGAGCGTGAAGCCCGCGCTGTCGGTGACCGTCGATCCCAGCTCCGCGGAGGCCTTCACCTTCAGCTCCCCGGCCGGGCCGGCCTTGACGGCGTCGGCCGCGGGGACTGCGCCCGACCCGCCCCCGTACCCGTCGTAGCCGGACCCCGCCTGTTTGCTGTCGCCCACCGGCTGGACCGAATCCCCCTTTCCCGCGGAATTTTCGCCGCTGCCACATGCGGCGGTCAGCATCAATACCGCGACGGCCGACCCGGCGAATACTCCACGACGCATTTTCTTCACGATCTCTCCTTCAGGTCAGGATTCGCGTTCTCGTGCCTTGGGTAATTTCTACGGGGCCGGTGGAGGAGAATGCCGATATCCTTGAGAATTTGTCAGATCGCGCCAACATTGAACCCGGGGGAGATGGTTCAGTCCTGGATGCGCAGCGCGAGCGCGGGACAGCGCCGCACCGCACGCAGCGCCTTCTGCCGCAGCTGTGCGGGCACGGGCATGGACGCCTGGGAGGGGTAACCGTCCGCGTCGAGCCGCACGACGTCGGGGAGGATGTCCACGCAGAGCCCGTGGCCCCTGCACAGGGTCCAGTCCACCACCAGCCTCTCCTCCGGGGTCTCGTCCTTCGGCAGGGGCAGTGCCCCCACCACCCGCCGGCCGCAGCCGCTGCCGAGGGCGTGGTCGCGGAACTCGTCCGGGAACGCCGCGAGCGCCGAGGCCACGAAGGCCGCGGTGCCGTCCGGATGGCTGCACGCGCCGCGGCGCCGCACCACCTTCATCCGGGCTTCGATGGTTTCCAGCGCCGTTCTGCCCCCGCCCCTGACGGCGTCGTCCAGTACGTCGGCCAGCGCGGGCAGCCCCCGGAAGCAGGGGCCGCACTGGCCGGCCGTCTCGTCCGCCATCCACCGCGTCACCTTCGCCACCTCGCCGGCCGGACAGGTGTCCTCCGGCAGGGGCAGCACCGCCCCCGCCCCCAGTACCGCGTCGAAGGCCGCGAGGGAGCCCCGGGAGAGGTCGGCGATGCGCGCGGACCCCGGATCCAGCCACTTGCCGTGGTAGCCGCCCACCAGGACGCCTTGGCCGGGATCCAGGCCGCACAGCTCCAGGACGTAGGCCAGCGGGGTTCCGAGGGGCGCCTCGACGACCGTGTTGCCGGCGATGGTCAGCATCACGGTGCCGGGCTCGGACGGCAGGCCGACCGAGCGGTAGTCCAGCGCGCCGAGCCGTGCCGCGACGGCGAGCTGGGCGTAGGTCTCGGTGTTCGAGAACAGGGTGGGCATGCCGCCCAGGCCCCGCTCGCTGGTCCGGATCTTCTGTCCGGAAGGCAGCGTCGGTCCCCCGTTCAGGCCGTTGACCATGGAGGTGCTCTCTCCGGTCACGAAGCGTTCGGGCAGAGCCTGCACGCGGACCTGGCGGCCGGCGGGGCCGCGTTCCGCGATGGCCGCGCGGAGTGACTGCTCCACGTCGGGCCGTGTGACGCCGATGACGACGTCGTCGGCGCCGACCGCGGCGGCGGCCAGCAGGGCTCCGTCGAGCACCAGGTGCGGGACGTGCAGCAGCAGCGCCTTGTCCTTGAGGCAACTGGGCTCGCCCTCACTGGCGTTGACGACGACCGCCGTTCCCGTGTCACGGCCTTCGGCAGCGCGCATGACGGCGCGCAGCTTCCGGGCGAAGGGGAACCCGGCCCCGCCTCGACCGCGTAGGTCGATGTTCTCCGCGAGGTCGACGAGCTCGTCGGGCCGGTAGCGCGGCATCTGGCCGTGGGTGGTCAGGTGCGCCACGCGGTCGAGCCGGGGGGCCTGGTCGAGGCCGGCCAGGAGTCTGGGAGCGCCCACGCAGCCGAGGCTGGGGCGCGGGAAGCCGCTCACAGCCGCCACTCACGGGTGGCGAACTGGTCCCCGTCGATGCCGGTGGCGGAGCCCATGCCCAGGCCGGCGTCCATGTAGGAGCCGGCCGGGTCGGCCGCGTACACGGCCGTGAGTGCGGGGCTGTCGTCCTGTGGCGGCGCGGCCGGCCCGGTGAACTTCTCCCGGGAGCCTGATGCCCGGGCACGCGATTCCCGCCGCGGCCGGGGAACGGCGGCCACGACGGGCTGCTGCGGAGCGCTGATCGGGCCGGGTGGACCTGACGGCTCCTCGGCCATCCTCGCCTTGACCCGGAAAGCGAGGATGCCGGCGACACCGAGCAGGCAGAGCGCGTACGCCACCGTGACATAGAGGTCTGCCGCGCGCCCCGCCTTCAGCCCGTGGACCAGCGAGGCACCCCACGCCGGATAGGCGGCGAAGTGCAGGGCCCGCCACCACAGGGACCGGCCCTTGGTGGCGAACACGCTGCGCACCGCACCGGAGACCGCCACGGCGACGAAGAGGTATCCGGCAAGGCTCCCGAGCCCGATCAGCACGGGCTGTTCGATGTCCGTGAACGGCACCGCCGCGGCGGACGCGCTCGTCCGCTGCTCCGCGACCTTGACCCAGATGTGCAGAGCCAGGAAACCGAGGCCGGACACCGCGAGCCCGCGGTGCACACCCTGGGCCAGCAGCCGGTGACCCGACTTGAGCAGCAGCCTGTCGGTGGAGACCAGTCCCCACAGGACGGTCGAGGTGAGCGAGACGAGCGAGAGCACGCCCGCCCCGAAGTCGAGGAAGTCCCAGAGCTGGGAGAAGGCGCCCGCGCGGGCGGCCACGGTGACGGAGACGATGGCCGCGCCGACGGCGCAGATCGCGCCCGGACTCATCCGGCCGGGCGTGGGCAGGAGTGAGGGCCGCCGAACGGCCCTCCGTCCGGCGGCCGGAGCCGATGCCGCGTGTCGGCTCTTACGGCGGGCCCTGTGTGGGCGAGGCATGTGCGGCTGGGACAAGGGCATCCAGGTCTCCTGTGCGCCTGGGTTCCGAGCGATCCACCTGGCGCTCGGGACCCGGGGGTCGTTGTCGTCTCTGCCCGGCCGCGCTTTTAAACTCCGCGCCGGCCGAGGGAACTTGGGGCCGGAGTGCAGCAGCATCGTGGAGCTGCACATCAGCTCCACAGGATTTATCGAAACGTGATAATTTCTCGCAGCGCGTCTCCGGCTCATCGAACAACACCGGAAGATTCCCCTCCAGCGGAGGTTGCGACAGGCCACCGCGCCGCCCGCCACCTACGCGTCCCGGAGAGCAAAATCAGAGCAAAATCCCGGGAGTGTGGGTGGTCGGACCTCTCCAGGAGGGAGTACGAGGGCAGCAACTCTCGTGTCAGATACGGAAGTTGACGCGAGGCGCAACCTCGGCGGGTCTGCCGCTCTTCCCCGGGCAGGCCTCACCCCGGCACGAACGAGGAAAACGATGTGCGAACTTCTGAACCGCATCTGGTCCCGCCCCCGAGGCGAGTGGACGCGCGTCCTGCGCAGGGAACTTCCCGCACTGGCCGCCGAGATAGTGGAGGAGCTTCTGCATGGAATTCCGGAATTTTCCGCACTTATCGATGACAACGATGCCATCGATGCAGAGTTGTTCCGGCAGCGGGTGGAAGAGGCACTCCTCACCACTCTCGGCTACAAGGAGCGATCCCGGGAACAAACGGACGAGTGCCAGGATCTGGCGGAGAACCAGGTCGAAACCGAGCTCGCCACCGAGCTCGAAACCGCGGGCCGGGAGACGGCCGGCAGCAGGGAGGCGGCGTACGAGTGCGAGATAACGCACGAGGGCCGACGGGACGACGTCCGCGAGGAGGCCCGCCCCGGGTCCCGCGACGGGATCCGCGAGACGGGCCGGGAGCGCCTCCGGGTGACCAAGCGTGAAGAATCCGAGGAGGAGGCCGTTGAAGGCAACCGGCCGGGCGAGCAGGCCCGCCAGGAGCTGTTCAGGACCCTCACCGACGACCGCGTCGCGTCCGACAACTCCCTCACCGAACTCGCCGAGGCGGCCGGATGGCCCCTCCCGCTGGCCGTACGGGCCATTGTGCCGGCCACGCCCGGCGAGGCGCAGCAGCTCGCGGGCGTCATGGAGGACGCCCTCGTCGGGATGTTCGCGGGCCGGCCGTGCCTGCTGGTCCCGAGCCCTGACCCGGAGGTCCGCGTACCGCTGGAGCACCTGCTGCGCGGCCGGTTCGCGGCCGTGGGTCACGCCGTCCCGCTCCGGGACACGGCATCGTCCCTGCGCTGGGCGCTGCGTCTGGCTGCGCTGACGCCCAGCCGGCCCGGCCTGGAGGCCAGGGCCGTCTTCGTCGACGACCACCTCTCGACCCTGCTCCTGCTCCAGGACGAACCCCTCGCCCATGCACTGGCCGCCCGCTGGCTGCGGCCCCTCGCGGACCTGACCCCGCGGCAGAGCGAGCGGCTGGAGGTGACCCTGCTCGCCTGGCTCGAGGGCGGCGGGGCACCCGAGGCCGCCAAGGCCCTCAGTGTGCACCCGCAGACCGTGCGGTACCGCATGCGCCAGCTGGAGAAGCTCTTCGGAACCGGCCTGCGTGATCCGCGGACCCGGTTCGAGCTGGAGATGGCCCTGCGCAGCCGCCGCCTGATGGCCCAGGTGCGGCGCCAGCACTCACGCGTGACCCGCAGGACGGCCCGTGTGATCCAGGCGGACTTCACCCCGCTCGTCGTCGGCCGCATGGCCCGCGTCAACGGCCTCTGAGACACAACGCGCCCGGCCCGGCCCCGTCGTAACGGGGCCGGCCCGGGCGTTTTCGTGTGCCCGTGCGCACCACCCACCCCACCGTCCACTCCACCGCCCGCCGCACCGTTCACAGCCCGCCGTCCATCGCCGGCCGTCTCCGTGCCAGGGGACGGCCGGGACGGGCGTGACGGGCGGGACCGGCGGTGCATGGCGGTGCCAGTGGTGCATGTCGGTACCGGACGGTGCCGTCAGAGGAGCCGACGGGTCCGGCCGGACGGGGGCGGGCGCACGTGCCCCCGGTCCCGCCCTCCGTAACGGGGCCGGGGGCCTGGAACACAAAAGAGGTGTTGGTCCGAAGCAGGCTTCGGACCAACACCTTTCCCGGGGCGGGCGCGGGGTGAGGAAGGGGGGAGCGCCCGACCCCGGGAGCAGAGGGGGATAGAACCCCGCGGTAAGCGTCAGCGGCAGCTGCGCCCGTCGTTGATGCAGCTCACGGCCTTGTTCATCAGGCCGTTCGACATCACGTTGATGAAGTCGCCGTGGTCGGTCACGGGCTTGTGGAGCTGCTCGGGGAAGCTGTCCACGGCGAACCGCTGGCCCGGCGCCACGCCGTACACGATGCGCTGCACCAGCTGCGGAATGGCGGTGAAGCCCTTCTGGCAGCGGCCGTTGCGGTCGGGGAAGGCCACGTGCGTGCGGTGGTTGGCGCTGTCGGTGTTCCGGCCGTCCCAGCAGCTCTGGAAGGTGAAGGTGCGTACCACGTCACTGCCCTTGGGGCAGATCGGGTACTTGTCCTTCAGCTGGCGGTTCTCGAAGCCGGTGCAGCTCCAGGAGGCGTTGGCGTTGGCGTTGCCGTTGGAGAAGGCCTTGGCGTCACCGGTGATGATGCGCATGAAGCGGGGCATGGCCGTGACCTTGCCGGCGGGGCTTCCCTTGAAGTCGATCGTCACCTGCTTGGGCTTCAGGATCGTGCCGACGTTGCCGTCCTGGCCGCCGCCGGGCGCCTTCGCGTCCCGTTCGGCCTTGCCGTCGCGCAGCCGCAGCACGGGCCAGTAGTACGTGGACTGGTCGCCGTTGTTGCACGTGGTGCCGGCCTTGGCGAGGCTGTCGTTGGTGGAGAAGGCATCGGTGGACACGTTGCCCACGTAGTCGTGCATGTGGTGGGCGCCGTTGGAGACGCCGGGTGCGACGATGACGTTGTCGGGGTTGAAGTGGCCGTTGTCGTTGCGCCCGCACTGGACGCTGAAGGAGCCGTTGGAGGCGCCGCCCTGGGCCTTGGGCTTGTTGACGTTCGGGCGGACCTTGGTGATGTTCACGAAGTCGCTCTTCGCCGGGCCGCTCTTGCTGCCGGCCGCGGCGGACTTGGCGTCGGCCCCGGCGTTCAGTGCTGCCGCGCCGGCCCCGCCGTCTTCCTCGGCGGGGGCCTTCTTCATCTCGCAGGAGCTCAACTGAGCGATGTCCTTGGGTGGTTCAGCCACCCGGTCGATCGCGTCGGACACGCCCTTGATGGTCTCGTCCCGCTGTCCCTTGAGCTCGCCGAGGAGAGCGTCGCCCTGTGCCTCGCCGGCAGCGAGCCGCCGGTAGGCGTCCGCCACCTGGTCGTCCAGCTTCGCCAGGTTCGCGTCGACCTCGGCCTTGGCCTGCTCGGGTACGGCGGTGAGCTTGTCCCCGACGTCCGGACAGTCGATGGTGGTCATCAACTGCGCCTTGCGGTTGCCGTCCTGGCCCGCGGACGCGTTGCCGGCGATGACGGCGACGCCGCCGCCGCCCAGCACGAGCGCGGAGACCACTCCCACGAGCTTGGTCGTCAACCGGGGGCGCTTATGGCCCTTTTGCCTCATGCGATCACTTCACTTCGTCGGTGGAACATTGTCGGAGAGCCCGTCGAAGTCGACCAGCCCGGTGTCCTCGAGGACCGTGATGTGGTCCAGCACCGTGGCGTTGGCGGACGTGGCGAGGGCTCGCACCATGGAGTTGCGGGTCTGCGCCCGGATCCCGGCCAGCAGGCCGAACACCTTTCCGTGTGCTCGGCGCAACAGCTGGGTGAACAGCCGTTCGTACTCGTCTCCCTTTGCACGGTTCATCTGGCCCAGCCAGTCCTGCTGCTGAGCGGAAGGCTGGTTGGGCAGGTCGATGCCGAGGGCCTGGCCGACCTGGATGACCTGCCGGTCCAGTTCGGTGTGGCCGTCGACGAGGTGGTCCCCGGCCGTTCGGATCGCGGGGCGTGTCCCGCGCTGCTGGGCCTGCCGCCCGGCGGGCAGCTCCCACAGCCCGGCGAGGCGGACCTTGCGGACGAAGTCCCGGTCCGCGGCCGTCAACGGCCCGTAGGCCGTGCTCACCGTGCCGAGGCCGTCGTCGTCGCCGGCCGCCGGTGCGGCGACAGCGGCCGTGGCCCGGCTGCCGAACTTGTCCACGGGGACCAGCAGGGCGATCAGGGTGAGGGCGAGCGCGGTGATGACTACGCCGCTCGCGATCGAATACCTGGTGGCCATGGACCAGCCTCGAGTGGTTCTCCGCCGCAATGACAGCAATGTGCCTCCTTGCTCCGTGGGGCCGGGAAGGTGGCGGGGCAGGGAGGTTCCGCAAGCGTCGTGCGGTGCAACACCCGCATTCCCGGGGGTGTCACGGGACGGTAGTGCCCGGCGCGACGCCCCTGCCGGAGGACATCACCATCGGACAAACACTCTGGCGCTTTCCGGAAAGGCTGATATCTTGCCGCGCCGGCGCCTAAGCGAAGGGCGGCTGCGACGGAGGCGCTCCGTAGCGGGCGGCGATCGCCGTCGCGCGCGCGTGCAGGGTGTCGCGCAGCCACTGCGGGGCCAGGACCTCCGTGCTCGGGGCGAGCTGCCACAGAGCCCATTCGGCGTGCCTGCGGTCCTGGAAGCCGAGCTCCAGCCGCAGCCGGCCGTCCGCGTCCGCGTCGGCCTCCTCGGCGAGGACGGCCACCGCGCTGCCCACCAGCTCCTCCCGCCGCGCCGCGTCCACCCGTACCAGTACGGCGACCTGGTCCGCGCCGGCCCGGAACCGCCTGCTGCGCTCCTGCCAGGCCAGGTCCAGATCGACCCGCTCCGGTCGCCGGGCCGGTTCGGCCAGCTCCTGTGCCGCCAGGACCCGCGACAGCCGGTAGGTGCGGTCCGCGCCCGCCCGCGTGGCCAGCAGGTAGCCCTGGCCGCGCACCGTGACCAGGCCGACCGGGTCCACCGTGCGCCACTCGGGTGCCTGGCCCGCGGCCGCGTAGTGGATGCGCAGCCGGTGCCCGTCGAACACCGCGCGCCGGATCTCCGCCACCACGGCATCGGGCAGTTCCTCGGTGACCAGCCGCCTCGCGAGGGCGTCGGTCTCCGGGTCGATCAGCAGCCGCCGCGCCGCCCCGGCCGCGGCGGCCCGCTGGCTCTCGGGCAGCGCGTCGACCACCTTGCGCATGGCCGAGGCGAGCGCCGAGCCGAGGCCGAACGCCTGCGCGCCGCGCCGCGATCCGGCGACCAGCAGGGCGAGCGCCTCGTCGTGGTTCAGCCCGGTGAGCTCGGTGCGGAAGCCGGGCAGCAAGGTGAAGCCGCCGTGCCGGCCGCGCTCGGCGTAGACGGGGACGCCGGCCGCGGACAGCGCGTCGATGTCGCGCAGCACCGTACGGGTGGACACCTCCAGCTCTTCGGCCAGCGTGGTCGCCGACATCCGGCCGTGCTGCCGCAGCAGCAGTACAAGGGAGACCAACCGATCGGCGCGCACCCGAAAACGCTACCGGAATACACGACACTCGATGTCGTGATTGGTTGCGAGGCTTCACCACGAGACAGCACGTCGCACACGAGAGGTGAACCCGCATGTCACACGCCATCGTCAATCCGGACGGCCTGCACGACCCGGCCCCGTTCGGCTACAGCCACACTGCCACCGTCCCCGCCGGTACGGAACTGGTGCTCGTCGCCGGTCAGTACGGGTCGGGCCCGGACGGCGCGGTCGTATCGGCCGATTTCGCCGAGCAGGTGGAGCGGACGTTCCACAACGTCGGCGTGGCCCTCGCCGCCCACGGCCTCGACCTCGGCCACGTCGTCCAGCTCCGGACGTACGTCGTGAACCACGACGTCACCATGCTCGGGCCGATCGCCGCGGCCGTGCAGGAGCGCTGGGGCGGCAAGCCGCCCACGCAGACCCTCATCGGTGTCGCGGCCCTCGCCACGCCGGACATGCTGTTCGAGGTCGAAGCCGTCGCCGCCCGCCCCTGACCCCTGGGCCCGGGCCCGGAGCGTCCCGGGCCCGGGACACCGCGTTACGGATCAGGCGGACGAAGCCGCCAGCACCGCCTCACGCGCCCGCGGGGCGCGCTCGGGCTGCGCGGCCGGGGCCTGCGGGTCCGGCGCCGCCGTGGGGGTGTCCGTCAGGAGGGCGATGAGGGAGGTACGGGCGCGGGCCACGCGGGAGCGGACCGTGCCGATCGGGCACCCGACGGCCTCGGCCGCCTCCGCGTAGGGCAGGCCCAGCAACTGCGTCAGGACGAAGGCCTCCCGGCGTTCCGAAGGGATCGCGGCCAGCAGCTCGGCCAGCGCGATGCCGTCCTCGAAGCCCGGTACGCCGTACGGCTGGGCCTGCTCGGCGGCCGTCTGCCAGTCGCAGCGGTCCGACAGCCTCGGCCGGGCCGCGGCGTGGCGGAGGCTGTCCACGACGGTGCGCCGGGCAATGGACAGCAGCCAGGTACGCGCGGAGGAACGGCCCTCGAACCGGTGGAGGCCGGCCAGCGCGCGCAGGAACACGTCCTGGGTGAGGTCGTCGGCCGCCTGGGTGTCGGCGCTCAGGTAGGCGACGTAGCGCCAGACGTCGCGGTGGAGGGCGCGCACGAAGCGGTCGGTCTTCGCGCGGTCGCCGTCGCGGGCGGCGAGCGCCAGCCGGGTCACCGCCGCGTCGGAGTCCTCCGTGTGCCGGGCGGGACGCTCGCCGGTGGTACAGCAGTGGGTGGTCAGGGCAGGAGTCATCGCCAAAGGTCCTTATGCGCAAGGGGAGTCCGGCACCGCGCGAGCGGCGGGGCCGGTGAAGGGCACGGCCTGCCCGGGGGCACGGCCGAGGGCCCGAGGCGCGGCGTCCACGTGTCACATGCGGGGGACGAGGTGCACGAGGTGCATCAATGGCATGCGAGGGGTGCGCGAGATGGTCGCGAACGTGGATGCGGCTCGGGTGACCAGCTGTCAGAGGACAGCGGTCACCGTCGGCGGACCCCTTGAGGTGATGGCATGGACGAGGAACAGTCGGCGCGGTGCGCGCGGCCGGCGCCGCCGGCGCACCCGCAGGCGCGGCCGGTGCCCGACGGCTGCCGGACGCAGCAGCAGACGCAGCGGGACCCACAGCCGCGCGGCCACGGCACGCAGCACCCGGAAGAGGGCGCGCTCGCCGTGGGCGAGCCACAGACCGCACAGCACGGCGGCCAGCAGGTGGGCGATCAGCATCCCGGCCGGTGACATGAACGCCGCCGGCACGGCCGCGGATCCGTGACCACCACCCGCCATGTGCATGGCGGACGGGGCGGACGCGGCATCCGCCGCCCCGTGCACGGCGTGGTGCGCGTGCACGACCGCCTCGGCCTCCGCCCCCGCGGCCGCGGACTCCGGGTCCGGCGCCGCCAAGGACTGGGCCAGGGAGAACCCCGAGTGGAGCACGGCCTGCACGGCGACGGCGGCTCCCGTGACGGGGAGGATCCCGCGCTCACGGCCGGCGAGGGACCAGGCCGTCGCCGCGGCCGCGCCGAACCCGACGGGCAGCGCCCACCAGGGCACCGCTGTATCCGACATGAGCATGTGCCCGGTCGCCGCGAGCAGCACGCAGAGGGCTGCGAACATCGCAGCCCTCAGGGCGCGTAAACAGCGGACGACCGGCTCCATGGCGGGGCTCATCCTCGCACCGGCCTCCCGAGCCGCACACCGGGGTGCGCACTTCCGGACAAGTTTCCGCGACCCGACCGTGCCACAGCCGGACCGCCTGCCTCGTGTGGTGCAGGGCACAGCGGAGCGCGGGAACCCGCCCGCCGTTCCACCCGACTGACTACCCGTTCGATCGAGGAGTTCAACGTCCTTGGAAGGGAGACTTCGTGGCGTCGGAGGGAACGGCGACGGCATCGCCGGCGGAGCAGGACGGCGAGGCGGGCGGACGACTGACGGCGCTCCTCACCTGCGCCATGGCGTTCTCGATGCTGCAACTGTTCCTGCTCGGAGCGCTCGGCCCGCGCCTGGTGGACGAACTGGGCGTATCCCCGGCCCTGCTGGGTGTGACCACCACGATCGGCTTCGGCACGGCCGCCGCCCTGTCCCCGGCGGGCGGCCGGATCGTGGACCGGATCGGCCCCCGGCGCTCGCTCGCCGCACTGCTGCTGCTCTCCGCGGCCGCACTCGCCCTGATCGGCGCCGCCCCCGGCGCCGGCCTGCTGCTCGGCGCCGTCGCACTGGGCGGCGTACCGCAGGCGCTGGCCAACCCGGCCACCAACAAGGCCGTTCTGCGCGCCGTCCCGCCCGCCCGGCGGGGCGCCGTCACCGGCCTCAAGCAGTCCGGCGTGCAGCTGGGCGCCTTCGCGGCCGGAGCGCCGCTGGCGGTGCTCGCCGGCGGGATCGGCTGGCGGGGCGCGGTGTGGACGGGCGCGGCGGCCGCCCTGCTCACCGGGCTGTGGGCGCTGCGGGTCCTGCCCGTGGACCCCCCGCCGCCGCCCGCGGGACCCCGGACGGAACTCGTCCCGCGCGCGATGGTGGCCTGGCTGGCCGCCTTCTCGCTGTTCCTCGGCGCGGGCATCGCCTCCGTGAACACCTACCTCGCCCTTTTCGGCGCGCAGCGCCTGGGCATGGGACCGACGACCGCGGGCGCCCTGGTCGCCGTACTGGGAGTGGCCGGGATCGCCGGCCGGGTGGGCTGGTCCAAGGCCGCCCGGCCCGGACGCGCCGAATGGCTGCCGGGCTGGCTCGCGCTCGGCGCGCTGGGCGCCGCCGCCCTGCTGGGAGCCGCCCTCGTGCTGGGCCCGCTGGCGTGGGTCGGCGCGGTGGCCGTCGGTGTGTTCGCCGTCTCCGGCAACGCCGTCTCCATGGTGCTGGTCCTCCAGCGGGCCGCCCCCGGCCGGGCCGGACAGGACTCCGCGCTGGTCGCGGCCGGGTTCTTCGCCGGATTCGCCCTGGGCCCGCCGCTGTTCGGGCTGCTCGCGCAGAGCGGGCGGTACGGACCGGGCTGGCTCCTGGTGGCGGCGGAGTTCGCGGTGGCGGCGGCCGTCGCGTTCCTCTGGGCGGGACGCGACCGGGCCCGGCGCGGAGGCACGGCGTGAGCGCGGCGACCGGCCGGGCACTTGCGGCGGTCATGGAACGGGTCGCGGTGACCGCTGCGGAGGTGGGACACCGCTTCCCGCTGCACGCCGACCCGGCCGACGGGCGGTGGACCACGACCGGCCGCGGGTCCTGGACCGGAGGCTTCTGGGCCGGTCTGCTCTGGCTGCGGGCGCGGTACACCGGTGCCGAGTCCGACCGGCGGGCCGCCGCCGCGTGCACGGCCCGGCTCGCACCGTGGGTCGGGGCCGACACCGCCACCCGCGGCCTCATCTTCTGGTACGGGACCGCCGCGGCCGGCGACGACGCCGGAGCCGCCGAGATCCGCGCCCGGGCCGCCCGGGCGTGCCTGGCGTCCTGCGACCCGGAACTCGGCATCCTGCCCTGGGGCGACGCCCTGGGCGGACCCCGCCTGCTCGCCCGCGTGGACGCCGTCCCCGGCACGGTGCCGCTCCTCGCGGGCGCCGGACCGGCCGGTGCGGCCGCGGCGGCCGCCCACCTCCACCGGCATCTGGACCTCTGCCTCGGCCGGACCGGCGGCGCGGACGACGACGCATCCGGCTGGTTCCGGCCCGCCCTGCGCTTCGAGACGGCCACCGCCCGGTGGCGGCCCTGCGAGGATCCGCCGCCGGGCTGGAGCCGGGGACAGGCCTGGCTGCTCCTGGCGGTCGCCGACGCCATGCTGCGTCCGTCCGGCGCCGCGGGCGACCCCGCACGTCTCACCGACGCGGCCGCCCTGCTGCTCACGCGCGGCGAACTGCTGACCGGCCGGCCGGTCCCACCGGCCGACACCGCCCTGCCGGACGGCCCCCGCGACACCTCGGCCGCCGCGATCACGGCGGTCGCCCTGCTGAAACTGGCCCGGACCCCCGGCCCCCGCGCGGAGCAGTACGCGCTTCGGGGCGCGGAGATCGTCGACCACCTCATCCGGTCCCACCTCACCGGCGAGGGCGGCGGCCGCCCGGCCGGCATGCTGCTGGACGGCTGCTACGACGCGACCGCGCGGCCGGCGGTCCGCCACGAGCTCGTCTGGGGCGACTTCTTCCTGGCCCTCGGCCTGGCCGCCCTCCACGGGCTGGTCGACATCACCCGCGTCTAGTGCTGTGACCGGGAACGTTCACCGGGTTGCTCGTGGTGCTGGTTGGAAATGCTTTCCCGGACCAGTGGCGAGGCGGGATGGCGCAACCGGTCCGGGTTCGCGGGCTGAGCGAGCAGGAGGGGCAGAGACTTCAGCACATCGTCCGGCGGGGCAGTACCAGCTCGGTGCGGTTCCGGCGGGCGATGATGCTGCTGGCAGTCCGGTCCCGGTTCGACTCTTCCAAGGTCGCCAACCGGACGCTGGACCACGTCATCCGGCACGCCCTCCTGAAGGGGCGGGTGGACATGGAACAGGACCGCATGACGAAGGGCAGCCCGCACCTGATCGGTGCGAAGCACGTCGCTGACATCACGCGCGGCGTCATGTTCGGCACGGGCCGCACCAGCAAGGCGAAGGAGGCGGCTCTTGAAGACAACCAGGTGGTCGCCGCCGTCCTGGACTTCCTCGACTGCATCACGGAGGCGTTCCCGGGACCTTGCCGCCGTCGCCGACGGCACCCTGTCCCCGCAGGTGCTGCGCGAGAATTCGCTTCTCGGCTCCGTCGGCATGCTCCGCGTACTGGCCGCGGTGTTCCACAACCTGCGGACGGCGGGCGTGGAGGCCGAGGCCATCACCGGGCACTTCCGAAGCCTCGCCCCCGCCATGGGCGCGCCGGTGCAGGAGGTATCGATCTGGCGAAAGGACCCGAAGACGTCGGAGTCCTTCGAGGTCGGCGCGTACGCGCCGGTAATGCGTCAGCAGAACATCTCGTACATCGTGGAGGCCGTAACCAGTTGGTACAAGAAGCGCTGAACTTCCGCCTCAGCCCTGTGCCCGCCCGGTCCCTGACCGGGCGGGCGCCGTTATGTGTGGGGTGACCCGGAACCACGTCGTCATCGGCTTCGAGGCGTACGTCACCCCCAAGTATCAGCGTGAAGTGTCTGCACGCCGGTGGGTGGTGTCGTGCCTGGGGCCGGTGGTCCCGGAGGCCTTCGCCGGCCGTGACCGAGATACGCGCCAAAGGGGCAATGGGATGATCTTGAAGTCCTGAGAGCTCCGCGGCCGCTACCCCGCCACCCGTGGCCGGAGGACCCGGCTGCGGCCGAGCCGACCCGGCGGCTCGACGCGCCCGAGTAGCGGCAGGCTGCCCCGCACCGCCTGCCGCCGGCTGCATCGACGGGCGCTCCCCGGCCGGGGAGCGCCACGGGCAGCCCGGGGTCAGCCGCCACCCGAGTTGGCCGAGGCCGAACCGCCGGAGAACCAGGTCGAGTGGGACCGAGGCAGATCGCGCGTGCGGCGCTCGGTGCGCAGCTCCACCACGATCGCAGCCGGGCCGAGCAGGGCCTCCAGTGCGTCGGCGAGCCGCTGCGCATCGCCGCCGAACGGGAGCGGGGCGAGCCGCTCCCGGCCGCCCCGCAGGACGAGTTCCAGCGCGAGCGTGGAGACGGCCGGCTTGCGGTCCCCCTGGTACGGCTCCACCACCTCGTGCGTCAGCCGCACCTCGCGCAGGGTGTCGACGGGCAGCCAGTCGTCCGGCCCGGCGGCCCGGACCAACCGCAGGGACGCGGGCACCCCTGTCGGCGCGAACTCCACCCGCAGGATGTCCCGGGCCTGGAAAAAGGCCATCGCAAGCCAGCCGAGCAGGTACTCCAGCCCGGCGATCACCCCCACCACCACGAACACGGTCGACGCCCGCGCCCCAGCCAGCGCCATGCACAAGGCGACGAGCAGGGTCGGCACGCCCAGAGCTAGCGGAATCAACAGCGCCGACTGGGCCGAGGTCAGCGCGTTCCACGCCGGCCCGGCCGGGCCGGCATGCAGGACCAGTTCCGTCGAGTCGGGGCCTTGTCTCAACAAGGGATCGGTGGCCATGCCTCCAGCGTAGGACCGGTCCGCAAGAGCGCCTCGACCCCATTCGGGCCGTTGACGCAAGGCTTCTGACGGCCCGTATCCCTCAGCCGGCGGGCGCGGCGGGCTCTCAGAGCTCGAACCACGGGTCGGGCCACTGCTCGGCGACGGCCATCAGCGGCTAGAGGGTGGCGTCGTCCAGGGGCTGGACGGTGCGTTCGTGATCGGGTCCTGGTGGGGGAGAAAGGAGCGTGGGGCGGGTTCTTCTCGTTGTGGCGGGCGGCGTTCTCGGCGTCCGGCAGGGCCGTTGCCCTGGGTTCACGTCATGGAGACGACGACCTTGCCGGCCTTCGCGCGGCCTTTCTCGACGCACTCCATGGCCTGAAGGGTCTCGTCGAAGGGGAAGACCTGGTCGACGACGGGGCGGATCTTCCCGGCGTCGATGAGGGGGGTGAGTTCGCGCAGCTGGTCGCCACTGGCCTTCATGAACAGGAAGGAGTACGTGACACCGAGACGCTTGGCCTGGCGCCGGATCTTGGCGCTGAGCGCGGCGATGCCCAGGCGGAGCACCGGGTTCGAGCCGAGTTCGCGGGCGGTGGCCGGGTCGGGCGGGCCCGCCACGGAGATGGCCAGGCCGCCGGGCTTGAGGATGCGCAGGGACTTGGCGAGGTTCTCGCCGCCGAGGGAGTCCAGGACGAGGTCGTAGCCGGTGAGGAGTTCGGAGAAGTCCTGGGTGCGGTAGTCGATGACCTCGTCCGCGCCGAGGTCCTTGACGAGGTCGATCTTGGCGGTGCTCGCGGTGGCGGCCACGTGCGCGCCCAGTGCCTTGGCCAGTTGGATGGTGATGGATCCCAGGCCGCCGGCGCCCGCGTGGATGAGGACCTTCTGGCCCGGCTGGACGTTCGCCCGCTCGACCAGGGCCTGCCAGGCGGTCAGCGCGACCAGGGGGAGGGAGGCGGCCTCGGTCATGGTGAGCGTGGCGGGCTTGGCCGCCAGGTCGTCCTGGTGGACGGCGAGGAGTTCGGCGAAGGTGCCGATGCGGTCCTTGCCGGGCCGCGCCCAGACCTCGTCGCCCACCGCGAAGCGGGTGACGGACGATCCGACGCGGACGACGGTCCCGGCGAGGTCGTTGCCCAGGACGAGCGGGAGACGGTAGGGCAGGATCTGCTTGAGGTCACCGTCGCGGATCTTCATGTCCAGTGGGTTGACACTCGCCGCGTCGATCCTGACCAGGACGTCGTCGGCGCCCACCTCGGGGTCGGGTATCTCGGCGGCACGCATGTTGGAGGCGTCACCGTACTTCTCGACCATGAAGGCCTTCATCGTCATCTCCGTTCGTGTGGTCTCCCGTCCAAGCGGGAGGGGTGTTCTGTCCGTGAGGGTTTTGTCTCGTTACGAGGCAGTTTGTGATGTCTTCTGGTCCGCGCGCTCCGCGTCGGCACGGCAGTGGCCAGTGCCTGCGCGGAGAGCCCTGCGCGGCGGCCGTGTTTCCGGGCTCAGGCCACCGGCACGGCCGGGGCGATGACGCTGCCCGCGTCGCCGCCCTGAGGCGGCCCAGCGAGCCCGCGACGCCCTCGTGCGGTACACCGAGCGGCATGGCGCTGACCTTGCCGAGGCGCGCGTACTGCTCATCGGTGAGCTGGACGTCGAGGGCTGCGAGGTAGCTGTCGGCGCTGTCGAGGAAGGTGCCCGCCGGCCTCGGCGAACCGGTCGAAGATCCGGCGGGCCTCGTCGGGCTCGGCGCCGGCGCCCCAGCCGGTGCCGAAGTTCGCGGTGCCGAGCGCGTACTCGGAGACGCGCAGTCCGGTCCTGTGGTCGAAGGCCCTATAACGCATGAGAAGTCCCTGCGCAAGGGGGCCTGGAAGGCCGTCGTGCCGTGGCGGAGGGGGTGAGCGTCAGCCCGCGTTCGGCTGGGGCGCCGCGGACAGGCTCTGCTTGACGTACCTGCTGGTCTCGTCGGCGAGGATCTCGGGCAGGCCGGTCTCGATGCCGTAAAGGGCCTGGGCCGCGACGTCGGCGGCGGCGACCTTCTGATCGGCGGGCACGGCGGCGGCCATGTCGGTGTCCATGTAGCCGACGTGCAGCGCCGAGACGGTGATCCCGCGGGGCGCCAGTTCCTCGCGACTCGCGTCGCTCAGCGCCCAGGCGGCGGCCTTGGAAGCCGCGTAGGAGCCGAGGCCTGCCGGGTGGAACCAGGACAGGGCGGACAGGACGTTGAGTACGGCGCCGCCGCCGTTGCCCTCGATGACGGGAGCGAAGGCCCGTGTGGCGACGAGCGGGCCGAAGAAGTTGGTCTCCATCTCGCGACGTACCTCGTCCAGGTCGCCGCCGACCAGCGTCGCGCCGGTGGAGATGCCCGCGTTGTTGATCAGAAGCGTCGCGTCCGACGCGATGCGGGCGGCCTCCCGTATCGACTCCTGGTCCGTCACGTCGAGGCGCAGTGGGCGGACGCCCGGCAGGTCGACCGTTTCGGGACGGCGGGCCGCCGCGTAGACCTTGGCGCCATGCTCCACGAGCTGGGCGGCCAGGTGCCGCCCGAGGCCCCGGTTGGCGCCGGTGACCACCGCGACCGCGTTCTTGAGTTCCATGCTCGCTCCTGTCCTTCGCGGGCGCCGTCGGAGCACCCGCGTCAATTAGATTACAACCGCAATCTAAACACGTGGACTAGGATAGATGTCAATCGACATCCAAACTGGTTCGTGCAGGAGGTGGCCATGGGCCGCGTATCGCAGGCGCAGGCGGAGGAAAATCGCATGCGGGTGGTGGACACCGCGTCGCGGCTGTTCCGGGAGCAGGGCACCCACGTCAGCGTCGCCGATCTCATGAAGGCGGCCGGCCTCACCCACGGCGCCTTCTACAAGCAGTTCGCCTCCAAGGAAGCGCTCGTCGATGAGGCCACCGCCCACGTCTTCGATGAGATCGCACGGCGTAATGCGGCCGGGCTCGAGCGGCACGACGGGCAGCGGGATGCCGCTCAGCGGGTCCTGATCGACGCCTACCTCTCCGTCGAACACCGTGACAACGCGGCGGACGGCTGCCCGGTCGCGGCTCTCGCCACCGATATCGCGCGCGGACCCGAAGGCCGCGAGGCGCGCCGTACCTACGCGGAGGGCGTGGCCGACTTCGCCGCGTTCCTCGCCCCCGCCGAGGCCGTCGGGGGCGGCGAGGGCGTCGGGGGCGGCCTCGCCCGGCTGTGCACCCTGGTCGGTGCTCTGGTCCTGTCCCGGGCCACCCAGGGCTCCCCGCTCTCCGAGGAGATCCTCGCCGCCGCGCACGCGGCCCTGACGGAAGCCGGCTGACCGGGGGCCCGGCATCGGGCGCCGCGCGGTGTGTGTGCACCGGCCGCACCCGCGAGGTGACGCGGAGTCCGGAGTCCGAGGCTTCCGTGCTCGCGGCCTGATCGGTCTGGCGTAGTTCCGTGCTCCCTACGGCAGTTGTCGTGCAAATGCGACACCTATCGTGCTCAGGCTCACTCCCGCGTCATCCTGACGACCGCTCACCTCGACCACACGCCCGAACACTGTGAGCCCGACAATCTCCGCGCGATGTGCCAGGGCTGCCACCTGCACTACGACCAGGACCACCACGCCCGCACCCGGGCCGAAGCCCGCCTTGCAGCGCTCGAAGCCTCCGGACAGTTCACGTTCGAGATGTAGCCAACCCGACCATGATCCAGTGCTTGGCGCTAATGGCTGTACCGATGTTCCCCAAGGCCGGGACCCTCAGCAGCCGCCTTCCGCGTCCGACCGGTCGGACGCGGACGACGTCAAGGTGCTTGTGTCCGGCAAGCGCGGTGCGACTCGGCTGGGCTTCGCCGTCCTGCTGAAGTTACTGGAATCCCACCCTCAGAAGGGGACTGGAGTCCTCCGCGGCGGGCCTGCCCGCGTCCCTCGCCCGCAGTGCGGGCGCGGGCGTCCTGAAGTGATCCACCACCCCGGTGCCCGGGCGGGCGCGCCCGCCCGGGCACCGGGGTGAGTTCCTCCTCCCGTCGGTCTACGGGGTCCAGTCGCCCAGCCAGTCCGAGACCTCCTGGGACGCGGCCTGGGAGTCGGTCAGATGGGGCCGGTCGGTGCTCTTCGGGCCGGCGCCCGGGCCGGTGTTCATGTACTCGGCGAAGCGGTCGTCCTTCCAGGAGAACCCGCCCATGTCGGACCAGGGCGTGCTCTTGATCGCGGCACTGAGGGTGGAGTTGCGGACGGTGACCTGGGGGTCGACCGTCTTGTCACCACCGGGATGCCAGTTCCGGCCGAGCTGGAAGGAGGACGCGGCCACGTCGCCGTTGACCGTGGAGCGGTTGATGAGGATGCCCTTGCGCCCCGCCGGGGTGCTCGGGGCGGTGATGTAGCCGGCCGAGGTGCCGTTCCAGCGCTTCTTGAGGGTGATGACCGACTGGTCGATCACCGCGGTGGCACGGCCGAAGATGAAGTCGACGTTGCCGACGACGTAGGAGTTGGTGACGTAGACGCGGCCGGGCTTGTCCGGCGCCGCGGTTTCCATCTCCAGGGTGTCCTGGTCGCCGGTTACGATGACGCCGTCCAGCACGATCTTGTCCGCGGCCGTGAGCAGGGCGACCGCCTGGTGACCCTCCAGGGACTGGTTCGCGGCCTCGTCGAAGTCGTTGGAGATGCTGAGGTTGCGCAGCTGGGAGTCGTCCGACCGAACGGCGACCGTGGCGCTGCCCGGTGTGCCGTAGGTGCCCGAACCGTCCGGCTTGCGCGTGCCGGCCGCGTTGCCGTACACGATCACCGTGTCCTTGCGGCTCGCGCCCGAGCCCTGGATGGTGACGTGCGGCTTGTTCGCCGGAACGTTCACCAGTTCGCGGTACGTGCCCGGCTTGACCGAGATGACCACGCGGGAGGGATTGCCGACGGGTACGGCGTCCACCGCGGCCTGGACCGTCTTGTACGTGCCGGATCCGTCCTTGGCCACGGTGAGGGTGGTCGCCGCCGCAGAAGAGGGCGCCGTCGCCCTGCCGATGGCGGCGCGCGGGCCGGCGCCGGACTTCACCTTCGAGGGGACGTCGGCGGCCGCGTCGAGGGAGTAGGGGTAGTACGTCGTGGGGTCGAAGGCCGTGCCACCGCTCTCGTTGCGACCGGTGGTGTTCACGAAGACGTTGCCGCGCTGCACGAGAGCGGCCGTCCCGTCTTTGATGACCGGGTTGTTCATCCCCTCGAAGTAGCTGTTCTCCAGCACCATCTTCGTCCCGCCACGCGCGTAGTTGCCGTAGGAGGAGGTGATGGACGAGTCCGGGTCGTCCTGCAGGAAGTTGTTGTAGAGGTGGGCGTGTGCCACGTTGTCCGTCGACGGGTTGCGCTGCTCGGTCTCGTGGAACCAGTTGTGGTGGATCGTGATGTCGGCGGTGACGTGGTCGGTCCAGCCGATGCCGAAGGCCTTGTTTTCGTTCTTCAGCTGGTTCCAGGACACCGTCACGTATGTGGTGTCCTTGCGGCTGTCGATCAGTCCGTCGGCCATGTTCCGCAGGTTGTTGTGGTCGATCCACACGTGATGGGCGCCGTCCATCTGGATGGCGTCCCAGTCGTGGTCCTTGTCGTTCCACGTGCCGGCGTAGGAGTCACGGATCGTCAGGTTCCTGATGATCACGTTGTGGACGCCCTGGCCCAGGAAGAACCCTCCGCCGACGATGTGTCCCGAGGTGCCTGCGCCGACGATGGTCTTATCCGAGGCGACCTTGATCTCCTTGCCCTTGGGGTTCATGGTGATCGTGCCCGCCACGACGATGACGTACGGCTTCGGGGCGGTCGCGTACTTCTCCAGGTCGGCCAGTGTTTTCACGGTGACGATCGCGCCGTCCCGGCCGCCGTAGGTGCCGTTCTGTCCCAGCGCGTTGACCGAGGCGAAGCCGTCCGCGACCTCACGGGCCCAGGCCGGGCCCGTTGTGGCGGCCGCGGCCTTCGGCCGGGCGTCCTCGCCGAACACTCCGAAGGCTCCGCCGTACGACACGCCCACTGCGGTGGCCGTCGCCAACGGGATGCCGACGGTCAGGCCGAGCCTGCGCCTGCGGTGCCGTGCCTTGTGCTGAGTGGTGTCCATTTTCACTGTCCTCGGGGATGGCTGGGGGGTGTACACGAGCCAGTTGCCGCCGCAGGCGAAAAGGTTGCCGCACTCCCGCCGATTCCCACACGCGCGGGAGGAGTCCCCGGACACGGAATTCGACGTCAAGCTGGCCCGGATCGAGTACGCCGGTCAACGAGCGGCCGGACCGCACGTTCGCCTTCGACGAGTTCGGCCCGCTGGGCATCCGCCCCACCGCCGGCTCCTGCTGGCAGAAGCAGGGCAGCCCCGACCGGCTGCCGGCCACCTACCGCCGCACCCACGGCATCACCTACTTCCACGGCTCTACTCGGTCGGTGACGACAAGGTGTGGGGTGTCAACCGGCGCCGCAAGGGCATCGACCACACCTGGGCCGCCCTGCGATCGATCCGCGCTGCCCGTCCGGACGGCGCCCCGATCTACGTGGTCCTGGACAACCTCTCCGCCCACCTGAACTGGCGAATCCGCAGGTGGGCGACGAAGAGCGAGGTCGAGCTGCGCTGGCGCTCACCTGCTACGGCAGCCCCGCCGGCACCGATTTCATCCGGAAGATCGACCACCCGGGCGCCCCGCCGATGCTGCTGGTCGGCACCCGCGGCGACCCGGCCACCCCGTACGAGTGGACGAAGCAGACCGCCGAACGGCTCGGATCGGGAGTGGTCCTCCATACGAGGGCGAGGGACACACCGGTTATCTGTTCTCGTCCTGCGTGCGCGGCTACGTGAACCACTTCCTGCTCGACGGGCAGCTGCCGGCCGGGAACCGGACCTGCCCGGACGAGGGCTGACGAGGGCCTGGGAGGCCGGCCCGCCCGGGTTCGGGCGGCGGGTGCCTCTGCCCCTCCCGCTCCGTCAGCTTCCGGACCCTGACCGGTGGTGCCATCCCGCCTCCCCTGCTGGTTGGAAGCGACATCACTTCCAACCAGCACAACGAGCAACCCGGCGAACCTATGCGGTCACAGCACTAGGTCGTGTCGTCAACGTCCCGCCCGGCCGGCGGGGCCTGGCACGGCCCCCTCAGTGCTCGCAGAGGGAGAACTCCCTTTCGAAGAGCTGTTCGTTGTGCTCGTCGACGAAGAACTTGCGTTCCTGCATGAGCTGTTCGCGGTAGTCCTTGGCCTGTTCCAGGGTCATCGTCGAGGTCTCGGACCAGGGCTGCTGCGGCGGTACATCGGACGTCGACACGATCCTCTGCGACGGGTCGACCAGGAAGAACGCGAGGATCTTGCGGTGTCCCGGGCGGGTGGGATCCGCGAGGCGGAACGAGTCGACGCGGTGTTGCAGGATGTTCGGGAACGCCAGGCAGCGGCCCGCCGGGGTCGACGTCGATCCCAGCATCTGGTTCAGCGCGTCTTCGTCCTCCAGGCCGTAGACCTCGCGCAGGCCGTTGTCGTCGTTCTGTTCGTAGTGCGGGTCGTCGAGGGCCGCCCGGAAGCCCAGCCGGCTCTCGGTGATGTTCTCGCTGTCCCAGTAGTAGAGGGCGGTCGAGACGATCCGCTCGTTCAGCATCCCCTCGACGTGCCAGGAGCCGCCGGAGTACTCGGGCTTGTCCGGGGTGAGGTGAATGGTGGCGAGCTTGACGATGACCTGGAGACCGCGTCCGCGCAGATCGACCCGGGCGGATTCCCCGGGCAGCTCGGGCGCGGTGAAGGCGGGGGCGTCCGGGACGACCGGCCGGCGGTTCTCCCACCACTGCTCGTAGGCCTCTTCCCACACGCTGCGGGCTTCCTGGTAGGCCGCGTCGTCACTGTAGGAGGACTGGTGCGGGTACTCCGGCTCCGAGTCGTACCACCCGTAGGGATCGGCCGCGATCCGCAGGGGCCGCGGGTGCCGAAGGTCCGTGAGCACGTTCTCCAGCAGCGGGAGCATGCGCGCGAACACGTCGGGGAGGACCGAGACGAGGTCGGCATGGGTCTCGGGGTGGACGTTGTTGACGTACGAACGGAAGGCCACATCGCCGCCGTCACTGACGTCGACGTCCGTGGGCAGCCACTGGAACCTCTCCGAGAACTCGTACTTCGAGTAGCGGTCCGACGGGTTCTGCCAAGCACTCTCGGGAGCCCCGCTCGCCTCCCGCACCAGGCAGAACAGTGAGGGATGGACCAGGTCCAGCACCTGGCCGTCGGATCCGGGATGCCAGTCCTTCTCCGCTTCCGGGACCTCCTCCAGCACCCGGACCGCCTCGCGCAGCCGGGACCTGAGCGTGTCGTCGACGAGTGTGTCCGACTGCCAGACCCCGTCGACGGCGGACACCTCGACGCCCGTTCGCCCGTCCCGGAGCGCTGCGTAGTGCCGGAGTTCGTCCAGCACGTAGCGGACCTGCGCCTCGGTGAGGCCTTGGGCGACCGCTTCCCGCGTCCACCTGGCGACGATGCCGGCGTCGTTCATCTTCTCGAACCACCCGGGCTTCGCCCGGATGAGCGCGCTGCACTGCATCATCTGGAGTTCCCGCAGTGTTCGGGGTGTGGCGAACGATATGGAACGCGAAGCGGTGAAGGGCAGCGGGAAGGCAGACATGCCGGTCAATTCTCTCGGTCCTCCGAGTCGGTGTGCGGTGGCCGGAAGAATACTTCAGCGGACTGACACCGCCGTCCGGCCGGCCGCTGCTACGCGCAGCCGTAGCCGCGCAGGACGCGGCGCGCCACCGAGGTGATGTGGAGTTCGTCCGGTCCGTCGAGGATGCGGGCGGCGCGCCCGGTGCGGAACAGGCCCGGGAGCGGGGTGTCCGGGCCGAGTCCAGCGGCGCCGTGTACCTGGATCGCGCAGTCCGCGACCTGCTGGAGCATGCGCGCGGCGGCGACCTTGGCGAGCCCCACCTCCGTACGCGCGTCCTGCCCGGCGGCGATGAGCGCCACAGCCTCCCGGACGAGGGGACGCGTGGTGCGCAGGGCCAGCAGGGCGTCGAAGACATGGGCCTGCACCAGCTGCTGGTCGGCGAGCGGCCCGCGCGATCCGCCGTGCGTGGCGGCCCGCTCACACATCAGGTCGAAGGCCCGTTGGGCCTGGCCGAGCCAGCGCAGGCAGCGCAGCGTACGGCCGAGCAGGAGCCGCTCACCGGCGATGGCCAAGGCCTCGCCGGGCTCGCCGAGGAGGTGGTCGGCCGGGACGCGCACCCCGTCCAGGGCTATCTCGTACTGGCCCGCCACTCCCAGCACGGGTAGTTCGCGCACCACGCGGAAGCCGGCGGAGCCGGTGGGTACGAGCAGCAGGGACAGCCCCTCGCGGTCCCCGTCCGCACCGGAGGTACGGACCATGACGGTCACCAGGTCGGCGCCCGCGGCCCCCGAGGTGAACCACTTGCGGCCGGTGACCCGCCAGCCGCCGTCCGCAAGCCGCTCGGCGCGGGTGGCGGTCCGGAACGGGGCGGTACCGGGCACCCCCGGCTCGGTCATCGCGTAGCAGGTGCGGATCCCGCCGGCGACCAGCCGCTTCAGGTACGCCTCGCGGACACCGGGCCGCCCGTGCCGGGCCAGCATCCGCACGTCGAGCAGCGGGGCGGATCCCAGCGCGGCAGGACCGTGGTCGCTGGCCCCCTCGGCCTCGGCCAGCTCGGCGTACGCGGCGAAGGACAGCCCGCCACCGCCCAGTTCGGCGGGGAGCGGCAGTGCCCAGAGCCCCTCGGCCCGGGCCTCGGCGCGCAGTACGGCCAGCGCCTCGGCGGCCGCGGGCCCACCCCCGTCCAGCACGGACTCCCGGGGGAACACCCGGTCCCGGACGAACCGGGCGATCCGTTCCCCGGGCGCGACCGCGTCCGCATCCTGTCGTGCGGCTCCGCCACCGTCCGTACGGAGATCTTCCACTATTCGCCTCCTCTTTCCCGGGAACTTCCGGGACGCGTGCGGTCCGCCGGAAAGTTTCGGCAACCCCCGCGAACTCGCGGGAACTCGCACGAACGGCCGACCGACTGTCTGTTCGTGGAACTGGTCGGGTGCGCAGGCTCCCGGGTTCCCGGATCCCGCAAGACCCCGGCCGCGGCCACCGCCGCGCCAGGAGAGGAGAGGCATGGCGTCACCGGCAACCACGCAGACGGTCCGGCCGCTCGACACACTGCGCTTCGACGCCTCGGGCCCGCCGCAGATCACGAGCGTCGTCACCGACCACCTGCGGCTGCTCGGCGCACGGGCGGACCGCCCCGTCCACGTGGACGCGCCCGCCGTCGGCACCACGCTCACCGGCGGCGACTTCGCACCGGCGCACGCGGCCGCCACCTGGGCGGATCCCGCGAGCGGGCTCGCCGATGAGGTCACGGTGCAGGCCGCCACCGGCATCATGGCCGTGCACGGACGGCGCGACGGCACCCCGCGCGGGCTGGCCGTCGACTACGCCGCCACGGCCACCGCCGTCCTCGCGGTCCAGGGACTGCTCGCGAACCTCGTGGGCCAGGCCCGAGGCGCGGCACCCGCGCCGGTCACCACCGGGGCGGACCGGGCCGGACTGCTCGCCGTGTCCCAGTACCTCGCGGCCGCCGGCGCCGACGAGGGCGAGGCGGCCGAAATCGCCGCCGGGGGACCGCCGTTCACCTCCGCCGACGGGGTCGTCTTCGAACTGGAGACGCTCGATCCGGGAGCCTGGGCCGCCTTCTGGAAGGCGCTGGAGGCACCTGCGGACGCCCTCCGCACCGGCTGGCGGCCCTTCCAGTTCCGCTACGCCACCGCCTGCGCCCCCCTGCCGGCAGCCCTCCACACCACGGCTCGGTCCCACGGCTGGGACCGGATCCGCCGGGCCGCGGCCGCCTCCGGTGCCGAAGTGTGCGCGCTGCGCTCCCTCGCGGACCGAGCCGCCGAGCACGACGGCGCCGCCCCGTGGTTCCTCACGCCGTCGACGGCCCGGGCCGCCGGGAGCGCCGGGGGCGTCCGAGCCGCGGGTGGCGCCGGCGGGCCGGCACCGCTGCCGGCCGGTCCCCGCCGGGAGTCCGCCGGACCCCTGGCCGGGCTGACCGTGCTGGAGGCCGGCCGCCGTATCCAGGCGCCGCTCGCCGCGCACCTGCTCGGGCTGCTCGGCGCCGACGTGATCCGCATCGAACCGCCGGGCGGCGACCCGCTGCGCGGCATGCCCCCCGCCTGTTCCGGGATCTCCGCCCGCTGGCTCGCCCTCAACCGCGGCAAGCGGGCCGTCGAGATCGACATCAAGGCGGAGGCGGACCGGGGGCGGCTGCGGGACATGGCCGCGCACGCCGACGTCTTCCTCCACAACTGGGCGCCGGGCAAGGCCGCCGCCCTCGGCCTCGACGCCGACGACCTCGCACGGGTCAACCCCGCGCTCGTCCACGCGTACACCAGCGGCTGGGCCGGCCGGCTCGACGACGCCCCCATGGGAACGGACTTCATGGTCCAGGCCCGTACGGGGGTCGGCGAGGCCGCCCGCCCCGACGGTGAGATGCCCGCGCCCTCGCTGATGACCCTGCTCGACGTCCTGGGCGGACTGCTGGGCGCCGAGGCCGTCCTCGCCGGCCTGCTCCTGCGCGAACGCACCGGCCTCGGCGTACGGGTCGACTCCTCCCTGCTCGGCGCGGCCGACACGCTGACCGGCCCCGCCCTGCGCCGGGCGGCCCGCGGGCACAACCCCCGCCGGCCGGCCGGGTTCCGGTACCCGCTGGCCACGGCCGACGGCTGGATCGCACCCGCGGACGCCGATGCCCGGGCCGCCGCCGGCCACGACCTGCGCGCCCTGCCCACGGCCGAGGCCCTGTCCCGGCTGCGCGGGCACGGCCTGACCGCGACCGCCGTCACCACCGAGCTGTCCGACCTGCACCACGACCCGCGATTCGCCGGATCGATCAGCCGCGACGCGCACGGCGCCCCCGCAGTCCCCGACCCCTGGAGCTTCGTATGACCGCCGACAGGCTCGTACTGCGTGACCTGCTGCCCGCCGAACTCCGCCGCGCCTGGGTGGTCGACGGCACCTGCCCCGACCTCGACCTCTACAGCCTCTTCCGCGCACGCCAGATCGCAGACCTGCACCGCACCGCCGTCGTCGACGCCAAGGGCAAGCTCTGCTACACCGCCCTCGACCGCAAGGTCCGATGTCTGGCCACGGGCCTGAGGGACCTCGGGATCGGCCCGGGCGACGTGGTCGGCGTACAACTGCCCGACGGCCGGGCCGCCGTCATCGCCGACCTGGCGCTGGCCGCCCTCGGAGCGGTCCCGCTGCCGTTCCCCGTGGGCCGGGGCGTGCTGGAGGCCGAGTGCCTGCTGCGCCGCGCCGAGGCCGTCGCCGTTATCGCGGCGACCGAGCACCGCGCGTTGCGGCCCGCGGCCGACCTGCGCACCTTGGCCGGGGCACTGCCGCGCCTGCGGCACGTCATAGCCGCGGGCCGGCCGGGCACCATCCCTGATGGAACGATTCCGCTGACGCAGCTGCTGCGCAGCGACCCCGGGGGCTTCGTCCCCGCCCGCCCGGACCCCGACAGCGCCGCGCGCATCCTCGTCTCGTCCGGTTCCGAGGCCGAGCCCAAGATGGTCGCCTACTCGCACAACGCGCTGGCCGGCGGCCGCGGCAACTTCCTGGCCTCCCTCATCCCCGACGGCACCCCGCCGCGCTGTCTCTTCCTCGTCCCGCTCGCCTCCGCCTTCGGATCCAACGGCACCGCCGTCACCCTCGCCCGGCACGGCGGCACCCTCGTGCTGCTCGACCACTTCACCGCGGACGCCGCGCTGGCCGCGGTGCGCGAACACCGGCCGACGCACGTCCTCGGCGTGCCCACCATGATCCGCATGATGCTCGAACGCCTCGACGGGACGGGCGGAGAACTGCCGTCGCCCACCGCGCTGGTCCTCGGCGGCGCGCCGCTCGACGAGACCACGGCGGCCGCCGCCGCGCAGGCCTTCGGCTGCCCCGTCGTCAACCTCTACGGCTCCGCCGACGGCGTCAACTGCCACACCGGACTGGGCAGTACGGTGCCGCCCACCGACGGCTCGGGTGTCGTCGCCGGCCACCCCGACCCCCGGGTCGCCGAGATCCGCATCGCCGACCCCGAGACGCACGCGCCGCTCCCCGACGGCGCCCTCGGAGAGATCCTCTCGCGCGGCCCGATGACCCCGCTGTGCTACGTCGGCGCCCCCGAGCTGGACGCCCGCTATCGCACGCCCGACGGCTGGGTCCGCACCGGTGACCTCGGCCACCTCGACGCCGACGGCGTCCTGCACGTCGTCGGCCGCCTGAAGGACATCGTCATCCGCGGCGGAGCCAACATCAGCCCCGCCGAGGTGGAGCGCGAACTCACCGCGCACCCCCAGGTCCGGGACGTGGCCTGTGTCGGCGTCCCCGATCCGCTGATGGGGGAGCGGCTCGCGGCCTGCGTCGTGGCCCGCGGGGCACACGCCCCCACCCTCGCCTCCCTCGGCGAACACCTCACGGGGCGCGGCCTGGAGCGGCGCAAACACCCCGAGCGGCTGCTCGTCGTCCCGGAACTCCCCCTGACCGCGGCCGGCAAACCCGACCGCGCGGCCCTCCGCAAGCGCCTGACCGAGAGCGGCGCCCTCGTCTAGGTCGTGTCGTCAAAGTCCCGCCTGGCCGGCGGCGCCTGGTGCACACGCTCAGGCGGGTCGCCCATCCGGCGGCGGTCCGCCGCCGGATGGGCGTCGAGGGCGGCCGGCCGGATCTCGATCTCCACGGCGCCGTCGCCGCAGCGCAGGGACACGGCCCGCTCCTCTCGGAGCAGCGCAGGGCCGAAGCCGGCGCGCAGGCGCTGCGCGAGGGCGCCGTAGGGCTCCTTCGAAGCGTGCGTGGGTCCAGTCCTGGAGGAAGGGTTGCTCGGCCGGCGCCTCCGCCTCCATGACGCCCGCGGCCGGCCGCACCGCGCCCCGGCCCAGGTGTTCCTCGTCGTCCTCGTCGTCCTCGTCCAGCCCGTCGCGGTCGTAGGGGCCGTGGCGCCGGGGAGGAAGGGCTGCGGCCCACGGTCCCGATCTTCCGGGCGACGGTCACAGTGTCCCCTTCCCACGCGGGGCCGTGGACCACGTACCGGCCGGCGTCACAGAGCAGCTGCGCCCTCGCCCGCTCGAAGGTCTTCGGCGGCGCCGCGCCCTCCCACACCGTCCGTTCCCGGCCGCGTCGCGCAGGGAGCACCAGCTCGCCCCGGCAGTCGACGGACCCGGCGAACGAGTCGCCCGGGTCCGGGCCCGTGGGGTCAGGAGGAACCCATGGCCTTCTTCAGTTCCGCCGCGGCGTTGCGGTAGACCGGCAGCAGATCGAGGTCGTCCCCCGGATAGTTGACGATCTTCACCTGCTTGGCACCGGAGTCCGGCAGCACCGCGCCGGTGGACATGTGTGCGTTGTCCAGCACCAGTGACGGCTTCTTCGCCGCGAGTTCGGCGAGCTGAGCCGGGGTCACGGCCTCCGGCCCGTACGTGCCCACCGTGGTCGCGCCCGCGAGCTTCGCCGACCACGCCGTGAAGACCTGCGTCACGGCGGACGGGCTGCGGCCGCCCGGCCATCCGGCTTGCAGCTCCTTGTTCAGCTTCGTGTACTCGGCGTCGAAGCCGGTCTTCCACTGCGCGGCGGCATCCGCCGTGCCGAACAGCCCCGCCAGGCGGCCCACTTCGGCGGACACCTTGTCGGGGTCGTTGTCGAGCTCCACCTCGACGAGCTTCGCCTTGGACCCCGCCGCCTCCTTGATCTTGGCGGCATACGGCTCGAACGGCGCGTACAGCACGAAGTCGGCCTTGGCCACGGCGGCGAGGTCCGAGGGCTTGGGGTCGTAGTCGGGGGCGTGGTGGACGGACTGCGGCACGATGACCTGGATGTCCTCCGCGCCGGCGGCCTTCGCGAAGGCGCCCTCCCACGTGGTCGTCACGACCACGGTCGGCTTCCCGGTGCGCGGCAGCTCCGGTCCTTCGCCGGACGTGGACGAGGTGTCGTTCCCGCAGCCGGCGGTCAGGAAGAGGGCCGCGCTCAGTGCGAGGACGGCAGGGATGCGGACGCGGGTGCGCGCCATGAGCTGATTCTCCGTTCGGGTATGAAATGCACCGCGAGGACCAGTGCCCCCGCGGTCAGGACGAGGACCGGGCCGGGCGGCCAGTCCAGCCACAGGGCCAGCAGGAACCCCGTCAGGTTCACCGCGACGCCGATGCCGACCGCCCACAGGGTGATCGACTTCAGCGAACTGCCCAGGCGGCGCGCGGCGAGTGCGGGCAGCAGCGTCAGCGCGTCGACGAGCAGCGCGCCGGTGAGTTTGATGGCCCCGGCGACCGCGACGGCGACCAGGACCAGGAGCACGGCCGTCAGCACCCGCACGGGGACGCCGGAGCACAGGGCGAGTTCGCGGTCGTACAGCAGCAGCCCGATCTCGCGCCGCCGCCACCAGAACAGGCCGGGCACGGCGACGGCGAGGACGCCGAGGACGACGAGGTCGGGCGTGCCGACGGACAGGATCGACCCCCACAGCAGGGCGAAGGCGCCGGAGGCGTTGACCCCCGCCACGGCCAGCAGCAGCAGCGCCGCCGCGATGGCCAGGCTCATCAGCAGCCCCATCGCCCCCGAGAGGCCGTCCGGGGTACGGGCGAGCGGGGCCACGCCCGCGCCGGCCAGCGCGCACGCCACCAGCGCGCACAGCACGGGGTCGAGTCCGGTGAGCAGGCCCACGGCGATGCCCAGCAGGGCCACGTGCATCATCGCGAACCGCACCGGCATGATGTCGAGCCCGACGATGACGACACCGATGACCGGCAGTCCGACGGCGGCCAGCAGAAGTGCCGCTCCCGCCCGTTGAACGGGCAGCAGCTGCAGCAGTTCACCGAGGTCCGCGGTGGCCAGGGTGGTCACCGGACCACCCGCAACCGGCCCGCGGCCATCTCCAGTACGCGGTCGCAGCGGTCCGCAAGGGCCCGGTCGTGCGTCACCACGATCAGCGTCACCGGCAGGGCGGTGAGCACGTCCGCGGCCTGCGCCTGCCCGTCGAAGTCGAGGGCGGCCGTCGGCTCGTCCGCCAGGAGCAGCTCGGCGCCCGCCGCCACGCACCCGATCGCCCGGGCCAGGTACATGCGTTGCAGCTGACCGCCGGAGAGGGTGTGCAGGGGCCTCCCGGTCAGCGCGCCCACCCCGAGCCGGTCCGCCGCCTCGGCCGCTTCCGCCGGGGCGTGGCTGCCGGCCAGCAGCTCACTGCCGAGCAGGGGGAACCGCCCGGCGGCGGGCTTCTGCGGGATCCAGGCGCAGGCCCGGCGCCGCCACGCCCACTCGGCGGGGGAGCGGCCCTCCCGGCCGCCGACCAGGATCGAGCCCGCCATCTGGCGGTGCAGACCGAGGACGGCGCGCAGGAGGGTGGACTTGCCCGAGCCGTTGGTCCCGGTCAGCGCCACACGCTCACCGGCGGCGATCTCCAGGTCCACGTCGGCGACGGCCTCCACCCGGCCGTGCCGGCAGACGACCCCCCGCATGCGTACGTCCAACCCGCCCATCACACGCCCCTCGATCGTCTTCGACTGCGCGGGACGGCGCGGCTCCGCCTCCCACGTGCCAGTAGTCGGACGCGGGGCGTCCGGGGTTCCCGCTGGCCCGAACCGATTGCGCCGGGCCGCGCGCGGGTGCCCTTTCGGGCCTGCCGTCCGCGTGCCGGTCCGATCCCGGCATGCCCATTCGGTAGGTTTCCTACGGGTTTCTTGAGGTTCATCCGGGTTCTGGCGGAAGGTGGACGCGATGGGCAGCCCTCAGCAGGTGGCGCACGTGCGCAGGAACGTGTGGACCCTGCCGGCCGACGACCTGACGCTCGCCCACTACGCGGCGGCCGTCGCCGAGATGAAGGCACGGGACCCCGACGACCCCACCGGCTGGACCTACCAGGCGGCCGTCCACGGGACGGACACGACCCCCACGAGGCCCCTGTGGAACGGCTGCAAGCACGGCTCGTGGTACTTCCTCGCCTGGCACCGCATGTACCTCTGGTACTTCGAGCGGATCGTCCGCGCCACCGTCGTGCAACTGGGCGGCCCGGCCGACTGGGCGCTGCCGTTCTGGGACTACGACGCCGACCGGGAGCAGGCCCGCATCCCCCCGGCCTTCCGCGACGAGGAGGGCGGCGCCAACCCGCTGTTCGCCGAGCGGGCGAACGGGATCAACCAGGGGGAACCCCTGCCCTTCGAGATCACCTCCGCGGCCTACGCGATGGGGCGCACCCGGTTCGTCGGCGAAGCCGAGTTCGGCGGGGGCATCACGCCGAACGGCAGCACCTTCTGGAACCGCAAGGGCGCCCTGGAGGACACCCCGCACAACGCCGTGCACAGCCACATCGGCCGCTGGATGGGCAGGACCGGCACGGCCGCGCTGGATCCCGTCTTCTGGCTCCACCACGCCAACATCGATCGCCTGTGGTTCCTCTGGTCGAGCCGTACGGGGCACGACCATCCCGACGATCCGCGCTGGATCACCCAGGAGTACAAGTTCTTCGACGCGGACGGCAGCCAGCAGAGCCTGGCGGCCTCCGACATCCTCGACATCGCCGGCCGGCTGGGCTACACGTACGAGCAGCCCGTGCCGATCTCCCCTCCGGTGCCGCTCCCGCCGTCCATGACGAGGTCCCCCGTGCCCCAGATGCCGAGCGGTCCCGTCGACTCGGGGCCGACCCCGCCCAGG
Organism: Streptomyces virginiae; assembly: GCF_040638905.1. Classification (GTDB taxonomy): domain Bacteria; phylum Actinomycetota; class Actinomycetes; order Streptomycetales; family Streptomycetaceae; genus Streptomyces; species Streptomyces virginiae_B. Next base: position 425,847 of record NZ_JBEZYV010000001.1, on the reverse strand, counting down.
CGGCGCGAGATGGCCGGTTCGTCGGAGCGGCCCGTGCTGCTCGTCGGCCGCACGGCGAGCATCGCCGTACCGATCGACCGGCGGACCACCGGACCCCTCGGCGCGGCACTCGGCGTCGCCGCCCCCGACAACGACCGACGCGTGTACCTCAACGTCGAGGACATCGAAGGCGAAAGCAACCCCGACACGGTCTACGGCATCTACGTCAACCTGCCCGAAGGCGCCTCGCGCGAACAGGCGGAGGGACACCGCGTCGGCAACCTGTCGTTCTTCGGCATCGAGCGGGCCCAGGACCCCCGGGGCGACGAGCACCCCCACGGCCTGCGGGTGAGCGTCGAGATCACTCCGCTCGTGCGCAGGCTCCAGGCGGACGGGGCCTGGGACGAGGCCCGTCTGAACGTGACGTTCCGTCCGCTCGGACGGGGGGACGCCGCGGACGCGGAGGGCGAGGACCCGCCGGTCGAGATCGGGCGCGTCAGCCTCAGCTACACCTGATGGCGCCGCTGGGCGAGGTGCGGGCGCGGCCCCCGCGGACGGCGCCCGCGCCGCGCCGGCCACGGCCGCGCCTCTGCCTCCCCTTCGAACTGGCAGCCGTCGCCGCCTGGATCGCCGTGATCGCGCTGACCGTGACCGGGGCGGGGGCGGCGGGCGATGCGCCGCACCACCACACGGCACCGTCGCACGCGGCCCACGCACCCCACGCGGTGCCCGGCCCCGGAGTCTTCGGCGGCCTGCCGATGTGGGCGCTGATGTGCGTCGCGATGATGCTGCCCGCGACGCTCCCGGCGCTCGCCCACGTGGGCGCGAACAGCCTGCGGAGGCGCCGGCAGCGCGCGATGGCCGGCTTCGCCGCCGTCTACCTGGCGGTGTGGACCGGCTACGGCGCGCTGCTCCTCGCGCTCGCCCCGCTGTGGTCGCGGCTGCCCGCCGACGCCGTCCTGGCCTGCGCGCTCGCGCTCGCGTCCGGCTGGCAGCTGACGGTCCACAAGCGCCGCGCCCTGCGCGACTGCCACCGCTCCTCCCCGCTGCCGCTCAGCGGCCTGCCCGCCCTGGCGGGCACCGGCCGCTTCGGGCTGCGCCACGGCGGCGCCTGTCTGCGGTCGTGCTGGGCGCTGATGCTGGTGATGGCCGTCGCCGGCGGGGGTCCGGGCATGCTCGGCTGGATGGCGGCACTCACCGGCATCGTCACCGCGGAGCGGTTCGCCCGTACGCCGAGGCGCTCGGCGAGCCTCGCCGCCGCGGCCCTCGCGGGGGCCGCGCTGGCGGTCGCCCTCACACCGGCCCTGAGCTGAGGTGCCTCAGGCAGGCAGGTCCTGGAGGTTCAGCTGCCAGGACACGCCGAAGCGGTCGTTCACCCAGCCGAACCGGGCGCTGAAGCCGTACGAGCCCACGGGCATCAGCTCCTTGCCCCCGTCGGCGAGGGCCGCGTAGAGGCGGTCGAGCTCGGCCGGGGACCCGCACTCCACGAAGAGCGAGACCGCCGGGGTGAAGCCGAACTCGTGCTTGACGTAACTGTCGATGCACATGAACCGCTGTCCGGCGAGCGAGAACGTGGCGCGCAGCACGGTGCCCTCCTCGCCGGGACCGTCGGCGCCGTAGCGGGTGATGTCGATGACCTCGGAGTCGTCGAACAGGGAGGAGTAGAAGGTCAGCGCCTCCTCCGCCCTGCCCTCGAACATCAGGAACGTGGTGATCTTCTGGGGTGCCGAGGCCATCGAGGCTTTCCTCCGGGTGACGGGGCGTGTGCTGCGGGGCGAGGCCAGGACACGGCGCCGACCATGCCGGGATAGCGGCGGCTACACAGGGTGTCCGTCGGCGTCGGTGTGGTCCTTCTGGGTGGAGAACTTGTTCAGGAACACGTCGTACCGGCCGTCGGGGCGGCGGGTCAGCGTCGCCCCGTCCTGCCAGACGCCGTTCTCGGGCCACCACGGGCTGCCGAACGGGTCGCCCTGGTTCTGGTGGATGTTGTGCACTCCCAGACCGGTGTCGAAGGGCTCCCCGAAGACCAGCACCGGACGGCCGACGACCAGCATCGGCTCGAAGGCCAGCGCGGCGTCGAGATTGGTCCCCGACGACCACGGCCGGGAGGTCTTCACCAGCCGTTCGAGCAGCTCCCGCACCCGGTCGGGCAGCCACGAGGGCCAGACCGGCCCGCCCCGCAGCCCCGGATGCCGGATGTAGTCGAGGGCGCCGGACCCGGCGGTACGGGCCAGCTCGTGGTACCCGGGGGCCGCCGCGGCCACCGGGCCGAGCGCGGAGGCGTCCACCGTGAACACCTTCCACTGCACACCGGTCGCCGATTGGTGACTGTCCACGTCGACGGCGCACTTGTAGCGGCCGTCCGGCGTGTCGACCCGGAGATTGACGTGGAACCACGCCCCCTCCGTGTCGGGGGTGTCCCGGAAGTGCTGGTGCAGGGTCCCGGAGAGGACCCCGTAGTGCGCGAAGGGCATGGTCCCCAGTGAAGCACCGGGCCGCACGACGGGCACCGCGACGCGCGACAGCGGCAGGTGCCAGCCAGGAGGGTGGTTGTGGCCGGCGGACGAGAGGGACCCGGAGCGGGGGCCGGCCCGGCCCCCTACTGTCGAGGACGCGCGGTCCGTTCGGGCCGTGCACGGTGTTCACACAAGAGGTCGAACCTTCATGAGTCTCAGCATCCGCAACCAGATCGCAGGCACCGTCACCGCCGACGCCGTCGAGGCGCTGGGCCTGGCCGCCGGCTCGCCCGTCGTGGCCCTGATCAAGTCGACCGAGATCTCCCTCGCCACCACCTGATCCGCCCTCAGATGCCCGGTGACGTCGTGAGGGGTGTGCGGATTGCGCCTGCGGAATGTATCAGTCGGAAAAGACGGCAAGTGAGCCTGAGCCCCAGGACTGACCTGGCAAATGCCGTACTTGCCGGTGGCTTTGTTCGTTTGCCCGGGCCGATGTCGGTGCGCCGGGATAAGGTCCCCTCAAGTCCCGCACATGCGAGGTCCTCAAGGGGGAGATCAGTCATGAGCAGCACGGATAGCGCCAAGCACGAGGGATTCACGGCCGAGGAGCGGGCCGCGATGAAGGACCACGCCCAAGAGCTGAAGACGGCGGCGCGCCGCAGTTCGCGCGCGGACAAGGCGGCGGCCGCCGAGCAGGACGTGCTCGCGAAGATCGCCGAGATGCAGGACTCCGACCGGATCATGGCCGAGCGCGTCCACGCCGTCGTCACGGCCTGCGCCCCGTCGCTCGCGCCGAAGCTCTGGTACGGGATGCCGTCCTACGCCCTGGACGGGAAGGTCGTGGTCTTCTTCCAGAGCGCGGAGAAGTTCAAGGCCCGTTACGCGACCCTCGGGTTCAGTGACCTGGCGAAGCTGGACGAGGACACGATGTGGGCGGCCGGCTTCGCCCTGACCGAGGTGACGCCCGAGGTTGAGGAGCGGATCGCCGGGCTCGTGAAGCGGGCGGTGGGCTGAGCGGGACTGCGGAGACCGGCCCGGTCCGCCGTCGTCACGACGGCGGACCGGGAGCCCCGGTGGCGTTTCCGTCAGTAGGTGGGGCAGATGTTGGCCTGGACGGTGGCGAGGATGAGTGCGCTCTTGGTCGGGCCGAAGCCATTGGGGTGGTCGGGGCCGATGAAGCGCTGCTCGACCTGGGCAACGCGCCTGGTGGGGTCCTTCTCGTCCTTCATGGCGGCGCACTGGTCGCGTCCGCGGCTGATGGCCTTGTCGTCGTTGCCGTTCACGATCTCGGGGTCTATGCCGTTGAGGGTGGCGAGGTAGATGACGCGCTTGTCGCCCGTGGGCTCGGGCGGTACGCCGGCGGCGTCCGCTGCGCCGGTGGTGGTGGGCGAGGCCGTCGGCGTGGTGGCGACGGGCGTGGGTTCGGCGTCGCTCTCGGGCTCGCTGGTGCAGCCGGTGACGGCGAGGAGTGCGACGGAGGCCAGCAGCGTGGCGATCTGGGGTGTGCGCATCCGGACATGGTGGCGCCGGGCACCGCGGAGAGTGTGCCCTGTGACGCAGCTGTGACGCGCGCAGTCCCGGAGGCAGGCGTGCGAGCGCCTATCGGGTCGGCTCGGGGACGGTCAGTACCACCGTGCGGCCGTCGGGGTCGGTCAGTGTGTGCCGACCGGGCGTCCGGCCCTCCGTGTCGCGCGCCGGCGCCGTCAGGCCGAGGCGCAGGTAGCCGGTCTCCGGGCGGCGCGTGGCCGGGTAGAGCTCCAGCACGCCTCCGTCGGCGAAGGCCGCCGCGTAGTGGTCCGGCCCGTCGCCGTGCTTCTCCGGTACGAGGTCCAGGCCGAGGCCGGCATAGAACGCGCGGCACTCCTCCAGCCGGGTCGTGCAGATCACGAGCAGGTCGATGGTCATGAGGCGCCGCCCGCGGGATCGGCGGGTGTGTGGTGGTGCACGGTGAAGTTCGGCATCCCTTCCCTTCCGTCGAGTGTGATCTTCCGTCAACTCCGGCCGGGCGGGGTGACGGAGCGGATGCGGAAGCTCCTGGGGCCGTACGTTGTCGCCGCGGACGCCGACTTCCGTGACGGCGCGCTGTTTTTCCGGACCACCGACGGCCACGACGCGGGGATCGACGTGTCAACGAGGTCTGCCCCGCCGTCAGCCGCTGCCCTCCGGGACGGTTCTTCGACGCCTCGGCCCACCTCGTGGACCGTCTCGGGGCGAGCATGGTTCCCACGGACCGGCCGGTGATCCCGGCCGCGCCCTCGAAGCCTGCCTCACGGTCAGGGGCGGGCCGGGGGCATGTCGTAGGTGACCCACATGGTGCGCGTGGCCACCTGGTCGTACTTGGCCCTCGCCCGGTGGTTGTCGTCCGCGGTGATCCAGCGGACCACACTCCAGCCCCGTTCGGCCGCGAGCTCGCGCAGCGCGCCCAGCAGCAGGTCGGCGGCGCCCGAGCCGCGGTGTTCCGGCGCCACGAACAGGTCGTCGAGGAAGCAGCCGACCGTCGCCGAGAGGGGCCGGGCGAAGGGGCGGAAGTGGGCCAGGCCGAGGAGCCGGCCCGCGGTGTCCTCGGCCACCAGGGCGCTGACCTCGTGGGCCGGGTCGGCCACCCACGACCAGGCCGTGGCCGCCGCCTCCTCGGTCTGCTCCACCTCGTAGAAGTCGGCGTAGCCGCGGTACAGGGTGCGCCACTGCGCGAAGTCCCCGGGCCGTACGGCGCGCACGGTGATGTCGGACATGGGGCTGGACTCCTGTGGTCGAAGGGTGCGAAGTATCGATCATGCTGGAGTCCCGCCGGGGAGGCAGCTGCCGCGGTGTCGAAACGGGGACGGCCGCATCGCCACCGTGGACGATGGCGCGGCGGCCGGGTCAGCCCTCGGGCGTGCTGATGTTGACGAGCCAGGTGATGCCGAACCGGTCCGTGCACATGCCGAAGACGTCGCCCCACATCTGCTTCTCCAGCGGCACCGAGACCGTGCCACCACCGGAGAGGCGGTCCCAGTAGCCGCGCAGCTCGGCGGCGTCCTCCCCGCTCACGCTCACCGAGATGTTGTTGCCGGGGTCGTGCTGCCTCCCGGGAGGGTTGTCGGCGCCCATGAGCGTGAAGCCGCCGGCGGTCTCCAGCATGCCGTGCATGATCTTGTCGGCGGCGGCGACGGCAGCGTCGTCGCCGGCGTCCGCGCCGCCGAAGTCGCCGTACGTGTTCAGCGACAGCGTGCCGCCGAAGACCTCCTTGTAGAACTCCATGGCCTGCCGGGCGTCGCCGTCGAAGTTGATGTACGGGTTGAGGCGTGAGGGCATGACATGTCCCCTTCGTGGTGATATGCGGTCGTTTTCAGGTTAGGTGAGGCGGGAGCGGCGCGCCGGCAACCGTGGTGGACTCGGCGACGCCCCGTCACCAAGCTGTGAAGCTTCGGCGGGACCCTGGTGCCAGGCCCGCCGGTACCGGCCCGGCCCAGCCCGCGCTCGCCGCACCTCATCTGGGGGAACACCATGAGCATCGTTCGCAGAACCGCCGTCGCCCTCACCGCCCTGTCGGCACTGGTACTGACCGCCTGCGGGCCCACCGGGGACGACGCGGCGGCCGGCACCGGTGGGCCGTCCGCCGGCGCGACCACGAGCGCGTCCCCGTCCGGTTCCGCGTCGCCGTCGAAGTCCGCGACACCGCCGGCGACGCCGGCCAAGCCGTCGAAGTCCGCCGGTTCCCCCGGCGCGAGCGCGTCGGCCGATCCGGACTTCGACGTCTTCCCGTGCAGCACCTACGACGTGACGTTCACCGCGACCCTGGCGGAGCCCACGACCAGCAGCTACCTGCTGAAGATCACCAACAAGGGGACGAAGGCGTGCAGGGCGCTCGGGCACCCGGTCGTGACCTTCGGCGCTCTGGACGGGCAGGCCACGGAGCGGGGCAAGGCCCCCGGCATCGAGGACGCGATCCGGCTCGACCCGGGCGAGTCGGCCTACGCCGGTCTCATGGGCGGCGCCGCCGACGGCACCGGCAAGACCGTCGACTCGATTGCCATGACCATGAGCACCGAGTCGGATCTGGCACAGACCCCGCTCAAGGCGGCGACCCCCGGCCTGTACGTGTCCTCCACCAAGAACTCCGTGACCCCCTGGATGGACAACGCGGAAGACGCCCTGAGCCTCTGATCCTGTAACCCTGACGGGTGACCCTGACCGTGCTGCGCCGGGGGGCGGGCCTGACGACCGCCCACTGCGCGGCACGCTCCGCACCGGCACGCCCGCCGCTGCGGAGCGTTCGCGCGACTCGGTCGAAGTCAACGCGCGGTTCCGGGAATCCCCACATCGGGGGATCCGCTCCCCGTCGCCCGCGTGTGCGCGCCGACCGCTCCTGCGCAGGTGCTACACAGCGGCATCCACCCGGAGCAGACCCGAGGAGCGGACGGATGATGCAGAGCCCGGCGGGCCACCGCCGCACGGAAGGCGGAGCCGCCGTAACGGACGCGCACGCGGACACGGAGGCGGACGGCGCCGCGGCCCAGGCCGCGCTCGCCGGCGCGACCGGGATGGTGATGGCCCTCGTGCCCTGCACGGCCGAGAGTGCCCGGCGTGTCCTCGGCGACGCGGCGCGCGCGGCGGGCGTCACGCTCCGGCTCATGGCGCGCACCGTCATCGCGACGCGCGCCTGCCCCGCGGACGTGGACCCGGACTGCGAGCGGGCGTTGCGCGCGGCAATCGGGCACGCCCGGAGCCGGCAGCCCCCTTCACCGCCCGCCCCGGGAACGCTCCTCCCGGCCCCGGACGTCCTGCGCGGACACCTGAACCACCTGAGGGCCCTGCGCCGCCGTACGCTGGCCGCGCCCGACGAACCGGCGCTGCGCGCCGCGCTCGACGACGCCGCGTACACGCTGTGCGTGCTGATGGGACAGCGCAACGCCCACAGCGCCCTGCTCGCCGCCGAGGAGCGCGTGGCCGCTCACCGGCTTCCCCCTCACGTGGCCCCGGGCGGCCCCGCTTGATCCGCTTGATCCGCGTGGTCCGAGCCACCGCCGCCCAGTGCCGCCACGGCCGTCAGCAGCCGGTCCCAGAACAGGTCCGCCCGTAGCCCGACGGCGACCCGGGCGTTCGCCGGCAGCCCCAGCGTGCCGTGCAGGTCCACCACGGTCGCCCCGCGCGTGTGGCGGCCGTGGAGTTCCACGGCCACGTGCGCGTCCACGCAGGTGACCAGCTGCGGGTCGATGACCCGGGCGACCGCGACCGGGTCGTGCACCGGGGGCGCGGGGAAATCCCACAGGCGCCGGTAGGTGCCCGCGAAGAAGCCCAGCAGCTCGGCGCAGATCCGCCCGAGGTCAGTGTCCAGGGCCTCGAAACGGGCGACGACCTCGGGCGTCGCGAGGGCCTGATGGGTGACGTTCAGGCCGCACATGGTCACCGGGACGCCGCTGCGGAAGACGATGTCCGCGGCCTCCGGGTCGGTGTGGATGTTGAACTCGGCGGCCGGGGTCCGGTTCCCCCGGTCCGTGGACCCGCCCATCAGCACGATCTCCCTGATCCGCCCCGCCAGCTCGGGGTAGCGGGTCAGCAGCAGGGCGATGTTCGTCAGGGGTGCGGTCGGCACCAGGGTGACCGGCTCCGGGTGCCCGGCCAGGATCCGCCGCAGCAGCTCCACCGCGTGCTCGGGCTCGGCCGCCAGGGACGGCTCGGGGAAGCGGGGGCCGTCCAGCCCCGACACCCCGTGCACGTCCTCGGCGACCCGCAGCGGCTCCACCAGCGGTCCCGCGCACCCCGCGGCGACCGGAACGCCGGTGATGCCGGCGGCGGTGCACACCCGCAGGGCGTTCAGCGTGGTCTTCTCCACGGTCTGGTTGCCCGCCACCGTGGTGACGGCCAGCAGGTCCACCCCCGGGTCGCCCGCGGCGAGGAGGATCGCCAGGGCGTCGTCATGCCCCGGATCGCAGTCGATGACGATGGGAACGGGAACGCTCAAGGCCGGACACCTCTCCTCGGTCCGCGGCCGCCGCGGCGCGGGCCGCCGGCTCCAGTGTGCGCACCGGGAAGCCGGCGCACAGCGCCATCGTCAGCCCTTGTCCCATACGACGACGTCGAACGTGCCGCGCGTGTCGGAGGCCTGGCCTATAGTCCGTTTCGTCCGTTTGTGTTAGGAGTGGGTCCGGTGGGGCACCCGTCCTGCGACGGGACCGAGTGCCGGGGCGGCGATCGGAGGAGCGGTGCGATGACCACGAACAGCCGTGACGTGTTCGGCGTGCCCTGCTGGGTGAACCTCACGGCCCCCGGTCTCGCGGAGGCTGAGGAGTTCTACGCCGGGGTGCTGGGCTGGACGTTCCGTGCCACCCGGCTCGGCGAGAACTTCCGCGTCGCACTCCTGGACGGCCGCCCCGTCGCCTCCGTCGGCGCGTTCGCCCCGGAGTTCGGCGTGCCGACCGCGTGGACGCCGTACTTCGCCGTCGACGACGCGGAGGTGACCTCCGCCCGCGTCCGCGAGCGGGGCGCGACGATGGCGGTCGGGCCGCTCGCCTTCGCCACCGGGAGGGCGGCGCTGGCCGCCGACCCGTCGGGAGCGGTCTTCGGCTTCTGGGAGGGCGAGGTCGTCCAGGAGTGGCACGCCGGGCAGGAGGACGCGGCCGCGTGGGTCGAGCTCCGCACCCGCGACGCGTTCGCCGCCGCGGTGTTCTACGGGGAGGTCCTCGACTGGGGCTGCGACCGGCCCGGATGCTGCGACGTCGCTTACGAACACGACCACGTGGTGGTGCGCCGCGGCAGCCAGACCGTCGCGCGGATCGACGCCGGAGCCGTGGAGAACGCCCCCGAGCCGCAGGTCCGGCCCCGCTGGCACGTCCATTTCGCCGTGGCCGACCTCGACGGCGCCGTCGACCGTGCGGTCCGCCGCGGTGGAGCGGCCGTGACCCCCGTACGGTATTCCCCGACGGACCGCCGGGTCACGCTCCGGGACCGGACCGGGGCCCTCTTCACCGTCAGCGAGGAAACCGACTGAACCGGGCCCGGTCCGCGGACCCCGCCAGGACCCGTCCGGCATCGCGGCGAAGGCGCGCCGGAGGGGGCGCTGGTCGGAGCTCCCGCGGCTTTCTCGTCGTCGACGAGGACTGACTCCGCGGCAGTCGGGCGATCCGGCCGCGGACCAGCCCCGCGGCCGGCAGTACGCCGTCCGGAACCGGAGGAGACGCGGGCCCGGGTGCGGACGGGGCGGCCGGTGCAGGGGGCCGGCCGCGGCGGGGGAAAGGGTGGCGGACGCGGGCCGGCTCCGGAGTCCGAGGGATCGGGCGGCCCCGGCGGCCGCCGCCGGCTTCCCGGGTCAGTCCGACGACGGGGTCAGCACCACGAAGTCCGCGCCCGCCGGGTCCAGGCAGACGGCCAGCCGGCCGACGCCCTCGGCGTCCTCCGGCCCCATCTGCACGCTGCCGCCGTTCCCGGTGACGGCGGCGACCGCGGCGTCGCAGTCCGTGACGGCGAAGACCGGGTGCCAGTACGGCTTCCCGCCCGCCGTGGCGAGCTGCTCCGCGGGCAGTTCCATCACGCCGCCGTGCATGCGTTCGGCCACCTGACCGGCGGGGGTGACCAGGGCGTACGTACCTCCGCCGCCCGGCAGTTCCATGTCGCTGTACCACCAGCCGAAGACCCCGCCGTAGAAGTCCTTGGCGGCCGCCGCGTCGCTCGTGCAGAGCTCCGTCCACGACAGCGAGCCCGGCTCGTCCACCAACTCGACGCCCTTGCTGGTTCCCGGCTGCCATACGGCGAACTGGCCTCCCAGCGGGTCGCTGTACTGGGCCATCCGCCCCCACTCGTCGAGGTCCCTGGGAGGCACCCGCACCGTGCCGCCGGCGCGCTCGACGGCTCGGGTGGTGGCGTCCGCGTCGGGGACGCTGTAGTAGATCATCCAGGCCGGCCGGGCACCCTCCTCGGTGAGCTTGCCGAGCCCGGCGACGATCTTCCCGTCCTTGCGGAACATCCCGCCCTCCATGTCCTCCCCCTCACCCATGGACTCGTAGTCCCAGCCGAGCACGGCGCCGTAGAACGCCGCCGCGGCGGGCACGTCGGGCACGCCGAGGTCGATCCAACAGGGGGAGCCGGCGGCGAAATCAGTGGTGATCATGGTGTTCCTCCCGCGCGGCGCGCTACCGGAGCCGCGCTACTGGAGCTTGGACAGGTCGACCGTGTCGGCGGGTGCCGGGGGCTTGGGCCGGACGGGCTCGTCGAAGGCGGAGAAGGTGGCCTCCACGCGCTCGCCGGAGGCTTTGGCGCCCTGGATGCGCAGGAGGTAGGGCTCGTCCTGCGTCGACACCTGGTAGGTGCCCGTGTCACCGTCGCGCTTGCCGGTGACCGTGATGGCCGGACGGCCGTCGACGGTGGTGGTCGAGCCCTTCGTCAGCTGCTCGTTCACCGGTTTCGAGGAGAACTCCCTCTTGAAGTAGTCGAGATCGCAGAACTGGGCGAAGTCGCGCAGCATGATGTTGTCCGTGGTGCCGTGCAGGTAGCGGCCCTTGATGAGCGCGATCGCGTCCTCGGCCGCGCCGCCCGGTACCTGGGCGCGCAGCAGCTCGTCGTCGAGCTTCATCCACACGTCGTTGCCGCGTTTGACGACGGCGGCCTTGCCGGAGCCGCCGGGAGGCGTGACGGTGCCGACGCAGTTGCCCGCCTCGTCGAACCGGATGTCCAGAGCGGTGGTGCCGGCCCCCTCGGTCACCTTGGCCACCATGCGCATGGACGTGACCTCCGACATGGCCTTGCGGGAGGCGTCGGCGATGGCCTGCGCGCTCTTGTCGGCCATGCCGTTGTCGTCGGCCAGAGCGGCGCCCGTGCCGACGCCCGTGAACATGATCAGACATACGGTTCCTGCAGCCGCACGGCGGACCGCCGCTGCTGCCAGGGGTGCGGACATCGGGCGTCACCTCCCTCGGACCGCCGCCGGGTGGCACCAGGTGTCACGCCGCCCTCCGGCGAGGCCGGTCACCGGTTCAGCGTAGATCCGCACCACGGCCACCGCAGCCCGGGCACCCGCCGCCCGCCGGGCGCCGGTGCGCGGCCTCGCCCCCGGCGCCGTTGTGCCGCCTCAGCCGCCGACGATCCTGGCGACCTTGCGGACGTCCTCGACCAGCCTGGCCTGCAGGAGCGACTCCGCTTCGTCGACCGGTCCGTCCCCGCCGGCCATGACGGCGGCCGTGAACGCGGCCAGCGCGTTGCGCACCTGGTCGTCCGCGGGCATCGCCAGCTCGGTCAGCCGGTCCTGCTGCTGGAGCCGGACCACGGGCTTGAGCACCTCCGGCGGGGTGTACGCCCGCTCCACCGAGATCCGTCCCGCGCCGCCCCACAGCGCGTAGCGCGACCGGTAGGAGTGGCGGAAGCCGAACTCCAGCTGCGCCGCGACGCCGTCGGGGGCGCACAGCAGCGCCGTGCCCGCCACGTCCACGCCGGTCGCGTCGTCCACCCGCAGGGTGGCCGCCAGCACCTCCGGCACGCCGGACAGGTACATCTGCGCCGTGCGCAGCGGATAGACGCCGACGTCCAGCAGCGCGCCGCCGCCGAGCGAGGGGGCGTACCGGAACCCCGTGGGGTCCAGCGGCGGTACACCGAAGGACCCGGAGAGCACTTCCAGCCCGCCGATGGCGCCCGACTCTACGAGCGAGCGGACCCCGGCGTGCTGGGAGTGGTGCAGGAACATGAAGTTCTCGGCGAGGATCCGGCGGTGCCGCCGAGCCAGCTCCATCAGCTCGGCGGCCTCCGCGTGGGTCGTGCACAGCGGCTTCTCGCACAGCACGTGCTTGCCGGCCCGCAACGCCTCGGCCACCTGCTCGAAGTGGAGCGCGGGCGGGAGCGGGACGTACACCGCGTCGATGTCGTCCCGCTCCAGCAGCGTCCGGTAGCCCTTGACCCCGGCGCACCCGAACCGGGCCGCCGCCCGCTGCGCCTTGGCGGCGTCCCGGCTGGCCACCGCGACGAGCTCGGCCGACTCGGCCGCCGCGATGGCCGGCAGCATCCGGCGCAGCGCGATGTCCGCACAGCCGAGCACACCCATGCGGACCCGGCGGCCGCCGTCCCCGTCCCGCCCGGTGGGGACAGGGCTCACAGCGAGGCCAGTGCGTCGTGGAGCGCGCCGATCACCTTGTCCTGCACCGCCGGGTCCAGCGAGGGGTACATGGGCAGCGAGAAGATCTCGTCGGCCGCCGACTCGGTGACGGGCAGGGACCCCTTGGCGTATCCGAGGTGGGCGAAGCCCGTCATGGTGTGGACCGGCCACGGATAGCTGATGTTCAGCTGGATGTCGTAGGCCTTCAGCGCCTCGATGATCGCGTCACGCCGCGGATGGCGGACCACGTAGACGTAGTGGACGTGGTCGTTGCCCGGCGCCGTCGACGGCAGGACCAGACCGGTGCCGGCGAGCCCCTCGGCGTACCGGCGGGCCACCGCGCGCCGGCCCTCGACGTAGGCGTCGAGCCGGCGCAGTTTGCGGCGCAGGATCTCCGCGTGCAGCTCGTCCAGGCGGCTGTTGTGCCCCGGGGTCTGGACGACGTAGTACCGCTCCTCCATTCCGTAGTACCGCAGCCGCCGCAGCGCGGCGTCCACGGCCGGGTCCGAGGTGATGACGGCGCCGCCGTCGCCGTAGGCCCCGAGCACCTTGGTGGGATAGAAGGAGAACCCGGCCGCGGCCCCCCAGGTGCCGGCGAGCCGTCCGCCCCGGCGGGCGCCGTGGGCCTGCGCGCAGTCCTCGAAGACCACCAGGCCGTGCTCGTCCGCCACGGCCTGGAGCGCGGTCATGTCCACGCACTGGCCGTACAGATGGACCGGCAGCAGACACCTGGTGCGCTCGGTGACGGCCGCGGACACCTGCTCGACGTCCATCAGATAGGTGTCGGGGTGGACGTCGACGAAGACGGGCGTCGCCCCCACGGAGTCGATGGCCACCACCGTGGGCGCGGCGGTGTTCGAGACCGTGATCACCTCGTCGCCGGGGCCCACGCCGATCGCCTGGAGGCCCAGCTTGATCGCGTTGGTGCCGTTGTCGACACCCACCGCGTGCCCGACCCCGTGGTAGGCGGCGAACTCCTCCTCGAAGCCGCGCCCGCTGGCGCCGAGCACGAGCTGCCCCGACCGCAGCACGGTCTCGACGGCGTCGTGGATGTCCTCCCGCTCGTTCTCGTACTCGCGCAGGTAGTCCCATACGTAAGTGGTCATGGCTGAGTCACCGTCTCCGCTCGTCTCCGGCACGTGCCTGGCTGGGGTCCTACTGCCGTACACCGACGAACAGACCGCGGCCGGTCGGGTCGCCGGGTAGGTACTCGACGGTGCACCCCGCGTCGGCGAACGCCGCGAGGTACTCGTCCTTGGTGAAGAGGGTGAGGACGTCGACCTCGGTGAACTCCCGGATGCCGGAGCTGTCGCCGACCAGGAAACGCACCTCCATCCGGGTCGCGCGGCCCTGGAGGGTCGAGTGCGAGATCCGCGCCACCGTGCGGCCGTTCTCCCGGCCGAGGTCGCCCGCGACGTAGCCCTCGACATGGTTCTCCGGGAACCACCACGGCTCGATGACGAGCACCCCGCCGGGGCGTACGTGCCGGGCCATCGACCGCACCGCGTCCCGCATGTCGGCGACGGTGCCGAGGTAGCCGATGGCGCAGAACATGCACACGACCGCGTCGAAGGTGCGGCCGAGGCCGAAGGCGCGCATGTCGCCGGGGTGGACTGTCACCGCCGGCAGCCGCCGGTGGGCCAGCTCCCGCATCGGGGCGGCGATCTCCAGGCCCTCGGTGTGTCTGAACAGCGTTCCGAAGGTCTCCAGATGGGCTCCGGTCCCGCAGGCCACGTCGAGCAGGGAGTCCGCCTCCGGGCACCGCGCCCGTACGAGGTCCGTGACGTGGGCCGCCTCGGCCGGCCAGTCCTTGCCCCGGCTGCGGTAGAAGATCTCGTAGACCTCCGCCAGCTCCTGTCCGTACATCTCTCTCCAGTCGGTGTCGGGTCGGGGTCGGTGCCGGGCTCACTCGTCGACCATGGCGACCGCCCTGGTCCAGCCGGCGCCCGCGCCCGCGATCTTCACGGGGAAGCAGACGACGGTGAACCCGTACGGGGCGGGCAGGGCGTCGAGGTTCGCCAGACGCTCGATCTGGCAGTACTCCCGGTCGCGGCCGGCGAAGTGGGCCGGCCACAGCGCCGAACGGTCACCGGTGCGCCGGTAGCGCTCGATGATGTCGGTGAACGGGGCGTCCAGGCTGAACGCGTCCGTCCCGATCACCCGCACCCCCAGATCCAGCAGCAGGTGCACGGCCGGCCCGTCCAGCCCGGCGAACTCGGTGAAGTACTCCGGGGTGCCCGCCCGCGCCGAGGCCCCGGTGCGCAGCAGGACGATGTCCATCGGCGCCGGGGTGCGGCCGATCCGCTCGAACTCCTTCTCCAGCCGCGCGGCCCCGACGACACCGGTCGCCGCGTCGGTGAGGTCGAGCACGATCCCGGGCCTGCAGAACCAGTCCAGCGGCATCCGGTCGATGTGCCGGGGCACTCCGTCGCCGTACCCGGCCCTGGAGCCGTAGTGCGACGGCGCGTCGACGTGCGTGCCGGTGTGCGAGGTCAGGGTGATCCGGTCGAGCGAGAGGAACTCCCCGTCGGGCAGTTCCTCCGGGGAGAACTCCAGCCCGAAGTGCGTACGCATCTCCGCGCTCATGTGCTCCGCACCCTGACGGGGCGTCAACACCTCGTGCACCACCGGATCCGGCTCGTACGCCGTGGCGTCCACCGCCGACGACAGGTCGATCAACCGCACACGGACCTCCTACGCACCGAACCGCTCGCACCGACGAGCAGATCGTGCTCGGTGCCGACGGAGAAGCGCTAAAGCCTCACTCGGCTTCCGCGCGTCACGTTCGAGCCGATGTCGAAGGGCGTCGTGAATCGTTCGCGGGTGCGCCCGTTCGCCCCGAACGGGACCAGCGTGAGGAGGACGCGGTGGCAATGCGGACGGGAACCTCGTCGTCGTTCGATTCCCTCTATGCCGAAGTGCAACAGTTCTACGCAGATCACATGCACCTGCTCGACGCCGGGGACGGCGAGGGCTGGGCGCGGACCTTCACCGAGGACGGATCGTTCGCGCCGCCCTCGCTGCCCGAGCCCGTCGTCGGCCGGGCCGCCCTGGCCGAGGGGGTCGACAAGGCCGCCGCGGCGCTGGCCGAGGCCGGCGAGGTGCACCGGCACCTGCTCGGCATGGTGTCGGTCCGGCCGCGCGAGGACGGCTCCCTGAGCGTCCGTTCGTACGCGCAGATCATCGCCACGGCCCGGGGCGGCAGCCCCCGGCTGCACCTGATGTGCGTGTGCGACGACGTGCTCGTCCGGGTCGACGGCGAACTGAAGGTGCGCGAACGCCGCGTCACCCGTGACGACCGGCGCCCGTGACCGCGGCGCCGCCGGGACCCGCCATGACCACGGGAAACATCGAGGAAGGGAGGACGCGGTGGTGACCGCGCATGAGGTCGGCAGGGCGACCGGGCGCCGTACGGTCGCCGTACTGGGCGCGACCGGCACCATCGGACGGCAGGTGGCCGCGGCGTTCACGCGCGCGGGACACGAGGTGCTCGGCGTGGCCCGGCGCCCCGCGCCGCACACCGCCCGGCATCCCTTCGTCCCTCTGGACGTGGCGGAGGCGGATCCCCGTGACATCGCCGACCTCCTCGCCGAACGGAACGTGGAGGTCGTCGTCAACGCCACGGGCGGATGGGTGGTGACCGAGGAGGCCATGCACCACGCCCACGTGCGGCTGGTGGAGCGGATGCTCGCCGGCGTCGCGAAGCTGCCCACCCGCCCCCGCGTCGTCCACGTCGGCAGCATCCACGAGTACGGATTCGTGTCCCCGGACCCCGACGGCATCGACGAGTCGGTGCCGCCGGAGCCGACCACCCCGTACGCCCGGACGAAACTGGCCGGGTCGCAGGCCGTACTGGAGGCGGCCCGGACCGGGGACGTCGACGGGGTCGTGCTGCGCCCGGTCAACGTGTGCGGTCCGCACCCGTCGGAGGCGAGCTTCCTGGGCACCGTGCTGAACCGGCTGCGCGCACTGACGCCGGGGGAGCGGCTGGAGCTGGTCATCGCGGACGCGGCACGCGACTACGTCGACGTGCGCGACGTCGCCTCGGCGGTCCTGGTGGCCGCGGACGCGGCCGCCTCCGGCACCGTGTTCAACATCGGACGCGGTGAGGCGCCCACCATGCGCGAACTGGTCACCACCCTGGTCGAGGCGGCGGGATTCCCGCCCGGCACGGTCAAGGAGACCGGCGGGGCGGTGGAGAGCAAGGGCGGCGGCTGGACCAAGGCCGACATCCGGCGCGCGGAACGGGTCCTGGGCTGGCGCCCGGCCATCGGGCTGCGCGCCTCCCTGCACGACATGTGGAAGGCGGCGGGCTGAGCCCCAGCCGCCACCCCGGGCGCCCGTCGGCGGACGCCCGATTCCCCACGAGCGGAGAGAGGTACGAGTGATGAGCGAACTGACCCTGCCGGTACTGGTCGAGATCTTCCGGGAGTGCGCGGGCGAGGCGGACGGCGCCGATCTGGACGGCGAGGACGTCGGTGACGTCGAGCTGAACGTCCTCGGCTACGACTCGCTCGCCCTGCTGGAGGCGATCAGCCAGGTCGAGCGGAGGTACTCCATCGGCATGCCGGACGCGGAGACCCGCATCAAGACGCTGAACCAGTTCCTCGAGCAGGCCAACGAACAACTGGTGCAGCGGACCTGAACCCCGCCGCCCCGTCCGCCGGATCAGCCGGCGGACGGGACGCCGACGAAGAGCCCGCGGCCGGCGGGCGCGACGGGGACGTAGTCGACGCGGAAACCGGCGGCCCCGAACGCCGCCTCGTACCGCTCCCGTGAGAACAGGCCGATCAGGTGCGTCTCGTGGAAGTGCCGGACGCCCGACGCCCCGTCCGCGACGAGATAATGCACGTTCATCCGGGAAGCGTCCCCCTCCCGTACGGAGTGGGAGACCCGGGACACGGTCCGCCCCCCGACGGTCGCGGTGGCCCCGGCGACATGGCCGTGCAGGTACGTCTCGGGAAACCACCACGGATCGACGGCCAGCACCCCGTCGGGCGCCAGGTGCCGTGCGAACCGGCGCAGCGCGCCGACCAGCGCGTCCTGCGTCAGCAGGTAGCCGATCGAGCCGAACATGCACGTGATGACGTCATAGGTGCGGCCCAGTTCGAAGTTCCGCATGTCGCCCACGTGCACGGGCACGTGCGGCAGCGCCGCCTGCGCGAAGCGGGCCATCGGCTCGGACAGCTCCAGCCCGGCCACCTCGTCGAACAGCTCGTCGAAGCGGCGCAGATGGGCCCCGGTCCCGCAGGCCACGTCGAGCAGGCTCGCCGCGTCCGGCTTGTGCGCCCGCACCTGCCGCTCCACTTCGGCCGCCTCCTCGAGGTAGTCCTTGCCGCGGCTGCGATGGATGAGCTCGTAGATCTCGGCCAGTTCGGCTCCGTACACGGCGACCTCGTTCGACGGGCACCCGGCGGTGACAGCGCGACGGGTACGGCGGAAGGGACAGGGGTCCGGCGGGACCGATGGTCGGGCCGGCCGCTAGAGGAACGCCGGAGACCGGCTGGACGCACGGGCCCCCGGGGCCGCTCGCGGGGCCGGGCCCCGCTGTCGAGCAGGGTTCGAATCCCCCCTGCCAGGGTCGGGGCACCACGGACCCGCGGCACAGGTTGGAGTCCCCACCGTGAGCACAGGAACGAGCACAGACCGGACCGCCGACGCGCGCGCCGGCTCTCCGCCGGCAGAGGTCGCCGAGCTGCTGGACGTACTGCGCGGCTACCTGGACCTGGCACCCCAGCTCAGTCTGACGCCCCGCGCGTTCACCTCGCCCGAGCTCTACGAGCTCGAACGCACCCGCGTCTTCGGACGCTCCTGGGTGCTCGTCGCGCACCGCGACGAACTCGCCGAGCCGAACAGCTACGTCTCGGTCGACATCGCGGGCGAGCAGATCCTGGTCACCCGCGACGCGGACGGCGCGCTCCACGGGATGTCACCGATCTGCCGGCACCGGATGATGCCGCTCGTCGAACCCGGCGCCACCGGACGGGCCGACTCCTTCACCTGTCCGTACCACCTGTGGCGGTACGGGCTCGACGGCCGCCTCATCGGCGCCACCCACATGCGGCGGAACCCGGACTTCGACCCGAAGGACTGCAGACTCCCCGCCTTCGCCGTCGAGGAGTGGCACGGCTTCGTGTACGTGAACCTCGACGCGGCCGCGGCCCCCCTCGCCCCCGAACTGAAGCGGATCTCCGGCGACCTGACCAACTACCGGCTCGACGAGATGGCGCAGCTCGGCTCCTGGAGCGAGGAGTGGGCGTGCAACTGGAAGGTCGCCGTCGAGAACGCCCACGAGAACTACCACGTCATGGGCTTCCACCCGGAGACCCTCCAGCAGTCGACGCCCGGCGGGTCCGACACGGACGTGCGGGTCGACTCCCCGTGGGCGCTGCGCCTGCTCGTCCCGTTCACCGAGCCGCAGGAGGCCTACGCCCTGCCGCTGACGGACACGGAGAAGGCCCACCTGTACGGCATCTTCGTCTTCCCCGCGGCGAGTCTGGCCGCGGCGGGCGAGATGGTCATCTGGCTCAGCCTCATCCCGCAGACGATCGACCGGACGCTGGTCCGCGGCGGCATCCTCGTGCCGCGCGCCGCGCTGGAGGGCGCCGACCTCGACGAGATGCGCCGGCAGGCCGAGACGTACGCGGGAATGATCAACAGCGAGGACCGCAACGGCCTGGAGGCCGTCCAGCGCGCGGTGGGGTCCCGCTTCGCCGCACGCGGCCACCTGAGCCCCAAGGAACCCGGCGTCGTGGCCTTCTACCAGAACCTGGCACGGGCCCTGCTGCGCGCCGACGACGACTGGCCGGGGGGCCTGTGAGCCCGCCCGCCGGGCCCGTCCGCCCGCGCACGCCGTGACGATTCGCCCCTTTGCCCATCCGCCACTCAAGGAAGAGGACACCCATCGTGCTCAGTTGTCGGATCTGCGGCGGTCGGCTGCACGAGTTCATCGACTTCGGACAGCAACCGCTCTCCAGCGGGCTCCTCGAACCCGAATACCTCGGCGACGAGTTCTTCTTCCGGCTGGCCGTCGGCGTCTGCGGCGACTGCACCATGGTCCAGCTCACCGAGGAGGTGCCGCGCCACCTGATGTTCAACAGCCACTACCCGTACCTGTCGTCCGGATCCTCCGTCATGCGCGGGCACTTCGAGGAGACCGCCCGGCACTTCCTGGCGACCGAACTCACCGGGAAGGACGCCTTCCTCGTCGAACTGGGCTGCAACGACGGCGTCATGCTCCGCGCCCTGGCCGAGGCCGGGGTCCGCCACCTCGGCGTCGAACCCTCGCAGAGCGTGGCCGACATCGCGCGCCGCCAGGGCATCCGCGTCGCCACCGAGTTCTTCCAGGAATCGACGGCCGCCGACATCCGCAAGGAGGAGGGCCACGCCCAGGTCATCTTCGCGGCCAACACCATCTGCCACATCCCCTACCTGGACTCCATCTTCCGGGGAGTGGACGAACTGCTCGCACCGGACGGGGTGTTCGTCTTCGAGGACCCCTATCTCGCCGACATCGTCGACCTCGCCTCCTTCGACCAGATCTACGACGAGCACTACTACTTCTTCTCCGTCTCCTCCGTGAGCGCCATGGTCGAGCGGTTCGGCTTCGAACTGGTCGACGTGGAACGGCTCTCCGTGCACGGCGGCGAGGTCCGCTACACCATCGCCCGCGCCGGACGGCGCACCCCCGCGCCCGCGGTCGCCGAGCTGCTGGGGCAGGAACGCGCGCGCGGACTGTCGGAGCTCGCGACCCTCCAGGGCTTCGTGACCCGTGTGGAGCGGGCCCGGGACGAGCTGGTCGCGCTGCTGCGCAGGCTGCGCGACGAAGGCCGCACGGTCGTCGGGTACGGGGCCACGGCCAAGAGCGCCACCGTCGCCAACTACTGCGGCATCGGGCCCGACCTGATCTCCTTCATCTCCGACACCACCCCGAACAAGCAGGGACGGCTGACACCGGGCTCGCACATCCCGGTGCGGTCCCGGGCCGACTTCGAGAACCCCTACCCCGACTACGCCCTGCTGTTCGCCTGGAACCACGCCGAGGAGATCATCGCCAAGGAACAGCAGTTCCGGGCCTCGGGCGGCAAGTGGATCCGCTACGTGCCGGACGTCCGCGTGCTGTGAGCGCGCCCGCGCCCACAGCACGCGAACACGCCGGCCGAGGAAGGGTGCCCGATGCGGGTCCTGTTCACCACACACACAGCGAAGTCCCATCTGTTCGCACAGGTCTCGCTGGCCTGGGCACTGCGGGCGGCCGGCCACGAGGTCCACATGGCCGGCCAGCCCGACCTCGCCGACGACATCACCCGCACCGGCCTGACCGCCGTGACGGCCGGAGCCGCGCTCGACCTGGCGGCCCAGATGGAGTCGTACGAACAAAACGAGCACGACGGGTCCGGCGACGGCACGGCGCAGGACCCGGGAGCCTGGGAGGGGACCGGCGGCGCGGACGACTACCGGGCGATCGCCGAGCGGTACGAGTACTGGACGGACATGACCGAGATCCGCCCACAGAAGCTGTCGTACGAGTACATGCACGGCGTTTTCACCGCCATGACCACCCAGGTGTTCCAGCAGTACTCCGCACCCGCGATGATCGACGACCTGGTGCGCCACGCCCGGTGGTGGCGGCCGGACCTGGTCGTCTGGGACCCGCTGACCTTCGCGGGTCCCGTCGCGGCCCGGGCCGTCGGCGCGGCCCACGTCCGGCTCCTGTTCGGCCTGGACCTCATCGGGCGGATGCGCCGCCCCTACCTCGACGCGCTGCGCCGGCTGCCGCCGGCGCAGCGCGAGGACCCCATGGAGGAGTGGCTGGGCGACACCGTGCGGCGCTACGGCGGGGAGTTCGGCGAGGACCTCGTCGTCGGGCAGCGCACCATCGACCCCCTCCCGCCCGCCCTGCGCTTCCTGGACGGGCCGGACCGCGTACCCATGCGCTGCGCGCCCCACAACGGCAGCTCCGTCCTCCCGGACTGGCTGCGCGAGCCGCAGGAGCGCAGGCGCGTCTGCCTCACGCTCGGCGTCTCGCACCGTGAGCTGCTCGGCGCCGACCGGCTCCCGCTCGGGGAGGTGCTCGCGGCCCTCGCCGGTGTCGACGCCGAGGTGGTGGCCACCCTGAACGCGGCCCAGCTCGCGTCCGTCACCGAAGTTCCGGACAACGTCCGCGTCGTGGACTTCGTACCCCTGGAGACCCTGCTCCCCAGCTGCTCCGCAGTGATCCACCACGGCGGAGCGGGCACCTTCAACACCGCGCTGAGCTGCGGAGTGCCCCAGCTGATCCTGCCCGACGGGGTATGGGACACCGACCACAAGGCCCGCCTGCTGGAGGAGCGCGGAGCCGGGATCCGGGTCGCGCAGCCCGAGAAGGCCGACACCGCAACGCTGCACGGCATGATCACGCGGCTGCTGGAGGAGCCCTCCTTCGGCCGGGCGGCCGCCCGGCTGCGCGACGAGTCGAGGGACATGCCCGCGCCCAGCGCCGTCGTACCCGTCCTCGAAGAGCTCGCCGCCGGGCGACGACCGCACCAACGACAGGGAGAGTGGCAGTGAAGGACCTATCGCGCCGCGGATTCATCGCGGGCGGCGTCGCGGCCGGAGGCGCCGCGGCGCTGACCGCCGCCGGCACGGGAACGGCCGCGGCGGACACGACGGCCGCCGGCTGCTTCCCGGCGCCCCCGGCCAAGGACATCCGCCCGGGCGACCCCCGCTACGCGGAGCTGACGGCCAGGGGTTACAACGGGCGGTTCTCCGGCCGCCCGGAGTCCGTACGCCTCGTCCACCGCGCCGACCAGGTGGTCGCCGCCGTGGACGACGCCCTGCGCGCCGGCCGGCGGATCGCCGTCCGCAGCGGCGGACACTGCTTCGAGGGCTTCGTCGACGACCCGGCCGTCCAGGTCGTCGTCGACGTCTCCGAGATGAAGTCCGTCCACTACGACCCCCGGCACAAGGCCTTCGCCATCGAGTCCGGCGCGACGCTCGGTGAGGTCTACCGCACCCTCTACCTCGGCTGGGGAGTGACCGTCCCGGCGGGCGCCTGCCCCGGCGTCGGCGCCGGGGGACACATCGTGGGCGGCGGGTACGGGGGGCTGTCGCGCCACCACGGCTTCGTCGCCGACCACCTGTACGGCGTCGAGGTCGTCGTGGCCGACCGCCCCGGCCGGGCCCGCCTGGTCACCGCCACCCGTGACCCCGCCGACCCCCACCACGACCTGTGGTGGGCCCACACCGGCGGCGGAGGCGGCAACTTCGGCATCGTCACCCGCTATCTGATGCGCTCTCCCGGCGCGCGCGGCGACGACCCGACGACCCTGCTGCCCAAGCCCCCGGCGACGATCCGCTCCGTCACCATCGGCTGGTCGTGGGCGGACATGACCGAGGCGGCCTTCGTACGGATCCTGCGCAACCACGGCACCTGGCACGAGCGGGAGTCCGCCGCGAACTCCCGCTACGCACCCCTCAGCGCCTGGCTGATCCTCAACCACCGGGCGAACGGGCGCTTCACCCTCGTGGCCAACGTGGACGGCTCACTGCCGCACGGCGCGCAGCTGCTCGACGAGTACGTCGCGGCGATCACCGCCGGCACCGGAGTGCGCCACGAGGCCGAACAGGCCACCGCGCTGTGGATGAAGTCCACCCTGACCACCGACCCCTACGCCGGCGGCGGGTACCCCTTCAAGTCCAAGGCCGCGCTCCTGCGCAAGGCCTGGACGGAGACCCAGATCCGGACCCTGCACCGCTGTCTGACGAGCTCCGGCGGCGAGCACCAGGGCTCGGCCGTGTACCTGTCCACCCTCGGCGGCAGGATCAACACGGTCCCGGCGTCCGCGACGGCGATCCCGCACCGCGACAGCCTCTTCAGCGCCTCCTACGAGACCTCCTGGTGGCCCGGGATCTCCGGCGACGAGCAACTGGCCTGGGTGCGCGAGCTCTACCGGGACCTGTACGCGGACACCGGAGGCGTCCCCGTGCCCGACGCCGCGAACGGCGGGGCCTACATCAACTACCCGGACGTCGACCTCGCCGACCCCCGGTGGAACACCTCCGGCGTGCCCTGGCACACCTTCTACTACCGGGACAACTACCCCCGGCTCCAGCAGGTCAAGGCCCGCTGGGACCCGGCGGACGTGTTCCGCCACGCGCTGTCCGTCCGGCCGCCGGGCCGCTGACGCGCCGGCGGCGCCCGCGGCCCGCGCTCCCGCGGCCCCTCAGACGAAGGACTCCAGGCGCCCGACGAGCGCGGCGGGGGACGGCATCGCCGCCGCCTCGTCGCGCACCTCGGCCGCGGCCGCCCGCATCCCCTCGTCCTCCAGCAGGGCCCGGAACTCCGCCGTGCCGACGACTCCCGCCGACGTCCCGATCGCGATGCCCCGCTCGACGAGCGCGCGCTCGTTGTCCTTCTGGTCCGGGCTGAGCGGCATCACGCACTGGGGCACGCCCATGGCCATCGCGACCGCCGACGTACCCGACCCGCCGTGGTGGATCAGCCCGTGGCAGGTCCGCAGCAGCGGACCCAGGGCGAGCCAGTCCACCGTCCTCACGTTCGGCGGCAGTTCGCCCAGCAGCGACGGATCACCGCCGCCGAGGGTGACGACGAACTCCGCGTCCGTGCCGGCCGCCGAGGCGACGAGCGGCGCCAGCACGGCGAGCCCGCCCCACAGGCCGGCGATGGACCCGAGCGTGACGGCGATCCTGGGCCGTCGCGGCGGCTCCAGGAGCCAGCCGGGCAGCTCGCCGTTGCCGTTGAAGGGCACGTACCGGAACGGGACGTCGTCCTCCGCCCGCACCCGCTCCGGAAGGAGCTCCAGCAGGCTCGGCGGTATCGAGTTGAGCCGGAAGCCGGGCGCCTGCACCGGTGCGACGTCGTGCCGCACGTAGTGCTCCTTCATGTGATCGCGCATCAGGCCGGCGATGAGCGGCGCGCTGTCGGCCGGACCGGTGACCACCGACACGGCGGGCACGCCGAGCGCCCCCGCCACCAGCGGTCCTGCGCCCTGGAGCGGCGAGTGGACGATCAGGTCCGGCGACCAGCCGCGGGCGACCTCCAGCAGCCGGTCCACGGTGACGCCCGAGACCCTGGCGAAGAGCGCGGCGACGAACTCGTCCCCGCCGTCGACGCTGAAGTCGATCTCCTCGGGCCGGAACACCGTCGCATAGTCGAGCCCGGGGGTCACATCGACGACGTTGACGCCCGCCGCGGCCACCGCGCCGACGTCACCGCCCTGGGCGAACAGCACGTCGTGACCTGCCGCGGTCAGCGCGTGCGCCAGGGGCACCGACGGGAAGATGTGCCCCAGCCCTGGGGAGTTGACGAACAGTACGCGCATGGGGACTCCTCGCCTCATGAAAGGGGTGGGGTGCTGGTGTCACGCTCCCCCCGCGTCCTTGAAGGCTCACGGAGCCTTGTTGAACACGCCCTTCGAGCGTCTTTCGACACCCGGCTGCCAGGGTCGGTGCCCCCAGCGAGCCGAAGGGCTGCCTTGTCAGATGGAGATCATCGGGAACGGGTTCCTCGCACGACATCTCGCACCGCTCTCGGCCGGGCATCCCGGAGTGACGGTGCTGGCCGCGGGCGTGCCCACGCATCCGCTGCCCGACGCCGAGCACCGGCGTGAGGCCGCCCTCGTCGAAGACGCGATCCGGCACTGCCTGCGCAGGGACCGGATGCTCGTCTTCTTCTCCACCGTCAGCATGTACGGCGGCCCGGGAGGCCCCGGCGACGAGGACGGCCCGCAGGTCGCCTCCACCCGCTACGGGCAGCACAAGCTCGACCTCGAACGGTTGGTCAAGGCCTCCGGGGTGCGCCACCTCGTCCTGCGGCTCGGCTACGTACTGGGCCCGGACGAACCCGGCTTCCGCCTCCTGACGGCGCTCGTCACCCAGGTCCTGGCCGGCCGGGTGCGCGTCCAGCGCGGAGCCCGCCGGGACATGATCCACGTGGCCGACTTCACCACCGTGGTGGACGCCCTGCTCCGTACCGGGGTGTGCGACGAGACCGTGAACGTCGCGTCCGGGGACTGCGTCGAGGTCGCCGACGTCGTGCGCCACCTCGAACAGCGCCTCGGGGTCACGGCCCACTGGCAGGTCACCGACGACAGCATCGAGCACTGCCCCTCGGTACGGAAACTGCGGCGGCTGGTGCCCGGGCTCGAACGGCTGGGATTCGGGCCGGGATACTACCGGTCCGCCATCGACCGATATCTGGCGGCGACGCGTCCCGCGGACGTCATCCGGAGGGAAAGGACGGAAGCGCCATGACGGCGGGAGACCTCACCGAACCGCGCACACCCGAGGGCCACGCACTGCTGGAGGTACTCGACCGGCACCTGCCGGACCTCGCGGCCGGCGCCGCGGAGCACGACCGTAACGCCGCCTTCCCGCTGGACGCGGTCCGCCGCATGGGCGCCGACGGCGTCCTCGGCGCGACCGTGCCAAGGGAGTTCGGCGGACTGGGCGTCACCAGCGTCCACGACGTGTGCCTCGCCGTGAAGCGCATCGCCGAGGCCGACGCCGCCGTCGCCCTGTCGCTGCACATGCAGTTCAGCCGCGGGATCACCATGTCGTACGAGCGCGAGCACGCAGCCGGCACGGGGCGCGCCCTGGCCGAGCGGCTGCTCCGGCTCATGGGCACCGAACGGGCCCTGATCAGCGGCGCCCTCAAGGACGCCGGCGTCACCACCGTGCTGGTGCCCGCGGACGACGGCGGCTGGCGGCTCACCGGCCGCAAGATCCTGGTCAGCATGGCCCCGTTCGCAACGCACCTCGTCGTCGCGGCGCAGACCCGCCCCGCCTCGGGGCCCGCACGGATCGCCTCCGCCTTCCTGCCCGCCGACACCCCCGGCCTGAAGGCGCCGGACACCTGGGACGGCATGGGCATGCGGGCCTCCGCCAGCACCGAGGTCGTCTTCGAGGACTGCCCCGTCCCCGCGGCCGACGTCTTCCTGCGCGGACCGGTCGGCGTACGCAACGACGCCGCGATGGCGGGCCAGACCGTCAGCTCCATCGGACTGCTCGGCGTGTACGCCGGGATCGCGCAGGCGGCACGCGACTTCGCCGTCGCCGGCATCGCCCGGCGCGGCGGACAGCCGGCGGCCGCCGTCCGCACCCTGGTGGCGGAGCTCGACGTGAAGCTGTACACGCTCCGCACGGCGCTCGCGGCGGCCCTGACCAGCGCCGACCACCACGCGCACCGCACGACGGTCGACCCCGACGAGCGCGGCCGGCTGATGATGGCGCCCTTCCAGTACGCGAAGCTCGTCGTCAACCGCACCGCGGCCGACATCGTCGAGGACAGCATGACCCTCATGGGCGGGGCGTCCTTCACCACGAGCCACCCCCTGTCGCGCCACTACCGCGATGTCCGCGCCGGCTGGTTCATGCAGCCCTTCACCTACGCCGACGCCGTCGACCACCTGAGCGCGCACGCGCTCGGCACCGACCTGGAGGGCAGCACGTCGTGAGCGGTACGAGGAACGGGACCGACGGCGGCGCCGACCGGGAGCAGAGGCCGGCGGACGACGGGCCCGTGGAGGAACGGCCCGTCGACGCCCTCGTGCGGATGTCGAACCTGGTGACCCCCATGGCCCTGCGGGTCGCGGCCACCCTGCGCCTGGTGGACCACCTGCGCCGGGGCGTCACCAGCCCCGAGGCCCTCGCCCGGGCGACCGGAGCGGACGCCGACGCCCTGTCGCGGCTCATGCGGCACCTGGCCGCCGCCGGCGTGCTGGAGGAGACCGCACCGGGCCGCTACGCGCCGACCCGCCTCGGCGACCTGCTCGCCGAGGACGACCCGTCACGGCAGCGCTCCTGGCTCGACCTGGACCAGGCCGTCGGCCGCGCGGACCTGACCTTCCTCGACCTGCGCGAGGCCGTCCGCACCGGGCGGCCGCAGTACGAGGACCGCTACGGCAAACCGTTCTGGACGGATCTGTCGGAGGACGCGGAACTCGGAGCGTCCTTCGACACCCTGATGACGACCCGGGAGGACGCCGCCTTCGCCGCGCCCGTCTGCGCGTACGACTGGAGCCGGGCCCGGCACGTGCTCGACGTGGGCGGCGCACCGGGCGGCCTGCTCAGCGCGATCGTGCGGGCCGCGCCCGGCGCGCGCGGCACCCTGCTGGACCTGCCGGGAGCGGCGCAGCGGACGCGCGAGCGCATCGCCGCGGCCGGTCTGGACGACCGCATCGACGTCGTCGCCGGCGACTTCTTCGACGAACTGCCCGTCTCCGCCGACGCCGTCGTGCTGTCGTTCGTCCTCCTCAACTGGTCGGACGCGGACGCCCTGCGGATCCTGGCGCGCTGCCGCGACGCCCTGCGGCCCGGAGGCCGGATCGTCCTGCTGGAGCGGGCCGAGGCGCCGTCCGGCGGCGCGCGGACCTCCGACCTGTACTTCAGCGTGCTCGACATGCGCATGCTCGTGTTCCTCGGAGGCCGAGTCCGCACCGACCGCGAATGGGCCGCCCTGGCCGACGCCGCGGGTCTGCGCATCGTCTCCAGGTCCGGGCCGCTGGTCTCGCCGAGCGTGCCCCTGGACTCCTGCCTGTGGGAGCTGGCCCCGCACTGAGCCCGTACGCGACCACCAGCACCGCCCATCCACGGAACCAGGGGTTCCAGGAGCCGAGAGGGATACCGAAGTGGCAGAACGTATCGTCACGTCGATGGACGTGCAGCTGTGGAGCGAGGACTTCGGCGACCCCGCCGACCCCACCGTGCTGCTGGTGACCGGCGGGAACCTCACCGCGATGAGCTGGCCCGCCGAATTCGTCGAACGGCTCGTCGCCGACGGGTTGCACGTGATCCGCTACGACCACTGGGGGGTGGGCCGCTCCACCGGCTGGGACCCGGCCGAGCGCCCGTACAGCTACCTCCGGCTGGCCGCCGACGCCGTCGCGGTGCTCGACGGCTGGGACGTCGAGCGGGCCCACTTCGTCGGCATGTCGATGGGCACGGTCCTGTGCCAGCTGGTCGCGCTCGACCATCCGGGGAGGATGCTCAGCATGTCGATGATGCTCGGCGGCGCACTCGACGTGGACTTCCCCGGCAACATCCGCCGCGCCTTCGCCGGCGAGCCGTCCGCCGACGGACTGCCCCTGCCCCAGGAACGCTTCCTCGAGGCGCTCGCCGTCATGAACGAGGAAGTGGACGGCCCGGAGGCGGAACTGGAGCGGCGGGTGCGCCGGTGGAAGCTGTTCTCCGGAGACGAGGCCGCCTTCGACGAGGCCGACTTCCGGCGGTGGGAACAGCAGGCCATCGACCACTCCGGCGCCCTCACCGAGCCCCAGGTGCACTACGCGGTGCAGCCGCCGCCCCGGGAGCGCGCGCCCGAGCTGCGCGACGTACGGGTCCCCACCCTGGTGATCCAGGCCATGCAGGACCCGATCGCGCCCCCGCCCCACGGACGCCACCTCGCCGGTCTGATCCCGGGCGCGGAACTGGTCGAGATCGAGGGCATGGGCCACGCGCTGCCGCGCTCGGTGCACCGGCCGCTCGCCGAGGCCGTGCTGAGGCACGTGCGCCGGGTCGGATGACCGGCCGTCCGCCTCAGTCGGCGAGCTCGAACCGGGGCTCCTCGGTCCGGGTGCGCTTGACCTCGTAGAAGCCCGGAACACCGGCCATCAGCAGCAGACCGTCCCACAACCGGCCGGCCGTCTCCCCCGTGGGCGCGGGGGAGACGACCGGACCGAAGAAGCCGACCCGTTCGCCGCCCGGCCGGACGACCGACACCACCGGGGTGCCGATGTCGCCGCCGGCCAGCGCGACGGCCTGCGCGTGCGAGGACCGGACGGCCCCGTCGTACTCCGTGGAGCCGGCGACTTCCGCGATCTCCTCCGGCAGCCCGGCATCGGCCAGGGCCCCCGCCAGGTTCCCCCAGTCGCCCTGGAGGTGGAAGCGGGTGCCCATCGCCGTGAAGAGGTCACCGAGCGCCTGCTGGCCGAACCGCTCCTCGACCGCGGCGCAGACCCGCACCGGCGCCCACATGTAGTCCTCCCACTCGCCCTCGGGGTTGTCGTCCCGGTGCTCGTTGAGCACCGACAGGCTCATCACCCGCCAGTGGACGGTCACCGGCCGCACCTTGGTGACCTCCACCAGCCACCGCGAGGTGATCCACGTGTACGGGCAGACGGGGTCGAACCAGAAGTCCACGGTCCGCTGTTCGGTCATCGATCGGCGCTCCTCACACGGCTCTCTCTAGCGGCGCCAGCCGTCCGGCTCCGGCCACGGCTCGCCGAGCTGGCGGTACGTGCTCTGGTACTCCGGCCAGTCCCGGTGGTCCCTGATCCTGCCGTCGACGACGCGCAGCAAGTGGATCTGTTCCCCGGAGAAGCGGCGGCCGGTCGGCGCGATGCCGACCATGGGGCCGACCTGACGGCCGTAGAGCACCAGGTAGGCCCGCACCCAGTCGCCCCGCTCCTCGATCCTGACCTCCTCCAGATGCGCTTCCTCTGAGAAGGTCTTCCGCACCCAGGCTACCGCCATGGCGAACGCGTCGGGCCCTTCACCGAGCCCGTGCTCGATCGTGGCCGGATTCAGATACTCCGGGTGGATGAACTCGTGGACGTCGTCGGTCCTGCCGGTGTTGTACGCCGCGATCATCCGCCGCACGGCTTCGATGTTCCGACTCACTGGGGTGCCTCCGGCTCTCGGTGTGCTCGTTGCCGACGAGCATCCCAACACCCTGATCGGCAGCGGATCGACGTTCGCTCGAGCCGGCCCTCCACGGCGCCTCCACTTCCTCTCCACGGCCGCTCGACCCCCGACCGGCCACGGCCGCCGCCGGTCCAGACGCTGTTGAGCGGGCTGCGAGACCCGACGCCCACGTTGGACGACGCCACATCGTCAGAGCCCGACGCCGGACCTGAAAAGAGGCGTGAGATGCAACCGAACGACCTTGAGCCCAGCGGGAGCGGGGTGGTCACCTTCATCAACAGATTCACCGTGCACGCCTCGCCCGAGGAGTTCGAGAAGGCCTTCGCCGAGACCGGACGGCACCTGGCCGGCCGGGACGGATTCCTGCGGTACACGCTGCACCGCCACGCCGAGGACCCGACCCGCTGGGTCAACATCGCACACTGGCGCGACGCGCGGGCCTTCCGTGCCGCCGTGGGCGCCCCCTCCTTCCCCCAGCACGTCGCCCGGCTGCGGGAACTGAGCACCAGCGAGCCCGGTCTGTACGTCCCCCGGCAGTACGTGCCGGCGGAGCGGGCGGCGACGGAGGGCCTGTGATGGACGCCTCCCCGGGCCGCCGCGTCGTCATCACCGGCATCGGGGTCGTCGCCCCGGGAGCCGTGGGGCGCAAGCCCTTCTGGGACGCCCTGGCCGCCGGGCGCACCGCCACCAGGAGGATCACCTTCTTCGACCCCGGCCCCTACCGCTCGCAGATCGCCGCCGAGGTCGACTTCGACCCGGTGGGCGAGGGACTGACCCCGCAGCAGGTCCGGCGGATGGACCGCGCCGCGCAGTTCGCCGTGGTGAGCGCCCGCGAGGGCGTCGCCGACAGCGGGCTGGACCCCGCGGGGCTCGACCCCGCGCGCACCGGCGTCGCCATCGGCAGCGCCGTGGGCTGCACCATGAGCCTGGAGGACGAGTACTCCGTCGTCAGCGACGGCGGCCGCCACTGGAACGTGGACGCCTCCTACGCCGGACGCCACCTCTTCGACTACTTCGTGCCGCACTCGATCGCGGCCGAGGTCGCCCGCGACGTCGGCGCCGAAGGACCCGTGTCGCTCATCTCGACCGGCTGCACCTCCGGACTGGACTCGGTCGGGCACGCGGTGGAGCTGATCCGGGAGGGCACGGTGGACGTCATGGTGGCCGGCGCCACCGACGCCCCGATCTCGCCCATCACCGTGGCCTGCTTCGACGCGATCAAGGCGACCACACCGCGCAACGACGAACCCGGCCTGGCCTCACGGCCCTTCGACCGGACCAGGAACGGCTTCGTCCTCGGCGAGGGCGCCGCGGTCTTCGTCCTGGAGGACGCCGAGCACGCCCGCCGGCGCGGCGCGTACGTGTACGCCGAGATCAGCGGCTTCGCCTCCCGCTCCAACGCCTTCCACATGACCGGACTGCGCCCGGACGGACGGGAGATGGCCGAGGCGATCCGCGTGGCGATGCTGCGGGCCGGGGTCGCCCCGGGGGACATCGACTACGTCAACGCGCACGGCTCGGGCACCCTCCAGAACGACCGCCACGAGACGGCGGCCTTCAAGAGGGCGCTGGGCGAGGACGCCTACCGGGTGCCCGTCAGCGGCATCAAATCGATGATCGGCCACTCGCTGGGGGCGATCGGCTCGCTGGAGATCGCGGCCTGCGCCCTCACCATCGAGCACGACACCATTCCGCCCACCGCCAACCTGCACGAACCCGACCCCGAATGCGACCTGGACTACGTGCCGTTGACCGCGCGCCGACAGCCCGTGGACACCGTACTGACCGTGGGCAGCGGCTTCGGCGGCTTCCAGAGCGCCATGGTGCTGCGCAGCCCGGAGAGGGCGGCGTCATGACGTCCACCGCTGTGATCACGGGCATGGGCGTGATCGCGCCGACCGGCCTGGGCGCGGAGTCCCACTGGAGCCGCACGCTGGCCGGACGGGCCGCGATCGGCCGGATCAGCCACTTCGACGCCGAGCGCTACCCGAGCCGGCTGGCCGGCGAGATCGCCGGCTTCGATCCGCGCGAACACGGCATCCCCAGCCGGCTGCTGCCGCAGACCGACCACATGACCCGGCTGTCCCTGGTCGCCGCCGAATGGGCGATCAAGGACGCCGGGGTGGACCTCGCGGCGATGCCCGAGTACGGCGTGGGCGTGGTCACGGCCAGTTCGGCCGGCGGGTTCGCCTTCGGCCACCGGGAACTGCACAACCTCTGGAGCAAGGGACCGGAGCACGTCAGCGCCTACCAGTCCTTCGCCTGGTTCTACGCCGTCAACACCGGCCAGATATCCATCCGGCACGGCCTGCGCGGCCCGGGCGGCGTGGTCGTCACCGAACAGGCCGGCGGCCTGGACGCCCTGGCCAAGGCCCGCCGCCAACTGCGCGACGGCGTCCCGATGGTGATCGCGGGCGGCGTCGACGGCTCCCCCTCGCCCTGGGGCTGGGTCGCCCAGTTGGCCGGTGGCCGCATGAGCACCGCCGACGATCCCGAGCGGGCGTACCTGCCCTTCGACCAGGACGCCGCCGGCCACGTACCGGGCGAGGGCGGCGCGCTGTTCGTCCTGGAGACCCCGGAGTCGGCACGCGCCCGGGGCGTGCGGTCCTGGTACGCGGAGATCGCCGGCCAGGCGTCCACCTTCGACCCGGCGCCCGGCAGCGGCCGCCCGTCCACCCTGCGGCGGGCCGCCGAACTCGCCCTCGACGAGGCGGGACTGGAACCGGGCGACATCGACGTCGTGTTCGCTGACGCCGCGGGCGTTCCCGACCTGGACCGCGCCGAGGCGCAGGCCGTCCGCGAGCTCTTCGGCCCGCAGGGGGTCCCCGTGACCGCGCCCAAGACGATGACCGGACGGCTCGGCGCCGGCGGGGCGGCACTGGACCTGGCGACGGCCGTGCTGTCCATCCGGGACGGGGTGATCCCGCCGACGGCCAACGTGCGCCGTCCGGTCGCCGAGTACGGCATCGACCTGGTCCGCGCCCCCCGCCACGTACCGGTGTCCGCCGCGCTCGTGCTGGCCCGGGGACACGGCGGCTTCAACGCGGCCGCGGCCTTGACCCGACAACGATGAGGAGAGACATGCCCGCCCAAGACGACCGCCACGCCCTGGTCACCGGTGCCACCAGCGGCATCGGGCTCGCCATCACCACCCTGCTGTGCGAACTCGGCCAGCGCGTGTTCATCTGCGCCCGCGACGAGGAGAACGTCGCACTCACCGTCGAACGCCTCCGCGGGAAGGGGTACGAGGTCGCGGGCCTGGCGTGCGACGTACGCTCCACCGAACAGGTCGGCGCCCTCGTGCGGGCCGCCGTCGACCGGTACGGGCCCGTGGACGTGCTGGTGAACAACGCCGGCCGCAGCGGGGGAGGCCCCACCGCGCAGATCACCGACGAGCTGTGGCTCGACGTCATCGACACCAACCTCAACAGCGTCCTGCGGATGACCCGCGAGGCGCTCACCACCGGCGGCATGCTGGAACGGGGCACGGGCCGAGTCATCAACATCGCCTCGACCGGCGGCAAGCAGGGCGTGGTGCTGGGCGCCCCGTACTCCGCGTCCAAGCACGGCGTCGTCGGCTTCACCAAGGCGCTGGGCCTGGAACTGGCCCCCACCGGCATCACCGTCAACGCGGTCTGCCCGGGCTACGTGGAGACGCCGATGGCCCAGCGGGTCAGGCAGGGGTACGCCGCGGTCTGGGACACCACGGAAGAGGCCGTGCTGGAACGGTTCGAGGCGAAGATCCCGCTCGGCAGGTACACCACCCCGGAGGAGGTCGCCGGCCTCGTCGGCTACCTCGTCACCGACCAGGCCGCACCCGTCACGGCGCAGGCGATCAACGTCTGCGGCGGACTGGGCAACTACTGACGGCCGTCCGAGGACCAGGAGACCCGCACCATGACGAACAACCACCGAGCCGAGCACCGGATCACGGTGCAGGCACCCGCCCGCACCGTCTACGGCCTGATCGCGGACGTCGAATCGTGGCCGCGGGTCTTCCCCCCGACCGTGCACGTGGACGTCCTCGACCGGACCGCCGGCGATGAGCGCATCCGCATCTGGGCGACCGCCAACGACGCCGTCAAGACGTGGACCTCGCGCCGCGTCCTCGACCCCGGGGGACTGCGGGTGGGCTTCCGCCAGGAGGTGTCCCAGCCGCCCGTCGCCGCCATGGGCGGCGAATGGACCGTCGAACCGCTGTCGGACACCGTCTCGCTGGTCCGCCTGACCCACGACTTCCGGGCCGTCGACGACGACCCGGAGGGCGTGGAGTGGATCACCCGCGCCATCGACCGCAACAGCGACGCGGAACTGGACGCGCTCCGGCGGGCCGCCGAGCAGGCCTCCGGCACCGGCGCCGACGACCTGTCGCTCGAGTTCGACGACGTGGTGGAGGTGGCCGGCGACCCCGCCGACGTGTACGACTTCCTCTACGACGCCCGGCGGTGGCAGGAGCGGCTGCCCCACGTGAACCGGGTCGAGCTGGAGGAGAGCACCCCGAACCTCCAACTGCTGGAGATGGACACGCTCACCCCGAACGGCGCCGTCCACACCACGAAGTCGGTCCGGGTCTGCTTCCCCTCGGCCGCCATCGTCTACAAGCAGCTCAGGACACCCGCCCTGATAACCGTCCACAACGGCCTCTGGCGGATCGCGAAGAGCACCTCCGGGTGCACCGTCACCTCGACGCACACCGTCGTCCTCAGCCGGGACGCCGTCGTCCCCGTCCTCGGCGAGGGCGCCACGGTCGGGGACGCGCGCACCTTCGTCCGCGACGCGCTCGGCCGCAACAGCACGGCGACGATGCTGCTCGCCAAGGAGCACGCCGAGCGAGCGGCACGGGAGCGCTGATGCGCGTCCTGTTCACCACCTTCGGCGCGCGCAACCACGTCCACGCCCAGGTCGCGCTCGCCTGGGCGCTGCGGGCCGCCGGGCACGAGGTCTGCGTGGCCAGCC
Source organism: Streptomyces virginiae (assembly GCF_040638905.1). GTDB lineage: Bacteria > Actinomycetota > Actinomycetes > Streptomycetales > Streptomycetaceae > Streptomyces > Streptomyces virginiae_B. The sequence continues at coordinate 390,756 of NZ_JBEZYV010000001.1, read as the reverse complement.
ACCCCGACCTCGCCGAGGTCATCGCCCGCACCGGACTGACCGCCGTCCCGGTCGGCCGCGAGCTGGGCGAGGAACGGCTGATGGAGGAGCTGCGGGAACGCGAGGACGCCTCCCGCGAGACCTACGACGAGGACGCCCCGGACGCCCAGCTGCTGCTGGCGATGGACGAACTGCGCCCGGAGAAGCTGACGTACGACCACATGCACGGCGTGTTCACCGCGATGACCTCGGCCGTCTTCCAGAACTACTCGTCGGCCGAGATGATCGACGACCTGGTCGGATTCGCCCGCGGCTGGCATCCCGACCTGGTGATCTGGGATCCGCTGACCTTCGCCGGAGCCGTCGCCGCCCGGGTCACCGGGGCGGCCCACGCCCGGCTGATGTTCGGGCTGGACCTGGTCGGTCGCATGCGCGAGAGCTATCTGGCGCAGGTGCGCCGACGGCCCGCCGCGCTGCGCGAGGATCCCCTGCGGGAGTGGCTGGGCACGGTGATGGAGCGCTACGGCGGAGAGTTCACCGAGGACCTGGTGACCGGCCAGTGGACCGTCGACCCCGTGCCGACCTCCCTGCGGCTGCCGGCGGACCTGCCCTACGTACCCGTGCGCTGCGTCGCCTACAACGGCAGGGGCAGCGTCCCGGACTGGCTGCGCGAGGCGCCCCGGCGCCCCCGGGTGTGCCTGACGCTGGGCGTCTCCCACCGCGAGGTGATGGGCGGCGACCAGGCGTCCGTCGGCGAGCTGATCGAGGCGGTGGCCGGACTGGACGTGGAGGTGGTCGCCACCCTGGACGCCCGCCAGTTGCGCGAGGTCGGCAGCCTTCCGCCCAACGTCCGCGCCGTCGACTTCGTCCCGATGGACGTGCTGCTGCCGACCTGCTCGGCGCTCGTCAGCCACGGCGGGTCCGGCACGGTGCACGCGGCGTTCCTGTACGGCGTCCCGCAGATCCTCGTGCCGGGCACCATGTGGGACAACGCGATCCGCGCGGACCTCGTGCAGCGGTCGGGCGCCGGACTGCGCCTGGACGCGCAGACCCTGACCGCCGCCGCCCTGCGCGACGCGCTCACCCGTGTCCTGACCGAGCCGTCCTTCACGGCCGGCGCCGAGCGGCTGCGCCGGGAGGCCCTCGCCACCCCGTCCCCTCGGGACGTCGTCCCGCTGCTGGAGTCGCTCACCGCCGAACACCGCGACGACCTTGTGAGGAACCATGTCTGACGCAGCACCCCTGCCCCCGGTCACGGCTCCGCCCCCGGCCCCGCGGTCGGTCGTGGTCACCGGAGGCGGCTCCGGCATCGGCAGGGCGATCGCCCACGCCTTCGCCGACGAGGGCGCGGCCGTCCTCGTCGTCGGCCGCACCGCCGCCGACCTCGCCGGCACGGCGAAGGGGTACGACACGATCAGGACGCTCGCCGTCGACCTCACCGGGGCCGATGCGCCCCGGGAGGTCGTGGAGACCGCGGTGCGCGAACTGGGCGGGATCGACGTCCTGGTGAACAACGCCGCGGCCCTGGGCCACCGCGCCCTCGCCGACGTCGACCCCGAGCAGGTGGCCGCCCAGCTCGGCACCAACCTGGCGGTGCCCGTGCTGCTCACCCGGGCCGCGCTCGACGCCCTCGCCGCCGACGGCGGCGGCACCGTCGTCAACATGGGCTCGTCCGGTGCACGCGGATCCAGGGCCTGGCCGGGCAACAGCGTGTACGGCGCCGCCAAGGCCGCCCTGGACTTCCTCACCCGCAGCTGGGCGGTCGAACTCGCGCCGCGCGGCATCCGGGCCGTCGGCGTCGCGCCCGGGCTGGTCGACTCCGGCTTCGCGGAGCGGGCGGGCATGTCGCCCGAACAGTACGACGGCATGCTCCACCACGTGGGCGCGCTGACGCCCCAGGGCCGTGTCGGCACCCCCCAGGAGATCGCCTGGTGGGTCACGCACCTCACCCGGCCCGAGGCCCGCCACCTGACCGGCGCCGTGCTGCCGGTCGACGGCGGGCTCTCCCTGACATGAACCGGTACGACCCCCACAGCGGTACGGGACCACAGCGGGCCCCCGGAGAGGCGGAGTTCAGCACATGGTGACCATGAACGAGAGCGAACTGGGCCGTGTGCTGCTCACGCACCGCGGCGTCCAGTGGATCATCGGCACGAAGGACGACCCGTACGCCCTGCTCGTGCGGGCCGCCGGCGACGACCCGCACCGGCTCGGCGAACTGATCCGGGAACGGGGCCCGCTGTACCGGAGCAGCGCCGAGGCCTGGGTGACGGCCCACCACGAGGTCGCCGCGGCCGCGCTCGCCGACCCGCGGCTGAGCGTCCGGCACCCCGACGCGGACGCACCCGCCCCGCAGGACGGGGCGGAGCAGCGCGAGCCCATGCCCTGGGAAGTGCCCGCACTGCGCGAGATCCTCCCCTTCGGCGGGGCCTTCCTGACCGCGGGCCGCGCCGACTGCGAGCGCGTGGGCGAGCTGCTCGAACCCCTGCTCGGCGCGAAGGCCCTGGAACGCCGGCGGCCCGTCGCCGAGCAGGCGCTGCGCCGCGCCCTCGCCGAGGCGGGCAGCGGCTTCGACCTCCGCACGGAGGTGGCCGACCCGTTCGCCGCCGGGATCGTGCGGGAGCTGCTCGGCGTACCGGAGGAGGACCACGACCGCTTCGCGGCGCTGTGCCGGGGCGCCGCGGGCCTCCTGGACGCCACGGTGTGCTCGCCGCACCTGCGCACGGCACGCGAGCTGATCGCTTCCGTCGAGGGCATGCGCTCCCTGCTCGCCGGAGTGATCGCGCAGCGGCGCGAGAAGCCCGGGGACGACCTCGTCAGCGCCCTGCTGGCGGCGACCCGTGAGGACGAGGTGCGGTCGGTGTGCACACTGCTGGCCCTCGTCGGGACCGAGCTGTCCGCGACCCTGTTCTGCGACGCGGTGGCGGAGCTGCTCGACCACCCCGCGCAGTGGCGGGCGCTGTGCGAGGACCCCGGTCTCGCTCCGGCGGTCGTCGAGGAGACGCTGCGCCACGCCCCGCCCGTGCGGCTCGTCCCGCTGTACGCGCTCGAGGACCTCGAACTGGCCGGGACACCCGTCCCGGCCGGCGGCCAGGTCGTCGTGGCGGTCGAGGCGGCCGGCCGGGACTCTGCCGTGCACCCGGAGCCGGCCGCCTTCGACCCGGCCCGGGAACGGGCCGCGGAGCCCCTGGTGTTCGCCGAGGGCCTGCCCACGTCGCTGCCGGCCTCGACGGCGCGGTTCCTCGCGGAGGCCGGGCTCCGCGCGCTCGCGGCCGAGGTCCCGGGCCTGCGTCCGGCCGGGCCCGTCCTGCGGCGCCTGCGGTCCGGTGTCACCGGGGCGGTTATCGAGATGCCCGTCGCCCGCTAGATCCTCACGGTGCGTGACGATCCCTTTGGTCGTGCGACTTGTACGGGTCGTAGTAGAGATACTATCTTTGATCTAACAGGTCTGATCGAAAGGTAGGGGCCTATGGCGGAGTTAAGTGATCTGCGCGAGGCGAACCGGGCTGCGGGAGCACCGGACGGCTCGGCAGGCGAACGAGTGATCGACATCCGCGGACTGCGTATGCGGTACGGGTCCAAAGACGTGCTGAACGGGGTCGACTTCAGTGTCCGCCGGGGCGAGGTGCTCGCTCTGCTCGGGCCGAACGGCGCCGGGAAGACGACGACCATCGAGATCATGGAGGGGTTCCGGACGCGCTCGGCGGGCGAGGTCAGCGTGCTCGGCGTCGATCCGGCCAAGGGCGACGAGGAGTGGCGCGCCAGGCTGGGCGTCGTACTCCAGTCGTGGCGCGACCACGGCAAGTGGAAGGTCCGGGAGCTGCTGGCCCAGCTGGGGGCCTTCTACCGGCCCTACTCCACGCCCGAGCGGCCGCGTCCGCGCGACGTGGACGAGCTGATCTCCATGGTCAGCCTGGAGGAGCAGGCGGACCAGAAGATCGGGTCCCTGTCGGGCGGCCAGCGCCGCCGGCTCGACGTCGCGATCGGCATCGTGGGCCGCCCGGAGGTGCTGTTCCTGGACGAGCCCACCGTCGGGTTCGACCCCAAGGCGCGCCGCGACTTCCACGACGTGGTGCACCGGCTCTCCGACCTGGAGGACACCACGATCCTGCTCACCACGCACGACCTGGACGAGGCCGAGAAGCTGTCCGACCGCATCCTGATCCTCGCCGGGGGCCAGATCGTCGCGGACGGCAGCGCCGACCAGCTCGCCCGGCAGACGTCGGGCAAGGCGGAGGTCCGCTGGAGCCTGAGCGGCGAACAGTTCGTCCACGCCACGCCCGACGCCAGCACGTTCGTCCACGAGCTGTTCAAGCAGCACGGCGACCGGGTCCGCGACCTGGAGGTGCGCCGGGCCAGCCTGGAGGACACGTACATGACCATGGTCCGCCAGCACGAGGCCGGCCGGTCCGACGAGGCGATCGCCGCGTTCCGGGAGGCAGGCCGATGAATCCCACCCTGTACGCCGTGCGACTCGGTCTGCGCCGCGGCTGGACCGAGTTCAGGCAGAGCGTGACGTCGCCGGGCGACATCATCTACTACCTCTTCCTCGGGGGCGTCTTCCTCGGGGTGCTGTTCTTCATGCGGAACTCGACCGTGGAGGGCACCGACCTGTCGCTGGCGACGCTGACCATGCCGAGCATGATCGGCGGCCTGCTTGCCTTCCAGGCACTGGGCGGAGCGGCGTTCGCGCTGGCGGCCGAGCGGGAGGACGGCACGCTGCTGCGGGCCAGGACCGTCCCGCAGGGGCTCGTCGGCTACATCGCCGGCCGCGTGCTGGGCATCGCGCTGAGCACCCTGCTCACCCTGGTCATCATCCTGGTGCCCAGCGTGTTCCTCTTCGACGACCTGATGACCGGGGACCTCGCCAAGTGGCTGAACCTGGTGTGGGTGCTGGCCCTCGGGCTCCTCGCCACCCTGCCGATCGGCCTGATCATCGGCGCCATGGTGAAGAACCCGCGCGGCGCCAACACGTGGGGGATCTTCCCGACGATGGGCCTGATGGCGATCTCGGGTATTTTCTACCCGATCACCTCGCTCGCGGGCTGGCTCCAGGGCATTGCGCAGCTGTTCCCCGTGTACTGGGTGGGCCTGGGCACCCGTGCCGCGCTGCTGCCCGACGCGGCGGTCGCGGTCGAGCTCGGCGACTCCTGGCGCAGGCCCATGACCGCGGTCGTGCTGCTCGCCTGGGCCGTCGTCGCGCTGGTGATCGCACCGAGGGTCCTGGGCCGTACGGTGCGCGGCGAGACGGGTTCGAAGGTCGAGGCCCGACAACAGGAGGCATTGAAGCGCGTTGGGTGACAAGGAAACCGGCGGCAAGCGCGCGTCGGCGCGCCGGGGCACGTCGGCGGCGGAGCCGGAGACCGGGGCGGTGGCCCCGCGGTCCGGCTCCGGCACCGACACGCCCGCGGCGGGCTGGCGTTCGACCGGCGAGCAGGGCCGTCCGCGCGGCGGCGCCGCGAACGAGACGGTGCACAACCGCATCGCCGTGCTGCGGGTCGAGCGCGCCATCACGCGCAGGCAGCTCGCCGACGCCCTCGGGGTGCACTACCAGACGGTGGGCTACCTGGAGCGCGGCGAGTACAGCCCCAGCCTGCACCTCGCCCTGAGGATCGCGGAGTACTTCGAGGTACCGGTCGAGGTGATCTTCTCGACCACCCCGTTCCCCCGGATCGGGAGCACTCCGCCCGCGTAGGCGGCAGCACACCGCGGCCGTCGGGGCACGTACACCCCGACGGCCGCGGCGCACCGGACCCGTTCTAGCGCGACCGGTGTTCGGCGGTGAGCCGCTCCAGGACCGGGACGACATCGGCGGGCGACGGCGTGGCGAGGACCTCCCGGCGGAGCCGGTCGGCGCCGGCACGGAACGACGGCTCCTGCAGCACCCGGACCAGCGCGGCGCGCAGCCCCTGCGGGGTCAGCGCCTCCGGATCGATGCACAGCCCGGCGCCCGCGTCGCGCACCCGGTGCGCCTTGGGGACGTTGCACCACATCTTGGCCGGCACGATCACCTGGGGCACGCCGTGCGCCAGCGCGGTCTGGAGGGTGCCCGAACCCCCGTGGTGCACGATCGCCGCGCTGGTCGGCAGCAGCGCGTCCAGCGGTGCGAAGTCGACGACCCGCACGTTGTCCGGTACGCGCCGGCCCGGATCGAGCTGGTCCGCGGTGAACGTCGCGACCACGTCGACGTCCAGGTCCGCCACCGCCTCCAGCAGGTCGCCGACCGATGTCCGGTCGGTGCCGACCACCTCGCGGAACGACCTGCCGAGGGTCAGGCAGACACGGGGCCGGCGGGGCGGCGGCTCCCGCAGCCAGTCCGGGACCTGCGCCTCGCCGTTGTACGGCACGTAGCGCACCGGCACCGACGGCAGGTCGACCGGCAGCCGCAGCGACGGCGGAACGGGATCGATGGTCCACTGCCCCACGACCAGGTCCTCGGTGAACTCCCGGCCGTACCGCCGCAGGATCCGGTCCATCCACTCCTCCAGCGGATCCTCCCGCAGCGCCGGCGGCAGTCCGGCCAGCCCCCGCAGGTAGTGCTGGCGCATCAGCCCGACCAGGTCCAGGCCGAACATCAGCCGCGCGTGCGCCGCGCCGCTGATCCGCGCCGCGAGCGCGCCGGGGTAGTACATGGTGTCCCAGACGACCAGGTCGGGCCGCCAGGACCGGGCGAAGTCGATCAGTTCCCCGGTGGTGTCGTCCGGCAGGGTGTTCTGGTAGACGAACGAGGTCCACGCGGTCAGTACCCCGTGGACATAGGGAAGGGTCAGCTTCTCCGGCCGCGTCTCGCTGATGTCGAGGACGTCCAGCCAGGCTTCGTCACGTATCTCGTCGGGCTCGTCGGTGTACTCCGGATTCATCGTGGCCGCGACGTCGAGGACCCCGCCGACCGCGACCGCGGTCAGGCCGGCGTTGTTGATGTCCTCGACCACGTCCGGCCGGGTGGCGACACGGACCTCGTGTCCCGCGGCCCGCATCGCCCACGCCAGGGGTACCTGGGTGTGGACGTGGGTGCTCGCCGGGAACGGCGTGAACAGCACTCGCATGGGAGGTCACCCTGCCGGTGCCCGTTCGCACGGCACTCGAGGATTCCCGCAGCCGCGCACGAGCCCGCGTCGACGGGCCTCCAGCGAACTTCGAAGCCCACCGGCGAGTCTCGGCCCCGGGCAACGGAGGTCCGACAGGACGGCCGCCACCGAAGCGGGAGAAGACGATGGCCACAGCTGACAAGGAAGTCGACGTACTGGTAGTGGGCGCGGGCCTGGGAGGCCTGTCCACGACGATGTTCCTCGCCCGCCTGGGCGTGCCGGTGCTCATGGCCGAGAAGCATCCGACGACGTCGATCCACCCCAGAGCGATCGGCCAGAACCCGCGCACCATGGAGCTGCTGCGGCTCGGCGGGATCGCCGAGCAGGTGCAGGACGCCACCGACCACCGCGGTGCCAAGGGCCACTTCACGACCCGGGTCGCCGAGACCGTGCGGGGCGAGGTGCTCGGCACCTTCGACGAGGGCTTCGACAACCTCGTCGCCACGACCGCGCCCTGTTCCCCCATGGCGTGGGCGCTGGCCTGGCAGGACCAGCTGGAGCCCCTGATGCTGGACCGGGCCCGCCGGGACGGGGCGCAGATCCGGTTCGCCGCCGCGCTCGTCTCCTACGAACAGGACGCGGACGGGGTGAGCGCGGTGCTCCGCGACCGCGAGAGCGGCGCGGAGACCACCGTACGGGCGCGCTACCTGGTGGCCGCGGACGGCGACCGCAGCCCCATCAGGGAAGGGCTCGGCATCGCCCGCCGTGGCCACGGCTCGCTGTCCCACGTGGTCGGCATGATCTTCGAAGCCGACCTGTCCGGGGTGCTCACCTCGGACGCGTCCGGGCTGTACTACCTGCGCAACCCAGCCTTCAGCGGCATCTTCATCGGCAGCGACCGACCCGAGCGGCACACCTTCCTGGTCGAGTACGACCCCGAACGCGGCGAGTCCGCCGAGGACTTCACTCCCGACCGCTGCCTCGAACTGATCCGCACCGGCCTGGACGCACCGGACCTGGAGCCCAAGGTGCTGGACGTCCAGCGCTGGGAGATGGCGGCCCGCATCGCCGAACGCTGGCGCGCCGGACGGGTGTTCCTGGTCGGCGACTCGGCCAAGGTCGTGCCCCCCACCGGCGGGCTCGGCGGCAACACGGCCATCGGCGACGGGTACGACCTGGCTTGGAAGCTGTCCGCCGTACTCACCGGCCAGGCCGGCCCCGGCCTGCTGGACAGCTACGAGCCCGAGCGCGGCCTCGTGGCCCGGCTCGTGATGGACGAGTCCATGTCCCTCTACGCCTCCCGGCTCGCCCCGCACCTGCAGGACCGGATGGCGGAGCCCGTCGGCTACGCCGAGGTGATCCTCGGCTTCCGCTACCGCTCGGACGCCGTCATCATCGAAGACGACGACCCCGCCCGGGTCGAGTCCCCGGCCCGGCCCACCGGAAGGCCCGGCTTCCGGATGCCGCACGTGTGGGTGCTCAGGGCGGGCGAGCGGATCTCCACCGTGGACCTCTTCGGTTCCGGCTGGCTGCTCATGACCGGCGCGGACGGCGCCGGCTGGACCGGCTGGGCCCGCAGCGCGAGCAGGGCACTCGGCGTCCCCGTCGAAGTCCACGGTCCGGCCACGGGTCTCGAGGACCCCGACGGCGAACTCGCAGAACGGTTCGGCATCGGCACCGGCGGCGCCAGCCTCGTCCGGCCCGACGGCATCGTCGCCTGGCGCACCGCCACCCGGCCGGACGACCCCGCCGCCGCCCTGCGCGACGCCCTCACCCGTGTCCTGTCCCGCTGAACGGGACCACCCCGTACCCCACCACCACGACGAAGGAGCGAACACGCCATGACGGCCCGAAGCGCCCCGGTCACGGCCGACGTCCTCACCGACGAGGCCCGCCGCCATTACCAGGAGAACGGTTTCGTCCGCATTCCCGAGGTCCTCACCGCCTCCGAGGTCGAGCGGTTCAGGACCGCCTCCGAGGAAGTGGTCGCCCAGCACGGGCCGGAGATCTGGGGCGCCGGCGAGGACGAGGTGCAGGTGCACTTCGTCGCCCAGGCCTGGCTCAAGCACGAGGCGCTGCGCGACCTCGCGCTGCACCCGGCGATCACCGGCATGGCCAAGCGGCTCGCCGGCGGCCCCTTGCGCCTCTACAGCACCGACATCCTCCTCAAGTCCGGCCGGGAGACCCTGAACACGCTGCCCACGCTCGTCCACGACGACGAGACGGGCCTCCCGCTGCACGGCATCGACCGGACGCTCACGGCGTGGGTCGCGCTGGTCGACGTACCGGCCGAGAGCGGGTGCCTCAGCTACGTGCCCGGGTCCCACCTGCGCGACGCCGCCCACCGGCAGGTCCACATGACCAGCTTCGCCGAGTACCGGCCCATCGCCGACATCTGGCCGGACTACGACTGGCAGCCGCGGATCACCGTGCCGCTGAAGGCCGGTGACGTCGCCTTCCACCACTGCCGCACCGTCCACATGGCCGGGGCGAACCTGACCGACAACCCCCGGATGGGCCACGGCATCGTCTACATGGACGACGGCAGCACCTACTGGCCCGGCACCGAGGACGCCCACATCTCCCACATGGCCCCCGGGGACCCGCTGGACAACGAGAAGTTCCCCCTCATCTAGAGGAGACCGTCGAAGGTGAGCGTCATGCACGGCACATGGAACCGCACGGACATCGGAGAGCTGGGCAGACGGCTCCAGCGCGCCCACGGAGAGGTGTGGCTGCACCAGGTCAAGGGCGATCCGTACGCCGACCTCCTGCGCGGCCACGCCGAGGACCCCCGTCCGGGCCAGGAGCGGATCCGCGCGCTCGGCCCGCTGTGGCGCAGCACGACGGGCGCCTGGGTGACGGCGGACCACCGGCTCGCCGGGGAACTCCTGGGCGCGGGGTGGCCGCACCGCCCCCTGGCAGACGACGAGGCCCACGTACCGGTGGACGACGCCGGGCTCGGCGGGGACGCCGCGCACTACGAGCGGCTGCGCGGGTACGCGCGGGACGCCGTGCCCACCGCCGCCGTGCAGGCGGTGTGCGAACGGGTGGTCGGCGCCCTGGCCGCGGACTTCGACCTGGTCACCGACCTCGCGGAGGCCGTTCCCACGAACCTGTTGGCCGCGACCCTCGGGCCGGCCGGCGCGGACCGCCGGGAGCTGGCCCGGGCCTGCAAGGCCGCCGGGGTCGTCCTCGACGGCCTGCTGTGCCCGCAGCGGCTGGACGTCACCCGGCGGGCGGTGGCCGCCGTCGGCCGGCTGCGCGAGCTCCTCGCCGGCCCCGCCGCCGACCCCGAAGCCGGACCGGGGGCCGGCCCGCACGAGGCCGCGGTCCTGCTGGCCACCGCCGGGGTGCGCACCGCGGCGAGCCTGATCGCCGGCTCCGTGCTGGCGGTGGCGGACCACCCCGGGGAGTGGTCGCGCGTCGCCGAAGACCCCGGGCACGCCGCCCTCGTCGTGGCCGAGGTCCTGCGCCACGACCCCCCGGTACGGATCCATCCGGCGGTCGCCCTCGCCGACGTCGAATTCGCCGGACAGCACGTGCGGGCGGGCGAGCGCGTGGTGGTGCTCGTCGCCGCGGCGAACCGCGACCCCGAAGTCTTCGACGATCCCGACCGGTTCGTCACCGGCCGCCCGGTCGAGGCGCTGGTCCCGGCCCTCCACCACCGGGTGACCCTGCCGTTCGCCCGCGCCCAGGCCGAAGCGGTCCTGCGCGCACTGGTGGCCGCCCGCCCGCGCCCGCGCCGCTCGGCCGGCCACCTGCGCAGCCGCCGCTCACCCGTCACGGGACACCTGCTCGGCTGCCCGCTCACCACCGGCTGACCGGCGCCCACAGAAAGGAACCCCGCGATGAGAGTCCTGTTCACGTCGATCGAGGGCAACCACTTCCAGCAGATGGTCCCGCTGGCCTGGGCCCTGCGCACCGCGGGCCACGAGGTGCGGGCGGCCTGCAACGAAAGCCTCGTCGACACCGTCACCCAGACCGGCCTGACCGCCCTGCCGATCCAGTCGCCCACCCTCTGGGAGCAGCTCGACGGCTTCCAGAAGGAGGCGATCTCCCTCTTCAACGAGATCGGCACCAGCAAGCAGGACCCCTCCGAAGCGACCTGGGAGGACCACCTCTCCTACGAGAACATGGTCGTCCCCGCGCTCTACCAGCCGCTCAACAACGACGCGCAGATCGACCAGCTCGTCGCCGCCGCCCGCAGCTGGCAGCCCGACCTGGTCGTGTGGGAGAGCTTCTCGATCGCCGGGGCCGTCGTCGCCGTCGCGACCGGCGCCGCCCACGCCCGCCTGGTGTCCGGGCCCGAGCTCGCCCTCCAGATGGTCACCCGCGGACACTTCGTACGCCACCGCGACCGGCAGCCCGAGCCGCTGCGCGAGGACCCGACGGCCGAGTGGCTCGACTGGACCCTCGAACGCCTCGGCAGCGACCGGCGGTTCGACGAGACCATGCTGACGGGCCAGTGGGTCGTCGACACCCGGCCCGCGAGCCTGCGCCAGGAGCTCGACCTGTCGACCGTCCCGATGCGCTACGTCCCTTACAACGGGCGCTGCGTGGTGCCCGGGTGGCTCAACGAACCGGTGGAGCGCCGCCGGGTGTGCATCACCCTCGGCACGTCCATCACCAGCGAGGAGTCCGAGCGGTTCCGGCTGGGCGAGACCCTCGCGGCCCTCTTCAGGAGCCTGGCCGGACTCGACGTCGAGATCATCGCCGCCCTCGACCCGGCCCAGCGCGGCGCCCTGCCCGACCTGCCGGACAACATCCGCACCACCGACTTCGTCCCGCTCAACGAACTGGCGCCGTCGTGCTCGGTCATCGTGCACCACGCCGGCTACCAGACCAAGGCCACCGCGGACCTGCACGGCGTTCCCCAGGTCGTCATCGTCGGCTACGAGTGGGTGAGCGAGGACATGGGCGAGGAATACGAGAAGTCCGGCACCACCCTGGCCGTCTCCGCCCGCGACCTGACCGCCGAGGTGCTCCGCGAGAAGATCCTGCGGCTGCTCGACGAGCCCTCCTACACCGAACGGGCCGGCGCGCTCCGTGACGAGATCCGCGCCATGCCGACGCCCAACGAGGTCGTGCCGGTCCTCGAGGAGATGACCAGGGAGCACCGGCGCCGCGGATGACCGGTCCACCGGCCCGGCGGCCGGTGGACCAGTGCTCCTCGTGCGCTCCTCGAGATCGGTCCCGCAGATTCGATGCCATGCCGAATCCGTGGGATCTCCCCGACGAACTGCCCACCGACCTTCCCGTCTCCCGCTGCGAACTGCCCGACGGCCGCGTGCTGTCGGCGGTGCAGGAAGCGGAGGCGCACACCCTCTGGGAGGAGATCAGCAGCGCCGCCCCCTACCGCAAGGCGGCCGAGGGCCTCCGCCCCGGCGAGGCCGTCATCGACGTCGGCGCCCACATCGGGCTGGCGTCCCTGCTCTTCGGCGGGCTGGCCCCCGAGAGCCGCGTGCTCGCCTTCGAACCCGCCCCGAAGGCCTACACCTGTCTGGAGGACAACCTCGCCCGCCTCCTGCCGGGGGCGACCGCCTTCCGGCAGGCGCTGGGAGCCGCGTCGGGTACGTCCGAACTGACCTACCGGCCCTACGTGGCCTCTGCCTCGACCCTGTACGACGACGCCGAGGACGACGCCCGCAACCTCGAAGCGCACCTCGACAACATCGGCGCCGACGAGCAGACCAGGGAGGTCGTGCGGCGCACCTTCAACGTGAGCCAGCGGGTCACGGTCGAGGTGACCACGCTGGCCTCCGTCATGGCGGAGCACGACGTCGACCGGGTGGGCCTGCTCAAGATCGACGTCGAACGCGGTGAACTCGACGTCCTCGACGGCATCGCCCCGGCCTGCTGGCCCCGCATCCGGCGGGTCCTCCTCGAGGTCCACGACATCGACGGCCGGCTCGGCCGGGTCGTCTCCCGGCTTTCCGGACTCGGTTTCCACGCCACGGTCTCCCAGTGGGGGGTCTACGTCGGCGGCAGCGTCCACCTGGTGCTGGCGGAGCGGGACTGACATGCCGAGGAGGAAGGGCCGATGAGCGACGGCGCTCCGCGTCCGTCCGGATCCGGGGCGACGGCGGACCGCGCCCTCGCCCCCGATCTCGCCCGGGGCCTGATGCTGCTGATCGTCGCCCTGGTGCACGCCCACATGTTCGTCAGTGGGAGCGCCGCCGTGATCCGGGGGTATCCGCCGGTCGCCGGCTCGCCCGCGGACGCAGCCACGGCGGGGGTGCTCACGGTGCTGGCCGACAGCCGCAGCTTCCCCATGTTCGCCCTGCTGTTCGGCTACGGCACGGGCCGGATCCTCGCACGCGAGAGGGAACGGGGACGGGACGGACCCGGTGCGCGCGGGGTGCTGCGCCGCCGCGCCCGCCGGCTGCTGGTGTTCGGGGCCGTCCACGCGCTGCTGCTGTTCGCCGGGGACGTACTGGGCGCCTACGGACTGCTCGCCCTGGTTGCCGTCGGCCTGACCGGCGCCCGTGACCGCATCCTGTTCACGGTGGCGGGCGCCGGTGTCGCCGTGGGGACGGTGCTGTACGCGAGCATGCTGGCCGCGGGCGTCTCCGGCGACCCGGACGACACCGCGGCGGCGATGTTCCTCGCCGCCGACCCGGTCTCCGACGCGGCGTACCGCATCGGCACCTGGGTGGTCACCACACCGCTGTTCGCCGTCATGTCGCTCGGCCCGTTCCTCATCGGTGCGCACGCCGCCCGGCAGCGGGTCCTGGAGGAGCCGGGCCGCCACCGGGTCCTGCTGCGCCGGGTGGCGGTGTCGGGCACCGCCCTGAGCGTCGCCGGAGGCCTTCCGCTGGCGCTGGTCACCTCCGGGGTGTGGACCGCGGCACCCTCCGACGTGGCCTGGGGGCTCAGCGCGCTGCACGTGCTGACGGGGTACGCGGGAGGCTGCGGCCTCGCCGCGGCGGTGGCCCTGCTCGCGCTGCGCCTGGAGGGCCGGCGGAGCAGGGCCGTGACCGCCGTCGCCGCGTGCGGCCGGCGGTCGATGAGCGCCTACGTCTGGCAGTCGGTCGTCTGGCTCGTGCTGTTCGCCCCGTACACCTTCGGGCTCGGCGACCGCGTGGGCGTCCTCGGCTCCGCGCTCGTCGCCCTCGGCGCGTGGGGCGCCGGTGTGCTGCTCGCCGACCTGCTGCGCCGAAGGGGGCGGCGCGGGCCCGCCGAGGCGCTGCTGGCCAGGGTCACCCGGCGGGCCCCTCCGGCGGCGGCAGCCGCTCCGGAGCGCGAGGACGTGGTACGCGAGGTCAACGGGCCACCGTCGCCGTGACGTAGCGCACCGGCGTCTCGATCGACAGGGGTCCGCCGTCGTGGCGCATCTCGTCCAGCGCCCCGGTGAGCCGGACCCGCAGCCGCTCCCGGTCGTCGTCGGGCAGGTGCTCCCACAGCAGGCGCATGCCCTGGGTGTGGGACCACGCCACCCACGCCTCGCCGGACGGGGCCACGAGGTCGACCGGTTCGTCGGTGATCTCCACCTCGTGGAACCCCGCGGACTCCAGGGCCCGGCGCAGGTCCGCCTCCTGTGCCAGCCAGCTGTTGAAGCGCTTCTGGAGTTCCTCCGGTCGCCACTGCGGCGGCAGGTTCTCCAGGAGCGAGCGCGGGATGAGCTCGGTGAAGACGGGCGGGAGGAAGGGGAAGGTGTCGTCGTCGAACACCGGGCTCGTGAAGGCGATGCGCCCGCCGTCGGCGAGCAGTTCGGCGTAGCGCGGCAGGGCGGCCCGGGCCTCGGGGAAGAAGATCAGGCTGTAGCTGCCGGTGACGACGTCGAAGGAGCGGGCCGGCAGCTCGGGGAACTCCCCGTCCATCACGCGAAGTTCGACGTTTGCGACGCCCAGGTCGGCCGCCTCCTTGCGCGCCTCCTCGATCATGGCCGGCGCGATGTCGATGCCGAGGACGCGGCCCTGGTCGCCGACGAGGGCGGCGGCGTGGAAGAGGCACGCCCCCCGCCCGCAGCCGACGTCCAGCACGCGCTGCCCGGGCTGCGGCGCGGCCCGTTCGACGAGGCGCCGCCCCATGGGGGTGAAGAAGGTGACCCCCATCCGGTCGTAGGACCCGGCGGCGCGGTCGAAGGCGGCCGTGACATGGGCCTTGTATGTTGTCTTGTCCACGTGCGTCGCTCCCAGGAATGGTCGGCGTGTCCGGCCCACCATCGTCCGGCCGGCACCTGCGAAAGCACTCGAGGGCAGATGGACCGGGCCCGGTCGCGGTCCGGGCCGGGGCTCTTGGCGTCCAGCCGTCGTTGAGGCGCGTACGAGACTCCGCGGCCATCATCGTCAGCAGCACGAGGGCCCGGTGGAGACCCCCGATCCTGGCACGCCGGACACGGGACCCAGGCGCTCACGGGCCACGGGCCACAGACCGCACATCACTGCATTGAATGGGAGTCCGGCATGGTTTCCTCCATGGAGTCGCGGAAACTCTCCGTCGAGGGCGCAATCGAATTCACCCCGCGCGTGTTCGACGACGAGCGTGGCATATTCCTGTCGCCCTACCAGGAGTCAGCGTTCTCCGACGCCACCGGCGGGCACACGCTCTTCCGCGTGGCCCAGACCAATCACAGTAGGTCACGGAAGGGCGTGGTGCGCGGACTGCACTACACCCTGACACCGCCGGGCTGTGCCAAGTACGTGTACTGCGCGCGCGGCAAGACGCTCGACATAGCGGTGGACGTCCGGGTCGGCTCGCCCACCTTCGGGAAGTGGGACGCCGTACTGCTGGACACCGAGGTCTTCCGCTCCGTGTACTTCCCGGTCGGCGTGGCCCACGGCTTCGTCGCGCTGGAGGACGACACCGTGGTGTCCTACCTGCTCTCCGGGGAGTACGTCCCGGAGCACGAGCTGGCACTGTCGATCCTCGACCCGGACCTCGCCCTGCCCATTCCCGGCGACATCGAGCCCGTCCTGTCCGAGCGCGACCTCGCGGCGCCCACCCTGGAGAAGGCCGCTTCGGACGGCCTGCTGCCCGACTACGCCGAGTGCCTGGCGATCGACCGCGCCCTGCGCCCGGCCTGATCGGCGGCGGTACGACGCGTGGGGGCGGCCCACCGGGATCCGGTGGGCCGCCCCCACGCGTCGCTGTCCGGCCGGCTCACCCGCTCACAGGCCCAGCGCCTCGCCGCCGGGCCGCCGAGGCGCCAGCAGGCTGTGCAGACAGGCCACCAGGGTGCGGGCCTGCACGTTGAGGTAGTGGCTGTGCCGCAACAGGGTGCTGAGCTGGTCCAGGGTCACCCAGCGGAAGTCCCGGTCCTCCATGGACTCGGCGTCGCCCTTGGCCTCGACGACGAGGTACCGGTTCAGGGCGTGGTGGAAACGGCCGCCCTCCTCGGACAGCAGGCAGGCGAACCTGGTCCGCTCCGGCGGGGCCGACAGCACGTCGTCGACGAAGCGGGGCAGGGCCGCGCCCGGCGGGACGCTCTCGGGGGTGAACTGGACGGTGGGTGAGAGCTCGACCCCGTCCACGTATCCCGGCTCCACGCTGGCCCGCAGCAGAATGTGGAGCACCCCGTCGATCTGCTTGACCAGCACGGCGATCACGCCGGTGCCGTGCGGCTCCAGCATGGGCTGGGACCAGCCCCGGACCTCGCGCGTGCCCGCGGAGACGTTCACCCCGATCACGGAGAAGAACCGCCCGCTGGTGTGGGAGACCCGCTCCGGCGAGCTGTGCCAGTCGCGCAGCTCGACCAGCGGTACCGGGCGGGTGGTGAGGTCGTTCTGGGCGCGGTGCTCGGTGATCCAGCTCTGGAGCTCGTCCACGTCGTGCACCCCGCCCGGCTCCCCGGCGCACGAGCGGGCCAGGGCGTCCCGGAAGCCGTCGCCGGTGTCCAGCAGGACGTCGAGGCCTCCGCCGGCCAGGGGCAGGCAGGACAGCGTGGTGCGCGTGTCCATGTTGACGATGTCCTCGACGGCCAGCAACCGGTGGATCTCGCCGAGGGTCATCCAGCGGAAGTCCTCCTCGACGGCGATGTCCTCGGTGACCTCGATGACGATGTTCCGGTTGCGCTTGCGGTAGAACCAGGCGCCCTGTTCCGACTGGAGCACGTCGGCGACGACGCGGTGCCGCGTCCTTTCCTGGAAGTACCCCAGATAGGGGACGGCGCGCCCTTTGTGCAGCCGCAGGTAATTGCTGCGGGTGGCCTGCACGGTGGGGGAGAGCTGCAGATGGTTCCTGTTCCCCGGCTCGACCTTGGCCTGCATGAGGAAATGCAGCACCCCGTCGAACTCCTTGGCCAGCAGGCCGAGTACGCCGACCTCCGGCTGGTGGATGATCGGCTGCTGCCAGTGGGGTACGGGACCTGAGGGGAAGCGCACGTCCAGCCCGTCGATGGCGAAGAAGCCGCCGCTGGAGTGCCGCAGCGCCCCGGTGCGCGGATCCCGCTCCCAGTTCTCGAGGCCGTCGAGGTCCACGCGGTCGACCCGCAGGCCCGACCGTTCGCGGGCGTCGGCGAACCACGTGGCGAACGGGGCCGGTTGGCGGACCCGGCTCTCCTCGGCGAGGGCCGACCGTGCGAGCCGGTCCTGGAGCGTGCGGAGGGCGGTCGGGGAAGGGTGCGGGAGGGCGATTCTGTTCACCAGGGATTCCTTTGCGCCGGGAGGACAGGGTCGTGCTGCGTACTCGGCGGTCTTCCGCGTCCGCGGCGTCGAGGAGGGTGGCCGTACCGGTGTCCGCGGATGCTCCCGTGGAGGTGGGGCCGTCGACGGCGCGCAGGGCCCAGTACAGTGCGCGCTGCCAGCAACGACCTCGAATCTCCCTGAACCTGCGCGGGCGGCACGGTCGGGGGTTCGATCGTTCTTCGAGGGTGACGCCCGATGGTTGTCGTCATGACGCCCCCCACGCGCCCGTATCGGCTCGCAGAGCGGACCCCTCCCCACGGGGTCGAGCCAGGATCGTGGCGGCCTCCAGAGGGAGCGGGGCGCCGGTGCGACGAGGCTCCGGATCCGGCACCGGCCGCGTCCTGCCACCGCCGCACCCCGACGGTTGTGCGCACCGAAAGGAACAGGCGCATTTCCGTGGTTTATTGGCGCGAATTCGAAGCGGAATCAAGACGGCGTCATGGTGCTCGAGCGCGAGCGCATCTCGGAAGATCTTATTCCGTTTAATCCTCGACTGTTTCGGGTCAATGGGTGTGCAGGTCGCCGGTGTTGCCGGGGCGAGATGTACCCAGGACGGTGGCATATGGCCTTGCCCCGCCTTAAAGGAAGAGTTAACTTAGTGCAAAGTCAGGGGAGAAGTCGCTTCGTGACCCTTACGTCGACCGGGCGGCGCTCGAACCTCTTGTGACTACGCAGTGTCACAGCATCACTGAACGGGGGACGTGAGATGGACTTCCGGATGCTCGGCCCGTTGGAGATTCTCGATGGTCCGCGCAATGTAGTGCCCACCGCACCCAAGCCGCGCCAGGTGATAGCCCTTCTCCTCATGAGGAGAAACACCCTGGTGCAGACCTCTGAACTTATCGATGAACTGTGGGAGAGTGATCCTCCCGCAAGTGCGATGACCACACTGCAAACGTATATATACAAACTCCGGAAGATTCTCACCGCGCGGAATTCGGAGGAAATTCTATTCACCCGGCCCGGGGGATACACGCTGGCCATTCCCGACCGGTCCGTCGACCTCCACCGATTCGAAACGGAAGCCGGCGAGGGTAAGTCGCTGTTGAAGAACGGAGACGCGGCGGGAGCGGCGGAGGCGCTCCGCCGGTCACTCGCGATCTGGCGCGGCTCCGCGCTGGTCGACGTCGTGCCGGGCGGTCTGCTGTCCTCGTACGTGACACGACTCGAGGAGTTCCGGGAGCGCACCCTCGACCTGCGGATCGAGGCCGATCTCCAGCTGGGTCGCCACCAGGAGCTGATCAGCGAGCTCAAGTCGCTCGTGCTCAGCCGACCGCTCCACGAGAACGTGCACGCCTCCCTGATGATCGCCCTCCACCGCTCCGGCCGGCGCCACGAGGCGCTCGAGGTCTATCAGGTGCTGCGCCGCAGCATGATCGACAACCTCGGCCTCGAACCGGGCAAGGAGCTCCGCGCGCTCCACCAGGCGCTGTTGTCCGAGGCCACGGGGGGCGTGCTGTACGAACGCCACCAGCAGCCCGTCCTGGTCGAGCCCGACCGGGGCCCGGCCGGGCATCCCGAGCGGGAAGAGCCGCCGGTGGCCGCCGCGCCCCGGCCCGCCGCCGCACCCGGAGTCCCCGCACCCGCCCAGCTCCCGCCGGACATCGCCGACTTCACCGGCAGGGAGTGCATCGTCGACCAGGCCCCCGCCCTCCTGGCCGGGGTGGGGGAACGCGACCGTCCCCCCACGGCCCCCGCCGTCGCGGTCATCAGCGGCATGCCGGGCGTGGGCAAGAGCGCGCTCGCCGTGCACATGTCCCACACCGTCCGGCCGTTCTTCGAAGGCGGACAGCTCTACGCGGACCTGCGCGGCTCCACCGGCAGGGGCACGG
Source organism: Streptomyces virginiae (assembly GCF_040638905.1). Lineage (GTDB taxonomy): Bacteria > Actinomycetota > Actinomycetes > Streptomycetales > Streptomycetaceae > Streptomyces > Streptomyces virginiae_B. The sequence continues at coordinate 371,289 of NZ_JBEZYV010000001.1, read as the reverse complement.
ACCCCACGGAAGTGCTCCACGGATTCCTGCGCGCCCTGGGCGTCGCGGAATCCGAGATCCCCGCGGACCTGGAGGAACGGTCCAAGCTGTTCCGCTCCACCACGGTCGGCCGGCGCCTGCTGATCCTGCTGGACGACGTGTCCTCGCTGGCCGACGTACGCTCGCTGCTCCCCGGCGGCCCGGAGTGCTCCGTCGTCATTACGAGCCGCAGGCGCCTGCACGGCCTGGGCGGCGCCTGGAACGTCAACCTCGACGCCATGGACACCGCCGAGGGCCGCGAGCTGCTCGCCCGCATCATCGGATCCGCCCGGGTCAGGCGGGAGCGCAACGCCGCCAACCAGCTGATGGAGACCGTCGGCGGACATCCCCTGGCCGTGCGGTGCATCGGGGGGCGCCTCAGCGGCAGTCCGGGGCTCACCCTGTCCGGCTTAGCCACCCAACTGAACTGTTCCGAGAAGCTGCTGGACGAGCTCCGCCTCGGGGAACTCGACGTGCGCTCCCGGTACGACTTCAGCTACGAGGGGCTCGGCCGCGTGGAGCAGAGCGTCTTCCGGCTGCTGAGCATCCTCCCGCCCAGGCGGTTCACCGCCGATTCCGTCGTCGAGCTCCTCGGCAGCGACAGCCGCAGCGTGGAGCACCTGCTCCAGCGCTTCGTCGACAGCCACCTGATCAACATCGTCCGGTGGGAGGACGGCGGGGCCCACTACGAGTTCCCGGAGCTCACCCGCGTGTACGCCCGCGAGCGGCTGCTCGACACCCTCTCGGGCGATGGACCGGAACACGAGGGCATCTGGCCGGACCGCCGCCGGTGCTGACCCCCGTTCCCTCTTCCGCAACCACACCCGCCCGTTCGGTCCGTTCGGTTCGTTTCCGACCCTCAGCCCCAGACGGCCTCGGCCCACTTCCGGTTGACGGTCCTGCCCGCCTTCGCCTGCTGCTCCTCCGTCGGGAAGGTCGGTGTGCCCTCGACCGTGGGCAGCTTCTCCGCCAGGCTCTTGTCGAGGGTGCCGTTCTCCTCCATGGACTCCATGAGGACGGGGCGCGCGTACGCCCCGAGCCGGATGTTCTGCCCCTCCGGGCTGAAGAGGTACTCCTGCCACAGCCTCGCCGCCGCGGGGTGCGGGGCGTCCTTGTTGATTCCCTGCGCGTAGTACTGGGCGAAACTGCCGTCGAAGGGGATGGCGGTGTGCCAGTCCACGTCAGCGCCCTTCCTGCGGAAGTCGTCGGCGTATCCGAGGTTGAGGAAGTCCCAGTCGATGCTGATCGGGGTCTGCCCCTTCTCGATCGTGGCCGGGGTGGATTCAACCGGGATGAAGTTGCCGCTCTCGCGCAGCTCCGCGAAGAAGTCGATACCTGGCTGAATGTTGTCGAAGGAGCCCCCGTTCGCCAGGGCCGCGGCGTACACCCCGGCGAAGGCGGAGCCGGACTTCGTGGGGTCGCCGTTGAGCGAGACCTGGCCCTTGTACTCGGGCCTGCGCAGATCGGCGAAGGTCGAGGGGCAGGTCTTGACGCGCTCGGCGTCGCAGCCGATCGAGACGTAGCCGCCGTAGTTGTTGTACCAGCGTGCCCGCGGGTCCTTCTGTTCGTCGGGGATGTCGTCGTACGGGGCGACCTCGTACGGAGCGAGCAGGCCCTGCCGGGCCGCGGCCGGACCGAAGGTGCCGCCGACGTCGATCACATCGGGGGCGGTGCCGTCGCGCCGGTGCTCCTTGAGGGCGTTGACCTCGTCCTGACTGGAGCCCTCCGGATTCTCCACCGCGACCTCGATCCCGTACTTCTTCTCGAAGCCGTCGATCAGCGCCCCGTAGCCCGCCCAGTCCCTCGGGAGCGCGATGGTGTTGAGCGCCCCCTCCTTCCTGGCCGCCGCGGTCAGTGCCGCCATACCCCCCGCGTCCGCGGCAGAAGTGGCCACCGCGGGCGCCCTGGGCGCGGCGGGGGGCCTGTCTCCGCAGGCGCCGAGGGGCCCCGCGGCGAGGGCGAGGCAGGCGGCGACGGCGGCTGTCCGGAGACGAGGTGCGGGCACAAAGGCTCCATAACGGGCGGCACGTACTGATCCAGGCCAGCGTACGTGCGGCAGCCGGGCCGGCGCAGTCCCGGCGGGTCGCGTCCGCCGACTGTCCTCCGGCCGACGTACCGGAGCCCTCTCGGAACGCACCGGACCCCTCGGAACGCGCCGGAGCCGTCTCAGAACACCTCGTCGTCCCAAGCGGCGAGGAGCGCCGCACCCAGGTCCTCCCCGGCCGCGGAGGGCTCCGCGTGGAGGGCCTGCTCACTCCAGATGATCTTGCCGCGGGCGGTGTAGCGAGTGCCCCACCGCTCGGCGAACTGCGCGACGAGGAAGAGCCCGCGCCCTCCCTCGTCGGTGGCCTCGGCCCGGCGCAGGTGCGGGGAGGTGCTCGACCCGTCGGAGACCTCGCAGACCAGGCTGCGTTCGTACAGCAGCCGCACCCGGATGGGCTGCGACCCGTAGCGGACGGCGTTGGTGATCAGTTCGCTGAGGATGAGTTCCGTGGTGAAGGCGATCTCCTCCAGGCCCCACTCCGCCAGCCGGCGGGCGCAGGCGTTGCGCACCGGCGACACCGCCGCCGGATCGGAGGGCACCTCCCACTCGGCGATCCGCCCGGGGTCCAGCCGGCGGGTCCGGGCCACCAGCAGCGCGATGTCGTCGCTCTGCCCGCCGGGCAGCATCGCGCCGATCACCGCGGCGCAGATCTCCTCCGGGGTCCTCGCGGGCCCGGCCAGGGCGGCGCCCAGCGCCGCGAGACCCGTGTCGATGTCGCGGTCACGGCTCTCCAGCAGCCCGTCGGTGAAGAGCACCAGCTGGGCGCCCTCGGGCACGGTCAGCACCGCGGTCTCCATGGGCATGCCGGCGCCCAGGCCCAGCGGTGGCGAGACCGGCACTTCGGGGAAGGACACGGTGCCGTCGGGGTGGACGACGGCGAGGCCCGGGTGGCCGGCGGTGGCGGCAGTGACCTGCCCGGAGACCGAGTCGTAGACGGCGCACAGGCAGGTGGCGCCGGTGAGCCCCTGCCACTCCTGCTCACCGGAGCCCTCGTCGGTGTCGATGTGGGCGACCAGCTCGTCCAGATGGCTCAGGAGCTCGTCCGCGGGCAGATCGAGCGTCGAGAAGTTGTGCATGGCCGTGCGCAGCCGGCCCATGGTGGCGGCGGCGTGCAGGCCGTGCCCGACGACATCGCCGACCACCAGCGCCACCCGGGCGCCCGGCAGCGGGATGACGTCGAACCAGTCGCCGCCCACCCCCGCCTGCGCGGGCAGATAGCGGTGGGCGACCTCGACCGAGGACTGGTCCGGTACGCCCCGGGGCAGCAGGCTGCGCTGCAGCGTGACGGCCATGGTGTGCTCGCGCGTGAAGCGGCGGGCGTTGTCGATGGACAGGGCCGCCCGGGCGGTCAGCTCCTCGGCGAAGGACACGTCCTCCTCCTCGAACGGCGGGGAGGGCTGCACCCGCCAGAAGCCCGCCATCCCCAGCAGCACGCCGCGGGCCCGCAGGGGTACGGCGATCACCGAGTGGACGCCCTGCTCCAGCATGCGCCGGGACCGGGCGGGGTCCTGGGCCATCCAGTCCCGGGTGACCCGCAGGTCCGCCACGCGCACCGCGTGCTCGCCGGCCACCCCGATCGCCATGGGGCTGGTCGCAACGAACCGGATCAGCTCGCCGACCTGGTACAGGGGATGCGGCTCCTGCACGGCGACGACGGCGGTGCGCCGCATCTCGGTACCCGGCTCGGGCGGCTCCTCGCCGTGCAGCACCGGGTCCAGCAGGTCGACCGAGGCGATGTCGGCGAACCTCGGGACCGCCACCTCCGCCAGTTCCCCGGCGGTGCGTTCCACGTCCAGCGTCGTACCGATGCGCACCCCCGCGTCGTAGAGCAGCTTCAGCCGCTCGTGGGCCACCTCGGCCCGGCCGGACAGCGCCCGCAGCTCGGTGGTGTCCCGCAGGGTGACCACGGTCCCCGCCTGCCCGAAGGGAGCGGTGGGCCGGATGTTCACCGCCAGCAGCCGATCGGCCGCCAGGTGGAGCTCGTCGGTTGCGGAACGGCCCGAGGCGATCGACGCCGCGATCTCCTCCTCCAGGCCCAGCTCCATGACGGGCCGCCCCTCCGCGTCCGCCGGCAGGTCCAGCAGCCGCCGCGCCTCGTCGTTGGCCAGCAGCAGGCGCCCGCCGCCTCCCACGATCAGTACGCCCTCCCGCACCGCGTGCAGCACCGCGTCGTGGTGCTCGTACATCCTCGTCATCTCTGCCGGCCCCAGGCCGTGGGTCCGCCGCAGCAGCCGACGGCTCACCAGAGCCGTCCCGCCCGCGGACAGGGCCAGCACGAGCGCCGCCGAACCGATGACGACCGGCAGCTGCCGGTTGACCATGCTCTGTACGTTCGCGACCGTGACCGGGGAAGCCACGACGGCGATGACCCGGTCCTCGGAGTCCTTGACCGGAACCGCCGAGACCACGGACTGCCCCAGGGACCCCTCGAACGTCTCGGTGAAGGACTTGCCGGCCGCCGCCCTGGAGAAGGGGCCGACCACGCGCTTGCCGATCTGCCGAGGGTCGCTGTGGGTGATGGTGAGTCCGTCGAGCGTGTAGACGTTGATGCCGTCGACCCCGGCGATCTTCCGGGCCGCCTGGGCGCTCGGCTGCAGCAGCGCACTCGGGTTGGGACTGCGCAGGGCGGCGACGATGCCGGGGGACTCCGCGAACGTCCCGGCGGCGGCGAGCGTACGGTGCCGCGCGTCCAGCATGGCGTCGCTGCGGGCCTGCACCACGAGCGCCACCACCGCGGCGGCGACGAGCAGCACCACCACGACGAGCTGGAGGAGGAACACCTCGCCGGCCACGCTGCGCGCACTCAGCAGCGAGGACAGCCGCTGCGGCGGCCGGACCCTGCCCGCCCAGGGCTGGGCGGACTCCTGTTGCTCCTGCTGACGTCCTGAGCGGGGACCTTGAGAGGCGGCGGAGGAGCGTTTGGCCGAGCCGGGCAACCGACGCCGGAGATGTCCCAGGAAGACGCTCATAATCCATCTTCTAACCTCTCCCGCCCGTCGGCAGCGGGGAGCGGCGCCGAACTGCCGGAGCGCGCACCGAATCCCCCGGGACGGCTGAGCCGGCGAGCGCAGCGTCGTGGACTGCGGAGAACGCCCTTGACCTGCATGAAGCGGGCAGGGAGCCGAAAAGGACACGCCCCCGGCGTGCGCTGCAGAAGGGTGCATGCCTGCGGGTCGGGTAGGAGCACCCGTGAGCACGGCGGCAGGTGGACCCCGCGCACGTGGCCACCAGCCACACCAGGCGCCACCCGCCCGCGGGCGACGCCCCTACCACCCGAAAAGGACCCAGATCATGGGCGACGCACAGCAGCCGGAGGCACGGCGCAGCGGAAAGGGCGCCGCGACCCCGCAGGAAAGCAGGCACCTCAAGGCCGCCCAGCCCAAGGACAGCAAGAAGTCGGCCGCCGGCCAGGAGGACAAGTCGCAGACAGGTGGACCCACCCCCGAGGCGCAGCAGCCCGACCACCCGTGACCGGCCGACCTCCGGCCTCAGGCCCCTGGCACCCCAGGGGCCGTCACACGCTCGTCAGGATCTGCGGCGACAGGGTTTCGATCAAGGTGTCCGTCTCGATCAGCCGGCCGCCCCGCGGACCAGGGGTCTGGTGAGGCGGTCGGGCGGGAGAGGCGTTGGCCTGCCGGCCGAACGCGTCGTTCGGGCCGAGGCGGCCCCGGTGTACCCGGTCCACCACCCGGCCGCGTACGCCGACCATGGCGCCGTCCTTGACGGCGAGGTGTAGGGCGTCACCGTTCGAGTGAAAAAGGAGGCGGTCTCCACCCGGTGTTCGCGTACGTGTCCAGTCGCGCAGGCCATCCGGTGCACCCGGACCCCATGCTGCCTCCCGGCGACGACCGCAGCGGTGCGTCCGCCCGGCCGGGCGCTCACCAGGCCCCGAGATCGTTTACGGGGGAGCCGGGCCTTCCGGTGGCGGCGCGCCTGTGTCAGTCGACGGAGAGGGCTTGCAGGAGGTCGCCGACCTGGGGGTCGGGCAGTGCACGGGCGACGTCGGCCTGGGCGACGATGCCGACGAGTCGGTGGCCGTCGATGACGGGCAGGCGCCGTACCTGGTGGTCGGCCATCGTGCGCATGATCTCGGCGGCGTCGTCGTCGGCTCCGATGGTGACCGCTTCGCCCTGGGCGAGTTCTCCGGCCTTGCACTGGGCGGGGTCCTTGCCGGCGCCGAGGACCTTCACCACGATGTCGCGGTCGGTGAGCATGCCCTTGAGCTTGTCGTCGGTGCCGCAGATCGGCAGCGCTCCGACGCCCATCTGTGTCATCTTCTTCGCGGCCTCAAGGACCGTTTCCTCGGCGCCGATGCACTCGGCGCCTTCCGTCATGATCTCGCGAGCCGTGGTCATCCGGCCGCTCCTCTCGGTAGGTGTCGTCATTCCCGTGCCCTTGGGCCGGCAGGGCGGGTGGGCGGGCACCGCTCGGGTGCCCGCCCACTCGCGTTCGATTCAGGTGTGCAGGCGGCTGTTGATGCCGTCGTGGCTGTCGGCGTGGTCCTCGTCGAACCAGTAGTCGCCGGCGGCCAGGTAGCGGAAGGAGTGCACGCTGCTGCCGGGCAGGGCGACGGTGACCGCGCGGGTACCGTCTGCACGCGGCACCAGGGTGTGGGTTCCGGGCTTCCACTCGTTGAAGTCACCGACCACGCTGACCGGGCCGGGGGGCGTATCGGCGGGCAGGACGAAGGTGACCTGGGTGCGGTCCTTGAGCTGCTTGCGTTCCAGCACGGAGTCTCCTGGCGGCAGGGGTGGATCGTCGCGGGCCATCCTCCATCCGGCGGGGCCGGGCAAGGGCCGGACACGCCAAGGGAGGTCACCTTGATGGTCCTGCACTGGGCCGAAGTGGGTAGATGCTGCCTCTGGCCCTCCTGCCGACGTGGTGGGCCCGCGTCCCGAGGCGGGGACGCCAAGAACTCGGGAGGTCCACGCCGATCACCGCCCGCGCTCGCACTCGTCCGCGTCCAGAAGGCGGGCCGCCGCCTCGACGGTCGGCGGCAGCGGACGACGTGAGCGCAGCGCCGCCGGAAGCCGCTTGAACATCCCCACCAGCGCCTGCCGGGCCTCCGGGTCGCGCGCGGCGTCAGCGGCGAGCCGGCGGGTGTGCTCCGCAGCGACGCCCACCGGGCGGCGCAGCCACGCGGTCAGGGCGGCGTTGCGGCGCTGGACCGCGGGCCGGCCCGGCCGCACGCCACCGGTCGGACGGTGCACTGCCACCACGTCCGGAACGTGGCAGACGCCCCAGCCGAGCGCGGTCAGGTCGTAGGCGAGCAGGGTCTCCTCGCCTCCGAGGAACAGGATCGGGTGGTAACCGCCGGCTTGGAGGTAGGCGTCCCGTCGGGCGACGGCGGCGCAGGCCAGGAAACCGAGTACCTGCGGTCCCGGCAGATCGGCGGCGTGGTCGAGCGGGGAGGCGGCGAGCAGGGCGTTCAGCGGATCGGGGTCGGCATCGGGACCCACCCGGACGCAGGCGGCGAGCAGGCCCAGGCGCGCATGCCGGTCGAGCACGTCCGCCGCGCGCGCCAGGGAGCCGGCCTCCCACCATGAATCGTCGTCGCTGAACGCCACGTACGCCGTGCGCGCATGACGTACGCCCAGATTCCGGCCCGGAGCGCCTAGATTGCGGCCGGGCGCCAGCAGGGTGACCTCCGGCCGGAGCCGTGCGACGGCTTCGGGGGTCCCGTCGGTCGACGCGTTGTCGACGACGATCACCGGCGGCCGCTCGGGCAGCGCTGCCAGCCGGTCGAGGGTCTGCAGCAGCTGGTCGCGGCGGTTGTGGGTGATGACGACAACGGTGGTGCGGGGATCGGGCGTCACGGCCGGGTCACCTCTGGTGGGGGTCGGCGGGGGGCGATGCGCGAGGCCACGAAGGGCCCCGGTCGGGTCGGTCATGGTCTCTGCCGGACCCCTGCGGAGGAGCGCCGTTCGGGGCAGCCGGGGGCCGACGCTTGCCCACGGTCGCGGTCAGACAGTGGGGTCGGGTTCCTCACCCTCGGCGGGGGGATCGCCCTCGACGATGTGCACGGCCGCTTCCTCGGCGCTCGCCGCGCCTCCGTCGATGCCCTCGTCCCGGGCGATCAGTTCCTTGGTGGTGTCGCTTCGAACGCCCTCGTCCGGCGCCATCAGTCGCCCGGCGCGGTCGGTGCCCACCTCGGTGTCGATCAGTTCACCCTGCCCGCCGGGCAGGTCCCCCAGACCGTCCCCGTCGGGGTCCGCCACGTCCGGGACTTCCTGAGCCAGCCTGTCGTCCAGCGTTTCACCGGCGTTCTGCTCCTCCGCCGTCGTGCCGTACTTCGTGACACCCAACGGCTTCTCCGGAGGGGAGTGGCCCTCGTCCAGCATGTCGTCGTACGTGCGCTCGTCCACGGCGTTCTGGAGGTCCAGCGGCGCCGCGTCCTCTTGCTCCTCGTTGCCGCCCGTGGGCTGGTAGGCGTCGTCCGCCATCTGGTTCTCGCTCATCGGAGCTCCTTTCCCCTCGCTGTCAGGGCCGCAGCCGGCCGCAGGTTCGGTCATCGAGCGCCGAGGTCCTGATCGCGGTGGCCAGGTGCACGGCTTCGTCCCCTCTCACCGGCTCCCGGAGCCGGAGTCGGCGTCCGGTGTGTGCTCGGTCATCTCGCTGCACTTCTGTCTCGATGACCCCTGGGAGCGGCTGCCCGCAAGGGGGCGGGCGAAAACAGCCGTGAGCGCCGGACCGGCGGCACCTTTCCCGCAGGTGGCGCCGGTCCGGCGAAGGGGGAGGAGCGGCCCGCTCAGGAAGGTTCCTTGCCCCGTCCGCTCATCGCGTCACGGAGTCGGTCGACGAGCCCGACACCAGGTGCCAGGAGTTTGTTGGCGGGCGGCTTGTCCGGGGCGGACGGGTGCGGACGCGTGGGGGCCGTCTTCTTGGCCTGGCGCACCTTGTCACCCAGGTTCTCCAGCATTTCCGTGGAACAGGCCTGCTTCAGGCGAGGGAACAGGTTGTTCTCCTCGTCGTTCACATGGCTGCGGATCTCCGTCATCAGCTTCGTGATGAGCTCGTCGAACCGGGGGTGACCGGCGTCGCATCCCTCGAGTTCCTTCATGATGCGTTCCGCTGCGGCGTGGTCCTCCAGTTCCTTGTCGGCGATGCCGTCGCCGTTCGGAACGTGCTTGCGCACGGCGGGATACAGGTACGCCTCTTCGGCTACCGAATGCCGGACGAGTTCCATGGTGACCTGGTCGGCGTACATCTTCCTGCGAGCGTCACCGGAGGGAATCTCCTCGATGTTCGCGAATAGTTCCTCCACCTCCTCGTGGTCGGTCATCAATTCCGCGATCACGTCACCGCCGTGGCCCATGGGGAGTGCCCTTCTCTACGAGGTTGCCGGCCACCCAGTGAAGCGCGCGACGCCCACAGGACGTGGTTCCGCTTCACCCAGCGTGTCGGCCGACCTTGCGCCGAAAGGGTCTGCGGGGCGCGGATCAGGTGCGCGTGTCGCGCTCACGGTCGCTCCGTACGGGGGGTGTCCGGCCGCCTCCCCCGCGGGGCCGGATCGACCGGCGGTCCCAGAGAACCGCGATCATGCGTTGCCGCTCGGCCGGATGGAACGCGACTTCGCCGTCCTGACGAGACTTTCGGGCCCACCGTGCACCTGGCCCCCGACGGTGAACTCGACCCTTGGACGAGAACGTCATCGCATCCTCTCAGCCTTCGACGCCGGTGGCGGTGTGGGAGGAGCCCACCGACTTCGACTCCGGCGATCCACTGGCGCAGGTAGACGGAGAGGATGACCATGGCGGCCACGGCCAGCAGTTCCGACTGCCAGTTCTGCAGTGTCCTGTTCCAGAAGTCCGGTGAGGCCAGGTAGGCACCCCAGCCGATGGGGTCCTGGAGCTGTCGTAGTTGCTGCTCGTCGTAGGCGGCCACGCCCGCATCCCGGGCGCCGTCCATGCGCGCCCCGGACGCCCCGCAGCCCGCGAGGAACACGGCGAGCATCCCTGCCAGGGCCACGGCGCCGGCCGCCCTCAGAGCCGCACCGCGGGAGCCGGCTCCCGGTGTCATCGGCTGCCGGCGCTGGGAGCGGCCAGCGGATCCCGTGGCGCCTTCGGCTTCTCGGCTTCCATCCGCTCACCGAGTTCGGTGAGCCGGTTACGTCCCATCGCCTTGCGGACGTCGGGAAACCAGTCCTTCTCTTCTTCCTCGACGTGGTGGCGGACGTTCTCCATCAGGACGCTCATCTTCGCCTTGAACCGTTCGTCGGCTGCGTCCATGCCCTTGAGCTCGGACAGCATCCACACGACCGCGTGGTGCTCCTCGATGCTCTCCAGGATGTGGTCCGTGGTGTCCGGCGCTGCTTCCCGGGCGGCGGGGTAGAAGATCTGCTCCTCGATCCAGGCGTGGACGGTCAGCTCCTCGACTACCTGGTCGGCGATCCTCCGGCGTTCGTCCGTGTCCTCGTCCCCGGTCTTCTCGAACTGCTTGAACAGCTTCTCGACGGTCTTGTGGTCGTCACGCAGAAGTACGATCGCGTCCATGAATGGCCTTCGGGTGTGCGGATTACGGGATTTGTTTCCCTACCCTCGGGAAGCGGTCTTTGCCGCGCAGTCGGCCAGATGTCGCCCGAGTGGACCAAACGGAGCCGTTCTCCACCCCTGAGCCGACCCGATGCCCACCCGGAGCGGCCAAGGCCCGCCCCGTCCAGGGGGCCGCAGCGCGCGGACGCCTTCTGACCTCCTGCGCGGCCTGTTTGCTCACTGCCTGATCGGTCCAGCCATCAGCTCGACATCGGTGCGGAGGGGCTCATCGCCCGGGCCCCGCACCGCCGACCTGCACCCCGCCGAGCGAGAGGCATTGGCGTGGCCTCGGGATGGTGAAACATTGCCGCCCGGACAGGTGCACTGCCAGCACGATGATTCCACTGATGCCCCTGCTCAACCTGCTGTCGGTGCGGGTCCCGGCCGTGGCCGGGTGAAGCCGCCCCAGACCGAGAGGGCGCCGCGGGGACCGCCGGCGTCGACGCGGTAGCCGTCGTGCTTGGCCTCCCGGGCGCCGGCGGCGTGGTTGTACTGGCCGGCGAAGACATGCTGTCCGACCGGGACCGTGCGGGCCGGCTTGAGTATCCAGCGGTAGACCACTGCTCCGCCCTCGGGCTGCACGGTGACGGTGAAGTCGTCGGCGGGCAGCGTCCGCCAGCTGCCGGTGCTCTGCACTCCGCCGGTTTGCGTGATGCGCAGTTCCACGGTGAGTGCGGTGAGCGGCTGGGTGGTCTTGAGGGCGATGTTGCTCTGGGCCCAGTAGGTGTTGCTGTTCGCGTCCAAGGAGCCGGCCGACGACAGGGGCCCGTCCTGGACGTGCGCGCTGCCGGGCCGAGCCGAGCCCGTGCCGCCTGACGCCGCAGGACTGGGGCTCGTCGAGGGCGAGCGGTCCGGCCCGGTCGGGCCACCGGTGGTGGGCGCCGCCGACGGCGTCGAGTGGGGAGTCCCGGTCGCGGACGGCGCGGCGGGGGTGGCCGAGACGTCCGGCCGGGCCGGAGGGGACTGGACGATGGTGGCGACGGCGAAACCACCGACCGCCAGAATGCCCGCCGTGGCGAGGGAGACGAGCGCGACCCTGGGCCAGGGCCTCGCGCCGGACGACTCGCGGTGGCCGGCGGGGGCGCCGGACATGCCGCGTTCCACGCGTGCCAGGATCCGGGCGCGGTCGGGCTGGTGAGCCTCGGCGGCTGCGCGCAGCCGCCCGGTGAGTTCCTCGTTCAACGGCTCCTCCTCCCCGCCAACAGTTCCCCGGCCGCTCCTGTGCTGCCCAGCGTCCGTTCCAGTTCTGCCATCCCCTTCGAGGTCTGGCTCTTCACCGTACCGACCGATATTCCGAGCGCCAGAGCAGTGTCCTTCTCCGACAGGTCGAAGGCGTGCCGCAGGACCACGCATGCCCGCTTCCGGAACGGCAACCGGGCGAGAGCGGTACGCACGTCCACCACGGCGGCCACGTCCGGACCGTCCAACGGGTCCGCACCGCGGGACCAGAACAGGGCGATCCGGAGGCGCTCGCGCACCGCGCTGCGGATCCGTGACCGTGCCAGGTTGGCGACGACCCCACGGGCGTAGGCGAGTGGGTACTCGGCCTGACGCAGCCGGTCCCATCGCTGCCACAGTGCGGTCAGGGCGTCCGCGGCCAGATCGTCGGCAACGTCCGCCTCGCCCGTCAGGAGATGGGCGAACCGGGCGAGTTCGGCGTAGTGGCGTTCGAAAAAGTCGTGGAACTCCGCGGACGCGTCATCGAGGACCATGTCCGTCGGTCGCCCCCTCCGCAAATGTGTGCGTTAACATCGGGGCGGCAGCGTACCAGTGCCGGTTGATCGAAGGCGCTCCGATGCGCCCCCCCCGAATCCGCCACCCGGCCGCGGTGCGGTTCAGTGCTGGGCGAACTGGACCCGGGTCGGTTGTGCGACGTTCGGCAGCAGCGCGGTCCCGTCGACCGTCAGCTGCTCTCCGTAGATGTCGGTGATCCTCATCGCGCCGCCGCACCCGCTGCCGTCGGCGGAGAGGAAGTGGTTGTAGTCGGTACGAGGCAGTCTCCGCCAGCCCTTGGTGGTGCGTACCTCCAGCCGTGCGACCGGGTTCCGGTGGTCGATCACCTGGATGCCGCACCAGTGGGGGCTGGACCCGGTCTTGTACCGGATGGAGATCGTGCCGGACGTCCGGGGGCTCAGCAGGCTCCAGGTGATCGGGATACGGCCGACCTTGGGATCGGCCAGTTTCGCGAAGGCCTGTTCGCTGAGGTCCAGTTGTCCGGGTGCGCAGGGCAGTGGGCATTCGTTGGTGATCCGGACGGTGATCGAGGCGCCGCTCGCGGCGCGGACGCGCACGTAAGCGCCGCACGCCCTGGACGACTCGTAGTCGGTGGTGTTCATCGCCGCGATCATGAGGTCGTCGCTCGGGCCGAACAGGCAGGCACCGTCGCCGTCGCCGGCGGCGTAGGCGGTGGCAACGCCCTTGTAGGTCGTCTCGGGCTGGATGCGTCCTGCCGACGGTGCCGTGGTGGACGTCGCCGGCGGGGCCGCCTTCGCCGAGGGCGGTGGCGCCGCGGTGGTCGTACCGACGGCCGCGGTCGGGGTTCCCGCGGCATGCGAGCTGTCCGTCGTGGGCGCGGGGCTCGTCGGGGCCGAGGGCATGGCTTCCACCTGAGTGGCGGTGGGGGCCGCCACGACGGCCCCCGCCTCGTCCTTGGGGCCGGGGAGCAGGGCCGTCACCAGGCAGACGAGGGCGCCCGCCGCGGTCAGCATCACCGCCGTTCCCGTCATCAGCCTGTGTCTACGCCTGCGCTGCCGCGCGGCCTGCCGTGCAGTCTGCATGTCCGTCCTTCGGAGATTCGAGTCGAGGTGCACTGCTTGGTCGCCGCAGGATGCGAAAAGGTTGCCGACACGGGCCGGGCAACCGCGTTATCGGTCCGCTCACTGGGCGGGGGAGTGCGGGGAACCGGGCTGGGCGGCACGGATGCCGCGTGGAGAAGCTCCGAACGCGCGGCGACAGGCCTTGTTGAACGCCTGGAGGTCGGGAATGCCGACCGATGCGGCGACGGCGGGGACGGAGAGCGTGGTGGCCTGCCGGAAGTGGCGCGCGCGTTCCATTCGCCGGACCCGGATGTAGCCGACGACCGTCTCCCCCGTCGCGGCGCGGAAGAGGCGCGTCAGGTGGCTGTGGGAGACGCGGGCTGCCGCAGCGATTTCCGGTACCGTCAGAGGTTGCCCGAGCCGCGCCTCGATGAGGGCCACGGCGGCTGCGACCGCCGGATGAGCGGCCTGCGTGTTCCGCTCCCTCGGAGGGGCGAACTGGGTGACTCGCCACAAGGCGGCCCACACCTCGGCCGCGGCCCGTGCCGGACTGTTCGGCCAGGCGGCCAGTGCCTGCCGCAACCGGGCGGTGAGCAAGGCGAGATCGGGGCCGGCGTGCTGGACCATCGGAATGCTGCGGGGAGTTCCACCTGAGCCCAGGGGGAGGTGGACGTAGAGGTGTGGGGAGCGGCCCCGGTAGCGATAGCGGACCACTGCGCCGGGCGGTACGAGGCTGACCCGGCCGGGGCGGATCGCCGGTGCTGCGGCAGCAGGTGCTGGGCCTGTATGTGGCCACCTCGGCGCTGGACTCCCATGTCGTGGGCTGGTCGCTGTACGACGGTACGGGCCGCACCGCGCCCACCACGGGCGACGGCGACGAGCCGCCGTACGAGTCGGGGGGTGGCGGCGCTCGGGGCGGGCTGGCGGCTGATCCACGCCGCTCATCTGATCCCGCCGTACCCGGGTCACGAGTACGACGTCACGTCTCCTTATCTCAAGCACGAGTTCTTCTTCGAGCGGATCGTCGACGTCCGAGCGCAGCCGCAGGAGGCGGGCTCCCGGTAGGCGGGGCGACCCTCCTCGTGCGGGCGGCGGCGGCAGCGGCGCCGAGCCGAGGAGGGGCGAGGGCATGGTCAGGCTCCGGCCTTGCGCTTGTTGTAGACGTCGAAGCCGACGGCCGCCAGCAGTACCAGGCCCTTGATCACCTGCTGGTAGTCGGTACCCACGCCGACCAGCGACATGCCGTTGTTCAGCACGCCCAGCACCAGACCGCCGGTGAGCGCACCGAGGACGGTTCCCACACCACCGCTCGCGGAGGCGCCGCCGATGAAGGCGGCGGCGATCGCCTCCAACTCGAAGTTGATGCCGGCCTGCGGCGTACCGGCGTTGAGTCGCGCGGCGAAGACCAGCCCGGCCAGAGCCGCCAGGACGCCCATGTTCACGAAGGCCAGGAAGACGACCCGCTTGCTCTTCACCCCGGACAGCCTCGCCGCCGCCTCGTTGCCGCCGATGGCGTAGGTGTGCCGGCCGAGGATCGAGTTGCGCATCACGTACCCGAAGCCGCCCAGCAGGACACCGAGGATCAGCAGAACGACGGGCACCCCGTGGTAGCTGGCCAGCAGCAGCGTGAAGGCCACCACGGCCGCGGTGATCGTGCCGAGCTTGACCAGGAACAGCCCGGCCGGGAGCGGTTCCAGCCCGTACGAGGCGGCCCGCCGGCGTCCGCGCACCTCCTGCAGGATCGCGACGGCCAACACCACGAGGCCCAGCACCAGGGTGAGGTTGTGGTAGTCGGTGTGGGGGCCGATCGCGGGGAGGAAGCCGCTGCTGAGGTTCTGGAAGCCCTTGGGGAACGGCGCCACCGACTGGCCCTGCAGGAGGATCTGGGTCCCACCGCGGAACAGCAGCATGCCGGCCAGAGTGACGATGAACGAGGGGATCCCGAGATAGGCGATCCAGAACCCCTGCCAGGCTCCGGCGAGAGCCCCGATCAGCAGCGCGGCCACCAGAGCCACGGGCCACGGCACCTGGTGCTCGACCATCATCACCGCCGCGGCCGCCCCGACGAAGGCGGCGAGCGACCCGACCGACAGGTCGATGTGCCCGGCGATGATGACGATCATCATGCCGATGGCCAGGATGAGGATGTAGCCGTTCTGCTGGATCAGATTGGTGATGTTGAGCGGCTGGAGCAGGATGCCGCCCGTCCAGATCTGGAACAGCAGCACGATCAGCGCCAGCGCGACCAGCATCCCGTACTGGCGTAGGTTCCCGCGCAGCGCTCGGGCCAGTACGGCACCAGCAGACGGTCGTTGGCCGGTATCCGGTGTGGCGGGCGCGGTCTCTGGGGTGGTCTCGGTCTGGGCCATGCCTCACACCTGCTTGTCGGGGTATGCCGCGCTCATGGTCATGAGCCGCATGAGGGATTCCTGAGTGGCGTCCGCGCGGGTCACCTCACCGGTGATCCGGCCTTCGGCCATGGTGTAGATCCGGTCGCACAGGCCCAGGAGCTCGGGGAGTTCGGAGGAGATGACGAGTACCGTCCTGCCCTCGGCGGCGAGTTCGGCGATGACGGTGTAGATCTCCGCCTTGGCGCCGATGTCGATGCCCCGGGTGGGTTCGTCGAGGATCAGCACCTCCGGCTCGGCGAAGATCCACTTGCTGAGAACGACCTTCTGCTGGTTGCCGCCGCTGAGTTTGCCGGTCTCCGCGAACACCGAGGGGGCCTTGATGTTCATGGTCCGCCGGAACGATTCGGCGATCCGGGCCTCCTCGTGCCGGTTGACCCAGCCTCGCCGGGCGACCTTGCCGAGGGCGCTCAGCGAGATGTTCCGGCTGATGTCGTCGTTGAGGTTGAGGCCGAGCTGCTTGCGGTCCTCGGTCACGTACGCGATGCCGTGCCCGATCGCCTCCGGCACCGTCCGGGTACGGATCTCCCGGCCGTGCAGCCGCACCCGGCCGCCGGTCCACCGTCCGTACGAGCGGCCGAAGACGCTCATGGCCAGTTCGGTGCGGCCGGCGCCCATGAGACCGGCGATGCCGACGATCTCGCCTCGACGGACTTTGAGCGAGACGCCGTCGACCACCTTGCGCCGGTGGTCGATCGGGTGCCGGACGCTCCAGTCCTCGATTTCGAAGGTGACCTCGCCGATCTCCGGGACGCGCTCGGGGTAGCGGTGTTCCAGGTCGCGGCCGACCATGCCGCGGATGATCCGCTCCTCGGAGATGCCCTCCGAACCGATCACCATGGTCTCGATGGTCCGCCCGTCGCGCAGGATGGTGACGGCGTCGGCGACCCGGGCGATCTCGTTGAGCTTGTGCGAGATGAGGATGCAGGAGATGCCCTGAGCCCTGAGTTCGAGGATCAGGTCGAGCAGCTTGCGGCTGTCCTCGTCGTTCAGGGCGGCCGTCGGCTCGTCCAGGATGAGCAGCTTGACCTTCTTGGCGAGCGCCTTGGCGATCTCGACCAACTGCTGTTTGCCGACGCCGAGATCGGCGATCCTCGTGTGCGGGCTCTCGTCGAGTCCGACCTGCCGGATCAGTGCGGAGGCGTGGGTCAGGGTCCGGTGCCAGCTGATGACGCCCCGGGTGGCGTGCTCGTTGCCGAGGAAGATGTTCTCGGCGATGGACAGGTAAGGCACCAGCGCGAGTTCCTGGTGGATGATCACGATGCCGCGCTGTTCGCTGGCCCGGATGTCCCGGAACCGGCAGGGATCGCCCTCGAAGCAGATCTCGCCCTGGTAGCTGCCGTGAGGGTGGACCCCGCTGAGTACCTTCATCAGCGTGGACTTGCCGGCGCCGTTCTCACCGCAGACGGCGTGCACCTCACCCGCGGCGACGGTGAGGTTGACCTCGGAGAGGGCCTTGACACCGGGAAACGTCTTGCTGATCGACCGCATCTCGAGAACGGGTCGGGCCATGGTGGTGCATCCGTATCGTCGGGGCGGTGCGGTGCCGGGCGGTCTCCCGGGCGTCGCACCGCCGGTTCGGCGTCGCCGGACCCGTCGGTTCGGCCCCGTGGGCTACTTCAGCTGGTCCGCGGTGTACTGTCCGTTGTCCACCAGGACCTTCTGGTAGTTCTCCTTGTCGACGCTGACCGGCTGGAGCAGCTGCGCCGGTACGGTCTTGACGCCGTTGTCGTACTGGGTGGTGTCGTTGACCTCGGGCTTGCCGCCGGTCAGTAGCGCGTCGCCCATCTGGACTGCGGCCTTGGCCAGTTGGCGGGTGTCCTTGTAGACGGTCTGGGTCTGCTCGCCGGCGATGATCGACTTCACCGAGGCCAGCTCGCCGTCCTGGCCCGTGACGACGGGCAGTGGCCGGCCGGCGCCGTAGCCGACGCCCTTGAGCGACGAGATGATGCCGATCGAGATGCCGTCGTACGGCGAGAGCACGGCGTCGACGCGGGCGGCGGTGTACGACTTGCTCAGCAGGTTGTCCATCCGGGACTGGGCGAGACCGCCGTCCCAGCGCAGTGTGGCGATCTGGTTGAAGGAGGTCTGGCCGCTCTGCACGACCAGCTTCTTGTCGTCGATGTACGGCTTGAGGACGCTCATCGCACCGTTGAAGAAGAACGTGGCGTTGTTGTCGTCCGGTGAGCCGGCGAACAGCTCGATGTTGAACGGGCCCTTGCCGTCCTTGAGGCCGAGCTTGTCGACGATGTAACTGCCCTGGAGGACTCCGACCTTGTGGTTGTCGAAGGTCGCGTAGTAGTCGACGTTCCCGGTGCCGCGGATCAGCCGGTCGTAGGAGATGACGGGGACGTGGGCGTCGGCGGCCTTCTGCAGCACGTTGGTGAGCGAGGAACCGTCGATGGCGGCGATCACCAGCAGCTTGGCCCCTTTGGTGATCATGTTCTCCACCTGGGAGACCTGGTTCTCCACGACGTTGTCGCCGTACTGGAGGTCTGTCTTGTAGCCCTTGGCCTGGAACTCCTTGACCATGTTGTTGCCGTCGTTGATCCAGCGCTCCGACGACTTGGTCGGCATCGCGATGCCGATGAGGCCGCCTTTGGCATCCCCGCCGGCTCCGCCGTCGCCCGCTCCGTTGGCGCTCTGGCCGCAGGCTGCCAGCGACAGCGTCAGACCCACGGTGACAAGGCCCGCTGAAAACTTCCGCACAGTTCCTCCAGTGATGTCCCGCGACCGGCACAGTGCGACCCGGCTGGAGAACCGGAAGCGGTCGAGCGGGGCCCGGCCGGGAGTCGTTTCCTCGCGCCGTGCGTAGTCGGGGTGGCTACGGCTCCGGCCTGGCAATACCCGAGTGTTAACGCTCACAAGAGTGCCGTCAAGGGTCTGTTCGGATCACCGTCGGGTTAACAATTGCGCAGGCGATCGGCTTCCCCTGGCGGAGCACGTGCGCGTCGGGCGCGTCCGGCCACGCTGACCCACGCTGCGGCTTCGGGTAAGCGTTGGTCCCGCCATTGGTCCGGATCTCGGTCCTGAGGATCCGCACGCCCCACGCCCGGATGGTGGTGGCCCCCGCCGCATGCCCTTGTCCGTTGACGCTCACATGGCCTTCACCGGGGGCCGGTAGCGTACCGTGGCCCGGAGTCGAGGAGGGAAGTGCGAGTGGGAACCGACAGCGCCGGGGCCGAGCAGCGCCACCCAGTGATGGCGGACGTGGCGAAATTGGCCGGCGTGTCCCACCAGACGGTGTCCCGGGTGCTCAACGGCGCCCCGCACGTGCGGCCCGGCACCCGGGAGCGGGTGCTCGCAGCCATCCGGGAGCTGGACTACCGGCCCAACTCCGCCGCCCGCGCGCTGGTCACCCGCCGCTCGCAAACCCTCGGCGTGGTCAGCTTCCAGTCGACCCTGTACGGTCCCGCCTCGATGCTGGACGGCATCGAGCAGGCTGCGCGCAGTGCGGGGTATTCCGTCAGCGTGACAAGTCTGCGCTCCCTGGACGGCCGCTCGGTTCAGGAGGCTGTCGACCGGCTGCGCGACCAGGGCGTGGAAGGCGTTGCCGTGATCGCGCCCCAGATCTCAGCCGTCAGTGCGGTGGCCAGGCTCTCCAGCTCCGTGCCGGTCGTCGCGGTCGGATCGGGCAGCCAGTCGCGGGTTCCCATGGCCTCGGTGGACAACCGCTCCGGCGCCGAAGCGGCAACCAGGCACCTGCTCGATCTGGGCCACCGCACCGTGCACCACCTGGCCGGCCCGGCCGGCTGGCTGGAGAGCCAGGACCGCCAGGAGGGCTGGCGCGGGGCGCTGGAGGCTGCCGGAGCCCCCGTGCCGCATGTCGAGCGCGGCGACTGGAGCGCGCGCGCCGGCTACCAGGCGGGCTTGCGGATCTCCGAACTGGGCGACGTCACCGCCGTCTTCTGCGCCAACGACCACATGGCGCTCGGCCTGCTGCGCGCCCTGCACGAGGCCGGCCGCTCGATCCCGGGCGACATCAGCGTGGTCGGCTTCGACGACATTCCCGAGGCGGCCTACTTCACCCCGCCCCTGACCACCGTGCGGCAGGACTTCGGCGAGCTCGGCCGCCGGGCCCTGGAACTGCTCGTCGAGGAGTTGGAGGGCGTCGCGCACACCCGCCCCCATGTGCGGATCTCGCCAGAGATGGTGCTGCGTCGCAGCGTGGGTCCCGCCACTCGCCGTTGAGCCGGCACCATCGGGCGGGCTGACCGCCCCAGTGGCCCGCACTCTGCGAGGTGCACTGCCGCACTCGGTTGAGGGCTCCGTAACCCTTGACAGGGACGCAATGTGAACGCTAACAATTTGGCTCATCAAGGTGCAGGCCGAGACTGCCTTCGAAAACGCGGGTTCCGGGGAGGCGCGGCTGGAACTCTGCCGGTGACCGGCTGCTGGCGGAGATCGGTGTTCCGGTCACCGGCGACCGCTACACGAGTACGACCGTCGCGGCCGAGCTCGCCGTCCCGCTGGACGGCGTCCACGACCTGCGGCTGACGCTGCACGGCGGCTTCCGTCTGGCCGCCTGCTGCTTCACCACGTCCGGCGGGACGACCGACTGGGGCCCGCACCTGCGAGACCGGCGGCCCGTCCGAGGGGGGCGGGCCGCCACCCCTGCCCACAGCAGTGCCCGGACCTACGAGACAAGGCTCCCTGCGGCCGCCAAGTTCCGTCGCCTCGTCACCTCTCCGCCCGGAGGAACTCCCCATGCCGCTCACAGACCTCGACCTGGACGAACTCGCCCGATACCGGCCAGAGTTGTCCGATCCGACGGATTTCGACGCCTTCTGGCGGCGGACCCTTGCCGAAGCCCGGTCGCACGACGGGGCGATCAAAGTGGAACGGGTCACCGCCCAGCACCTGCTGCGCGCCGTCGAGGTCGACGGCGTGCGCTTCCCCGGCTGGAACGGCGAGCCGGTGGCCGCCTGGCTGCTGCGCCCGCGCGACGTGGCCGGACCGCTTGCGGTCGTCGTCACCTACATGGGCTACGGCGGTGGTCGAGGACTGCTTACCGACCACTTGTTCTGGTCCGCCGCGGGCTACGCCCAACTCGTCGTCGACAGCCAAAGCCACGACACCCCGGACCGGGGCGTGGTCGACGGTACGCAATGGGTCGAGGGCTTCATGACCCGCGGCATCGACGCTCCAGGCACCTACTACTACCGGCGATTGGTCACCGACTGCGTGCGACCCGTGGACGCGGTCGCGGAGCTGCCCGGACTCGACGGCCGTCGGATCGTGGTGGCCGGGGGCAGCCAGGGCGGCGGTCTGGCGCTCGCCGTCGCCGACTCGCCGGGGACCGCGTGGCGGCGGCGATGCCGGACGTCCCCTTCCTGTGCCACTTCCGCCACGCTGCCGCGATCTGCGGTGACGGCCCGTACCAGGAGATCGCCAAGTCCCTGCGCCGGCACAGCCGCCACCGCGTGGAGCCGGCCTTCACCACCCTCGACCACTTCGACGGCGTCCGCTTCGCCCGGCGGGCCACCGCGCCGGCGCTGTTCAGCGTGGGCCTGATGGACCCGGTCTGCCCGCCCTCCACGGTCTACGCCGCCTTCCATCACTACGCGGGCGAGGACCGCAGCATGACCGTGTGGCCGTTCGGCGACCACGGCGGCGGCTGCGGCTCCAACCCGCCCGTCCAACTGGCCCGACTGCGAGCGCGGCCTGGCGCCGGAGCTCTGATCGCCCTGCACCACCGGCCCGGGCAGACCGCGCGAGGGCGGCCGGCGCGCCGGGCCGCCCCACGCACTGAGCCCCGCCCCCGAGACCTAAGCGGTCTCGGGGAAGCCGAGACCGCTTAGGAGCCCGACAGACCCATGAGGTACCGCCCATGAGCACCCCGGCCTTCCCGGAACTGCCCGCCGGGTTCCGTTTCGGTGCCGCGACCGCCGCCTACCAGATCGAGGGCGCCCACGATCAGGACGGCCGCGGCCCGTCCATCTGGGACACCTTCAGCCACACCCCCGGCCGCACGCTCGACGGTGCCACGGGCGACACGGCCTGCGAGCACTACCACCGCCACGGCGAGGACATCGCCCTGCTGCGCGGACTCGGCGTCGACAGCTACCGCTTCTCGATCGCCTGGCCCCGCTTGCTGCCCCGGGGCACCGGACCGGTCAACCCCAAGGGCCTGGACTTCTATGACCGCCTGATCGACGAGCTGCTGGCCGCCGGGGTCGCCCCCGCCGTCACCCTCTACCACTGGGACCTGCCCCAGGCCCTGGAGGACCGCGGTGGCTGGCGCGTCAGGGAGACCGCCGAGGCGTTCGCGCAGTACGCGGCCCTTGCAGCCGAGCGCTACGCAGACCGGGTGGAGCGCTGGATCACCCTCAACGGGCCCTACTGCTCCGCCTTCGTCGGCTACGCCGAGGGGCGGCACGCACCCGGTGCCGAGGAGGGCCGCGGCGCGCTGGGGGCCGCCCACCACCTGCTGGTCGCCCACGGCCTCGCGATACGGGAGCTGCGCGCCGCGGGCGCCCAGGAGATCGGGATCTCCCTCAACCTCGATCGCATCCACCTCGCCTCCGCCCTCCCGGAGGACCGAGCCGCCCTGCGCCGTGCCAAGGTCCTCCACAACGAGGTCTGGACCGAGCCGCTCCTCGCGGGCCGCTACCCCGCGCACGAGGCCGAGACCTGGGCCGGCCTCGCCGACGGCCCCTGGCGGCTGCCGGGCGACCTGGAGCTGATCGGCGCCCCGCTGGACTTCCTCGGCGTCAACTTCTACCGCCCGATCACCGCCGCCGCCGCCCCCCACCGCACGAACGACCTCGAACTGCGCACCGCCGTGGACATCGGCGTCACCGAGCTGGACCCGTACAGGACCCGGCACACCACCATGGGATGGCCCGTCGTCCCGGACGCGCTCACAGCGTTGCTCCGTGAACTCCACGCCCGATACCCGCGGCTTCCGCCGGTCTGGATCACCGAGAACGGCTCCGCCGAGGCCGACACCGTCGGCCCCGACGGCCGGGTCCATGACACCGAGCGGATCGACTACCTCGCGGACCACCTCGCCGCCGTCGCCGACGCCATCTCCGCAGGGGTGGACGTGCGTGGCTATTACGTCTGGTCGCTGCTGGACAACTTCGAGTGGGCGCGCGGATACGGCCAGCGCTTCGGCCTGGTCCACGTCGACTACGACACGCTGACCCGAACGCCCAAGGACAGCTACCACTGGTACCGGGGCCTGATCACCGCGCACCGCGCGCGGACGGAGGAACCTGCACGATGAAGTTCACCGACGGCTACTGGCTGATGCGCCCGGGCGTCACCACGCGTTACCTCAGCGAGCAGCCGCCAGGTCGTCGGTGTCGAGGCGATCGTCCGTGGCCCGCGTCGAGCTGGTGCGCGCCCTGCGGGAGCTGGGCCTCGGGCTCGACGACGTGTGCCGCGTCCTGAGCGGCCGCACGACGGTCGCCGAGGTCACCGGCGCACATCGAACTGCCCGACGACCCCACACCCGAGCAGTTCGACGCCTGGATCGAACTGGCCGAGCTGGTGCGGGACCCCGACTTCCGCGCCCGGATGCCCACCATGCTGGAGCTGAGCACGCCGGCCCCTGGCCAGAGTCGTGCCCCCGGGGCGTCCATTTGGTGGGCCAGGCAGGTCGTGCAGACCGTCGCGGAGGTGAGGAACCGCGGGATCGCCCCTGAGGGACCGGCAGCGGCCGAAGGGCTGTCCGAGCTGTTCGGCGACGCCGCTCGGGCCGCGGGGCTGTTCCGGCCCTGCACGTGCGTGCGGAAGGGGGACGCCGGATCGTCCCAGCCTCCGGTCGGGGCCGCGGCTTCGGTGGAGAGCCGGTGGTTGGCGCGGAAGTTGTACAGCAGGCGGTCGACGTCGACGAAGCTGAGGTAGGCCAGGGTGCGGTTCTGATTGTCGAGCCATCGGCTGCTGGTGAGCCGGACCTGACCCAGGTCGAACGGGAACGTCGACACTCCGAGGTCGGACCTGACCGGGGGATGTCTCCGCCGCGGCGGAGGCGAAGCCGAGGACGGGGCCGGCAGCCGCGGCCATGGCCGCGACGCCGGTCGCCTTGATCATGGCGCGGTGGCTGAAGGGTGAACCGGCATGGCGAACTCCATAGTCCGTCAGAGCAGAAGTCGGGGATTCGGGGTCGATGGGCAGCGCTGGAGGCGCCGCACGGCGATGCGGCCGCCTTCGATCCGTCGCGTCACCTTCGCTGCGTCGCCCGGTCGTCATGTCCTGCTGGGGGACAGGACCGGTGGTGACGGGCGTCGGGGCCGGTCGGCCGGTGCCCGGCCGCGGGGACCGGACTGGGCTTCGACTGGTTCACAGGCCCTGTGCCAGTCTGTAGTACGCCTGGTTCCAGCGGAGATCGCGCCGGAACTGCTTCGGGGTGGTGGCCTCGTCGATGAGGACGAGTTCCAGGCGGAGCATTTCCGCGAGGTCGTCGAGGTGGTCCGAGGTGAGGGCGGTGCTGAGGACGGTGTGGTGCGGTCCTCCGGCCGTCAGCCAGGATTCGGTGGAAGTCCGCAGGTCGGGGTGGGGCCGCCAGACCGCGCGGGCAACGGGCAGGGCGGGCAGCGGGTGAGGGGGTGCCACCACGTCGATGTCGTTGGCGATCAGGCGGAAGCGGTCGCCGAGGTCGGCGAGCCCGACCACCACGGCCGGGCCGGGGGCCGCGTCGAACACCAGGCGCACCGGGTCTTCCCGCCCGCCGATGCCGAGGGGATGGATCTCGCAGCTGGGCCTGGCGGCCGCGATGGTGGGGCAGACTTCCAGCATGTGCGCGCCGAGGATGAGCTCGTTGCCGGGTGTCAGGTCGTAGGTGTAGTCCTCCATGAAGGAGGTGCCGCCCGGGAGGCCGGCGGCGGCCACCTTGAGGGCGCGCAGCAGGACGGCGGTCTTCCAGTCGCCCTCTCCTCCGAAGCCGTACCCCTGGGCCATGAGCCGCTGGACGGCGAGGCCGGGCAGCTGGCGCAGTCCGCCCAGGTCCTCGAAGTTGGTGGTGAAGGCCCCGAAGCCGCCCGTTTCGAGGAAGGTGCGCAGGCCGGCCTCGATGCGGGCCGCGTAGCGCAGCGAGCCGTGCCGCTCGCCTCCCGGGCGCAGTTCCGGCGGCAGGTCGTACAGGTCCTCGTACTCCTTGACGAGGGAAGCCACCTCGGTCTCGTCCGCGTTGTCGACGACCTTCACCAGGTCGTTGACGCCGTAGGTGTTGACGGAGACGCCGAAGCGCAGCTGGGCCTCGACCTTGTCGCCCTCGGTGACGGCGACGTCGCGCATGTTGTCGCCGAAGCGGGCGACCTTGAGGGTGGCCAGTTCGGCTCGTGCGGCGGCCGCCCGCGCCCAGATCGCGACGCGTGCGGTCGTCATCGGATCGGTGACGTGGCCGGCCACGGTCTTGCGGGGTACGCCGAGACGGGCCTGGATGTGCCCGAACTCGCGGTCTCCGTGGGCGGATTGGTTGAGGTTCATGAAGTCCATGTCGATGGTGTCCCAGGGCAGGGCCACGTTCGACTGGGTGTGGAGGTGCAGCAACGGCTTGCGCAGCGCGTCCAGTCCGGCGATCCACATCTTGGCCGGCGAGAAGGTGTGCATCCAGGCGATGAGCCCGATGCACCGGTCGTCGGCGTTCGCGTCGAGGCACACCCGGCGGATGGCGTCGGCGTCCGTCAGTACCGGCCTCCACGCCACACGCGCGGGAATGCCGGAGGCGTCGGCCAGCGAGGCGGCGATCTGCCGCGACTGTTCGGCGACCTGCTTCAGCGTCTCCTCCCCGTACAGGCCTTGGCTGCCGGTGAGGAACCAGATTTCCTGGGCGGGGGATGTTTGGCTGGGCACATGGACTCCTGAAGGTGACGTCCCGCAACGGAGGTGAGGGCGGCGGGCGTGGGCGGGGAAGCGGGAACGGCCAGCGTGCGGGGTCAGCCCGCGGTGTGAGCCGTGTCGCGGATGTTCCTCAGGCGGTGCAGCAGGCCGCCGACGGCGAAGTGGTCGTGCAGGAGCCGGTACTCGGCGAAGAGGGCGTCGTAGGCGTCGGCCCGGGAGGCGTCGGGCGTGTAGACGGCAGGACGACGGCGGCCCATGGCGGCGGTGGCCGTGCGCACGTCGGGGTGCGCGCCGGCGGCTACGGCGGCGTGGATGGCCGACCCGAGGGCGGGGCCCTGGTCGGACGCGGCCAGGGAGACGGGGCGGCGCAGCACATCGGAGTAGATCTGCATCAGCAGCTCGTTCTTGGCCAGTCCTCCGGCGACGATGAACTCGTGGACCGGTACGCCGCCCGCCTCCAGGGCCTCCACGATGACGCGCGTGCCGAACGCGGTGGCTTCGAGCAGCGCGCGGTAGACGTCCTCGGGGCGGGTCGCGAGGGTGAGCCCCACGATGACTCCGGAGAGGTGGTGGTCGACGAGGACCGAACGGTTGCCGTTCAGCCAGTCGAGGGCGACCAGTCCGTGGCCGCCGACCGGCTGGCCGGCAGCCTTCCGGGTCAGCAGGCTGTGCAGGTCCTCGCCGCGCTCGGCGGCCTCGGCGAGGTAGTCCGACGGGACGCCTTGGTCCAGCACCCAGGCGAAGATGTCGCCGACCGCGCTCTGGCCGGCCTCGTAACCGTAGGTTCCCTCGACGATCCCGCCGTTGACGACACCGCAGATGCCGGGGACACCGGCGAGGACGGGAGCGTTCACGACGTGGCAGGTGGAGGTGCCCATGATGGCGAGCAGTTGACCGTCCTCGACGGCCTGGGCCGCCGCTGCGGTGACATGGGCGTCGACGTTGCCCGCGGCCACGGCGATGCCGGGGCGCAGCCCTGTCCACGCTGCTGCCTCGGAACTGAGCGAGCCCACTCGTGAGCCCAGCGCGGAGAGGGGGAACGCGAGGCGGGTGCGTGCGAAGTCGGCGAACCGGGGGTTCAGCGCGGCCAGGTACTCCTCGCTCGGGTAGGCGCCGTCCTGGTGGATGCCCTTGTATCCGGCGGTGCAGGCGTTGCGGGACTCGGTTCCGGTGAGCTGCCACACGATCCAGTCGGCGGCCTCGATCCACCGCGCGCAGGTTTCGTAGACGAGCGGATCCTCCTCCAGGACCTGGAGGGCCTTCGCGAACTGCCACTCCGCGGAGATCCGGCCGCCGTAGCGGGCGATCCATTTCTCCCCGCGGGCGTGGGCGAGTTCGTTGATGCGGTCGGCATGCGACTGGGCCGCGTGGTGCTTCCACAGCTTGGGCCACGCGTGCGGCCGTGCGGCGAGCTCGGTCTCGGAGAGGGGAGTCCCGTCGGCCAGCGTGGGCAGGACGGTGCAGGCGGTGAAGTCGGTGGCGATACCGATCACCGCGGCGGGATCGACCCCGGCCGCCGCCATGGCCTCCGGGACGGCGTGACGCAGTACGTCCCGCCAGTCCTGGGGGTGTTGCAGGGCCCAGTCCGGAGGCAGTTGCGCACCGCCGTGCGGCAGGTGCCGGTCGATGACGCCGTGCCGGTAGGCATGGACCGCCGCGGCCAGCTCCTGACCGTCGCGAACCCGCACCACCACGGCGCGGCCCGACAGCGTGCCGAAGTCGACGCCGACCGTGTACTGCTCCGATTCCTCGGAATGCGGGGTGGGCGCGAGGGGATGGGGTGACGTCAACAGAGTGCCTTTCGAAGGCGCCGTGGGGCGGCAGGCGGCCCGGCAGGTGGAGTTGCCGCCCGCAATCCTGGCGGTCGGCCGGGCGGTCCACCGTAGTGTGAGCGCTAACAATGTCGATAGGCAAGAGCTCTGCGTGGGTCGTACGCGAACTCCTCTGGCGCAACGGTCTCCGTTTCTGCCGGGTGCCCGAGCGGATCTGCCGTCGACATGTCGGGGATGAAGACTCATCCGGGCGATGCGGCCGGGGCCGAGGCGTCGCGAAAAGATGGGGCCCGCCTCGTTGCCGCACCCGACGCGGTAACGGACAGGTAACGCGCGCAAGGGGGTTGAGAACGCGCCTTGTTAGCGCTCACAATGCGACGGCGCCCCCGGGTTCCTATGGGGTCGAGTCCGGCTCCCGCCGTGCGGAGCCTCTTCCGTACACCCTGAAAGGACACCCGTCATGGCTCGCAGAGCAGCTCTCGTCCTCACCGCCACCCTTCTCGCCTCCTCGGCGTTGACCGCCTGCTCGACCGAGGGCCCCGCCTCCGGCCCGGCCTCCGGGGCCAAGGCGGACTCCGGCGGCGCGATCACCATGGGCTTCGCCCAGGTCGGCGCCGAGAGCGGTTGGCGTACCGCCAACACCAAGTCGGTCCAGGAGGCGGCGAAGAAGGCCGGGATCGAACTCAAGTTCTCCGACGCGCAGCAGAAGCAGGAGAACCAGATCAAGGCGATCCGCACCTTCATCCAGCAGAAGGTCGACGTGATCGCCTTCTCGCCGGTCGTGGAGTCCGGTTGGGACACGGTGCTGAAGGAGGCCAAGGACGCGGGCATCCCGGTCATCCTCACCGACCGCGCCGTGGACACCAAGGACACCTCCCTCTACAAGACCTTCCTGGGCTCGGACTTCGTCAAGGAGGGCAAGTCCGCGGGCGAGTGGCTGACCAGCGCGTACGCGAACGAACAGGGCCCGGTCAACATCGTCGAGCTCCAGGGCACCACGGGCTCCGCGCCCGCCAACGACCGCAAGGCCGGCTTCGCCGACGTCATCCGTACCGACGGCAAATTCAAGATCGTTGCCTCGCAGTCGGGCGACTTCACCCGTGCCAAGGGCAAGGAGGTCATGCAGGCGTTCCTGAAGTCCCAGAAGGACATCGACGTCCTCTACGCCCACAACGACGACATGGCCCTCGGCGCCATCCAGGCCATCGAGGAGTCCGGCAAGAAGCCCGGTACGGACATCAAGGTGATCTCGGTGGACGGAATCAAGGACGCCTTCGTCGCGATGACCGAGGGCAAGATCAACGTCGTGGTGGAGTGCAACCCGCTGCTCGGCGACCAGCTGATGGAGCTGGCCAAGAAGGTCGCGGCGGGAGAGAGCGTGCCGACCCGGGTCGAGACCCAGGAGGGCGTCTTCCCGCAGGACAAGGCCGCGGCCGCCCTGCCGTCCCGGAACTACTGACGCGCAGGTTCCGGTGCCGCAGAAGGCCCGGCCCGTCTCTTTCGGATCTCGCGGGCCCGCGACGCCTGGCACCGGAGCTCGCTCCACCACCCCACCCATGAGAGGAGGGCGGATGGCATCCCCGTCCACCCCGCGGCCCACGGACGCCGGCGGCCCGCGGCCGGTCCTGGAAGCCCAGGACATCCACAAGCAGTTCCCGGGCGTGCTCGCCCTCGACGGAGTCGCCCTGCGGCTCTTCCCCGGTGAGGTGCACGCCCTGATGGGCGAGAACGGCGCCGGGAAGTCCACCTTGATCAAGGTGCTCACCGGTGTCCACCCCGCCGACGGCGGCACCATCCTCGTCGACGGCCGGCCCCACACGTTCGCGGACCCCCTCCAGGCGCAGCAGGCCGGAATCAGCACCGTCTACCAGGAGGTCAACCTCTGCCCGAACATCTCGGTCGCCGAGAACATCCTCATCGGGCGCGAACCGCGCCGGTTCGGTCTCGTCCACTGGTCCGCGATGCGGCAGCGGGCGGCTGAGCTGCTGACGGAACTGGACCTCGACCTGGACGTCACCAGTCTGCTCGGTTCGCACTCCCTGGCGGTGCAGCAGCTGGTCGCCATCGTCCGGGCGGTGGACGTCTCGGCGAAGGTGCTCGTGCTGGACGAACCCACCTCCAGCCTGGACCGAGAGGAGGTCGCCCAACTCTTCACCCTGGTACGGCGCCTGCGGGACCGCGGGGTGGCCATCCTGTTCGTCACGCACTTCCTCGACCAGGTATTCGACCTCTGCGACCGCGTCACCATCCTGCGCAACGGCCGCCTGGAAGGTGAGTACGCCATCGGCGAACTCACCTCGGTGACGCTCGTCCAGCGCATGATCGGCGGAGAACTCGCCACCCTCGACCAGCTGTCCGACCGTGCCCGCGAGGAAGCGGCCGAACGGGAGGCCGGCGAGCCGTTCCTGCGGGCCCGCCAACTGACCCGTACCGGCTCGATCGAACCGTACGACCTCGACATCCACGCCGGCGAGGTCATCGGACTGGCCGGCCTCCTGGGCTCGGGCCGCACCGAGGTCGCCCGCCTCCTGTTCGGCGCGGACAGCGCGGACGCCGGAGAGGTCAGCATCGAGGGCAGGAAGGTCCTCCTGCGCACCCCCCGCCAGGCCATCGCCCGAGGCATCGCCTTCTGCTCCGAGAACCGCAAGTCCGAGGGACTGGTGGGCGAGCTCACGGTCCGCGAGAACATCATCCTCGCGTTGCAGGCCGGCCGCGGCTGGACCAGGCCGCTGTCCCGTGCGAAACAGGACGAACTGGCACGACACTGGATCGAAGCCCTGCACATCCGCCCCGCCGACCCCGAAGCACAGGTACGCCACCTCAGCGGAGGCAACCAGCAGAAAGTCCTCCTCGCGCGGTGGCTGCTGACGGCACCACGGCTCTTGATCCTCGACGAACCCACCCGGGGCATCGACATCGGTGCGAAGGCGGAGATCCAGAAACTCGTGGCCCGCCTGGCGAGCGAAGACACGGCCGTTCTGTTCATCTCGGCGGAACTCGAAGAGGTCCTGCGCCTGAGCCACCGCATCGCCGTACTCCGCGACCACCGCATGGTGGCCACCCTCACGAACGACGACACCGTCACGCCCGAACGCATCCTCACGACCATCGCCACCGGAGCGGACTCATGACCACCCAGCCTGACCAGTCCAAGGCGGTCGGCGGAATCGGGAGACGACTGGCCGGGCACCGCCTGATGTGGCCAACGCTCATTCTGTTCGCTCTGCTCCTCGGCAACCTTGCGTTCCACCACGACTTCTTCTCCGTCCGCGTACGCGACGGCCACCTCTACGGCAGCCTCATCGACATCCTCCAGTTCGGCGCGCCCCTCACCCTGGTGGCGCTCGGCATGACCCTCGTCATCGCCACCCGCGGCATCGACCTCTCGGTGGGTTCCACCGTCGCCATCGCCGGTGCCGTCGCCTGTGGGCACATCTCCACCGCCGCACATCCCGGCGGCGTCGCCACCATGCTCACGGCCGTCGCCCTCGCGCTCGGCGTCGCCCTCGTACTGGGCCTCGCCAACGGGTTCCTCGTGTCCGGGCTGGGGGTGCAGCCCATCGTGGCCACCTTGATCCTCATGGTCGCGGGCCGCGGCGTCGCCCAGCTGATCACCGACGGCCAGATCACCACGGTGACCAGCGCCCCCTACAAGATGATCGGAGGCGGCTACTGGCTGACCCTCCCGTTCGCCGTCCTCCTGGCGACCGCCCTCGTTGCGCTCACTGCTTTCGTCACCCGTCGCAGCGCACTCGGCATGCTGATCGAGTCCGTAGGCGGCAACCCCGCCGCCAGCCGCCTGGTCGGCATCCGCGCCGGCGGTCTGCTCGCCCTGGTCTACGTCTTCAGCGCGTTGTGCGCCGCCATCGCCGGGCTGATGATCAGTTCCAACGTCTCCAGCGCCGACGGCAACAACGCCGGCCTGTGGATCGAACTCGACGCGATCCTCGCCGTCGTCGTCGGCGGCACCGCCCTGACCGGAGGACGCTTCTCCCTCGGCGGCACCGTCCTGGGCGCCCTGATCATCCAGACGCTGTCCACCACCGTCTACACCCTCGGCGTCCCACCCGAGACCACCCTCGTCTTCAAGGCCTTCGTCGTCATCGTCGTCTGCCTCGTGCAGTCCCCGGTCTTCCGGGCCAAGGTCCTGCGCCGCCGCAGGACAACGACTCCCCGATCCCACACCACGGCGGGTGCCGCCCCGCAGCAGCAGGAGGTACGCGCATGAGTACCGGCATCGCGAGCGCCGCCACGCAACTCACCCGCCCCTTCGCGACCGTGTCCCCGCGCACCCGCACCCGTATCCCCCTGATCGTCACGGCCGTCCTGCTGGTCGTCATGTTCAGCGTCGGATCGGTGCGCTACGAGGGCTTCCTCTCCGCGCAAGTCGTGCTGAACCTGCTGATCGACAACGGATTCCTCCTGGTCGTCGCGGTCGGGGCAACCTTCGTCATCCTCACCGGCGGCATCGATCTGTCCGTCGGCTCCATGGTGGCCCTGTCGACCATGCTCACCGCCTGGCTGGTCGAGTCACACGGCTGGCCCCTGGCCACCGTCATTCCACTGGTCCTGCTGGTCGGCGCCGCGAGCGGGACGCTCATGGGCTGGATCATCCACACCTTCGAGATCCAGCCGTTCATCGTCACCCTGGCCGGCATGTTCCTCGCCCGCGGGCTCTGCTACACGATCAGCACCGAATCCATCACGATCAGCGACCCCGCCACGGCGGCCATCGCGCAGACCCGGCTGTACGGCCCGGGAGGGCTGTTCGTCTCGATCCCGGTGGTCATCGCCCTGGCCGTGCTGGTGACCGCCTTCGTCGTACTGCACCACACGCGCTTCGGCCGCAACGTGTACGCGCTGGGCGGCAATGAGTCCTCCGCACGCCTGATGGGTCTTCCGGTGGGCTCCACCAAGATCGCCGTATACGCCGTCAGCGGCCTGTGCTCCGCACTCGGCGGCCTGCTGCTGACCTTCTACATGCTCTCCGGCTACGCCCTCCACGCCATGGGCATGGAACTCGACGCGATCGCCGCCACCGTGATCGGCGGCACGCTGCTGACAGGAGGTTCCGGCTTCGTCCTGGGCACCGCCCTCGGCGTGCTCGTCCTCGGAATGATCCAGACGGTCGTCAACTTCCAGGGCACGCTCAGTTCTTGGTGGACCCGGATCGTCATCGGTGCCCTGCTGCTCGTGTTCATCGTGCTGCAACGTCTGATGAGTGGACGCCGCCCTGCCGCCGACTGACCCCCGGCTCCGCTGCCCATCAGCCCAGCAGCCATCAGTCCGTGCCGCCGCGTTCGAGTGCCGCGATCACAGCTTGGGAACACTGCCATGGAACACGTAAATGAATCCGCAGACCAGGCCGCTGGGCCCAGGCGGACTGCCACCGGTCCGCGAACGGGCCGTCCCCTCCGCACGGCCGATGAAGGAACGGGGGAGAGGTGGCGGTTCGGCTTCCCCGGCCGGGCCCGCGCGGAGGTCCTCTCGCGCGGCGCCCGCCTGCATTCCCTGATCCTGCCGGACCGCTGGGGCCGCACTGCCGATGTGGTGCTCGCCGCCCGCGACCCCGCCGCCTTCGAGGGCTCCGCGCGCTACTTCGGTGCGACGGTGGGCCGTTACGCCAACCGCATCGCGCGCGGCCGGCTCGTCGTGGACGGCGTCACCCACCGGCTGGCCACCCAGGAGAACGGGCACACGCTGCACGGCGGTCCCGACGGGTTCGACCAGCGCGTGTGGCGGTGCGAACCCTTCCACTCCACGCACCGCACCGGTGTCGGCCTGTTCCTGCACAGCCCCGACGGCGACCAGGGATTCCCCGGTGCCCTGGACGTCCGCGTCACCTACGCGCTGGACCGGGACGACAACCTGACCCTGTCGTACCAGGCGGTCGCCGACGCGCCGACGATTGTCAACCTCACCAACCACACCTACTGGAACCTCGAGGGAGAGGGGCGCGGCAACGTCCTGTCCCACCACCTCCAGGTAGAGGCCCCCTTCTACACCCCCGTCGACGCCGCCCTGATCCCCGACGGCCCTCACCGCCCGGTCAGCGGCACGCCGTTCGACCTTCGCCGGCACCGGCGGCTCTCCGACGTCCTGACCCATACGGATGCGCAACTGGCTCTCGCCGGAGGTGGCTTCGACCACAACTGGGTCCTCGACGGCGCCCGGCGAGCCCGTCCTCGGAAGGCCGCCGTGTTGTACGCCCCCGCATCCGGCCGCCGCATGGACGTGCGCACCACGGAACCGGGCATCCAGGTCTACACCGCCCAAGGCCTGACCGGTGACATCACGGGCAAGGGAGGCAGGCCGTACCGTGCCTACGCGGGGGTCGCGCTGGAAACCCAGCACTTCCCCGACTCCCCGAACCGCCCCGACTACCCGACGGTCCTCCTGCGCCCGGGTGAGCTGTACCGGTCCACCACGATCCACAGTTTCACCACGGCCACCGCCTGAGAGGGGCGGCGCCGGCCGTATCCACTGTCCGGTGCCGCAGGGGCACCGGACGGCGGCTTTCGCGCCCGCGGCACCTTCCTCGTACGACGTGCCATCGGTGCCGGGGGCCCGGCTTGCCACGGGGAAGGGGAAACCCCCGGGCGGGGTCATGCGCTGGGGGGAGCGCTCCTGCGGGCCGTACTGGCGCGCACGATGAGCTCGGGCGCCACCACCAGGTGCGTCGACTCGTCGGTACGGCCTTCGATGTGGTCCAGGAGCAGCCCGATGCTGTCCCGGCCGATCGAGGCGAAGTCCTGACGGATCGTCGTCAGCGGGGGCGC
Source organism: Streptomyces virginiae (assembly GCF_040638905.1). GTDB lineage: Bacteria > Actinomycetota > Actinomycetes > Streptomycetales > Streptomycetaceae > Streptomyces > Streptomyces virginiae_B. Next base: position 337,192 of record NZ_JBEZYV010000001.1, on the reverse strand, counting down.
GAAGAACTCCGCCTCGGGGATGTCGTCGAAGCCGGCGACCGCCACGTCCTCCGGCGTGCGCAGGCCCGCTTCCCGCAAGGCCCGCAGGACACCGAGGGCCATCTGGTCGTTGGCGACGAACACCGCGGTGAGGCCCGCTCCCCGCCCTCGTGACGCCAGGACCCGACCCGCGAGCTGCTGGCCGGCCTGGTATCCCGACAGCGGACTCCAGTCGCCGCGCAGCAGGGGCGGCACCTCGGCGCCGGCATCTCGTAGTGCGTCCTCCCACCCCTGTGTGCGGGCCTCGCTCTCGAGCCAGTCGGGAGGGCCTGCGACATGCCACACGGTGGCATGGCCCGACGCGAGAAGATGCTCCGTGATCATGCGAGCGCCGAGGTTCTGGTCCAGCGACACCCCTGGCAGGTCCAGGGTGTGTCCGCCTTCCACGGTGACCACCGGGCACGGTGCTTCCAATGCCGCCAGGGCCCGCACCGCGGCGCGTTGGGGAGTGACGGCGACGATCCCCTCCACGCCCCACCCGGCGAGGTGTTGCATGGCTTCGGCGAGGGCTGTCTGCGTGGCGGTCCGAAGCGTGACGGCGGACGTCAGGTAGCCGCGGTCCCGAGCCGCCTCTTGCACTCCCGCCACGGTGCTGGCGGGCCCGTGCAGAGTGGTGTTCACCGCGATGACGCCCAGCGTGTGGGTCCGGCGAGTGGCCAGAGCCCGGGCTGCCGAGTTGCGGCGGTACCCCAGCTGCTCGATGACCTGGGTCACTGCGGCCCGGGTCTTGGCGCTGACGTTCGGGTGATCGCTGAGCACCCGTGAAACGGTCTGATGGGACACGCCGGCGACGCGCGCGACGTCCGTCATCGTGGGCGCTCGCGAGACGTCTGGGAGCTGGGTCAACTCTCTTCCTTTCCTCATCGAGCGGCCTTCCCTCAAGGTACCGAACCAGCCGCGGCCCGCACACATCTCGGACCGACCGGGAGAATGCCGACGGGTATCGATGTTGGCGCTCACATTATGCAGCGGTGACAACATGCTGTGGGCAGGAAGATTCACGCAACTCTTGAGATTCCTGGCTGTTAGCGCTCACAATTTGAAGGGGTGGCTGCGTTCGCGCAGCCGCGATGCCTAGCGCGGCCCCCGATCAGTCCAGCCCACTCATGCGCGACTGCGGGGCCTGCCGGGCGCCGGTCCCAAGAAGCCGCCGCGCATGTCGGAGAGACGGTGAGAGCGTAGTGAGCGAGACCATCCTCAAGGACCTCCGTCGCGAGGTCCTCGCAGCCAACCTGCGCATTCCGGAGGCCGGTCTGGCCACCCTCACCTGGGGAAACGTCAGCGGAGTGGACCGAGACGCCGGCGTCTTCGTCATCAAGCCGTCCGGGGTCTCCTACGCCGACCTCACGGAGGAGGACCTGGTGGTGGTGGCACTGGAGGACGGGCGGGTCGTCGACGGGCACCTCAGGCCGTCCACCGACACGGAAACCCATCGGTGCCTCTACCGGGCCTTCCCCTCCATCGGCGGCGTCACCCACACGCACTCGGCGCACGCCGTCGCCTTCGCCCAGGCACGCCGCCCGATCCCCGTCCTCGGCACGACACACGCCGACACCTTCAACGGGCCCGTCCCCGTGACGGCGGACCTCACCGCCGAGCAGTGCGCGCAGGACTACGAGTACAACACCGGACAGGTGATCGTGGCCCGGCTCGACGGCGACCCCCGTCGGGCCGACGAGGTCCCCGGAGCGCTCGTCTCACGACACGGCCCCTTCACCTGGGGATCCACCGCGAAGGCCGCGCTGGAGAACGCCATCGTCTGCGAGGCCGTTGCGGAGATGGCGCTGCACACGCTGGCGCTGGGGTCCCGACTCGGGGACGCCTCCGAACCACCGAGGCATCTGCTGGAGCGGCACTTCACCCGTAAGCACGGACCGGACGCCTATTACGGCAACACCCTGCACTCCCCGGGCGCCTGAGGCCGGGCACCGCCTCGGCGCCGCGCGCACATTGCGGACCTTGGTCCAGGTCGCGACGCCGCTCTCGTTGGGGGAGCCGTCGACCGGACCGGGCATGTGGCCTCCGTCGAACGCGGCCCATTGGACCGGGTACCCGGGCGCGGCAGCCCGAGTAGGTGGTGGTGACGTGCGTCAGGCTGCCCGCGCGGGCTCGCGCGGGCTCTGGGAAGCGCAGCCGTTGTTGCTGACGAGTCCGTCGCGCGGGGACCGGCCTTGCGCGCTGTTGAGGACGGAGTCGCTGATGCCGTGGATTCCGAAGCAGGCGATGGGCTGGGTGCCGCCGCTGCACCCGCTGATCTGGCCGCCGGAGACGACCGCGACAGCCACTGCTGGTTGGCTCCGTCGTTGCGCGTCCACCCACTGGCTGACCAGCGCGCCGTCGGCGGTGGACACGCCATAGACGTCCAGCGCCCTGCCGCGGTTGCGATTGACCAGGACGTACCAGGCGTCGCGGTCCACCGTCGCCGCCTCGGCACGCGCATCGTCCGCACAGCCACAGGATCTCGTGCAGGACGAGGCGAGGTCGCTGAGCCATGGCGGTGCCGCAGGCCGTTGCGTGCCTGCGGCACCGCTCGGGCGGTGGGGTCAGGACGGGTCGCCGTACTGGAGGCCGCGTCCGTTGGTGCCGACATAGACGCGGCCGTAGGTGTCGGGGTCGCCGGCGATGACGCCGACGCCGCCGATGCTGCCCCACTGGTGGGCGTCGTCGTTGACGCGGAGCCAGGTGGCGCCCTTGTCGGTGGAGCGGAAGACTCCGGTGACGTCCTTGACGGTACCGATCAGGTACAGGGTCTGGTAGGCGCCGCCCGGCGCGGCCTTACCGAAGCCGAGGGCGGAGGCGGACCGCACCGTTTGGAGCGTGGTGAAGCTGCGGCCGCCGTCGGTGGAGTGCAGCAGCCCCCTGGCACCGTCGCTGATCCACAGATCCCCGGCGATGCCGGGGACGGCCGTGAGCCGGCCGGCGGGCAGGTTGGCGGCGCGGGCTGTGAAGGTCGCGCCGCCGTCGGTGCTGGCGTAGAGCGTGCCGCCGGCCAGTGAGTAGAAGGTCTTGGCCGAGGAGCGGTCGGCGACGACCACGGCGCCGGCGCCCAGGCCGCTGACCTTCGACCAGCTCGCCCCCTTGTCGGTCGAGCGGTACGGGGCCTGGCCGGCCTGGGTCCAGACGATGCTGGAGCCGTCCGCCGCGAGCGCGATGTGGCCGCTGTCGGCGCTGCCCACCGGCTCTGCCTTGAAGCCGTTCCAGCTGCTGCCACCGTCGGTGGAGTAGGCGCCGTCCTGCGCGCCGCCACGGCCGACGCGGACCATCACCGAGGGGTTGGACTGGGCGAAGTCGATGTCGGTGCTGGTGATCATCATCGGATTGTCCAGCCGCCCTGCGGGCACCCTGGTAAGGGAGTCGTGGCGGAAACCGCCCAGGTCGCCCATGGCGCTGATGACGGTGGCGCCGTCGGGCGGGGCGATCACGTCCATCAGCGCGGTCTCCTCCAGCCCGCGGGCCCCCGCGGTCCAGTGGCTGGTGCCGCCGCTGTCGGTGGCGGTGGCGTCCTTGCTGCGCCAGATGCCGCTGCCGGTGCCGTACAGCACGTGCCCGGAGTCGAAGGGATCGATGGCCAGGGCAGTCATCCAGTGCCCGATGCCGGTACCGACATAAGGAGCGGCGGAGGCGCTCCTCGCCGACTTCGCGGCCTGCGCCTTCCAGGTCGTGCCGCCGTCGGTGCTCCGGTAGAGCTCGTCCTCGGGCCACCAGCGGTCGAGGGTGGTGACCATCACCGTGGACGGCTTCTGCGGGTCGACGGCCAGACCGGAGAACCCGTAGCTGCCGCTGGACGGGGAGACGTTCTTCCACGCCCCGCCCGCCGGCGTGTACTTCCAGACCGAACCCGCCGTCGCGCCGTTGGGTCCGACGGTGTTGGCGTACGTCAGGTACAGCGAGCCGTCACCGGAGAACACGCCGTGCTGCGGCATCTGGCCGGTGGGCTGCCCGGAGACGGCCTGCCAGGTGCTGCCGCCGTCGGTGGAGCGGTACAGGGAGGCGGACTTGTCGGCGACCCCGACATAGATCGACTTGCTTCCGGCCGGGCCGTACGTCACGAAGGAAATGCCCGCGCCGCTGCTCGCGCCGTCCTTGACGGGGAAAGAGGAGACCTGGCTCCATGTCACGCCGTGGTCGGTGCTGCGCCACAGGCCGTTCTTGCGGGTGCCCAGCAGCAGGGTGCCGTTCTGTGCGGGGTTGATCGCCAGCCGTTCGCCCGCCCCGCGGCCGTCCTCGTTGGCGCCCAGCTTGAAGGGCAGGTCGGTGCGCTGGAAGGTGCGGCCCCGGTCCGTGGAGCGCAGGATCGCGCCGTTGCCCGCCCAGTCGTTGGTGTAGGTGCCCGTCGCGAGGTAGAGCCGCGCGGGGTCGACGGGGTCGGTGGCCAGCGAATCGATGCCCAGAAGGTTCCAGTCCTTCTCGCCGAGCCAGTCGGTCAGCGGGAGCCACTGCTCGGCCGCGACGTCCCAGCGGTAGGCGCCGCCCATGTCGGTGCGCGCGTACAGCAGACCCTTCTCGCGCGGGTTGAACACCAGCCCGGTGACGTAACCGCCGCCCACCACCTGCGCGTTGTTCCACGTGTACAGTCCGGCGCCGACCGCCTGGGTCCCGGCCGTTTTCACCAGCTTCCACTGCTGGTTGGTGCTGCCCTTGCCGGGATACTGGATGACTCCCGCGCCGTCGGCCGTGGAGCCTCCGGAGACGTCCAGGACCTGGCCGCTCCCGCGGGAGGTGAAGGTGACGGCGTCGGAACCACTCACATCGTCGATCCGCCACTCCTGGGAGGCGGAGGAGCTGTCGGTCTGCTGCTCGGCGGCGGCCGTCTGGGCAGTCGAATTGCCCGCTATGCCCAGCACTTTGCCGCTGTTGCGGTTCACCAGCTCGTAGTAGCCGTCCCTGGTGGGTCTCAGCCTCCACTGCTGGTTGGCGGTGTTCTGGTCGGTCCACTGCTGGATGCGGGTGCCATCGGCGGTCGAGAAGGCGTTGACGTCAATGACCTTCCCGCTGCGTACGGAAATCAGCCTGTAGTAGGCATTGCCGTCGACCGTCGCGGCCTGCGAGTCCTCCTGCACGAACAGGAGGTACGGCACGAGGACGGCGGGCACGCCGAGCAGCAGACCGGTCGCGGTCCAGCGCCGGCGGTGACGCCCGCGGCGCCCGCCGTTCGTGGGGTTCTTCATGGGGGGTGTTCTCCTTGCATGCCACCAGAGGGAATGGTGGATCCAGCGACCGCAACGGCCGGGTCCGACTCCTTGTGGTCACAGGCCCCGCAAAGGGTTGCCTTGAGCCGGGAACTTTTTTCAGGTCACCTCGTGGTGCGGTAGGCGTTGATCAGAGCACTCGTTGCCGAGCGGGCTTGGCTGACCGCGGTCCTGCTGCCCGGGTCTGCGCCCGACGTCAACCCGGGTGGACCGGCGGCGGGAACAGGGACGTCACCCCCGGTACCCTGACCGTCTCACCGGTGCGGGCCAGGAGTTGGCCGCCGGCTGCCCGAACGCACCCGGATGATCTGTGGGAGTCGGCCATGGAACACCACCGACAAGCCCACACGCGCGGTACCGGGCCCTCCAATTGGGCGCGGCCGTTCCAGTGACCCAAGGCACAGGCTTTGGCCGCATACCCTTGCCGACACTAGGGTGTGGCGCCGTGCTCGGCGGATCGCTCCCCTGAGGGAGGTGGGAATGGGGCTCATGGATGCGGACCACGCGGGGCTGGTCGTCGCGGCGCAGGCTGGTGACGATCGGGCGCGCGAGGAGCTGATCGCCGCGTACCTGCCGTTGCTCTACAACATCGTCGGACGAGCGCTGAGCGGACATGACGACGTCGACGACGTCGTCCAGGAAACCCTGCTGCGCGTGGTGCGCGACCTGCCTGCCCTGCGGGCCCCGGAGAGCTTCCGGTCCTGGCTGGTGTCGATCACGCTCCGCCAGATCAATACCCACTGGCAGCGGCAACGCGCCTTCGCCGGCCGGACCACGGTCATCGACGAGGCACTCCAGATACCGGACGCCGGCGCCGAACTCGAGGACGTGACGATCCTGCGTCTGCATGCGTCGGACCAGCGCCGCCAGGTTGTCGAAGCCGGCCGGTGGCTCGACCCGGACCATCGGGTGCTCCTGTCGCTGTGGTGGCAGGAATGCGCCGGCTCGCTGAGTCGTGACGACATCGCCGCCGCGACGGGGCTCACTGTTCCCCACGTCGGAGTACGCCTGCAACGCATGCGCGAGCAGCTGGAACTGAGCCGGACGATCGTCGCCGCGCTGGAGGCCGACCCGCGCTGTCGGCAGTTGGACGAGACCGTCGTCGGCTGGGACGGTCTCCCTGCATCGGTGTGGCGCAAGCGGATCGCGCGGCACACCCGCGACTGCCCGGTCTGCACGGCGACGACGACAGAACGGGTTCCGGCCGAACTGCTGCTCCTCAGCCTCGCGACGCTGACCGTCCCGGCCGGACTCATCGCGGCGCTGGCCGCCAAGGGCCTGCTGTCGGGCACGGCCGCGAGCGCCGCCGGGCTGGCCACGGCACACGTCGCCGCCGGCACGGCGACGGCGGGAAGCAGTCTGCACAGCGCGCTGATCGGCAAACTCCACGCGGTGACCGCTCAACCGCTGGTGAGCCTCGCCACCGGCGCGGTGCTCATCGCCGGGACCGCCACCTACGCGACCTGGCCCGAACCGGCGCATCGGGAGCCCGGAGTCATCGCCGCTCCCACCGTCGGCCGTCCCACGCCGGTCCCGTCGCGCACCACCACGCCGGGCGGACCGTCCCCGGCGAGTCCGTCCGCCGTACCAGCCGCTGTTCCGCTGGGCGCACAGTCGCTGGAGTCCGTGGACGACCCCGCTCTGTACCTCACCTATGCCGACGACTTCGCGATGCTCGGCCGAGTCTCCGCGTCCAGCAGCGCGCAGACACGGCAGCGGGTCACCTTCGTGGTCATCCAGGGGCTGGCCGACACACGGTGCGTCACCTTCCGCGCAGCCGACGGCCGCTATCTGCGCCATCGAGACCTGCGGCTACGGCTGAGCACCAACGACGGCAGCGAACTGTTCCGTGAAGACGCCACCTTCTGTCCGCAACCCGGAGCGGTCGCAGGGTCGGTAACCCTGCACGCGCACAACTATCCCGGATCGGTCCTCCGCCACCGCGACGGTGGCATCTGGCTCGATGGCTCCGACGGCACTCGGGCCTTCGCCGGCCAGGCTTCCTTCATCGTGCGCAGGGCCTGGGCCACCCCTCTTTGAGCACGGGGGACCGAGTCGCGCAGTGACAGCCGGTGATCCTGCTCCACGATCCTGCACCACGCAGTTCTCCACCCCGGCAGTGAGCCGGTGATCAGGGCAGCGCGCCCTTCCCACAGGGACGACCAGACCGCGCGGCCGGGCATAACGCTTTTTGCCTGCGAGATGCATCACCGAGCAATCGTCCGGACAGCGCGACTTTTTTGTTACGAGACCGCGAGTTCGGAGGCCTCCATATCGTGGGGCGCTTTCCCGCCGCTCACCATGCGTGCCGGCGTGGCAGGTTCCCCGACTCTTCCGTTGACGTATCTCCTGAAGAAAGCCCCTCCCATGACGCGACACACCCACGAACCCCGGGCGACCGGTACGCAGGAACGGCGCCACGTCCTGCACTGCACCCACCCCGCGGCGGATCAGGCCGCACCGGCCGATGCGCGCACGATGACGGCACCCAGGGTGACCCGCGACCCCCGAGGAGAATCATGAAGGGCCTGCACCGGCTCGGCCGGCGTCGCCGGACACTGACGATGGGACTGTCGGCCACGGCGCTGGTAGCCGGTGTCGTGACGCTCCTCCCCAGCTCGGCCGGAGCCGCGAACCTGGGTACGCAGGCGGCCCCGTCGGGCAGGTACTTCGGCACCGCTGTGGCCGCCGGGAGGCTCGGCGACTCGAAGTACACCGCGATCTCGGACCGGGAGTTCAACATGATCACCCCGGAGAACGAGATGAAGTGGGACGCCATCGAACCGTCCCGCGGCAATTTCAACTTCGGCCCCGCCGACAAGATCGTCAACCATGCCACGGCGCACGGCCAGCGCCTGCGCGGCCACACCCCCGTCTGGCACTCGCAGCTCCCGTCCTGGGTCAGCTCCATCAGCGACGCGAACACGCTGCGCAGCGTGATGAACAACCACATCACCACGTTGATGAACCACTACAAGGGCAAGATCTACGCCTGGGACGTGGTCAACGAGGCGTTCGCCGACGGCTCCACCCAGCACCGCAGCTCCGTGTTCCAGAACGTGCTGGGCAACGGCTTCATCGAGGAAGCGTTCCGCACCGCCCGGGCGGCCGACTCCTCGGCCAAGCTCTGCTACAACGACTACAACATCGAGAACTGGTCGGACGCCAAGACCCAGGGCGTCTACAGCATGGTCAAGGACTTCAAGTCCCGCGGCGTGCCGATCGACTGCGTCGGGTTCCAGAGCCACTTCGGCACCGACGGCCCGCCGTCCAGCTTCCAGACCACCTTGTCCAACTTCGCCGCCCTGGGCGTTGACGTCCAGATCACCGAGCTGGACATCGCCCGGGCGTCGGCCACCCACTACGCCAACACGGTCAAGGCCTGCCTGTCCGTGGCCCGGTGTACCGGCATCACGGTCTGGGGCATCCGTGACAGCGACTCCTGGCGCAGCGGCGAAAGCCCCCTGCTGTTCGACAACAACGGCGACCCCAAGGCCGCCCACACCGCCGTCATGAACGCCTTCAAGGCCGCCACCGGTACCACCGGCGGGACCAGTACCGGGGCGATCAAGGGCGTCGCCTCCGGTCGTTGTATCGACATCAACGGCTTCACCACCGCCAACGGCACCCAGGCGCAGCTGTGGGACTGCAACGGACAGACGAACCAGCGCTGGACCCACACCTCCGGCAAGCAGCTGATGATCTACGGCAACAAGTGCCTGGAGGCCATGGCCAACGGCACCGGCAACGGCACCGCGGTGGTCATCGGAGACTGCAACGGCGGCGCCGGCCAGCAGTGGAACATCAACACCAACGGCACGATCGCCGGCGTCCAGTCCGGGCTGTGCCTCGACGCCGTCGGCGCGGCCACCGCCAACCGCACCAAGATCCAGCTGCACTCCTGCTGGTCCGGCACCAACCAGAAGTGGACCGGCCTGTCCGGGACGTCGAGCCCGACGACGCCCGCGCCGCCGGGCGGCACGTGCGCTCTTCCGTCGACCTACCGGTGGACGTCGACGGGTGCGTTGGCGCAGCCGGCGAACGGGTGGGGCTCGCTGAAGGACTTCACCAACGTGGTGTACAACGGCAAGCACCTGGTCTACGCGTCGAACACGTCGGGATCGTCGTACGGCTCGATGACGTTCAGTCCCTTCACGAACTGGTCGGACATGGGGTCCGCCGGGCAGAAGGCGATGAGCCAGCCCGCGGTGGCTCCCACGCTGTTCTACTTCGCGCCCAAGAAGATCTGGGTCCTCGCCTACCAATGGGGTCAGTGGCCCTTCATCTACCGCACGTCGAGCGACCCCACCAACCCCAACGGCTGGTCCGCTCCGCAGCCGCTGTTCACCGGCAGCATCCCCCGCACCGACTCCCCCACCGGCCCGATCGACCAGACCCTGATCGCTGACGGCCAGAACATGTACCTGTTCTTCGCCGGTGACAACGGCAAGATCTACCGGGCGAGCATGCCGATCGGGAACTTCCCGGGCAACTTCGGCTCGTCCTACACGACGATCATGAGCGACTCGGAGAGCAACCTGTTCGAGGCGCCGCAGGTCTACAAGGTTCAGGGCCAGAACCAGTACCTCATGATCGTCGAGGCGAAGGGTGCGAACGGGCGCTACTTCCGCTCGTTCACGGCCTCCAGCCTGAGCGGTTCGTGGACCCCACAGGCCGCCAGCGAGAGCAACCCCTTCGCGGGCAAGGCCAACAGCGGTGCCACCTGGACCAACGACATCAGCCACGGTGACCTGGTCCGCAACAACCCCGACCAGACCATGACCATCGACCCCTGCAACCTGCAGTTCCTCTACCAGGGCAAGTCCCCCACCGCGGGCGGCCCCTACGACCAACTGCCATACCGGCCGGGCGTCCTCACTCTGCAGCGCTGACCTGCCCGATCCACGGTGATCGCGATTCGGGGCGGCCTGCCAGTGCGGAGACGAGCGGTTTAGGCACGGGCAACTCCACCTGCTGACCGATACTCACCACCTCGAGGAACCCCAGCCGTGCGTCGGCTGGGGTTCCTCTCTTTCGTGGACTTTCATCGTGGGTACGGACCGAAGCACTACGACGCCACCGCGGACACCGGCGCCGGGTCAGGGGCGCCGGGGAAGAGGCTGCTCCGGAGCGGGAGATCGCGACGGTGACGCAGGTCGATGCGCGGGCCGAGGCGATCGGCATCCGGTGGCGGCTGAGGGGCTTCCTCGGCGCCCACGGCCCGATGCGTCCAGAGCGGCAGGCGAGCTGCGGCGGAAGGACGTGGACCTCGATGCCATGACCATTCGCGTACGGAAGGCCGTGCACAGGCGTGCTGACTCAGGTCACTGGTGCTGCGCTGCTCGCGCCCCGGTCTGCGGCGCCTGTGCACTCCGCGACCAGCAGGCCCAGAGGCGCTGATCCCACGCTGCCGTCGAAGCAGAGGGCCGGCAATCGGTCAGCGTGAGTCCTGAAAGACCTGGGAAAAGCTGACCGAACCTGCGAACGGTTGTAGGCTGCCAGGACCGCCCTTGACCTGCGCGAAGCAGGCAGGGAGCAGACATATCGGGAGTATTTCATGCTTCGTACCATGTTCAAGTCCAAGATCCACCGGGCCACCGTCACCCAGGCCGACTTGCACTATGTCGGGTCCGTGACCGTTGACGCCGACCTGCTGGACGCCGCCGACCTGCTCCCCGGGGAGCTCGTCCACATCGTGGACATCACCAACGGTGCGCGGCTGGAGACCTACGTGATCGAGGGCGAGCGCGGATCCGGCGTGATCGGGATCAACGGCGCCGCCGCGCACCTCGTGCACCCCGGCGATCTCGTCATCCTCATCAGCTACGCACAGGTCGAGGACGCCGAGGCCCGGACGCTGAAGCCGCGCGTCGTGCACGTCGACGCGGACAACCGGATCGTCGAACTGGGCTCCGACGCCTCCGCACCGGTACCGGGCACGGACCAGCGGCGCAGCCCCCACGCCGTGGCCGTCTGAGAAGGAGCCGGGGACCATGCCGCAGAGCCCGGACACGCCGATCGAGTTCCAGGACGAGCGGGAGGCCGGGCGGCTGCTCGCCGTCGAGGACGGGCAGGCCGTCGGGTGCATCGCCTACTTCGTGCTCGACCGGCCGCCCCACGCCCTGGTGGCGGTACACACGGTCGTCGAGCCGGGCCACGAGGGCCGGGGCATCGCCGGAGGGCTGGTGAGGACCTTCTACGGACTCGCCGAGACCGAGGGCGTGCCCGTGGTCCCGCTCTGCCCGTACGCGGCGAGCTGGGCCGCCAAACACCCCGACGAGGCGCCCGACGCGCCGACCGAGGTCGTGGCGGCGGCGAAGGCGCAGCTGGCCGCCGACTCCGACCGGTGGTGACGGTCCCCGGCCTGACCCTGCTGCACACCTCGCCCGTGCACGTCCCCGTCTTCGACGCGCTGGGCGAGCGGCACCACCCGGGCGCCGTCCTGCGGCACCTGGTGGTGCCGCAGCTGCTGGACCGGGCCCGCGCGGACGGGCCGCGCGCCGTGGCCCCCGCCCTGCGGGAGCTGCTCGGCGCGGCCGGGCCGGGCCCCGTGCTGGTCACCTGCTCCACGATCGGGGCGACCGCCGAGGCACTCGCCCCGGCCCTCGGCGCCCCGGTGCTGCGCGTGGACCGGCCGATGGCGGCCGCGGCCGTGCGCACCGGCCCCCGCATCGCCGTCCTCGCCGCCCTCGCATCCACGCTGTCACCGACCGTGGAACTGCTCGCAGAGGAGGCGGGCGGGCGGGCGGTGTCGGTCGTCACGCACCTCGTCCCCGGCGCCTGGGAGAGCTTCGAGGCGGGGGACACCGCCCGCTACCTCTCCCAGGTGGCCGAGGCCGCCGACGCCGTCACCGGTGCGGACGTCATCGTCCTCGCGCAGGTCTCCATGGCGGGCGCCGCCACGCTGGCCACGACCGCCACCCCCGTGCTGTCCAGTCCCGCGCCGGGTCTGGCGGCCGCGCTCGCCCTGACGGCCGAAGCGTAGGGAGTCCCGGGGCGTACGGGACGCAATCGCGGGAAAGTGCCGTACATGGTGCGAAAACTCGAAGCGACGCAGCCGCCGGCCCCCGAGCCCGATCCGCAGCCGGCGCCCACCCCGTTCCCGGAGCCCGAGCCGATCCCGCGCCCCGTGCCGCCCGTGCCCGGCCCCGTCCCGGAGCCCGACCCGGTGCCTCCGCCGCCGGGGCCCGCGCCGGTGCCCCAGCCCGGGCCCTGGAGCTAGGGAGTGTCGAAGTAGCGTCGGCCGCCCGAAGGACGGCGCGGCGGGGTCTGGGGTGCACGCCCTCCGGGCGGCCGACGCTACTTTGCGGACAGCCCTCGGGCGGCGTTCAGTCCGTGCGGACCTCGGAGCGGTCGCCGCTCCAGAGGGTGTGGAACGAGCCCTCGCGGTCGGTCCGCCGGTAGGTGTGCGCCCCGAAGAAGTCCCGCTGGCCCTGGGTGAGGGCCGCCGGGAGCCGCTCCGCGCGCAGCGCGTCGTAGTACGCCAGTGAGGCCGCGAAGGCCGGTACCGGGATGCCCGCGCCCACCGCCGCCGAGACCACGGAACGCCAGCCCTCCTGCGCCGCGCCGATCTCCTCGGCGAAGCGCTCGTCCGCCAGCAGGCTCGGCAGGTCCGGCCTGGCGTCGAAGGCCGCGCGGATCCGGTCGAGGAACGCCGCCCGGATGATGCAGCCGCCGCGCCACAGGGAGGCGACCGCGCCCAGGTCCACGTTCCAGCCGTACTCCTCGCTGCCGGCCCGGATCTGGTGGAACCCCTGCGTGTACGAGACGATCTTCGACGCGTACAGCGCCTCCTCCACCTGCGCGGCGAACGCCTCCGCCGCCTCCGGCGACAGCGCCGCCGCGGTCGGCCCCGCGAGTCCGCGGGCGGCCGTCCGCAGGTCCGCGTGGCCCGAGACGGCGCGGGCGAACACGGCCTCGGCGATTCCCGACACCGGCACCCCCAGGTCCAGGGCGATCTGCACGGTCCAGCGGCCGGTGCCCTTCTGCTCGGCGGCGTCGGCCACGACGTCGACGAACGCCTGCCCGGTCGCGGCGTCGGTGTGGGCGAGCACCTCCGCCGTGATCTCGATCAGGTACGAGTCCAGACGGCCCCGGTTCCAGTCCCGGAAGGTCTCCGCGATCTTCGCGGGGGTGAACCCGGCGACCTCGCGCAGCAGGTGGTAGGCCTCGGCGATGAGCTGCATGTCGGCGTATTCGATGCCGTTGTGCACCATCTTGACGAAGTGTCCGGCGCCGTCGGGCCCCACGTGCGAGGTGCACGGCGTGCCGTCGGCGGCCTTCGCCGCGATCTTCTCCAGCAGCGGGCCGAGGGACGCGTACGACTCCTTCGAGCCGCCCGGCATGATGCTCGGCCCGAGCAGCGCGCCCTCCTCGCCTCCCGAGATGCCCACGCCCACGAAGTGGATGCCCCGCTCCCGCAGTTCCCGCTCGCGCCGCCGGGTGTCCTCGAAGTGCGCGTTCCCGCCGTCGATGATGACGTCGCCCTCCTCCAGGAGAGGGGCGAACTCGCGGATCACGGCGTCGGTCGGCTCCCCGGCCTTCACCATGATGACGATGCGGCGGGGGCGCTCCAGCGCGTCGACGAACTCCTTGGCCGACTCGGCGGCCACGAACGCGCCCTCGTGGCCGAACTCCTCCACCAGCGCCGTCGTCCTGGCGGTGGTGCGGTTGTGGACGGCCACGGTGAATCCGTTGCGGGCGAAGTTGCGGGCGAGGTTGCTGCCCATGACTGCGAGGCCGGTGACGCCGATCCGGGCCGTGCTGGTGCTCATCTGTGCGCTCCTGCGTGCTTCGGTGTGCGGGCTGTGCCCGACGCTACCCCGCTGTCGGCCGTGCGGCGCCGCGGCCCGTCGAGTCCTTGTCAAGTTCCGCTGAAGAGCGCCCCGTTGCTCCCTTGTCATGCAATGATCCCGACGTTACGTTGTGCGATTCCTGATGTCTTCGAGGGGGGCTCCCATGGGCGTACGGGGCCGGCACCGCCGGTATCAGCCGAGCAGTATCAACCGGGCCTCGTTGGCCGTCACCGCCGGGGGCGCCGGTATCGCGCTCCCGCTCATGGGCGCCGGAGTCGCCGACGCCGCCTCCGTGGACACCTGGAACAAGGTCGCCGCCTGCGAGTCGACGAACAACTGGCGCATCAACACCGGCAACGGCTATTACGGCGGACTCCAGTTCAGCCAGAGCACCTGGCGGGCCTTCGGCGGCGCCACGTACGCCCCGCGTGCGGACCTGGCCACCAAGGAGCAGCAGATCGCGGTCGCCGAGAAGGTCCTCAAGGGGCAGGGGCCCGGGGCATGGCCCCACTGCGGCAAGGGCGCGGGGCTCACCCGCGGCGGTCCGTCGCCGGTCCTCGCCGCGCAGGTCCCCGCGCAGCCCGAGGCGCGTTCGCAGCCCCGGACCCAGGAGGTGCGGACCACTCCGGTGCAGGGGAGCACGCCCCGCCCGACCGGGACCTCGGTCCTGCCGAACCCGTACGTCGTCGCGCCGGGCGACTCGCTCTCCGCGATAGCCACCGAGCAGCACGTCGAGGGTGGATGGCAGGCGCTCTACGAGACCAACCGGGCCGTCGTCGGAGACAACCCGAACCTGATCTTCCCCGGCCAGCGCCTCACGATGCGGGTCACCACCGCCCCGCCGTCCCCGCCCGCGCAGAACCCGGAGAAGCCGCCGCGGACCGCCGAGCCGGTCAAGCCGGGGGAGCCGGCCGCGGAGAAGCCGGCCGAGCGGCCCGCGCCGAAGCCCGTGGAGAAGGTGACCCCGAAACCGGCCGGGAAGCCCGCCGCGAAACCGGCGGAAAAACCCGCCGGGAAGCCCGAGACCCAGCCCGCCTCAGCGCAGCAGAAGCCTGCCACGAGCGGGTTCTCCGCTCCCGTCGACGCCGCCCTCGGCACGGCCTACCGCGTCTCGGGATCCTCCTGGTCCAGCGGCTACCACACCGGCGTCGACTTCCCCGTGGCCACCGGTACCACCGTCAAGTCCGTCGGACCCGGCCAGATCGTCTCCGCCGGCTGGGCCGGCGCCTACGGCTACCAGGTCGTCATCCGGCACACCGACGGCCGTTACTCGCAGTACGCCCATCTCTCGGCCCTCGGCGTGAAGGCCGGCCAGCAGGTCTCCGGAGGCCAGCGCATCGGCCGCTCCGGCTCGACCGGCAACAGCACCGGCCCGCACCTGCACTTCGAGATCCGCACCGGACCCGGCTACGGCTCCGACATCGACCCGCTGAAGTACCTGCGCGGTCACGGAGTCCGCATCTGACCCGCGCTCGTGCGGCGGCACGGCCGTGAGCAGGACCAGGCCGGCCGCCGCCAGCACGGCGCTGGCCAGTGCCGCCGCCGTGCCCGCGGCCCCGTAGCGGAAGCCCTCGCCGAAGAGCGTGATGCCGACGGTCGCCGCGACCACCGGATTGACCACCGTCACCGTGGCCAGCGGCGCCGTCAGCCCGGCGCCCCGGTAGGCCGCCTGCGACAGCAGCAGCCCGGCCGACGCGAGCACGGCGATCGCCGCCAGGTCCACCCACAGGCCGGCCGGCGCGCCCGCCTCGACGTTCTCCGCGACCGACTTGGTGAACACCGAGGCCATGCCGAAGGCCGTACCGGCCGCCGCGGCGAGCAACACGCTGTGCAGCACCACCCGGTGCATCCGGTGCGCCGCCAGGAACAGCGCCGCGACCACCGCCCCCGTCACCGCGAACAGCAGGCTCCGCTCGGCGTCCGCCAGCGGCTGCTCCGCCCGCCCGGCCCCGCCGGTCAGCGCCAGCAGCCCGGCCAGTCCGACCGTCGCCAGCACCGCCCCGCGCCAGGCCGCCGCGCCCGCCCGGCGCCGTACGAGGACGGCCGCCATCGGCAGGGCGAAGACGATGGTGAGGGCCCCGAGCGGCTGGACCAGGCTCAGCGGCCCGTACGCGAGCGCCACCACGTGCAGCAGCGCGCCGAGGCCGTTCAGCCCGACCGCCACCCACCAGCCGCCCCGGCGCAGCGGCGCGTACCGCCGGTCCGGCGTGCTCGCCGCGACCCTCTCCTGGACGATCGCGCCGCCCGCGTACGCGACGGCGGACACCAGGCAGAGCAGGACCGACAGCGCCAGTGCACTCATAAGGTCCACAATGCCCGACCCATCTGCGCTATTCCTCCGCCCACAGGTGGTCACGAGTCATACTCCCGACGTAGTACGGGAGTACGCAGCGTGGTCCTTCCACCAGCGCAGCGCCACCCCTATCGTGCCCCACGGTTACCATGGGGATCCGTACGGTAACGGCCTGTTCGCGATGTGTGAGGCGTCGGCCCGCGGGTTTGGCTCGGGGCGTATGGGATCCGTACAGTTTCCCTTTTGAGGACCTCCGCAGCAGGCGGATGCGGACGAGTGATCAAGGAACGGCAGCGGCCATGACGGTGACCGAAGACAGCCACGACCAGGCTCAGGCCTACGGACCGGGCATCGACCCCGAGCGGCTGGCGCTCTGCCTCGACGTGCTCGCCGAACTGGACGAGATCGACGTCGACCACCCGGACGCCATCGCCGTCCGCCGCGCCACGGCCGGTGTCTACCGGACGGTCAAGCAGCGCCGCCGACAGGAGCGCCGCGCCGCCAAGACCGCCAACGACAAGGCCGTCACCGAGGCGACCGCGACCGGCTCCGCCGAGCGGATCGACGACGAGACCGAGGGAATCCTGCCCTCCTCGGTCACGGAGGCCGGCCGGATCGCCGGGATACTCCAGCGCCCGCGCTCCTGCTACGTCTGCAAGACGCGGTACGTCGAGGTCGACTACTTCTACCACCAGCTCTGCCCGGGCTGCGCCGCCGAGAACCGAGCCAAGCGGGAGGCCCGCGCCGACCTCTCCGGCAAGCGCGCGCTCCTCACCGGCGGCCGAGCCAAGATCGGCATGTACATCGCGCTGCGGCTGCTGCGCGACGGCGCCCACACCACGATCACCACGCGCTTCCCCAAGGACGCCATCCGCCGCTTCAAGGCGATGGAGGACTCGGCGGACTGGATGCACCGCCTGGAGGTCGTCGGCATCGACCTGCGCGACCCGGCCCAGGCCGTGGCCCTCGCCGACCAGGTGGCCGGGGCGGGCCCGCTCGACATCCTGATCAACAACGCGACACAGACCGTGCGCCGCCTGCCCAGCGCCTATGCGGCACTGGTCGAGGGGGAGTCCGCCCCGCTGCCCGCCGGTGAACTCCCCGCCCACCACGTCATCGGCGCCTTCAACTCCGGGGCGGTCGACGGCCTCGCGGCGCTGCCCGTCGGCGTGAGCGGACTCGAGGCGCAGAAGGTCGCCGACCTCGCGCTGGTCGCGGGCAACGCCAGCCTGGAGCGGCACCTCGCCGGCACCGCCATCGACGCCGGCGGCCTGCTGCCCGACGTCGTCGACAGCAACACCTGGGTGCAGACCATCGACCAGATCTCCCCCGTGGAGCTGCTCGAGACCCAGCTGTGCAACTACACGTCGCCGTTCATCCTGATCAGCGCCCTGCGGCCGGCCATGGCGGATGCCGCCCGCAAGGCAGCCAACGGACGGGCGTACGTCGTCAACGTCTCGGCGATGGAGGGCGTCTTCAGCCGCGGCTACAAGGGTGCGGGGCACCCGAACACCAACGCCGCCAAGGCCGCGATGAACATGGTGACGCGGACCAGCGGCCAGGAGATGTTCCAGACCGACCGCATCCTGATGACCTCGGTCGACACCGGCTGGATCACCGACGAGCGCCCGCACTTCGACAAGCTCCGCCTCGCCGAGGAGGGCTTCCACGCCCCGCTCGACCTGGTCGACGGCGCGGCCCGAGTCTACGACCCGATCGTGCGCGGCGAGGCCGGCGAGGACCTGTTCGGCGTCTTCCTCAAGGACTACGCCCCGGCGAACTGGTAGCCCCGGCGGCCCCGGCCCTACCGCACGCTCCTGACCGGCCCCCTCGGTGAACCGAGGGGGCCGGTCGCGTACCCGGCCGTCCGACAGGACCCGGCCGCGACCAGCTCCAGCAGGGGGCGCGCCGCCTCCGCTGCGCTTACGGCGTGTCGCGCTCCGTCACCCGGACGGAGCATCTGGCCGATGTCGTGCAGCAAGCCCGCGAGCTGCAGTTCCTTGTCGGCGGCATACGAGCGGCGAAGCAGTGCCGCAGTCCGCAGGGCGCGGTCGTCGCGGCTGCCGTGCAGCAGTTCCATGATCTCAACAACGCTTGTACGTACGGCACTTGAGCCTCCGGTACTCCGGACCTCGACACCGCCGACCCCCTCCGTCACGCCTCGCGCATCCGGGTCCGAGCACACCGCCCCCGACGTGCCCGCCGGCCTACGACTTGCTGAACTCGGGACGAAACTAAGAGGGCGCAGCGGATTTTGCCTTCCTATCGAGCGGAGGTCCGCTCATATGTGTACTCTGGGGCATCAAGACGGCCCCCATCCGGGCCGCGCTCCACTAAGGCGCCACCGCGTCCGGAACCCTTGATCCCTTGCCCGGCTCGCGGTCAGCCTGCCGGGTTACGCGACACAGAGGAGTGCGCGGTGACTGAAAAGACGCAGCCCGAACCGAAGTTGCTGGAGCGGACCGGATCGCATGCCAAGACGCGGTCCGACGAACTCGGAAGCCTCGAAGTCTGGGCGCGCTCCGCCCCGATCCGGCTGGCCGGGTACGAGGACGACCTGGCGGAAGCCCACATCCTGCCCGGCATCGACTAGCCCGGGGGGACCCCGTCCCCCACTCGCCCGCAGAGCGGTGACAAGCGCCCCCTCGTGCCCACCCGCACCGGGGGCGCTGCCCTGCCCGCCGCACACCGGCCGGCCGCACACCGGCCCGCTGCGCACGGGCCCGCTACGCCCTGAGCGTCATCGCCGAGAGCGATCAACGCTTCCGCGGCCCGGTCCGCCGGTCCAGGGTGATCGCATGAAGCTGCTGATGCTGGGTGGTACCGAATTCGTCGGACGCGCGATCACCGAGGACGCCCTCGCCCGGGGCTGGGAGGTGACCGTCTTCCACCGGGGGCACCACGCGCCCCCGCCGGGCACCCGTGCCCTGCACGGCGACCGCACCGCTCCCGGTGGGCCGGCCGCCCTCGCCGAGGGGGAGTGGGACCTCGTCGTCGACACCTGGGGCGGCGCCCCCACGGCGGTGCGCGACAGCGCCCGCCTGCTGAGCGGCCGGGCCGGAAGGTACGCGTACGTTTCCAGCCGCTCGGTCTACGCCTACCCGGCCCCCGCCGGGCAGGACGAGGACGGCCCCCTCGTCGAGGGCTCGCCCCACGCCGCGGCGACCGCCTACGCCGAGGACAAGAGGGGCGGCGAACTCGCCGCGCTGGACGCCTTCGCGGACCGCGCCCTGCTGGTGCGCGCCGGGCTGATCCTCGGCCCCTACGAGAACGTCGGCCGGCTGCCGTGGTGGCTGAACCGCATCGCGCAAGGCGGCCCGGTGCTCGCCCCCGGCCCGAGCGGACTCCCGATCCAGTACATCGACGTACGCGACCTCGCGCGCTGGACCCTGGACGCCGCCGATGCCGGGCTCGGCGGCCCCTACAACCTGGTCTCCCCGACCGGGCACGCCACCATGGGCACCCTCCTCGACGCCTGCGCCGCCGTCACCGGCGGGAACGCCGAGCTGCGCTGGACCGACCCGGCACCGATCCTCGACGCCGGCGTGGAGCCCTGGACCGAGCTGCCGGTCTGGCTCCCCGAGGGCGAGTCGTACGACCACATGTTCGGCGGGGACGTGACCAGGGCGCTGGAGACCGGCCTGAAGTGCCGCCCCGTGGAGGAGACAGTGGCCGACACCTGGGCCTGGCTGCGCACCCTCGACGGCCGGGCCCCGCAGCGGGCCGACCGGCCGGTCCCCGGACTCGACGCCGAGCGGGAGGCCGCGCTACTCGGGCTCTGACAGCCAGGCGTCCGCGAGCCGGGTCGGCGGGAGGTACTCGCGCACCAGCGTGCGGTGCCACCAGGCGCCGGTCTCGCGCAGCTCCCGCCACGTGGTGAAGCGGTAGCGGTAGAGCAGGGCGCGGACGTGCAC
Organism: Streptomyces virginiae; assembly: GCF_040638905.1. Taxonomy (GTDB): domain Bacteria; phylum Actinomycetota; class Actinomycetes; order Streptomycetales; family Streptomycetaceae; genus Streptomyces; species Streptomyces virginiae_B. The sequence goes on along the minus strand of NZ_JBEZYV010000001.1, from coordinate 316,962 downwards.
GGGCGGGGTGTCCGGGAACGGGTTGTGGCGCAGCAGCCGCAGCGTGTCCCGGTCGCCCGCCAGCAGCCGCTCCACGAACGGCCCGAACCAGTCGCGCGCATAGCCCGGCGAGATCGCCGCGAACCACATCAGCCAGTCCAGGCGCAGGTGGTAGGGGGCGAACTGGCGCGGCAGCCTGCCCGGCTCGCCCGGCTTGCCCCTGAAGCCGTACTCCTTCCAGTCGCCGTCCTCGCGCGGCACGCGGTCCGCGGTGCCCTCGACCGCCACCTCCATGCGGACCCGACCCACCGACCCGAAGGCCCCGTAGGTGTTGACCAGGTGCAGCGCGTCGAAGGACCGGTTCATCACCTGGCGGCGCGAGACCATGTTGAGCACCGGGCGGCGGCTGAGGAACAGCACCAGGGCGGTCACCGCGCAGACCAGCACCACGAACCACACGGGAGCCGGCCGCGAGGCGGCGGCCGGGGGCGGTCCCGCGAGCCCGGTGAAGTCCACGGCCGACACGGCGAGGGTGATCGTCAGCCAGTTCAGCCAGGCGAAGTTCCCCGACAGCACCAGCCACAGCTGTGTCGCGATGACCGCCCCGGCGGCGTACGAGGCCACCGGCTGCGGGGTGAACAGCAGCACCGGGACGACCAGCTGGGTCACGTGGTTGGCGGCGCACTCCACCCGGTGCAGCGGCTTCGGCAGGTGGTGGAAGAACCAGCTGAACGGCCCCGCCATCGGCTGCGTCTCGTGGTGGAAGTACAGGCAGGTCAGCTTGCGCCAGCAGGGGTCGCCGCGCATCTTGATCAGCCCGGCTCCGAACTCCACGCGGAAGAGCACCCAGCGCAGCAGCCACAGCACCAGCACCGGCGGCCCGGCCCGGGCGTTGCCGAGGAACACCGCGAGGAAGCCGACCTCCAGCAGCAGCGACTCCCAGCCGAAGGAGTACCAGGTCTGGCCGACGTTCACGATGGAGAGGTACAGCACCCACAGCACGGCCCACATCGCCATGGCCGCGGCCAGCGGCACCTCGTCCCCGGCCCCGGCCGCCAGGGCCGCCGCAAGCGCGGCTCCGGTCCAGGCGCAGCCCGCGAAGAGCCGGTCCGAGTAGCGCAGTTGGAACAGGCTCGGGGCGCGCCGGAAGGGCACGTACCGTACGTAGCGCGGTACGGGCAGCATGCCGTGCGCCCCGATCAGGGCCCGGAACTGCAGGGCGGCCCCGACGAAGGCGACGAGGTAGACACCGGCCAGGGCCCGCTGGAAGACCAGCCGGGCGAGCCAGTACCCGGGCGCCGTGAACCAGTCCATCTCCTCCAGTATCGGCCTGGTCAGCCGGCGCCGGCCAGCTCGCGCAGCCGACGACCGATCCGGCGGGCGCAGTGCCGCCGGAGGAAGGGGACCCCCGGTCCGGCGAGGCGGTGTACCAGCGGTTCGGGCGGCTGAAGGCGGTCACGGCCGCCCCGGCCGACTCGGAGACGGCCCGCGTGCCGACGCCCTGAACGCGTTCAACTCGAAGCGGTGAGCCTAGGGGTTTCCTTGGACATGTTCAAGGAGCGCTCCGGTTGCGGCTCACGCGCGGATGCGGCAGACAAGAGGGAGTAATCGGGGCGAAAAGGGAGAAATTGTGAACGGACCGTCACTTCCGACACCTCGTCAGGCGTCGCGTCGTCAGGCACCGGCGGGCGCCGCCCTCTTCGCCCTGCTCGGGCTGTTCGCCGCAGCCTGCGGCGGACACGACGAGCCGACCGGCGGCGCCGGACCCGAGAGCCAGGAGGTGTACCTCCAGCCGGTGGCCAACGTCGGCCCGGACCCCTTCACCGCATCCTCGGCCACCGGCGAGTCGGCCCCCGTCCAGCCCCCGCTGCCCAACCCCACCGGGCAGGGCATCCGCACGGTCAACGCGGCCACCCCCGGCCTCTACGGCGGTACCCAGCGGCTCGGCAGCTGCGACGTGGAACAGCAGGTCCGCCACCTGACCGACGACAGCGCGAAGGCCCGGGCCTTCGCCCAGGCGTCCGGCATCGAGGAGGCCGGCATCCCCGACTTCCTGCGCGGGCTGACCCCCGTCGTACTGCGCGCCGACACCCGCGTCACCAACCACGGCTTCCGCGGCGGCCGCGCCGACGGCTACCAGTCCGTCCTCCAGGCGGGTACTGCCGTCCTCGTAGACGAGCACGGCATGCCCCGGGTCCGGTGCGGCTGCGGCAACCCGCTGGGCTCCCCCCGCGCGGCCAAGGGGAGCCCCGTCCACAAGGGCGACCCGTGGCACGGCTACCAGCCCAACCAGGTCGTCGTCATCGAACCCACCACCCACGTGATCAACAACCTGGTGATCGTCAACATCGCCGACAACACCTGGATCGAGCGCAGGCGCGGTGACGACGGCGCGCAGGACCGGACCCCGCAGGCCCTGCCCCCGTACGACCCGGCCGACGGCATCCCGGAAGGCCCCGCCGTCCCGTCCGGTGCCGCGTCGGCCGAGCCCTGCCCGAGCACAGCGGGATCCGGTCCGGCGGCCTGCCCGTCGAACCCGTCCTCGCAGAGCTCGCCGGGAGGGAACGCGCAGCAGAGCCCCTCCGTGCCCCTGGGCCCCTCCACCCGGCCGCGCCAGCCCCAGCAGCCGCAGAAGCGGCCGCCGTCGGACGTCCCCTCGGACGTCCCCTCCGACCAGCTGACGCAGGACCCGGCCGATCCGGTGCTCCCGCCCTGGCCCGGCGGATCGACGACGCAGCCCGGCGATCCCCAGGACCCGTACGCCGATCCCCCCGCGGACCCCTCCACGGATCCGTACGCCGACCCCTACGCCGATCCGTACACGAACCCCTCCGCCGATCCCTCCGATCCCTCCGCCGACCCCTACGTCGACCCGGACCTGATGCCGACCTCCGAACCGGGCCACCCGCTGGAGAGCGCCTGACCGGCCCGTGTGTCATGGTGGACCGGTGCCGACCACCGTATCGCTGCCGGACGACTGGCCCGCACACCCGGACCGGTCGCTCTCGCTCAACCGCATGGGAAGTTTCGACTGGGACCTGGTCACCGGGCTCATGCACATGGACGAAGCCGCCCTCGACGTCTTCGACACGACCCCCGACGAGTACGACGGCCGGCCCGAGTCCCTCTCCCCGCGCGTCCCGCCAACCGAGTCGGCCCGGCTCGACGCCATGGTCTCCTCCGCCCTCAAGAGCAAGGGCGACAGCTACGGCGCCTACTTCCGCATCCGCTGCCGGGACGGGCGGCTGCGCTGGACGCACACCCAGGGCCGCGTCATGCGCGGCCCGGACGGGCGGCCCCACCGGATCATCGGCATCGTCCGGGACGCGACGGAGGAACTCAGCCACTCGGCGGAACGGCTCGGACTCGACGAGGAACGCCGCCGGCAGACCTCGGTGGTCGAGAGCACGACCGCCGCCCTCGCCCACGCCCGCACCGTGCAGGACGTCATCGACGCGCTCGGCGACGCCCACGGCCTGGAACGGCTGGGCTCGATGGGCATGGTGATGGGACTCGTCGAAGCCGGCCGGATCCACCTCGTGGCCGAAGGCCCGGAAGGCAGCTTCGTCCCCGGGACCCGCTACACCCGCATCGACGAGCAGTACCCGATGAGCGAGGTCGTCCGCTCCCTCCAGCCCCGCTTCCTCGACTCGGCCGAGGAGTTCGCCAAGGACTATCCGGCGCTCTGGACGAAGATCTCCTACATGCGGATCTCGGCGGCGGCCTATCTGCCGCTCATCGCCCAGGCCCGCCCGATCGGAGCCATCGGACTGCTCTACCAGGACAAGGACGGCTTCACCCAGGAGGAGCGCAACCTGCTCGTCGCCCTCGGCAGCAGCATCGCGCAGAGCCTCCAGCGCGCCATGCTGCTGGAACAGGAGCACGACCTGGCCGAGGGCCTCCAGCAGGCCATGCTGCCCCGGCGGATCCCCGCGGTGCCCGGCGGGGAGATCGCCGTACGGTACCGCTCCGCCCGGATGGGCCAGGACATCGGCGGCGACTGGTACGACGTCATCCCGCTGCCCGGCGGCCGCGTCGGCGCCGTCATCGGCGACGTCCAGGGCCACGACACCCACGCGGCCGCGGTCATGGGCCAGCTGAGGATCGTGCTGCGCGCCTACGCCGCCGAGGGGCACTCGCCCGGCACGGTCATGGCCAGGGCCTCCGTCTTCCTCCACGAACTGGACACCGAACGCTTCGCGACGTGCACGTACGTGGAGGCCGACCTCTCCACCGGGGTGCTCCAGGTGGTCCGCGCGGGCCACATCGACCCGCTCCTGCGCACCCGCGACGGCGACTGCCACCGGCTGCCGGTGGGCGGCGGCATGCCGCTCGGCCTCTCGGCGGAGTTCGGCCGGCTCGAATATCCGGTGACCACGGTGGAACTCGATCCGGGAGAAACGCTCCTGCTGTGCACCGACGGCCTCGTCGAACACCCCGGCGCCGACCTCGACGACGGGATCCACGCGCTGGCCTCCCACATCCGCAGCGGTCCCGCCGACCTCCAGCTGCTGGCCGACCGGCTGTGCGAGATCGCCACCGAACGCGGCGGCAACGACGACATGGCCCTCCTGCTGCTGCGCCGCCGACCCGCACCCGCCCCGCCCGGCGGCGGCCGGCTGCAGCAGCACGTGGCACCGGGCGACCCGGAGGCCCTGGTGGCCGCCCGCCACATGATCGGAGCGGCGGTGCGCGCCTGGGGCGCGCGGGAGCGGGCCGACGAGATCGAGCTGGTTGCCGACGAGCTGATCGTGAACGCGCTCATGCACACGGACGGCCCCGCCATCGTGACCCTGCGCATCCTGGCGGGCCACCAGCGCAGACTGCGCGTGGAGGTCGCCGACCGCTCCAGCGCGCTCCCGCGCCGACGGGAGGCGGGCGACTCCGGGGTCTCGGGCCGGGGCCTGATGCTGGTGGACCGGCTGGCCGACGTGTGGGGAGTGGAGCCGCGCGGCAGCGGCAAGTGCGTGTGGTGCGAGTTCGTCATGGGCTAGGCGCCGTCCGGCCGGTGTGCCGGCCGGTGTGCCGGCCGGTGTTGGCAGGGGCGATTGCCGACTCCCCGCCACTGCGGGGCAGCTGCACCGATCCAGCGGGAAACTCTGCGGTGAGAAGCGCGCGCTGCCATCCCAGCTCCTGCCACGCTTCCACGTCGTCCTGCCGCTCCACCCGCCGCCCGGGCGCGACGGGTGCCGGGGCCGGGAAAGTCCGTTGCGGGGACGGTGCGGGGTCCGTGAGGATCGGGGGCGATGACCAACGCCATGGACGAAGTAAGCCGTTTGCTGCAGCAGGACGATCTGCCCGGAGCGGTCCGGTCTCTGCGACCGCACGCCGAGACGGCACCGATCGCCGAACTCGCCGAGGCCACCAGGGCCCTGGCCGACAGGGCCCGGTTCGAGGATCTGGCCGACGCCGCCCGCAAGGCCGCCGAACGCACCCACGAACCGCAGGCGCTCTACGACTTCGGGTACGCCTGCGTCGAGCGCGGCATCGCCTTCCTCGCCGTCGCACCCCTGCGCGAGGCCCTCCGGCTGCTCCCCGAATCGCGCACGCTCCTCGCCGAGCTGGTCTCCGCCCTGGAGGACGAGCACCGGCACACCGAGGCCGCCGCACTGCTCGCCGCCCGCGGCGACCGGCTGCCCGCCTGGCCCGAGACGTACCTCCTGGTGCACAACACCCTGTTCGCCGGAGACCTGGACACCGCCGAGGGGCTGCTGCCGGGTCTCCCCGCGCCCGAGGACCCGCAGTGGTCGCCGGCCCGGGACCGCCAGGCCCGCCAGGTCCTGCGCAGCGGGCAGTCCCGCCGCGCACAGCGGAGCGCCGGACACCCCGACCCGCTCGGCCCGGCCGACCTGCGCGGCTGGCACTACGGCCTCACGGGCGGACTGCTCGGCACCCTGTCCCCGTACGGCTGGGACGCCGGGATGACCGGCCGGTACGCCTACCTCGGCGACACCCACGAGCAGTGCCGCCTCGGCCTGGCCCGCCTCGGCCTCGCCCTGGAGGCCGCCGGGCGCCGCCCCGGGAGCGTCTCGCTGCTGCCCGGCCGGTCCGAGCGGATCCTCGGCCTCGCCGCCGCCGCGGTGCTCGGCCTGCCCGCCGTCCCGTACCGGCCGGACCGCACGGACACCCTCGTCGTCGCGTACGACCTGACCAAGGTCGACCCGGACCTCGTCCGTACGCTGCACGCGCGCACCGACGGCCAGGTCCTGTCCGAGCACGCCACCTGCTGGACCGGGCCGCCCGCGGTGAGCGCCGACTTCAGCACGCTGCTGTGCCAGTTCGTGGTTCCGCCCTGGCGGGACGACGACCGGCCCGAGGAGGAGATCGCCCGGGACATCGCCGCGGCGGACCCGGCTCCGGACGGCGGCGACGGAGCGGCCCCGCCCGATCCGGACAAGGCATTCCGCGCCTTCGCGGCCGGCGTCGCCCCCGGCTGGCTCGCGGCCCCCCGGGACCGGGTCCCGTCACCCGGCCCCGTTCCCAGCTCGCGTTTCGCCTGAGGCGGCGGCAGGCTGGGACCATGCCGGAACTGCCCGAGGTCGAGGCTCTGCGCGAGTACCTCGACGAGCACCTCACCGGGCGGGTGGTCGAGCGCATCCTCCCGCTCGCGGTGAGCGTGCTCAAGACGTACGACCCGCCGCTGACCGCCCTCGAAGGGCAGCCCGCCGGAGCCGTCGTCCGGCACGGGAAGTTCCTCGACCTGCGGATCGGCGAGCTCCACCTCGTCACCCACCTGGCCCGGGCCGGCTGGCTGCGCTGGCAGGAATCCCTGCCGGCGCAGCCGCCGCGCCCCGGAAAGGGCCCGCTGGCGCTGCGCGTCGTACTGGAGGGCGGGGACGGCTTCGACCTCACCGAGGCAGGGACCCAGAAACGGCTCGCCGTGTACGTGGTCCACGACCCGCAGGAGCTGCCCGGCATCGCCCGCCTCGGCCCCGATCCGCTCGCCGAGGACTTCGACCGGGACGCCTTCGCCGCGCTCCTCGTGGGGGAACGGCGCCAGATCAAGGGCGTCCTGCGCGACCAGAGCGTGATCGCTGGGATCGGCAACGCCTACAGCGACGAGATCCTGCACGCCGCCCGGGTGTCGCCGTTCAAGCTCGCCTCCTCCTTCGGCGAGGAGCAGGCCACGCAGCTCCACGCCGCCGTCCGGGACACCCTGCGCGAGGCGGTCGGCCGGGCGCACGGGGTCGCCGCCGGGAAGCTCAAGGCCGAGAAGAAGAGCGGGCTGCGCGTGCACGGCCGGGCCGGCGAGACGTGCCCGGTGTGCGGGGACACGATCCGCTCGGTGTCCTTCGCCGACTCCTCGCTTGAGTACTGCCCCACCTGCCAGACCGGCGGGAAGCCGCTCGCCGACCGGCGGCTCTCGCGCCTCCTCAAATAGCGGGGCGCTGCGTAGACTCCGGCACCATGGCCGAGGAGCAGCAGCAGTCGCCGCCCCGGCGCGAGATCGTCACCGGGGTTCCCCGGGGCGCCCGCCGCCGGGCGCCCGCCCACACCCCGGCGCGTTCGGAGATCTCCGAACAGACCACCCTCGGGGCCACCTACGTACGGGCCCTCATGCGCAGCCAGCTGCGCGCGGGCCTGGGGGCCCTGGCCGCGCTGGTGTCGCTGGTCGGGACGCTGCCGCTGGTGTTCGCGGCGCCGCGGGCGAGGCCCGGCCCGCTCGTCTGGCTGGTGCTGGGGCTGCTGGTCTATCCGGTGATGTGGCTGATCGCCCGGTGGTACGTCCGGCGGGCGGAGCGCAACGAGGCCGATTTCACGGGCCTGGTGATGGATCCGGCCGACCGGTCGTAGCCGTCAGAAGAGGTGCATCGCCAGGTGGCCCAGGGGCAGCCCGAGCTGCCAGGCGGGGGTCCACACGCGCGCGTTCTCGTCCAGTTCGTACGGGCTGTCGGCGTGGCCGTGCCGCCCGGGATCGAGATTGGTGGCGAACAGTTCGGTGCCGTCCAGCCAGCGCCAGGCCGCCCGGGCCAGTTCCAGGTCGGGGTCCTCGCCGCGGCCGCCTTCCCGGGCCGCTTCGCCGAGGTCGAGGAAGCGGGTGTGCACCCAGTCGCGCCAGGGGTGTCCGTACGCCGTCAGCGACAGCCACTCGTCGAGCTGCGAGACCACGCGGATCCCGGAGAGCTCGCCTGCCGCGTCGGAGAGGTAGATGGTCAGGGCGAGCGTGTCGCGTCCGGCCCGGAACTCCAGGGTGCTGACCGGGATCAGCCGGCCCGTCCGCAGCAGTTCGTCGGCGATGTACTCGGCGTAGAGCCAGGCCATGGGCACCGCGAGCCCTCCGTCACTGGTGCCGTTCGTACCCTCGGGCTGCACCGTTCCACCTTCTCCCGCGCGTCGAGCGTCCCGTCGTCAGCCCCGAGCCTTCACCGAGCGGCTCACGGAGCGGGGGTTGTTTACTCAACTTGGACGGTGTTCTGTCGAATTCGATGCGCTTTATGTCCGGTCCGCATCCCTTCACGGCGTTGCGGGATCCGTTCGCGGACCCGCAGGGCTCAGGCGCCGAGGCCGTAGCCGTACCCCTGCAGGTCCTTCCTCAGGGCACGCAGGGCGTAGTAGGTGCGGGACTTGACGGTCCCGGCCGGGATGCCGAGTTCGGCGGCGGCCTCGGCGACCGACCGGTCCCGGAAGTAGACCTGGAGCAGCACCTCGCGGTGCTCCGGCCCCAGGGATCCCACGGCCCGCCGCACGTCGATCGCCGTGACGGACCCGGCCACCGCGTCCTCGACGGCGGGGGCCTGCTCCAACCCCTCGGGGTCCACTTCCAGTGGCCGTGACAGCCGGGCCCGCCGGGCGTCGATCGCGAGCCGCCGGGCCACCGTGAACAGCCAGGGGCGCATGGAGTCGTGTCCGCTGGCCAGGGCCTCCGGGTGCTGCCAGACCCGTACGAGGGTCTCCTGCACGAGGTCCTCCGCGCGCTGGGCGTCGCCGGCGGTGAGGCCGACCAGGAAACCGAACAGGGCCCGCCCGTGGTCGCGCTGGAGTTCGGCCAGGGCCTCGGGATCCGTACGCGGGAGGGTGGGGGAGAGCGGCACGAGTGGCTCCTTCCGGGGTGCGCGGGGGTCCTTGGGGGCGGCGCCCCGTCCACCCTGACCTGCGCAGAGCCCACCCGGAACCGTCATACCCCGGCGTTGCGCCCAAGCACCCGGGTGGTCCGACGGGCGGCCGTGCCGGGCGGTGAACGGTCGAACGGCGCGGCGAACGGCAGGCCGTGCCGTGTCCGCCGTTCGAGTGGGTCCGTCGGTGGGGTGCGGATCCGGTTCTTGACTTACTGCGTGTTGTTATATGCATTACAGATGATGACATGTCAGATAGTCGTATAAATGGGAGCCGATTGATGACCACGCGCACCCGGCCGAGGGCGGTCGCCCTGCTCTCCGCCCTCCTGCTGTCCGCGGCGGCGGGATGCTCGGCAGCCGGGGGCACCGCACCGGCCCGCCTGGGGGAGTCGGCCCCGCCGGCCCCCTCCAGCGCCGGCGGGGCGCCCGCCGCCAGGGGCTTCACCCTGGTCGCGAGCGGCGACGTACTGCCGCACACCTCGGTCATCCAGCGCGCCGCGGACGACGCGCAGGACGACGGTTACGACTTCCGGCCGATGTTCTCCGGCGTCAAGGCCATGGTCTCGGGGGCCGACCTGGCCCTCTGCCACATGGAGACCATCTACGGGGAGGAGGGCGGGCCCTTCTCCGGCTACCCGGCCTTCAAGTCCCCGCCGGAGGTCGCCGACGGCCTCAAGGACGCCGGCTACGACGGCTGCTCCACCGCCTCGAACCACACCCTCGACGACGGCGCCGCCGGGCTGCGCCGCACCCTCGACCGCTTCGACAAGGTCGGCCTGGGGCACGCCGGCTCGGCCCGTACGGCGGCCGAGGCGGCCAAGGTGACCACGTACACGGCCGGCTTGGCCAAGGTGGCGCACCTCGCCTACACCTACGACACCAACGGCTACCCGCTGCCGGACGGCCGGCCGTGGGCGGTCAATTTGATGAAGCAGGACGAGATCGTCGCGGATGCCCGGGCCGCCCGGAAGGCGGGCGCGGACGTGGTGCTGGTGAGCGTCCACTGGGGCACGGAGTGGCAGACCGAACCCGACGGGACCCAGCTCTCGCTGGGCAAGGCCCTGACCGCCTCGCAGACCGGCGGCCGGCCCGACATCGACCTCATCCTCGGCACCCACGCGCACATCCCGCAGCCCTACGAGAAGGTCAACGGGACCTGGATCGTCTACGGCATGGGCGACCAGGTGGCGGGCGAGATGTTCAACCACACGGGCGCGCGCGACCTGCGCGGAAACTACGGCTCGATCGGCCGCTTCACCTTCGCCCCGCCGGCCGCGGCCGGGCAGCGCTGGCAGGTCACCAAGGCGGAGTTCGTGCCGCAGATGATGGACCTGGCCGCCGGCCGCGTCGTCCACCTGCCCGACGCCCTGGCGAAGGATCCCGGCCGGGAGGACTACGAGGCCGCCCGTGACGAGATCACCGAGGCGGTCCTCAGCCGCGGCGCCGCCAAGGACGGACTGACGGCTGCTCGATGACGGCTCTGTTGGCGTCCGGGGCGCCTCGTGCCGGACCCACAGGTCCGCACGGCCCCGGCTCACCCGTCCGTGCAACGGGCGCCCCGCCGGCGGGCTCGGTCAGGGGACCACGGTCACCGGCCAGCGGCCCGCCTTGACCAGGCGGATCGCCACCGAGCCGACGATGCGGTGGCCCGCCTGCTCCGAGGCGCCGACCACCACCGCGTCCGCCATCAGCTCCTGCGCCGCGCTCACGAGGCCGGCGTAGGGGTCGCCGCGGAAGGTGTGGAACTCCCAGCGCACCTCGTAGATGCCCTTGAGCCGCTCCGCCGACTCGCGGATCTCGGCCACCAGCCCCTCCGCGATCTCCCCGGTGGTGTCGGCCACGGGCGCGCCGAGTGCCGCCCCGGCCGGCACCACCGGCTGGACGTACACCAGCGCCAGCAGGGCGTTCTGCCGCCGGGCCAGTCCGGCCGCGTAGGCCGCCGCCCGGAGCGAGGACTCGGAACCGTCCACCCCGGCCAGGATCACCTTCGGGCCGTCGGTACCGCGTTCGAATCCCGTGTTCACGTGCTCCGTCACCCTGCGAGGATAGGCGGTGGCGTGCAGACGCCCCCACCCGCTCGGCGCGCGCACCGGCGCACCCCTCCCTACAGTGCGAACCATGAGTGCCACCGTGGAGGACACGCACGGGACCCGGAACCGCTTCCTGAACCGGGTGCCCGACGGGTTCGGCGCGTTCTTCGGGACGATCGGCCTGCTGTGCGCACTGCTCGCGCTCTCCCCGACGCTGCGGCGGCTCCTGCGGCACGTCGTACGGTTCCTCGACCTGATCGTCGTACCGGTCAGCGCGAACCTCGCCTACGCCGTCTTCCTCTTCCTCTTCGCCGCTGCCCTCGGCACCCGCAAGAAGGTCGCCTGGTGGATGGTCATCACCTATCTGGCCCTGCTGATCGTCGACGACCTGCTGGACATCGCCGTCGGCGACTACTGGACCGGCATCTCCTCGATGGCCCTGGCCGTCGCCGCCATGGCCCTACTCATCGCCGCCCGCAGGGAGTTCTACGCCGCGTCCCGGCCCGGGGCGCTGTGGCACGCCCTGATCGTGCTCGGCCTCGGCATGCTCGCCGCCGTCCTCCTGGGCTGGGCGCTCGTCGCCCTCTTCCCCGGCTCCCTGCCCCGCGGCCAGTGGCTGGACTGGGCCGCCAAACAGGTCTTCGGCGGCCTCTTCTCGGCCCGGCAGTTCGACGGCCGCCCGCCCAGGCCGCTGTACTTCCTCCTCGGCCTCTTCGGCGCCGCCGCCCTGCTGAACGCGGCCGCGACCCTCTTCCGCTCCCAGCGCCTGACCGCCGCCCTGCACGGCGACGAGGAACCCCGCATCCGGGCCCTGCTCGGCGCGTACGGACGGGCCGACTCGCTCGGCTACTTCGCCACCCGGCGCGACAAGGCCGTCGTCTTCGCCCCCAACGGCAGGGCCGGCGTCACCTACCGCGTCGAAGCCGGCGTCTGCCTCGCCAGCGGCGACCCGGTGGGCGACCCGGCCGCCTGGACCCCCGCCATCGACGCCTGGCTGGCCGTGGCCGGCCGCTACGGCTGGCAGCCCGCCGTGATGGGCGCGTCCGAGGACGGCGCCACCGCCTACGCCCGCTCCGGGCTGAGCGCCCTCCAACTGGGCGACGAGGCCATCCTGCACGTCGCCCACTTCGACCTCGACGGCCGGGACATGCGCGTCACCCGCCAGGCCGTCAACCGCGTCAAGCGCGCCGGCGCGACCACCGTCATCCGCCGCCACTCGGCCCTGTCCGAGGACGAGATGCGGACCATCATCGACCGGGCGGACCGCTGGCGGGACACCGAGACCGAACGGGGCTTCTCCATGGCCCTGGACCGGCTCGGCGACCCGGCCGACGGGGAGTGCCTGCTGGTCGAGGCCTTCGACGACAAGGACGAGCTGATCGCCCTGCTCTCCTTCGTTCCCTGGGGCAGGGACGGAATCTCCCTCGACCTGATGCGCCGCGACCGCACCGCGCCCAACGGGGTCATGGAGTTCATGGTCGCCGAACTGTGCGCCGCCGCCCCCGGCCTCGGGGTGCGCCGGATCTCCCTCAACTTCGCCGTCTTCCGCTCCGCCTTCGAGGAGGGCGGCCGCATCGGGGCCGGTCCCGTCCTCAAGGTGTGGCGCAAGCTGCTGCTCTTCTTCTCGCGCTGGTGGCAGCTGGAGGCGCTGTACCGATCGAACGTCAAGTACGGCCCCGAGTGGTTCCCGCGGTTCCTGTGCTACCAGGACGCCGGCTCGCTCGCCCGGGTCAGCCTCGCCTCCGGCATCGCCGAGGGCTTCGTCTCCGTACCCAGCCTGCGCACCCTGTGGGGCAACGGACACCCCAAGGGCGTCACCGCCCCCGCCACCACCGAGGGGCTGCCCCCGATCGAGTCCCTGGGCCTGGACGCCGTGGGGGAGGAGCTCCCGGGCGTGCCCGGCGAACGGCTGCCCGAACAGGTGCGCGTCCGCCACGCCAAACTGGACCGCATCCGGGCCTCCGGCACCGACCCCTACCCGGTCGGAATCCGCCTGCGGACCCACACCGTCGCCCAGCTGAAGGCGGCCCACCCGAGCCACCCGCCCGGTGCCCGGACCGGCGGGCAGGCCACCCTCGCCGGGCGCGTGATGGTCGTACGCGACCTCGGCGGAGTCGTCTTCGCCGTCCTGCGCGACTGGTCCGGCGACATACAGCTGATGCTGACCCGTGACGAGGCCGGCGCCGAGGTGCTGGGGTCCTTCACCTCCCAGGCCGACTTCGGCGACCACGTGCTCGTGACCGGCGAGCCGGGCGCCAGCAGGACCGGCGAGCTCTCCCTCGTGGTCCGGTCCTGGCAGCTCACCGGCAAGTGCCTGCGCCCCCTCCCCGACAAGCGCAAGGGCCTCGCCGACCCGGAGGCCCGCGTCCGCCGCCGCTACCTCGACCTCGTTGCCAGTCCCGAGGCGCGCGACGTCGTACGGGCCCGCTCCAGCGCGGTCCAGGCCCTGCGCCAGGGCCTGCTCGACCGCGGCTACCTGGAGGTCGAGACCCCGATGCTCCAGCAGATCCACGGCGGCGCCAACGCCCGGCCCTTCCGCACCCACATCAACGCCTACGACCTCGACCTCTACCTGCGCATCGCGCCCGAGCTGTACCTCAAACGGCTCTGCGTCGGCGGCATGGAGAAGGTCTTCGAGATGGGCCGCACCTTCCGCAACGAGGGCGTCTCGTACAAGCACAACCCCGAGTTCACGATGCTGGAGGCCTACCAGGCCTTCGCCGACTACGACGTCATGCTCGGCCTCACCCGGGAGCTGATCCAGTCGGCCGCCACTGCGGCCTACGGCTCACCGGTCGCGCACAAGGCGGACGCCGACGGCAAGCTCGTCGTCCACGACATCTCCGGGTCCTGGCCGGTGAAGACCATGTACGGGGCCATCAGCGAGGCCCTCGGCGAGGAGGTCGGCGCCGACACAGAGGAGCACGTGCTGCGCCGGCTCTGCGACCGGGCCAAGGTGCCGCACGGTCCGGAGGACACCCGCGCCGACGTGGTCCTGGAGATGTACGAGCGGCTGGTGGAGGAGCGGACCGAACTCCCCACCTTCTACAAGGACTTCCCGACCGACGTCTCCCCGCTCACCCGCCAGCACCGGAAGGACCCCCGGCTCGCCGAGCGCTGGGACCTCGTCGCCTTCGGCACCGAACTGGGCACCGCCTACTCGGAGCTGACCGACCCCGTCGAACAGCGGCGCAGGCTCACCGCCCAGTCCCTGCTCGCGGCCGGCGGCGACCCGGAGGCCATGGAACTCGACAACGACTTCCTGGACGCCCTCGAATACGCGATGCCGCCGACCGGCGGCCTGGGCATCGGCGTGGACCGACTCGTCATGTTCCTCACCGGCCTGACGATCCGCGAGACCCTCCCCTTCCCCCTGGTGCGGCGCGGCTGACCGCTCGTGGGGTGGTCCGCACGAGTGAGCGGAACGGGGCGCGTCCGTGCCTCTCGACATCTGCGGGGATGTCGTTGATACGTAGTAATAATGAAAAATGACGAGCCGACAGTAGGGCGGCGCGTGCTCCTGCGCACCGCCGTCTTCCTCGGAGTCGCAGCCGCCGGGCTGATCACCACCGGCAACGGCAACGAAGGCGGTACGCCCGGACCATCCGGTGTGCCGGGCGCGGGCGGCGCACCGGGGCCCGCCGCCGGGCCCGGCCCGAACCCCGCGGCGGGGGCGCCCGGATCGCTGCCCCGGGCCCTGCCCGAGAAGTCCTACCGCTTGCGCCCCATGACGGCGGACGCCCCCGCCCGCCCGGCCGCCGTGAAACCGGCCGTGCGGACCCGGCCCATCCTCGAACTCCCGGCCGACGCAAGGACGCACAGCTCCATGGTGCTCACCTTCGACGACGGGCCGGACCCCCGCTACACCCCGGCCATCCTCGACACCCTCGGCCGCCACGGCGTGCGCGCCATGTTCTTCGTCTGCGGCGAGATGGCCGCGGAGAACCGGGACCTGCTGCGCCGGATGGTCGCCGAGGGGCACGTCATCGGCAACCACACCTGGACCCACCCCCTCATCCCCAAGCTGAGCCGACCCGCCCTCGCCGTCGAGATCGGCCGCACGAGCGAGGTCGTGCAGCAGGCCGTCGGCGAGGCGCCGCAGTGGTTCCGGGCACCCTACGGGGCGTGGAACCGGGCCGCCTTCGAGATCGGGGCCGAGCTGGGGATGGAGCCGCTCGCCTGGACCGTGGACAGCCTGGACTGGGAGGAGCCCGGCGTCACCACGATCGTCTCCCGTGTCATGCGGGGCGCCGGCCCCCGCGCGATCGTGCTGTCGCACGACGCGGGCGGCAACCGGACGCAGAGCGTCCAGGCCGTCGCCTCCTACCTGCCCCAACTGCTCGCGCGGGGCTACCGGATGACGCTGCCCACCCTGACCGCCGTGGCGTCGCGCTAGGCCGTGTCGTCAAGGTCCCGCCATGGCGGGCGGGGCCGGGGCCTCCCCGGCCCCGGCTCAGCGGGCCTCTACCATCCGGGCGAAGACCACCACGTTGCCGTCGTACCCGCGTGCCTTGGAGTAGCCGCCGCCGCAGGTGATCACCCGGAGTTCGGCGTGCCCGGTGTCCCCGTACACACGGGATCCGGGGAAGGCCTCCTTGGAGAACACCTCCACCCCGTACACCTCGAACACCGCCGTGCGTCCGTCGTAGCGCTCCACCTCGATGCGGTTGCCCGGCTTGACCGAGCCCAGGCCGTAGAAGACCGCCGGGCCCTGTGCGTTGTCCACGTGCCCCACGATCACTGCCGAGCCGCGCTGCCCCGGCGAGATGCCGTTGAGGTACCAGCCCGCGAGGTTGCGCTCCTGCGGTGGCGGGGCGTCGATCCAGCCCTCCGCGTCCAGCCCGACCGTCATCACCGGCGCGTCCACGCTGATCGTGGGGATCCGGATGCGCTGCACGGAGGAGTGCTCCAGCAACTCCATGTCCGCGGGCGGCGTCGGCGGATTGGCCGGCAGCTGGTCGGCCGTCACCGCGACGGCCGAGGCCGCGGTGGGCTGGGGCGGTCCGTCGTCGATGTTCACGCCGTTTCTCACCATGGCGAGTCCGGTGAGCATGACCAGTGCGAGTACGCCCCACGGTGAGCGTTTGCGTGACTGCCCTGTCTCGTCCTCGCCCATCGTTCTCCCTTCCCGACGCGGGGGTCCCGACCCGCGTTCCTGTCCCACCCCTGTACGCCCTACTGCACGCACGCTAAGGCCGGGGAGGCAGGTCGGCGAGGGGGGAGGGGGCGAACGGGTGGCCCCGGCCGCGGACGGGGCCGGAAGGGGCCGGAAGGGATGCGTCCATCCAGGTAATCGTCACATAAATGCCTGACGGGTCGTGACCTGCGGATCCGTCAGCTCGGACGGCCGTGCTTCGGCGTGTCGCTCAACCGGGCGGCCCAAAGCCGGAAATGCAGAGATTGCGGTACGACCGGAGGGTTCGACGTGGGAGGCGTTCTCGTCGATCATCCGGGGCCGACGCTCCGGGGCGCTTTCCGCTGGAGGTTCCACCATGCGTGTCTTGCGCGCTCTTACCGTGACGGCGGCAGCCTGTGCCGTCCTCGGCCTCAGTGCCCCGCTCGCCTCCGCGAACCAGGACCCCGGGGGCCGGGGTGGGAATGGGGGTGGGAACGGCCCCAGCAACATCTCGGTGAACCCGTTCGCCGTGCACCAGGGTTCCACGATGCAGGTGAGCGCGGCGGGCTGCGGTCACGGCGGTACCGTCACCTCGCCCGGGAACTTTTCGCCGGCCAACCTCTCCGCCGGATCGATCGGGTTCGCGACCGTGCGGATCTTCAACCACGCCTCTCCGGGCACCCACACGCTGTCGGTCAAGTGCAATGACAGCAACCTGATCGCCACGGCCCGCTTCCGGATCCTGGAGGGCAACCCCTCGCAGGGCGGTATCGGCGGCTCCTTCGGCCCGTCCACCGCCGAGACGGCCATCGGTGCGGGCCTGGTCGGTGCCTCCGCCCTGGGCGCGGGTGCCCACGTGATGCGTCGCCGCCGTCCGCTCCGCGGCCGGAGCTGACCGTCGGCCTTCCGTGCCGGACACCGTCCGCCCCAGCCGCCGCCCGCTCCCGCCGGTCGCCCCGCGTCCTCCCCGAGGACCGGGGCGACCGGCGGTGGAGGCGACCGGCGGTGGAACGGCACATGCGGGGGATTCAGTGACCGCGGCCGGATGCCCTGCGGCGCAGGGCGTAGGCCGTCCCGCCCGCGGCGGCGAGGAAGAGAGCGGCGCCGGCACCGAGTTCCACCGGGTCCATTCCGGCCACGCTGCCGCCCAGGCCGCCGCGGACACCCAGGGCCGCACCGGTCGTGACGGGGGCCGGGGCCGTGGCGGTGGCCGTCCGCGTCGAACTCGTCGTGGGCCTGGTCGTGCCGCCGGCGATCGTCAGGTCGGCCGAGCCGGTCTCCCCGTTGCACGTGAAGGAGACGGAGTACAGGGCTCCGGGCCGGGCGTCCCGGTCCACGGTGACCCGCACGGTCTGGCCGCGCGCGATGCTCACGGTGTCGAAGACGCCGGAGGAGGCGGTGGAGTAGGCGGCGTTGCAGCCGCTGACCGCGAGCACCACCTGGCCGCCGGGGGCGACGGTCGAGGGGGTGAGGGTGAAGCCGAACGAGACCTGCCGGGCGCGCTGCTCGGCGTGCCTCTCGGCGTACTTCTCGGTCTGGGGCATGGCCTGGGCTTCGGACCGGGCCTCGGCCGCGGACGCGGCGGGCGCGCCGAGGGCTCCGAGGGTGAGGACGGCGAACGTGGCGCCGGCACTCAGCAGGGCGGTGGCGGAGGTACGTATCGCACCCATGGTTGATTCTCCGGATCCCCGAGGAGCAGCCGCGGAACGGTTTCCGCACGTGGGGGGTCGTGCGCCTCGATGTCCGCCACGCTAGGTGCGGGTGGCGGGGCCCGCGATCAGGAACGGGCGAATGGGGCATTGCGGTAGGCCGAACCGGGGACGGGAGGCCCGTCCCCGGTTTGCCGGGCGGTGTCAGCCGCCCAGGTCCAAGTGGGAGAACTGCGTGAGGAACGGTTCGGCGGTGGCCGAGATGCCCCGCCCGAACGGTGCGTCGAAGTCCCAGATCAGGAACAGCAGGAACGCGATCAGCGCGCTGAAGAGCCCGGCCAGCAGCATCTCCCGGAACGAGCGCCTGATCTGCAGGGTGAAGATCAGGCCCACCGTGACCAGGGCTCCGGTGATCAGCCCGAACCAGACCACCCCCGGCATGGTGGCCCCGGCGCTCGCGCCGCGTGCGCTGCGGGCGTCGTCGACAACGGCGACCTGGTCGACGAGCGGCTGGTAGGCCTGGCCCTCGTGATCGGTCTGCGGCTCGTAGTCCGTGACGTCCCGGCGGATACGTTCCAGCAGCTCCCCGCCGCGGTCCGTGAGTTCGCCGTCGTCGGCCATCGCCTTCCACTCGGTGTCCACCACGAAGGTCACGTACGCGTCGACGTCGGAGCGGATCCTCGCCCGGACCCCGGCCGGGTAGACCTGCGAGCGGACGCTGATCTCGTGCAGGGCCTGTGCTTCCTGGCGCACGTATTCCTGGGCGGCTCCGCGGCCCTCCCAGACGCCCGCGATCGCCAGGCCCAGCACGATCGCGTAGATCACCCCGATCATCATCGTCATGTACTCGATGACGTCCGGGGTCTCGCTCGGATCGTCGTCGTCGCCGATCCTGCGGTGATTGAAGAAGGCGATGGACAGCACCACGGCACAGGCCGCGGCCATCGCGAGGGACAGGACGAGCCATTCCGACAAGATGACTCCAGATCGTTTGACGGTGGGCGGATTACCGCGGGCGCAGCGCGACGATCGCGAGCACCGCGGGAGCCGCGGTCAGCAAGGTGAAGGTCACCGGCGAGACGTGGTGCTCGGCCGTTTTACGGGCTTGCGCGCGGTACGCCGGGCGGGCCACCTGTTTCCGCGGCGGCGCGGCCACCGCGGGGGACGGCGGCGGTGGCGGCGCGGGTACCCCCGCCGCACGGGGCGGGGCGGGCGCCGGCTTCGGCGGGGCCGGTGCGGGCAGGACGGGCTTCGGTACGGGCCTGGGCGCCGCCCTGGGTGGCGCCGGAGCGGGCTTTGGAGGCGGCGGGGCCGGGGTCGGGACCGGCTTCGGCGTGGGCTTCGGCGGTGGTGGCGTGGGCTTCGGCTCGGGCGGCGGGGTGGGCTTCGGGGGCGGCTCAGGCGGACACGGCGGTGGCGGTGGCGGCGGTGGGCAGTCGGGGTCGCCGTGGTGGCCCCCGCCACGGCCGCCACCACGGTGTCTTCCGTGGTCGGAGCGGTGATCCGAACGGTGGTCCGAACGGTGGTCCGCGCGGCGGTCGGCACCGTGATGTCCACCACCCGGACCGCGTCCGCGGCCGTCGCCGGAAGCCACCGCGACCACGGCGGTGGCCGTCGCGGCCTCGCCGGGGTCGGTCGTCGCGTAGGCGCTGCTATCAGCCACGGCCGGCGTGACGGACAAGGCCGCCCACAGCAGGACCGGGACCGCCAGCAGGCGCCTGGCACAGGCTCTGTTCACCCGGGGAGCATGGGCCCGCGCACGCCGGCCCACGCTGGGCTCGGCCCCGGTTCGCCTGAACGGGTGTAGTGCCGAGCGGAAAGGTTTGAGCCAGCTGCGGAGCGGGCTCAGTCGAGTGCGATCATCGTCCGGTCAATTCCCAAAAGGGATTTGTCGGTACCGGTCATTTGCCCCGGGGGTGCCGCCGGGCGCCTTTGGTGTGTGACGAAGAACGGATCGCCAATTTCCGCTTTTGCTCGCCCTGTTGGTCAATGATCAGTAGATTCGGCTCGGACAGGAGTCCGACCCCGCACGGACCGCCGCAGGAACAACGCTTGGAGATCCCGATGGAGCGCCCCGCCTGGGCCCCGCCAGGCATCGACATCTCGGTGCCGAGCGTGTCCCGCATCTACGATTATTACCTTGGCGGGTCCCACAATTTTGAGGTCGACCGCCAGGCGGCCCGACGGGCCATGGAATTCATGCCGGGACTGCCCAAGATCATGCAGGCCAACCGGGCGTTCATGCGCCGTGCCGTCCGGCACGCCGTCGCCGAGGGCGTCACGCAGTTCCTCGACATCGGCTCCGGCATCCCCACCTTCGGCAACGTCCACGAGATCGCCCGAGCCGCCAGCCCCGGGGCCCGCGTGGTCTACGTCGACCACGACCCGGTGGCCGTGGCGCACAGCCATGCCGTCCTCCTGGACGACGAGCACACCGGCGTCGTCGCCGCCGATCTGCGCAAGCCCCAGGAGATCCTGGCCGCCCCCGAGGTCGGACGGCTCCTCGACTTCGACCGGCCGGTCGCCCTGCTCCTCGTCGCCGTCCTGCACTTCCTGGAGGACGCGGACCACCCGTACGACGCCGTGGCCGAGCTGCGCGACGCGCTGGCCCCCGGCAGCCTGCTGATCCTCACCCATGCCTCCTTCGAGGGCATCCCGCTCGTGGAGGAGGTCGCGGGCGGCGCCGTCGGCGTCTACCGCGACATCCGCAACCCCCTCGTCATGCGCACGGGGGAGCAGATCGCCCGCTTCTTCGAAGGGTTCGACATGGTGGAGCCCGGGCTGGTCTCCATGCCCGACTGGCGCCCGGACCGCTCCGCGGACGGGGAGGACGGCGAAACGCCGGAGGACCCCTACGCCTTCTCGGGCTACGGCGGCGTGGGACGCAAGGCGTGAGACTTCCGGCTCAGACGGCGGGCGCGCCGAACACCGTCGCAGCGCCCGCGGCCGCACCCGCGCCGACCGCGCAATCCGCGGCGGCCCCCCACGGCGGCATCGAGGACCGGATCTCCCGCTTCGCCACGATCTGGGGACGGGCGATCTTCCCGGTCACCGCGACCTCGCTGACCCGGCCCGAGTTCGAACGGCACCTCGTGCCGCTCACCCGGACGCTCACCGAGGCCCTGCACGCACGGCCCTTCGACGCCGCCGTGGCGCAGCGGGTGGGCGCCGAACTCGTCGCCGTGCACTGCACCGACCCGGAAGCCCTGGCCGGCACCCTGGGCGTGATCGAGTCCTACCTGGTGCTCTACTGCGGTCCGGACGGACTCGAAGGCTCCGGCTTGGAGGCCACCGCCGAGTACCACTCGCGCTGCGCGCGGCTGCAGCACGCCATCGCCGCCGGATACGCACGCGCGCTGCGCGAGCGCACCCTCAGCGAGCAGGAGGCCATCGCCCGCTCCGCGCTGACCGCCCGTACCGACGCCCAGCAGGCCCTGCACGCGAGCGAGGAGCGCTTCCGGGCGGTCTTCGAGGGCGCGGCCGTCGGCATCGGCATCGCCGACCTCGACGGGAACGTCCTGGAGGTCAACGACACGCTGCTGCAGATGTTCGGCGGGCTGGAGGGGCACGTCCGCAGCCGCAACGTCAGCGAGTGGGGCCACCCCGACGACACCCCGCACGTCTGGCGGATGTACGGCGAGCTGGTGCGCGGCGAACGGGAGAGCTACCGCGTGGAGAAGCCGTACTACCGCCACGACGGGACCGTGCTCTGGACCAACCTCACGGTGTCGCTGCTGCGCGACGCCGACGGCAAGCCGCAGTACCAGCTGGCGCTGATGGAGGACACGACCGAGCGCCGCCTGCTGAACCTGCGCCTGCGCTACGAGGCCACCCACGACGCCCTCACCGGACTGCCCAACCGGACTCTGTTCTTCGAGCGGCTGGAGAAGGCCCTCAGCGGGGCCGGGGGTGACCGCTACGGCCTGTGCTACCTGGACCTCGACGGCTTCAAGGCGGTCAACGACAGCCTCGGCCACTCGGCGGGGGACCGGCTGCTGGTGGAGGTCGCCGACCGGCTGCAGAGCTGCGCGACCGGTCCCGGCGAGGTCGTCGCCCGGCTCGGCGGCGACGAGTTCGTAGCCCTGACCACCGGCTCCGACACCGAGCAGAAGGTGACCGACCTCGCGGTCCGCATCCTGACGGCCCTTTCGACGCCGATCCGGCTGGAGGGCCGGGAGCTGTCGGTCCGGGGCAGCATCGGCATCGTCGAGGGCCGCGCCAAGGAGCGCACCCCGGCCGAGGTGCTGCGCAGCGCCGACATCACGATGTACCGCGCCAAGGCGGCCGGCGGCAACCGCTTCGAGTTCGCCGACGCCGAGGCCGACGCCCGCGCGATCACCCGGCACGGCCTGACCAACGCCCTGCCGGCGGCGCTGGAGCGCGGCGAATTCTTCATCGAGTACCAGCCGCTGGTCCACATGCGCGACGGCACCGTGCACGGCGCCGAGGCGCTGGTGCGCTGGTCCCACCCGCAGTACGGGGTGCTCGGCCCCGACCGCTTCATCCCGCTCGCCGAACGGACCGGGCTGATCGTGCCCCTCGGCCGGTGGGTCCTGGAGGAGGCCGTCCGCCAAGCCCGCGTCTGGCAGCACGAGCACGGGGGCGCAGCCCTGCGGATCAACGTCAACCTCTCACCGACCCAGCTGCACCACCCGGGTCTGGTCGCCGACACGGTGGCGGTGCTGGAGAAGTCCGGCCTCGCTCCGGGCGCGCTGTGCCTGGAAGTCACCGAGTCGGCCCTGATAGGCGCTGACGACGAACTGCTGGAGCCGCTGCGCCGGCTGGCCGAACTCGGTGTGGACATCGCACTCGACGACTTCGGCACCGGCTACTCCAACCTGGCCAACCTGCGGCGCCTGCCGGTCAGCGTGCTCAAACTCGACCGCTCCTTCACCCAGGGGATGCAGCAGCAGCCCGCCGACCCGGTCGACGTCAAGATCGTGGAGGGGATCGTGGCCCTGGCCCACAGCCTCGAACTCGCCGTCACCGTCGAGGGCGTGGAGACCGGCGCACAGGCCGCCCAGCTGCGCGCGCTCGGCTGCGACACCGCCCAGGGCTGGTACTACGCCCGCCCCGGGGCCCCCGACCGTATCCACACCCTGTCCCTCTCCGACGCGGTGCCCACTCCCTCCTGAACGCAGCCCGGGCCCCGGCGGTCCGGGCCGCGCGGTCCCGGTAGCGGCCGGCTCCGGCGCGCGGTGCCACGTCAGTCCAGGCCGACCTCCGTCCCGCGGCCGGAGGTCCGCACGGCTTCCACGACCCGCTCGTACCGCTCGGCGGTGTCGGCCAGGACCCCAGCGGCGACCGGCAGCCGCTCCGCCTCGTAGGCGTCGAGCGCCGCGTCCGCGTCCGGTCCGGCGAGGGCGGCGGACAGGGCCCGGCCGAGCGCCGCCGCGTCCTCGATGCCGGTGTTCATGCCCAGGCCGCCGGCTATGGGGTGCACGTGCGCGGCGTCCCCGGCGAGCAGGACCCGGCCCTCCCTCATCCGGGCGGCCATGCGGACATTGACCCGCCAGGAGGAGAGCCAGGTGGGGTCCTCGAGCCGGATGCCCGGCACCCCGGCGCACCGGTCGAAGATCCGCTGGAAGCTCTCCAGGGAGGGCGGCAGCGGCTCGCCGTGCTCGTCCTGCTCGGGTGAGGCCTGCAGTTGGAAGGAGTCCGTCCCCGGCATCGGGCAGAGCAGTATTCCGCCGCCCTCCGAGGTGAACCACTGGTGCCAGACGTCCCGGCCGAGCCCCGGCGCCCTGACGTCGCCGATGACCATCGCGGGTTCCTTCTCGCCGTTGCCCTCGAAGGGGATGCCGAGCAGCTTGCGGGTGGTGCTGCGCCCGCCGTCGCACCCGGCGAGACAGCGGGCCGCGAACACGCTTCCGTCCGCCAGCTCGGCGCGCACCCCGGACTCGTCCTGGCTGATGCCGACGAGCTCCGCCCCGTACTCGACGCGCACGCCGAGTCCGGCGAGCCGGTCGCGCAGCGCCTCTTCGACCTGCCACTGCCCGATCAGCAGGCCTGCGTCCGCCGGGGTGGGGGTGTCGTTGATGTGCTCGCCGTCGAAGTACTTGCGCAGCACCACCCCCGCGGTGCCGGCGGCGATCAGGGGTTCGGCAACGCCGAGCCTCTCGAAGATCGCGAGGCTGCCGGCGAGGAGCCCCTTGCCCCGAGACTCGTGGTGCGGTTCGGTGCGCCGCTCGATGACACGGACGGCGATTCCGCGCAGGGCGAGATCACAGGCGAGCGTCAGCCCGGTGGGGCCGGAGCCGGCGATCAGTACATCGGTGTGGTTCATCGGAAGTCCTCTCCTCGTCTCTGACTCCAAGGAAAGCGACTCCCGACGCAAAAGGCAACCCGGTTAAAAAAATTACCCGGTCTCTCTTTCGTGCTACGCTGTGCGCATGGAGAACACGACGGGTCTGCGCGAGAGCAAGAAGCTCCGCACGCGCCGCCAGTTGGCGGCCACGGCGCTGGAACTCTTCCTGGAGCGGGGCTTCGACGCCGTGTCGGTGGCTGATGTCGCCGCGGCGGCCGAGGTGTCCAAACCCACCCTCTTCCGGTACTTCCCGACCAAGGAGGACCTGCTCCTCGACCGGTTCGCCGACCACCAGGACGAGGTGGCGCGCATCGTGCGCGACCGGCCCGCGGGCGCGACGCCGGTGGGAGCCGTGCACGCCCACTTCCTGACGGCCCTCGCCGAGCGGGACCCGATCACCGGGCTCTGTGACCACCCGGAGGTCCTCGCCTTCCTGCGCCTGCTCCACTCCACCGCCAGCCTGGAGTCCCGCCTGTCCCACTACACCGACCGCGAGGTCGAGCTGCTCGCCGCCGCCCTGGAGGCGGAGTCGGTGCCGCCGCTCGCCGCCCGGCTGGCGGCCGTCCACCTGGTGGCGGTCCGCCACGAGCTCGGGCGGGAGAACTGGCAGCGGCTCGATGCCGGGCGGAGCGCCGACGAGGCCCACCCCGCCGCGGTGGCCGACGCCGACCAGGCCTTCGGCATGCTCGCCGACGGCCTCGACCGAGCTCTTCCCGCGGCCCCGCCCACTCCCGACTGAGGCCCCCCGTGGCATGGAGCCCCGGGCGTCACGCCATCAGCATCCGCTTCAGCTCTCGCGCCGCGCGCGGGGGAGCCACGTCGGTGCGGTGCGCGAGTGCGATCGTCCGGCGCAGCGGCGACCCGGCAAGCGGGGTCGTCCGCAGCCCCGGGCCCGCGTCCGCCACCACCATCGCCGGGACCACCGCCACGCCCAGCCCCGCCCGCGCGAAGCCCAGTACCGCGTCCATCTCCCCGCCCTCCACGGTGAACGCCGGCTCGAAGCCCTCCGCCCGGCAGGCGGCCACGGTCAGCTCCCGCAGGTCGTAGCCGTGCCGGAACATCACCATCGGCTCGTCGCGCAACGCCGCGATGGTCAGCTCCCGGCCCCCGCCGGGCGCCGGAAGCTTCGTCGAGGACACCACCACCAGGTCCTCCGTCAGCAGCTCCACCGTCGTCAGGGCCGGCGCAGAGGGCGGCAGCGGCAGGGCGATCAGTGCCAGGTCCAGTGCCCCGCGCGCCAGCTCCCGCACGAGGTCGAGCGAACCGCTCTCCTCGATCAGCAGTTCGATCCCCGGATGCGCCGCGTGGAAGGCCCGCAGCACACCCGGCAGCAGACCCGTGCACACGCTCGGGGTGGCCCCCAGCCGGATCCGCCCGCGCCGCAGCTGCGCCAGCTCCTGCACCTCCAGCCGCGCCGTGTCCGCGTCCGCCAGGATGCGCCGCGCCAGCGGCAGCAGCGCCTCGCCCGCGTCCGTCAGCGTGATGTTGCCCCGGGCGCGGCTGAACAGTTCGGCCCCCAGCTCCCGCTCCAGCGCCTTGATCTGCTGGGAGAGCGACGGCTGGGCCACGTGCACCTGCTCCGCGGCCCGGGTGAAGTGCCGGGTCTCGGCGACGGCCACGAAGTAGAGGAGCTGCTGGAATTGCATAGGCCATGTCTATCAAGATGACCGACATCATGTCTTGGACCTTTCGGGTCCTCCGTCTCTACCGTCGACGGCATGGCTCTGGCAACGCGCACCCGGACGAGCGCCCCCTCGTTCTGGGGCTCCACCATCGGAAAGAAGACCGTCATGGCGGTCTCCGGGCTGATCATGCTCGGCTACCTCGTCGTGCACATGCTCGGCAACCTCAAGATCTTCTTCGGGGCGGACGAGTTCAACGGCTACGCCCACTGGCTGCGCACCCTCGGCTCGCCCTTCCTCCACCACGAGTGGGCCCTGTGGATCGTCCGCGTGGCGCTCCTCGCCGCCGTCGTCGCGCATGCCGTGTCCGCCTACCAGCTCAGCCGGCGCGACATCAAGGCCCGCCCGGTCAAGTACGTCCACAAGCGCCGCCGCGCGAGCTATGCCACCCGCACCATGCGCTGGGGCGGCATCATCCTCGGCCTGTTCATCGTGTGGCACCTGCTCGACCTCACCACGCTCACCGTCAACGAGCGCGCCTGGGCCGGCCACCCCTACGAGAACGTCCTCGCCACCTTCTCCACCTGGTACGGCAACACCATCTACATCGTGGCGATGGCCGCACTCGGCCTGCACGTCCGGCACGGCTTCTGGAGCGCCGCCCAGACCCTCGGCGCGGGCCGGGCCCGGCGCGAGCGGACGCTGAAAGCCTTCGCAGGCGGCCTGGCCGCCGTCCTCTTCGCGGGCTTCGTGTCCGTCCCCGTCGCCGTCATGACCGGAATGGTGAACTGACCGTGAGCAGCTACGCGCACCACACCACCGGCGAGCCCATCGCCGACACCAAGGCCCCCGAAGGCCCCATCGCGGAGCGCTGGGACCGCCGCCGCTTCGAGGCCAAACTCGTCAACCCCGCCAACCGCCGCAAGCACACCGTCATCGTCGTCGGTACCGGCCTGGCCGGCGGATCGGCCGGCGCGACCCTCGCCGAACAGGGCTACAACGTAGTCCAGTTCTGCTTCTCCGACTCCCCCCGCCGGGCCCACTCCATCGCCGCACAGGGCGGCATCAACGCCGCCAAGAACTACCGCAACGACGGCGACTCGGTGCACCGCCTCTTCTACGACACCGTCAAGGGCGGCGACTTCCGCGCCCGCGAGTCCAACGTCCACCGCCTCGCCCAGATCTCCGTCGAGATCATCGACCAGTGCGTGGCCCAGGGCGTCCCCTTCGCCCGCGAGTACGGCGGCCTCCTCGACACCCGCTCCTTCGGCGGCGTCCAGGTCTCCCGCACCTTCTACGCCCGCGGCCAGACCGGACAGCAGCTCCTCCTCGGCGCCTACCAGGCCCTCTCCCGGCAGATCGCCGCGGGCAACGTCGAGATGCACGCCCGCACCGAGATGCTCGACCTGATCGTCGTCGACGGTGTCGCCCGCGGCATCGTCGCCCGCGACCTGGTCACCGGAGAGATCTCCACCCACTACGCCGACGCCGTGGTGCTGGCGAGCGGCGGATACGGCAACGTCTTCTACCTCTCCACCAACGCCATGAACTCCAACGCGACCGCGGTCTGGCGGGCGCACCGGCGCGGCGCCTACTTCGCCAACCCCTGCTTCACCCAGATCCACCCCACCTGCATCCCGCGCACCGGCGACCACCAGTCCAAGCTCACCCTGATGAGCGAGTCCCTGCGCAACGACGGCCGCATCTGGGTCCCCAAGGCCAAGGGCGACAACCGCCCCGCCGCAGACATCCCCGAGGCGGAGCGCGACTACTACCTGGAGCGGATCTACCCCTCCTTCGGCAACCTCGTGCCCCGCGACATCGCCTCCCGGGCCGCCAAGAACGTCTGCGACGAGGGCCGCGGCGTCGGCCCCGGCGGGCAGGGCGTCTACCTCGACTTCGCCGACGCCATCCGCCGCATGGGCCGCGACAAGGTCGCCGAGAAGTACGGCAACCTCTTCGACATGTACGAGCGGATCACCGCGGAAAACCCGTACGAGGTCCCCATGCGGATCTACCCCGCCGTGCACTACACGATGGGCGGCCTGTGGGTCGACTACGACCTGCAGACCACCGTCCCCGGCCTCTTCGCGATCGGCGAGGCCAACTTCTCCGACCACGGCGCCAACCGCCTCGGCGCCTCCGCCCTGATGCAGGGCCTCGCCGACGGCTACTTCGTGCTCCCCTCCACGATCAACGACTACCTTGCCCGCCACCCCCACCGCGACACCGTCGACGACACCCACCCCGAGGCCGTGGCCGTCGTACACGAGACCCGCGACCGGCTCGCGCGACTGCTCGCCGTCGACGGCGACCGCACCCCCGACTCCTTCCACCGCGAGATCGGCGAACTCATGTGGGAGTACTGCGGGATGGCTCGCAGCGAACAGGGCCTGCGCAAGGCCCTCGACCGGATCCCGCAGATCCGCGAGGAGTTCTGGCGCCGCATCAAGGTGCCCGGCACCGGCGACGAGTTCAACCAGTCGCTGGAGAAGGCCAACCGCATCGTCGACTACCTCGAACTCGCCGAGCTGATGTGCCTCGACGCGCTCCACCGCGCCGAATCCTGCGGCGGCCACTTCCGCGAGGAGTCCCAGACCCCGGACGGCGAGGCGGCCCGTCAGGACGGGGCCTTCGCCTACGCCGCCGCCTGGGAGTTCACCGACACCGGCGCCGCCCCCGTCCTGCACAAGGAAGACCTCGTCTTCGAGTACGTCCACCCCACCCAGCGGAGCTACGCATGAAGCTCACCCTGCGCGTCTGGCGCCAGCGCGGCGCCGACGCCCCCGGCCACATGGCCTCGTACGAGGTCGACGGGATCTCCGAGGACATGTCCTTCCTGGAGATGCTCGACACCCTCAACGAGGACCTCATCCTGCGCGGTGAGGACCCGGTCGCCTTCGACCACGACTGCCGAGAGGGCATCTGCGGCGCCTGCAGCCTCGTCATCAACGGCGATGCCCACGGCCCCGAGCGCACCACCACCTGCCAGCTCCACATGCGCTCTTTCGCCGACGGCGACACCATCGACGTCGAGCCCTGGCGGGCAGCGGCCTTCCCCGTGGTCAAGGACCTCGTCGTCGACCGGGGCGCCTTCGACCGGATCATCCAGGCCGGCGGCTACATCACCGCCCCCACCGGCTCCGCCCCCGAGGCACACGCCACCGCCGTGCCCAAGGCCGACGCCGACTTCGCCTTCGAACACGCCGAGTGCATCGGCTGCGGCGCGTGCGTGGCGGCCTGCCCCAACGGCTCCGCGATGCTCTTCACCTCCGCCAAGGTCAACCACCTGAACGTCCTCCCGCAGGGCTCACCCGAGCGCGGGACCCGCGTCCTGGACATGGTGGCCCGCATGGACGAGGAGGGCTTCGGCGGCTGCACCCTCACCGGCGAATGCGCCACCGCCTGCCCGAAGGGCATCCCGCTGCCGTCGATCGCCGCCATGAACAGGGAGTGGCTGCGCGCGGTCCGCAAAGGTCCCCGCTGACCCGGCCGCCGGCCCGGCGCAGGACCCCGCCGCCGCGAGGGGCCCTGCGCCGATCGGCTGACCGGCCGGGCACCCGCCGCGCCGCGCCCCGGCGGCGCCCCGGCCATGGGAGACAGTGACCCCATGCCAGAAGCCCCCGCCGGGACCGGACCATGCCGCAGAGCCGTACTGGCCGCCGCCCTCGTCCCACTGGCCGCGACGGGGTGCTCCGGCGGGGAAGCGCTCCGCCCCCCGGCCGCCGGGCAGCAGCCCGACGCCAAGGACGCCGTGGTCATGGTGATCCGGCACGCGGAGAAGCCGTACGCCGGTGATTCCGGCTGGGACGAGGACGGCGAGGACGACCCCGGCTCACTGGCCGGGCGCGGCTGGCGCCGGGCCGAAGCGCTGCCGCGGCTCTTCGCGCCGGCCAAGAGTTCCGCACTGCCCCGCCCCGCCGCCGTCTTCGCCGCAGGCGGCAAGGCACCCGCCCCCGCCCGGTGCCGGCAGACCGTGACCGCCCTGGCCGCCGCACTGCGCACCCCCGTACGCGCCGAGTTCGCCGTCGGAGCCGAACCCGCCCTGGCCCACGCCGCGCTGGCCGGCCCCATGCCCGTACTCGTCTGCTGGGAGCACACCGGGATCCCCCGCCTGGTGCGCGCCCTCGGCGCCCACCAGGTCCTCGGCCTTCCCGCGACCTGGCCCGACCGCTACGACCTGGTCTGGCAGTTCACACGCCGTGGCGAGCAGTGGAGCTTCCGAGAACTGCCCCAGCAACTCCTGCCCGGCGACGCCTGAGCCTCACGGCAACCGGTACAGCTCGTTCCCGTGGGCGCCCAGGAGCAGGACCAGGTCGCCGTACGGCCGGACCACGGGCGTGCCCGCGAGGTGCTGCAGTTCGAACGGCTCATCGGGAACGCTGGCACCCGCCACCCAGGGACGGGCCGCGCCCGCCATGCCCACGGTCACGACCGTCACCTTCGCGCCCGGCTCCAGCCACTCGCTCCAGCAGTACGGTTCGAGGAAGAGCTCCAGCAGACGCCCGCCGTCGTCGGTGACCGGCAGCCGTGCCACCGGCACCACCGGGTCCCACGGCTCCGGGGGCACCGGGATCGCTCCTCCGCCTTGCGGTGCAATGCATCTGACGCCGCGCGCTGATTTCCCGGGGATCACCGGACAGCCCTCAGCCAACCGCTTCCGGGCTGTTGGCGAGAGCGCGGGCCAGGTACGGCGCCGTACGGCTGCCCGGCGTCCGGGCCACCTCGCGCGGGGTGCCCGCGGCGACGATCCGGCCGCCCTCCGCGCCGCCGCCCGGGCCCAGGTCGATCACCCGGTCAGCGCCCGCCACCACGTCCATGTCGTGCTCCACGACCACCACCGAATGCCCAGCGTCCACCAGACCGTGCAACTGCCGCAGCAGCACCCGCACATCGGCCGGGTGCAGACCCGTCGTAGGCTCGTCCAGCAGGTACAGCGTGTGGTCCCGGCGCTGCCGCTGGAGCTCCGTCGCCAGCTTGATCCGCTGCGCCTCGCCGCCCGACAGCTCGGTCGCCGGCTGCCCGAGCCGCAGGTAGCCCAGCCCGATCTCCTCCAGCGCCCGCAGGCTGCGCGCCGCCGCAGGGACACCGGCGAAGAACCCGGCCGCGGACTCCACCGTCAGCCCCAGCACCTCCGCGATGTTCAGGCCCTCGTACCGGACCTCCAGCGTCTCGGCGTTGTACCGCGCGCCGCCGCACTCGGGGCACGGGGCGTACGTACTCGGCAGGAACAGCAGCTCCACCGAGACGAAGCCCTCGCCCTGACACGTCTCGCACCGGCCGCCCGCCACGTTGAAGGAGAACCGGCCCGCCTTCCACCCCCGCGCCCCCGCCTCCGGGGACGCCGTGAAGAGCCTGCGCACCACGTCGAAGAGCCCGGTGTACGTGGCCAGGTTGGACCGCGGGGTCCGGCCGATCGGCTTCTGGTCCACCTCCACCAGCCGCCGTACGGGGAACCCCGGATCGGCGATGCGCCCGCCGACCTCCCGCGCCAGCGCCTGACCGACCAGCGTGGACTTCCCCGACCCCGACACCCCGGTCACCGCGGTGAACACCCCGAGCGGGAACCGCGCGTCGAGGTCCCGCAGGTTGTGCAGGTCCACCCCGCTCAGCCGCACCTCCCCGGTCGGCCTGCGCACCGCCCGGCCGGGCACCGCCGGCTCCCGCGCCGACGCGAACAGGTGCCGGGCCGTCGCCGACTCCGCCACCCCGGCCAGCGCCGCCGGCGGCCCGCTGTGCAGCACCCGCCCGCCGCGCTCCCCGGCCAGCGGGCCCACGTCCACCAGCCAGTCCGCGTGCCGCACCACGTCCAGATGGTGCTCGACGACGAAGACGGTGTTCCCGGCCTCCTTCAGCCGGTCAAGTACGCCGAGCAGCGCCTCGGTGTCGGCCGGGTGCAGCCCCGCCGACGGCTCGTCCAGCACGTACACCACCCCGAACAGCCCCGACCGCAGCTGCGTCGCCAGCCGCAGTCGCTGCAGCTCGCCCGCGGACAGGGTCGGCGCGGTCCGGTCCAGGCTCAGGTAGCCGAGCCCCAGCTCCGTGACGGGCCCGATCCGCGACCGCAGGTCGTCGGCGAGGACCCGCGCGGCCTCCCCGTCCAGGGACGCGGAGGCCAGTACGGCGTCCAGGTCCGTCAGCGCCAGCGCCGCGAGCTCGGCGATGGTCCGCCCGGCGAAGGTGACGGCGAGGGCCTCCGGGCGCAGCCGGCGCCCCTCGCACACCGGGCACGGCGAGTCGGCGAGGAACTTCTCGGCGCGGGCCCGCAGGGTGGCGCTCTTGCTGTCGGAGAAGGTCCGCATGACATAGCGGTGGGCGCTCATGTACGTGCCCTGGTAGGGCCGTTGGATCCGGTCGGCGTCCCGCACCGGGTGCACGGTCACCACCGGCTGCTCCTCGGTGAACAGGATCCATTCGCGGTCCTTCGCGGGCAGCTCCCGCCAGGGCCGGTCCACGTCGTGGCCGAGCGTCTCCAGGACGTCCCGCAGGTTCTTGCCCTGCCAGGCGCCCGGCCAGGCGGCGATGGCGCCCTCGCGGATCGACAGCCCGGGATCGGGTACCAGCAGCTCCTCGCTGGTGCGGTGGATCCGGCCGAGCCCGTGACAGGAAGGGCAGGCGCCGGCGGCCGTGTTGGGCGAGAAGGCGTCCGAGTCCAGCCGCGGCGCGCCCGGCGGATACGTACCGGCCCGCGAGAACAGCATCCGCAGGGAGTTGGACAGCAGCGTCACCGTACCGACCGAGGAGCGCGAGCCGGGGGAGGAGCGGCGCTGCTCCAGCGACACCGCCGGCGGCAGACCGGTGACGGAATCCACCTTCGGGGCGCCGATCTGGTGGATGAGGCGCCGGGCGTACGGGGCCACCGACTCGAAGTACCGCCGCTGGGCCTCGGCGTACAGCGTGCCGAAGGCGAGCGAGCTCTTCCCGGAACCGGACACCCCGGTGAACACGGTCAGCGCATTGCGCGGGATGTCCACGTCGACCCCGCGCAGATTGTGCTCCCGGGCGCCCCGCACCCGTACGTAGGGATCGTGGTCGGGCCGGGGTTCGGTGGACTGGTGCATTCGTCCCACTTTACGGCCGGGGTGCGCGGGTGAGGTCAGGGGCGGTGCCTGGTGACTGCGCCGGACACCGAAGGATGCCTCGGGTAGTCGAGCACGCTGTGCGGCCACAGGGGACGTCCGGCCGGTGTCACAGCAGCGAGGCCCTGACCCGCTCGCGCACGGGCTCGCGCCCGGCTGCGAAGTACCGCGTGACTCGGGGAAGAACAGCCGCACGCTCTTCTCGACCACTGCGGGCCGCGCGCCCGCCCGCTCGGCGACCTGGTCGCAGATCCACCGGAGCCAACCCGTGGCCCGGCCCTGCGCCCCGCTCGGATCCACCCCCCGGGCCCGCGCCCACTGCCCGACGAGCGCGAGTTCCCCGTCGGCGGGCTCCGCGCTCTGCCGCTCGCTGCGCAGCAGGTCGGCGTAGTACGCCGTCTCCAGGTCGAGGCCGGCGGCGGCGTCCCCCGAGGGCGGAGAGCCAGGCGGAGCACAGCCGGGCGCTGCCGAGGTGGGGCGCACTGTCGGCGGCCTTGTAGTTCCGGACGCCGTGCACACCGAGGACGCGGGTCATTCGGGGGGCTCCTGTGCGCGGGTGCCGCCGCAGCTGTAGACGGCGACGGCTCCATTGCCCGTCGAGGTGCCGGCCGAGCACGTGTCCACGAGGAAGACGATGCGCCGGTCCTCGCCACTCCGTCCGGCCTCCTGCTGCGCCTTTTCGATCCACCGGTCGACGTCGACGTCGCGGTCGTCGTGCGCCACGAGGGAGAGACGGCCGCTGCGATCGGCCCGACCGTGTCCGATCAGGTGGACGACGAGGATGTCGGCGGAGTTCCGGCTCAACACGCGCCTCGCACGCGTCGGTTGGCTCTCGACGCTACTCGATCCCTACGGCCGCAGGCCCGCGATACGGGCCAGCCGGGCGTACGAGTCCAGCAGGGCCGTGCGGTCGTACGTCGAGGTGGTGACCAGGAGCTCGTCCGCGCCGGTGCGTTCGGCGACCTCGGACAGCTCTGCCGCCACCCGGTCCTCCGTTCCGTGGATGTGCCCGGTGAGGGCGCCCTCGTACAGTTCCTGCTCCTTCGGGGTCATCTCCAGGGCCTCGACGTCCTCCGCAGGGCGGAGCGGCGGGAAGCTGCCGCGGGTGCGGGAGTGCGCGAGGGACCAGGCCTCCGGGAGCAGGATGCGCCGGGCCTCCTCGGTGGTCGCCGCGACGGCCACCGTCCCCGAGACCACGACGTACGGCTCCGCGCCCCGGGCGGAGGGCCGGAACTCCTTGCGGTACCCCTCCACGATCTCGGTGACCCGGCCGCGGCTGCGCAGGTCGCCCACCACCAGCGGCAGCCCCGCCCGGGCGGCGATCCCGGCGCCCTCGCCGGTTGCCAGCACGTACGCCGGTATCCGCAGGCCCTCGGCGGGGTGGGCGTGCACCTCGGGGTGTGCCCGCTGGGTGCCGTCGAGCCAGCCGAGGAGTTCGGTGAGCTGTTCCTCGAAGCGGTCGGCGTCCTCTGTGTCCCGGCCCAGCGCCCGCCGGATGCCGTTCGTGAAGCCGACCGAGCGGCCCAGCCCCATGTCGATCCGGCCGGGGTAGAGCGATTCCAGCACCCCGAACTGCTCCGCGACCACGAGGGGCTGGTGGTTCGGCAGCATGACCCCGCCCGTGCCGACCCGGATCCGTTCCGTCGCCCCGGCGACGGCGGCGGCCAGGAGGGTCGGCGCCGAGCCCGCGACGCCAGGCACACTGTGGTGTTCCGACACCCAGAAGCGGTGGTAGCCGAGGTCTTCGGCCGTCCGGGCGAGCGCCACGGTGTCGCGCAGGGCCTGCGGGGCCGGGTGGCCTTGGCGGGTGCGGGACCGGTCGAGTATCGAGAGTTTTCGGATCACACGGGAGTCAACGCCCGCAGGCCCGGAGGATTCCCGCCCGTCCCGCGCCCCCCGGCTCCCTCCCCGCCGCCGCCCCCGGCCCCCCGCCCCGCCGACCCCGGCCCGCTCGCGTCCGGGCCCGTGTCGGTGCCCGGCCATAGGCTGGCCGGATGAGTGAGAAGCGCACCTCGCGGCCGTTGGCCGTCTTCGACATCGACAACACCCTGGCCGACACCGCCCACCGCCAGCACTTCCTGGAGCGCCGCCCCAGGGACTGGCCCGGCTTCTTCGCCGCGGCGCCGGCCGATCCGCCGCTCGCGCGCGGGATCGCCCTGGCGGTGGAGAGCGCGGCCGACTGCGAGGTGGTGTACCTGACCGGGCGGCCCGAGCGGTGCCGGGCGGACACGCAGGAGTGGCTCACCCGGCACGGTCTGCCCGAGGGGCGGGTGTGGATGCGGGGCAACCAGGACCGGCGGCCGGCCCGGACGACCAAGCTGGAGGTGCTGGGCCGGATCGCCCGGGGCCGGGAGGTACGCATGTTCGTGGACGACGACGAACTGGTCTGCCAGGCCGCGCGGGCGGCCGGCTTCCGCGTCGTCGTCGCCGACTGGGCGGCGGACGCGCCCGAACTCACGTCCGGCCAGGAGGTCGAGGGCCGGACCTGAGCGGCCCAGGGGGTGTCCTTGCCGGTCCCGCATGTCCCGCAGTCCCGCCAGTCATGCCGGTCCCGCCGGCCGTGCCGAGCCCGGCGGACCGGCGGACCCTCCCGTCGGCACCGCGCCTGACCGTGCTCGCAGGTCCGGCATGGCCGGCCGGCCGCCCGCAGGGGAAGGGCCTCAGTCCTCGCCTTCGAGCCGGAATCCGACCTTCAGCCCCACCTGGTAGTGGGCGATCTCCCCGTTCTCGATGTGGCCCCGCACTTGGACCACCTCGAACCAGTCCAGGTTCCGTACGGTCTGCCCCGCCCGGGCGATGCCGTTGCGAATGGCCTGATCGATGCCCTCGTGGGAGGTGCCGACGATCTCGGTCACCCGGTACGTGTGGTTGGACATGGAGTCTCCCGACAGTGGGTCGCTTTTGCCTGGTTCTAAGGTGCCCCAGTAAGTCCGGCTGCGCGAACTTTGACCCAACAATCCCGAGCGAAAGACCCTTGACCGGCCTATTGGTCTATGCCAATTTCGAGCCATCGGAGACCGAGCCCCAGAAGGTGACCCTCTTGAAGATGCGCTTCCTCGCCGTGTGCACGGCCCTCGCGGCCGCGACCGCCCTCACGGGCTGCAGTCAGTGGGCCGATCCGGGCGCGGGGCGGCAGAAGGTGACCCTCTGGCTGATGAAGGGCAGCGCCTCCGAGGACTTCATCGACGGGTTCACCGCGTCCTTCGAACAGGAGCACCCCGACGTCGACCTGGACGTGAGGATCCAGGAGTGGACGGGCATCGGCGACAAGGTCAACGCCGTCCTGAAGGGCACGAGCAAGGAGCCGGCCGATGTCATAGAGGTCGGGAACACCCAGGTCGCGCAGTACATCGAGACCAAGGGCCTGTCCGAACTCACCTTGGAGGGACTGCGCGAGTGGGACAGCAAGCACTGGCTCAAGGGCCTCTCCGAGCCGGCGAGCGTCAACGGCGCCCAGTACGGCGTCCCCTGGTACGCCGCCAACCGCGTGGTCGTCTACAACAAGGACCTCTTCGCGAACGCCGGGATAAAGGCCCTGCCCAAGAACCGCCAGGAATGGATCCAGGCCACCCAGAAGCTCGACAAGGGCGAGCAGCAGGGCATCTACCTCGCGGGCCAGAACTGGTACGTCCTCGCCGGCTTCATCTGGGACGAGGGCGGCGAGCTCGCCGTCGAGACGGGCGGCCGATGGGTCGGCACCCTCGACGAGGAGAAGGCCCTGGCCGGCATGGAGTTCTACAAGCAGCTCCAGGCCCTCGGGGACGGACCCAGGGCCGCCGACGAGGAGACGCCCCCGCAGTCGCAGGTCTTCGCCCGCGGCCAGGTCGCCCAGATCATCGCCCCGCCCGGCCAGGCCGCCGAGATCGAGGCGGCCAACCCCGCGCTGAAGGGCAAGCTCGGCTTCTTCCCGATCCCCGGCAAGACCTCCGACAAGGCGGGCTCCGTCTTCACCGGCGGCTCCGACCTGATCATCCCGGAGCGGACCGGGAACCGGAAGGGCGCCGTCGACGTGATCACGGCCCTGGTCAGCGAGAAGTGGCAGACCGAACTCGCCCGCACGATGAGCTACGTACCGAACAGGACCACCCTCGCGCACGTCGTCCAGGGCAACGAGGGCGCCACCAACATGGCCCCCGGAGCCGCCCAGGGCCGGGCCACCCCGACGTCCGCCCGCTGGGCCGAGGTCGAGGCGAAGAACCCGATCAAGCCCTACATGACGGCCGTGCTCAGCGGCCAGGACCCCAAGCAGGCCGCCCGCGCCGCCTCCGAGGAGATCGGCCGGGTGCTCAGCTCGGACCGCTGAGACGGCGCCGCCGCCCGCCGCGGAGTCCCGCCGCCGCGACGGGGTACCGGCGAGTTCAGCGTCCGCACACCCGAGAGCCGCAGAGCGGTCATGTCGAATCCAGCCGGTCACGGAAGAAGTAAAGGAGCCAGGCCACCACCTGTCGGCCCGGCCCTCCGTGCCCGGTTCAGGAGCCGCCATGACCATCGCACCCCTGTCCCCGTCCCTCTCCACGGCCCCCGCCCCCACCTCCCCGCTCCTCACCCCCGCCCCCGCCCCCCGCCCGGCCAAGGCCGCCGCCCCCTCCTCCGGCCCCCACTACACCGTGCGCCTGGCCCGCGACGAGGACGAGGTACGGGCCGCGCAGCGCCTGCGCCACCAGGTCTTCGCCGGCGAGCTCGGCGCCCGCCTCGACGGCCCCGACCCGGGCCTCGACGCCGACGCCTTCGACGCGTACTGCGACCACCTCCTCGTGGTCGACGAGGAGGCCGAACAGGTCGTCGGCACCTACCGGCTGCTGCCTCCCGAGCGCGCCGCCGTGGCGGGCCGCCTCTACTCGGAGGGCGAGTTCGACCTCTCCGCGCTCGCTCCCATCCGCCCCGACCTCGTCGAGGTGGGCCGCTCCTGCGTGCACCCCGACCACCGCAACGGCGCCGTCATCGCCCTCATCTGGGCCGGCCTCGCCCACTACATGGACCGCGCCGGCCACAACTGGCTCGCCGGCTGCTGCTCGATACCGCTCGCGGACGGCGGCGTCCTCGCCGCGGCCACCCGCGAGAGCGCCCTCACCCGCAGCCCCGCACCCGAGGAGTACCGCGTCACCCCCCACGTCCCCTGGAACCCCGAAGGCATCGACTGCCCCGACCGCATGGAACTGCCCCCGCTGCTGCGCGGCTACCTGCGCCTGGGCGCGTGGGTCTGCGGCGAGCCCGCCCTCGACGCCGAGTTCGGCTGCGCCGACCTGTACGTGCTGCTCTCCCTGCGCCGGACCAACCCGCGCTACCTGAAGCACTTCCGCTCGCTCATCCCGGGCGCATGAGCGTCTGGCTGCCCACCTCGCCCTGCACCCCCGAGGCCTGCACCGGCCACGAGGGGCGCACCGCGAGCGTCCCGCACGCGGTCCTGCGGCTCGCCGGCGCCTTGGCGCTGATCCTGCTCGGGATCCTGGGCGCGCCGCCGGTCCGGCTGCTGCCGGCCGGCCCCCGGCAGGCGGTGGTACGGGCCTGGTCGGCCACACTGGTGCGCGCCTTCGGCATACGGATCACCGTGCATGGGAGCCCGGGCCGGCGCGGCGGCCGCCTGCTCGTCGCCAACCACATCTCCTGGCTCGACATCCCGCTCGTCGCCGCCGTCATGCCCAGCCGGATGCTGGCCAAGAGCGACATCCGGGCCTGGCCCGTCCTCGGCCGCCTCGCCGGGCAGGCCGGAACCCTGTTCATCGAGCGCGACCGGATCCGCGTGCTGCCCGCCACCGTCACCACGATGACCCGCGCCCTGCTCGCCGGCGATCGGGTCACCGTCTTCCCCGAGGGCTCCACCTGGTGCGGGCGCGCCCACGCCCAGGGTGCCTTCCGCCGGGCCGCCTTCCAGTCCGCCCTGGACGCGGAGGTTCCCGTACAGCCCGTCCACCTGGCGTACGTGCACCCCGACGGGAGCCCCGCCGGGGCGCCCGCGTTCGTCGGGGACGACGCGCTGACCGCCTCGCTGTGGCGGATCGCCCGGGCCCGCGGGATCCGGGCCGAGGTCACGCTGCTGCCGCGGATCCCGCCGGGCCGTCACACGGACCGGCGGGACCTCGCGGCCGCCGCGCAGCGGGCCGTGACCGGCCGCGCGTCCGAGCGGACGCCGCGGACGGTCCTACCCGGTCAGACCGCCGGCCCGTCGGCGACCGACAGGGACAGCGCGAAGCGTCCCGCCGCGTCCGTCCACCACTGGGTCAGCTCCAGCCCGGCCGCGGCCAGCTCCTTCCGTACGCCCTCCTGACGGAACTTCGCGGACACCTCCGTCAGGATCTCCTCACCCGCCGCGAACGGCACCACCAGGTCCAGAGCCCGGACCTTCACCGTCAGCTCGGACCGGGCCCGCAGCCGCATCTCGATCCACTCCTGCTCGCTGTTCCACACCGCCAGGTGCTCGAAGTCGACGGTGTGGAAGTCGGCGTCCAGCTCCCGGTTGATGACGGCCAGTACGTTCTTGTTGAACTCCGCCGTCACCCCGCGCGCGTCGTCGTACGCCGTCACCAGCACGGCCTCGTCCTTCACCAGGTCCGTGCCCATCAGCAGCGCGTCCCCGGGCGACAGCATCGCCCGTACGGACGCCAGGAACACCGCCCGCTCCGGCGGCAGCAGGTTGCCGATCGTGCCGCCCAGGAACACCACCAGCCGGGGTCCGGGAGAGTCCGGCAGGTGCAGCGCAGCGGTGAAATCCGCCAGCAGGGCGTGCACCCGCAGCCCCGGATGGTCGGCGAGCAGCGTCTCGGCCGCGCCCCGCAGGGCGCTCTCGCTGACGTCCACCGGCACATAGGTGTCCAGCGCCGGCATCGCCTCGATCAGGTGCCGGGTCTTCTCGGAGGAGCCGGAACCGAGCTCCACCAGGGTGCGGGCGCCGCTCACGGCGGCGATCTCCCGCGCCCGTTCCAGCAGGATCTCCCGCTCCGCGCGGGTCGGGTAGTACTCGGGCAGCCGGGTGATCTCCTCGAAGAGTTCACTGCCCCGCGCGTCGTAGAACCACTTGGGCGGCAGCACCTTGGGCGTGTGGGCCAGCCCGTGCAGCACGTCCGCGCGCAGTGCGGTCTCCGCCGCGTCCTCGTCGAGGGTCCGGGTCAACTGGAAGCTGGTCACGGGCGGTTCTCCTTGAGCGGGGTCAGTCGGACCCGGGTGGGGGTGGCGGTCAGCAGGGTCCGGTCGGGCACTTCGCACCACCGGGTGTCGTCGTCGTACGGCTCGGAGGCCACCACGGTGCGCCTGCCCGCGGGATCGGCCAGGTACCAGAGGGAGTCGCCCCAGGCGGTGGCGGCGATCGCCGCTCCGTCCGTCAGGAGCAGGTTCAGCCGGGAGCCGGGCGCGGCCGTGGACAGCTCACGCACGGGCTCGGCGAGCGCCGTGCCCAGGTCGTCCCCGGCCCGCAGGCGGCGTCGTACCAGCGCCCAGACCAGCGCCGAGTCCGTGCGGGCGGCCAGCTGGAGCAGCTCCTCGGGCGGCAGCGCCGCCGCGAGCGGGGCGGCCGCCGCGGGCCAGTTCCGCATCGCGCCGTTGTGGCTGAACAGCCACGGCCCGTCCGTGAACGGAGCGGCAGCGGCCTCCCCGTCGGCTCCGGCCAGCGTGGCGTCGCGTACGGCGGCCAGCACGGCCCCGCTGCGTACGACCCGGGCGAGATCGGTGAAGGTCAGGTCGCCCCAGATCGGTCCGCCGCGACGGTAGCGGGCGGGGACCGGGTCGCCCTCCGCGTACCAGCCGACGCCGAAGCCGTCGGCGTTGACCGTGCCGTGCTTCTGGCGGCGCGGCTCCCAGGACTGGCGGACCAGTGAGTGCTCGGGCTCGCTCAGCAGCCTCGCGAGCGCCACCACCGGCCCCACATAGGCGAGATGGCGGCACATCAGACGTCCCTCGCGGTGCGGAAGCCGGAGAAGATCTGCCGCCGCACCGGCAGGTCCCAGTTGCGGAAGGTGCCCCGGCAGGCCACCGGGTCCACCGCGAAGGAACCGCCCCGCAGCACCTTGTGCTCCGGGCCGAAGAACACCTCCGAGTACTCCCGGTAGGGGAAGGCCCGGAATCCCGGGTACGGCAGGAAGTCGGAGGCCGTCCACTCCCACACGTCGCCGATCAGCTGGCGCACGCCCAGCGGGGACGCCCCCGCCGGGTAGCTGCCCGCGCGGGAGGGACGCAGGTGGCGCTGTCCCAGATTCGCGTGGGCGGGCGTAGGGTCGGCGTCGCCCCACGGGTAGCGGGCCGACCGGCCGGTCGCGGGATCGAAGCGGGCCGCCTTCTCCCACTCGGCCTCCGTGGGCAGTCGACGGCCCGCCCAGCGGGCGTAGGCGTCCGCCTCGTACCAGCTGACGTGCAGAACCGGTTCCTCATCGGGGACGGGCTCGATCACCCCGAAGCGGCGGCGCAGCCACTCGCCGCCCTCGCGGTGCCAGAACAGCGGTGCCTCGATGGAGTGTTGGCGGATCTGGTCCCAGCCGGGAGCCGCCCACCAGCGGGGTTCGCGGTAGCCGCCGTCCGCGATGAAGGCGCGGTACGCGCCGTTCGTCACCGGCAGGGTGTCCATCCAGAAGGCCGCGGTCTCCCGTTGGTGCGCCGGCCGCTCGTTGTCCAGCGACCACGGCTCGGCGGAGGTCCCCATCGTGAACGGGCCGGCGGGTATGAGGACCTCGCAGGCGCCCGGGGGGTCGTAGGGGGCGTCCGGCTCCGGGGCGGTCAGCACGGGAGCGCCCCGCCTCAGTTGATGGGTGATCAGCATCGTCTCGTCGTGCTGCTGTTCGTGCTGGGCGATCATCCCGAAAACGAATCCATCGTCCAAGAGCGCGCTGCCCTCCAGCGGGGTGCGCTCCAGCAGGTCGAAGACCCGGCCGCGGACCTCGGCCGCGTACCGGCGGGCCTCCTCGGGCCCCAGCAGCGGCAGCTTCGGCCGTTCGGCGCGCGGATGCTCGAAGGCGTCGTAGAGGGGGTCGATCTCCGGGCGCATCGACTCGCGTCCGGCGACCCGGCGGAGGAGCCAGAGCTCCTCCTGGTTCCCGATGTGCGCCAGGTCCCAGACCAGCGGCGACATCAGGGGGGAGTGCTGGGCGGTGAGGTCGGCGTCGTTCACCGCGTCGGTGAGGGCCGCCGTCCGGGCCCGCGCGGCGGTCAGTGAGGCGGCCGCCCGTTCTCGCAGCCCGGGGTGGGATTCGGTGGTCATCGCAGGGCCTCCTTCCCTTCGGGCCGCAGCTGCGGCGGCTCGTCCCCCGGACATCGGCCGCGCAGTACGAAGCGCTCGCTGAACGCGCCGACGGTGTCCCGGACGTGCCTGCTCGCGCCGAGGCGGGGCAGTGCCTCCGCCGCCGCGCGGAAGCAGGTTTTGGCTGCCGCCCGCAGTTCGGGATCGGTCAGACCGTGCCGGGCGGCGGACCGCCAGAGCGGATTGCGGGGCGCGGGCTGCGAACCGTAGGCGTCGGCCAGGGCCTTGGTCACCCGGTAGGCGGTCTCGGCGGCCTCGGGGTCGTCGAACAGCGCGTGCACGACGGCCACCGGTACCAGCCAGCCGTCGTCGCCGGGCTGCGCGTCGATCATGCGCAACTCCATGTGGCCACGCGGCCGCACGGGCGGGAACAGCGTCGTGAGGTGGTAGTCCAGGTCCTCGGCGGTGGGCGCCGGCAGGGCCCGCCCGGCGTCCCCCGCGCGCAGCCAGTCGCGGAACGTCGTACCGGGCGGGACGTCCCACGGCTCGCCCGCGTACGACC
The DNA here is from genome assembly GCF_040638905.1 of Streptomyces virginiae. Taxonomy (GTDB): domain Bacteria; phylum Actinomycetota; class Actinomycetes; order Streptomycetales; family Streptomycetaceae; genus Streptomyces; species Streptomyces virginiae_B. The sequence goes on along the minus strand of NZ_JBEZYV010000001.1, from coordinate 274,402 downwards.
GTACGCACATCACCTCGGTGTCCAGCGCCTGCCGTACCCAGCCGTCCCGCGGGCCCGCGTCCAGCGGCGGGGCGAGGGTGCGCCGGGAGTCCAGGTCGTTCCAGATCCCCTGGCGGGAGCAGCGCCAGCCGGCGTACGGGCCGTCGTGTGCGGGGGAGTTGGCGAAGGCGGCCACCAGGACCGCGCCCAGCAGGTGGGCCATTCGCCAGCGCCGGCCGTGGCCGAGCACGCCCGGCTCCTCGTACCCGGCGTCCACGCAGACCTGCACGGAGGCGGAGGCGCACATCATGGCGCGGCCCGCCGGGCCGGTGCGGTCGAAGTAGGCCTCCATCGCGTCGTAGCGCGGGCTGTTCAGCAGCCGGTGGTACGGGAGGCGGGTGTCCCGGCCGAGGCCGTGCAGAACCAGTCCCTGCTCGCGCAGGGCGGCGCGGACGGCGGTGAGGTCGTCCTGGAGCCCGTCCACGCACCCGGTGAGGGAGGTGGCGGGGGGCGAGCTGAGTTCGAGCTGGCCGCCGGGCTCGACGGTCACCCGGGAGTTCAGGGGGAGCGCGCGGGCCGCGGCGTGCGCCGCCCGGAGCCGCTCGGGGGTCACGCGCAGTCCGGGCCGCTCGGCGTCCAGGACCAGCCATTCGAGTTCGGCACCGAGCAGACGGGGCGGGCCGGTCTTGAAACAGATGCCGTGGATCAGGTGCTCCGCCTGCGTCTCACTGATTGCGGGGGCGGGTGGAGCGTCGTTCGGCGGGGGTGGGGGAACGGGTGGGTCGAGGGGCATGACCGGGTCCTCTTCTCCTGTCGTCGGCCGTGACATCACCCGTGCCTACCCCTCCGCCGGGCACAAAATCCTTTGCCGCCGGGGAAAGGAGTGCCGAGGATGGCGGCGTGAGCAGCAGATTGCGCGAGATCGCGCGGGAGAACGCGGAGATCCTGGCGGCCGGGGGGTACCGGACGCGGTCGGGGCGGCAGGTCGAGCTCGCCGCCGCCCTGGCGGACGCCAAGGCAGGAACCAGAATATATGGACCAAACCGGGTCATTCCAGGCGAACGGATCGTGGGTGGCGGCCGCGCGACCGCCGTCGAGGTCACGGGGGAGAGCAGCACGGTCGCTGCCCGGAGGCTCGCGGCGGATGCTCCGGCGGGGACGGCGGCGGCCGGGGTGGCGGTCCTGAACTTCGCGTCGGCCCGGAATCCCGGGGGCGGCTACGTCCGGGGGGCCAAGGCCCAGGAGGAGGCCCTGTGCCGCGCTTCCGCGCTGTACGAGACGTTGCTGGAGGCCCCTGAGTACTACGAGGTGCACCGCGCGGAAGTCAGCACCTTCTACACCGACCGGGTGATCCACTCGCCCGCGGTACCGGTCTTCCGCGATGACCGGGGCGAGCTGATGGAGTCGCCGTTCCTGGCCGGCTTCCTGACCTCGCCCGCTCCCAACGCGGGCACGATCCTGCGGCAGGAGCCGGAGCGGGCCGCCGAGATCCCCGGGGCGCTCGCCCGGCGTGCGGAGCTCGTCCTGGAGGTGGCGGCCTCGCACGGGTACCGGCGGCTGGTGCTCGGGGCGTGGGGCTGCGGGGTGTTCCGCAACGACCCGGCGCACGTGGCCGAAGCCTTCCGCGGGCTGCTGTCGGGCCGGTTCGCGGGAACCTTCGACCGCGTGGTCTTCGCGATCCTGGACCGCAACCCGTCCACCCGCGAAGCCTTCGAACGAGCCTTCGCGGCGTTCCCGGCCGGAGGGCGCGGCCCCGGCCCGCAGGCATAGCCGCGCCGCGGACTTCGGGACGGCTCCGCCGGCCCGTGCGGGAGGGCAGCCCGAGGCCGTTCGGCCGGGGGCCGCGCAGGCACCCGCGGTACGGGTCCACCGGGCGGGAGAATCAGGGGGCGGGGCGGCGCGAGACCGTGCAGCTCCGGCCGGCAGCGGGTAACCGTGGCGGGGCGTCGGGGGCTCGGGCGGGTTCTGTCCGGCCGACACCCACCGCCGGGCCTGTCGGCCGCGGTGGGGGCACTCGGCCGGCGTCAGGCGGCTCGGGCGCGGCCCGTTCGGCTGCACCGGCGACCGCCGGACGGCTCCGCCGCGCCGGGCGGGCAACCGTGGCGCGCGCGTCGGCAGGCTCGGCGCGGCCCGTCGCCCGGGGCCGTTGCCCCGCCGGACGGCTCGGCCGCCGCGCTGAGCCCGCCCCGCCGTTCCCGCCGACCGCCCGCGAAGGTACCAGGCGGCCCGCGGCTTCCCGGGTCCGTAGGGCCCGAGGAGATCCCGCGCCCCGGGGCCGTGGCGGCACCCTGGCCGCAGGACCCGACCAAGCCGTCTCTTTCGGATCGTGCAGGGCCCGCGTTGTCCGACGCGGGCTCGGCCGACAACATCCGAAAGCGACGACTCAGTGCCAGCCGTAGCGTTCGCGCAGGCGATTGACCACCAGGCCGAAACGGCCTGGGTCCAGCGCGCAGGCCTCCCGCCGCATCCCCGACTCGTGGACCCGCAGCACCCGGTCGACGGCCACCCACGACTCACGGCCCGCGCTGTCCCACGGGCCCGTCCCGATCGGAACCCATTCGTGGTCGTGGTCGTGCCGCTTGCTGGACAGCTGCACGGCGAGCAGCATCCGGCCACCCGGTTCGCGGGCCACGACCAGCACCGGGCGGTCCTTGCCGCGGCCGTCGTTCTCCTCGAAGGGGACCCAGGTCCACACGATCTCGCCAGGGTCGGGGTCGCCGTCGGGATCCGGCGCGTACTCGGTCCGTACCGGCCCGATGGCGTGCGGATCGGCCTCGGTGGTGGCCGTGGCGCCGTCGCGGCCCGGCTGGTCGGCGCGGCCGCTGCTGTGCTGGGAAAGTGCCGTCATCCGGGCGAGGGTACTGCCTGCCGGGGGCCGGGCCGGCCGGTCAGTCCGTGACCAGGGCCATGACGAAGCCGTCGTACCCCTTGACGCCGACGGTCTGCAGAGCCGTGGCGGTGAGGCGGGGATGTTCGGCGATGAGTTCGGTGAAGCGGCGTACTCCCTGCACCCGGGGATCGTCGGCGGCGGGGTCGACCACGGCGCCGTCACGTACGACGTTGTCGCCGATGATGACGCTGCCGGGCCGGGTGAGCGCGAGGGCCCACTGCAGGTACTCGGGGTTGGACGGCTTGTCCGCGTCGATGAAGACGAAGTCGAAGGGGTCCAGGCCGGTCAGCGCCGGCAGGAGGTCGACGGCCCTGCCGCGGCGGATGTCGACCCGGTCCTCCAGCCCGGCGCGGGCGATGTTGGCGGCCGCGGTGTCGGCGCACCGCTCGTCCGCCTCCAGCGTGACCAGCCGCCCGCCCTCGGGCAGCGCCCTGGCGAGCCAGATGGTGCTGTAGCCGCCGAGGGTTCCTATCTCCAGGATGGAGCGGGCGCCCCGGATCCGGGCCAGGAGGTGCAGCAACTTGCCTTGGTTCGGCGCCACCTGATGAGCGGGCAGTCCCGCCGCCTCACTGGCCGCCGCGGCGGCCTCCAGCGCCTCGTCCTCGTCGACCAACAGCCCGTCGAAGTACGCGTCGACCGCCGTCCACGTCCGCTGACCCACGCATCCCCCCTCGTCGCGTCCATCCGCGTCCGTTCCCAGAGGGAACTTAAAGGACGCGCCCCTCCGCCTCGTGGTGCGCGCCCGTGCACAGCGCCCAGACGACGAGGATGTTCACGGCGATGAGCACCAGCGCCCACAAGGGGTAGTACGGCAGCCACAGGAAGTTGGCGAACGCGCCCAGACCGGCGACGGTGATGCCGAGGTAACGCGCCCACAGGGCGCCGGTGGCGAGGACGGCGCATCCGGCCGCGACGAGGACGATGCCCAGGATGATGTGGACCCAGCCCCAGCCGGTCAGGCTGAACTCGAACAGGTAGTGGCGCGTCACGACGAACAGGTCGTCGCTGGCGACGGCGGCGATCCCCTCGAAGAACGCCATCGCCCCGCCGAAGATCATCAGGACCGCCGCCAGAACGGTTCTGCCCGACGCGGCCGCGTGCCACGGGTCCGGATGCGTGCGGGCTGCCTGCGACCCGCCGGCGTCAGTGGCCATTTCGGTCTCCTTGGGTGCCAGGGCCGGCCGGCCGGGCGCGGCCGGGACCGGCGAGATCCCCCCTTCAGCGTGTCACGGGTGCTCACCCTCGGCATTCCGGCCTGTCGACCGCCCGCCTCCGCACCGCCCGCGCACCACCCCCGCATCGAGCCCGCCCCGGCGGCCCCTCCCCGAAACCGCCCCCGTGACCTCCTCTCAGCCCGGTCGCCGCTCCGCCCAGCCCTCCGCCGCCTCCACCTGCGCGGCCAGCCCCAGCAGCAGCGGCTCCGAGTCCGCCGGGCCGAGCAATTGGGCCCCCATCGGCAGCCCGTCGTCCGTCAACCCGGCCGGGATGTTCACGCCCGGCCAGCCCAGCACGTTCCACGTCCAGGCGTACGGGCAGGCGGCGATCATCGCCCGGTCCGTGGCCATGGCCCCCAGTCCGGCCAGCGCCCCGATCCGCAGCGGCGGAGTGGCCGTCGTCGGGGTCAGGACCACGTCGAAGCGGCCGAAGATCTCCCCGACCCGCCGGTGCAGCAGGGCCTCCGCCCGGCGCGAGACCCGCAGCGGCAGACCGCCCAGCAGACGGCCCGTCCGCACGGCCTCGTGCGTACGGGGGTCCAGCAGCGCCGGATCCGGCGTCCGCGCCGCCCAGTCCCGTACGCCGCTGGTCGCGCGGGGCACGAAGGTCAGGCCGATCGGGCCGTAGCGGGGGTCCTCCGGGATCACCTCGTGGCCCAGTGACTCCAGCCGCGCGGCCAGCCGCTCCACCGCGGAACGCACCTCCGGGTCGAGCGACTTGGGCGTCGCCGTGAAGGCCATCCCGAAAGAGAGCGCGATCCGCAGCCGGCGCGGGGCGCGCCCGGCCGCCTCGACCGCGCGGATGCGGGCCGGGCGGTGCAGGTCCTCGGGGTGCTGCCCGCTCGCGGCGTCCAGCAGGAGCGCCGCGTCCGCGACCGTACGGGCCAGCACCCCGTTGACCGTGAGCCCGTTGAAGGACTCCGGCTCGGGCCAGGTGGAGATGCGCCCGCGCTGCGGTTTCACGCCGACCAGATGCGTCCAGGCGGCCGGGATCCGCACGGACCCGGCCCCGTCCGAACCGAGCGCGGCCGGGACCAGGCCCGCCGCGACGGCGGCCGCCGAGCCGCCCGAGGAGCCACCCGGCGTGTAGGACCGGTTCCACGGATTGCGGGTCTCGCCGAAGGCCCCGCCCTCGGTGAAGGGCCACTGGCCCAGCTCCGGTGTCTGGGTCTTGCCGACGATGACAGCACCGGCCGCCCGCAGCCTGCGGACCGCCTCGCTGTCGGCGGTCTTCCGGGCGAAGGCCCCGGCGCAGCCGAACGCCGTCGGCTCGCCCGCCACGTCCATGTCGTCCTTCACCGCGAGCGGCACCCCGAGCAGCGGCAGCCGCTCGCCCGCGGCGAGCCTCCGGTCGGCCGCCTCGGCCTCGGCGAGCGCCGCTTCCGCGCGCACCGTCCGGAACGCGTTCAGCTCGGGCTGCGCCGCGACGATCCGGCGGAGCGCCTCCTGGGTCAACTCCCTTGCGGAAACACTTCCTTCGGCCAGTGCGGCGGTCATCTCGACCAAGCCGCAGGGCATCGTGGACCCTGCGGTGGACTCCGCCGTGGCAGCACCGGATGACTCAGACATCGCGAACCCTCCCCCATTACCGATCGGTAGGAAGACCGTAACGCCGGAGCCGCCCCGGATGTCAGAGCAAGGACGAGACCGGGACCTCCTCGCCCCAGCAGGAGAGCGTGTCGACGGCACGCAGGCGGTACGGGCCCTCACCCAGAGCCGCGGCGCGGACCCGCTCGCGGTGCCCAGGTATCTGCTCGGCGAGGGCGGGCAGCCGGAGCACGGCCAGGAGCACTCCCAGAGCCGCCGCGCGGACCTCGGGACACCCCGTGTCGAGGAAGGGCCACGCGGCCGCGTGGAAGTCCGGGGCGAGATCGAGGAACGCCTCAAGGTCCTCCTCGTCGCCGTAGGGCCGCTCCCGCTGCGCCACCGCCTCCACGACCGAGTCCCCCAGCCAGCCCAGCAGCCCGGCCCGCAACGGGAACGGGGTCTGCGGACCGAGGCCGTCCTCCTCCTGCGCGCAGCGGTCGGTGACCTGAGCGAGCGTCCGCGGATCACCGAGGACCGCGGCCACGAACCGGGCGGCGGGAGCCGTGGCGGTGTAGAACACCTGCTGGCGCGTGTGGGCCTCGACCAGGTCCCGGAAGGCCCGGCCCTGTATGACGGGGTCCTCGTCGAGGAGCTCCAGCAGGATCACGGGCGTGGCCGGCGCCACGTCCGGGCAGCAGTGTTCCACCGCGTTCCAGTCGGTCTGCAGCAGCAGGTCCCGCGGGTCGACAAGGGCTTGGTACTCACCGGCATTGCTCATGGCGCCAGTGTCGCAACCGCCTCTGACACCCGGCGGCCTGATCGACCACCAGTCGAACGGAGTCCGCATGGCGGTCGAGATCGTCTTCGAGACCCATGCGCTCACCGAGGACAACGAGAAGGGCATCGCCTCCGGCCATCTGCCCGGCCGCCCCCTCGGAGCAGGGGCGCCGACCGGCCGCCGAGCTCGGAACCCGCCGCCGCGACGACGTTTCGGCGGCCGTCTTCGTGCGAACGATCTGCACCGTGCCGTGGAGACGGCACGGATCGCCTTCTCCGGCGCACCGCTCACCGTCCGTCAGGATCCGCGCCCGCGCGAGTGCGACCACGGCGAGCTCAACGGCTGCTCTGGCGGTCCTCGCCCACTCGGCCGACAAGTGGGCGTTCGACTGCCTGCTGGCCGTCGCTTCGACAGCGTCGAGGAACTGTCGGCGAGCCCACCGGGTGGCGGGAAAGCCGGCACGGCGCGCTGACCACGAGGTGAGGCAGGGACCACGGGGCCGGCCGCGACGGCGCGGGGCCGCCACCGGATGAGGTGGCGGCCCCGCACAGGCGTACGGCTCGGGACCGGCGCAGACGTCGGCGTCAGCGCCGGTCCCGAGCCGGCGGTTCAGGAACCGGTGGCGCGGACCGAGCCGGTGCTCGCACCGCTGGTGTCGCCCAGGAAGCAGGTGACCTCGCGGTCACCGAGGGCCCAGGTGGCGGCCTGCGGGAAGTAGTAGTAGACCTCCAGCTTCTCCGACAGCTTGGGGTTCTTGCCCACGTAGTCGGTCAGCAGCTTGCCGGCGCACTTCTCCTCGGCGAGCGAGGTGACCTTCTCCGTGCCCGGGTAGGCCCCGTCGTCCAGGTTGAAGACGGCGTACGCCTCGCCCTCGTGCGGCTGGTCGCAGGGCAGCACGCGCACCGAGAAGGAGGCCTCGCCGCCGTCCTCGTCCTGGTACTCCGCCAGATCGCCGTTGGTGTTGAAGCAGTCCCCCGTGCGGATGTCGCTCACCTTGCTGGAGCCCGAGTCGGTGACCTGGCCGCTGGTGTCGCGCTTCGGCGCGGGGCCGTCGTCCAGCGCTCCGGTGAGGCCGAGGACCAGGAGGATCCCGTAGAAGGCGATGGTCACGCAGTGGATGACGATCGCCGCGACGGCGAAGCCCTTGCCCTTCTCGCCGCGCTTGCGGATCTGGGAGAGGGCCACGATGCCGAGAACCAGGGGGACGAGCGGCAGCGCGCACGCGAGCGACATGACGAACGCGACGATGGCCAGCGCGTTGGTCTTCTGCTGGACCGGCGGCGGATACCAGCCCTGCGGGCCGCCGAACGGCGCGGGCTGCCCCGGCTGTCCGTACGGTCCCGGCTGCGGGTACGGCTCGGGGGACGGGGGGCCGGGCGGTATGGACATGCGCGTGGAGCTCCTTGCTCAGAGGGTGGGACGCAGCCGACGGCGGGCCGGTGGCGGCGATGGCCGCCGCCCCGTGAAGGCAGGCTTGATGGTCGCACGGGGCTCGGACAGCCCGAGCCCCGGTATCCCTGAGGCCCCGCCGCATCCGCCCCGCCTCACGCCCCGTCGGCGCTACCGCGACGGCGCGTCCTGGATCCACCCCTCCAGGGAGCCCAGGGCGCCGTGATCGGTGCCGGCGACGCGCTCGTCGGGCGGCTGCTGCGGCCCCGGCTGAGCACGGTGCGCATCGAGATGCCGACGGGCGATCATCTGGCGTCGCTCATGGACCACGCGGTGCGCGAGCCGTCCGAGGCCACGGAGCGGCACGACCTCATGGCCGCGCAGGCCGTCCACCGCGAGTCGACCTGACGGCGACGCCGCCCCACCGCCCGGCACCGCCGCCGGCGCCGCCCGCCCGGCACAATGCGCCGCCGCGTCCGGCAGGACCCGCCGTGCGGGGCCCCTCCGGCGGGGCGCGCTCGGAGGGGGGCCGTTGACAGGCGGTGACCTGCGGACGGACACTGCGGGCGCGCCCCACCGGGCGTGCCCGGTGGCGTGCCCCGGTGCCCACACCGGCACCGGTGCGCCCGCGCCCGTACGGATCCGCCCAGGAGAGACCCCATGAGCATCCGCACCGTCCGCGACGTATACGTCGTCGACGCCGTCCGCACCCCGATCGGCAAGTTCGGCGGCGCCCTCGCCGGGGTACGGCCGGACGACCTGGCCGCGCACGTGGTGCGCGCGCTGGTGGACCGTACGCCCGACCTCGACCCGGCCCGTATCGACGACGTCGTCTTCGGCGACGCCAACGGCGCGGGCGAGGACAACCGCGACGTGGCCCGCATGGCCGTACTGCTGGCGGGGCTGCCCGTGACCGTCCCCGGCGTCACCGTCAACCGGCTCTGCGGATCCGGCCTGGAGGCCGTGGTCCAGGCGGCCCGCGCCATCGCGCTCGGCGACGCCTCGGTGGCCATCGCGGGCGGCGTCGAGTCGATGAGCCGCGCCCCCTGGGTGGTCCAGAAGCCCGAACGGGCCTTCCCCGCCGGGCACCAGCAGATGTGGTCCACCACGCTGGGCTGGCGGATGACGAACCCGCGGATGCCCGCCGAGTGGACCGGCTCCCTCGGTGAGGGCGCCGAACTGATCGCCGACAAGTACGCCGTCACCCGCGAGGCACAGGACGCCTTCGCGCTGGAGAGCCACCGCAAGGCCGCGGCCGCCTGGGCCGCCGGCCTGTACGACGGCGAGGTCGTGCCCTACGACGGCGTGGACCTGGCGCGGGACGAGTGCATCCGCGAGGGCTCCACGCCCGAGGCGCTGGCCAGGCTCAAGCCCGCCTTCCGGACGGACGGCCGGGGCACGGTCACGGCCGGCAACGCCTCCCCGCTCAACGACGGTGCGGCCGCGCTGCTGCTGACCGACGAGGCGGGCCTGGCTGCCACCGGCCGGGAACCGCTGGCCCGGATCAGCGTCTCCGCCGTCACCGGGATCGAGCCCCAGCTCTTCGGCCTCGGCCCGGTGGACGCAGTACAGCGCGCCCTCGGCAAGGCCGGACGCGGTCTCGGCGACCTCGCCGTCCTCGAACTCAACGAGGCTTTCGCGGCACAGGCGTTGGGCTGCCTGGCGGCCTGGCCGGAGCTGGACCCGGCCGTGGTCAACCCGCGAGGCGGCGCCATCGCGATCGGCCACCCGCTCGGCGCCTCTGGCGCCCGGCTCGCCGGCTCGGTCGCGCACCAGCTGGCCGCGGCGGGCTCCGGTACGGGCATGGCGGCGCTGTGCATCGGCGTCGGACAGGGCATCGCACTCGTCCTGGAGCGCTGACCCCCGCCCCCCAGGGCGTCGATCGTTTCCGGTCAGTGCCCCTCGCCAACTGCCCAATAACTGAACAGAAGTGGCGCCTCCGGTCTGGCACGATGGCGCGTGCTGCCGCCCCCCCTCGCCCGGCATCCCGCCCATCCCCACCCGGAGGCCCCGCGCCATGCCGCTCCTCGACCCGACGCTCTGGCAGTACGGACCCACACTCACCGGCGGCGCGGCCCCGGTCGTCGAACCGGCGACCGGCCGCACCCTCGCCACCCTCGACCTCGCCGCGCCCGCCGATGTCGCGGAGGCCGCCGTACGCGCCCGGGCGGCGCAGCGCGCCTGGGCCCGCACCACCCACCCCGAGCGGGCGGCCGTACTGCGCCGAGCCGGGGACCTCTTCACCGCCCACGCCGACGAGCTGCGGCAGTGGCTGGTGCGCGAGTCCGGGTCGATACCCGGCAAGGCCGCCTTCGAGCTGCACGTCGCCGCGCAGGAGTGCTACGAGGCGGCGGCGCTGGCCTCGCGTCCGACCGGGCAGGTGCTGCCGAGCGAGGCGCCCCGGCTGTCCTTCACCCGCCGGGTCCCGGCCGGCGTGGTCGGGGTCATCGCACCCTTCAACGCCCCGCTGATCCTGGCGATCCGCTCGGTCGCGCCGGCGCTGGCGCTCGGCAACGCCGTGCTGCTCAAGCCGGACCCGCGCACCGCCGTCTGCGGCGGACTCGCGCTCGCCGCGGTCCTCACCGCCGCGGGGCTGCCGGACGGGCTGCTGCACGTCCTGCCCGGCGGCGCCGCCACGGGCGCGGCGGTGGTCGCCGACCCGCGGGTGCGGGTGGTCTCCTTCACCGGCTCCACCGCCGTCGGCCGTACCGTCGCGGAACTGGCGGGACGTCACCTCAAGCGCGTGCACCTGGAATTGGGCGGCAACTCGGCTCTCGTCGTGCTCCGCGACGCCGACGTCGAAGCCGCCGTCGCCCAGGCCTCCTGGGGCTCCTTCTTCCACCAGGGCCAGATCTGCATGACGGCGGGCCGCCACCTCGTGCACGCCTCGCTCTACGACGAGTACGTCGAGCGGCTCGCCGCGCGCGCCGAGGAACTGGCCGTGGGCGACCCGTACCGCGAGCAGGTCCACCTGGGCCCGCTGATCGACCGCGCCCAGCTGGAGCGGGTACACGCGCTGGTGGAGGCCAGCACCGCGGCGGGGGCCAAGCTCGTCGCCGGCGGTACGCACCGCGACCTCTTCTACCGGCCGACCGTCCTCGCCGGCGCCGCCGACGACACCCCCGCCTACGCCGAGGAGGTCTTCGGCCCGGTCGCTCCCGTACGGTCCTTCGCGACGGAGGACGAGGCGGTGGAACTGGCCTCGGCGGGACCGTACGGCCTCTCCCTCGGGATCGTCACCCACGACGCGGGGCGCGGCCTCGACCTGGCGGAGCGCATTCCGACCGGGATCGCGCACGTCAACGACCAGACGGTGGGCGACGAGGCCGTCGCGCCCTTCGGCGGCGTCGGCGCCTCCGGGACCGGCGCCCGCTTCGGCGGCGAGGCGAACCTCGACGCCTTCACCGAACTGCGCTGGACCACGGCACGCACCACGCCCGCCGGCCACCCGTTCTGAGAGCGCCCCGCTCCGGGGCGGAATGCACGGGACGGGTCGTTCGTTCAACCAGCAGACGGCTCTATCAGGAGGTCTGGACACCGTGGCTACAGTCGAGCTCACCAAGGAGAACTTCGACCAGACGGTCAGCGAGAACCCGTTCGTGCTGATCGACTTCTGGGCGGGCTGGTGCCGGCCGTGCCTGCAGTTCGCACCGGTCTACGAGCGGGCCTCGGAGGCCCACCCCGATCTGGTCTTCGCCAAGGTGGACACCGAGGCCCAGCAGGAGCTGGCCGGTGCCTTCCAGATCACCTCGATCCCGACCCTCATGATCGTCCGGGACCAGGTGGCCATCTTCGCCCAACCCGGCGCCCTGCCGGAGGCGGCCCTGACCGACCTCATCGGGGAGGCCCGCGCCCTCGACATGGACGAGGTACGCGCCAAGATCGCCGCCTCCCAGCCGGGCGCGCAGGACCCCGGCGGCGACGGGTCCGGCACGCCGGAGGCGTGAGTGCGTGACGGGGCCACCGATCAGCGGTGAGACTGGGCCGCATGAATGAAGTCGTGGAGTACGACGTCGTGGTGCTCGGCGGGGGACCGGCCGGCGAGAACATCGTCGACCGGACCCGCGCCGCAGGGCTGAGCACGGCCCTCGTGGAGAGCGAACTGGTCGGCGGAGAGTGCTCGTACTGGGCGTGCATCCCCAGCAAGGCGCTGCTGCGCCCGGTGCTGGCGCGGGCCGACGCCCGCCGAGTGCCCGGGCTGGCGGGCGCCGCCGAGGGCCCTCTGGACACGGCGGCGGTGTACGCGCACCGCGACTACTGGGTCGGCGACTGGAAGGACCAGGGCCAGATCGACTGGCTCGACTCCACCGGCGCCGACGTCCACCGCGGCCACGGCCGCCTCTTCGGGGTCCGCAAGGTGGCCGTCACCAGCCCCGAGGGCGAGCACCAGGTGCTGTCGGCCCGGCACGCGGTGGTCGTCGCCACGGGGACCCGGGCCGTGGTCCCCGACCTGCCGGGCATTGCCGACGCCCGCCCCTGGACCAGCCGGGAGGCGACCTCCGCGCGGCAGGCGCCCCGTCGGCTGATCATCGTGGGCGGTTCCGTGGTGGCCTGTGAGATGGCCACCGCCTGGCAGGCTCTGGGATCGCAGGTGACCGTCCTCGTACGCGGCTCCCGGCTGCTGCCGAGGATGGAGCCCTTCGCGGGGGAGCTCGTCGCCGACGCCCTGCGCGAGGCGGGCGCGGTGATCCGTACGGGGGTGGCCGTCGAGTCGGTCGTACGGGACGGCTCGACCGGGCCCGTCAGCGTGGTGCTGGGGGGCGGGGAGGTCGTCGAGGGCGACGAACTGCTGATGGCGACGGGTCGCGCGCCGCGGACCGAGGACATCGGGCTGGACACCGTCGGGCTGGCGCCCGGCGGCTGGATCGGGGTCGACGAAACCTGCCAGGTGCCCGGCTTCGACTGGCTCTACGCCGTCGGGGACGTCAACCACCGCGCCCTTCTCACCCACCAGGGCAAGTACCAGGCCCGCATCGCGGGCGCCGCCATCGCCGCCCGCGCGGCGGGCACCCCACTGGACACCGCCGCTTGGGGCGCCCATGCGGCGACCGCCGACACCCGCGCGCTCCCGCAGGCCGTCTTCACCGACCCGGAGGCCGCCGCGGTGGGCCTCAGCCTGGACGAGGCCCAACAGGCGGGCCACAGGGTGCGCGCGGTCGACTACGACATGTCCAAGGTCTCCGGCGCCGGGCTGTACGCCGACGGCTACCGCGGCCGGGCCCGGATGATCGTCGACCTCGACCGCGAGGTCCTGCTGGGGGCCACCTTCGTGGGCCCCGGCGCCGCCGAACTGGTACACGCGGCGACCGTCGCCGTCGCCGGAGAGGTCCCGATCGCGCGCCTGTGGCACGCGGTACCGGCCTTCCCGACCGTCAGCGAGATCTGGCTCCGCCTGCTGGAGACCTATCGCGGCTGAGGCGGAGGCGGGCCCGGGCCGCCGCGGCGGGCCTCATTCGGCGATCTCGGTGCGTTCCCACCACTCGTAGACGGGGAGCCGCCCCTCGGGCCCGTCCTGGGTCCGCGACGTGCTCCTGAAGTGCTCGTAGCCGCCGCGGTGCGCAATCTTCAGGTCTTCTCCGGGAGGGGCGGCCTCGACGATCCGTTCCTGCAGATCGTCCGGGCCGCCCTCCAGGGCTGCCTTGTTCGCCATGCCCCCAGTGTTGCCAGCCGTGAGACCGCCCGCATCAGGAAGGCCGCCATCGGGATCCCGTCGGGACCGCCGTCGGGGTCCTGGACAGCCGGCCGGCGCTACCGTCGGGGGCGGCTCGGCCGGTGGCGCATCCGACGTCACGGTCGGCGGTACGGGCACCACCCGTGGCGCACTGGTGCTCACGACGGCGGGCTGGGTGCTGGTACGCCGCACCCGACCGTGCCGCAGCGCCTGACGACTCGCGGGGAACGGTGGGAACGGCGCGGCCCGTCAGCGCCGTTGAACGTGTCGATCGCATCTGTCGACCAGGGATCCAGGATCCAGGAGGCACCGCCCGTGATCGTGATCGCCCACCTCAGCGACGTACACCTCGACGGTGACCGGCGCGCCGCCGACCGCACCCGCGCCGTCATGGACTACCTCGACGGCCTGCCCCACGACCTGGACGCCGTACTCGTGAGCGGGGACATAGCCGACCACGCCGAGGACGCGGAGTACGAGGAGGCCGCGAAGCTGCTGCGGTCACGCCACCCCTTGGTGGTCTGTCCCGGCAACCACGACGGGCGCGCCGCCTTCCGCCGCGGACTGCTGGGGGAGGAGACCCCGTCCGCGCTGCCGGTCGACCAGGAGCTGCGCGGCGACGGCTTCGTGCTCGCCGTGTGCGACTCCTCCGTCCCCGGTGCGCACCACGGCTTCCTGGAGGAGTCGACGCTGGCCTGGCTGGACGGCGTACTGACCGACACCCCGCGGGACACCCCTGTCCTGGTCGCCTTCCACCACCCGCCGGTCATGCTGCACACCCCGTACGTCGACGGGATACGCCAGTTCGGCGAGGACAGGCTCGCCGCGCTCGTGGAGCGGCACCCGCACCTGGCGGCGTTCCTGTGCGGGCACGCCCACACCGCGGCTGCCACCACCTTCGCCGGCCGACCGCTCCTGGTGGCACCCGGGGTCGTGTCCACCCTCCGGCTGCCGTGGGAGGGGCGCACCGGGTCCTCCGAGCACGTGCACCTCGACGAACCGCCGTCCGTCGCCTTCCACGTGCTCGGTGACGACGGCCGGCTCACGACCCACTACCGGGTGGTCGTGGACCGCTGATAGCTGCGTCCGTCGCGGGTCCGCGTGAGCAGGCCCGAGGTGATCAGATAGCGCCGCAGCGCCGAACAGTCCTCGTGCACGGTGCGCAGCGCGTCGTTCACCTCGGGCTCCGTGTACGTGCGTTCCACCGTGAACAGGGTCTCGGCCAGGTGGACGAGGAGCTGTTCCCGCCGGGCGGCCTTGCGCGGGATCGCGGTGAGGCGGCCGCCGGAGAAGAGGTCGGAGACGTCCCGGCGGGCCGGCCGCGGGGCGGACTGCTGCGGGGGTTCGGTGCTCTGTGACATGACAACGAGCCTCTCGCGGCGCACCGGGTCCGGCAACGCAATTTCCGCCCGGGCCACGAGAAGTGAGGCCCGTCCTCCCCGGATTGACTCCGGGGAGGACGGGCCGGGCGCGGTACGGCGGTCGGGCTCAGGGGCCGACGGTGATGTCCTGCGCCGGGTCGGTGACGTCGGAGACCTTGTAGACCGCGTTGAACACCGACGCGGTGGCGCTGGTCGGGCAGCCGAACCCGCCGGTGACCTTGACCGGTACGGACGCGTTGGTGAAGGTCAGGGTCGACGGGCTGCCGTTGGCCCAGGTGCCGGGAACGCTCGCCGGGGCCGTGGGGGCGGCGGTGACCGTACAGGAGGCGAGCCCGGTCGTCTTGAGGACCAGCCCGCCGGTCGGCACGGTCATGGTGGCGGTGATCGGCGCGCCGTCCTGCATGGACACCGCCCACGCACCGCTGGTGGTGACCGTCGGGGTCACCCCCGGCATGCTGGACGTGCAGGAGCTGTACGTCGGCGGCGAGATCGGCGAGGACACGGGCCCGGCCGGGTTGCTGTTGCCGGGCGCGGCCGGCACCGTTCCGGTGGAGACGGAGACCGTGCAGGTCACCGTCACCGAACCGGCCTTGAGGGTGGCCTTCCCGCTGAGGACGGCCTTGAAGTCGTGGCCCGCCGGGGTGACGGTGGTCGACCCGGCCACGGGCACGGGAGCGGCGGAGGCGGTGACCGAGGCGAGCGCTATGGCGCCGGCGGCGGCCGTCCCGAGGGCGAGCGCGGTACGTGTGCGGCTCATGGCTGTGCTCCTTGGGGATCGGAGTGCGGGGTGGGGGGCGGGGGCGCGCTTCGGGGCGGGACCGGGGCGGAAGCCCGGGGCGGGACCGGAGCCGAGACCGGGGTCTCGTCCAGGTCCTGGGACCGGCCCTTGTCCGATGCCGGGACCGCGACCGCAGCCGGAGCCGGAGCCGGGTCGGGCTCCGCCCCGGTCCCGGCCCCGGTTCCGCCGTCGGCGCGCTGGGCGGCGTACGGCTGCCAGGCGAACATCAGGCCGCCGCCGAGGATGCCGAGGAGGGTGCCGATCAGGAAGCCGCCCAGGTTCGACAGGACCAGCGCGGCGGTGGCGATCAGGGTGGTGAGGACACCCGCGAGACCGCGCTGGGGCGGCGAGAACCAGGCGGTGAGGCCCAGCACGACCATCACGATGCCCATCAGGACGGACGGGATCCCCGCCACCCCCTGCTGGAGCATGATCTTCAACGGCGCCAGTGGGAGGACGCAGATCCACGCCCCGGCCAGGATCGCGAACAGCCCGCCCCAGAAGGGCCTGCTGCGCCGCCACCGCCGCCACCGCTGACGGCGGCTCAGAAGCATTCCTTCTTGCCCTTGCTGACGTTCATGCTGAGCCCGGAGAGCTTGAAGGTGCCGGCGTTCGTCGCCCACGCCGTCTGCTGGAGACCGGTGATGCGGACCGTGTCGGCCTGCTGGGCGAAGAGGTCCTGCATGCCCTGCGCGTCGGCCGGCCCCTTGTCGAGGGTCGAAGCGTCGCGCCCGATCTCGATGTTGCTGAAGACGGCGTCACCGGCGAGCTGGGTCGCGTCGACGAAGAGGTTGCTCGCCTCCACCGGGGTCTTCCCGCCCGCGGTCAGGTTGAGCGAGATGTCCCCGACCACGGGGAGCGTGGTGACGACGGACTGGCAGAGGTTCTGGAGCTTGGCCTCCCGGATGGCGGTGACGGCCACCGGGATGAGCTCGTCGCGGGCGTTGACGTCGACGCCGCCGTACTGGGCGAAGCCCTCGCCCTCCAGGCTGCTCGCCGACACCTTGAACTGCTGTCCCGACACGGCGAAAGAGGCGGCCAGCACGCCCTGGGCGAGGGCGATGCCGAGGCCGGCGGTCACCGCGACGGCGGGAACGGTCAGGACGGCGAACCGGCGCCAGCGGACGCGGCCGGATGCGCTGTGCTCGTCGGATAAGTGGGGGGAACCGGTCATGGGATCGTCCCTTATTTCGGCTGTGCACCGTTGTTACCGACGAGTTGAATGTAAGAGTGCCAATGGTGGTTGGCAAGGTTGTGCGAGCGCACCCTTTGAGCCGACTCCTACTGGTCCGTACGCAGCAGTTCGGCGACCTCCGCGTCCACCCGCCGGGCCATCGCCCGCGCGAACTCCGTGGCCACGACCTCGCTGGCCACCGGCCGCAGGGCCTTCACCGCCGCCGTGATGTGCTGGAGCCGGCTGGCCGAAAGCAGTTCCAGTCCCTCCGCACCGATCACATGCCGCCGGAACAGGCCGACGAACCGGTCCGCGAGCGCGGCCGCCTGCGCCTGTACGAACTCCCCGGCGTCCAGGATCTCCGCCAGCGGCACCCCCTGCCGCACCAGCGCCAGCGTCGCCTCCAGCAGACGCCGGCTCGGGTACGTGACCAGGTCGCCGTCGACCGTGAGGTAGCCGAGCTCCGCCGCACGCCGGGTGTCCTCGGCGGTGGCCGTCGGGCCGAACAGCTCGCGCAGCGCGGCCCGGGTCATCGTCACCGGCTCGTCCTGCACCCAGTCGCGGGTCATCTCCTGCTCCAGACCCAGCAGTTGGGACAGGCCGCCGCCGTCTTCCCACGCGCCGAGCAGCTCCGAGATGCCGTTGACCGTGTAGCCGCGCCCCAACAGGTCGTTGATCAGCCGCAGCCGGGTCAGGTGGTCGTCGGAGTACCAGGCGATCCGGCCCTCCCGGCGCGGCGGCGGGAGCAGCCCGCGCTCCTGGTAGTAGCGCAGGTTGCGCACCTTGACGCCGGCCGCCCGGGCCACGTCCTCCCGGCGGTAGCGCCCGCCACCGCTTCCGTCCTCCACCTGGCTGCTCACGCGCCAGAGTGTAGGACGTACCGGCAGGTCACATAGGGCGTGCGGGCCGCGGACGTTCCTCCTTGACCGCCCGCAGGACCACGAACTTCGGCTCGCTCGCGACGACTTCGCTGTTGCCGAAGAGCCGGCGCAGGTGGGTGTGGTAGCCCATGTGCCGGTTGGCGACGACCCACAGCTCGCCGCGGGGGCGCAGCACCTTGCGCGACTGGGCGAACATGCGCAGCGCCGTCGCGTCCGTGGTGGCCTGGTGGGAGTGGAAGGGCGGGTTGCACAGGATCAGGTCGATCGAGCCGGGGTCCAGCATGGCGACGCCGTCACCCACGAGGAAGTCGGCCCGCTCGCGCTCGCGGTGCACGTTGGCGCGGAACGTCGCCTTCGCCGAGGCGACCGCCTGGTACGACTCGTCGGTGAACACGATCTCGGCCCGCGGGTCCGCGACGGCGACGGCCGTGCCGACGATGCCGTTGCCGCAGCCCAGGTCCACGACCCGGGCGCCGTTGGTGTTGGTCGGGATGCTCTGCAGGAAGAAGCGGGTGCCCACGTCGAGCCGGTCGGCGCAGAAGATGCCGGCGTGGTTGACGGCGGTCAGGCCGGCGCCCGAGCCCGCGTCCTGGTCCAGCTTGTACGTCACCGGCCACGGGTCTTCGCCCCGCGTCGCGGTGGCGGCGCCCGGCGTGCAGAAGATCAGCCGGGCCTTCTTCTCGGCGAGCGAGGTCCTGGTCGGGCCGAGGATCCGCTCGAAGAGGTTGAGGGTGGAGGTGTGGATCTCCTTGACCATGCCCGTGCCGACGACGACGGTGCCCGCGTGCACGTGCGGCGCCAGCCGGTACAGCTGGTCCTCCAGCAGCGCCAGGCTCTTGGGTACGCGCACGAGGAGTACGTCGATCCGCTCGGGCGGCGGGTCCTGCGTGGTCAGGAGCCGCACCGTGGACTTGGCGGTGCCGATCCCGGCCCGGTCCAGGTTCGCCGCGGTACCGGCCCGGGAGAGGTAGGAATCGGTGATCTGCGTCGGGCGGTACGCGGCCAGCGCCGTCGTCAGCGCTCCCCAGCGGTCACCGAGGATGGTGATCTGCCCGGCGCCGGCCAGGTCCACCGGACCGTGTTCCCCCGTACCGGAGTCGAGGTGGCGCAGCAGGTACTCGTCGGCGGCGTCCCAGGCGCGGAGCCGGTCGCGCGGGTCCTCGGGGAAGCGGGTGAGCTCGTAGGAGCCGAAAGGCGTGGTCAGACGGTTCATCGTGCCCCCAGGCTAACCGAGGAGGCCGCCCGGCCCCGCACGCACGGGCCGGGCCGTCGCAGTACGGCGGCTACTCGGGGAACTCGCCGGCCATCGCGGCCGCCATCCGCAGGTGGGGACGGGCCTCGCCGGGCCGCCCCATGCGCTCCAGAGTGCGACCGAGCATGAGCCGGGCGTAGTCCTCCACCGGCCAGCGCTCCAGTACGGCGCGCAGCTCGCGCTCGGCGCGGGAGAGCTGGGCGGAGTGGTAGTAGGCACGGGCCAGCAGCAGCCGCGGGGCGAGCTGCTCGGGGGCCCCGCCCGCCAGCGGCTCCAGGATGCGGGCGGCCGTCGCGTACTCCCGCGCTTCGAAGAAGAGCTGGGCGCGCGCCCAGCGCTCGGCTGCCGTCCCGTGCTCGAAGTACTCCTCCGGCGCGTTCATCGTGTTCCTTCCGCCGTTCAGGTGGTTCGTTCAGGTGGTTCGTCCGCTGCCTCGAACACGCTTGGCCTCCGGAACATTCCACTCAACACGGCCGCCCCGGCGGGGCTAGGTTGTGCCCATGAGCAATCTCGATCGCCAGCCCGCTCTCTCCGCCTGCGGCGGCCGCGGATTCGTCGTGGCCGAACCGGTGCGCGAGCTCCTCAGCCCGCGCACGGTCAAGCTGGGGGAGTCCACCGAGGTACGCCGACTCCTGCCGAACCTGGGCCGCCGCATGGTGGGCGCCTGGTGCTTCGTGGACCACTACGGTCCGGACGACATCGCCGACGAGCCCGGCATGCAGGTCGCGCCGCACCCGCACTCCGGGCTCCAGACGGTGAGCTGGCTCCACGAGGGCGAGGTGCTGCACCGTGACAGCGTCGGCAGCCTGGAGACGATCCGCCCGCGCGAGCTGGGCCTGATGACCTCCGGCCGCGGCATCAGCCATTCCGAGGAGAGCCCGCGCCCGCACGCGCGTTTCCTGCACGGCGCCCAGTTGTGGGTGGCCCTGCCCGACGCCCACCGCAACGTGGAACCGCACTTCCAGCACCACGCGGACCTGCCGCGGGTGACGGCCCCGGGCCTGACGGCGACGGTGATCCTCGGCACCCTGGACGCGGCCACCTCGCCCGGCACGGCGTACACCCCGATCGTGGGCGCGGACCTGGCCCTGGCGGCGGGCACGCAGACCCGCCTCCCGCTGGACCCGGACTTCGAGTACGCCGTCCTGTCGATGTCGGGCGAAGCCCACGTCGACGGCGTCCCGGTCCTCCCGGGCTCGATGCTCTACCTCGGCTGCGGCCGTACGGAACTCCCCCTGCGCGCAGCCTCGGACGCGGGCCTGATGCTCCTGGGCGGCGAGCCGTTCGAGGAGGAGATCGTGATGTTCTGGAACTGGATCGGACGGTCCCAAGAGGACATCGCACAGGCCCGCGAAGACTGGATGAACGGGACCCGCTACGGCGAGGTCAAGGGCTACGACGGCCCTCCGATTCCGGCTCCAGAGCTTCCCACAACTCGCCTGAAACCTCGGGGTCGTGTGCGCTGACCTCTGTTGATGCCGGAAGCGGGATCGCGTGAGTGCGAGCCCGTCGCCGCCCCCGCCCCCGCAGCGGAGGCTGTCATAGCCGCCGACGCGTCGCCTCAGCCCGCGCCCGGCGCGACCCCGCCCCGCACCCCGCTGATCGCCTGCGCCGCCGCCGAACTCGGCGGCACCGCCGCGCTGGTCGCGGTCGTGGTCGGCTCCGGTATCCAGGCCACCGAACTCACCCAGGACGTCGGCCTGCAGCTGTTGGCGAACTCCCTGGCCACCGTCTTCGGCCTCGGCGTGCTCATCACCCTGCTCGGCCCGGTCTCCGGTGCCCACTTCAACCCGGCCGTCACGTTGGCCGAGTGGTGGACCGCCCGCCGCGGCGGCGCCGGCGTCACCCCCCCCGCGAGCTCGCCGTGTACGTGCCGTCTCAGATCGCCGGTGCGATCGCGGGCGCCATCCTCGCGGACGCGATGTTCGGCGAGCCGCTGGTGAAGTGGTCCACCCACGACCGCTCCGCCGGAAACCTACTCCTCGGCGAGGTCGTGGCGACCGCCGGCCTGATCCTGCTGATCTTCGGCCTGGCCCGCACCGACCGGCTCCGGTTCGCACCCGTCGCCGTCGCCTCGTACATCGGTCCGCGTACTGGTTCACCTCCTCCACCTCCTTCGCCAACCCGGCCGTGACCATCGGCCGCGCCTTTACCGGCACCTTCGCGGGCATCGCCCCCGCATCGGTGGCGGGCTTCATCGCCATGCAGCTGGTGGGTGTGGTTGTGGGCCTGGCCCTGGTGGCGGTCATCTTCATGCGCTCCAAAACCGACAGCGGGCAGTCCGCCGCATGACGCGGCACGCGGACGTGGTGGTCGTCGGCGGCGGCCAAGCAGGGCTCGCCGCCGGCTACTACCTGCGCCGGGCGGGCATCGACTTCACCGTCTTCGACGCCCAGGCCACCCCCGGTGGGGCCTGGCAGCACGGCTGGGACTCCCTGCACTTGTTCTCGCCCGCCGCCTACTCGTCCCTGCCCGGACGCCTCATGCCGGCCCAGGCAGAAAAGACCTTCCCGGACCTGGGGCACGTCCCGGAGTACCTCGCCGACTACGAGAAGCGGTACGAGCTCCCCGTCCAGCGGGGTGTGCGCGTCGAGACCGTCCACGACGACGGACCCTTCCTCCGTGTCGAGACGGACTCCGGCACGTGGACGGCCCGGGCCCTGATCAGCGCAACCGGCACCTGGGGGCGCCCCTGCCCTGGCCGTGCTGGCCGCCGTGGTGGTCGCTCTGTTCACCTCCGGCACCTCGGATGCCGTCCGCCTGGACATCGGCTCGGACGCTACGTTCGGCGGTGTGCTCCAGGCCGCCGGCCTGCTGTTCTTCGCGTTCGCCGGGTACGCGCGCATCGCCACCCTCGGCGAGGAGGTCCGCGACCCGGCCCGCACCATCCCCCGGGCCATCCCGCTGGCCCTGGGCATCACCTGGGGCGTCTACGTCCTCGTCGCGGTCGCCGTCCTGACGGTGCTCGGCCCCGTGAAGTTGGCGGGCGCGACCGCACCGCTGTCGGACGCGGTCCGGGCGGCGGGTGTGGACTGGCTGGCTCCGGTCGTGCGCGTCGGCGCTGCCGTCGCCGCGCTCGGCTCGCTCCTGGCGCTGATCCTCGGCATCTCCCGCACCACCCTCGCCATGGCCCGCGACCGGCACCTGCCGCACGCCCTTGCCGCCGTCCACCCGCGGTACAAGGTGCCCCACCGCGCCGAACTCGTGGTCGGGGCGGTGGTGGCCGTGCTCGCGGCGACGACGGACGTACGCGGGGCGATCGGCTTCTCCTCCTTCGGCGTACTGGCCTACTACGCCATCGCCAACGCCTCTGCCTGGACACTCAGCCCGGCCGAGGGCCGCCCCGCCCGGATCATCCCGGTGGCCGGCCTGGCCGGCTGCCTGATCCTGGCCTTCGCCCTGCCCCTCTCCTCCGTGATCTCCGGTGCCGCTGTGCTGGCGGTCGGCGCCGCTGCCTACGGCATCCGCCGTACGGTCACCGGGCGCCGGGAAGCGTAGCCCGGCCACTCGCCACACCGGAGATACGCAGAGCCGTCGACGCCGGTCTGCCCCGCGGGACGATGTCGCCAACCGGTACATCCCCGACGGCAGAGAGACATCGTCGTATGACGCAGCTCAATGACTGGCAGACCCGGCTGACCTCCACGGACGCGCCCTCGGCGACGATCCTCATCCGCCTCTACGTCGGGGCGGTATTCCTCTTCGAGGGCATTCAGAAGTTCCTCTACCCCGACCAATTGGGCACCGGCCGCTTCGACAAGGCCGGCATCCCGGCCCCAGGGTTCTTCGGCCCCCTGGACGGGGTCTTCGAGATCGGCTGCGGCGTGCTGATCCTGGCCGGACTGCTCACCCGGCTCGCCGCCGTCCCCATGGTCGTCGACATGGTGGGCGCCCTGCTCATTACCAAGCTGCCCATCCTGTGGGGCAACGCGCCGCTGTTCACCGGCAAGTCAGGCTGGTGGGCCTTCATCCACGAGTCCCGCACCGACCTCGCCCAACTGTGCGGCAGCCTCTTCCTGCTGATCGTGGGCGCGGGTGCCTACTCGCTCGATGCTCGTATGCGTCGACCGTCCACCGGCATCCCGGCGGCGGAGCCGCAGCCGGCTCGGCACTGACGCAGTAGGACCTCGGGTCGGCCAGCAGCGCCAGGCCCGGATTCAGCTTGGCCGCGATGCCGCCGGAGAGCTGGTCCGGGCCGGTGCTGGTGTAGTGCTCGAAGCAGACGCCGACCGTCTCCTGGCCGCACCGGAGGGAACCATGTGCTCCGCCCGCGACCGGGCCAGCCTCATCTGTGCCCTGTACGAGCGCCTGGACCGGCTCACCGTGGGCGCGCCCTCACCCGTCAGGGCGCCGGTCCGGCTGGTCGCTGAAAGTCAGTCAGCGATGGTGAGTGAGCGAAGGTCAGCGTCCAGCATGCGGATCAACTCGCCAACGCGTCCGCCGCCACTCGGCGCTGCCGGGAAGCGTTTGAGTACGTCGATGACGACTGGTGTCGCACGATGCACCGTCTGCCTGATGCTTTCGGCACCAACGGTCCGGTCCTCGCCGGCGACGAGTTCGGCTGCTCTGGCCGCGTAGGCGCCGGCTCCGAGGATGTGCTTGACCTGGGTGGCCTTGGCCAAAGGATGCAGGTAGGCGGCTCCTGCCGCAGACATCGCTGCCCACGCTGCCTCTCGGGCAGCGGCAGTGTCCGCGTCCTTGGCCGCTTTGAGGGCGGCGGATGCGGTGTCGCGCAGCGACTTCCCGCGTTCGCCGCCCCGAGCGAACTCCCACGCGGCACTGATGGCGTCTCGAGGCCGTGAGTCGTCCGGCTGATCGGCCTCGAACACCTCAAGCGCCGCCTCAGCACAGGCCGCAGCGAACGCGGCGATCTCACGAAGGTCCTGCTTGGTCAGAACGATCTCGCTTCGGTCCGGGGCGGCTCGGCTGCCGTTGCTGTCGACCCGTGGCCTTGCGATCGCAGTGAGGAAGTCGTCGAGCATGGCGATCTGTACATCTTCAGGGAATCGGCCGGGGTCGAAGAGGGCCTGCACGACGAGGCCGTGCGTGAAGGCGACGGCGGCTGCCGCCAGTTGTTCCGGATCGGCGTCCGCGGGCAGCTGGCCGAGGTCGCGCGCGGACTCGAAGTGGGGGCTGATGGCCGAGCGGAGGCGGGTGTATCGGTCGGCCTGCTGCCTGGCCAGTTCCTCGTCGGCGAGGGAGAGGTCCCAGGAACTGACCCAGATGCGGTTGCGGGCAGTGTCGTCCGAGGTCAGCGGCAGAATGTCCAGGAGGGCGGCGCGTACGGTGGCGAGGCCGGGTCCGGGACGTGCGCGGCGGGGCCTGTGTGCGGTGCGGTGCTCCAGCAGGTCCAAGGCATGTTGGATCAGGGCTCGTTTCGTCGGGAAGTAGTGCATGAGCATTCCGGTCGAGACGTCCATGGTGGCGGCGACCGCACGCAGGGTCAGGCCACCGAATCCCTTCTCGGCCATGACGCGCCAGACCGCCTCGGAAACGTCCTGGCGGCGGGCTTCTCGGTCTCCGGGTGCGGGTGGCATGCTGCTAGCTTACGTACCGAACGCTTGTTACGCACCCGAGAGTGAGGCTTCCATGTTCACCATGCCGCTCGGCGACCGGGCCCAACTCAGCTCCCTCGAGCCTTGGCAGGCCGAGGAATTCCTCGCTCATATGGACCGCGCACGGGACATTGTGGATCCGTGGATACCCTGGGCTGCGTTGAGCACCGACGGTGACTCGGCTGCGGCCACCCTCCAGCGCTATGCCGACCGTGCGGCCCTGGACACCGGCCGGATCTACGGGATCTGGCTCGACAGCACACTGGTCGGCGGGGTGATGTTCACCCGCTTCGACAGTGCCTCCGGGGTCTGCGAGATCGGCTGCTGGCTGGAGCGGGCGGGGGAGGGGCGGGGTCTGGTCACCCGGGCCTGCCGGGCGTTGATCGACTGGGCCTTCCGTACACGGGGGATGAGCCGCGTCGAATGGTGGGTCGCGGCGGGCAACACCCGCAGCGTCGATGTCGCACGCCGGTTGGGCATGACCCGTGAAGGAGTGCTGCGGCGGCGCTCTGCCCACCGCGGTGTGCGGCACGACAGCGAAGTCTGGTCAGTCCTTTCCGAGGAATGGCCCTGCCCCGGTGAGGCGTCCGAAGCGCCCGAGGCCGGTGTCAAGGCCGAGCTCGATCGGCTGATGGCAGTGTTCGCCGGCGCGTTTACCAACACCCGCGGCAGACGTCCTGATCTCGACGTCATCCGCGACGTCTTCATCCCCCAGGGCAGGATCATCTCGAACGTCGGGGGCGAGCCCGTGATCTACGACCTCGACGCCTTTATCGAACCCCGCCAGAAGATGCTCACGGACGGAACGCTGACGGAGTTCTCCGAATGGGAGGTATCCGAAAGTACCGAGATTCTCGGATCGATAGCGCACCGGCTCAGCCGATACCGCAAGTCCGGCATCCACCATGGTGAGGCGTTCCAGGGCTCCGGCCACAAGACCACCCAGTTCCTTCGAACTCCGGCAGGATGGCGTATCGCCTCGCTGGCCTGGGACGACGTGGCGGCAACCACTACGGCATGACTACACGGTCAAGCGCGAGTGCGCTCCCCGGCCGGCGGCGCCGGTGAGCGCACCGGCAGCCCGCCAGTCGGTGGGCGCGCTCACCGACTGCGTGCGTGACGGGCGCGGACACATGGTGGTCGGATATCGAAGGACTGGTGGAGGAGGCCGGACGGCTGATTCGGGATCAGGCGTGGGCCGTGACGCCCGCTGACCGTACCGTCGCGGCAAAGGCCGCCGCCCACCTGCACGCCGCCGTGGGCACCCCGCATCCCCAGCAGGCCCTCCCAGGGGGTGCCGACTGGAACAGCAGCAAAGGCGCGATCCGCCGGCTCCAAGCCGACCTCACCCCCATCGCCGCAGCCTGACAACAGACGGCATGGCCACGAGCTCGTTTAGGAACCGGTCATCCATGCCTGCCGACGCGGCCTCCGCCTCGGGCGGTGTCGCTATGTTCCCGCTGGTCAGAGATGCAATCCGACATGATCGGAGTCACACTGCTTCTCTTGCAGCCTCAACTCATGCGGCGGCGCGGCGCAGTGTGAACCAGAAAGTCGGGACCGGGTTCGTGCCCGGCGTCACGTCAGCCAGCTGCCACCCAGCGAACCTGGTGTTGAGTTCGTCCGCAGTGACGCCGGACCACGAGTCGTCAAACGCCCCGGGCCCGTACCCGAACATCAGCAATCGTGCACCGGGGGCGGCACGCTTGGTGACGCCGGCGGCGTAGCCGTCGCGGCGGTGCGGTGGAATCCCGCAGTAGCAGCTCAGGTCGAAGAACAGGTCGTACGGCCCGGGCGCGCCCACCTCGTCGAGTCGGGTGGCGTCCGCGCACAGCACCGTGATGTCCGCTCCGGCCGCGGCGGCCTTCTCCCTCGCCTGCCGGACTGCGCGGTCGACCAGGTCGATGGCGGTCACCTGCCAGCCGTGCTGGGCCAGGTACACGGCGTTGGTCCCGGTGCCACAGCCGAGTTCGAGCACCCGGCCCGCCATTAACGCGCCGGGCCCCTCTATCAGAGCCACGAGCTCGGGCGGCGTGACACCGCTGTCCCACGGCGGCTTACCGTCTCGGTAGAAGTCCTCCAACACACCGCGCACAGAAGCCTCTTGGTCGAGCTCTGCAGCAGTCCGAGTCTCACTCATCGCTACCCTCCAAGAAATTAGAGTCCACCTCTAATGTTTGACTCTAGAGATAGACTCTCGGCATGGATGTGGTCAAGGGATCCGACGGACAGAACGTCAAGCGCCCCGACAAGAGGGTTGAGCGCTCGCGGCGTACCCGCGAGAAGATCGTTGCGGCGGCGCGGGAGCTGTTCGTCGCGCAGGGGTACGGTGCGACAAGCCTTCAGGAGGTTGCGGATCGCGCGGGCGTGGCAGTCCAGACCGTGTACTTCGTGTTCCGCAACAAGCGCGCGCTGTTCAAGGACGTCGTCGACACGTCGATCGCGGGCGACGCCGAGCCGGTCTCCACGATGGACCGAGACTGGTTCCGCGCGGCGTGCGCCGAACCCACTGCGGCCGGGCAACTGCGCATCCACGTGCGGGGTGTACGCGACATCCTTGGCCGTGTCGCCCCGATCATGCCGCTGATCGCGGCTGCGGCGGCCACGGACCCGGAGATCGCCGCGCAGTGGCCCGCCGGCCCTGACCCGCGCTATACCGTCCAGCACGCCGCAGCGAAGGCATTGACCTCCAAGCCCGACGCGCGCCCCGACGTCGATACCGCCCGCGCCGCCGACCTGCTGTACGGGCTGCTCAGTCCGGAGCTATACCTGATCTTTGTCCGCGACCGGGGCTGGTCCCCCGACGCCTGGGAAGAGTGGGCCTGCGTGGCCCTGACTACCCACCTCTGCACCGACCACGAGTAGGCCACCCGGGACGATGCCCTGGCGGTTCGCTCCCGTTCCTCCCGGGAGGCCGAACGCTTCAGGCTCCGCGCGGGTCCGAAGAGCCGGTGCGTGGGGCGCCTGGCCCATCCAGGGCGGGGACCGGGAGCTGGCCGAGTCCCTCGGCTACGCCTGGTCGCGGCGGAACTAGTCATCACCCATCTGGCGCCGGCGCCCGGGCTCCTACGTCTTTCCCCTGCAACGAGCTTGGGCCAACCGTAGTGTCCGCACACCGCAGTTGGGAACGCCAAGGCGGTTGATCGGCCGTAAGTCACAGACGGTAACCTGCGCACGGTCGTCACTGCGACCCTTCCCGTGCCGTATCTGATCCATGGGGGTCACCATGTCCACACCACCGTCCTACCAGCAGCCCTATGGGCAGCCCCAGCAGCCGGCGCCTGTGGGCCCGAACCGGCCGCGGCAAGGGAACGTGCTCCAGCTGCTGCTCACCATGGTCATCTTCCTGGCGATAGTTGGTGGTGTCGGCTACTGGGTGTACGACTACAACACCAACCCCAACGGCGGCCAGGCGAAGAAGGAAGCCGCGGCTGTCGCCCAGCACGAAGAGGACAAGACTCACGAGCCGAAGGTCGGCGACTGCGTCAAGGTGCAGGACCCGCAGGGCAAGCCGGTGCCGACGATTGTCGACTGCGGTTCGGCGGAGGCCCAGTACAAGACCGGCGAGATCCTGCCCGGCGAGGGCATGAAG
The DNA here is from genome assembly GCF_040638905.1 of Streptomyces virginiae. Classification (GTDB taxonomy): domain Bacteria; phylum Actinomycetota; class Actinomycetes; order Streptomycetales; family Streptomycetaceae; genus Streptomyces; species Streptomyces virginiae_B. The sequence goes on along the minus strand of NZ_JBEZYV010000001.1, from coordinate 246,340 downwards.
TGCGGGCCGAAGTTCGACTACGGCATCCAGCACACGGCGTCCCGCGGGTTCGACTACACCATGTGCTTCACCAAGCTCTGACCCACCGGTCCGGGTTCCTGCCGCCGCCCGCTCCCGTAGGCGCCGGCCGGAGAGTGGTCAAACGGTTGATCGCCTCGTCCTCCGTGGCGAACCCCGACTCCTCGGCCTGTCTGCCGCCGGTGTCCCTGTAGCGGGCCTTGTAGGGGTGGGGGCACTTGGCCCACCGGGAGGGGAGTGCTCGCACTCCTTGAAGAAGCTGCCCATGCCTCGTGGGAGCGTCTTGGCGGCCATCGCTGAGGCGTCCTCGGATTCCGATGCTGACAGTTTGCTGACCGTCAGCGATCCGGAACCTATTTGACCTGCGAAAACGTCGTGCTGCACCGAGATGTACTGGAACTGGATCGGGCGCTCCAACGAGGAGATCGTGCAGGCGCGCACGGACTGGATGGAAGGCACGAGGTACGGCGAAGTGAAGGGCTACGACGGCCCTCCGATCCCTGCTCCGCAACTCCCGCCGGTGCCCCTGAAGGCACGCGGACGGGTGCGCTGACCTGCTTGTTCGTAGAGGACGAGGTCGGGTGCGATGCTCGCTCCCGACCCCCGTGGTGTCCGACAGGTGGGCCGGAATCGGCTCAACTCTAGGCTGGACGGTCGAGAGGCAGGGCGAGGTTTGCAGCCGGCCGGCCTCCCGACGCTGCCGGGGCAATTGGTGCGGGTCTGGGAGTGGTCATGCGCGCGAGAGCGGCGCATGTCTCGCAGACCGCCCACCAGGTGGCTGAGCGGCAGACATCCGAGACACGCCAACAGAAGGACCGTCGCTACGGCCCAGCGAGCATGAGAGCCCGTCACGTTTGTCATGGTGGCCTGCTTCATGAAGGAGAGATGCCACACATAACGCGATCACGCGCACAAAGTGACGAAGTGAATCACTTCATGGGTTGTCCACCTTCCTCCTCGCTCTCCCGGTTCCTCCTCGCTCTTCCGGCCGGAGCCGCCGTCGACCGGTATGCGAAACGGGCCTTGATGGAGGGCACCGACCCCGGCTGGCGCCGCCGTCGTCACCGCGGGTCCCGAGCAGCCGCGTGGTCAGTGTGCCCGGGGGGAGGGGTGCCATTCGATGAGCAGGATCGTCGCGTCGTCGTGCAGGTGGTGCTGGTGGTGGGTGAGGACGTTGCGGACGAGGCGGCGCAGTGCTTCGGGGGCGTTGTCGCCGGAGGCGGTGGAGCGGATGACGGTGTCGGCGAGGCGTTTCTCGCCGAAGAGGTCGCCCTCGGGGGAGCGCGCTTCGGTGATGCCGTCGCTGTACATCAGGACGCGGTCCCCGGGCTGGAGCCGCAGGTGTTCCTGTGCCGGAGGGTCGGGGGTGTGGAAGCCGAAGCCCAGGGGGAGATGGGCCGGGCGTTCGAGGGCGTTCTGCAGAACGTGGCCGTCGCGGATGAGGAGCGGCGGCGGATGGCCGCAGTTGATCCAGGTGAAGTCCCCTTGCACGGTGTCGAGTTCGGCGATGACGGCGGTCATGAGCCGGTTCGGAATCCACTGGGCCAGGGTGCGGTCGATGGCGCAGGCGATGTGGGGGAGGTTGCCGCCCGAGCGGCGGGTGGAGCGGCACGCGGCGAGAGCGGCGGCGCTGGCGCCCCCGGAAGCGAGGTCGTGGCCCATCGCGTCGACCAGCGTCAGGTGAAGGACCTCGTCGATGAAGTTGTGGTCGAAGGCGTCGCCCCCGATGTCGTACGCCGGCTCCAGTACGGCGGAGGAAGTGGCCAGGTCGGTGCCGATGGTCCGGGGCGGCAGGAACGCCCACAGCAGTTCGGCCTGGAGGGTCACCGGCCGTACGCGCTGCCGCTGGACGAGCGGGTCGTGGTGGGTGGACTTCGATACCACCAGGAGGGTGGCCAGGCTCGCCAGCGCCCGGCCGGCCTCCGGCAGCCCGGGGTCGGGGCTGGAGGTGAGGGCCTGCATGACGCCGATCCGCTCGACGCCGTCGACCATGGGGAACCAGCTCGTGTCCCCGCCACGCGTCGACTGCACTTCCTGGGTGCGGTAGGCCAGACCGGCGAGGGAGTTGTCCACGTCGAGACCTTCCCGTTCCTCGGCCGTGAGGTCGGGCTGGGGCAGCGGCAGCAACCGCCGCTGCTGCAGGTCGGCCAGGTAGAGACGGGTCCGCATGATCCCGAGCCGGCGGGCGGCCTCGCCGATCACCCTGGGCAACTGCAGTGCGGACGCACCGTGGGAGCGCTCGAGCACCCAAGCGAGAACGGGCCCCAGACCCTCCGGCCCCGCCGGGACGGTCTCCTCCGCGGTCACTGCCGCGCTGCTTCCGCAGCGTCACGAGCCATCGCGCGCCTCGATTCCAACCGGCGGCCCCTGCTCCATCCTCGTCCTCCCTCGCCGCGAAAGCGACCGGCACGGCGGGACGGATTCCGGCGGTGGGGGGCCCGGGGCGGGTGAGACCTTTCCGTCCCGCGTGTCCCGGGACAAGCGAGACGGAGCGTTGTGGGGGAGCCTGCGGCAAGGCCGTGCCGGCCACCGCCGGCGGCATGCTTCCCGCCGCCCTCACCCCACGAGGCGTCCCGCTGCCCCTACGCGGCAAGGTGCCCGCGGACGCTGAGCAGGACGAGTGACGTGAGAGCCCGCCGGCCTGATGGCCGCCGTATCCGCCGGCGTGTGCGACTGGGCCGGGCAGGAACGGGCAGGGGCACAACGGAGGGCGTCGCCCAGTGCGCCCCTGGACCCGTCGAAGCCTTCGGAGCCGACCCATGCCCCTCCCCCTCGTGCACCTGGAGCTGAACGGTCCGGGTGCCGCGGCTGCTGCCAGGAGTGCAGCGCGCGGCTTCCTGCGGCCGTCCCACGCGGGTGCCCGCGCGTTCACGCCCGTCGCATGCGATACGGCCCTGTTGGTGATCAGCGAGCTGGTCACCAACGCCGTCCGCCACACGTCCGGGGGCTGCGTGCTGGAATTGCACAGGACACCCGACGGCGGGCTGGACGTCGATGTCAGCGACACCAGTAGTGCCGATCCCCGACTCAAGAACCCCGGTCAGCGGGGTGAAGGCGGATGGGGTTGGCACCTCGTCAACCGACTCGGCACAGAGGTCGACGTGCGTCACCTCGGGGAACAGGGCGGCAAGACCATCCACGTCCACCTGGGCCGCACCTAGGCCTTCTCTTGGCTCAGGGGGTCTCGCGAGGTCGATTCGAGGCCACTTCGATCCCCCTTGTCGACGGGTCGCAGGTCTACGGCCTGTCCTAGTACGGAGGCAGGCCCTCACCGCCGCGGCGCCCGTCGGATGAGCGGCGGAGCCTGCCCTGCTGTCCGGGGGCGTGGGCGTGGCGTCGGTTTCCACGGCAGTTGATCTCCGCCGCGGTACTGGCCCGCGCGATGATCCGTCCCGCGTGCAGTGCCCCAGGACGTCGACGTGCGGGTCGCAGACCCCGGCCCACCGCCTGACCGTCCCTGCTGGGGTGATCAAAGAACGGGCGGGTAGCCGCAGGACATGCTCACGGTGGGAGTCGAGGAAGAGTACTTGCTGGTCGGCCCAGCGGGCATCCCCGCTCCGCTCGTGGAAGAAGTGCGCGGTACGGCCGGTATCGGTCTCCTCGCGGAGGAGGGCGAGGTGCAGGAGGAGCTGCTCCAGGCCCAGATCGAGGTAGCCACCCCCGTCTGTCGCCGGCTTGATGAGGTCGGAGGCCATCTGCTGCGGCTGCGACACGCCCTGGCATCGGCTGCCGAGGTGCACGGCTGCCGGATCGCGGCGACGGGAGCGGCGCCGGTGCGAGGAACCTCGGCCGTGCCGGTCACGCGTAAACCCAGGTACTTGCGGATGCAGGGCGAGGCGCGACAACTGGTCGACGAGCAGCTGATCTGCGGGATGCACGTCCACGTGGGCATTCCCGACGCGGACACCCGGGTGGCCGTGCTGAATCGGATCCGGCCGTGGCTCCCGACCCTGCTGGCCGTGTCCGCGAACTCGCCGTTCTGGGACAGTCGGGACACCGGCTTCGCAAGTTGGCGCACCGTCGTCTTCGGCCGGTGGCCGGTCAGCGGTCCGCCCCCGCACTTCGCCGGGCTCGCCGATTACGGGCGGCGCCTGGACGCGCTCGTGCAGTCCGGTGTGATCGCCGACCGAGGGCAGGTGTACTGGCAGGCCAGGCTGTCCGACCGGTACCCCACCGTGGAGGTCCGCTGCCCCGACGTCCAGCTCCGGGCCGACGACGCGGTGATGATCGCCGGCATGGTTCGGGCACTGGTCGCCACGGCGATTGCCGACGAGAAGACCGGAAAGCCACCTCCACCGCCGTGCCCTCCGGAAATCCTGCAGGCGGGCAACTGGCATGCGGCCCGCCACGGCCTGAACAGCACGCTCTTGGACCTCACCGGCCACCCGCACAGCAGTGGTGACGTCGTGCATGCGCTCATGCACTACATCGCACCAGTCCTGGAGGACGCCGGGGATCTGCGGGAGGTGAGCGCCCTGGCGCACCGCCTGCTGCGCGAGGGCACTCCAGCAGATCGGCAGCGGCGTGCCCTGGCCGAGGGCGGCCTGCCGATCCTCCTGGCACTGATCACCGACGCGGCACCCACCGCCTGACACCCCGCTTCGACCACCGCGCTGCGTTCTGTCCACGCCTCACGCCTGCGGTCTGAGACGTGCGCCCGCTCGGTGCGGACGAGGCTCGCCGCACCGGCCCTGCGCGACAGCTTCGCACCTGGCGGTACGGCACGAGGCACGGTGCCGATGCACCAGCGGCTGTCCATGCGTAGGTGGGGGAATAAGGGGCTGGGGCCCGGCGAGAGTCTGCCGGAACCCGAATGCATCGATGCCGAATCCACCGTGCTGGAGGCGGCGCAGAAGATGGCACGCCTCGACATCGGTGCGCTGCCGATCTGCGGTACCGACCACAAGCTCAAGGGCATGCTCACCGACCGGGACGCCGACGACGACGCCTCCGAGATCCTCCGCGCCATGTCCGAGCACCACGTACGGCGGCTGCCAGTGATCGATGGTCACGACTTGGTCGGCATCGTCGCCCAGGCTGATGTGGCCCGTGCCCTGCCCGATCCCCAGGTCGGAGATCTCCTCGAAGCCATCTCCAGCTGAGGAACGCTGCCGCGGACGACACGCCGGCCCCAGCGCGTGCAGCCCCGCAGCGGAGCTGATGGCGGCAGTGGCCCGGGTGACGGTGGACCTGGTGACGGCCCGGGCGACCGGCTCGCCGCCCAGCGGACAGCGGGCCGGCCGGCGACTACGGCACCCGGACCGGCGTATCGCGGCCGGATCACTCGCCGGACCCGTACGAGAACCGTTCGCCGGTCGGGGCGAGTACGAGCGGGGCGGCCGACCGGCGTCATGACCCAGCAGTCCAGTCCCTGCCCGCCCCATGGACGCGGCCGGGTACCCGGAAAGGAACGCCGGCGCCGCCTGGTGGCCTAACCCCGCGCGCCCGGTGCCCGGCCCCTGCGCAGAGTGAGTCCCACAAGACGCGACGGCGCCGGCCCCCTCCCCTCCCGGGGCGGCGCCGGCCCGCCGGAACCGAGGGAAGGCAAGGCACAGCATGAACAGCGCCGCACAGGTCGACCTGACGGGCAAGCAGGCTTTGGTCACCGGCGGGGCCCGGGGTCTGGGCGCCGCCATCGCGCGGCGGCTCGCAGCAGCCGGCGCCTCCGTCCTGGTCGCCGACGTACGCAAGGACCTCGCTCAGGAGCTCTGCGCGGACCTCGTCGTGGCGGGCGGCCGTGCCCGCTTCGTCGAGATGGACGTGTGTGACCCCGACGCGGTGGCGGCCGTCCTCGGGGACGTCGAGGCCGACGGCGGTCGGGTGGACGTCCTCGTCAACAATGCGGCCGTCGACGTGTCGAAGTCCGTCGAGCACCTGACCGCGGAGGAAGTCAAGCACGTGGTGACCACCAACCTGCTCGGCCCGATGTACCTGTGCCTGCAGACGTACCGGCGCATGGTGGCCGCGGGCGGGGGCCACATCGTCAACATCCTCTCCACCGCCGCCAACCGGACCTGGACGGAAGCGGGCCCCTACGCGGCGAGCAAGTCCGGGCTGCGGGCGTTCACCCACACCCTGTTCAAGGAGGCGCAGCGGGACTGCACCGGGATCGGTGTCACCGGGATCATCGCCGGCGGAATGGAGACCGCCTTCATCATGGACCGGTTCCCGGAAGCCGACACCGCGCTGCTCCAGAGTCCGGAGATCGTCGCCGACACGGTCATGTACGCGCTGTCCGTGCCCGCCGGGAGCGTGGTCGGGGAACTGGTCGTGGTGCCCCGTCGTGAACCCTCCTGGCCCTGACGGGAGGCGCGGCCATGATCAGCCCTTTGAGCTTTTCCCCCACCACGGCGGTGGTCACCGGCTCCGACTCCGGAATCGGCCGCGCCGTCGCCGTGCATCTGGCCACGGCCGGACTGGACGTCGGCATCACCTGGCACGAGGACGAAGAGGGAGCCGAGCGCACGGCGCACGAAGTTCGGGCGCGCGGCCGGCGCGCCGTGCTCGCCCGGCTCGACCTCACCGACCTTCCCGCCGCCGCCGACGTCATCGACCGGCTCGCCGAGGGACTCGGGCGCATCGACGTGCTCGTGAACAACGCGGGCACCGGAACCGCCATCCCTTTCCTGAGCCTGGACCTGGCCACTGTTCGCCAGGTCCTCGACGTCGACCTCGTGGGCCCGCTGTTGTGCGGTCAGCGGGCGGCCCGACACATGATCAGGCAGGGCACAGGCGGCCGGATCGTCAACGTCACCTCCGTCCACGAACACCAGCCGCGCGTCGGCGCCGGCCCCTACTGCGCCGCCAAGGGCGGACTGGGACTCCTCACGCAGGTGATGGCACTCGAACTCGCCGAACACGGAATCACCGTGAATGCCGTGGCTCCCGGAGAGATCGCGACCCCCATGACCGGCCAGGAGGACGAGGACGTGCGTACCGAACCCCGGCCGGGCATTCCCGCCGGCCGGCCGGGCGACGCCCACGAGGTCGCCGCCGTCATCGCCTTCCTGGCGGGAGCCTCAGCTTCCTACGTCACCGGCGCCTCCTGGACAGTGGACGGCGGCATGCTGCGGATGGGACCCATGGCCGGGTCGCACATGGACCACGACCGGTGGCGCCGGCCCTGAGGGCCGCCCCCACCCGGCGCCCCGACGACGCACTGAGGCAGGCGCGGGAGCACGGCGCGCCGTGCGGGCCGGCGGCGGCGTGCCCGCCGAACCGGCGACCGACTCGGTCGTGGAGGCTCAGCCGCTGGCAGATACGGCCCGGCGGCTGACCTGCTGCCCCACACCGGCCCGGTCGGCGCGAGTTCGTGGCAGCCGGCTGCTAGCTTCGCCCGGTAGCAGCGGACTGACGGCGGGAGGACCACCCGGTGGGCGGCGCGGGAAGCACGTACCAGGGCGTCGGACAGCGCGCGTACATCGGTTCGTTCGCCTCCGGCGGAGGCCGCGGGATCACCACGGCGGCCGTGGACCCCGTCACGGGGGCGCTCACCGTGCTGAGCGTTGCCGACGGTCCCGGCCCCGCGGACGCCTCGTGCCTGGCCCTGTCCGTCGACCGGCAGGTGCTCTACTCCGCCGGCGGAACCGATCACGGGCTGGCGGCCGCATACCGGATCACCGCCGACGGTCTCGCCCCGCTCGGACGGCCCGTCCCCGTCGACGGCCTGGGTCCCGCACACATGAGCGTCGTCGGGGACCGGCTGCTCATCGCCAACTACGATTCGGGCAGCGTGAGCAGTCTCCCGGTCTCGCGCGACGGCGGGCTGGAGGGCCCCGCCGCCGTCCTCGGCCACCGCGGCCGCGGGCCCGACCCCGAACGACAGGCCGGCCCGCACGCCCACTGCGTGACGCCCGATCCGAGCGGCCGCTGGGTGCTCAGCGTGGACCTCGGCACCGACTCGGTGCGCGTGTGCGCGCCCGATCCGGCCGGCGGGCCCCTCCGCGTACGTACCGAGACGCCGCTGCGGCCCGGAAGCGGTCCCCGGGAAGTGGTCTTCCACCCTCGCGGGGACGTGGCGTACGTGGTCCACGAGCTGGAACCGCAGGTGACCGTATGCCGGTGGGACGCCGGCTCCGGGAGCCTGTACCCGACCGGGGAGGTCGCGCTGGGCTCGGGCGACGACGCGGCGGACGCCAGGGAGTACCCGTCGGTGGTGCTCGTCCCGGGAGACGGCCGCTGCGTCTGGGCGGCGATCCGGGGCAGCAACCTCATCACCACCCTGTCGCTGTCCGACGGCCCCGAGAAGCCGCGGATCACGGATGTCGCGAACTGCGGAGGTCACTGGCCGCGGCATCTGGCGGCCGGCCCGTCGGCGCGCCATCTGTACGTGTCCAACGAGTGGTCCGGTGACGTCACCTGGTTCGAAACCGATCCCGACAGCGGGCGGCTCCACCTGGCGGGCAGGCTCGACGTCCCGGCCGCCGCCTGCGCCGTCCTCGCCTGAACACGGCCGCCCTGAACACGGCCGCTGTCACCCGGTTGCCCGCTCCCACGTGCCGGTCCACCCCGGCTCCAGCAGGCTGAGGGGCGTATCTGCGGGGTTCATCGCGGTACGAGCGGGCCCGGCTCTCGCTGCTCCCGGTTCCTGCGTCCCGCTGTGCCCCTGACGGACGAGGAGATCACCATGGGCTCATCGCACGCGCCGCGATGGGAGCACGCCGTAGTCACCGGCGGTGCGGGCTTCGTCGGCTCCCACCTGTGCTCAGCCCTGCTGGCAGCGGGGACCGCCGTCACCTGCGTCGACGACTTCAGCACCGGGCGGCCCGAGAACATCTCGGAACTGGTCGACCATCCCGGGTTCACCCTGCAGGAGACGAACGTCTCGCGACCCTTCAGCGTACGGAGGGACCCGGACCTCGTTCTGCACCTGGCCTCCCCGGCTTCCCCCTCCGACTACCTCCGGCTGCCGCTCCACACGTTGGAGGCAGGGAGCCTCGGCACGCGCAACGCCCTGGAGCTGGCACATCGCAGCGGGTCCCGCTTCGTCCTCGCCTCCACGTCCGAGGTCTACGGGGATCCGCAGGAGCACCCCCAGAACGAGCGGTACTGGGGGCACGTCAACCCCGTCGGCCCGCGCAGCGTCTACGACGAGGCCAAACGCTTCGGCGAGGCGTTGACCAGCGCCCACGCCTCGGCCCTGGGCACGGACGCGTGCATCGTGCGGCTGTTCAACACCTATGGCCCGCGCATGCGGGGCTACGACGGGCGCGCCGTGCCCACCTTCATCCGCCAGGCGCTCGCGGGCACCCCGCTGACCGTCACGGGTGACGGCCTGCAGACCCGTTCGCTGTGCTACGTCGAGGACACCGTCGCCGGCATCCTCGCGGCCGCCGACCACGGGATGCGGGGGCCCGTGAACCTCGGCAACCCCGACGAGCTCACCATGCTCGAGCTGGCCCGCTGGATCGTCGAACTGACCGGTTCCTCCTCGGAGATCACCTTCATCGAGCGGCCCACCGACGATCCGACCGTGCGCTGCCCGGACATCACACTGGCGCGGGACAAGCTCCAGTGGGAGCCGCGAGTGGCGGCAGAGGACGGGCTGCGCCGCACCATCGCCTGGTACCGCGCGCATTGCGACGACTGATCCCTTCGGGCTCCCTCGTACGTTCGCCGGCTGCTGTGCCTCCTCTGCGCGGCCCCGCCCGGCACCCCCACCCGAAAGGTCTCTTCCGCGATGCGCATTCTCGGAATCAACGCGCTCTTCCACGACCCGTCCGCCGCACTCGTCGTAGACGGCCGTACGGTCGCCGCCGCCGAGGAGGAGCGGTTCTCCCGTCGCAAGCACGGCAAGCGGCCGGTGCCCTTCTCCGCCTGGGAACTGCCCGAACAGGCCGCGGCCTGGTGCCTGAAGCGTGCCGGTCTGCGTCCGCAGGACCTCGATGCCGTGGCGTACTCCTACGACCCCGCTCTGGCGCGGCCGGCCGACGCCATGGGTCTGGACGACCCGTGGGACCACCTCCGCCAGACGTACGCGCGCGAGGCCCCGGGTTTCCTGGCCACCGCCCTGCCCGGCCTCGACCCCGGCCTCGTGCGCTTCGTTCCGCACCACATGGCACATGCCGCGTCCGGCGCGTTCGCGGCCGACGGCGCGGACCGCAGTTCCGTCCTGGTCCTGGACGGACGCGGTGAACGCGCCTCGCACCTGGCGGCCCGCCGCCTGGGCGACAGGCTGGAGCCGCTGTACGCGCAGGACCTCCCGCACTCGCTCGGACTCGTCTACGAGGAACTCACCGAGCACCTGGGCTTCTTGAGGTCCTCCGACGAGTTCAAGGTGATGGCACTCGCCTCCCACGGAAGCCCGCGGATGCTCGCCGAGCTCCGCCGCTACGTGTACCCCACGGGCGACGGCGGCTTCCACGCCACCGGCGTCCCTTGGGGCGAGTTCTGCCCACCCCGCGGCGCGGACGAGCCGTGGACCGGAGCCCACGCCGATCTCGCCGCGAGTGCCCAGGCCGTCCTGGAAGAGACGCTGCTCGACCTGGTCCGCTGGCTCCACGGCCGCACCCACGACCACGTGCTCACCCTCGCCGGGGGCGTCGCGCTGAACTGCGTGGCCAACTCCCGCATCGTGCGCGAGGGCCCGTTCTCCCGCGTGTGGGTGCAGCCCGCCGCCGGAGACGCGGGAACGGCGCTCGGTTCCGCCCTGCTCCTCGCCGCCGGAGCGGGGGACGCCCCCGAGCCCATGGCCGGCGCGGATCTGGGCCGCGACTGGTCGGACGCGGAACTCGGTGCCTGGCTCAAGACGGCGGGAGTCCCCTTCGAGAGGCCCCAGGACATCGCGGTCACCGTCGCGGAGTCGCTCGCCGACAACGCCATCGTGGCCTGGTTCCAAGGCCGTTCGGAGTTCGGGCCGCGGGCCCTGGGACACCGCTCGCTGCTGGCCCATCCCGGGCACGCGGGGAACCTGGAGCGCCTCAACGACGTCAAGGGCCGTGAACAGTTCCGCCCCGTGGCCCCGATGGTGATCGCCGAGCGGGCGTCCGAGATCTTCGACGGACCGCTGCCCAGTCCGTACATGCTGTTCGTGCACGACGTGGCCGCCGATTGGCGCGAGCGCATCCCCGCGGTGGTCCACGTCGACGGCACGGCCCGCATCCAGACCGTGGATCCGGAGCGCGAGCCGCTGGTGGCACGCATGCTCACCGAGTTCGAACGGTGCACCGGACTGCCCGTCGTCGTCAACACCAGCCTGAACACCGCCGGCCGGCCGATGGTCGACGACCCCCGGGACGCCCTGGAGTGCTTCGGCTCGTCACCGGTGGACCTGCTGGCCATCGGGCCCTACGCCGTGCGCCGGGACGGCATCTTCCGTACCGCCGAGGAAGGTTGACCGCCATGCTGCAGTCCTCCGTGCCCCTGCCTCCGTACGCGATCGTGGTGCCCACCCTCGGCCGGCCCAGCCTCCGGGCCTGCCTGGACGCCGTGGCGGCCGCGACGGCCTCCGGGCGCGGCCCGGTGCGGATCGTTCTCGTACACGACCGTCCCGGTCCCGACGGAACTCCGCCGCCCCTGGACGTCCCCCCGGTGCTCCGCCCGATCACCACCGTCGTGGCCGGCCGGGCCCGCGGCCCCGCGGCCGCCCGCAACACGGGAATGCGGGCGGCGGGTCCGGTGCCCTGGATCGTCTTCCTCGACGACGACGTGGTGCCGGGACAGGGGTGGGGCGAGGACCTGGCGAACGATCTGGTCTCCGCTTCCCGTGACACCGCAGCCGTTACGGCCCGCATCGACGTTCCCCTTCCGTCCGGCCGCCGCCCCACGGACTGGGAACGCAACACCGCGGGTCTGGCCACCGCCCGCTGGATCACCGCCGACATGGCCTTCCGCCGGGAGGCGTTGGACGCCGCAGGCGGCTTCGACGAGCGTTTCGGCCGCGCCTTCCGCGAGGATGCCGAGCTGGCCCTGCGCCTGATCGAAGGCGGCTGGGTCCTGAGCCCCGGCAGTCGCCGTACCACTCACCCGGTCCGCCCCGCAGATCGCTGGATCTCGGTCCGGCTGCAGGCCGGCAACGCCGACGACGTACTGATGGGCCGACTGCACGGGCACGACTGGTGGGGGCGGGCAGCGGCCCCTCGGGGGCGGCTGCCGCGCCATGTCGCCGTGACCGCGGCCGCCGCCGCGGCCGTGGGCTGTGCGGTGGCAGGCAGGAGGGGCGCCGCCGCGTGGTGCGCGGCCGGCTGGGTGGCGGGCACCGCCGAGTTCGCCGCCGCCCGGATCGCACCCGGACCGCGCACCCCGTCCGAGGTCGTCACCATGGCGGTCACGAGCGCGGTCATCCCCGCTGTGGCGGTCTGGCACTGGCTGCGCGGGACGGTCGTGCACCGCCGTGTCCACCGAGCGGACCCGGCGGCGCCCCCCGTGAGCCGCTCGGCGGCTCCGCAGGAGGCTCCCCGCCAGCAGGTGTGGTCATGAGGAACCGGCCCGTCGGAGGCACCACCGTCGGTGGGGCCCCGGCCGGAGCCGTTCCCTGGCTGTGGGACCGCCCCGGCGCGGCCCGTATCCCGCGCCGGCCCGGCAAGGCCGGCCGGCTTCCGGAAGCGGTCCTCTTCGACCGTGACGGCACGCTCGTCGTCGACGTCCCGTACAACGGCGACCCCGACCGGGTCTCTCCCATGCCGACGGCGCGGGCCGCGGTGACCGCGCTGCGCGAGCTGGGGGTCCGGGTCGGTGTCGTCAGCAACCAGTCGGGCGTCGCCCGCGGGCTGCTGACGCAGGAGCAGGTGATGGCGGTTCGCCGACGCGTGGACGAACTGTTCGGTCCGTTCGACGTGTGGGCCGTGTGCCCCCACGGCCCTGCGGACGGCTGTGGCTGCCGCAAACCCGCACCGGGCCTGATCCTTGCCGCGTGTGAGCGGCTGGGCGCGGCCCCCGAACGCACCGTGGTCGTCGGCGACATCGGCTCCGACGTGCGGGCCGCCTCCGCCGCGGGGGCGCGCGGGGTGCTGGTGCCCACGCCCGTGACCCGCCCCGCAGAGGTCGCGGCCGCCGGCGAGACGGCGTGCGATCTGCTCACCGCCGTCCGGCTGATCTCGTCCCCGGCCGGCTCCGGAGCCGGCCGCGGCACGGACGAGGTGCCGGCGCGCGTACTCCTGCGGGAGCGCCCGCGCGCTGTCGGCGGTGGCGGATGAGCGCCCCGCGCAGTCTCGTCGTACGCCTCGACAGCGCCGGGGACGTGCTGCTGGCCGGTCCCGCCGTGCGCGCGGTGGCGGCCGGCTCGTCCCACACCACGCTGCTCTGCGGGCCGCAGGGTGTCGCCGCGGCGCGGCTGTTGCCCGGAGTGGACCAGGTGCTGGTGTACGAGGCCCCGTGGGTGGGGCTCGAGCCGGGCCGGACCTCGCGCGAGGAGTGCGGTCTGCTGGTCGACGCACTGGCAGCCGGCCGTTTCGACCGTGGCGTGATCCTGGTGTCCCACCACCAGTCCCCGCTGCCGGCGGCCCTGCTGCTCGCGCTCGCGGGAGTGGGGCAGGTCGCGGCCGATTGCGAGGAGTACCCGGGGTCCCTGCTCGCGCTGCGCCACCACCGGCTGCCGGACCGGCACGAGGCGGACGCAGCGCTCGACCTGGTGCGCGACTTCGGTTTCGCGCTGCCCGACGGCGACGACGGCGCCCTGCGTGTGTCCGTCCCGCCCGACACGACGCGGCTGACGGGTCCCGAACCGTACGTGGTGCTGCATCCGGGAGCCGCGGTGGCCGCCCGCGCCTGGAGCCCGGCCAGGGCGACGCGTGCCGCGGCCGCGCTGCACGAGGCGGGGCACCGGGTGGTGGTCACCGGCAGCCCTGCGGAGAAGGGGCTGACCGCGGAGGTGGCCGGCCGCCACGGACTCGACCTGGGCGGCGTCACCGGCGACCTGCACGAGCTGGCCGGTGTCCTGGCCGCCGCGCAGGTCGTGGTGGCGGGCAACACGGGTCCGACCCATCTGGCCGCCGCCGTGGGCACACCCGTGGTGTGCCTGTTCGCACCCGTGGTGCCGGCGGGCCGGTGGCGGCCGTACCGGGTGCCGCACGTGCTGCTCGGCGACCAGCGGGCTTCGTGCGCGGGCAGCCGGGCGCGGGTCTGCCCCGTCGAGGGGCACCCCTGTCTGGACTCGGTGGATGACGACGAGGTGCTGGCGGCTGTCGCCGGCCTCCTCCCGGACGCCCCGCCGGGCGGCCGTGGACCGCGACCGCACGAGCCGAGCGAGACCGATGGAGAAGTGACCGTATGAACATCCTGCTGTGGCACGTGCACGGTTCCTGGACGACCGCGTTCGTCCAGGGACCGCACACCTACCTCGTACCGGTCACCCCGGACCGCGGGCCCGACGGGCTGGGCCGCGCCCGCACCTTCAGCTGGCCCGATTCGGTGCGGGAGGTCACGCCGGCCGAACTGGCCGATGCTCCGGTGGACCTCGTGGTGCTCCAGCGGCCCCACGAGATGGAGCTGGCCGAGCGCTGGCTGGGCCGCCGCCCCGGACGCGACGTTCCCGCCGTGTACCTGGAGCACAACGCACCGGACGGCGACGTACCCCGCACCCGGCACCCCTGCGCCGACCGCGAGGACCTGACACTGGTCCACGTCACCCATTTCAACCGGCTGTTCTGGGACAACGGCGGCACCCGCGCCGAGGTCATCGAACACGGCATCGTCGACCCCGGGCACCTCTACACCGGCTCCCTCCCCCGTGCGGCCGTGGTGACGAACGAACCGATCAGGCGGGGGCGCCACACCGGAACGGACCTCCTGCCCGAGCTGGCCCGGGCGGCGCCGCTGGACGTCTTCGGCATGGGCACCCACGGCATCGCCGAGCACCTGGGGCTGTCCGCGGGGCGGTGCCGGGCCTACGAGCTCCCCCAGGGCGACCTGCACACGGCGATGGCGGAGCGCCGGCTGTACCTGCACCCCGTGCGCTGGACCTCACTGGGACTGTCGCTGCTCGAAGCCATGCACCTGGGCATGCCCGTCGTGGCGCTGGCCACCACGGAGGCCGTGGAGGCCGTCCTGCCCGGGACCGGCGTCCTGTCCACCCGGCCGGAAGTGCTGGCCCGCGCGGTCGTCCACTACGTCAACGAACCCCAGGCGGCTGCCGAGGACGGCGCGCGCGCCCGGCAGGCCGCGCTCGAACGGTACGGCCTCAAACGCTTCCTGGCCGACTGGGAGCGCGTGATGACGGAGGTACGGTCATGACACCCCCCACCGCCCGTTCGATACGGTCGCCCAACCGGCTCCGGCCCCTGTCGTTGGCCCTGGTCTCCGAGCACGCGAGCCCCCTCGCGACACTCGGCGGTGTCGACGCGGGCGGGCAGAACGTGCACGTTGCCTGCCTGGCGGGGGCACTGGCCGACCGAGGCCACCGGGTCACGGTGTACACGCGGCGCGATTCCCGGGACCTGCCGGAAAGCAGCCGTTTGCGGGCGGGTGTGACGGTCCACCACGTGCCGGCCGGACCGGCCGATCCTTTGCCCAAGGACGAACTGCTGCCGCACATGAGGGAGTTCGCGTACTACCTGATGCAGCACTGGCGGGAGTCCGGTCCTCCCGACCTGGTCCATTCGCACTTCTGGATGTCCGGGCTCGCCTCGCTGGCGGCGGCGCAGGAACTGGGCCTGCCGATGCTGCACACCTTTCACGCGCTGGGAACCGTCAAGCGGCGGCACCAGGGTGCCGACGACACCAGTCCGCCCTCACGCATCGGCTGCGAGCGGGAGGTCGCGTTCGGCTGCGACCGGGTCGTGGCGACGTGCCGCGACGAGGTCACCGAACTCGCCAGGATGGGCGTCCCGGAGGACAAGGCCGATGTCGTTCCGTGCGGTGTGGACACCGAGAGGTTCCGCCCCGACGGACCCGTCGCCGAGCGCGGAACCGCCCATCGCCACCGGCTGCTCCAGCTCGGCCGGCTCGTCCCCCGCAAGGGGGCGGCCCTGTCCATCGCCGCTCTCGCCCACCTGCCGGAGGCGGAGCTCCTGATCGCGGGCGGCCCACCACCCGGCGGTCTCGACCGCGATCCCGAAGTGCGGCGGCTGCGCGCCCTCGCCCGGGGGGCGGGAGTCCTCGACCGCGTGCGCTTCGTCGGCGCGGTGCCCTGCGACGCCGTGCCGGCCCTGCTGCGCAGTGCCGACGTCGTGCTGTGCCCGGCGGACTACGAGCCGTTCGGCATCGTGCCGCTGGAGGCCATGGCCTGCGGCCGGCCGGTCGTGGCCAGCGCCGTCGGCGGCCAGCAGGACACCGTCGCCGACCGGGAGACCGGACGTCTCGTGCCGCCCCGGGACGTCCTGGCGCTCGCGGCGGCCACTGCCGAGCTGCTGGCCGACGACACAGTGCGCCGGGCGTACGGCGAGGCCGGACGGCTGCGCGTCCTGAGCCGTTACGGCTGGTCCCAGGTCGCCGCCGCGACGGAACGGTCCTACCGCTCGGTGCTCGCCGGGCGGCTCGTGGTCGCCGGGACGACGACGTGAGCCACCTCTGCCGCTCCTCCGTCCGTCCCGGCTCCGTCCGACGAACCTCTCCGGTCGGTCACGACCGGACCGTTCTCCGCGCAGTACCGATTGCCTGAAGGAGGTGGGGTGCGGACCGCTCTCCCGAGCGGCCGCCCCGACGCCATGAGCCGATCTCCCGCAAGCACAGGAGCCCAACAGCACTGCCAGGCACTGGAGGACGCGCTGAGACGTCTGCGCGTCCACGGTCTGGACCAGCTCGCCCACTGGGGTCACCGGCTCGCCGCGGTGCTTCCCGCCGGAGGCCGCCTCCTCGCGGCCGGCAACGGCGGCAGCGCTGCCCAGGCGCAGCACTTGACCGCTGAGCTGGTCGGCCGCTACCGGGAGGAGCGGCCGGCGTACTCGGCCATCGCCCTGCACGCCGAGACGTCCAGTGTCACGGCGATCGGCAATGACTACGGATTCGAGCAGGTCTTCGCCCGGCAGGTCGCGGCGCACGGCCGGGACGGTGACGTCCTGGTCCTGCTGTCGACGTCGGGCCGCAGCGGCAACCTGCTGTCGGCCGCGAGGACGGCCCGCGCGGCGGGCGTGGAGGTCTGGGCCCTGACCGGAGCCGCCCCCAACCCGCTGGCGGAGGCCGCCGATCAGGCGCTGTGCATCGACGCTGCCTCGGCGGCGACCGTGCAGGAGGCCCACCTGGTGGCCGTGCACCTGCTGTGCGAGTCCTTCGACTCGGCCCTTGCCTCCTCCTCCGCCACCGCCTCCTCCTCCGCCACCGCCGCCGCCGTCAGCACGGCACCTCGACGCGCCGTCGCCGCCGTCAGGAGGACCCGGTGACCGGCCGCGAACCGCTGGTCGTGGTCGGCGACGTCCTGCTGGACCGCGACATCCGGGGTGCAGCGTCCCGTCTCGCTCCGGACGCCCCGGCGCCCGTCGTCGACGTCACGGACGACCTCTCACGGCCCGGAGGCGCAGGACTGGCCGCCGTGCTGGCCGCCCGTTCCGGCCGCGAAGTCGTCCTCGTCACGGCACTGGGGGAGGACCGTGCCAGCAACCGGGTGCGGGAGGTGCTGGACGGCCGGGTCCGGCTGGTGGAGCTCCCGCTGGAAGGCTCCCTGCCGGTCAAGACACGGATACTGGCCGACGGCCGCCCCCTGGTCCGGATCGACCGGGGCGGTGGCCGGGTCGGCCCTCCGAATGCTGCCGTAGGACGGGCCTTGGCCGATGCGCACGCCGTTCTGGTCGCGGACTACGGCAGGGGCACCGCGCAGGCGCTGCGGCCCCTGCTGACCGACAGCGCGCGCCGCGTCCCCCTGGTGTGGGACCCACACCCGCGGGGCGGACCACCGGTGCCCGGAGCCCGCCTGGTGACACCGAACGCGGCGGAGGCGACCGCGCTGTGTCCCGATGAGGGGGACTCCTTGGCAGCGCACGCCCGGCGCGGCGCGGAGCTGGCGGAGCGCTGGGGTGCCGCTGCGGTGGCCGTCACACTCGGCGAGAGGGGGGTCCTGCTGACCCGTCCCCTGTCCGAGGCGCCGATGCTCGTACCGTCCCCGTACCGAGCCGTGGGCGATCCGTGCGGAGCGGGCGACTGCTTCGCGGCCGTGGCGGCCTGCGCACTCGCGGACGGGGGCCTGCCGGAGGAGGCGGTACAGCTGGCGGTGGCCGCGGCCGCGGCCTTCGTAGCGGCGGGCGGCGCCTGCGACCCCGCCCTGTGGCAGACGTCCCGCGCCACCGGCTTCGCCCGGCCGACGGGCGGCGACGCCTTCGCGACGGCCGCGAGCGTACGGGCTCGGGGCGGAACGGTGGTCGCCACGGGCGGCTGCTTCGACCTGCTCCACGCCGGGCACGTCGGCCTGCTGGACAGTGCGCGGCGGATCGGCGACTGCCTGATCGTCTGCGTGAACTCGGATGCCTCGCTGCGGCGGCTCAAGGGGCCGGGCCGCCCGCTGAACCCGCTGGAGGACCGCGTACGGGTACTGGCGGCGCTCGGCAGTGTCGACGCCGTCGTGGCCTTCGAGGAGGACACGCCCGAGACCCTGCTGGACCGGTTGCGGCCGGACGTCTGGGTCAAGGGCGGCGACTACTCGGCCGACGATCTTCCGGAGGCGCGGGCGCTGCGGGCCTGGGGCGGCCAGGCCGTCGTCCTGCCCTACCTCGACGGCCGCTCCACGACCGGCATCGCCGATCGCGCTGCGCGGGCCGCCTCCGGTGCCCGATCCGCCCCCTGAGCGGGCCGGGCCGGGGGCCGGGTCGGGCCGGGGGCCGGGTCGGCACACGCTGCGTCGCGGACGGGTCCGCGTGTCGGACTCGCAGTGATCAGGCGGCGGTACTCAGCCGCGCCCGGACGGGCACGACAGCCTCGGGCACCGGGATGAGCGCTCCGCTGCGGGGCTTGCGCCCCTTCAGCAGGTAACCCGCGACGACGAACGTGGCGATGGCCAGTCCGCCCACGATCAGCGTGACCCGTACCCCGGCCAGCTCCATGAACACTCCCAGCATCGGCGGCGCCGCCAGGCCCCACACGGTGCGGATGCTGGACCAGGCGCCGAGCACACGGCCCCTCATGTGGGCGGGCGGATCGGTCTGGAGCACCGTGGACTGGGCGGTGTCCCCGACGGATTCCGAGATCGCCATGGGCAGGACGAGGACCAGGAGCACCAGGAGGGAGGGGGCCAGGCCGGCGAGGATCTGCAGGAGGGCCCCCGCCAGGGTCAGGACGGCCACCATGCGGACGCTCGGCCTGCGCAGGCGGGCGCCGAGGACCGCTCCGACGATCCCGCCGACGGCCAGCACGGTGGAGACCTTGCTGAAGGAACCCGCGTCACCGGCGAGGGGCCCGGTGACCAGGACCACCAGGGTGAGCGAGTAGTTGCGGCCGAACAGCGCACTGATCCCGTTCAGGGCGGCGAGGGCGACCAGTCGCGGGCGCCGCATGAAGAAGGCGAGCCCCTCCCGGGCGCTCATGCCCCGCGCCGCGGCCGCTTCGGGCGCCGGCCGCCCAGCGGGTGCGGGTACCACCGCCCGCGTTGCCTCTCGGGGGCGGGCCGCCTTGAGGAACGGGATCACGCAGGCCACGAACAGGAACGACAGGCCGTTGGCCGCATAGGCCGCCGCCGTGCCCAGCAGGCCGACGGCCACGCCGGCGAGCGCCGCGCCCGCGAGGCGTCCGGCGCTGTGGACGAGCGAGCCCACCCCGATGGCCGACGGGACGTCCGGGGCGTGGACGAGATCGTTGCCGAGCAACGCGCACGCAGGGCCGTCGACGGTGGCGATCAGGCCGGTCACCGCGGCCAGCGCCAGCAGCACCGGTAGGTCGAGCCCGTCCAGCGCGACCAGCAGGGCCGTCACCAGCGCCACCGCACCGAGCAGGGCCTGCGCGACGGCGGCGGTCAGCTTGCGGGGCAAGCGGTCGACGGCCGCGCCGCCCGCCAGGCCGAGGAGCAGGCCGGGCGCCATCTGGATGGACACGGACAGGCCGGTGGCGGCGGCCGATCCCGTGATCTGGAGGACCAGAAGGTTCTGCACCGTCAGCTGCATCCAGGTGCCCGCGTTGGACACGAAGTTCGCGACGGCCCACCAGCGCATGCTGCGGTAGCGGAGGGACCGCCACGGAGAGCGGTCGACGGAGCGGTCGGGAGTGGGGGCGGAGGAGGACGCGGAGACAGAGGCAGACACAGACGGGACCCAGGGTGGAGCGCGAAGCGCAGGAGGCGGAGGGGAACGGGCGCTCCGCGCCGCCCGACGCGCACGGCGACGCCCGGCAGCAGAAGGGGGAGGAACTGGCCCGCGGACCATGGTGGCAGAACCCGCCGCCCGCCTTGGTGACCCGGGGCACCCGACGGTCCCTCCGGAAGGCCCCGGACCCTGGCCTGCCAAGGCCTGAGCGACAGCCGGTGTGTTTGCTCACAGCGGCCGTCCGGAGCCGTCCGAACACCTGGCGGCCTAGCCCGGCGTGCCCCGGAGGACCGTCCTCGGGACAGTGGAGTGCAGCAGCCGCGCGACGCGGGATCTCCCCGGCCGGAGCGGCTCGGCAGCACCCGGGCGAGAGTACCGCTCAGGTGTGGATCCCGACCGGCGACAGCGGTCGGATCAGCGGCCGTCCGCCCCTTGTGAGCTTCGGAAGGACCTCATGAGTCTGCACACGCCGGCAGGCCCCGCTCCGACGGAGCACGCGTTCGCCCCCAGCCGTGCCCGGGTACTGGTCCTGCGGGCCTTGGGCCTCGGCGACCTGCTGACGGTGGTGCCCTGCCTGCGTGCGCTGCGCAGGAGCATGCCGGATTGCGACATCGTCCTCGCCGCACCCGGTCGGCTCGCCGGCGTCGCCGTGGCCACGGGCCTGGTGGACCGTGTCCTGCCCACGACCGCGCCGGGCCGCGGCGTGCCCACCGAACTGAGCTGGGAGGGACCGCCGCCGGAGCTGGCTGTGGACCTGCACGGAAACGGGCCGCCCAGCCATCGCCTCCTCCAGCAGCTGCGGCCGCGTCGGCTCCTCGCCTACCGGCACGCGCAAACCCCGGACGTCCTCGGACCCGAGTGGCGCGAGGACGAGCACGAGCGGGAGCGCTGGTGCCGCCTGCTGCGCTGGTACGGCATCGAAGCCGACCCCGCGGACCTCTCGATCGCCGCCCCTCCGTGCGCCTCGCCCGCCCCGGGTGCCGTCGTCGTCCACCCCGGCGCCGACGCCGGTTCTCGCCGGTGGCCCCCCGAACGGTTCGCAGCGGTCGTACGCGCCCTGCGCCGAGCGGGCGCGGACGTGGTCGTCACAGCGGGCGCGGGCGAGGGGGTGCTGGCACGGCGGGTGGCCAGGGATGGCGGACTGCCACCGGGCGCGGTGGTCGGCGGCTCCTGTGACGTGCCCTTCCAGGAGCTCTGCGCACTGGTCGCCGGTGCGCGCTGCGTCCTGGTCGGCGACACGGGCCTGGCGCACCTCGCGACGGCCCTGGGTACACCGTCCGTCGTCCTCTTCGGCCCTGTGGCCCCCTCCCTGTGGGGCCCGCCCCCTCACGCCAAGCACCGGGTGCTGTGGTGCCCCCGTGCGGGAGAGGACCCCTTGCGGCCCGGCGACGCACACGCGTCTGCGCCCGATGCCCGGCTCCTGCGCATCACCGTGGGCCAAGTGGTCGAGGCGGTGCTCGGCCACCGCCCTTGATCGCCGGTACCGTGGTGTTCCGCCGCGCCGGCGCGTCGAACGGCGTGAGATCAGCTGGGGTTCCGCTCGCCGGGCGGGTCTTGGGGATCGACTCCGGTGACCGCCGATGCGTCCCGTGTGCCACTGGGACGGCGGGAGGCGCCCTGGGGCCCCAAGTCGTGCATGCCCTTGGAGCTCTTGGCACCCTTGGCCTGCCGCTCTCCCCTGCGGCCTTCGCTCTTTCCTACATCGATGCCAGAGCCCTTCTCCTCTTCCTGGGACACCTCGCGGCCGGGACCGGGAGCGGGCGCATGCTCTTCCGCGTGGAAAGACCGCTTGGCGCTCGGGTTCTCCTGCTGTCGCGTCGCGTCTACGTCCGGCGCCCAACCATGCTGGGGACCGGTGTGCCTGCTTGCTTCGCCTTGGCTTGGTTCGTTCTGCTTCGCCATGACATACCCGCTCTCTTCGGCCGCCTGGGCAGCCGGGCGGCCGAACTGTCGATTTGTGCTGCTCCTACCCATTCGGGCCCGGACAATCCTGCGGGCCCAGTCGAGATCGCGAGCGCGGCGGGCTTCGCTCCTCCACGGATCGATGGCTGCAGCCGGCTCAGGAAGCAGGCCTGCGCACCTGGAGCAGTTTCGGCTGCAGCCGACGAGCGGGCGTGGTGGGATCGGCGGGTGAAAGATCCCTTCGGATGTGACGCGCCGGCTCTCCTGGCCTGTTCCGGGACCCCGGACCGCGCGGCGGCGCGCCGCGCTGTTGCTGCCCGCGCTGTCGACCCCACAGATCTGGGGCTGCTCCTGGACATGCTCGGTCTGCTGCCCGAGGCCGGCCCGGAGCCGCCACACCGACCGGGATGCAAGGCTGACCCTGGTGATTCCTCGGCCGAACGCCGCGGATTGCGAGCCGGCGGGTCATAGCGCCTGGTCGCGATGCGGATCCTCCTCCGTCGCGGTGGCCGAGTGCACGCAGAGCACGTGCGAAAAAACGGATCCGGCACCTTCTCGCCCCGCGCTGCGCGGCCGGGGCTTGCCACGGCGCGGGGCGCGCACCGCCCCGCCGGCGTAGCTCCGGCTGCTTCGGGCAGGCGCCTTTCGTGGCCGACAGGGCCCGGTCGGGGCACGCCCGGCCCGTGCCCTTCCGACGGGCGCCCGGCACTGCGCCCTCCGAGCCGGCCGGTGCTCGTGGAAGGAGCGCGGCTGATGACGTACGGCAGTGAAAGCGCTGTCCTCATCCGGGACGCAAGCGCGAAGGGCGTGAATCCGGAGTGACGTTGCGACCGCCGGTGGAGCCGATGCTGGCGCAGGCCGTGGAGTCGGTGCCGGGCCCCGGTGTGCTTGGCGAGCTGGCCTTCGAACAGAAATTCGACGGCTACCGGGCCGTGCTGTTCACCCCCGCCGGGCCGGGCGGAGCCTTTCTGCTCCAGACCCGGCGCGGGCCGCTGATCCAGGACCGGTTCCCCGACCTCGTCGCCGCGGCGGACAAGCTGCCCGACGGCCTGGTCCTGGACGGGGAACTCGTCGTATGGGACCCGCAGGCAGGCCGGCTGTCCTTTGAGGGTCTGCAGCGCCGCACCGCTGCCCGCGGCCGCCGCAGCACGCGCGCTCTCGCCGCATCGCTGCCCGGGTTCTTCATCGCGTTCGACATCCTGCAACAGGACGGAAGCGAGTTGACCGGCTACCCCTACCGCCAACGCCGCCTCCGACTGGAAGCCCTGTTCGCCGACCACCGGCTTGCGGCCCCCTGGACGCTGTGCCCGATGACTACGGACCTGATCAAGGCCCAGCAGTGGCTGGAGTCCTGGACCGAGATCTCCGGCGTCGAGGGCATCGTGGTCAAGGCGATGAACCAGCCCTACCTGCCAGGACACAGGGACTGGTACAAACTCCGTCGCCGGGACACGACGGAAGCGATCATCGGCGCGATCACCGGCACCATGATCCGGCCCCAGCTCCTCCTTCTGGGCCGCCGCGACGCCTACGGCGACCTCCGCTCTATCGGCCGTACGGCCCCCCTGCGTGCCGAGCTGGCGCGCCTCGTCGGTGGCAACGTGATCGCGGCCGATGCCGGGCACCCCTGGGAGGGCTGGCGGTTCGCATCGGCGTGGGGCAGCCGGGACCTCCTGGACGTGACCCTGGTACGCCCCGAGCTGGTCGCGGAGATCAGCGCCGACACGGCCGTCGACGGCGGCGGTGTCTTCCGGCACCCGGTCCGCTTCAAACGGCTGCGCCTGGACGTGGCTGCGGAGGAGGTGCCGCTCTTCAGCCCCGGGCCGAGCGCGGCCACCGGCTGAAAGCCGGGGTGAGCACCTGCACGGAGGGGGAGGTGGAGCAGGTGCTCACGGGTGGCGGCCGGAGGCCGCTCAGCGCGCCGGCCGCCATGTCCAGCGTAAATTGACCAGGCGGGCGACGTCACATGCCGGTCGTGCGGAGCTGCCGAGAGGCCCCGGCGCGCCCAGCGACGCCGTGCCGGTCGCAGGGAGCCGACGGAGCCGGCGCGTTGCCGTGGTCAGTCTTCGCGGAGTACGCGGATGCTCTTCACCTCCGTGTCGACGGCGTCCGGCACGACCATGCCGGATTCCACCCCGGTCCGCAGGTAGCGCAGGACGTCAGCGGTGAGGCGTTCGCCGGGCAGGGCCGCGGGAATGCCGGGCGGGTAGGGGGTCAGCATCTCGGCGGCGATCCGACCTTCAGCCTTCTCCCAGGGCACCTGCTCGGTAGGGCCGAAGAAGGCGTCGCGGGGCAGCGCCCCCTGCTCCAGACGCAGCCTTGGGGGTGACGGCACCTCCACGGGCTGTCCCGTCCGAAGCTCTGCGGTGTGTGCAGCCAGGTCGGTCAGGGCCGCCAGCAGCACTTCGACCGTGTCACCGTCGTCGGCGTGGGTGAGCTGGGCACTGATGCGGCGGTGGTCGGCGAGATGGAGGTTGATGCGGTGGTTCTCCCGCAGCCAGTCGGCCGCACGGTAGCCCGTGACTCCGGACGCGCTGATGTCGACGATGACTTGGAGAGGATCCATGTCCGCTGCCCGGCCCGGCCCGCAGAAGTCCTCGTGGCCGTGCACGTGCATGCCGTCGATACGGGAAATGCGGTCGCGGGACTTCCGTGCGAGGGCGAGCGCGTGGTCGTAGAGGGCCTCGCCCTGCTCGACCATCTGTCGACGCCATCCGTCCAGTGCCGCGTACACGAGGACCGAGGGGCTGGTGGTGCCGAGCAGGTCTTCCCGGCTCTTGAGGACCTCGGCCTTCACCAGGTCGCCCTGGAGGTGGAAGACGGAACTCTGCTCCAGGCCGGAGCCCATCTTGTGGACGGAGGTCACGCACACGTCTGCGCCGGCGTCCATGGCCCAGGTCGGCAGGTCCGGGTGGAAGGGGAGGTGGGCGCCCCATGCCTCGTCGACGATCAGGGGGCGGCCCCGGCGGTGGCACACCTCGGCGATGGCGGACAGGTCGGAGCAGGTGCCGTAGGGGGTGGGCGTGGTCACCAGCGCGCCGCGGGCGTCGGGGTGCTCCGCGAAAGCCGCCTCGAAGGCCTCGGCGGAAGGCGGGTGGGCGAGGTGCCGCTCTGCGTCCCATTGCGGATCGACCCAGACGGGCTGGATGCCCGAAAGGATCAGGCCCGAGATGACGGACTTGTGCGCGTCGCGTCCCACCAGCAGCTTCTCGTGCGGACCGGCGACCGACAGCATGGCCGACTTCACCGACAGGGAGCTGCCGCACGTGGAGAAGAAGGCGTGGTCCGCCCCGACGGCATCGGCCATCAGCGCCTGCGCCTCCTCCACGATCCCTTGGGAGGACGTACGGTCGTCCAGCCCGCTGGTGGCGAGGACATCGGACCGGAACACCGCCTCGCCGAGCACCGCCAGGACACGGGGGTCGGTGCCGCGTCCTTGTTTGTGCCCCGGGGGTGTGAACGGAGTCTGGCCGCTTTCGTGGTAAGCGGCCAACGCGTCGAGTACTGGTGCCTTCGATTGATCCATATCGCACGTCTGCCCCGAGGCGGCCCATGAGAACGGACATTTTGCGGGTCCCCCTCAGTGCAGGCGCCGCCACCGCCACGACCACGGTGAGCTCTCCAGGACGCCGGCCCCGGCCGTCGTCGAGCTCGCCTCGACGGTGGTGCGGGAGCAAGCGTGCCCCGCGCCGATTGGGGCAGGGGGTTCGTGGGACCCTGCCGCAGCGCGGTGATCTCAGAAGGGATCTGATCCCCATGACGCGCGAGCTTCATCCTTCTTCCCGGCTCCAGGAGCGTTTGGCCGAACCGGCGCGGTCGTGGGCGGTCGGCATGTTGACGGCGACGCTTCCGGGCCCTGCCTGTTCGGCGGAGCAGGTCCTGTCCGCCGTGGCCGCGCGAACCGGCCTGCCGGTAACCGAAGTGGCGCGTGCGATGGTGGCCGAATCCCGTGGCACACCTCTACCGGTCGGTCTGGAGCTTTGAACCAAGCCGTGCAAGCCGCCCGCGGCAGCATCGCGCCCCGAGACCCTGGAACGTACCTGACGCCGAACCGCGCGGATGCCGAGCGGGCTCTGAGCCGGTTCTTCGACGCCCGTCTGCGGCGATCGGTTCCCGCGGGACGGCCGAAGCCGTTCGTGTTCGCCCTTTGCGTGGCGATGGGGCAGCGCAGCGCCCACAGCGCGCTGCCGGCGGCGGAGGAGATCACGCCGTCAAACGGCTGGAACCGCGGATACTGCCGCAGGGCGGCTGATCAATTGCGGCGAGGGACTGCCAGAGGTACGGAGCGTGCGTACTCGGGTGGCCTGAGGCACCCACGCAGGGGCACGCGCCACGCGTGCGGGGTCGTACGCGGCGGTACGACCGCTGCCCCCGGCGCGCTTGCGACGTGCTCGTCAAACGCGTTGGGCGCGGTGGAGGAGGGCGTGGAGTCCGTGGCGTCGCAGGGCGGCCCGGGCGGCGTTCGCGCCCGGAGCGCCGTGGACGCCGCCGCCCGGGTGGGCGGCCGCGGAGGCCAGGTAGAGGCCCTTCACGGGCGTCTCGGGCCTGCCGGTACCCGGGGTGGGGCGGAAGATCGCCTGCTGGTGGAGGGCGGTGGTGCCGTTGTTGATGGCGCCGTTGTGGAGGTTCTCGTCCATGGCTTGGAGGGTGGTGGGGGCCAGGATGCGGCGGGCGCGGATCAGTGAGCGGAAGCCGGGTGCGATGCGTTCCACCTGTGCTTCGATGCGGTCGGCCATGGCTTCCTGTTCACGGGCGTCCCAGCGGCCGGTGATGCGGTCGGGGCCGGCGTCGGAGGTGATGTGTTGCGGGAGGTGGGTGTAGGCCCAGGCCGACTCCGTCCCGGCAGGTGAGCGGGTGGGGTCCGCGGTGGTCATCTGGCCGAAGAGGGTGAACGGCTCGTCGGGGACCTGTCCCGCGGCGATCTGTGCGGCGAACCGGGTCAGGCCGTCGACGCCGTCGGCCACGTGTACCGTTCCCGCTCCGGCTGCCTGCGGAGCCGTCCACGGCACCCGGCCGGTCAGTGCCCAGTCGAGCTTGAAGGTCGCGAAGTCCCAGTGGAAGTGTTCCAGGTCCCGCAGGAGGCGGGACGGGAGGTGTTCCTCGCCCACGAGGTCCCGGTACAGGGCCTGTGCCGACGTGTCGGCCAGTACGGCGCGCCGCGCGCCGACGGTCTCTCCACCCCCGGTCCTCACCCCGACCGCGGTGCCGCCGCGTACGACGACGGCCGCGACGCGCTCCCCGCAGCGCAGGGCTCCTCCGCGGCGTCGGAGGCGGCTCACCAGCGCCGCCGTCAGGGCGCCGGAGCCGCCGACCGGGACGGGGAAACCGTGGCTCTGTCCCAGCATCGACATCAGCCAGCCGAAACCACCGCTGCCCGCCGCCTCCGGCGCCAGGTCGGCGTGCAGGGCGTTGCCGGCCAGCAGGAGCCGACCGCCTTCGCCCCGGAACTCCTCCTCACCCAGCCGGCGCACCGGCAGGGCCAGCTTGCGGGCCAGCCGCAACCCGCCGGAGGCGCGAAGTCTCGCGGCCAGTCGGAGACCGGAGCGGACCGGTGGGAAGGGCGTGAACAGAGCTTGTACGAGGTCAGGTCCCACCCGGGCCCACGTCCGGTACATGTCCTCCCAGGCCTCGCCGTCGGCGCCCGCGAACTCGGCCAGGCCGGCGCAGGTGTCCTGCACTCGGCGTTCCAGCACCGCACACCGGCCGTCCCTCAGCGGGTGGGCCAGCACGGAGGGGGCATGGCTCCAGCGCAGGCCCTCGGCGGCGAGATCGAGCCGCGCGAGTACCGGGGAGGCCGCGGCCAGAGGGTAGAAGGCGCTGAAGACGTCCGAGACGTAGTCGGGGTGCACGCCGCGGTCGCTTCGTACCGCTCCTCCGGGCTCCTCCTGCGCCTCCAGGACCTCCACGCTCCACCCTGCGTCGAGCAGCACGTTCGCGGCCACAAGCCCGTTCGGCCCGGCACCGATCACCACTGCGTCAGGCACGGAGCACCTCGTCGGGCTGCTGCTCCACGACGCTGGCCAGGCGGGCCAGCATGCCCCGGTGGCGGAGCTGCAGGGCCGCTTCGCTCACGGAGTTGTGCAGGGAGCCGCCCAGGCCGCGCAGGGGGTGCTCGTCGCAGATCACGAGGGTCTCCTCGCCCCACGGCCTGAGCTGGAGGAAGATCCTCGCCGTGCCGAAGGCTTTGAACGCCGCTTCCAACTCCAGCTCCCGGCCGGCCTCCTGGTGGCGTACGGTCGTCGTGCCGTCGGTGGACCAAGGGCCGATACGGACCGTGTAACGCAGCTGGGAACCCACTGCGGGCCAGGTGTGGTCGAGGGGCGTGGACTCGGACGGGCCCACCACCCATTCCCCGTACAGGGTCGGATCGGCGAGTACGTCCCACACCTTGTGAGGGGGACGCCGGATGAGCTTATGACGTACGGCCACGGGGACTCCTCCTGTTGCCAGAGCGGTATGGGCGGGTGCAGCGCGCCGAGCACCCGAGCAGGGGAGGGAAGCCGGCCTGCCCGGGGTGCCTGTCGCGGTCAGTGGCCGAGGGCGTTCTTGAGCTGCTGCTTGGTCATCGTGGAGCGGCCCTCGATGCCGCGCTTCTTCGCTTCCTCGTACAGGTCGTCCTTGGTGCGTTCGGAGGAGCTGCCGCGGCCACGGGACTGCTCGCCGCCGCGTTGCGAGGCGGACTTGCCCTGGGTGGAGCTGCGGCTCGCGGTCTTGCTCTCGCCCGATTGGGCACGCTCCTTGTTCACCGTTCGGGAGGCCATTTCCTCGGCGCGGCCCTCCGACATACCGCGCTTCTCACCCGACTCCTTGATGTGTTCGTACTGACGCTCGCGCTTGGGGCTGGATCCTCGGGGCATGACGGAACCCTTCATCGACGGTGGTGTCACGGTCATGGTGCGGGTACCCGGATGACGTCGCATCTCACCCGACTCGGACCGGGTGTCCTCGTGGCCGCGACCGGTCGTGGCGTCCGTTGCCGCACATGGGCAGGGCGCACCCGCTCGCCCAACGGGATACGTGCCGGTGCGTTGGGCCACCGGGTCCGGTCCGGCAGGGCTCGACCCGCCGAAAGGGCCTGCGAGAGTCCCGCCTCGGGGCGGGGGAGAGCAGGTTCTCGTCCGGTACGGGACGACCGCTGCCCGGAATCAGAGGCCTGCCGCCTCCTTCTCCCGCCGGCGGGCCCAGGCCCGGGAGGCGAACCCGGCGTCGGTGAGCACGTCGGCCGCCGTGCAGGCCAGGGCTTCGGCAGCCGCCAGCATCACCTCGCGACCCCGCGGCGAGTCTGCGGCCCGCGCGAACGCGGGAGTGTGGTCCGAGGCGTCCTGGCCCAGGATCGCGACGAACGGATGGATGGCGGGGACGCGGCTGCTCACGTCTCCGATGTCGGACGAACCAAGGAACACCCCGCCGACCGGCTGGGTGAGCCGGATGCCCGAGCGTGCGATGTGCAGGCTGAACCGGTCCGAGAGCACGTCGTTGTCCCGGAAGTGGGCGTAGCCCTTGCCCACGCGGGCCACCTCGACCGTGGTGCCCGTCGCGGCCGCCACACCTTCCGCGCAGCTGCGGAGGTCGGCGACCAGCACATCGAGCGAAGCGCTCGTGGCCGCGCGCAGTCCGAACAGGCCCTCGGCGAAGGCCGGCACGATGTTGGTCGCGCTGCCTCCATCCGTCACGATCCCCTGAACGTGAGAGCCGGACGGCAACCGCCTGCTCACCACGGCCATGGTGTTGAACAGCTGGATGAGGGCGGCCAGGGCGTCGATCCCGCGGGTGGGATCGCCCGTCGGATGCGCCGCCCGGCCGTGAAAGCCCACTCGGACCTGGGTCTGCGCGGTGAGTGGCGCCCATGACCAGTCGTGCACGCCGGGATGGAACATCAATGCGGCGTCCACCCCGTCGAACACGCCGGCGTCGGCCAGGGCGACCTTCCCCCCGCCCCGCTCCTCCGCCGGTGTCCCCACGGCGAGCACCGTGCCCTCGACGTCCTCCAAGACGCTGCGCAACGCCAGGGCGGCCCCCATCCCGGCCGCGGCGATCAGGTTGTGTCCGCACGCATGCCCCAGGTCCGGCAGCGCGTCGTACTCCATCAGCAGCGCCACGCATCGGCCCGCCCCCCTCCCCGCACGGGCCACGAAAGCCGTGTCGAGTCCGGCGGTCCCTGCTTCGACCGCGAACCCGGCCCGCCGCAGTTCGCCCGTGAGCAGCCGGGCCGCCCGGTGCTCCTCGTAGGCGAGTTCGGGTGCCCCGTGCAGGGCGCGGCTGACTGCCCACAGACTGTCCGCCCGGCGGCTGCACTCCCGCCGCAGCCGTGCGTACAGGTCATCGGATGGATCGCCCACGTCGCCTCCTCGCAGCCTTGTGCCCGCTTCTGTCCAGCGGGCGGCTGATTACGCACGCCTGCGCCAGGGGCGCCGGACCCACGGTCTGCGGATGACTGCTCGGCAGGCACATCCTGGAAGGAGGAGCGGGCGGCAGTGCTGCGGAAGGGCGGAGGCGCCACGTGGGCATACGGAGGCACAGCCGGCCCCGGGGGACCGCACCGTGGTGGTGATGGGGCGGCGCGGGGGCTGGCAGCGGCCCTGACCCGGGCGTTCGACGATCGAGGTGTGCGACTGGCCCTGCTGGGCCCGGAGGGAGAGCGCCTGCGGGAGCTGACCGCCTCACTGCACGACGAAGCGGCCTGCTGGGAGGTTGACGTGACCCGCCTGGCTCCGTGCCGTCCAACCGGTGCGGGCCTGCCTCCCGGCCGTCGTAACCCACGTCGCCCGCACCCGGCTGCCGCGCCTGCGGCCCCTGGAAGCCATGGCGGCTCATAGGGGAAGCGGTTGCGCCTTCGGGTGTGCGGGGTCGTCGTCCGTGGGGCTCCGTAGGAGCCGTCCCGACACCGTCCCGACAAGCCGGAGGATGCGCGCCGTCGCGCCTGGAGCCGGAGCGTGCCCGACTGCCGTGTCCGCCCTGGCCGCGGGGGTGTGACGGCGTCCGCCGGTGCCGCAGCCGCCGCGCCGACGCCGATGTACGTCCGGCGGTATCCACGATGCCCATGCGGGTCCGGGCTGAGGACGTACCCGATCGCTACCACAGCAGGGGTCGGACGCCGGCTCAGCGACGTCCCCCACGGCTGAGGCGCCGGCGTAGCAGCCCTCCTGAGGGGCAGGTGCCTGGCAACAAGGCGCGTCTGCGTCCCTCCTCGCGGCGCCCCACTACAAGCCGTAAGGCCGCCGTACTTCGTGCGGCCTCAGGAGGATGGGGATTGCGACATGGACAGGGCAGCAGCAGAGCTGCGGCGCGCACTCGCCGCATCCAGCTGTGTCGCTCAAGCGGAAATCCTGCGCATGGACGGTACCGCCCGGTGCTCGACAGGCCGGTTCCTGACCACGGTGCAGGAGGGGAGACGGCTGGTCCGGGTGTTCGACGAACCAGCGGATGCCCTCGCCCACGGCATCCTGGTCGGCGGCCGCACCTATGCGGTAGCCGAGGCGAACGGCCACGTCGTGCACGGCAGCCACGCTGACACAGGCGTCGTCGCCGTGAAGTGCCCCCCTTTCGTCATCGTCGGCCTGTACACCGAGGGGCGACGGCCCGCCGACGTGGTACTCGCATTGGACAGGCTCGCCGCTCTCGTCACCTCGCACCTCCAGCCGCCGGGAGGAGAGTGAGGTGCACGGGTTCCTGCTGGGCGCGTGTGCTGCTGCCAGGCGCCGCCGGCTTTCGGGCGACTGCCGGGCTCCGGCCCCGGGTCGGCCCACATGGACGGCCTGGATCGCGGCCCGTCACCACCTGCCTGGGGGCCCTCGACGGCTCTGCACGGCTCTGCGCTCCGCACTCGATCAGGACCGGCGACCACCCGTTGGACCACCCGTTGGGGGCGGCACCGTCCGGCCGGCCCGTCCTGGACCGCTGGCCGGGTCCGTCGGTGTCGCGGCGTGCCGTCACGTCCGGTCTGTGGTCGTCACGTCCGGTCTGTGGCCCGCGCCGGTGCGGACCACGCCTGTGGCGCGTGCGGATTCTGCGGCTTCTCGCAGGGTGCAGCGCAGGAGCCGGGTGGGCGTCGCACGACGGTCTTGGTCGTCGGGCTGGATCAGGTCGTCGGTGAAGCCCAGGAGCTGCCGGGGCTGGTGCTGCCAGTTGTAGGCGAAGAGGGCGACGCCCCTGGAGCGGGTGTCGCGGGCGAGGTCGAGCAGGGTGCGGAGGCCGACGACATCGAGGAAGGACAGACAGCGCATGTCGAACGCCACCGCCGCGACATCTTGGTTGAGGGCCTCCTGCACCGCGTTCAGGGCCTGGCCGCAGTCCGCGTCCAGCTCTCCGACGGGTGTGACGACCACGGTCGCACCGTAGCGTCTGATGTGGATCTCGAAATCGCTTCGCATGCTGCCTCGCCTCGCCCGAACAGCCGGGAGGACCCTTCCATCCTCGTCCCGCGCCCGACCCGCCCGCAACCATCGGCGGCCGTGTGAGCGTCCGGCCCCCGCCGGGTCCTGCGGGTTGCCGAACCGGGCGGGGCCAACGACGTCACGGGCATGCACCTGAGGCGACGACGCCCGTTTGACATGGTCCGAGGGCGTGCCAGGGTTGTAGGTGGGGTCAACGCTGGGAGGTTCCGCATGGCTTCCTGTTCGGCATGGGGTTCCGTCGCGAGGCAGCTTCCGCTGAGGCTGACGGCCGGCACCTTCTTCCTGAACTCCGGCCTGTCGAAGCTCCGCGCGGACGAGACGACCGCTGAGGGGTTGCAGCAGTTCGCTGCCCACACGTATCCGTTCCTGGGCAAGCAGGACGCCCAGAAGTTCGTCCGACTGCTCGCCGCGGGCGAGTTCGCCATCGCCGCTGCGCTGCTCGTGCCGGTCGTTCCTGCCGCAGTGGGCGGAGCTGCGCTGACCGCTTTCTCCGTTGGCACGCTCGGGCTCTACCTGCGTACGCCGGGGATGCGGGAGGAAGGCAGCCTGCGCCCCACGGAGCAGGGAATCGCGCTGGCCAAGGACGTTTGGCTGCTGGGGATCGGCGTCTCCCTCATCGCGGACGGCGTGAACGGCCGCCAGTGACGCACCCGCGCACCACACGAGGGTTGACCCCTGCCCTCCCCTTGACGTGCAGAGGGCAAGAGGGCAAGGGGGCAAGAGGGCCCGGCCTTGCCGGCGGCGGTCAGGTCGCAGGGCTCGGTCTTGAGACGCCTGCGTAC
This sequence comes from Streptomyces virginiae, assembly GCF_040638905.1. GTDB lineage: Bacteria > Actinomycetota > Actinomycetes > Streptomycetales > Streptomycetaceae > Streptomyces > Streptomyces virginiae_B. Next base: position 213,151 of record NZ_JBEZYV010000001.1, on the reverse strand, counting down.
GGGACGAGCCACGTGCCTCAGGTCGGCGGCGGCACCTTATGGGCGTGGAAGGTGCCCTCGGTCCACTTCCCCTCGACCTCGGGCGGGGCTCCCTGTCCGTGGAGGCTGCCCGGCACGGTCATGGGCCGGGCTGGGCGGACCGGCGTTTCACTGCCTCGGGTCCGGTGCTGGATCCACGATGCGCGGATCCCAGCCGTAGCCGCAGAAGAGGGCGGACTGCGGCGATCCGGTTCGGGTCGCCTCGGTCGGACGTGGACGACCTCGACGGCGAGGAGGCGCGGGCGCTGGCCTTCGCTGCCACGGTCTACGTGGACCCGGCCGGTCATCCGTTCTGCCTCTGCCTCCACTGACCCGTACCGGGCTCTGCCTCCACTGACCCGTACCGGGGCGCGGGGCGCGGTGGCCACGTCCCGCGCACGCGTCGCCGGCCTGGGGAGGTCGCCCAGTACGGCTTCGGGCGCGATACGGCGTTGGACGATCTCGGCGGCGATCTCGGTAGGGCGGTGGTGGTGACGATCGGCGAAGGCGGTGAGGTGCCGGGCCGCCTGGGCCGGGGTGATGTCGGCGGTCGCGGCGAGCATGCCGGTGGGGGCGTCGAAGGCGGCCTTCCCGGACAGGACCGACTGGGTGCGGGTGGCGATGTCCTCGGCTCGGAGGCCGTCCTTCTCCCAGGTCAGCGCGGTGGTGGTGACATCGGCGAGGGCGCGCAACAGGGTCGTCTCGCCCTCGCCGAGGGAAGTGGGCCGCCGGGCGAGAAGATTGAGGGCGCCGATGGCCTTGCTCCGGGCGATCAGGGGCACCGCGTGGGCGCTGCCGTAGCCGGCCGCGAGGGCGAGGGGGACGAACTCCGGCCACCGGTCCCCGTCGGCTTCGAGGTCGTCGGCGTGTGCGGGGATGCCCTGGTGGAAGGCGTCGGTGCAGGGACCCTGCCGGATCTGGGCCTGCCACATCTCGGTGAGTTCCACGGTGTGTCACGGGGCTTCCCCACCTAGGGGGCGGCAGCCTTGAACAGCAGACCCGCAAGGGCCTTGGTCCGGGTGCACGGCGGGCGCCGTGAACAGGTCCGGCGCGTAAAGGTCGCGAGGGGAGCCCGTCCGGCAGGCGGGGGCGCCGAAGCCTCGATACGACGGAACCAGGCTGGTCCATCCCTCCCACCATCCCAGGGCTCCGGCGGGGCGAACCGGTGGCCGCCCCACGAAAATTCCGGAGCGCGGACGCGCCACCGGCACGGCGTGCCGCAGAGGCCACTGTGCGATGCGCGGGAATACCTTCCGTTAGCACGTCGTCGCATTCCGGGACGGCTCCGCCCCCCACTTCGGACGAAGGGCTCCCACGTGTCTCCAGCCGGTGACCGACCTCCGCGCCCGACCGCTGCCGTCGTGGCGTCGGACACGCCCGCCGGGCTTCCGGCCGGAGCGCCGACGACCGTCCGGGCGGTGGGCATGCTGATGGCCGCGACACCGTGCGGTGCCCGTGACGCGCACCGGATCCTCGCGGCGGCCGCAGACCTCGTCCGCTCGAGCCCCGACGCCGTGGCGGCGGTCATCGTCGAGGGCTCCTGCGGCACTCCGGTACCCGGGCAGGTGGAGCGGGCCGTGCGCCGGGCGATGGAGGCGGCTCGTACGTCCGGGCGGCCGGAGGGGCCGCTCGTCGGGCTCCTGCCTGCCGCGACCAGGGTGCAGGAGGTCCTGACCCGGTTGCGTGTCTGCCGGTCCCGCCTCGGAGTCGCGCCCGAGGACCCCGCGGCGCTCCGTGCCATGGACGATGCCGCCTACACCCTGTGCGTGCTGATGTGCCGGCCGACCGTCCACGAGGCGGTCCTCGCAGCCGAGGCCCGTCTCGCCCGCCCTGCCCAGTAGCCCCTTTGCTGTGTCCGTGGCGCGTGCGTGACGGCGGCCGGGGTGGGGCAGGCGCCGGTACGGACGATTCGGAACGAACGAGAGGTGGCGATCCGATGACCGAGTACGAGCGGTCCCGTACGATGCCCGCCCTGCCGGAGCACGTCTTCGACCAGGCGTCCAACGTCGGGCAGATGGACCAGTGGCTCCCGCCCGAACTGCACGTGCACGCCGAGGAGCTGCCTTCCGTGCGCGTGCGTCAGGACGGTGCCGAGGACGACAAGGCGGCCGTTCTGCGCGCCAGGGCGGACCAGATGCGGCTCGAGTGGGGGAGCCGCGAGAGCGGCGGGTACACCGGGTGGCTCCAGGTGGCCGGTCATGACGGGGGTCCCGCCGAGGTGAAGGTGCACCTCTCCTTCCTCACCAGCGAGACCGATCCGGGGGAGCAGGCCGTGAACGAGGCCCTCGACCGCAGCCTCGCCCGCCTGGAGGAGCAGGTGCGCCTCCGCGTCGACGGCGCGGCGGGCTGAGCCCCGCGAGGCCGGCCGGGGCAGGGGCGCCCTGGGAGCGCCCGCCCGTCAGCGTCGGCTTCAGCCCTGCCCCGGGCAGTCGTACGGCAGGGGCGGGAACCGGTGCCCCCGGACATCGGTGCTCTTGCTCCAGAGGTGCTCCTTGCCGCAGTCGCAGGCGTAGATGCCGCTCCGGGGAACGATTTCACGCGAGGGGCTGCGCGCGGGCTGCCCCGTCCGGCGGTTTCGTGAGGAGCCCCTCGGGCAGAGCCGACTGCCGGTCGGTGGCGCTGCCACGGAAACGACCGAGGCGCCCGAACGGCATCCACGGCTGGAAGGCGGCGGTCATGGACCGCGCGAACGCGTCTCGCGCCCCGGCCTCGGACGGCGGCCAGGGGGATGGCCAGGGGAACGACGGCCAGGGGAACGGCGGCCAGGGGAACGGCGGCCAGGGGTACGACGCGACTCCCTACCTGCCCTCCCGCGGCGGGCTGGCGGCTCTGCGCCGCGCCGCGGCCGACTGTCACGGCTGCCCGCTCTTTCAGGACGCCACCCAGACGGTCTTCGGCAAAGGGCCGGCGCGTGCGCGGCTGATGCTGGTCGGGGAGCAGCCCGGAGACCAGGAGGACCTGAAGGGCGAGCCCTTCGTGGGCCCCGCGGGTCAACTGCTGCGCCGGGCCCTGGACGAAGCGGGGCTGGGTGACGAGAACGCGTATTTCACCAATGTGGTAAAGCACTTCAAGTTCACCCCGGCCCCGCGCGGCAAGCGCCGGATCCACAAGGCTCCGAGCCTGCGGGAGATGACCGCGTGCAGACCCTGGCTGGCGGAGGAACTGAAACTGGTCGCCCCCGAGGTGCTCGTGGTGCTGGGAGGAACGGCGGGCAAGGCGCTGCTCGGATCCTCCTTCCGGGTGGGTGAGCGGCGTGGTGCCCTGCTGCCGATGCCGGACCCCTTCGGTGAGGAACCCGGAGCCGCCCCCGGCCAGCTGCTGGCGACGGTCCATCCCTCTGCCGTCCTGCGGGTAGACGACCGGGAGGCGGCCTTCGCGGGACTGGTGGCCGACCTGTCCGTGGCCGCCACCGCGCTGGAGTAGGAGCCGGGCAGAGCGCGCTCCCGCGTCGGCCGGCGGCTCCGTGCCCGAGAACCGGCCGGTTGCCGGTCGAGCCCGGCGGATCGCGGTTCGCCGGGCTCCGCCGGGGTAGCCGCTGTCGCCCGGTCCCTGCCCGATCCGCAGGTCGGCGATCTGCTCGAAGCGCTTTCGGTGTGAGCGAAACCGGCGGTCGAAGACGAAGCCGCCAGGGGCGCCTTCGCCAGTCGGCCTCGGCGCCCTCGGACTACTACCTGAAGGACACGGGCAGTCAGGGGCCCGGACCGCGCGCCGCGGTCCGGGCCCTGCCCCGTGCGGTGCAGCCCTGCGGCGCGGTGTCATTACGGCTGCCCCTGACCGGCCACGACGTCGGTCCCGGCACCCGGGGGGTGCCGGGACCGACGTCACCGGGCGGGGGTGGGATCAGGCGGGTCGGCCGCCGAAGGGGGCGCCGGTGCCGTAGTACGTGCCCAACTCCTCCCGGTACCCGGCGTTGCCGAGGTGCTTGTCCCGGTGGAACTCGGGCGCGTTCTTGATCTGTTCCTTGGTGCGGTCGACGTAGACCGTCTTGTCCTCCGGGTCGATCCGGATCACGGTGCTCGCCGGCAGCAGGACCTCCTTGCCGAAGATCCAGACGCCGGTGTCGACGACCAGGTAGGCGTCACCGACCTCGTCGGAGTGCTTGTCCACCTTGCCGATGCCGCCGTCGGTCGCCTCGACCTTGTAGCCGGTCAGATCGGTGCCGGCCAGGTGGCCCGAGGTCGACTTGTAACTCCACACATGCTCAGTCACGCGAAAAACAACTCCTCCGGTCAACGGAGGGCGGCGGGAAATGAATTCCTGCCGACCTCCTCGTTCCGTACGTCGTGCAGAACCGCGCTTGTCGCACGGCTACCAGCGATACCAGCGGCCACTACCGCTCTTGGGTCGGGCGACGAATCCGATCAGCCACAGGATCAGGACTGCGACAGCCACCCACCAGAGAATCTTCACCGCGAAACCCGCGCCGAAGAGGATCAGGATCAGCAGAAGAACGAGAAGCAGGGGAACCATGGTTATCAACCTCCGAAGCACCGTGTGCCCGACGGCACCCCGGCCATGCATTCGACTTTATTTGTTTCTTATCCGGGCTGCTGGGCAGGAGATTGCCCCGGGTGACGCGGTTCTTGCGCGGATGGTCCTCCGCTGACGTTCGCCCCGGCACCCGAACCGCCCCGGCTGCCGTACGAGCAGCTCCGCGCGCAACTTCCCCGGGTGCTGGAGGGCGGCCGGGTGGACGAGGCCGAGGTGCGTAGTGCGCTCGCCGCGCTGGACCTGGAGCCGGCGATCCGTACCGAGGTGAAGGCGGACGGCGGCCGGGTGGGTGTTCTCCTGTCGGTGAAGGGCAACGGCTTCGACGCGCAGGACTGCCTTCTTGCCCGCGTGGGCCCCGGCGCCACCGATGTGTGGGTACCGCCCCGCATTCATCGGATGCCCGGGAGGGCGGCTGCACCGTCGGCAACGCCCTGGACTCGAGACCGTCACCGCACTGAACGGGGTGCCTGGCTGCGGCGATGTGCGCTGCACGGCCGGTTCCTTCGGCGGGCGGAGCCGGCGGGACGCTGGGGGCCGCCGCCCAGCGGTGGCCGTGGGAGATGCGTGTCCCGTCGGCTCCGGTCCCCTGTTGTGCGGAACATCAGCTCCTGGCCAGGGCCTTGAGCGCGATGTTGAGTTCGAGGACGTTGACGCGGGGTTCGCCCATGAAGCCGAGGGTGCGGCCGGTGGTGTGGTCGGCGACGAGCTTCTCGACCTGCTTGACGTCGAGCCTGTGCTGCTCGGCGACGCGGTGGACCTGGAGCTTCGCGTACTCGGGGGAGATGTCCGGGTCGAGGCCGGAGCCGGAGGAGGTGACGGCGTCGGCCGGGACGTCCTCGGGCTCGACCCGGTGGACCGCGGTGGAGTTGTCGACGATGACGGCTTCCTTGGCGGCGACGACCTGCGCGCAGAGGGTGCCTTCCTCGGCGTGCTTGGTGCACTGGCCGTTGACGGCGCCGTTGTCGGCGGAGCGGTTGGTGGCGCCGGAAAGGATCAGCGAGTACCGGGTGTTGACACTGTTGCTGCCCAGGCCGTTGGAGGGGCGCGGCTGGAACCACCTGAGGTCCGGCCTCGCCGCCTCCTCGGGGTCGTCGGGGTTCCGCTTGGGCAGGTCGTAGCGCTGCCCGATGAGGGAGGAGCCGACGACCTGGCCGCTCTTGTCCTTGATCTCGGAGCCGTTGGCCTCTTCGTTGAAGAGGGTCTGGGCGATCCCCGTGACGGCCAGCGGGTAGAGCACGCCGCAGATGATGGTCAGAACCAGCAGGGCCCGCAGGCCCGCGCCGATCAGGCGCGCTGTGTTGCTTACAGAGTTGTTCATGGCGGATCAGCACGTTCCTGATTCAGGCGAGGCCGGGGATGAGGGAGATGAGCATGTCGATGAGCTTGATGCCGATGAACGGGGCCGTCAGGCCGCCCAGTCCGTAGATTGCGAGGTTGCGGCGGAGCATCTTGTCGGCGCTGGTGGGCCGGTAGCGGACGCCCTTGAGGGCGAGCGGGACCAGCGCGATGATGATCAGCGCGTTGAAGACGACGGCGGAGAGGATCGCGGAGTTGGGGGAGGACAGGCCCATGATGTTGAGCGTGTCCAGCCCCGGGTGGACCACGGCGAACATGGCCGGGATGATCGCGAAGTACTTCGCGACGTCGTTGGCGATGGAGAACGTGGTCAGGGCGCCACGCGTGATCAGCAGCTGCTTGCCGATCTCCACGATCTCGATGAGCTTGGTGGGGTCGGAGTCCAGGTCCACCATGTTCCCGGCCTCCTTGGCGGCCGAGGTACCCGTGTTCATCGCCACGCCGACGTCGGCCTGGGCCAGCGCCGGTGCGTCGTTCGTACCGTCGCCCGTCATCGCGACGAGCTTGCCGCCGGCCTGCTCCCGCTTGATGAGGGCCATCTTGTCCTCGGGCGTGGCCTCGGCGAGGAAGTCGTCCACACCCGCCTCCTCGGCGATGGCCTTCGCGGTGAGCTTGTTGTCGCCCGTGATCATGACGGTCCTGATCCCCATGCGGCGCAGCTCGTCGAACCGGTCGCGCATGCCCTCCTTGACCACGTCCTTGAGGTGGATGACACCGAGGACACGGGCACCCGTCTCGTCCTCCACCGCCACCAGGAGCGGCGTACCGCCGGCTTCGGAGATGCGATGGGCGAGGAGGTCGGCGTCGTCGGGGACCCGGCCGCCCTGCTCCCTGACCCACGTGATGACGGACCCGGCCGCACCCTTGCGGGTCTTCCTTCCGTCGACGTCGACACCCGACATGCGGGTCTGGGCGGTGAACGCGATCCACTCGGCCTGGGCCAGTTCACCCTGGTGGCGTTCGCGCAGCCCGTACTTCTCCTTCGCGAGGACCACGATCGAGCGCCCCTCGGGCGTCTCGTCGGCCAGCGAGGACAGCTGCGCGGCGTCGGCGAGTTCGGCCTCCGTCGTGCCCTCGACCGGGACGAACGCAGAGGCCCGGCGGTTGCCGAGGGTGATGGTGCCGGTCTTGTCGAGCAGCAGCGTCGACACGTCGCCGGCGGCTTCCACCGCACGCCCTGACATGGCGAGGACGTTGCGCTGGACGAGGCGGTCCATGCCGGCGATGCCGATGGAGGAGAGCAACGCGCCGATGGTGGTGGGGATCAGGCAGACGAGGAGCGCGGTGAGCACGATCATCGACTGCTCGGCGTCCGCGTAGATCGCGAACGGCTGGAGCGTGACGACCGCCAGCAGGAAGACGATGGTGAGGGATGCCAGCAGGATGTTGAGGGCGATCTCGTTGGGCGTCTTCTGCCGGGCCGCGCCCTCGACGAGGGCGATCATCCGGTCGATGAAGGTCTCACCGGGCTTCGTCGTGATCTTGACGACGACCCGGTCGGAGAGGACCTTCGTGCCGCCGGTGACCGCACTGCGGTCGCCGCCCGACTCGCGGATGACCGGTGCGGACTCGCCGGTGATGGCCGACTCGTCGACCGAGGCCACGCCTTCGACGACGTCACCGTCGCCGGGAATGATGTCGCCGGCCTCGCAGACCACCAGGTCGCCGATCTTGAGATCGGTGCCGGGAACCTGCTCCTCGCCCGTGCCGTCGTTGGCCAGGCGGCGGGCGACGGAGTCGGTCTTGGTCTTGCGCAGGGTGTCCGCCTGGGCCTTGCCGCGGCCCTCGGCGACGGCTTCGGCGAGGTTGGCGAAGACCGTGGTCAGCCACAGCCAGGCGGTGATGGCCCAGCCGAACCAGTCCGTCGGATCCTTGACGGCCAGGACGGTGGTGACGACCGAGCCGATCAGGACCACGAACATGACCGGGGACTTGACCATGATGCGGGGGTGGAGCTTGCGGACCGCGTCGGGGAAGGACTTCAGCAGCTGCTGCGGGTCGAACAGGCCTCCGCCGACTCGCCCGGCAGGCGGCTCGTGGCCGGTGGTGCGCAGGTCGTCGTGCGGCGCACGGGTCGGAGTGGCGGTGCTCATGCTGCGAGCCCTTCGGCGAGCGGGCCCAGCGCCAGGGCCGGGAAGTAGGTCAGACCGGTGATGATGACGATGGTGCCGACGAGAAGGCCCGCGTACAGCGGCCTGTCCGTACGGAGCGTGCCCGCGGTCTCGGGAACGGGCTTCTGCTCGGCCAGCGAGCCGGCCAGCGCGAGGACGAAGACCATCGGCAGGAAACGGCCCAGCAGCATGGCGATGCCGATGGTGCTGTTGAACCACTGGGTGTCGGCGTTCAGGCCGGCGAAGGCGGAGCCGTTGTTGTTGGCGCCGGAGGTGTAGGCGTAGAGGACCTCGGAGAAGCCGTGCGCGCCGGTGTTCGTCATCGAGTTGCCCGGGGTGGGCAGGGCCATGGCGGCCGCGGTGAAGCAGAGCACGAGCGCGGGGGTGATGAGGATGTAGCAGGCGGCGAGCTTGATCTCGCGGGTGCCGATCTTCCTGCCCAGGTATTCGGGGGTGCGGCCGACCATCAGGCCGGCGATGAACACCGCGATGACCGCCATGATCAGCATGCCGTAGAGGCCGGAGCCGACGCCGCCGGGCGCGATCTCGCCGAGCTGCATGCCCAGCAGCTGAATGCCGCCGCCCAGCCCCGTGTACGAGGAGTGGAACGAGTTGACCGCACCGGTCGAGGTGAGCGTGGTCGCGACCGAGAAGATCGAGGAGGCGGCGATGCCGTACCGGGTCTCCTTGCCCTCCATGGCGCCACCCGCGACATCGAAGGCCGGGCCGTGGTGGGCGAACTCGCTCCACATCATCAAACCGGTGAAGGCGACCCAGATGGTGCCCATGGTGGCGAGGATCGCGTAGCCCTGGCGCGTGTTGCCGACCATGCGGCCGAAGGTGCGGGTCATCGCGAAGGGGATGAGCAGGATGAGGAAGATCTCGAAGAGGTTCGAGAAGGGCGTGGGGTTCTCGAAGGGGTGGGCTGAGTTGGCGTTGAAGTAGCCGCCTCCGTTGGTGCCCAGCTCCTTGATGACTTCCTGCGAGGCCACCGCGCCGCCGTTCCACTGCTGCGTGCCGCCCATGCCGTGCTGGTTCGAGAACTGGCCGACGTCGTGGATGCCGGCGAAGTTCTGGATGGCTCCGCAGGCGACCAGGACGATCGCGCCGATCACGGACATGGGCAGCAGGATGCGCACGGTGCCGCGGACCAGGTCGGCCCAGAAGTTGCCGAGCTCACCCGTACGCGAACGGGCGAAGCCCCTGACAAGGGCGGCCGCGACGGCCATGCCGACGGCGGCCGAGACGAAGTTCTGCACCGCCAGGCCTCCGGTCTGTACGACGTGGCCCATGGCCTGCTCGCCGTAGTACGACTGCCAGTTGGTGTTGGCCACGAACGATGCGGCGGTGTTGAAGGCCTGGTCCGGGTCGATCGACACGAAGCCGAGCGAGCCGGGCAGGACGCCTTGCAGACGCTGCATCAGGTACAGGAAGAGGACGCTCACGGCGGAGAAGGCGAGGACGGCGCGCAGGTAGGCGGGCCAGCGCATCTGGGCCGACGGGTTGGCGCCGATGGCCCTGTAGATCCACTTCTCCGGCTTGTAGTGCCTCTCGGAGGAGTAGACGCGGGCCATGTGGTCGCCCAGCGGACGGTACGCCAGAGCCAGCGCGGCGATCAGCGCGAGCAGTTGGAGCACACCAGCGGTTTCGGGGCTCATGTCAGTGCTCAGAACCTCTCCGGGTACACGAGGGCGAGGACGAGGTATCCGAGGAGGGAAACGGCTACGACGAGGCCGACGACGTTCTCGACGGTCACAGCTTGGTCACCCCCCGGGCGATGAGAGCCACCAGCGCGAACACCGCGACCGTGGTGACGACGAAGGCCAGATCGGCCATCGCGAGCTCCTGAGTGAAGTGGGAAGAGATGAATCAGCCAGTTGGCCGATGACGAGACAACCGTGTCTTCACCCGGGTGTTAAGCCGCTTTGACGGGCTCCATACGAGGGCAGGAGAACCCTTAACGCCACCCTGACGGTGCAGGCGTGCCAGCCCCCTGCACGGCATCAGCCCTGGTGAAGCAGGCTGCCGGAGTCCAGGGGAAGAGCGGTCGAGCCTGCCCTTCAGCAGGGGTGGCGATCGCTCCGGGCGCGCGGACGGACACGCACGGGTCGGCCCACGACGAGCTGCTGGCGAGCGCGGATGGCTTCAGCCGCATCGCAGAGGAGGGCCCCCGACACGCTGGGCCTGCTGCAACGGTTCCTCGGCGGCCGCGTCCGCGTCGGCGGTCCGCTGCCCGACGGCTGGACCGAGGTATGGGTCGACGGCCCGTGGACGCGGGCCCGGGCGGTCACCGCGGACATGCCGTCCTGGAACGCTCCGGACAGCGTTCGCCACGCCCTGGCGAGGTCGAAGTCGGGCGGCCGGACCACCGGTTCGCCGGTCGGCTCGACGGAGGTGACCCGGCTGAGCCGGAAGGTGCGCAGGCCCTTGTCCGTACCGGCTACCAGGTAGTCCACGCCCGCCTTGGCCACGAGCCCGAGGGGGTCGACGGTGCGTTCGCCGGCTGGTTTGCCGACGCCCGCGTACCCGAGGTGGACGCGGATCCCGTCCACGACGGCGCCCTGGAGCGCGGAGCGGTGGGCGGCATCGGCGGTGACGGCGTTGCGGGACCAGTCCGTGGTGTCGACGCCCCCCGCCCGGGTCGCGGCGTGGGCCCTGCCCCCGCAGGGTCGGCGGCAGGGCCCGGACCAGCTTGCGCAGGGTGGTGCGCAGTTCGGGGGTGCCCGGGTGGCGAGTGCGGTGAGGGCGGCGAGGGCGGTGAGGCGTTCGGCGCCACCGTCCGGTCTGTCGCGTCGCGTGCCTCAGGCCTTCCGCTTGGCGTCGATCTCGGCGATCAGGCCCTCGATGAGGCCCTTGATCTCGTCGCGGATGGGGCGGACGGCCTCGACGCCCTGGCCGGCCGGGTCTTCGAGCTGCCAGTCGAGGTAGGTCTTGCCGGGGAAGTAGGGGCAGGCGTCGCCGCATCCCATGGTGATGATGTAGTCCGACGCCTGGGCGGCTTCGGGGGTGAGGACCTTCGGCTTCTGGTCGGAGATGTCGATGCCCAGCTCTGCCATGGCGGCGACGGCGGACGGGTTGATCTGCTCGCCGGGCACGGAGCCGGCGGAGCGGACCTCGACGCGGTCACCTGCGAGGTGCCGCAGGAAACCCGCCGCCATCTGGGAGCGGCCCGCGTTGTGGACGCAGACGAACAGGACGGAGGCGGCGGGAGCGGTGGACATCTGTTCTTCCTTGGGGTGAGGCGACTGCGACCGAAGGAGTCGATCAGGTCAGTGCGGGCTGGTGTCAGCTCCAGCTGATGTGACAGTATCAGTCCATGATGACGTCAGTCGACACTGATCTGATCCGGGTTCTGGCCGACCCGCTCAGGCTCCGGATCGTGACCCTGCTCGCCCGCGAAACGCTCTGCACCACCCACCTGGTGGAGGAGACGGGTGCCAAGCAGACGAACCTCTCCAACCACATGAAGGTGCTGCGTGAGGCCGGGGTCGTGGAGACGGAGCCGTGCGGGAGGTACATCTACTACCGCTTGCGCCCGGAAGTCATCGAAGCGCTCGCCGGTCAGTTCGCCGACCTCGCCGCGATCGCGCGAGCCACCGCCGAAGCGAACCTCAAGCGGTCCTGCCCATAGGTCGTGTCGTCAAATTCCCGCCCGGCCGGCGGGCTTTGACGACACTCCCCAGCCCTCCGCGCTTTGCCTCACCTGCCCGAGGAGAACCAGCCTTGACCGCCACCACGCCCGTCGGCACCCCGAAAGCCGCCGACGTGCCCCAGCCGGCACCCGGCGCGACCCCGCCCCGCACCCCGCTCATCGCCCGCGCCGCCGCCGAACTGGTCGGCACCGCGGCCCTCGTGGCGGTCGTCGTCGGCTCGGGCATCCAGGCCACGAAGCTCACCCAGGACATGGCCCTGCAGCTGCTGGCCAACTCCACCGCCACGGTCTTCGGACTCGGTGTCCTCATCGCGCTCCTCGGCCCTGTGTCCGGTGCCCACTTCAATCCGGTCGTGACGGCGGCCGAGTGGTGGACCGCCCGCCGCGGCGGCGCCGGCGTGACCGCCCCCGAGGTCGCCGTCTACGTGCCCTCGCAGATCGCCGGCGCGATCGCGGGGGCGGTCCTGGCGGACGCCATGTTCGGCGAGCCGCTGGTCAAGTGGTCCACCCACGACCGCTCCGCCGGGAACCTGCTGCTGGGCGAGGTCGTGGCGACCGCGGGCCTGATCCTGCTGATCTTCGGCCTGGCCCGCACCGACCGCCTCCGCCTCGCCCCCGCCGCGGTGGCGTCGTACATCGGCGCCGCCTACTGGTTCACCTCCTCCACCTCCTTCGCCAACCCGGCGGTCACGATCGGCCGCGCCTTCACCGACACCTTCGCGGGCATCGCGCCGGCCTCGGTGCCCGGCTTCATCGGCATGCAGCTGATCGGTGCGGCGGTGGGCCTGGCCCTGGTGGCGGTCATCTTCATGCGCGGCAGGATCGAACAGGACCGGTCCGACGCCTGATGCAGCGCACCGACGTGGTGGTGACCGGCGGCGGCCAGGCAGGGCTCGCCGCCGGATACCACCTGCGCCGCCCGGCGGCGCCCGGCAGCACACCTGGGGCTCCCTGCGCCTGTTCTCCCCGGCCAGTACTCCTCCCTGCCCGGGCGGCTCATGCCCTCCCAGCCGGGCCGGCTCCAAGCTCGCCGAGCGCCCCGCCCGGTGGCGGGCCCTCGCCGCACAGGCCACCAGCCGCGAAGAGATCACCGACGGAATGCGCCTGGCCTTCCCGAGCACCCCGGCGCTGGCCGGCGACCTCGCCACCCCGGCGGCGGCCGAGCAGCACTGCTGCGCGTTCTTCGACTTCGCCCTGAGCCTGGCCCCGCCCGCCCGCCCGCCCGACGCTGACGGTGCGCGCGCCCGAAGCCGCGGGCTCCCTGCTCACCGACCTGTTCGGGGCCACCGTATGAACCCGGGGACGAAGCCCTTCGCCACATCCCTCCTCGCCGGGCCGGGAGTGCTCTGCGCCGCCCGCTGACGGACACGCCCGCTTGCCACAATGAGCCGGGCCCCGCCCATGGCCGGCACACGATCAGCACGGACGTACAGCAAGGAGTCCCCAGGGTGTCGCAGGAGCCGCAGGGCCTGGTCGAGCGCATGGAGCACCACCAGATCCCGATCCACCTCGGCGCCATGGCCCTGGGCGCCCTCCTCGGCGGGGCGGTGCCCGCGGCCGGGCCGGGATTGGAACACGCCATCAACCCCGTCCTGGGGGCACTGCTCTTCGTGACCTTCCTCCAGGTTCCGGCCGGCGGTCTGCTCCGCTCCCTGCGCGACGGCCGGTTCCTGTCCGCGGCCCTGGTCGTGAACTTCGTGGTCGTCCCCCTGGTCGTCGCCGCGATGTTCACCTTCCTCCCCGCCGACCAGGCCGTACGCATCGGCGTCCTGCTGGTCCTGCTGTGCCCGTGCGTGGACTACGTGATCGTTTTCAGCGGCCTGGCCAGCGGCTCCAGCAGGCGCCTGCTGGCCGCCACGCCCCTCCTGCTCATCGTGCAGATGCTGCTGCTGCCGGGCCTCCTCCACCTGTTCATGGGCGCTGACCTGGCAGACATCGTCGAGGTCGGTCCGTTCGTCGAAGCGTTCCTGGTGCTCATCGTGATTCCGCTCGCGCTGGCCTGGGCGCTTCAGGCGTGGGCGGCGCGCAAGCCGGCCGGCCGGAGGATCTCGGACGCGGCCACGACGACGATGGTGCCGCTGATGGCCGCGACGCTCGTCACCGTGGTCGCCTCCCAGGTCCCCGAGCTCGGCGGCAGCCTCGCGGACGCAGCCGCGGTCATCCCCTTCTACGTGGCCTTCCTCGTCGTCATGGCCTTCGCCGGACGGACGATCGCGCGCCTCTTCGGGCTGGACGTTCCCGCTTCCCGGGCGGTGGTCTTCACCGGTGCGACGCGCAACTCCCTCGTCGTGCTGCCGCTGGCCCTGGCCCTGCCCGACGACCTGGCGCTCGCCCCGGTCGTGGTGGTCTCGCAGACCCTGGTCGAGGTCATCGGCATGGTCGCCTACGTACGCCTGGTCCCGCGCCTGGTCCCGGAGCCGGCCACGGTCGCGTGAGGACGGTGCAGAGCAGGATGAACGCCGGTCGGCTCCCCGCCTCCGGCCCGTGCTCGCGGAAGCCGCCGGTCGTACGGGCGGGCGGGCGGCAGCCCGCATGCCGATGTGCGGGACACGCGCTGCCGAGATCGGACGGCAGCCGAGAGCTCGGACCGGCGGTGGCTCACGCGGTGACCGTCCGCCCGCATCGTGGCCGCGGCCGGTGCCTGCCGTGATCGCGTCCGCGCCGGCGTGGTCGAACACTCTCTGCGTGTCTCCAGTGACGACTGGAGCCCCGGGTCCCGGGGTAGCCGCCTGACCGGGGCTGCTTCCACGACCGCCACGACCGCCCGAGACGTGCGGGAGGAGGGGCCATGACCGGCGCGGAAGAACTGGCGAAATATCACAGACGGCGGGACTTCGCGAAGACGGCAGAGCCGCAGGGCGCGGCCGCGGGAGGTACGGGCGCAAGTGCGCCTTCCTACGTCGTTCAGATCCACGACGCCCGCAGCATGCACTTCGACTTCCGTCTCGAAGCCGACGGCGTACTGAAATCCTTCGCCGTGCCCAAGGGGCCTTCCCGCGATCCGCACGACAAGCGCTTCGCCACGCCCACGGAGGACCATCCGCTGGAGTACCGCGACTTCGAGGGCGTGATCCCACAGGGCGAGTACGGCGGAGGGACGGTGATCGTCTGGGACGAGGGCACCTACCGCAACCTCACGTCGGACCGGGACGGCAACGAGGTTCCGCTCGCCGAGGCGCTGGACCGCGGCCACGCCTCGTTCCTCCTCGAAGGCCGCAAGCTCCACGGCGGCTACGCCCTCACCCGGATCCGCGGCACCGGCGACGGGGAGCGAGAGGCGTGGCTCCTGGTCAAGGAAGCCGCCGCGCGGGGGGCCTGCGCCGGTACGCCCGACCCCCGGCGGGCCCGGTCGGCCCGTACCGGCCGCACGCTCGGGCAGGTCGCGGCGGCCGCACGGTCGGCGGGTGATCGAGAGTGAAGACGCCGCCCCCGGGCGGTTCGCGACCGACGGAAGGGAGAGCGTGATGACGGCGGCGAAGGGATCGGCCGGGGCCAGGCGGATACGGGCCGGCGGGCGGACCGCCGGGATCGGCCACCCGGACAGGATCCTGTGCCCCGGCGACGGCACCACCAAGGCCGACCTCACCGGGTACTACCGCACCGTCGCCCGCAGGATGCTGCCCCACCTGCGCGGACGCCCCTTGCGGCTGGAACGCCGCCCGGCCGGGACGCAAGGCCCCGAGGGCACATCGCCCCGCCGCCGAGGTCCTGGCGGCCCGCGACCGCGACCGGCTCACCACCGATCCGCGCAAGACGGCCCGGCGGCGCCGCCGGGCCGGGACGGAGGGATGACGCCGTGACACAGCGCACCACGGTCCGGGACCTGCTGGACGAGCACGGACGGACCCATGCCGAGCAAGCGGGCATCCGGTTGCGGAACACACCCGCCCCGCTCTACCAACTCCTGTGCCTGTGCGTGCTCTTCTCGGTGCGCATCAAGGCCGACATCGCCGTCGCCGCGGCCCGCGAGCTCTTCGCGGCCGGGATGCGCACGCCCCGGGCGATGGCCGCGGCGTCCTGGCAGGACCGGGTGGACGCCCTCGGCCGCGCCCACTACCGCCGTTACGACGAAGGCACCGCCACCGCACTGGGGGAGGGCGCCGAGCTGCTCCTGGATCGCTACCACGGTGACCTGCGACGGCTGCGTGACACCGCCGACGGTGATCCCGGTCGGATCCGCGAGCTCCTCCAGGAGGTTCCGCGGATCGGACCGGTCGGATCCGACATCTTCTGCCGCGAGGTCCAAGGGGTGTGGCCCGAGCTGCGTCCCGCTTTCGACCGCCGGGCCCGTGACGCCGCCGCCGCGCTCGGGCTTCCGAAGACGGCGGCGGGCCTCGCCCGTCTCGTCACCGCGGACGACCTGCCGCGGCTGGCGGCCGCCCTGGTCCGGGCCGGGCTCTCCTGAGGAACCGGAGCGCTGCGGGAGTGCTCACCGGGCAGGGGGGTACCGGGGGAGCCATCAGGAAGCGGGTTCGTGGTCGAACCAGTAGTCGCCGGCCGCGAGGTAGCGGAACGAGTGGCTGCTGTTCGCGGGGAGGGAGGCCTCGGCCGCGCGGGTGCCGTCGCCCCCGGGTTCCAGGGGGTGCGCGGCGGGGTTCCACTGGGTGCAGTCTCCGACCACGCTCACTGATCCCTGCGGGCTGTCCTCCGGCAGGACGGAGGTGACCTTGTTGCGGCCCTTGATTCGCTGGCGTTCGAGCATGCTGGCCTCCGGCGGTGATGGGGTCGGCGGCGCGCTGGTGCATCCTCGCCCGCGTCCGGGCCGGCCGTGGTGGGACGGACCGCGTGCCGCGGGGCGGGTATCCGGCCGGCGGCGTGCATGGGGCGGAAGGGGGCTGACGGGCGCGTCGCGGGCGAGGGGTCGAGGAACATCCCGGCATCCGTTGCGGGACCCGGCCGGGTGGCTTCGTCGACCGGCCGGGCCCCGCGTGCATGGACCTCTCGTCGCCCTGCCACCGTGCCACGCGCGAGGCCGCACCGCGCGCCGGAGGACGGGCGGTGTACGCCGGACGGGGGATGTCAGGGCGCGGTCCGGGTCGCAGGCGGATCGTCGGCGAAGAGGGCGAGCAGCCCGGCGTTGTCGCGGCCCGCTTCGGCGGGGTGGCGGAACTTCGCCCCCGGGCTGATGCGGTAGTGGTTGCGTCGTCCTTCGCGTACCCGGCTGAGGTACCCCTCCTGCTCCAGGTCCGCGACGATCGACTGGACGGTCCGCTCGGTGAGCACGCAGGTCTCGGCCACCTCCCGCAGGCGCACCCCGGGGTCGCGGGCGAGGGCGAGCAGGACGCGGGCGTGGCTGGTCAGGAACGTCCACGACCCGTGGGGAAGGCCTGCATCACCCATGCCTCAAGCTTGCGCCAATATTCACATTATATGTCCTGTTTTTCACGTATTTTTTGACGTAGGTCGTTCGGATGCCGACGATGCTGTTGGGAAGTAGAAGCGGCCCCAGAGCGTGTGGGGGAGGCATCCATGACCGCCAGCCTGTCCGAACACCGCCCCTGCGCCCCGGAAGCGCCGGGCATGGAGGTCGGTGTCGTCCCCGGCCCGCAGCCCGGGACGGTGCAGGTCGTGGTGAGGGGTGAGATCGACTTCGACAACGCCACGTTCCTGCGCGAGGTTCTCCTGGCCGCCCTCGTCTCTCACCGGGCCACCCTCCTCGTGGACTTGCAGCGGGTGACCTTCTGTGACTGCGCCGGCCTCAACACCCTCCTGACCGCCCACCGCGCGGCCCTGCGGGCCGGACGCGGCCTGCGCATCACGGCGGCGGGCCGCCGGGTCGAGCGGCTCCTGAACCTCACCGGCACCCGCCCACTCCTCTCCTGAACGCGTGCGCGAGGAGCAGGTGTCCCCTGACCGCGTCCGCACCGAGGGCGGACCACCTGGGCCTCGCCGCCGGGAGTCCCGAACGGACGCGGGAGCCGGCGGAATGAGAGGGCCGGGGCCGGGAAGGCGCAGCACAGGTACCGAGATCGCACACCGACCGAGGAGGGTTGTCATGCCCCGTGGTTCCAGCCCCAAGCGGGAACGGCAGTACGAGCACATCAAGGAGAGCGCCGAGCAGCGCGGCGAGAGCACGGAGCGCGCCGAGGAGATCGCCGCCCGCACCGTGAACAAGGAACGCGCCCGCTCCGGCGAGTCGAAGACCGCCTCCCGGTCCTCGATCCAGGACATGTCGTCCTCCAAGCGCGGCGGTCAGCGCTCCCACAGCGGTGCGCAGGGCCCCACCAAGGAACAGCTGTACAACGAGGCCAAGCAGAAGGGCATCGAGGGCCGTTCGAAGATGGACAAGGAAGAGCTGAAGCGGGCGCTGGACCACTGAACGGCCGGTTCGGCACGTACGACGGCCGGCTGCACGTGCAGCGGGGTCACCGGCCCTGGCGGGTTGGCTCCGCCAGGGCCGGGGTGCGTGCCGGGGCGACCCTCTGCCGACGTACAGCGGCGCGGTGATACTGAAGGTATGCAGACTGCTCAACGCCTGGTCCCCGATCACTCTGGGTGGTCGCTGCGGTAATGCCCGCGGTGCGGTCCGTTCGGCAGGTCGAGCAGGTCGAAGGGTGGCGGCGATGGACGCACTGGCGCCGGGATCGGGCGAGGTGCCCGAGGACCCGTTCGCGCTGCACAACTCCGCCTCGGCGGTTCTGGACGACCACGGCAGGGTCGTCGGCTGGAGCGAGCGCGCACAGGAGCACCTCGGCTACCAGCCCGACGAGGTGTTGGGCCGCATGGCTTTCGAGTTCCTGTCCGACGCCCGTGACCGTAAGGCGGTCCGGGCCGCGGCTGCCGCGTGCGTGCGCGATCGGGGCTGGTCCGGCGTCCTGCCCGTCCTGCACCGCAGCGGCCGACGGGTGGAGCTGGGTTTCCGAGCCCGCGCCGTCATCCGCGCCGACTCGGCCCGCGAGTGGTTCCTCGTCGTCGCCCCCGCGGAGGAGGTGCTCCAGTGGGAGACGGACAGGTCGGTCCTTGACGGCCTGTTCCGGCGCTCCCCGATCGGCCTGTCCGTCCACGCCCCCGATCTGAGCATCCTGCGGATCAACCGGGCGCTGGCCCGGTTCACGCAACTCCCCGCGGCGGAGATCCGCAGTCGACGCATCGGCGACTTCCTCATCGGTCCGGACGTGGAGACCATCGAATCCCGACTGCGACGGGTGCTGGAGACGGGCGCGCCCCTCATCTTCACCGAGCAGCCCTGCCGCCTGAGGAGCGACCCCGACCACGAGCGCGTGGTGTCGGTGTCGGCGTTTCGGATGCAGCGCCCTTCCGGCGGGATCCTCGGAGTCACCCAACTGGTGGAAGACGTCACCGACCGCTACCGGGCCCGGCGGCGGCTCGCCCTGCTCAACCGGGCGAGCGCCCGCATCGGAACCACGCTGGATCTCGGCCAGACCACGCAGGAGCTGGCCGACGCCGCCGTCCCCGACCTCGCGGACGCCGTCTCGGTGGACCTGCTGGAGTCGGTCGCCCGGGGCGACGACACCGCCGAGGAGTCGAGCGGACCGGTCCGCAGAATGGCCGTCCACTCGGTCGTGGCAGAGGCGCTGCGGGTGATGTACTCCGCCGGGGAGGTCTTTCACTTCGACCCCCGCACGCCCCAGGCCCGGTGCCTCGCCGAGCAGCGGCCCATCCTCGAACCGGTGCTGCGGAGCAGCCTCGGCTGGTACTTCCAGGACCCGGAGCGCACGCAGCGCGCCCTCGACCTGGACGCTCACTCACTGATCGTCGTACCGCTGACGGCCCGCGGTCTGCTCCTCGGCCTGCTCAGCCTGTGGCGGGCCGGGCGGCCCGAGCCGTTCGAGCAGGACGACCTCACACTCGCGGAGGAATTCGCCGCACGGGCCGCCGTGTGCATCGACAACGCCCGCCGCTACACCCAGCAGCACCAAGCCGCCTTGACCTTGCAGCGCAGCCTGCTTCCGCAGGAGTTGCCCGAGTACAGCGCTGTCGAGGTCGCGCACCTGTACCTGCCCGCCGATCCCGCCACCGGTGTCGGCGGCGACTGGTTCGACGTCATCCCGCTGTCCGGAGCACGCGTCGCCCTCGTCGTCGGCGACGTCGTCGGCCACGGGCTGCACGCCGCAGCCACCATGGGCCGCCTGCGCACCGCCGTGCACACCCTGGCCGGTCTGGACTACGCACCGGACGAGGTCCTCTCCCACCTGGACGACCTGGTCAACCGCCTGGCGGCTGAGCAGGAGACTGTCGACGGACGCTCGCGGGGCCAACAGATCGTCGGCGCGACGTGCCTCTACGCGGTCTACGACCCCACCTCCCGGCGCTGCACCATGGCCCGGGCGGGCCACCTGCCCCCCGCCGTGGTGACCGCCGACGGCACGGTGAGCCTGCCCGACCTTCCCGAGGGGCCGCCGCTGGGTCTGGGTGGACTCCCGTTCGAGTCCGCGGAGTTGGAACTCGCCGAGGGAAGTCTGCTGGCGCTGTACACGGACGGCCTGGTCGAGGCCCGTGGCCTCGACCTCGACGAGGGACTGGAGCGGCTGAGAGGAGCCCTGTCCCGGCCCGGCAGCCCGCTGGCGGAGACCTGTGCGGCAGTGCAGGACGCCCTGCTGCCGGACCACCCGCCGGATGACGTCGCGCTCCTCCTCGCCCGCACCCGGGTGTTGGCGCCGGAGCAGATCGCCTCCTGGGAACTGCCCGCGGAGGCGACCGCCGCAGCCCGGGCGCGGCACCTGGCGGAGGCCACACTGGCCGGGTGGGGCCTGGAGGACCTGGCCTTCACCGCCGAACTGGTCGTCAGCGAACTGGTCACCAACGCCTACCGGTACGGCGGCGGCACGCCGGTGACCCTGCGGCTCATCCGCGACCGCAGCCTGATCTGCGAGGTCTCCGACGGCAGCAGCACCGCCCCGCACCTACGACGGGCGCGCACCACCGACGAGGGCGGGCGCGGCCTCTTCCTGGTGGCCCAGCTCACCGAACGATGGGGTACCCGCTACACCCGGGACGGCAAGACCGTCTGGACGGAGTTCCCCCTCGCCGCAGCAGCGGAGGGGCACTTCGCGGCTGCGGCGAGCCTCGCCCTCGACTGGTGACACGGTTCGGATCGAATGCCGGGGGATCACCACGGGACCTGCTGGTAGTCCTTCAGGAGGACGCCGTGTACGGGGGCGCCGGCCTCCCCCTGCACGATGGGGTGGTAGATCCGCGCGGCACCGTCCACGACGTCCAGCGGCGGGCGCCAGCCGGTCGCGGCGTGCCGCTCCCGGGCGGGGAGCGGTTTCTCGTCGGTGACCCAGCCGGTGTCGACACTGCAGGTGTGGATGCCCCGGGCGGCCAGGTCGGCGGCGCTCGTGCGGGTGAGCATGTTCAGGGCGGCTTTGGCCATGTTGGTGTGCGGATGGTCGCTGGTCTTGTTGCGCACGGCGAACTGCCCCTCGACCGCCGAGACGTTGATGAGGTAGCGGCGGGGGTGCGGGGAAGCATCCAGAAGGGGCAGCAGGTGGTCGGCGAGCAGGAACGGCGCGACGGCGTTGACCAGCTGGACCTCCAGCAGCTCGGTCGGGTCGATCTGTCCCAGGCGCAGGGTCCAGGAGTTGGTCGCGGCCGTCTCGGGCAGCAGGCCCGCCTCGTCGACGTCCTCCTGCGGCAGCGGTACGGCCACCGAGGCGTCCACCGCGTGGGCCGTACGGGTCAGGGCGTCGGGCAACCGGAACCGTGGGGCGAGCTCCGCTGCCCATGGCAGGGGCGCGGTGCGCGGGCCGGGTACGGAGAATCCTGGAGCGGTCCAGATCCGTGGCGCGGTCAGGGACGAGGGGGACGGCACGGATTCGCCGGCGGACAGCGCGGCGTACGCCTGAGGAGAGCGGCGCAGGGTCTGGGCCGCGTTGTTGATCAGGATGTCCAGGGGGAGCCCCTGGGAGAGCATGTGGTCCGTGAAGGCGAGGACCTGCCGGGGATCGCGCAGGTCCAGGGCGGCGATCCGCAGCCGTTGCCACCAGTCCGCGGCGCCGGGGACCGCCGCGAAGCGGCGCACCGTGTCCTGGGGGAAGCGGCTGGTCACCGTGAGCTCGGCTCCGTCCCGGAGGAGCATGAGCGCGACCTGGAAGCCGATCTTGACGCGCCCGCCGGTCAGCAGCGCGCGCCGGCCGGTGAGGTCGGTGCGGGTCGTGCGGCGGGCGAGGTTCTCGCCGGCGCATTCGGGACACAGCAGGTGGTAGAAGTCATGGACGCGCCGGTAGTGGTTCTTGCAGATGTAGCAGCGTTGGGGGCGGTTCAGCAGTCGTGACGGCCCGTCACTGTCCGCTGTACGGAGCGCCGGTCGGCGCTCCCCGTTCGGCCCGGGCCCAAGACGCACGTACTCGCTGACGGTCAGGCCTCGTCCCGGCGCGGCCGGTGCGGGCAGAGCGGCGTCCATGACGCGGTCACCGGCGCCCATCGCGGTGGCGGCGAGCAGCTTCGCGTCGGCCGCGGCCCGTGCCGCACGTGCCTCGGCACGGCGCCGAAGGCGACCGTCGCGCACGAGTTGGCCGGCGGCCCGTTCCAACAGGCGGCGCTGGGCATCGTCCACGGGTAGCTGCCGTGCCTGGTGGATCAGGTCCAGGCAGATCTGTATGTGCTCACTGTCCATGGGGTGCCTTAGGTGTGATGGATCGTTCTCGGCTCTCCCTCTCCACCGGGCGGCGTCCATCGGACGTGGACGACCGGGCGACGCGCAGCGGAGGGCAGCGGGGCGCCGGTGGGATGACGGAAGGCGTGCTCGTGGACGCGTACCTGGGGCGCCGCGTCCGGAGGTGGTGATCAGGATAGGCCGTAGGCCGAGAAGCCGGGCGTCTTTTCCGGCCCGGACCCGGCGCCCCGGCCCGGAGACCCGGCGTCCCGGCGTCCCGGCGACCGGCCGACACGGGGTCGGTCGTGAATGCCGTCGACATCGCCCAGGCGCCGGCTGCCCTCGGCCCGTCACCCACCTACGCGCTGGGCCGGCGCGGATCACCGCGCGCGGACTTTAGCGGAAGTTGCTCAACAAACGCCCGGGGCGAGCCGGCGCCGCTATCGTCCACATCTCCGTGCGCGCACCGCCCGGCGCTCGCCGCTGACGCAACCTCGGAGGCTGCCTGCCCATGCGCCCAGTACCGCGTCCCGCCCGGACTTCGCTGACCGTACTGGCGCTGCTCGCCGCCGTATGCGCCCTGCTCGTCGCAGGGGCGGGCTCGGCCTTCGCGCACGCGGGCCTCACCGGCTCGGACCCCGCCGACAGCAGCGTCCTGAAGGAGGCACCGCGGCAGGTCACGCTCATCTTCACCGAGTCGGTGACGTTCTCCGAGGAGTCGGTGAGAGTGCTGTCGCCGGAGAACCAGCGGGTGAACCCCGCCCCGGCGCAGTACGTGGACGGCAGGGGCAACACCGCGCGGGTGCAGCTGTCGGACGCGCTGCCCCAGGGCACGTACACGGTGGCCTGGCGGGTGGTATCCGCCGACGGCCACCCCATCTCCGGCGCATTCGTCTTCTCCATCGGCAAGCCGTCCGAGACCGCAGCCGTGGTGCCGGACGGTTCGTTGGACGACTCGGTGGTCGGCCGTCTCTACGCGTTCTTCCGCTACCTCGCCTACGGCGGGCTCGCGCTCCTCGTCGGCGCCGCCGCGTTCGTCGTCGTGTGCCTGCCCGGCGCCGCTGGGGCCCGGCCGGTGCGACGGCTACTGGCAGCAGGATGGGCGGTGTTGGCGGTGTCCACCGTGGCGCTCCTGTCGCTGCGCGGCGCCTACGAGACGGGCGGCCGCCTGACCTCGGTGTTCGACCTGTCCCAGCTCGGTCGAACCGTCGGCGGACGGCCCGGGACGGCGCTCGTGGTCCGCCTCGTGCTGGTGGCCGCTGCCGCTGTGTTGCTCAAGCGGTGCGCCGTACGGCTTCGCGGCCAGGACGCCGGAGCCGAGCCGCAGGACCTCGGCAGGGGTGTCCGCCGGGCCGGAGTGGCGCTCGCCCTGGGTTTGGCGTTCACCTGGGCAGCCGCCGAGCACGCCTCTGCCGGCATCCAGGTGCCGCTCGCCGTTCCCGTCGCGGTGCTGCACCTGGTGGCCATGGGGGTCTGGCTGGGTGGCCTGGTCACCCTTGTGACCGTCCTTCGGAGCCACGGCTCCGAAGGACGCACGCTCCCGGCGGGCGCGGTCAGCCGCTTCTCCACGATGGCCTCCGCCGCCGTCGCCGTGCTGGTCGGCACAGGGGTGTACCAGTCCTGGCGGCAGGTCGGCTCCTGGGAAGCGCTGACCAGCACGTCGTACGGGAAGACCCTCCTCGTGAAGGTCGCCGTCGTGGTCGTCCTCCTGTGGGTGGCGTCGTTCTCACGCCGCTGGACCGCCCGCCTCCTCCACGAGGCCGCCCCGGCCGCCGAGGCCCGGACGGTGCCCCAGCCCGAGCGGGTGAAGGCGACGGCCGGTGCACCGGCCGTGCCCGCAGCCACGGACGCGGGCGGCGCGCCGGATGTGCCCGGTGGGGGAGAGCTACGCGGCGCAGCCGGGCCGCCGCCGCCCGAGGCAGACGTACAACAGCACGTACAACAGCACGTACAACAGCACGTACAACAGCGCGTACACCAGCGCAGACTGCGCCGGACAGTCGCCGTCGAGGCGGCACTCGGCGTCGTGGTCCTTGCGGCATCCACCCTGCTCACCGGCACCCAGCCCAGCCGTGCCGCGGGCGAGAGCGCGGCGGCCGCGGCAGCGGCTGCGCAGGAGCCCCAGGCCAAGGTGGCCACAGTGCCCTTCGACATGGGAAAGGCCGGCCACCAGGGCTCCGTACAGATCACCCTGGCCCCGGGACGCGTCGGGGAGAACACGGTCGAGGCCGTCGTGTTCAGCGCGGACGGTGGTCTCGCCACCGTTCCCGAACTCCGCCTGACCCTGACTCAGGAGTCTCTGCGGATCGGCCCGATCGACGCCAGACTCAAGAATCAGAAGGGGTTCTGGGCCGTCTACGACCTCCAGCTGCCCATGCCCGGTGAGTGGACCCTCAACATCACGGTGCGTACGAGCGAGATCGACCAGGTGACCGTGCGCGGGAGCGTCCACATCGCACCGTTGCAGAGGCGACCGGCGGCGTAGCCCACCGGCGGACCGGTGCTGCCCGTGGGAGAGGGCCGGGGCGGGTGCACGGGGCATCCCGTACACCCGCCCCGCCCGTTCGGTTCAGGTCTGCCGGCTGCGGCGCGTCCACCGGACGGCGCCCGCGCCGCCGAGCACGACGAAGGCTGCGACCACGGCCACGATGACGCCGTTGCCGCTCTCCGGATCCGCTGCACTCGCCGCCTCCGCGTCCGGGGACGCGGTCGACGCCGACGGAGCCGGGGACGACGGTTGGGCGGTCGGAGCGCTCGGAGCGCCCGGATCCGGTGGGGGAGACGGGCTCGCCGCGATCGGCTTCGCGCCGGGCGCAGCGGGTTGCAACGTCAGGAGCGGGGCAGGGTTGTCGACCTTCCGGCCGTCCGCCGGTACTTCGATCCACCGGGAGACCTTGCCGTCACCGTACGTCTCCAAGGTCTTGAACGCCAGGGACCTCGCGTCGGGCAGTTGGCGCACCGTGATGCTGTACTCGGCGTCGGTGCCGGTCGCCAGCGCCGCACCGCCGAGGCTGTAGCCGTCGGGGGTGGCGGTCAGCTTCCAGTCTTGGGGGGCCTCCTTGAGGGTCACGGCGTCCGGGGTGATGCCCTGGGGGAGGACGACGCGCAGCTCGGTGATGCCCGCGGTGTCCGATTCCGCCTCGGAGGTGAAGGACAGGGTGACGTTCTCGGCCAGGGCGCGCGGGTCGGAGGCGGAGACCTCGGCATGGGCGGCTGCCGGTCCGACCGCGATGCCCAGGAGCACCGCCGAGCCGACGGCGGCGAGGCCGAGGCGGCGGAACGGGAGGTGATCGTGCGAGGTGCGCATGGCGAAAGAACCCCTCGGTACGTGGAGCGGATGGCCGCCGTTCGCCGCCGGGACACCGGGTCTCCCGAGGCCGCGGACACGAGCGCATCCCTGCACGGGCGTCGTTCATGTCCGGCTCATCATCGCCCGGCCCCGCTCCGCATGCTTCCCGACTGTCAAGGGAGGAGCAGTTTTTCCGGCCGGGAACCAGGCTCACCCCGCCGGCGACGGTTTCGAGTCCGGCCACCGGGTCCTGGCGCCCGCGACCAGCGTGCAGTCGCTGGACTCGCTCAGCGGCGAGCGCGCGTAGTTCGTGAGGGCGACGAGCCGGGCCCCGGCTCTGCGCGCGCCCCGGGCGGCGGACGGCCGTGCGTGAACGCGGTGTCGGGGTGCCTCGGCCGGCTGCTCAGGCCTTCGGCACGGTGTTGACGTAGGTGGTGCCCGCGTCGTAGAAGCCGTCCACCGTCTTCTGGACGTCCGCCTGGGAAACGGCCTCGTCCGCCTTGTAGTAGACCCAGTTGACCTTCATGTCCCAGGTGCGCGGACCGCCGGGGGCGGGGGTGTCGATGAACCAGTTGCTGAAGTGGATGTCCATCTTCTCGCGCGGGACGTACTTGCCGGAGCTGGTGAACAGTTCCTTGCCGTCGAGGGAGTAGGTGACCTTTCCGTTCATCGCGGTGACCATCAGGACGTGCCAGCCCTCGGTGCGCTGCTTGAGCGTGTGGCTGACCCGGTCCGGCGGGTCGGCCTTGTGCCAGCTGACGGTGTCGAGTCGCGGACCAGCCGTGCCCCAGCCGCCGTTCGGCAGGTACTCGAAGTCGAGCTCGCTGTAGTTCGCCGAGTCGTCCGAAGGGGAGATCGGGAAGAAGGTCTGGACGACGTGGTCGCCGTTGCGGCCGCTCGTGGGCTTGCCGCTGAAGTGGACGCGGGCGGCGAAGGTCCCCGTGAAGAGGTTCTTGCCGGTGCCCTGTACCTCCACCTGCTTGGTGCCCTGCTTGGTGCCGTCCGTGGAGGACTGCAGTTGCAGCACCCTGCCGCCCTGGGCGGTCGTGTCGGCGGGGAAGCCGGCGCCGGCTCTGGACCAGGTGTCCTTGATCCCGGGGCCGCCTCCGCCGGTACGCACCTCCCAGCCGTGGGCGGCGAGCGACGGGTCGTCGGGGCCGCTGTACTGGAAGGTGTCGAACAGGGTTCCCGGCGGACCGGACGGGGTCGGCGAGGTGCTGGGGGCGGGCGCGGCGGCGTCGTCGCCGGGGCCACCGGAACACGCGGCGAGTACGCACAAGAGGGCGGGCAGCGTGAGCGCCGCCCACACGCGGCGACGAGGGGTGCGGCGGGGCTGGCTCACACGGGCTCCTTGGGGCGTAGAGGCGGTACCTGGACACGCCCTCTGCATGGGTGATCGTCACCGGCCGAACCGATGAGGGCGTCATCCTAAGGTGCTCATCGGCCGTGCGGGTGACCGCCCGCGTGGACCGTCCGCGTGACCGCCCGGATGGCAGCGGGGGCTGTCCTGGGCGGTCCGTACGCGCACCATCGGTACCGGCGACGGGGGTGCGTGCCTACTAACCGGTACGGCAAATTCCGTTTCGATCTGATCACAGCCCTCGGATGGATCGGCTCATATGCCGACATCGGGCCCAAGTCGCTTCGGGCCGGTGCACTAGCGTTCGCCCTGCGATCCCGCGGTCTACGTACCCTGCAATGAAAGGCCTCGCAAGGTGCGCCCAGCCATGACGTCCGTCCAGCGCGGATCGGAACACCAGACACATCCTGGAATGTCCGAGTCGGCCTTCGAGGAACCCGCCCCCGCACCGGTGTTCGTCGACCAGTCGGGTCTGCGTGGCCGTCTGCTGAGGGGTTTCGGCTGGCCGGTCTCCGTCGTCGGCGCGATCCTGGCGGTCGCCATGGGCAGCAGCCTGATCGGTGTGCAGGCGGACGCCCCCGCGATGGGCATACCCGTGCAGCCCTCGCGCTCACCCGTGCCGTCGCCGTCGCCGACCGGGTCGTCCCCGTCAACCTCGTCGTCCTCACCTCGGGCGGTCGCGGGGTCCGCTGCTCCCGGGGCGAAGGCGACCCCGACCGCCAAGACCACGGCGACCCCGTCGAAGCCCGCGGCCGCCCCGTCGAAGGCGGCCGCCACCCCGCCGAAACCCGCGACCACCGCGCAGCGCGGGGCGAAGCCTTCGGGCCGGCCGGCCAAGCAACCCTGATCACCGGCACCACCATCTCCAGGAGCGCCATTGTCCCGCCACCAGCGCCGCCGGCAGTCCTTGCTCAGGCCGCGCCGACTGGCCGCGCCACCGCTGCGCTTCTTCATGCCGCTCTCCCTGCTGGCATGCCTGCTCGCCCTGCTCGTGCTCCGCGGCCTCGCCACCAACGAGGCGTTCCACGACTCCCGCATCGCGATCTCGGTCGACAAGACGACCGTGCCGGCCAACCTGCTCAAGGGCGGCCCGGTCATCGACGCGCGCGGCGCCAAGAACGAGCACCCCGTGAGCTACCACATCCCCGACCGCACCGCGGTTCTGAGCTTTGACGACGGTCCCTCGCCGGAGTGGACTCCGAAGATCCTGGAGCTGCTGGCGGCCCGTGACGTCCGTGCGGACTTCTTCGTCACCGGCGCCATGACCACGCGCCACCCGGAGCTGATCCGGCAGATCGTCGCGGGCGGACACGAACTCGGCGTGCACACCTTCACCCACTCCGACATGGCGTACCAGTCCCGCGCCCGGATCGGCTGGGAGCTGGCGCAGACACAGCTGGCGCTGGCCGGCGTCGCGGGCGTCCACAGCGCGGTGTTCCGCCCGCCGTACTCCTCCGATGCCTCGGCGCTGGACGACTGGAACTACCCGGTGATCAAGTACGTGGGTGCGCGCGGCTACCTCACCGCGTTCATCGACCGCGACACCGAGGACTGGAAGCGTCCCGGAGTCGAGCAGATCGTCAAGGCGGCGATGCCGTCCAAGCCCGGCGCGGGCGCGCTGATCCTGATGCACGACGCGGGGGGTGACCGCACCCAGACCATCACCGCGCTCGGGCAGATCATCGACAAGCTGAAGGCCCAGGGCTACCGCTTCACCACCATCTCCGAGGCCCTCGGTGCCTCCAGCGCCACCGTGCCGGTGCACGGATACCAGCTGTGGGCGGGCAAGGGATTCGTATGGGCCACCCAGTTCGCCGTGCACACCTTGCCGGTGCTGGTCGGGCTGCTGGCCCTCGTCGGCTTCCTCAACTTCGGCCGGTTCGGGCTGATGCTCGTCCTCGCGCCGGTCCACGCCCGCCGCTCCAAGCGGCGGGACGCCTGGGGACCGCCCGTCACCGAGCCGGTCACCGTGCTCGTCCCGGCCTACAACGAACGCGAGTGCATAGCCAACACCCTCCACTCCCTGGCCGCCAGTGACCATCCCATCGAGGTGATCGTCATCGACGACGGCTCCTCGGACGGCACCGCTGACATCGTCGAGGAGATGGACCTCCCGTTCGTCCGGTTGATCCGCCAGGTCAACGGCGGCAAGTCCAGCGCGCTCAACACCGGCATCGCGGCCGCCTCGTACGACGTCATCGTGATGATGGACGGGGACACCGTCTTCGAGCCGTCCACCGTTCGCGAGCTGGTCCAGCCCTTCGGCGATCCGGCGATCGGCGCGGTCGCGGGCAACGCCAAGGTCGGCAACCGCGAGAGCCTGATCGGTGCCTGGCAGCACATCGAGTACGTCCTCGGCCACAACCTGGACCGCCGGATGTACGACATGCTGGGCGTCATCGCGACCATCCCCGGCGCCGTCGGCGCGTTCCGCAAGGAGGCCCTGCGGAGGGTCGGCGGGATGAGCGACGACACCCTCGCCGAGGACACCGACATCACCATCGCCGTGCTCTGCGACGGCTGGCGGATCGTCTACGCCGAGCACGCCCGCGCCTGGACCGAGGCGCCCGCCAGCCTGCAGCAGCTCTGGTCCCAGCGGTACCGCTGGAGCTACGGCAGCATGCAGGCGATGTGGAAGCACCGCGGCGCGGTGACCGCCCGCGGCCCGGCCGGGCGCTTCGGCCGTGTGGGGCTGCCGCTCATCGTGCTGTTCGGCGTGGTCGCGCCGCTGCTGGCGCCGCTGGTCGACCTGTTCCTGCTGTACGGCGTGCTGTTCGGGGACGCCCCGATCACCCTCACCAGCTGGGGCGGCTTCATCCTGCTCCAGGCCGCGCTGTCCTGGTACGCCTTCCGGCTCGACCGCGAGAAGCCCTGGCACCTGATCAGCCTGCCGATCCAGCAACTGGTCTACCGGCAGCTGATGTACATCGTCCTGCTGCAGTCCGCGATCACGGCGATGACCGGTGGCCGACTGCGCTGGCAGAAGCTCCGGCGCACCGGCGAGGTCGCCGTACCGGTGGAGGCCTCACCGTGACCGCATCCTTCGACCTCGGTCGCTCCCGGGACACCATGCAGTTGAGGATCCCGGCAGCACTGCGGGCCGAGCCGGCGCGGGAGCCGGAGCCGATGCCCGCACCGGAGCCTCAGGCGCAGTCGTCGGCCGAACGCAGGGGCGGCCGGGACCGCTATTTCGACCTGCTGCGCGCGCTGGCGCTGGGCCGCGTGCTGCTCTACCACAACTTCGGCTGGTTCTGGCTGCCGCTCGTCTTCCCGTCGATGGGCGTGATGTTCGCCTTGGCCGGCTCCCTGATGGCCCGCTCGCTCAGCCGTCCCGCCCTCGGCGTGATACGCGGCCGACTCCGCCGCCTGCTGCCGCCGATGTGGCTGTTCGGCGCCATCCTGATCGCCCTGCAGATCCTCGACGGCTGGGGCCCCCAATCCGAGGGCCACCCCACCTGGTGGTGGTCCAAGCTGGCTTTCTGGATCCTGCCGCTGAGCACCCCGCCGTACGCGGAGGAGCTGACCGGCTTCCAGTACGTGGAACCGAGCTGGGCCACGCAGATCATCGTCCCGCTCTGGTACCTCCGTGCCTACCTCTGGTACGTCCTGCTCTCGCCGCTGCTGCTCCGGGCACTGCGACGCTTTCCGGTGGTGACGCTGTCCGCTCCGCTGGCGATGGTCATCGTCATGAACACGTTCTTCGTGGACCAGGAGTTCGTCTACAGCCGGGTCTGGGAGAACGCCAACGACTTCGCCACCTTCGGCGCCTGCTGGATCCTCGGCATGGCCCACCAGGAGGGCCTGCTCAGGAAGATCCCGCAGTACGTGCTGCCGTCCGTCGCGCCGCTGATCATGGTGGCCGGCTTCTGGTACCTGCAGACCCGTCCGGTCGATCCGACCGTGGTGACCGACATCGAGGCCTGGCCGATCGCCCAGGCCCTGTGGTCCTTCGGTTTCGTCGCCATCCTGCTCCACGTCAGCCCGTCCTGGGATCGGTGGCCCAGGCCGCTGGAACGCTGGAACGGCCTGGTCGGCCTGCTCAACGCACGCGCCGTCAGCGTCTACCTCTGGCACCAGCTCGCCCTGGTGGCCGCCGTCCCGCTGATCGACCCGCTCTGGAGCGTCCCCTTCGTCTACGCGAACTTCAAGTGGCTGCTGGCCAGCCAGTGGTTCACGCTGCTGGTGGCGATCCCGCTGCTCGGGCTGCTGGTGCTGACCTTCGGCTGGGTCGAGGACCTGGCCGCCAAACGCCGGCCGCGCCTCTTCCCGTACCCCCGCCGCCGGGGCCGCCGCCGAGCCGCCGACTGACCCGGGCCGCACCCGGGCTGATCCGGTGGGGCCGCCTACCGGGGGTACCTCGTGCGGACCGTGCTGAGGATCTCTCCCGCCTGGGCGGAGCGGAGAGGGCCCGGGCAGGAGTGGCCGCCCCAGTCCCGGCCGCCCATGCGGTGGATGCCCAGTCCCCGGCCCTGCGGTGTGGAGGCGGGTGCGAGCGGCCAGCCGTGCTGGGCCATGCCCCAGGCGTAGATGCGGGCGACGGAGTCCACCTGCTGCGCGGTGAGCGGCCGGCTCGCGAACCCCGAGGTCTCCACCGAGAGCCACGACGGGTTGCCGGTGCCCTGCGCCCAGGCCCGGTCGTGCGCGGAGACGTACTGTTCGATCTCGCCGGACTGCGAGACCCAGAAGTGGGCGGAGGACTGCACCGCAGGGTCGCTGAAGTGGCCGTGGAGCGAGTTCTCCCCCTCCTGCACGTGCAGGATCAGACCCCGCATCTCCCGGAGCCCGCCGGGAGTGAAGTTCACGGACAGGGGCTTGCGGGTGGCGTCCGGCATCCACGCCTGCCTCCCTGGTTCGGGAGCCGCCTCGGCAGGCGGTGGCGCTGCCCCGCCCGCGTCCCGCGTCCCGGTTCTGACGGGCCCGGGGTCCCCGCCGCCGGGGTCGAGCACGACGCCGAAGGCGGTGGCGACAAGTCCGCTGCTGGCGCAGAGCATTGCGGTGCGGCGCGACACGAGCCGTGGCTTCGGTTTGCGGTGGGTCACGCGAGCGGCGCCCTGGCTACGGCTCGTCGGGAACGGAGCATCGGAGGGGTCCCTTGCTGGACTGGCGTTCTCCAGCGGAATGCTTCCCGACCATTAGTGTCGGAATGGGACCGGATGATGACCGTTTCGTGACGGCCGAGCGGGCGCGGGCCCGCCCGAGGTCACGCCGAGGTCACGCCGAGGTCAGGGCCGCCGCGCCGAAGGAGACGTCGAAGCGGTCGCACCAGATGGTGACGCTGCTGTACTCGGCCAGGTTCACGGCGGCCGGGATCTCGTAGTTCTGGTCGCCCTTGTTGCCCTTGAGCTTGCCCAGGCTCACGTACTTGCCGTCGTCGAAGACGCGCCAGCCGGCGACGCCCTCCTTCACCGGGGCGTCGGTCAGCCAGACGCGCAGGTCCGGGCCGTTGCTGGTGTCGAGGCCTTCCAGGCGGAGGGTGTGGGACCCGTCGGCCAGTCGGATCAGTTTCGCCGTGCCCGTGGTGGCGTGCTCGTGGCTGATCAGGGTGCCCTGGGCGAGGGTCTGCGGGCCCGAGGGGCCGGACGAGCCGGAGGAGCCCGAGGAGCCGGACGAGCCCGAGGAGCCGGACGAGCCGGTGGGGCGCTGTGGTGCGGCCGCGGTCGGCAGTGCCTCGCTGACGGTCTCGTCCCGCCACAGCTTCCACGGCTGGAACCAGTACGAGCCGACGCCCAGCACCACCGTCACCGCGACCAGCGCTCCGGCCCACACCCAACCGCGCCGCTTCACATCCACCACTGCCTGCCCCACTTCGTCACCGGTCCGCTCAACGGCCCGTTCACCGCCATTCAAGTCCAGAACGCCGGCCCCGACCACCCGCTCGTCTGCCGGATCGCGCTCGTGGCCGGAGCGACCCGCGGGGCCGGCCGCGCGCAGGCCGTCGAACTCGGCCGGGCCGGTGCGACCGTCTACGTCACCGGCCGCACCACCCGGACCGCGCCGGCGAGGTCGGCCGGACGACCGGAACCATCGAGGAGACCGGCGAGTTCGTCACCGCGGCCGGCGGCGCCGGCATAGCGGTGCCCACCGGCCACCTCGACGAGGACCAGGTACGCGCCCTCGCCCGGCGGATCGACCGGGAACACGGGCGGCTCGACGTACTCGTCACCGACCTGTGGGGCGGCGAGCACCTCCTGGCCGGCTCCGTCTTCGGTAAGAAGAGCTGGGAGACCCCCCTCGCCGATGGCCTGCGCCTCCTGGAAATCGGCGTCCGCTCGCCGTGGTCCTCACCTCCCACACCGACCAAAGCGCTCACCGCCGGCACCTCACCGCCCTGCACGCGTACCCCGCCGCACGGGAGGCCCGGAGGTACTTCCGGGCATGAGCGGGAGCAGACGACGGCCGAGGTGTGGTCGGCGGGTGTGCCCCGAGGCCGCCCCCCCGAGGCCGCCCCCCGCTGTACCCCCTGGCTCCGCGGATCAGCCGGGCTCCGCGGGCGTGTTGACGACTCCGAACGGCACGTGGACGCTGGGGGTGGCGGGGGCGGTGCCGTTCAGGTGCGAGACCTGGTCGTCGAAGAAGATGTGCGGATCGAGGACGCTCATCACGGCCGCCTTGTCGATGCCGCCGAGGAAGAACGCGTCGTTGACCCGCAGCCCCCACCGCTTGAGGCTCCGCACGGCACGTTCGTGCGCGGGCGCGTCCCGGGCGGTGACCAGGGACACCCGCAGCCGCAGTTGGTACCCGGGGTCCTCGCGACGCTTCTCCTCCTCGCGGCGCTGGATGCGGTTGATGCCCGCGAGGAACTCGCTCAAGGGGCCCGGGTCGTGCGGGGTGGTCGCGTTGAGGACCTCGTGCGCGCGGAAGCCGTCGATGCCGACGTCCTGGAAGATCCGCTCGGAGGAGTCGCCCGCCAGCACGCCGTCGAAGTCGAAGGCGATACGGAGCTCCTGGTCATCCTCGTCGTCGACCCGGGCCGTCTGCAGCACGTGCCCCGCGGGCAGGCCCTCCGCCACCGCCTGACGGACGTCGGAGCCGTCGGCCGACAGGAACAAGGACATGTTCAGAGCGCGCATGAACCGGTGTGCCGACCGGCCCTGCCGGAATACGGCCCGGCTGATGGGCAGACCGTGCGCGGCGATCGAGCGCATGACACGCAGACCGCTGTCCGGGTCGTTGCGCGAGAGGATGATGACCTCGACCAGCGGATCGGACGGGTCCGCGAGGTCGTTCAGCGACAGCAGGCGCCGGACGAAGGGGAAGGCCACGCCCTTGGCCAGGACGTCGTCCGCATGGGCCTCCTGATGGGCCCGGTACGCGTCCTCGCCCTGTTCCCGGAACACCGCGTCGCAGTCGGCCAGGTCGAACAGGGCGCTGGAGGCGATCCCGATCACCAGGCGGTCGGACAGGTCGTACTTCATGGCGCCCCCTGCTGGCACGTGTGCGACATCGGGATGATCATCCCCCGTTCGTACATGCCGAAAATACATGCCCGTCCCCGCCCCGGGCCCGTACCCGTGCCCGTCCCCGTGCCCCGGCGGGCCGCCCGCTCGTGGACGGGCGCCGGCGGTCGTACGGTGGTCATGGCGACCGGAACGGCAAGCAGGGCCAGGACGCCGCGTCGGGCTCTTCGCCGTCCGGTCGGGCGACCGCACACCGAGAGCAGGTGCATCCCCTTGCGCACGTCAACCCGTATCGCCAGTGTCCTCGCCGGAGCGGCCCTCGCCCTCGGCGGCACGGCTCTGACCGCCCCCGCCGCCCATGCCGACGTGACGGCCTGCATCGACCAGGTCGAGCGCGAGATCCAGGGCGGGGAGGCCCCGGACCCGGTCCGGATGGCCTGCTACGTCGGTCTCACCGGCGACCACGAACAGTGCGTGGTCGGCCTGGCCGGGAGCGGCGTCACGAACGGCACCGCGGTCGCCGCCTGCCGGGTGGCCCCCAACTAGGCCGTTTCCTTCGGATCACCTCGCCGGACTCCACCGCGCCGCCATCTCCATCTGGTTGGCGAGGTGATCCGAAGGAAACGGCCCAGTGCTCCGGGCACGGCGCCGGCCTCCAGGCGGAGTTGCAGGGCCTGGAGGCCGGCGCCGCGGCTTCGGTGCGGCTACTTGTTGAGGAAGCCGTCCCGCAGGCGCATCTCGTTGAAGCCGTTCTGGTCGTAGTCGTCCGAGTACGTCAGCGAGAGGCGGCCGGTGGGGGCCAGCGCCACCGCCGCGCCCGACTGGTGGCCTCCGGTCACCACGTTCATCCGGGTCACCGGCAGACGCCCGGCCGTCGTGCCGTCGGCGTTGAAGCCGGCGGCCCACACGTCGCCGAAGCCGTCCACGAACGCCTCCCGCCACGCCACGACGAACGAGCCGTCGGCAGCGGCGGCCACGTCCGGCTCGGACTGCGCGCCCACCGGGCGGTTGGGGTCGACCGGTGCGCTCGCCGTCCCGCTCTCGGAAACCGTCCGTGTCTCGACGCCCGCCGGTACACCGGTGGCGGAGAAGAAGCGGTGCTGGATCCGCTCGGGCCGCACGACCGTCCCGGCGCCGTTGGTGTACTCGTCGCCCCAAGCGAGGACCATCCGGCCGTCTGGGGTCTGGGCCACCGCGGGCTTGGACTGCTGTCCGTCGGTGAGGGTGTTGGCGACCCGGCGGGTCACGGCGAACCCGCCCGTCGTGTTCAGCTTGGCCAGGCCGATGTTGATGCCGCCGTTGCCGTCGGCGTCTTCCTCCCAGGCGATCGCCGTGTTGCCGGACGCGTCCATCGCGGCGTCGGGGCGGCGGTTCGAGCCGGCCGCACCCGCGGTGATGGTGCTGACCTTGACGTCCTGGTAGCGCAGGGCCCCGGCGCCGTCCCAGCTGCTCGCGAGGACCTGGTTGAGCGTGGACCCGTCGGCGGTGTCCTCCCACGCGACCGCATACGCGCCGGTGCCGCTCACGGCGACGGTCGGGCGGAGCTGGTCACCGTCGCCCGAGGCGTGCGGACGGGGCAGGCTGGTGACCGTACCGTCCGGGGTGACCTTGCGTACGGCGATGTCCGCGTACTTGTTGCCGTCCGGGTCGGCCGCCCACACGACGACCGCGTTGCCGGCGTCGTCGATGCCCACGTCGGGCTTCTGGTTGGACCAGGTGGCATTGGTGCCGCTGGTGCTCAGCTTCTTCTCGTCCCAGAGGGGGACGCCGTCCCTGTACATGCGGATGTACACGTCCGTACCGAGCTCGGTGTCCGCCGCGTCGTGCCGGTCGCCGCTCTCGAAGACGACAGCCGTGTACGCGGTCGTTCCCGAACCGCTCGACGCCATCGCGCTGTAGTGCTGGTCGCCGGCCGCCGCCACGTTCACCCGCGAGTAGTGCTCGGGGGAACTGCCGTACTTGGCGGCGTCGATGTCGACCGCGGTCGTGCGGACCTTGTCGAAGTTGTCGACGAAGGCCTGGTAGACACCCGGGTCGTCGATCCGCAGGAGGGTCTCGTCGTTCTTCTTGAGCGCCCCCGCGGTCCAGTTGTGCGAACCGGTGTAGACGTGGCGGACCTGCTTGCCGGCCGCGTCCTTCCACTCGGTCAACAGGTACTTCGAGTGCACGGTGGCGCGATTGCACGAGTACCCGCCGACCTTGTAGCGGCAGCCGCCGGCGCGCAGCCCGTACGCGTTGACGTCCAGCGCCGTGAGTTCGTTGACGCCCTTGTTGCCGCCACCGCTGCTGTAGTCGTGTACGACGGCGTCCACCGAGCATCCGGCCCTGCGCTTGCGCTCCAGCGCCTCGTAGACGGCGGGCCGGGTCGACCTCTGGTCGAGTTCGGCAGCCGCGATGCGGATGCGGCCCGCGCTGCCGGGCGTGCAGACCACCTGGTCGATGAAGGAGGCGAGGATGTCGGCGTTGCCGTAGTGGGCCGCGTCCGAGGCGGTGTCGCGCGGGAAGAAGATCGCCTCCACCGGGGCCGTCGGGTCGTCGTACGTGTGGTCGTACGTCGTGTGCAGCGAGTCCGCGGCGTGCTGCACCTGCCGGTTGAAGGCTGCCCGGTAGCGCGTGGCCAGCGTCGCGTTCCCCGTCACGGTGACGGCGTTGTTGATCTCGCCGTCCTGGCCGCCCGCCATGTTCTGGGAGGACTGCCAGACGACGTTCTTGGCCCCGTTGCTCAGCAAATCGAACACGACGTACTTGTTGTGCGAGATGGCGGCTTCGTCCCCGGCGCCGTTGCCGAGGCAGCTGTTCCGGCACAGAGTGAGGGAGCTGCCGCCCGTGAGGTTCGCGGCGAAGGCGTCGAGCGAACCGCTGGCGGCCTGCTCGACAGCGATCTTCAGTGTGACGCCGCGTGCCTGTGCCGCGAGCAACCTGTCCTGGATTCCGGTGGAGTTGTTGAGCAGGAACATGCTCATGTAGAGCGTGCCGGAGTCGGCGAGGTCGATCAGCCGGTTCAGGTCGCTGGAGATCGAGAAGTCGTACGTGCCGTTCACGGTCGGGTAGTTGAAGACCGACGCGTAGGGTCCGGACGGAACGGTCTCCGCTCGGGCGGCTGAGGGGGCCAGCAGTGAGAGAGCCACTGCGGCAGGGGCAACTACCGCGAAGGCGCGGCGTATTCCTGGGTGCATGCTGTTCCTCAGTGGTGCTGCAAAAAACGGAATGGCGCACTCTAGCCCATGCCGCGGCCGCGTGGATCACGGGGTCGCGGCGCGCGCGGCTCGCCTCCACGGGGCGGCGAGCACAAGGGAAGATCGGGGCCGCCCGGGCCGGGCAACCGTGTTACCCGGCGGCCCGCCATCCGGGCTCCAGGCGGTCGAGCAGCATGTGGAAGGCCGCCGTCGCCCGGTCCCAGTCGCCGTCGGCGAGCGGCGCGTGGAGCAGTCCCAACGCGGCATCGACCACGAGCACCGCCTCGGCGGCCGCCCTCTCGTCCGGCATGCCGAGGCCGGCGAACGCGGAGGTCAGCCGGCGCCTCCATTCGCCGAGCGTGTTGCGCATGACCGGTCCGTACCGGCCGGGGTTGATGACGCTGGCCGTCATCACCTCGAAGGTCACGGGCAGGATGTCCCGGCGTCCGGGGGCCGTGAACCGGCCCCACAGCTCCTCCAGCACGCGCCGCATGCCTGCGGCGTCCGTGGGGGCTCCTGCGACGTCGAGCGCCTGCCGCAGGAGCATCAGCGGCCGCCCCTCGTCCTGTGCGAGGGCTTCGGCGACCAGTCGGTCCTTGGTGCCGAAGTAGTAGAGGAGCATGCGGTCGCTGGTGCCCAGTGCCCTGGCGAGCGGGCGCAGGGACAGGTCCGCCAGTCCGTTGCGGACCACGTACTCCCGGACCCGGCGCAGCAGATCGGCCCGTTTCCCCAGGTCAGCCGCCCGTCCCATGCTCGTCACCAACCCTCGCAACCCTGTGCCCGGAATGTTCTTATCTGAGACATGTTTACTGTAGCAACCATTACGTGTATATTTAAGGTGTAGCGACTGCTACAAGATCAGGGCGAGTGATTGGAGTGATCAGCATGGCCGCCCGGGACGCCGGCCTTCACGCAGCGCACGGTGGGCAGTACGTGGACCCTCACCCGCGCACCTCCTGGACCGCACGGCAGACGGCACTGTGGGCGCGGGCTCTCGCCCCCCACCGGACACCTGGCGTCTGCATCGGCGCGAGGGACACCTCCTGGGCCGTGGCTCGCGAACCGTCCTCGGTGGGTCTCGCACGGCGCGCCCTCACGGCCCAGCTGTCGTCCTGGGGCCTCCACGAGGTCACCGACACCTCCCGACTCCTGGTCAGCGAACTGATCACGAATTCCCTGCGCCATGCCCACGGACCTGTCCGGGTCAACCTGCGCGTACGCGGCGCCCTCCTGCGCTGCGAGGTGGAGGACGCGAGTCCGGCCGGCCCCGTCCCCGGCACCCCCGGCCCCGACGCCGAAAGCGGACGCGGCATGGAGCTCGTCGACGCCCTGGCCCAGGACTGGGGCAGCGACCGCACGAGGACCGGCAAGACGACGTGGTTCGAACTGGTCATCCCCGACCCCAACCCCGACCGTGACCCCCACCCCCACCCCGACCCCGGGCGCGCCCGGGCGTCCGCGCGGACACGCGCGCGGCACCTTCAGTGCGCTTCCACCCATCCGTGCCGGACGGCGTGACCGCCGAGCTGCATCCGGGTGCGTACTCCGGCCAGGTCCATGAGATGGCGCAGGCGTCGGTGCAACGTACGCGGCGACAGGCCGAGTTGTGCCGCGGCCGTCTGGTCGGTCAAGCCGGCCAGGAGCAGGGCGAGGATCCTGCGGTCCAGGTCGGTCGGGCCTTCCTCCGCGCGCTCGACGGCGGATTCGGTTCCGCCGCCGGTGCCGGACAGCTCGAGCGGGTGGGCGCCGTGCCATACCGTCTCGAAGAGCGCGTCCAGGGCGTCCAACAGGCCGCTGCGGTGCAGCAGCACGGCGCCGGGCTCCCCGTCCGGTGTGACCGCGAGCGGGACGAGGCCGAGGTCGGCGTCGGCCAGTACGAGTTTCATCGGCACGTGGTCGGCGACCCGCAGTTGCACGCCGTTGTGCAGCGAGTCGATCGCGTCGGCGACGATGCCCGGCTCGGCCAGCACGGCCCGGTCCAGGACCACCCGGAACCGCACGCCCCGGCCGATGGCCACGGGTTCGGCCGTGTTCTCGTCGGGCGGCACGGCGACGAAGGGTGCGGTGATGAAGGTGCGGACCTGGCTGCGCGCCGCCTGCTGGACCTGTAGGAAGCGATGACGGATGGCGTCGACGCCGGTGACGACCTCGATCAGATCGCTGATGCTGCTCCCGGTCATCGCCGCACGGTGTTCCTCGGCGAAGGTCACCAGCGCC
Source organism: Streptomyces virginiae (assembly GCF_040638905.1). Lineage (GTDB taxonomy): Bacteria > Actinomycetota > Actinomycetes > Streptomycetales > Streptomycetaceae > Streptomyces > Streptomyces virginiae_B. The sequence goes on along the minus strand of NZ_JBEZYV010000001.1, from coordinate 173,526 downwards.
TGCTCGGCCCTGCGCAGGCCGTCCCGGTGCTGGCTGATGAGAGCGCCGAGCGCCATGGCCGGCGGCGCCGCGGTGAACCGCTTGTCCGCCGACCTCGTCACGAGTCCCCACTCGACCAGACGGGACAGGGCCCTGTCCACGTCGGAGCGCGGTACGACGAGCAGGTCGCAGAGCAGCGCCGCAGCGGAATGCGGCTGTCCCAGGAGCGCGCGGTAGACGCGCTCGTCGTGGGGATCGAGACCCAGAACATCCAGCATCGACGACCGACTCTCTTCCGCTTCCCGCAGCGGGGAGAGTATCCGCCATGGTGGCAGACCCTGAATAGTCCCTGCTGGGAGCTGGTACGAGGGGAAGGGTCCCGGGGAGTCGCCTCCCCGGGACCCGCCGGTGGGGCTCATCGCAGGCCGTACGCCCGGATGATCTCGTTCTTGACGCTGAAGCCGCTGTCCGTCTCGGCGGCCGCGCGGACCGAGAGGAAGCCGCCCGGCTTCTTCGCCGTCTTGAGCGATCCCGTCCAGTAGCCGTCGGCGCCCTTCTGCAGCGTCACCTTCTGCCAGGTGGCGCCGTCGTCGTAAGAGACGTCCAGCTTCACCGAGGTGACGGTGCCCGGCACGGCGGCGAGGTCCATCGACACGGGCTTGAGCGCGATCTGCCGGGTCGTACCGGCCGGGACGTCGCCGTGCAGATCCGTTTCCATCCTGTAGTTCAGGTTCAGCACCGAGAACCGCTCGAAGAACTCCGAGTCGACGGTGTCGGACATGAACGTCCACTCGGTGTGGGTGCGCGTCGACAGCCGGAAGACCTCGCCGGGCCGCTCGGCGTCGAGGACGGCGCGGTAGGGCAGCCTGCCCGCCGGCACCTCGATCCACTGCATGTCCGTGCCGTTCGGATTGTCGTGGATCAGTTTGTCGCCCTGGAAGACCCGCAGACGGGTCGGTGTCTCACCCCACGGCAGGAAGCCGCCCAGCCGCATGTTGTCGCTGGCGGAGGCCCATGCCTGCACGTTCCAGGTCATGTGGTCGCCCCAGCGGGAGTTGTACACCCCGAAGGACTCCCCCTGACCGGGCCGGGTCGCCGGAGCGAACCAGTCCAGGCGGGTGGTGCTGCCCTTGGCGTACGTGTTGTCACCCGAGACCATCACCCACGGCATGCCCTCGACGCCCTGCGCGTGGAACTCCCGCCAGACCTGGCCGGGAGTCACCCATTCGGTGCGGGTGCCCGGGTGCCACTCTCGCTCGGGGAGATTGAAGGACGGGCTGAGGGTGAAGTCGGAACGGTAGCCTTCCGCCACCCCGCCGTCCGTGGCCGAGTAGTAGCGGGCGTCGATCCGGGCGAGCTCGGCCTTCGTCGGCTTGTAGACCAGCGCCCGGTCCGGCACGTGGCCGGAGTAGTTCCGGGTCAGGTCGTAGACGAACGGCGTGTACGCGGTCTGCTTGAGGGTCAGTTGGAAGATTCCCGCCTTGGCCGTGGCGATGAGGGACGTGCCCGCCTCGCGGTGCACGGTGGCGACCGGGATGGCCGACTCACCCACGTACTCCATCAGCCCGCCGACGCCGTCGTTGACCACGATCAGCGCCTTCGCACCTGCCGCTGTCGCGGCCTCGGTGCGCTCCTGCGGCGTGACCTCGTCGCTGCGCTCGACGACGACGACCCTGCCCTTCGCGCGGACCTCGGCGTATTCGGCGGCCGCACCGGTGCCCGCGTAGGCCGCGCTCACCCGGTCCGTGGCAGTGCCCAGGGCGCTGCCCGCCTGCACCAGCGCGTCGAAGCGCAGCCGATCGCCCATCGCGCTCAGGGCGAGCCGCGGCTCGCCCTTGCGCCAGCGGGTGGTCAGCGTGAACTCGCCCTGCTCCATCGGCTCGGTCGGCGTGACGTAGACGTCGTCGTACGTCGGCGGCAGAACGTAGGTGCTGCGGTGGTCGAAGAAGGGGTCGAAGCCCGTGTGGTGGACGTTGAAGTCGACCTTGCTCTGACGGTCCTCGGTGCGCTCAGGCGCCTCGGTCTCCAGCAGGCGCGCCTTGCGGGCGTCCAGCACCACGTCCGCGGAGCGGTCCTTGAGCACGGTCTCCGGGTCGACCATCACGGCCAGACCCGAGCGGTCCGCCTTCTCGCCGGCCACGTCGAGGTACGACGTCACGGTGTACCGGCCGGAGGCCATGCGCATGGTGGTCGAGCCGTCGACGTAGAGGTTCCACGGCCAGGAGTCGCCGGCCTGGTTGACCGTGACCCAGCCTGCGGCGGGCTTGCCGTCCCGGCCGACCAGCTTGATGTTCAGGTCGTAGCGCTCCTCCTCCTTGAGCAGCGCCACCGAGGTACGGGTCACCGGCTTCCCGGTGGCCGCGTCGGTGCCCGTCACGTAGCCGACGTGCCGGCCGGCCGCGGCGGCCCGCGGATCACCGGTCACCGGGACGACGGCGGTGCCGCCCGCGGGGACGCTCACCCTGGTGGCTCCCAGCCTGAACGGCCCGCCGGCGCCGGCCTGCGCGAGGTTCAGGCTGACAGCGGTGGACCCGGAGTTGGTGAAGGTCAGGTCCTTGGTGACGGCGACGTCGCTCGGCTCGTGCGGCCATGTGTAGTTGCCGAAGAAGAGCGACCCGGTGCCGTGGACGGCGGTGCGCACGGCGGCGGCCACGTCGAGCCGGCCGGCGCCGACCTCGTACGGGGAGTACTGCTCGTCCAGCCCCTTCGCGGTGCTCATCAGGTGTTCCTTGAGCCGGGCGCCGGTCCAGTCGGGGTGCTGCTGCGCCAGGACGGCCGCCGCACCGGCCACGTGCGGGGTGGCCATCGACGTGCCGCTGAGGGTGCGGTAAGGGCCTTCGCCGCCGCCGCTCATCTCCTGCGAGCGGGCCGCGGTGATGTCCACTCCGGGCGCCGCGATGTCCGGCTTCATGCCGCCGGAGTAGGCCAGCGGTCCGGTGCTGGAGAAGGACGCCAGCCGGTCCTGCTTGTCCGTGGCGGCCACGGTCAGCGCCGAGGAGGCCGCGCCGGGGGAGGAGATGGTTTCCGGACCCGCGTTGCCCGCGGCGATGACGAACAGGGTGCCGTACTGCGCTGTCAGCGCGTCGACCGCCAGCGACATCGGGTCGCTCCCGTCCGTCGGGTAGGAGCCGCCGAGGCTCATGTTGACGACGTCCGCACCGGACTCGGCGGCCCACTGCATGCCGGCCATGACCCAGGAGTCCTGGCCGGAGCCCTCCGCGCCGCCGAGCACCTTGCCGACCATGAGGTCGGCGCCCGGCGCCACACCCTTGTGGGCACCGCCGGAGGCGGCGCCGGAGCCCACGATCGTCCCGGCCACATGGGTTCCGTGCCCGTTCACGTCGGTGACGGCCTCACCCGGTACGAAGCTGGCCGTACCGTCGATCAGGCCTGCCAGATCCGGGTGGTTGACGTCTATGCCGGTGTCGAGCACGGCGACCTTGACGCCCTTGCCGGTGTAGCCGGCCGCCCAGGCCTCGGGCGCGCCGATCAGCGGAACGCTCTCCTTCAGGGCGGCCTTCACGCGCCCGTCGAGCCACAGCTTCGCCACCCCCGCGCCCAACGTGGCGCTGCCCTGCGGGGCGACGTCGGCCCAGAAGGTACGGGCCTGCGCCTTCTCGGTGGCCAGCGCGGCGCCGCCGATGCCCTTGAGGTCGCGGGTCAGCCTGCTGCCCCGGGGAGCCGTCGGCCCGCCGGCCGAGCGGGACTTCGACCGGTCGTACGTCGCGATCAGCGGCACCGCCGCCGACTTCGCGTCGTCGTAGCCCATCTCGATCAGGTCGGTGACGTTGAACAGACGCCGGTCCAGCTTGTCCGCGCCCAGCAGCGGCACGGCCTCGTCCGGGATGACGAACAGGTCGCCCTTGATCTGCTGGACCTTCACGCCGCCGAAGGCACTGGGCGGCCGGTCGACGTCTGCGGTCTGTTTGCCGTCCGCCATCGTGGTGACCGTGACGACGTCACCGGTGACCAGGGTGACCTTGTGGGTCGCCGAAGGCCTGGCGGGAGCAGGGGGTTTGCTCGGAGCGGCTTGAGCCGGGGCATGCAGGGCCGCGAGGCCCGACACCAGCAGCGGGACCACGGCGGTGACCGAGACCAGCTGCCGGCGCCGGCGCACGCGTCGGGAGGCGGAAGCCTGGGAGGGGGAGGACATGACAAGGGTCTATCCGCCCGGGAACACCGGCGTGAAGGCCCCGGCGCGGCAGGTCCTCGCCATGGCAAGGACTTGTCAGCCGTGGACCGCGCGATTCGGTCAGTGGAGCTGGCGGCGGACCAGGGTGTGGAAGAGGCCGGCGGGGTCGGCGAGGAGCTCGGCCGGGGGGCCCTGCTGGACGATCCGGCCGTCCGCCATGGCGATCACGCGGTCGGCGTCCATGACGGTGGAGAGGCGGTGGGCTATCACCAGGCGGGTGGTCCGCAGGGCGCGGGTGGATTCGATGACCACGCGCTGGGCTTCGTTGTCGAGGGCGCTGGTGGCCTCGTCGAGGAACAGGATGCGCGGCTTGCGGATGAGGGCCTGGGCGATCATCAGCCGTTGGCGCTGGCCGCCCGAGACGGTGCCCCCGCCGTCGGACAGGATGGTGTGCATGCCCATCGGCATGGCCTTGATGTCCTCCGCCAGGCCCGCCAGCGCGGCGGCCTCCCACGCCTCTTCGAGCGTGAACGTCCCGGCGCCGCGGATGCAGTCGAGGATGGACCCGGAGAGGGGCTGGGCGTTCTGCAGGACGACCCCGCACTGGCGGCGTACGGCCGCCCGGTCGAGGGCCGCAAGGTCCTGGCCGTCGTAGAGCACGCTGCCCGAGGCGGGCTCGTCGAAGCCGATCAGCAGCCGCAACAGCGTCGACTTGCCGCAGCCGCTGGCTCCGACGATCGCGACGAACTCGCCCTGTCCGACGCGCAGGCTGACGTCGTCGAGGACGAGCGGGCCGTCGTCGGCATAGCGGTAGGACAGGTTCTTGGCTTCGAGGGCGCCGGTCAGCTCCCCCGGCGCGGTATTGGAGCGGGCCACCTCGGGGGTCTCCCGCAGGACCGGTGCGATCTGCTCGAACATCGGCAGCACCGAGGCGGCCGAGACGAGCGCCCCGGTCAGCTGCGTCACCGACGACACGAGCATGGTCAGCGCGGTGCTGAAGGTGAGGAACTCGCTCGCGGACAGGGCGCCGCGGGCCGGTCCGGCCAGCAGCACGAACATCACCAGCGTGCACAGCGGCAGGTGAACGGCCCCGAGGACCGTGCTGACGTTCTGTATCCGGCCGATGCGCTGGTGCAGGTCGCGCGTACGGGCGAACTCCCGTGCCCAGGACGCGTACGCGAAGCTCTCGGCCGCGGCGACGCGGAGCTTGGGCAGGCCGCGCAGCGTCTGGAAGGCCTGGTTGGCCAGCCGGTGGCCGAGCGTGTTCAACCGGCGCTCGTAGCGCAGCTGCCACAGCCCCAGGACCAGGAAGACCCCTGCGATGACGACCAGCACGGCCAGCGCCGCCATCGCCAGCGGCACGCTGTAGACCAGCAGCAGCACCAGGTTCACCACGCCGACGGTGCACGCCTGTACGCATACCGGGCCGATGCCGGACAGGACGCGGCGGACGGCGCTGACGCCCATCGCCGCGCCGGCCAGTTCGCCGGTGGAGCGGCCCGCGAAGAACGTCGCCGGCAGGCGCAGCAGCCGGTCCCACACCGCCGGTTGCAAGGTCGCCTCGATGCGGCCCTCCATGCGCAGCAGGGAGGTGTTCTGCAGCAGCATGAAGACGGCCGAGACGATGCCGGTCGCGACCAGCGCCAGCCCTGTCTGCACGATGAGGCCGTTCTCGGCCTGCGGGACGTACCGGCCGAGGACCTGGCCCGTGCCGATCGGCACCAGCGCGGCCAGGACCACCGAGACCAGCCCGCCCAGCAGCAGACTGCGCAGCTCGGGGAGGGTGCCGCGGACGCTGAAGCGGAGCAGCGCCGGCAGGCCCACCCGCCCGTCGGGCAGGGGGCGGTACAGCATGACGGCGCGCGGTTCGAAGGTGGTCGCGTCGCTCTTCCCGACGCGCTCGCGCGTGCCGGTGGCGGGGTCGAACGCCTCGTAGCCGCCGCGCCGCCACAGCAGGGCGACGGGCGTGCCGTCCTTCTCGCGCCGGCCCACCAGCGGGCCGCTGTTCTCCCGCCACCAGCGCCCGCCGAGCCGGACCGGGCGGGTGCGGATCCGTGAGGCCAGCGCGATGCGTTCGACGGGGTCCAGCTGCTCGGACGCGGAACCGGCCCCGGCCGGCGGGGTGAGGGTGATGCCGGCCGCGTCGGCGACGACGCGGCACGCCGCGAAGGTCGCGTCGACGCTCGCGCCCCGGTGGGTGTCCCGGCGCGAACGGGCGATGGACGCCAGCAGCGTCCGGTCCGCCTCGGTGCGGGCGGCGCGGCCCGCCTCGATCCCGGCGGCCGTGCGGTCCTCGTGCGCGCGCTCCAGCTGTTCGATCCAGCCGTCCAGGGCGTACAGCAGCCGGTGCTGCTGGTCGACCATGCCCTGCCACATCGCCGGGTCGACGAGGAGGGTGCCCACCGCCTCCGCCGCGTACACGGCGCCGTACTGCACGCTGCCGGGAGGGATCCGCATCCACAGGATGTCGTCGTCGGCCCCGCCGCGGCCGGCGCCGGCGACACCGTCCAGCGGTGCCTCGTAGAGCACGCGCAGACCGCGGCCGATGCCGCGCGCGAAGGCGTCCTCCAGCGGGCTCGGCCGTCCCGCGGGGGAGGGGCCGTACCCCCCGCACTCCCCGTACTGCGGATACTCCCCGTACTGCTGGTAGTCGGAGTACTGCGGATACTCCGCGCGGTACAGCTCGCGCAGCTCGATCCGGCGCAGCCGGCATCCCTGGAGCGGCCGGCCGGACAGGGTGTGCCCGGGGCCCTCCGCCGGACCGAGCAGCAGCGTGCCCGGCTCCAGCCGGCCCAGGAAGTGCCAGTGCCCGGCCTGCGCGGCGTCCACGGCGAACAGGTCCAGCTCGCCCTCCACCACCAGCCACAGGACGAGCGGGCCCTCCAGGGACAGGCTGCGCACGCCCGCGCAGTCGAGGGGCGCACCCAGCGCGCCCAGGGCGGCGACGACCGGGTCGGCCGCCGCGGCGGCGGTGGCGGCGGTGTGGTGCGGGTACGTCACCTCAGTGCTCCTTGACCAGTGAGGCGTACGCGCCCCCCGCGGCGACCAGTTGCTCGTGCCGCCCGCGTTCCACGACCGTGCCCCGGTCGAGCACGACGATCTCGTCGCTGTCGCGCACCGTGCTCAGCCGGTGGGCGATGACCACGCAGGCACAGCCGCGGCGGCGCAGGTTGTCGATGATGATCTGCTCGGTCACCGCGTCCAGGGCGCTGGTCACCTCGTCGAGCACCATCACGCTGGGGCGGCGCACCAGCGCCCGCGCGATCTCCAGGCGCTGGCGCTGCCCGCCGGAGAAGTTGCGGCCGTCCTGCTCGACACGGCTGTGGATGCCGCCGGGGCGGCGGGCCACCACCTCGTACACGGCGGCGTCCTCCAGCGCGGCGACGACGGCCTCGTCCGCGATGGTGGGGTCCCACAGCGTGACGTTGTCGCGGACGGTGCCCTCGAAGAGGAAGACGTCCTGGTCGACGAAGGACACGGACGCGGCGAGCGCGCCGCGCGGGATGTCCTCCAGCCGCATCCCGTCGATGCGGATGGCGCCCGCCCAGGGGGTGTGCAGGCCGGAGATCAGCCGGGAGACGGTGGACTTGCCGCTGCCCGAGCCGCCGACGAGCGCGACCTGCTGCCCCGGTCCGACCGAGAGCGAGAAGCCCTCGAACAGCGGGGCGTCCAGCGGGCTGTAGCCGAAGGTGATGCCGTCCAGCTCCACGTGCCCCTTGAGGCGACGGGTGGAGGCGGCGGGCTCGCGCCGTGCGTATACGGGGTCGACGGGGAAGTTCTCGACGTCCCCCAGGCGGGCGACGTCGGCCGCGAAGTCCTGGATCCGGCCGGCGACGCCGCCCAGCCGGGAGATCGGCGCGGTGAAGCTGGTCACCAGGGCCTGGAAGGCGACGAGCAGGCCGACGGTGAGGTGGCCCTCCACCGCCCGCAGGCCGCCGATCGTCAGGATCAGCGCGCTGTTGAACGCCGCCAGCGTGGGTGTGACGATCGCCAGCCACGCGCCGGGCACGCCGAGCCGCTGCTGGACGTCGAGGGTGACCGCGTGCTGGCCGGCCCAGCGGCGGAAGAAACCGTTCTCGCCGCCCGTCGCCTTCATCGTCTCGATGAGCTGGAGGCCGCTGTACGCGGTGTTGGTCAGCCGGGCGCTCTCGGCGCGCAGCTTGCGGGTACCGGTGGCCCTCACCCGGATCGCGATCCGCAGGGCGACCACGTTGAGCAGCGCCACGGCCACGCCCACGAGCGTGAGCTGCGGGTCGTACGTCCACAGCAGCACCGCGTAGAGCACGATCACCACCGCGTCCACCGCCGCGGCGGACAGGTCACGGGCGAGGGTCTCGGCAACCGCGTCGTTGGACTGGAGGCGCTGGACCAGATCGGCCGGGTTGCGCTGGGAGTAGAAGGTGACCGGAAGTCTGAGCAGGTGCCGGAAGAAGCGGGCGCTGCCCAGGGTCGAGGAGATGACGCGCCCGCGCAGCAGGTTGGCTTGGAGCAGCGCGGTGAGGGTCGCGGTGAGTACGAGGGTGACGGCCATCGAGGCGAACAACACGCCGAGCAGGGACGTCTGCTGCCCGATGAGGAACATGTCGATGTACGTGCGGCTCAGGGCCGGCACCGACGCGCCGACCGCCACCAGGAGGAGGCTGCAGAGCACGGCGGCCGCCATGGTGCCCGAAGTGCCCCGCAGGCGGGCGGGGATGCTGTCCAGGACCCCCGGCCTGCGGCCGCCTCGGCGGAAACCGTCACCGGGCTCGAAGGTGAGGACGACACCGGTGAAGCTCGTGTCGAACTCGTCCATGGGGACGAACCTGCGGCCCTTGCCGGGGTCGTTGACGTACACGCCCCGGCGCCCGAACCGCCGGGCCGTGCCCTCGTAGACGACGTAGTGGTTGAACTCCCAGAACAGGACGGCCGGGCCGCGCACCTCGGCGAGCGCGGACAGGTCCATCTGCATGCCCTTGGCCTTCAGCCCGTACCCGCGGGCCGCCTTGAGGAGGTTGCTGGCGCGGGAGCCGTCCCGGGAGACCCCGCAGGCGATGCGCAGTTCTTCGAGCGGGACGAAGCGGCCGTGGTGGCCGAGCACCATGGCCAGGGCGGCGGCGCCGCACTCCACCGCCTCCATCTGCAGCACGGTGGGGGTGCGCACGGGGCGGGGCGTACGGCCCCTGGGGGTGGGCGCGGGTGTGCGTGCCGGTCCGCGGCGAGCGCCGCGCTTCGGCTCCGGGCGGTGGCGCCGGCGTCCGGCGGGCGGGAGGTGGGGCGCCCGCGGGCGTGCTCCGGCCTGTGGCGCGGTCATGGCAGCAGCCAGTCGACGGGGCGCTGCGCGGCGAGGTGGACGGCGCCGGTGACGGGCGTCCGCGAGTCGACGGGGTACGGGGGCCCGTCCGCGGCGGACCACCGGTAGCCGGACGGGGTGGAGGAGGAGCGTTCGAGCCGTACCACCACGGCCACCGGGCTGCCGTGGCGGGAGAACTGCTCGGCGAGCCCGCCGTCGCCGAGGAAGCCGGCGATCTGTGCCTGCGTGAGGGGTGCGCGGCCGACCGCGGTGACGCGTCCGCGCAGCACGCCGAACCGCTGCTGCGGGACGGACTGGAGGCTCAGGTCGACGGGGGCGCCCACGGGGATCGACGAGCCGCTGCCGCCCGGCACGTACAGCACGGCCACCAGCGGGTCCTCGGGGTCCTTCACACGTTCCACGGTGGCGACGTCCGCACCCGTGGCGACGACCGAACCCACCTTGGCCACCAGCGTCGTCAGCCGTCCTCCGGTCACCACGCGCACGGGCCGTTCCCCCTGCTCCGTACGGACGTTGAGCAGGGGCGCGCCGGCGGCCAGCATCTGGCCCTCCTCGGCGAGGACGCCCGTCACCTGTCCGGCGACCGGCGTCTGCAGGACGTAACTGCCCTCGGCCCGGGTGAGGATGCCGGGTGCGCTCAGCCTGGACGACACGCTGCCCGTGCAGGCCCAGTAGCCCGCGGCGGCCATGACGATGACCGTCACGGCCAGGACGAGGCGCCCCTGCGGGCGTGCGAAGCGAACGGGCAGGTCGAGTTCTTCGGGCGATTGCAGCTTGGAAAGAGCCTTTTGGCGAAACTGCACGGACTGTTCCTTCGGCTGCATTCGTATCGGTGGGGCACGGGGACAGCGGTGAACCCCGGAGCCGTGGGGGATGCTCCGGGGTTCACCGGCATATCCCGATCAGAGACCGGCGCGACCGGCGTTCACCGAAACGCCGGTGATGCCCGTGACCAGGCCGGGGGCGTGGGAGACGATGCCCGTCGCGGCCTGGACGGTGTGGAGGGAGCCCGCGACGCCCACGATGTCGTTGACATCGCTGGTCACGGCGCCGGCCAGGCCGCCGGACACGCTGATGATGCCGCCGGACACGGCGTCCAGCTCGGTGTCGTCGATCTCACGGGTCTCGATGTCGTTACGCATGGAGCGCACCTTTCAATGGGGGGAGGAATTCATCGCCGCTGCCGGTTTCCGGTGCTGCGATGCGCAAGATGAAAGCACGCGAACGGGCTACTCACCCAATCCCGTTGACTGCCCATCACGGGAGAAAGGGTGCCGGTGACAACGGACGTGCAGCTTGATTCACGCAATGGTGGCGACTTCTTCACGAGATCGAGTAACAGATACGGACCGCGCCGTGCTTACGTGGAACGAAACGGCGTAAATCGGCCCGAAATGGAGGGGTCCTGCCGGTCGTAGGGAGGGCTCGGGGAGGCTGCCTGTCGAGATCGCGGACACGATGTGCAGGTTTGTGCAGGGCACAGGGCGTGACGGGGCCACTACGACCGGTGTGCGTACGGCGAAGGGCCGGGTCGTCGGCTGACGACCCGGCCCTCGGCCGGCTGCGGTCGGACCTGGCGGACTACTGCCAGTCCTCGTCCCAGGGCGGCGGCTCCATCCCCTCCGGGTCGAAGGGCGGCTCGTCGGGGTCCGGACCGGAGGGGGCCGCGGTGTCGGAGCGGGCAGGGAGCGCGGACGCCGCGGCGGGCCCGGCCGGAGCGGCGGGCCCGGCGGCGCCGCACTCCGCCAGCGTCTTGAGGACGCCTTCGGCGTACTTGGCGAGCTTGGCCTCGCCGACGCCGCCGATGGTGGCCAGCTCCTCCACCGTGGCCGGCAGCCGCGTCGCGATCTCCCGCAGCGTCGCGTCGTGGAAGACGACGTACGCCGGTACGCCCTGCTCCTTCGCCGTCTCGGCCCGCCAGGCGCGCAGGGCCAGGAAGACCGGCTCGGCCTCGGCCGGCAGGTCGGCCGGTACGCGGTTGCCCTTGCCCGAACGCGACCCGGGCTCCTTGCGGGAAGGGGCGGCGGGCGCCTTCTCCTTCCGCATCGGGACGCTGCGGCGTCCCCCCAGCACCTCGCCGCTGTCCTCCGTCAGCACGAGCGTTCCGTAGTCGCCCTCCACCGCCAGCAGCCGCTGCGCCAGCAGCTGGCGCACGACACCCCGCCACTCCGCGGTGCCCAGGTCCGCCCCGACGCCGAACACCGACAGCGCGTCGTGGTCGAACTGGATGACCTTGGCCGTCTTCTTGCCCTGGAGGATGTCGATGATCTGGCCGGCGCCGAACTTCTGCCGCCGCTCCTTCGCCAGCCGCCACACCGTCGACAGCAGCTTCTGCGCGGCGACCGTCCCGTCCCAGGACTCGGCCGGCGTCAGGCACGTGTCGCAGTTGCCGCAGGGCGTGCCCTTCTGGCCGAAGTACGCCAGCAGCCGCACCCGGCGGCACTCGACCGTCTCGCACAGCGCCAGCATGGCGTCCAGGTGCATGCCCAGGGAGCGGCGGTGCGCCTCGTCCCCCTCGGAACCGTCGATGAGCTTGCGCTGCTGGACCACGTCCTGCAGGCCGTACGCCAGCCATGCCGTGGCGGGCTCGCCGTCGCGGCCGGCGCGGCCCGTCTCCTGGTAGTAGCCCTCGACCGACTTCGGGAGGTCCAGGTGCGCCACGAAACGCACGTCCGGCTTGTCGATGCCCATGCCGAAGGCGATCGTGGCGACCACCACGACCCCGTCCTCCCGCAGGAAGCGCGCCTGGTTCGCCGCGCGCGTCCGGGCGTCCATTCCGGCGTGGTACGCCACGGCGTCGATGCCCTGCTCCACCAGCGAGGCCGCGGTCTTCTCCACCGAAGCCCGGGACAGGCAGTACACGACACCGGCGTCCCCGGCGTGCTCGGTCCGGATCAGGTCCAGCAGCTGCTTGAGCGGGTTGTTCTTCGCGACGATGCGGTACTGGATGTTCGGCCGGTCGAAGCTGGCGACGAAGTGCCGGGCGTCCTCCAGGCCGAGCCGCGCCACGATCTCGGCGTGGGTGGCCTCCGTGGCCGTCGCGGTCAGCGCGATCCGCGGCACCTTGGGCCAGCGCTCGTGCAGCAGGGACAGCGCGAGGTAGTCGGGACGGAAGTCGTGCCCCCACTGGGCGACGCAGTGCGCTTCGTCGATCGCGAAGACCGACACCTTGCCCCGGTCGAGGAGCCGCTGGGCGCTCTCGGTGCGGAGCCGCTCGGGGGCAAGGTAGAGCAGGTCGAGCTCGTCCGCGAGGAAGGCCTGCTCTACGGCCTGCCGCTCGTAGGGGTCCTGCGTGGAGTTGAGGAATCCGGCCCGTACCCCGAGCGCGTTCAGCGCGTTCACCTGGTCCTGCATGAGCGCGATGAGCGGCGAGACCACGACGCCCGTGCCTTCCCTGACCAGCGCCGGGATCTGGTAGCAGAGCGACTTGCCGCCGCCGGTCGGCATCAGCACGAGCGCGTCGCCGCCGCTGACCACCTGCTCGATGATCTCCTGCTGCTCGCCGCGGAAGGTGTCGTATCCGAACACGCGGTGCAGTACCTGCAGAGCGTCGGAGGTATCGGGGGAAGTGTCCGGAAGGGCCATCCGAGAAGCCTAACGGCACCCGCCGACACGCCGGGTCCGTCCACGGGAACCGGCGGCCGTCGGGAGCGCGGGGACCGAGGCACCGGATCATCAGGGCATCAGGGCATCAGGGCATCAGGGCTCAAGGTGTCGCCGTCCGGGCGTGACGGGCGGCGCCGAGGCCGCATCGAATGGGCGACGCCCTGCAGCGCCGTACGCAGCAGCCCGCCGAGGGCGCCGTCGTCGTCGCCGTCCGGCCGGTACGGCTCCTGCCCCAGGCCCTCCCGTACCGGCCGACCTGCGTGGCGAGGCTGCGGCAGGTGCGGTCCGCCGCCGACGGCGACCAGCGGCCGCGGGGGTTGCGGGCCGCCCCCGCGCAGAGCAGCGTCGGGCGGGGTTCTCCTCCCACGCGGAGCGCTTCCGCAGGGTCGGTGCCATGGCGGGAGACGGCCGGCCCATACCCCCGCCATGACACCCCATGGCCCCGAACAGGCCTGCTCGGGCGGTCAGTTCACGCGTTCGACGCGGGCCCGTCGGATCAGGTTCTTGCCGGGTTCGCGCACCTTGTCGAAGGCGGCGTTGTTGAGCAGGACGCAGCTGCCGGAGGGGCCGTTCACGGTGACGGTCGTGGCCTGGCCGTTGTCGAGGTTCGTCACCTTCAGCTTCGTCCCGACGGGGAACGTCCCGCTGGTCGCCGCCGGCGGACCCGCTTCACCCGACAGCGTCACCGTCGACCCGGGACACACGACGTCGGGGGCGGCGGCATTACCGGTCGCCACCGTGACGACGACCCCTCCCGTGACCAGCGCTGCCGTGGTGGCAGAGAGCACGATCTTCTTCGTAAGACTCATCGTCCGTTTCCGGGACATTGACACTCCTCGATCCGATGGGCACGGCCTCCCCTACGTCCTGCATACGCCCGCCGTCACAAGCGAGTTCGGTTCTTGTCGCCGTGTTACAAATCCGGTGGGGACGCAGCCCGCGGGTGCTGCGCGCGGCCTGACACGGTGGCCCGGGACACCCGCGCCGCATACGAACGCGCAGGTGGCGGCCCTGCCACTGATTCCGGTCGACGTCTGCGGCGCTCGCGGCGACCGGCCGGACCGCCAGGCGGACGGCGGCTCGGCCCTGATCCTTAAGGTTCAGTTGACCCCGCCTTAACCCTCCAAGGGGCGTCAGGCGCGCGTCGCCCGGATGATCCAGACCGCCGACGCGTAGCGCACCCCGTCGTCGGTCTCATGGGCGGTGAGGGTGGCCCTCAGATCGTCGATCGCACGACGGCGGCCCCCGTCGTCGAGACCGTCGAGCATCCAGCCGTGCAGGCCCAGCGTGAACCGCTCCGCGTCGGCCGCGTCCTCACCGAACCACATCGCCTCACGGTGCGGCTCCAGCCGGACGTCCGTGAAGCCGGCGGCGCCGAGAACGGCCCGTACGCGCGCGGGATCGGCCAGCGAGAACGGCCCGGGAGCGTCGGGGGCGGGCCCGGCCGTCGGGCGTCCCGCAGCCAGGGCCCGCGTGAAGGCGAGGAACCACTCGTTGCCCGCCGGCTCCTGCCAGACAAGCTGCACGAAGCGTCCGCCGGGGCGCAGCGCACCGCCGATGTTGCGGAACGCGGCGACCGGGTCGGCGAAGAACATCGATCCGGTGCGGCTGACGGCCAGGTCGAACGACGCCGCGGGGAAGGCGTGGACCTGGGCGTCCGCCTGCACGAACTCGGCGTTGTGCACGAACTCGGCGACCGCCCGCCGCCGTGCCACGCTCAGCATCGCCGCCGACAGGTCCACGCCCAGCGCCCGGCCGGCGCTCGCTCGCCGTGCGGCGGCGCGGGTGGTCTCGCCGGTGCCGCAGCCGATGTCCAGCACCCGGTCGGCGGGGGACACGTCCGCCGCCGCGAGGAAGTGCGTCCGGTAGGGGCGGATCGCGCGGTCGAACCGGTCGGCGTGCTCCGCCCAGTACGCGCCCTCCCGTCCGTCCCAGGCGCGCGCCTGCTCGGCGTTGGCGGGATCGACCCGAGGAGTGCTGCTCACGGCCACCACCTCCTGTGGTTCCGTACCCGGACCGCCGGCCGGCGCGGATCCGTCAGACGAGGGGCAGGTTCTGTTCGGACCAGACGGTCTTGCCTCCCATGGTGTAGCGGCTGCCCCAGCGGTGCGACAGCTGGGCGACGATGTACAGGCCGCGCCCGCCTTCCTCGGAGTTCCTCGCGCGCCGCATCCTCGGCTGCGTGTTGCTGGAGTCGGAGACCTCGCACGTCAGGGTGTCCGCCCGGATCAGGCGGAGCCGGACGGGGCCGCCGGCGTGGCGGATGGCGTTGGTGACCAGCTCGCTGACGATGAGCTCCGTGCTGAACGACAGCTCGTCGAGGTCCCAGGCCGTCAGCTGGGCCAGGACGAGATGACGCGCTTCGGCGACGACCGCCGGGTCGGCTTCCAGCAGCCACGTCGCGACGGAACCGGTGTCCACCACCCGGGTACGGGCCAGCAGCAGCGTGACGTCGTCCCTCAGCCTGCCCGGCGGCAGCCCCTCCACGATGTCGTGCCGGGCCTGGCGCAGCGGCTTGCCGAGTACGCCCGAGCGCAGCAGCCGCTCCGCCAGGTCGCGCATGCCCTCGTCGACGTCCCCCTCCCCGCGCTCGATCAGGCCGTCGGTGTACAGGGCCAGGACGCTCCCCGGCGGCAGGACGAGTTCGACCGGCTCGAAGGGCCAGCCGCCGACCCCCAGGGGCGGGCCGGGGCTCAGCTCGACGTACTCCACCGTTCCGTCCGGGCCGACCACGGCCGGCGGGGGGTGTCCGGCGCTCGCCATGACGCAAGAACGGGTGACCGGGTCGTACACGGCGTACAGGCAGGTGGCCCCGGCCGGCCCGCCGGGCAGTGGAATGCCCGCGCCGCCGTCGTCCGCGTCGTCGCTCTCGGCCTCGGACGCCACCTGCACCACCATGTCGTCCACGTGCGCCAGCAGTTCCTCCGGTTCCAGTTCCAGGTCCGCCATCGCGCGTACGGCGCTGCGCAGGCGCCCCATCATGGCCGTGGCGTGCAGCCCGTGACCGGCGACGTCACCGACCACCAGGGCGACACGGGCCGACGACAGGGGGATGACGTCGAACCAGTCGCCGCCCACTCCGCTGTCCGCGTCGGCGGGCAGGTACAGACCGGCGGCTTCCACCGCGGGCTTCTCCGAGGTGGCCGGCGGCAGGAGGCTGCGCTGCAGCCCCAGGGCGGTGCGGCGTTCCTTGGTGTACCGACGGGCGTTGTCGACGGCGACGGCCGCCCGGGCGGCGATCTCCTCCAGCAGCGCCAGGTCGTCCTCGTCCAGCGGAGCGGAGTCACCGGTGCGCCAGAGCGTGAGCCGTCCGAACCTGATGCCCCGGGCGCACAGCGGGGCCGTCATCGCCGAATGGGCACCCGGGACGGTCGAAGCCCACTCCGGGACCGCGTCGTTCCCGGGATCCGCGGGCCGGCCGCCCGGCCCGGTGACCAGCTCTCCCCGGCACGCCCGCTCCGCGGACGCCGAGGGTGGCGCCGCGAACCGGGCCGTCGTCCCCGTACGCAGTACCTCCGGTTCCGTCCCGGCGACGGCCATCCGGATCAGGGGCAGGGGGAGGTGGTCGGCGGCGGCCGGTTCTCCGCCGGTGAGCACGGTCTCCGCGAGGTCCACCGCGGCGCAGTCGCCGAACGAGGGCGCCAGGACCTTCACCAGGTCCTCCACGGTGCGCAGGACCGACAGCGACCCCCCCAGCGCTCCGGTCGCGCGGTAGAGGAGGTCCAGCCGCCCGCGCGAGCGTTCGTGGTCGGTGACGTCGGTGAACACCGCCGCCACACCCATCGGCCGGTCGTCGGGCTCCTGGAGCCGGAACGCCTGGATGGTCACGATCCGGCCGCCCCGCGGATCGTCCAGGGTGCGCACGGTCGTGCTGAAGCCGGTCAGGGGCGTCCCGCTGTCCAGGACCTCCTGCAGCCGGGCCTCGACGGTGCGCGCGTCCTCGGCCCACAGGAAGTCGGCCAGGCGCCGGCCGTACAGTTCGACGGGCACCCCGGTGTACGGCAGCAGGTGCGTGTTCGTCCGCAGCAGGCGCAGGTCCCTGTCGAAGACGGCCAGGCCGACCCTGCCCTGGAGGAAAAGCTCGTTGGTGAAGGCGTGGTCCTGGCGCCATCGGGAGACCAGCTCCAGGGGTGCGCCGAGTACCAGGAACCGGCCCGCCTTCTGCGACGTGCCGTCGTTGAGCGGGACGACGCGGAAGCCGATCTCCAGCTCGCCGCCCGAGCCGTGCCGCAGCGTGGCCCGGCCCTCCCAGCCCTGCCCGCCCGCGCAGCCGCTCCACCCGCTGTGGGCCGGCACCGCCTCCCAGCCGCCCGAGTCCACATCCGCGAGGAGGTCCCGTGCCGGTCGGCCGCACACGTCCGCGGACCGGCGCTGCAGGAGGGCCTCGGCCGCCGGGGTCCAGGCGAGGACCGTCCCGGCGCCGTCCAGCAGGGCCGCGGCCGTGTTCGTCACGGCGAAGGGATAGTCCTGGTTGCTCTCACTGGCGTGCATCCGTGCCCATCTCGTCCGCAGGCCCCGCTGTCCCCATGCTGGTCGATGTCCGGGGCGGGAGCCAGAGGCGTTGCGCCGTCCGGTACCGCTCCGGGCGTCATTCCCAGTGTCTCGCGAGCAGGCTCCGGGCACGGCGCGTGGCGCGCTCGACGGGACCGCTTCGCGGGTACGAGACCCCGGCCCTGCGGGCCTGGGGTGGACAAGAAGCCCCTGGGCCGTCTCTTTCGGATCTTGTGCCCGCGTCGTCCGGTGCCGTGCCGCGCCGCGCCGTAGCGTCGGGGCTCCCGCGTACGTCCAGTACACGGCGGGCTCCTCCGCGCTGCTTTGGGACACCGCTCGTGACGGGCCACAGCCTCCGGCGCCGCCACGAGCGGGCCCTGGCGGCTCGCTGGACGGACCGCCCGGAGACGGCGGTTCCACCCGACCGCCGTACAACGGAGCCGGTGGCCAGGACCGGTCTGGAAACGGCCGGACCCCGCCGAACGGGTCCGCCGCCTCGGGATCCGTTCTCCGCGCGTCGGACCGGTCGGCGGTCGTCGGAAGCCACAACCGGGCGGACCCCGGCCTGGATCTTCGGCCACACCTGCTCCGCGAGCGGAATCAATCACTCCACCTCAGGAGATGATTCCGGCCACCGGGCCGCAGGGCACCCCTGGCAGGGTGCGTCCGTGCGCGGCAACATCGAAGCGACATCAGGGGAATACGCTCGTGCGACGAAGAATCTCCGGGCCGGCCGCCACCGCGCTCGTACTCGGCCTCCTGCCGCAACTGTCCGGATGCGGTGTCCCTGGCGGCGGCGCGGGTGACGGCGGAACGCTCCGCCTGGTTGCCGCCGAGTACGGCGACACCCCGGCCACCAGTTCCAAGGCCTACTGGGAGAAGGTGACCGGCGCGTTCACCGACGCCAATCCCGGCATCGAGGTCGAGGTCCGGCTGCTGCCGTGGGCGGACATCGACCGCGAGGTCTCCCGCATGGTCAAGGCGGGCGAGGCCCCCGACGTGGCGCTCATGGGCTCCTACTCGGACTTCGCCGCGCAGGGGAAGCTGTACTCCGCGGAAGAGCTCCTGTCGGTCGGCGCCGAGGCGAACTTCCTCCAGCCGCTCGCCGACGCGGGGACCTTCGACAATCGCCTCTACGGCCTGCCCTTCGTGGCGAGCAGCCGTCTGCTGTTCTACAACAAGGCGCTCTTCACCAGGGCCGGCGTCGCCGCGCCGCCCAGGACATGGTCCCAGCTCAAGGCCGCCGCCAAGGCGCTCAAGGACAAGGGCGTGAAGTACCCGTACGCCCTGCCCCTGGGCCCGGAGGAAGCACATGCCGAGGCGCTGATCTGGGAGCTCAGCAACGGCGGCGGCTACGCCGACGGGCGGGGCAGCTACAGCCTGGACTCCGAGGAGAACGTCCGCACCTGGCAGTGGGTCAGGGACAACCTGGTCACGCCCGGACTGGTCGGGCCCACTGCGCCGTCCGAGACGAACCGTGCGGACGCCTTCGCCGCGTTCCTGAGGGGCGAGGTCGGCATGCTCAACGGCTACCCGTCGCTCGCCCACGAGGCGGCCGCGAAGGGGATCGACGTCGGCACCGTCGCCATGCCCGTCTCGGACTCGCTGGACAGCGGCGAAAGCCCGCCGACCGTGGGCGTGGCCGACTGGATGGTGGCCTTCAGGCAGAACGGCAAGCGGGCCGAGACAGGCAAGTTCCTGGAGTTCGTCTACCAGGACAAGAACCTGGCGGACTTCGTGGACCGCTACCACCTGCTGCCGGCCACCACCTCCGCCGCGCGGACCCCGGCCGGCGGCGGCCTCAGCCAGACCGACGAAGACTTCCTGAGCGCGCTGCGGACGGCCCGCCTCTACCCGGTGAACGACCCGTCATGGGTGGCGGTCAGCGACGCGATCAAGCGCAACATCGGCCGCGCCGTCGCCCCGGGCGGCGACCCCAAGGCCGTCCTGGAGGACATTGCGCACAAGGCGGAGCAGGCCGCCGCCGACAGAACCTGACCGCGCTTCGGGCCCGGTCGGGCGCACGGCACGCGGGAACCTCACGGTCCCGGCGGCCGTGCGCCCGGCGGCCGTGCTCCGACCTGTCCGAGCAGGCCTCGGCGAACGGCACGCCGATCCACGAGATCGCGGGGGAGGACCGCCGGATCCGAAGGACGCGCCCTACCGGGGGTCGAGGAGGGTGACGGCCTCGGCGAAGTCGGCGTAGGCGGGTTCGAAGGTTCGCGCGGCGACGAGGAACATCGAGCGGTCCGTCAAGGCCCGGGCGAGGCGCACGGGGTCGTTGGGCAGGCGGCGGGCGAGCGCCACGCCTTCGTCGAAGTACGGTGTGAGCCGATCCCCGAACTGGTAGGGACGGTTGCCCTCGCGGACGGCCGCGCGGATGCTGATCCTGCGCTGGACGTCGACCGCTTCGGGCATGCGGCCGGCCTCGCGCAGTTCCGCCGCCTCCGCTTCGAGCCGCGGCAGAGTGCCGAGGAAGGCATCCCGCGGGGCGCTCACGCAATCGAGGTCGGTGCCGAACGCCGGCATGGGCGACTCGGTGCTCGCAGCCGGTTCGCCGCCCCGCCCCGACAGCGCGAACAGGGTGACCCACCACCCGAGGATGCAGCTCCAGTTCTTCGGCTCGCCCGTCGTCGCCAACTCCTCCAGGACGGTCAGGGCTTCCTGCCGGGTGGCTGCGGCATCCGCCCCGTCCCCGGCGGCCTCACGCATCCAGGAGAGGTGTACCAATTCCCAGGTGAGTATGGCCAGCGCCGACCTCTGCTCGGCGGCCTTGCGCCGGGTGGCGTCGAGAAGTTCCCGGAAGACGGCCGATGCCTCGTCGTGCAGGCCTGCGCCCTCCAGGTTCGCGGCCCACTCGACCATGGTCCAGAAAGAGATCTCGGGTGTGCCGTTCCGGGCCGCCTTCTCGTTGAGTTCGGCGGCTTCCCGGAAGCGTCCCTCCTCGGCCAGGGCCGTCGCCAGCCGCCCGTTGCTCCCGGCCGCGGCCATTTCCTCGCAGGCCGCGCGTCCCTCCGCTCGGCGTCCGAGGGCGAACAGGGCCCTCTGGTGGGCGTTCAGGGCCCTGCGCAGCCGTTCTGCCCGGGTCGGCAGGCCGGCCTCGATCCTCCGGGCGGCCTCGACCGCCTCGGTGGTCAGCGCCAGTTCCACCTCCGGGTTCCGGGTGCGGTAGCTCATCAAGAGGAGCGCGTCCACGAGCTTCGGCAGATACGCCTTCGGGCTGACCTCAGCCAGAACCCGGTACGCGTCGACCTGTTCGAGCACACTCAGCCGGCCGGAACCCAGCAGCAGTACGCGGGCACGCAGAACGGCGTCGTGATTGATCATCCCCATGTTCCCCCAGTCTCCGGGTGATGCACGAAGGAGATTCTGGGAGTCGGGGAGCGGACCGGACAAGCCTCGCGAACTGTGCGTTCCGTCCTACGAAAAAGGCCGCTGACCTGTCATGATGTACATGCCCTTGCACCAATTCCCTGACCCCGTCCCCCTCAGGACCTGCCACCGGAGCTTGCCCTGCGGGGCTGTGGGGTGCGCGCCGTTCACGCCCGGCGGAGCGCGGAGCGGCCCGCGAAGCGCGCCGAGGCACCCAGCTCCTCTTCGATCCGGATGAGCTGGTTGTACTTTGCCGTGCGGTCGGAGCGGGAGAGCGAGCCGGTCTTGATCTGGCCGCAGCCGGTCGCCACCGCCAGATCCGCGATGGTCGTGTCCTCCGTCTCGCCCGAGCGGTGCGACATGACGGCCGTCCAGCCCGCCTCGTGGGCGGTGGCCACCGCTGCCAGCGCCTCGGTCAGGGTGCCGATCTGGTTGACCTTGACCAGGACCGAGTTGCCGACGCCCGTACGGATGCCCTCGCGCAGCAGCGCCTCATTGGTGCAGAACACGTCGTCGCCGGTGAGCTGGCAGCGGTCGCCGACGCGGGCGGTCAACTCGCGCCAGCCCTCCAGGTCGTTCTCCGCCATCGGGTCCTCGATGGAGAGGACCGGGTAGGCGTCGATGAGCTTGGCCAAGTGGTCGGCGTGCTCGGACGGCGTCCGGCGCACGCCCTCGCCGGCGTAGTCGTACACCCCGTCGCGGAAGAACTCCGACGACGCCGGGTCCATGACCAGGCCGATGTCCGTGCCGGGCCGGTAGCCGCTGCGCTCGATGGCGGCCACCACGAAGTCGAGCGCCTCCTCGGCGGTACGCAGCGCGGGCGCGAAGCCGCCCTCGTCACCGACCCCGGTGGAGTGCCCGGCGGCCAGCAGGTCGCGGCGCAGGGTGTGGAAGACCTCGCTGCCCATGCGGACGGCTTCGGCGAAGGTGTCCGCGCCCACGGGCGCGATCATGAACTCCTGGAAGTCGAGCGGATTGTCGGCGTGCGCCCCGCCGTTGACGATGTTCATCATCGGCAGCGGCAGGAGGTGGGCGTCGGCGCCGCCGAGGTAGCGGTAGAGGGGCTGGCGGTGGGCCACCGCGGCGGCCTTGGCGGAGGCGAGGGAGACGCCGAGAATGGCGTTCGCGCCGAGCCGGGACTTCGTGTCGGTGCCGTCGAGCGCGACCAGCGCGGCGTCGAGCCCCGCCTGGTCCGCCGCGTCCCGGCCGCGCACGGCGGCCGCGATCTCCGCGTTGACGTGGGCCACGGCGCGGTCGACGCCCTTGCCGTGCCAGCGCGTGGAGTCGCCGTCGCGCAGCTCCACGGCCTCCCGGGCGCCGGTGGAGGCACCCGAGGGGACGGCCGCGCGCCCCAGGGAGCCGTCCGTCAGGACGACGTCGACCTCGACCGTGGGATTGCCCCGGCTGTCGATGATCCGGCGGGCGATGACGGTCTCGATACGGGCGCCGACGGTTTCGACTGCCTTTGTGGACATGGTGGTTCCTCCCCGTTGGTCGTGTGCCGTGGCCCGGGCTGCGACGACGCCGGCGCTGGCCCGACGAGAGAAACCATACAGCCATGCTGTTCAGTTCCGCTGAACAGCATGGCTGTGCAGATCGGCTGCGCAGTATTGCTGTACAGGTCAGGTGCACAGCTTTGCTGGCCAACGGGGTAAAGTGCCCTATGCCCTCCTCGGAAGCCGCCGTCATCGCCGCGGAACTGCGCATCGCGATGGGCAGGCTCATCCGGCGCGTCAAGGACGAGGACCGCATCCCGCTCGGCCAGGCCGCCGTACTCGGCGCGCTCGACCGCAACGGCCCCATGACCACCAGCGACCTCGCCGCCGATCAGCGCGTACGCCCCCAGTCGATGGCCCGGGCAGTGGGGCTGCTCATGGATCAGGACCTGGTCACGCGCCGGCCGCACCCCACGGACGGCCGCAAGTCGCTGGTCGAGCTGTCGGACGCGGGCCGGACCGCCCTCGAAGCGGAGCGCGGCCGCAGGGCCGGTTGGCTGGCCCAGGCCATCGAGGCCGAACTCACCGATGAGGAGCGCGCGTTGCTGGCACGGAGTACCGCCCTGCTGGAGCGGCTCGCCGCGCGCTAGGGCCTCCTAGGCGCCGATGTCCCGGCTTCGGAAGTCGTCCAGCGTCTCGCGCCTGACCAGGGGCCGGGCCGCGCTCCCGTCGACCGCGACGACCGCGGGACGGCCCGCCAGGTTGTAGCCCGAGGCCATGGACAGCTGGTAGGCGCCGGCCACCGGTACGGCGAGCAGATCGCCTGGGTGACGTCGCCGGGCAGTGCCACACCGACGGCCAGGCCGCCGTGCGGGAGCCGCTGCGTGGACGCGGGCCAGACGGACAGGTCCTCCGCGGCGGTGGCGACCTCGGAAAGGACGGTGGTGGTCATCGCGGCTCCCCTCAGAAGGCTCGGACCGCGACGTCGGCCGTCCGGGCCGGCACCGGGGTGACAGCGGGAGCGGTGAAGGTCGGGTCGATCGTCAGAGGGCCCCGGCCGAGCGGTGCGGCGAACGCGCGGAGCGCGGACTCGGACAGCCGGATCCACGGGTGGCCCGCGCCGAGCGCCGCCGCCAGCAGATCGGGGCGGGTGAATCCGACGGCGGTGCGCTCGCCCAGAGGGGTGCGGAACAGCCGGAGCACCACCTGCGCGGTACCCGGCCGGACGGGCACGTAGAGGGGTCCGGCCGGGACCCGTTCCTCGGGCTCGGGGTCGCCGTCGTACCGGAACAAACACATGTGGCCCTCCCAGGGGAACCACGAGTGGCAGGTGGGGCCCCGGATGCGGGGAGGCGGTCCGGGGCGCGACGACGAAGCTGTCCCCGTCCACCCCCGCTGCGGGCCGCTCCGTAACGAGCCCCTTACGCCGACGCCCCGAGTCCATACGGATCGCTGACGCCCCCGCCCCGGGCGGCGCCAGGAAGCCGTCATGGCCGGCGCTCCAGGCGCCGGGTCCACGGGGGCTTGACTGGCCGCACCAAAGATATGACACTCGAAGTGCAATTTCTTTTGTGAGCGTAGGTAACGGTTCTTCACTTTGCGTCATGAAAGGTGAGACATGTCCAGCTACAGCGCCCGAGCGTGTGCCGGGCAGACTCCTGTCCGGGACGGGCGCACCGGCTCCGGCTCCGGCTCAGGTTCCGCTCGCATGCTCGCCGCCTATGCCGCAGCGGGCGCGGCCGTGGGTGCGGTGTGGATTCTCGGCGGGGACGCGCCCGCCTGGGAGCACGCGCTGCGCGTCCTCGTGGTGGTGCTGTGCGTCAGCGTGACCGGGCGCTTCGCCGGGCGCCGTCTCGCCCGCGCCGGGAGGGCCACGCTCGACCGGAAGCTGTTCTTCGGTCTGGTGGCGGCGAAAGTGCTCCTGGTGGGCGTGGCACTGCTCGTCGACTGGCTGGCAGGCCTGTGGTTCGCCGAGCCGGCATTGATCACCGCGGGGTTCCTGTTCGTGGCGGTTGCCGCCGGCGGTCCCGCGCTTCACGGCCGGCTGTCCCACGGCACCGGTGCGATCGGCCGCCACGGATCGCAGACGCCGGCGCCGGAGCACCTGCCGTGATCTCTTCGTCCTGCACACTGGCCGGACACCGGACCGAGGCAGGAGCAGCACCTTGACCACCACTGCGCACCGCTGGCACCTGCGGGGATCCGCCGGTCACACCTACTCCGGTGAGGAAGCCCGGCAGCTGCTTCGGCACCGGTGGGACTGGGGGAGTCAGGAGACGTGGTTCGAGAGCGATACGGGGCGGCTCTTGACCGTGGTCACCAACGGCGACCGCGCGATGGTCGTCCTGCGGGACGGGGAAGGCGATGCGGGTGAGCACCTCGTCGATCGGCGTGCCGAGGGCTGTTCCGGCGGCTACGCGCTCGCCGACGGCCAGGTCGACAGCTACGCCGACCGGGACACCGTCGCCTTCGACGTGGCAGGCCGTGCCGTGGCGTACGTCATCGAGCACGGCACCTGGCCGGCCTCCGCCCCTCGTGACAGGGATGCGTTCCCCGGGGGCGGATAGCCTGCCCCCATGGGTGAGGCAACTGAGGCCATGGACAAGGGACATGACGGCGAAGGCTGGGGAGCCACGCGCTCCTGGGTGGAGAAGGGGCTGGTCGAGGGGGAGCGCATCGCGCAGGTCGTGCGGCTGCGCGGCGGCTGGACGTCTCAGATGCGCCGCCTGGACCTCGCCGGACCGGGCGGTCGGCGCTCGCTCGTCCTGCGGTCCTTCGTCAAACCCTTCTACGTCCGGCACGCAGAAGGGCTGTTGACCCGGGAGGCGGCCGTCCTGCGTCGACTCGACGGCACGGACGTACCCGCGGCCACCCTCGCGGCCGTGGACGCGACCGCGCAGCACTGCGATCACCCGTCCCTGCTGATGACCCTGCTGCCGGGGACCGTACGCCTCGGCGATCAGGATGCCGACGACCGCGCAGAACTGCTGGCCCGCCAACTCGTTTCCATCCATCGGCTGCCGGTGACCGCGGCGCAACGCCCTCGGCCCTATCAGGCGTGGACCTCGCCCGAGCGGGTGACCCCGCCCGCTGCCACCGAGCGGCCCGAGCTCTGGCGGCGGGCGGTCGACGTCATCCGCCGGGAGCCGCCGGCCCATCAGGGCTGCTTCCTGCACCGGGACTTCCATCCCGGCAACGTCCTCTTCACGGGCAGCGGCGGTGGCCTCCGCATCAGCGGGGTCGTCGACTGGGTGGAGACCTCCTGGGGGCCGGCAGACCTGGACGTGGCCCACTGCTCGACGGCCCTCGCCCTCCTGCACGGGGTCCCCGCCGGCATGCGCTTCACCGACCGGTACGTCGACGCGGGCGGCACCCTGGCCGAGGGCAGCGCCCATCTCTACTGGCGGCTGCTGGACGCGCTGGGCTTCGCCCCGGACGCGGAGAAGGTCGCCGTTCCCTGGCGGGAACTGGGCCGCGTCGACCTGACACCCGATGTCCTGACCGGCAGGCTGGAGGGCTACATCGAGGCGCTGTTCGAGCGCTGTGCCTGAAGCAGCGGCGGCCGGGCGCGGGCGACCTGAGCGCCGCCCGCTCCCCCGCCAAGCACCTCAGGGGGGTCGAACCCCCGAGCGCGCTCCGGACCCGCTGCCGACGTCAGGCGCGGCAGCGCAGCATCTCCAGCGGCGGGTTGGCGTGGAAGTCCGCCCAGAACTCCGCGTCGAACTCGCGCTTGCCCGCCTCCGACACCGTCAGCGGCACCCAGGCCAACTCGCTGAATCCGGCCGCCGACAGGCACTTCTCGTACACCTCCCGGCGCGGGAGGTTGGCGACGAACGAGACCGGCGGGTCGAGCAGCGCCGTCGTCCGCACCTGCGGCCCGGTCTCGACCTGCGCGCCGGTGAGTTCGCTGCGGAAGCCGTACCTCTCCGGGGTGGGCCCGTCGAAGCGGAAGTCGGGCGACTGGTTGAGCAGGAAGAGCTCACCACCGGGCTTCAGGCTGCGGTGCAGGGCGCGGCACATCCGCTCCGTGGTGGCGACATCCTCGGCGTAGTTGAGGAGTTGGACCGCCAGGGCGACGTCGAAGCGCTGCGCGATGGGCCGCAGGTCGGCGACATCGCCGACCTCGTAGCGCACGCCCAGCGGATCACGCTCCTCCAACTGCTGTGCCACGGCGACCATTTCACCGGAGATGTCGATGCCGAGCACCTCCGCGGCGCCGCGCCGCCTGAACTCCCGACTGTAGAAGCCGGTTCCCGACGCCAGGTCGATGACCGACTTCCCGCGCACGTCCCCGACCAGGGCCAGGAAGCTGGGTACCACCACGTACTGCTCCAGGGGCAGGGCCTTGAACCCCTCGTAGGCCTCGCCGATTTCGTCGTACTGCTGCTGCGCGCTCATGGTGATGTCCTCCCCGTTTCGCTGTTCTCGGGCCACGCCCCCCCCGGGGGTGCGTCGCGGCTCCTGCCAGGAAGTCTCTACGGGGCCGGGCGGCCTCCCGTACTGGCAGAACCGACAAAGATCCCGGCATCGTCCCGGCATCGTCTACGGCGGGCCAGGGCGTAGCCGGCACCCGCTCGGCGCTACCGGCTACCGGCTACCGGCTACCGGCCAGCGGCCAGCGGCTCGGCGGACGGAGCGTGCGGAAAGGTCGTCACCGCTTCCGGTTCGGGGGCCCGGCCGCGGTCCTGTTCGAACGTCCGGAGCAGGTCCGCCGCCACGCTCACCGCGATCGTGGCGGGCTCCTTCCCGGTGATCCCCGAGATCCCGATCGGCGTCTTGATCCGGTCGATCGCGGCGGGGGCGTGGCCGCCCTCGGTCGCCAGGCGCCGGCGGAACCGCGACCACTTCGCCGACGAGCCGATCAGGCCGATCGAGCCCAGCCCGGCGGTGCGCAGGGCGGCGTCGCACAGCGCGGCGTCCTCCGCGTGGTCGTGGGTCATGATCAGGACGTGGGCGCCGGGTGGCAGCTCCGCGAGCACCTCCTCCGGAAGCAGCAGGGCGCGGTGCACGTGGACCTGTGCCACGGCGTCCGCGAGCACACCGAGCCGTTCCTCTGCGAGCATCTCCGGGCGGGTGTCGATCAGGTGCAGGTCGAGGTCCTGGCGGGCCAGGATGCGTGCCAGCTCCAGGCCGACGTGCCCGACGCCGAAGACCGCCACGGCCTCGACCACCGGCAGCGGTTCGAGCAGCACCGTGACGGCGCCGCCGCAGCACTGCAGGCCGTGCGGGCCGGTGACCTTGTCGTTGAGGGCGAACTCCATCAGTTCCGGCTCCGTATCGGCCGCGCCGGTCAGCTCGCGCGCCCGGTCGACGGCCACGGCCTCGATGTTCCCGCCGCCGATCGACCCCCACGTCTCGGTGCGCCCCACGACGAGCTTGGCACCGGCCCGTCGGGGCGCGTGTCCGCGTACGGTCGCGACGGTCACGAGCACGCCGGGTTCCCGGCGCGCCCGCAACCGCGCGACCGCGGCCACCCAGCTCATGTCAGGCATGGCTCAGGGCGCTTGCTTCGGCGGGGACCCCGCTGCCGTCGGGCGCGTGCCCGCCGGGCCGCGTGCCGCCGCTGCGGGCCTTCTCCACCGCCCAGTACACCGCCTCGGGCGTCGCCGGGGAGGCGAGTTCCACGCTGATTCCGCCGGGCCCGAACGCCGCGGCGGCCTGCCGCAGCGCCTCCCGTACGCAGAAGGCCAGCATCAGCGGGGGCTCGCCCACCGCCTTGGACCCGTAGACCGCACCCTCCTCCGTGGCGTTCTCCAGCAGCCTGACGTTGAACTCCTCCGGCATCTCCGAGAAGCTCGGCAGCTTGTAGGTGCTCGCAGCCTGCGTCAGCAGCCGGCCGCGGTTCGGGCCGTCGCCGGCGTCCCACCGCAGGTCCTCCAGCGTCAGCCAGCCCGCGCCCTGCACGAAGCCGCCCTCGACCTGACCGATGTCGATCATGGGGGAGAGGCTGTCGCCGACGTCGTGCACGATGTCCACCCGCCGGATCCGGTACGCGCCGGTGAAACCGTCCACCTCCACCTCGGCCGCGGCAGCGCCGTAGGAGAAGTACTTGAACGGCGAACCCCGGAACACCTTCGCGTCCCAGTGCAGGCCCTCGGTCCGGTAGAAGCCGGCCGCCGACAGCTGGACCCGCTGGAAGTACGCGGTGCGCACCAGGTCGTCCCAGGCCACCTGCGCGTCGCTGCCGAGGACCCGCGCGACGCCGTCGACGATGCGCACGTCCGAGGCGTTGGCACCCAGCTGGGTGCCGGCGACCTGGAGCAGCCGTTCACGGATCTGCTCGCAGGCGTCCTTCACCGCGGCGCCGTTGAGGTCTGCCCCGGCGCTGGCGGCGGTGGCGGAGGTGTTGGGCACCTTGTCCGTACGGGTGGGTGCCAGCCGCACCTTGTGCAGCGGGATGCCCAGCGTGGTCGCGGCGACCTGGAGCATCTTGGTGTGCAGGCCCTGCCCCATCTCGGTGCCGCCGTGGTTGATCAGGACCGAGCCGTCCTTGTAGACCAGCACCAGCGCGCCGGCCTGGTTGAAGGCGGTGAGGTTGAACGAGATCCCGAACTTGATCCCGGTGATCGCGAGAGCCCGCTTGGTGTACGGGTGCGCGGCGTTGAAGGCCGCGATCGAGGCCTTGCGGTCGGCGATGCCGGCGTCGTCGTGGACCTGGCGCCAGACGGCGGAGATCCGCTCGGGGTGCAGGACCCGCTGCCCGTACGGCGTCGAGTGGCCCTGCCGGTAGAAGTTGCGTTCGCGCAACTCCACGGGATCCAGGCCGAGGAGCGGTGCGCACCGGCCCATGATGTCCTCGATCACCAGCATGCCCTGCGGTCCGCCGAAGCCGCGGAAGGCCGTGTTGGAGACCTTGTTGGTCCTGGCGATGCGGCCGGTGACGCGCGCGTTGGGAATCCAGTAGGTGTTGTCGATGTGGCAGAGCGCCCGTGCCACCACGGGCTCGGACAGGTCCAGGCTCCAGCCGCCGTCCGCGGTCAGGGTGGCGTCCAGGGCCTGGATGCGTCCCTCGGTGTCGAAGCCGATCTTCCACGTGGCGTGGAAGCCGTGGCGTTTGCCGGACATGGTCAGGTCCTGGGTGCGGTTGAGCCGTACACGGACCGGCCGGCCCGTCAGCCTGGCGCCGAGGGCGGCGACTGCCGCGAACCCGTGGGGCTGCATCTCCTTGCCGCCGAAGCCGCCGCCCATCCGCAGGCACTGCACGGTCACCTCGTGGCTGTGCAGGCCGAGCACGTGAGCGACGATCTCCTGCGTCTCCGAGGGGTGCTGGGTGCTGCTCTGGACGAACATCTGCCCGTTCTCGTCGACGTGGGCCAGTGCCGCGTGCGTCTCGAGATAGAAGTGTTCCTGATCGGAGAAGTGGAACTCGCCGGTGAACACGTGCGCGGAGTCGTCGAAGCCGGCGTCGACGTCGCCGGTCACCATCACGGGCCGGGCGCCGTGGAAGCTCCCGGCCGCGATCGCCTCCCGCAACGTGATCACGGAGGGCTTCTCGTCGAGTTCCACCTCGACGGCCGCCGCACCGAGCCGGGCCGCCTCCAGGGTCTCGCCGAGCACCCAGGCGACGGCGTGGCCGTGGAACATGACGGTGTCGGGGAACAGCGGTTCGTCGTGCTTCATCCCGGCGTCGTTGACGCCGGGCACGTCGGCGCCGGTCAGTACGCGGACCACGCCGGGCACGGCGAGCGCGGGCCCGGTGCGCAGCGCGGTGATTGTGCCGTGGGCCTTCATGACCTGGACCGGGTAGGCGTGCAGTACGTCCTTGGTGCGGTGGACCAGGTCGTCGGTGTACAGGGCGGCGCCGGTGACGTGCAGGCCGGCGCTCTCGTGCGGCAGCGGAAGGCCGACGACGGGCTTCTCGGGGCGTTCGGACAGATGGCTCATGACGACACCGCCTCGGTGGTTCGCGCGTACAGCTTCATCAGGCTCTGGCCGAGCATCGCGGAGCGGTATCCGGCGCTGGCGCGGTGATCGTCCATCGGCGTGCCCTCGGTCCGCAACACCCGGGCCGCAGCCTCGGCGGTCCGCGCGGTCCAGGGCCGGCCCTCCAGTGCGGCCTCGGTGGCGAGGGCGCGGATCGGGGTGGCGGCCACGCCGCCCAGGCCGATGCGCGCCTTGCGGACGGTCCCGTCCTCGATGTCGAGCGCGAACGCCACCGCGACGCTGGAGATGTCGTCGAAACGACGCTTGGCGATCTTGTGGAAGGCCGCGACCGGTGACAGCGGCAGCGGGACGCGCACCGCGCGGATCAGTTCGCCGGGGCGGCGCACGCTCTGCCGGTAGCCGGTGAAGTAGTCGCGGAGGGGTACCTCGCGCTCGCCGTCGGCGTCGGCGAGCACCAGGGACGCCTCCAGTGCGAGCAGTACCGGCGGGCTGTCGCCGATGGGAGAGCCGGTACCCAGGTTGCCGCCGAGGGTCGCGCTGTTGCGGATCAGCCGGGACGCGAACTGCGGGAACAGCTCCGCCAGCAGCGGGACGCTGCCGTCGAGGCGGCGTTCGATCTCCGTGAGGGTCTGCGCCGCCCCGATCTCGATGTGGTCGGATCCGACGCGCAGTTCCCGCAGTTCGGGCAGCCGGTCGACCGCGACCACACAACCGGCGCGACGGGAACGGATGTTGACCTCGACGCCCCAGTCGGTGCTGCCGGCGACGACCACCGCTTCGGGCCGCTCGCGCAGCAGCCGCAGCGCGTCGGCCAGGGTGCCCGGCCGCAGGAACGAGCTGTCGTCCTGTGTGTACCGGGTGGCGACCGGTTCGGGCGGGGACTGCTCGCGGCGCCGCGCCAGGGGGTCGTCCTCGGCGGGCAGGCCGACGGCGAACGCGGCGTCGCGGATCGGGCGGTAGCCGGTGCAGCGGCACAGGTTTCCGCTCAGCGCGTGCAGATCGAAGCCGTTCGGACCGTGCTCGGAGCCGTCGGCCCGGCCGGCATGCGCGCAGCGGTCGGGCCGGTAGTACTCGGAGGCCATGCTGCAGACGAACCCCGGTGTGCAGTAACCGCATTGGGAGCCGCCGCGGACGGCCATCTCCTCCTGCACGGGGTGCAGCACGGCCGGCGTACCGGATGCGTCGGCGGCGGCGAGGCCCTCGGAGGTGACGACCTCCTGCCCGTCGAGCGCCGCGACCGGGACCAGGCAGGCGTTGACCGCCACCCAGTCGGTGGGCTTGTTCACGCCGGGACGGGCCACCAGGACCGAACAGGCGCCGCATTCACCCTCGGCGCAGCCTTCCTTGGTACCGGTCAGGCCCCGCTCGCGGAGGAAATCGAGCACCGTGGTGTGGGGCGGCGCCGGGGAAATCGGTGTTTCTTTCCCATTGACCGTGATCCGCGCCGCTACCACGGCACGTCCTCATTTCGGCGCGCGGTCGATCGGACTGTCCAAGTCGCCATTTCAGAGCTTTCTCTTCCGGTGGTCGCGGCCCGGGAACGCGCAGCGCGACGCCTCGGCACGCGACGGCGTGCCGTAAGTGGTGACATAGATGAGAAGGTGCCGGGGCCGCAATGGGGCACGCCGACGAGGGGGCTGCTCAGCAGCCGTGGGCTACACGACCCGGAGCCCAGGCGATCTGGTGTGCGAGGCGAATCAGGCCGGAGATGGTCGACATCCGGTTTCGCCTCCTTCCAGCAGCTCACGAGCGGGTGCGGTCGAAGTTACGTTGCCGCAGCTTCATCGGTCAAGCACTTGTCGGTGCATTGCACGAAAGCCGGCCACCGCGACCGGCCGGTATTCCTACGCGGAACCAGCGGAGCCCGCATTCCCTTCGGTGGCGGCGTCACTGTACGGCGGCGGGGTGCGGGCACCCCGGCAGCGACGGCCGGTCCTTGGTCCGTACGGCGGGGAGCCACGCCGTGGACTGCGCGGAGCCGGCGGGGAGACGGACGCGGTACCAGCGGGTGGAATGCCGGTCCTCCTCGTCGATGATGGGCCGGCCGTCGGCCAGCTCGCACTCGGCGGCGAGGACGTCGCCGTGCCACACCCGGGTCGCCACGACGTTCTGCGCGGCGTACGGCTTCCGGGGATCGATCGCCAGGCCCAGGCTGCACTGCTGGTCCCGGTCGGACCGCTCCTGGCAGCCCCGCTCCGCGTTGAACACCCGGACCGTGCCGGTCACCGCGCCCGTACGGCCGGGCGGAGCGTACGAGCCCGCGCGTACCCCGTCCGCGCACAGGGCCGCCCCGGCGATGCCGCAGAGCGCGGTGGCCAGTACGGCGGTGCGGGCCCGGCCGCCCTGCCGCCTTCCCGCCCCCGGTGCCGCTTCCGCCCCCGGCATCCCCTGCCGGGCGGCGGAGATACGGGCGAGCAGGCTGTCGGCGGTGTGCGGGGCGCGCGCCGCGTGCGTCGGGGCGAGGCAGTCGGCGGCCAGGTCGCGCCAGAACGGCGGCAGGGCGTGGTCCAGGCGCAGCGGGGCACGGCCCGCGCCGTACTCCTGGACCGCCGCGCCCCGTGCCACGGGGGTGGCACCGGCGAACGGAGAGCCTCCGGACGTGAACACCTCATGGATGACGATGCCCAGCGCCCAGATGTCGGCGGTCGGCCGGACCAGTACGCCGAGTTCCCCCAGGGGCGCCCGCCAGCGCTCGGGCGGGAGGTAGTCCAGGGTGCCCATGGGCGGCGCGTAACCGTGCGTCCCCGTCAGCTCGGTGGCGAGGCCGAAGTCCGAGAGTTTCACGGAGCGGTCCGCGCCGAGCAGGACGTTCTCCGGCTTGAGATCGGCGTGGACCCAGCCCGAACGGTGGAGATGGGAGAGCCCCTCGCAGATCTGCGCGATCAGCCGGCCCCGTTCGGCCTCGGGCACCCCGGCGTCGACCAGCTCCCGCAGACTGGCCGCGGCCCTCTCCATGACCAGCACGATCGCCCCGTCCAGGGCGGGCCGGTCCGGTGCGCGGAGCACGAAGGTCTCCAGGAAGCCGATCAGGCGTGGATGCCCCAGACGGCGCCCGAGTTCGACCTCGCGGCGGGCGGACTCCACGATCCTGCGCGCCTGGCGCGGCGCGAGAACGGCGGTCGGCATGATCTTGAGCGCCACCTCGGCGGGGCCGGGACGGCCGCCGGCGGGAGCGCGGGCCGGGAGTACGTCGGCCGGCCGCGCCGCGTAGACCGTGGACCAGCCTCCGGACCCGATCAGCTCGGTGACCACCCAGCTCCCCACCCGGTAGCCGGGCGGGAGCAGGTCCGCGCGGTCGCACTCGGTCGTACCGCCCAGGCCGAGCCGTGCAGTCATCGCCCGGCCTGCCGCTCCCGCCCGCGAGCCCCCGTCAGGGGCGGCAACAGCGCGAGGTGTTCCTCCCGTACGAGCCCGAACCGCAGCCCGAGCCCGACGATCTCCTCCCGCTTGCCGTTGCGGCGTTCGCCCCTGCCGTGCTCGGCGGGGTGGTCCAGGACCCCGATGCGGAGCTTCTCGTCGGCGAGGTAGTCGATGTGCGAGCTGACCGCCCGCGCGGTGAGAGCGCCGCAGGCGGGGTGCGGCCTGAGCCGCTCGACGATCTGCGGGGTGGTGGGTACCGCCACGCGGGACTGGTCGCGCAGGCGCGGTTCGCAGAGCGCGACGAGGACGAGGAAGTAGGTGGCCGTCTCGTCCAGGGAGTACGCGGTGACCGTGCGGTTGCCCCAGGGGACGCCCATGGCCTCCGGGTCCAGATAGACGTGGTCGGGCGCGAACACCTGGAAGGAGACGGGGACGTCGCCGCGGGCGGGCAGCACCACGCGCGCGAACTCGAACGGGACGGGCGCCCCCACCCGTCGCGGCGGAACCCTCAGGTATTCCCCCGCGCCCTCCGGGTTCTCCACCAGATAGCTGTGGGTGCTGCTGTGGTTCGTCAGCTGCCAGTGGTCGTCGGTCACGCGGATCTCACCGGCGAGCCGGGAGATCGCCGCGTCGGCGAGGCGCAGCTCGACGGGTACCGCGGTGGAGCCCCGCCCGAAGCGGGCGACCTCGCCCGGGCCGAGCCGCAGGGTCACCGGTTCGCCGCACGGTGCGCCGCCGCCGGTGCCACCGCTTCCCCGCGGCAGATGGACGACTACGCCGCTCACCGTTCCCCCTGTTCCACGCGTCGCACTTGCCGGACGTGCGGAACGATACTCACCTCACGGGGGAGTTGACCGGCGTACTTCGGCCACTTCGGCCGGGGCCGCCGACGGGGGCGGCGGTTCGCGGACGGCGACGGCCGGGGCGCCGGGATCTGGCCCGCTGCGGCGGGCGCGCAGGCCGCGTCGAGCCGCCCACAGTGGGCAAAGTCACCGTGTCACAAAGGGGCGGAACGCCGCTTCGAGGGCTTCGCGGCGCGTCCTCGCCCCTGTTTTCCCTGTGCGGGTGGCGAGATCCGGACGCCCTGGTCAGAGCGCGGGACTGCCCGACGCGAGGGGCGCGACCGTGCGATCACCGAAGGCCGACCACGGCCGCCACCCGCCCCTCGGCCGGGCCTGGACGCGGGTCCGCAGCCGGCCCTCGGCGGTCACGGCGAAGACGTGGGTCCGCCCGGCCGGGTCGAGCACGGCCGTGGGGGTGGCGGCGAGCCGGACACCGGGCTCGCCGAACTCCCCGCCGGGTGCCGGGTCCCCGCCCGGAGCGACCTGCCAGCGGTGGTCCAGACGGGCGCCGCCGGGCGTCAGGGAGAACGCCTCCAGCCGGCCGTCGGCGTTGACGGACAGCGCCGGAGCGGCCGCGCTCCAGCCGAACATGGGCAGCCATGCGTCCCAGCCGCCGCTGGGCACGGTCTGCCGCCGGTGGAAGGTCCCCACGCCCGACGGTCCGATCGCGGTGACGGTCAGCCGGCCGCTGCCGTCCCGCGCCACCCGCGGGGCCGCGCCGGCCGCCGTGCCGAACCGGTGCCAGGCGGCGGTCCAGGGGCCGCCCGGGGCCTCCTGCCACCGGTGGTCGATCGCGGCGCCGCCGGGTGCGAGTGCGAACACCTCCAGCCGGCCGTCGGCGTTGGCCGCGACCACCGGCGGTGCGCCCGCGGGCCCGCCGAATCCGGGCTCCCACGGCTCCCAGGCCGGTGCCCCGGGTGTCCGCTGCCGGCGCCGTGCGACGGAGGCGCCGCCGGGACTCAGGGCGAAGACCTCCAGTCGGCCGTCGGCGTCCCGGGCCACGGCGGGGGCGGCTCCGGCCGGGCCGCCGAACTCCTCCCATGCGTACCAGCCGCCGTCCGGCCGCTGCGCCCGGTGGTGCAGGTTCGCCCCGCCCGGCGCGAGCGAGAACACCTCCAGCCGGCCGTCGGCGTCGCGGCCGAGCGTCGGTACGGCGCCGGCCGGCCCGCCGAAGGTCTCCCACCGCGACCAGGTGTCGGCGTCCGGATCGAGCTGGACCCGCCGCAGCACCGACAGGTCCGAGGCGTCGAGCGCGAACACCGTGAGGCGGCCGTCGGCGTCGAGCCCGGCCACCGGATGGTCCGGGCTCTGCCACGGCGGTGGCGTGTCCCGCCAGTGCAGGGGTGCCACGTACAGCCCGTGCCGGAACCAGCCCGCGGCGGTGGCGTACCACCGCTCCCCGTCGGCGACCACCTCGACGGCGTGACCGGGTACGTGCCCCGCGTCTCCGGCGAGTTCGAAGCGGAAGGGATCCCGGGACGCCAGCACGTCGGTGCCCTCGTATCCGCCCCGCGGCCCGACGAACAGGTAGTACCAGCCGCCGCGTTCGACGACGTACGGCGACTCCGTGACCGACACCGTCGCGTCGGTGCTCGCGTCGGTG
The DNA here is from genome assembly GCF_040638905.1 of Streptomyces virginiae. Taxonomy (GTDB): domain Bacteria; phylum Actinomycetota; class Actinomycetes; order Streptomycetales; family Streptomycetaceae; genus Streptomyces; species Streptomyces virginiae_B. The sequence continues at coordinate 137,528 of NZ_JBEZYV010000001.1, read as the reverse complement.
AACGCGACACCCGGTTCGCTCCAGCGCAGGAGGTCGGCGGAACGGCGGTGGGCCACGACGTGGCGGCCGCCCGCGCCCGCGACTTCGGTGTAGTACATGACCCACTCGCCGCCGACCCGCAGCACCATCGGGTCACGCGCCGCGAGCCCCCGGAACAGCGGGCCGGACGGCTCACGGGTCCAGGTGAACAGGTCGGTGGACGTGGCGAGGTTGATCGCGGCGCCACGCGCGCCACCCGCGGCGTAGAACATCCAGTACCTGCCGTCCGCCTCGACGACGTGCGGCGCCCAGAGGTGTTCCTCGCCGAAGTAGGACGGGTCGACGGTGAGCGCGTCGGGGTGGGTGGTCCACGGTCCGTGCGGGCTCGGCGCGGAGGCGTGCGCGAAGGACGTCTCCGCCGAGCTGTCCGGGGATTCGCCGCGGGGCGCGCTGTTTCCGACGATGCCGAACAGGTGCCAGCGGCCGCCGGCCTTGATCAGCGTGTGGTCGTTGAGGTAGCGGGGGCCGGCGGCGGTGGCGGGGTCGTGGACGTATGCGAAGGGGCCCGCGCCGACCCACTGGCGGGGCGTGGCGTCCCCCGCGGTCCCCGTCCCGGTCCCTGGCCCTGGCTCTGTTCCGGCCCCGGCCGTGGCACGGCCGGCGCCCAGGAGCGGGAGCGTGCCCGCCCCGGCGGCACCCTTCAACAGGGTCCGCCTGCTGATCGGAAGCATGGTCTCTCCAGTCGGAAGGGCGGGCGGGCACGGGCGCGGATCAGTCGAGGGCGGGGCCGGCCCCGTCGTTGACCCACATCCACTCCGACCAGGTCGCGAACCCGGTCTGCCATTTGTGGTAGGTGCCGGCGCGGCCGGAGGCGAAGACCTCGATGCGGCCGTCGGCGTTGGCGGCCGCCGTGACTTCGGTGCCGCCGGTGCCGAAGGCGGCCCACTCGCCGTAGCGTGCGTTCGGGGCGGTCTGCCAGGTGTGCATCGCGGTGACGGCGTTGACGGCGAAGACCTCCACGCGGCCGTCCGGGGTGCGTTCGCTGGTGAGCTGCGCGTCCGCGGGACCGCCGGTCGGCTCCCACTGCGACCAACTAGTAGGCCCTGCCTGGTACTTGTGGAACACGCCCACCGGCCCGGAGGCGAACACCTCAAGGCGGCCGTCGGCGTTGCGGTCGACGGTCAGGTCGTGGCCGCCGCCACCGAAGTCCTCCCATGCGGACCACCCTCCACCGGGCGCCGTCTGGTACTGGTGCTGGAAGGTGGTGCCGTTGAGCGCGAACACCTCCAGACGACCGTCCGGTGCCTTCTCCATCTCGACACGGCTGTCGGCGGGGCCGCCGGCGGGCTCCCACTCGGACCAGCCGCCGTTCGCGGCCGTCTGGTACCGGTGGAAGAGCCCGACCGGTCCGGAGGCGTAGACCTCGATGCGGCCGTCGGCGTTCACGCCGGCGGCGGTGTCCTTGCCGCCGCCGCCGAAGGCCTCCCAGTTCGACCAGCCGCCCGACGGGGACAGCTGCCAGCGGTGCTGGAAGGTGCTCCCGTTGACGGCGAACACCTCCAGGCGTCCGTCCGCGTTCGGCGCGATGGCCAGTTCGGCGCCGCCGCCCGGTCCGCCGAGCGGCTCCCAGGCCGACCAGCTGCCGTTGACCTCCTGCTGCCAGGCGTGGTGCACGCCGTCGGCGCCGGCCGCGAACACTTCCAGACGTCCGTCCGCCGAGCGTGCCGACACCACCCGGCCCGACTCGGCCGGGTGCACCGGGGGCTTGGGCCGCGGACCGCTGCCCGGCGTACAGGGCAGCACCACGCCGCGCTCCGCCAGGTAGGCCTCGGGGTCGATGCCGTACGAGGTGGACGGGTCTCCCCAGATCCGCAGGTGCAGGTGGGGGCCGGTGGAGTTCCCCTCGGCGCCCATCAGCGCGATCTGCTGGCCGGCCGCGACGCGGTCGCCGACGGAGACGTCCCGCCGGGTCATGTGCCCGTACTCGGAGATCCTCCCGTCGGGGTGCAGGACGCGGATCCACTGGCCGTAGTCGCCGGTGTACCCGGAGATGGTCACCTCGCCGTCGCCCACGGCGTAGATCGGCGTGCCCACGTTGTTGGCGATGTCGACGCCGTTGTGGCCGCTGTGGAAGTGCTGGGACACGAACCCTGCCGCCGGGCACGCCGCGGTGAGCTCGGCGGGCCGGGCCGCGGCCGGAGTGGTGCTCACCAACAGGGCCGGCAGCAGGGCGGCTGTCGCCGCGAGAACACAGTGCAGTGCGCGTCGGAATGGTTTTGGAAGCACGGGACGCTCCTCCCCCTCGGCGGTCCGGGCGTGCGAACGGTCTGGAAGGTAGCAACGGCGCCGGAGCGGGAGACCCCGGAAGGTTACGGACTGACAGCCGGCAGCCGGTCCGCTAGGGCGGGTCCGCGGGGCACCGCCGGCCGAACCGGCGCTTCCGGACTGCGTGACCACGGCCGGGGCCCGATGGACGGGCCGCCGGGGCCCGACGGACGGGCCGGGCTCCGGCGGCGGCGTACGGGCGGCGGCTGCGGGGGCGTCCGGTTGACTAGTTGACCGCGGGGCCGGAACCGTTCAGCCAGCCCCACTCCGACCAGCTTGCGAACCCGGTCTGCCACCGGTGGTAGACGCCGGCGTGGCTGGTGCCGAAGACCTCGATGCGGCCGTCCGCGTTGTTGCCCGCACCGACCGCCGTGCCGCCGCCGCCGAAGTCCACCCACGGCGAGAACGCGGCGTTCGGGCCGGTCTGCCAGGCGTGGCTCGCGGCGCCGGCATTGATCGCGAACACCTCCACGCGGCCGTCGACCGACCGGGAGGTGGTCAGCTCGGCGTTGGCGATCCCGCCGGTGCCCGTCCACTGCGACCAGGAGGTCGGGCTCGTCTGCCAGCGGTGGAACACACCGTTCGCGTTGGACGCGAACACCTCCAGCCTGCCGTCCTGATTGTGGCTGGCGGTCACGGCGTGTCCGCCGCCGCCGAAGTTCTCCCAGGCGGACCAGCCGCCGTTGGCGCCGGTCTGGTAGAGGTGCTCGAACGTCGAGTCCGACAGGGCGAAGACCTCGAGGCGGCCATCGGGGGCGTTCTCGACGGCCAGCCGCGCGTTGGCCGGGCCGCCGCCGGTGCCTTCCCAGCCGGCCCAACCGCCGCTGGGCGCGCTCTGCCAGCGGTGGAAGACCCCGTCGGGGTTGGAGGCGAACACCTCGATGCGGCCGTCGGCGTTGCTGCCCGCTGCCAGGCGGTGGCCTCCGCCGCCGAAGTTCTCCCAGGTGGACCAGCCCGCACTGGGCGCCGTCTGCCACATGTGGTCGAAGGTGCTGTCCGACAGGGCGAACAGCTCCAGGCGCCCGTCCGCGTTGGCCGCCACGGCCAGCTGCGCGTTGCGCGGACCGCCCGCGAACCGCCACTGCGACCAGTCGCCGTTCACCGCGGTCTGCCACGAGTGGTAGACGCCGTCGGCGCCGGCGGCGAACGCCTCCAGGCGTCCGTCCGCGGACCGCCCGGACACCACCCGGCCCGAGGCGTAGGGGTGCCGGGGGCCGCTGCTCATACCGGACCACAGGGCGTTGGCGATGAGCGTCGCGTCGTCCGCCTCGATCGCGTACAGGCCGCGCAGGTCCTCCCGGGGCCGCTGGACGTGCCAGCACACCTCGCCGATCGCCTCGTCGTTCCACGAGCCGCCCGGATACTGCTGTTCCATCGCGTCGAGGAAGGCGTTCGTGGCGTGGGCCGGGTTCAGGCGCTCCTCCCGCGTACCCCACCAGTCCTGCTGCTGGAACAGGCCGAGGCTGGTGTAGTCGACGGCCTGTGCGTAGTTGTTCATGCTGCTTTCCACGATGATCGTGGCGATGGCGATCGCGGCGGCGCGCGGACCCAGCCCCCGGTCCTTCACCGCCTGCGTGACCATCCGCGCGCAGGACATTTTGTAGCCGTTCAGGTAGCCGGCCATCTTGGCGTGCAGCTGCGGGTTGAGCTGATCGGCCATGACGCCGTCGGCGGCCGACGGTCCGGCCGGGTCACAGGGGACGGTCGGAATGGCGAAGCCCTGCGGGCCGCCGAAATAGCGGGAGACGCCGGCGCGTTGGCCGTCCGGGCCCGGAAGGGGCCCTTGCCCGGCCATGGCGGGCGAGCTGGTCATCGCGATGACCAGGGCCCAGACCCCGGCCATGACGGCCAGTCCGGTGAACATGCGGCATAAGCCGATTCTCGACATGGTGTGCCCTTTTCGTCGCGTCGTGGAGTGCCCGGCGCTGCCGGCCGGTCCTGTCCGGTCGCCGGCGGCCGACGGTAGGAGGCAGCGATGAAATGCCGATGGCACGGGTTTCATCGGGATGTCATCGGCCGCTGCCACTGTCGTCCGGTGACCTCGGCCGACCGCGTACGCACCGGGAAGCGGACGCGCGGGCCGACTACTTGGGGAGGATCGACATGCGAGCACGAAGGATGGCGGCGGCGTCGGCCGGACTTCTTCTGACAGCCGGAATCTCAGTGGTACAGGCGCCCACGGCGCAGGCCGCGGCTCCGTGCGAGGGTACCTACACGATCGTCGTCGGCGGCACGGGCAGTTCGTGGAACAACGACGGCTTCTACGGCAACATCCAGCAGCACGTCGGGTACCCCACCCAGATCCCCAACGGCGCGAGCGCCCGCGCGGGCGTCAACGAGCTGAACCGGCTGGTCCGCGACCAGCGTGCCGCGTGCCCCGGCCAGCACGTCAAGATGGGCGGGTACTCCCTGGGCGCCGCGGTGGTGCACATCTGGGTCACCGAGAACTGGCAGACCTTCGACAACGTCAACGCCGTCCTCATCTCCGACCCCAAGCGCCAGGGCCCTCCCGGTGCCAACGGCGGAGCCGTGCCGTTCGGAGGCTTCGTCGGCGCCCCGCTCGCCGGCGCCGACAAGTTCTTCGGCAACGTGCCGGTCAAGACGATCTGCCACTGGGACTACGTCTGCGACGAGTCCGCGGGCATCTGGACCTACCCGGAGAACCACGTCAAGAACTACCCCGCCGACTTCAACATGGATCACCACAACGACAGTGCCAACGAGGTCTGGTACAACGGCGCCTGGTATCCGGCGTAGTCACACGAGGCGCGTCGGCCGCGTCGTCGGCGGCGGCCGCGTCGGCGGCTTCCGACCGCCCGGCGGGGTGGGGCCGGGGCCGTCGTCGTCACCGCGCAGGATCATCTGTCGGGTCCGCCGCAGCATCCGGCTCGGCGCGACCCCCAGGTCGTCGGCGAGCCGGCGGCGGGCGCGATCGAACACGGTCAGGGCGTCGGCCTGCCGGCCGGCCCGGTACAGCGCCCGCATCAGCATCGCGGCCAGCTGCTCGTTCAGGGGGTCCGCCGAGGACAGGGCGAACAGCTCGGCGATCGCCTCCGACTCCTGGCCCAGCCGCAGTTGCGCCTCCAACTTCCGCTGCACGATGGCGGTCCGGCGCTCGCCGAGCCGCATCCGTTCCAGCTCGGCGAGCGGTCCGGGCAGGCCGGCCAGGAGCTCCCCGCGGAACAGCTCCAGCGCCTGCGCGCACAGGCGGACCGCCTCGGCCGGTTCGCCCGCCCGATCGGCCCTGCCGATGTCGGCGACCAGTTCCTCCATGCGCGCCACGTCCACGTCCACCGCGCCGGCGACCAGCCGGTAGCCGTGCCGGGTGTGCTCGATGACCGAGTCCGGGCCGTCGTGGTCCGAGCCGTTGCCGCTCCGCAGGGCCTTGCGCAACCGGTAGACGTACACCGGCACCACGTTCGCCGCCGGCGGCTCCATCCCCCATACGTCGTCCAGCAGTTCGTCCCGGCTGAGGATCCGCCCCGCGCCCAGGGCCAGCGCCGCGAGTACGGCCTGCTGGCGGAGGTGTCCCAGGTCGAGGGGGCGACCGTGCTGCGTCGCCCGCAGCGGCCCGAGCAGACAGATCCGTATCCGCCGGCCGGCCGGCCGACCGGCGGCGCTCCGCGGCACCGGGTCCGGCGGGCGGGTGCGGGGGCCACGTCCGGGGGCGACCAGGCCGCAGTCGAAGGCGTGGACGATGGCGGCGGCGCGGTCGCGCAGTCCGAGTTTGGTGAGGATCCGCGCGAGGTGTGCGGCCACGGCGTCCTCGGGGAGGGCGAGGGCGGCGGCGATCTCCTCGTCCCGCAGCCCGCAGCCGACCGCGGACAGCACCCGGCGTTCGAGGGGCCCCAGCACGGTGCCGGTCGGGCGGCGGTCATCGGTGGCGGTCGTCGGCATCGCGGCTCCCCGGGCTCCGGACTGGTCGGTCTGACGGGCGCCGACAAGCTAGTCAGGAGAACAGGGGGCAGGGCATCCGGAAGGATCCGGAGTGACATGCGGGCCCGGCATCCCTATCGAGGCCTCACACGGGCAGTCGGTGGAGGACGACATCGCACAGGGCGCCGTCCTCGGCGGTGAGGGTCAGGTAGGTGTGGTGGGGCTGGCGGCGGCGGTCGGTGGGGGAGCCGGGGTTGAGCAGGCGGAGCCCGCCCGGGGCGGTGGAGTCCCAGGGGATGTGGCTGTGGCCGAACACCAGGACGTCCGTGTCGGGGAAGAGCGCGGCGCACCGCCGTTCGCGTCCGGCGGCCGGTCCGGTCTCGTGGACGACGGCGAAGCGCAGGCCGCCGATTTCCGCGCGGGCGACCTCGGGCAGTCTGCGGCGCAGGGCGGGCCCGTCGTTGTTGCCGTACACGGCGATCAGGCGCCGCGACCTCGACTCCAGTACGTCGAGGGTGGCCTCGTCGGTCCAGTCCCCGGCGTGGATCACGACGTCGACCTCGCCGACGGCCGTCAACAGGTCCTCGGGAAGGCGCTTGGCCCGCGAGGGCACGTGCGTGTCCGAGGTCAGCAGCAGCCTCATGGGCCCACGGTAGCCGCCACTTTCCGGCGCACGGCTCCCGGCACACCGCCCCGTACGGTGAGGGCGGATCCCGGCCATGGCGTGAATTGCATCACGGGGGGCGATTGTGTCACCCCTTGTCCGTTTCCGCCTGGGCGAACCGCCCGGTCAGGGGGTTACGTTGCTTCCCACCACCGGCGTCGTCCCGACCCGGGCGACAGGAGCGCGATGAGGATGACTGCGGCCGCGCGGGTCGTGCTGTCGGCCGTCCCGGCGACGGGCGCTCTCGGCGCCTGGGGCGCCTTCTTCTCGTCGTGAGGGCGCTGGGCGGCCGTCGACCGCCCCGCGCCCCCGTGCGGCCCGCCCCACCCCAAGGAGAAACGCATGCCGGTGAAGCAGAGGCCGCGCCCGTGCCGCCGGCTGTCCGCCGGCTGGGCCGTCGTCCTTTCCTTCGATGTCCTGGCCACGCTCATTACGGGCCTCGTGCTGTGCGCCGCAGGCGCGCTGCTGCCCGGGATCACGGAGGACTACGGCCCCGCCACCGAGCCCACCTCGCCCATGGCCATGGCGTTGTTCCTGTCCGCCCTCCTGCTGGTCTCGTCGCTGGCCGGGACGGCGGTCCTGCTCTCGCGGGCCGGCACCGAGCGTTCGCGTACGCTCGCCCTCCGGCTCTCGGCCGTTCGGCTCGCACTGATCGTGCTCCCGGCCGCCGCCTTCGTGGTGTACGGCATCATCACCATCGAGCTCGCCTGAGGCGACCCCGGTACTACGCCGCCGGTGCCAGGTCGCGGGCGGTGCCCGTCCGCTCGTACGCGTGCCCCGCGCGCAGCACCGCCGCCTCGCCGAAGGGCCTCCCCATGAGCTGCATGCCGATCGGCAGGCTCTGCGGGTCCAGGCCGACCGGGACGGTCAGCGACGGGACGCCCGTGACGTTGGCGGGGGCCGACAGTCGTACGTAGGCGTCGGAGGCGCTCTCCACTGTGCCGTCGCCCCAGGTCACGGTGGTCTGCCCGGCGTCGACGGCCGTCATCGGCACGGTGGGCGCGGCGATCACGTCGACCGCGCCGATGTCCGTCGTCTCCAGCCACGCCTGCCGTACGAGCGTCCGCGCCCGCTGAGCACGCAGGTAGTCGCCGGGTCATCAGCTCGCCCTCCTCCAGCAGGACCCTTACGTCCGCCGAGTAGAGGTCGGGCACCGCCCGCAGCGTCCGCTCGTGGTACGCCGGTGCCTCGGGCACCATAAGCCCCCACTGGGTCGCCCGGATGTAGCGCGTCATTGGGATCTCGACGTCGACGAGCCGTGCGCTGAGGGCCTCCAGCCGGGCGATCGCGCCCCGTACCGCGGCTTCGACGTCCGGGTGGACGTGGTCGAAGTAGTAGTTGCGCGGCACACCGAACCGAAGCCCCGTCAGGTGCGTGCCGGGGCCCGGCCGGTAGTCGCCGGGCGGCGGCGCGACGGACGCCGGGTCGCGCGGGTCGTGGCCGACGAAGGCGGCCAGGACCCGCGCGGCGTCCTCCACGGTGCGGGTGATGGGCCCGACGTGGTCGAGCGACCAGGACAGCGAGGTCACGCCGTGCCGGGGCACCAGCCCGTACGTGGGCTTCTGGCCGACGACCCCGTTCAGGGCGGCATGCACCCGGATCGATCCGCCGGCCACCCGGCTCCGGTCCCAGGCGTTGCCGGTCTGAGGGGTGGTCAGGCCGTAGGCGAACTCGTGGGTGTGGGTCTTGCCGACGAACACCGCGCCGGCCGCGGAGAGCCGTGCGGCGACCGTGCCGAACGCCGGGAAGGCCGCACGCGGTGTCCGGACCCCGAAGCCCGCCGGGGCGGCCGGGTCAGGGAGCGCACACGCGTACCGCGAACAGGACCGCGTCGTCACGGGCGTCCCGGGGAGCGACGGCGTCCATGAGGGACCGCAGCAGACCGTCCAGCGGAACGTCCGGGGGAGCGGCGGCGAGCCGGTGGGCGAGCCGGTCGACGTTGTCCTCGATGTCCCCGCCCGGCTCCTCCACCAGCCCGTCGGTGTACAGCAGCAGGGTGGTGCCCGGGGCCAGGGAACGGCTGTCGCAGGTGCGGGGACCCGGCTCCAGGGCGTGGTGCAGCAGCACGTCGTGTTTCGTGAGGCTCTCCACGGCGCCGTCCGCGGTGACCAGGAGCGGGGCGGGGTGGCCCGCGTTGCTCCACCTCAGCTGCCAGTGGCCGTCGCCCATCGGAATGAGATGGGCGTGGAGGGCGGTGCCGCTGGCCGGGAGGTGCAGCCGGCGGCAGGCCCGTTCGAGCGCGCCGAGCGCCTGTTCCGGGCCGTCGCCCGGATGGTCGTGATCGGCCTGGCGCAGCATGCTGCGTACCTGGCCCATGAGGGAGGCGGCCCGCGTGTCGTGCCCGGTGATGTCGCCGACCGTCAGCGCCACGGCGCCCGCCGCTTTCGTACCCGGTGCCACCGGCAGGGGATAGGTGTCGTACCAGTCACCGCCCACCATGTCGTCCTGCGCGGCCGGCCGGTACAGGGCCGACAGCTCCAGGCCGGGTACGTCGGGGAGTTCGGTGAGCATGGCACGCTGCAACTGCCGGGCGACGGTGACCCGTTCGTCGAGGTGCAGGGCGCGCTCGACCGCCTGGGCCGTGTAACCGGCGAGCGTGGTCAGGACCGCCCGCTCGTCCACGCCGATCCCGTGCGGGGCGTCCCAGCCCAGGACCAGCGCCCCGAGGGTGCCGTGCGTGCCGCGCAGGGGCAGGCAGGCGGCGGTGCCGTGGTCCAGGGTGTCGAACGCCGGGGTGGCCAGGGGGCGGCGGCCGGGAGCGGTGTCGGCCCCGTCGCTCTCCGGCGGCGTACGGACCACGATCATCCGGTTCTCCCGCACCGCGCGTGCGACCGGCCAGTCCGAACCCAGGGGGAAGGCTCCGGTGCCGGCGACGCCGGCCCCGCCGGGCGTGGCGAAGTCGCCGTCGACGGGACTCAGGACGTGGTGGAGGATGCCCTGCCGCACCAGGACCAGATCGATGCGGGCCGGCTTGAGGTCCCCGCTGACCAGGTCCCCGACCCGCTGGCGGACGTCCTCCAGGCCGCTGGTGTCGGCGAGGTCCTCGGACGCCCGCAGGAGCAACTCGGACCGGTTGAGGAGTTCGTGCACGCGGGTCGCCTCCCCGGCCGCCGCGTGCGCCGCGTCCTCCGCCGCCTCGCGGGCCTGGCGGACGGTCTCGGAGCGCGTCCGCATCCGCATCTGCGCGCTGCACGCGGCGGCGAGGTCCGACAGGTCCCGTACGTCGTCCTCGCTCCACGCCCGGGGGGCGCGGTCCGCGACCGCGAGGACGCCCAGCAGCTCACCGGAACCCCCGACGAGGGGGACGCCGCCGAACGCGAAGGGCGCGCCGTCGTCGTCACCGGCATGGGACAGGAAGCGGGGCCGCCCGTCCCCGGCGACCCGCCGGCAGTACGCCAGTACCGCAGGGTCGGGCCCCGTCCCGGTCGGCCAGCACTCGGGGACCGCGCCCGCGGCCTCTGCTGCGGGCTCCAGCCAGACGAGCCCCAGCGGTACCGCCAGAAGCCGTGTGGCGAGCCGGGCGAACCGATTCAACCCGTTTCCTCTCCTACCGGGTTGCACCTGCAGCCTCGATACCTCCCATCGTAGAGGTGTCCCGCCGATCATGCCGGGTCCGGCCCGACGTGCCGTGACGTGCCCTGACACGCCCTGACACGCCCTGACGTGCCCGCGCCGAGGCGCGGCACCGCCTGCTGCGGGAGGCGGTGGCGGGCGGGTTTCGGACGCGGTTTCGGTGGTCCTCCGAAGGGCAGGCGCACGCCATGGACCAGTCGAGGCACCCGTACGCGACGCACTGACCGCGTACCACCGCGACGGGGAGACCCCTACGCCCCCGAGCCACAAGCAAGGCCGCGCGGCCGACGGGGCCCTCGACGACCGGGCACACGGAGACGAGGAGGAGACCCTTGCAGACCTTCCTCCCCTTCCCGTCGTTCCGGGCCTCGGCGGCCGTGCTCGACACCCGGCGGCTCGGGAAACAGCGCGTCGAGGCCCTCCAGGTACTGCGCGGCCTGATCGTCCCGGACTACGGATGGCGCAGGCATCCGGCCGTTCGCATGTGGACCGGCTACGAGGAGGCGCTCGTCCGGTACGGGCTGGACGTCTGCGGGACCTGGACGGCCGAGGGGCGCGCCGACACCTGCGCCGTCACCCTGGTCCAGGACTTCCGGGCCTGGCTGCCGGGCGCGGAGCCGAGGACCCAGCAGCAGTTGGCCGCCGACGGCGACCTCCCGCCGTGGCTCGGTGCCCCGGACTTCCACCGGAGCCACCAGTCCGCGCTGGTCCGCAAGGATCCGGACTTCTACCGCCCGCACTTCCCCGAGGTCGCGGACGACCTGCCGTACGTCTGGCCCGCCTCCGACCGCACGCCGGGGCGGGCGCGGTGACCGCGCCGCGCCCGGTTCCCTCGGACGGATGCGGGCACGCGCCAGGTGTACGGAGAAATCCTCGGGGGGCGAGAAGGAGGCGTCATGAGGGCTCTGACCTGGCAGGGCAAGCGGGACGTACGCGTCGACACGGTGCCCGATCCCACGATCCGCGACGGCGACGACATCATCGTCAAGATCACGACGACCGGCTTGTGCGGATCCGATCTGCACCTGTACGAGGTCCTCGGCGCCTTCCTCGACGCCGGTGACATCCTCGGCCACGAACCGATGGGCGTCGTCCAGGAGGTGGGGCCGGAGGTCACCGCCCTGAAGCCGGGGGACCGGGTCGTCGTCCCCTTCAACATCTCGTGCGGGTCGTGCCACATGTGCGCACGCGGACTCCACTCCCAGTGCGAGACGACACAGGTCCACGAGCACGGCAGCGGCGCCGCCCTCTTCGGCTACACCAAGCTCTACGGCCAGGTGCCGGGCGGCCAGGCCGAGTACCTGCGGGTGCCCTTCGGCAACGCCCTCCCCATCAAGGTCCCGGAGGGGCCGTCCGACGAACGGTTCGTGTACCTGTCGGACGTGCTGCCGACCGCCTGGCAGGCCGTCGAGTACGCGGACGTACCGCCGGGCGGCAGCGTCGCCGTACTGGGCCTGGGACCGATCGGCGACATGAGCTGCCGCATCGCCGCCCACCGGGGCGCCGACACGGTCATCGGCGTCGACCTGGTCCCGGAGCGACTGGACCGGGCCCGCGGGCGCGGCGTCCGGGCCCTGGACGTCCGGCAGGGCGGCGACGAGCTCGCGGACGCCGTCCGCGAGCTCACCGGCGGCCGGGGTCCCGACGCCGTGATCGACGCCGTGGGGATGGAAGCCCACGGCAGCCGCGTCGCCGCGGCCGTGCAGGGCGCGACCACGCTCCTGCCGGACGCCCTCGCCGGAGCCCTGATGAAACGCGTCGGAATCGACCGGCTCGCTGCGCTCCACACCGCGATCGACCTCGTACGCCGCGGCGGCACGGTCTCCGTGTCGGGGGTGTACGGCGGCGCCGCCGATCCGATGCCACTGCTGACCATGTTCGACAAGCAGCTCACGCTGCGCATGGGGCAGGCCAACGTACGGCGCTGGGTCGACGACATCCTCCCGCTGCTCACCGACGACGATCCGCTGGGCGTGGAGGACTTCGCCACCCACCGGCTGCCGCTCGAAGAGGCGCCGGACGCGTACGAGATGTTCAGCAAGAAGGCGGACGGCGCCGTCAAGGTCCTCTTCACACCCTGACGTCAAGGTCCTCTTCACACCCTGACGTCAGGGTCCTCTTCACACCCTGACCGCGCCGACCGCTGCCGCTCCATCCGGTCGTCAGCCGGAGCGGCCCTTCTTGCGCAGGGCGTCCGGCTTGTGCACGGCCGACCGGCCGGACGCGTCGCTCTCCACCTCGTACTGCGGCTCCTCCTCCGAGGCGTCGACGGTGCGGCCCGCCGCACGCGTGCGCTCCGTGATCTTCTTCTTCACCTTTCCCGTCACCTCGTTGCCGCGGCTCCTCCAGGAGACCTCGTCGCCCCGGCTCAGGTTCTTCTCCGCGTCCTTGCCGCCCCCGCCGCCCGTACCGCCCCTACCGCTCCTGGTGCCCCTGTCGCCCTTGGAGTCCACGGCCTTCCCTTCTGTTCCGGCCGGCCGGCCGCCGTCCGGCGGCGCGGCCGCACTCGCCGTCCGCGTCCCAGCCTGGGCCAGGCGCACGCGCCACGCACCTGCTGGGCCTACAGTGGACGGTCCCTGATCCAGCAGGAGACGTACATGCGAGCCCACCCGCCCGGCGGCCGACCCGACGACGGTGCGCAAGACGCCCTGTTCGGCCCGGAGGACATCGACACGGGGCAGGCGTCCCGCGCGCAGGCCGACACCGGCCCGCTGTTCCGGGACTCCCCGACCGCGCGCCGGCTGCTGTCCGTACGGGCGATCTACGCCGAGCCCGCGGCCGCGGCCTCCCCGCGCGGCAGACAGGTCCTCGCCCGCTACCCCGACGCGGAGATCGTCCTCGTCGCCTCGCACTGGCGGATCCCCGACCTCCACGGCAACGAGGGGAACGTCGACCGCTGGGTCCGCATCAAGACCGAGACCCTGGTCCTGGGGGAGAAGAAGACGCTCAGCACCCGGCCGAACGGCCGCTCCGCGGACTGGATCGCACCCGGGCCCGCCAACGGCTGCGCCATGGCCTGCGCCTACTGCTACGTCCCGCGCCGCAAGGGGTACGCCAACCCGATCACCGTCTTCACCAACATCGAGCGCACCATCGCCCACCTCTCCCGGCACGTCGCGCGCCTCGGCCCCAAGCCCGAGGCCAACCAGTGCGATCCGACCGCATGGGTCTACGACATCGGCGAGAACAGCGACTGCTCGGTCGACGCCCTGATCAGCGACAACGTGGCCGACCTGGTGGGTGCCTTCGCGCGGTGGCCGACCGCCAAGGCGTCCTTCGCCACCAAGTTCGTCAACCCCGACCTGCTCCTCCTGGACCCCCGCGGCCGTACCCGCGTGCGGTTCTCCCTCATGCCGCAGAGCGACTCCAAGCTGCTCGACATCCGCACCAGCCCGGTGGAGGGCCGCATCGCCGCGGCCGGGGACTTCCTGGACGCGGGCTACGAGGTCCACTTCAACCTCTCGCCCGTCGTCCTGCGCCCGGACTGGGAGCGGGACTGGGCCCTCCTGCTGCGGCAGATGGACGACGTGCTGCCCGCCCGGGTGAAGGACCAGGCCGCCGCCGAAGTGATCATGCTGACGCACAACGAGGACCTGCACGACCTCAACCTGGGCTGGCACCCGCGCGCGGAGGACGTCCTGTGGCGGCCCGGCATCCAGCAGCCGAAGCGCTCGGAGAACGGCAGTTGGAACGTCCGCTACCGGGGTGAGGTGAAGGCCGAGGCCGTCGCGACGATGCGCGCCCTCGTCGCCGCCCACGCGCCCTGGCTCCGGATCCGGTACGCCTTCTGACCGCTGATGTTGTGTCAAGAGTATTGACAGAAGTTGAACACAATCGGACGCTGAGAGCGCTCTCACGCTTCAATATATCGATCCCTGCCCTCGCCCATATCCCCCCTCGGCAGGTCCCCCCACGCAAGGAGGATGAGAGTGTCCCGCTTGTCGAAAGCGCTGGCGTTCGGCATCTCGGCGCTGTCCGTCGGCGCCGGTGTGCTGTTGTTCGGTCCGCCGCCGTCCGCCGAGGCCGTACCGGCGACCATCCCGCTCACCATCAAGAACAACTCCGGTCGCAACGAACCCGTCTACATCTACAACCTCGGCACCCTGCTCGCGACGGGCCGGCAGGGCTGGGCCGACGCGAACGGAGCGTTCCACCCCTGGCCCGCCGGGGGCAATCCGCCCACCCCCGCCCCCGACGCGGCGATCGCCGGCCCGGCCAACGGGCAGACCAAGACGATCCGGATGCCCAAGTTCTCCGGACGCGTCTACTTCTCGATCGGGCAGAAGCTCGTCTTCAAGCTCACCAGCGGCGGCCTGGTGCAGCCCGCCGTGCAGAACCCCTCGGACCCCAACCACGACATCCTGTTCAACTGGTCGGAGTACACGCTCAACGACGGCGGCCTGTGGATCAACAGCACCCAGGTCGACATGTTCTCCGCCCCGTACGCGGTGGGCGCGAAGGCGCCGGGCGGCACGGTCAAGAACACCGGCCACCTCAAAGCCGGCGGCTACAACGCCGTTTTCGGCGGGCTGCGTTCGGCCGGCTGGGGCGGCCTGATCCAGAACCGCCCGGACGGCACCCCCCTGCGCGCGCTCTCGCCCGGCCACGGCATCGAGGCGGGCGGAATCCCGGCCGGCGCGATGGACGACTACATCAACCGCGTCTGGAACAAGTACAGCTCCTCCACCCTCACGGTGACGCCGTTCGCGAACCAACCGAACACCAAGTACTACGGCCGGGTCTCGGGCAACGCCATGAACTTCACCAACGGTTCGGGGGCGGTGGTCACCAGCTTCCAGAAGCCCGACTCCGACAGCGTCTTCGGCTGCTACAAGCTCCTGGACGCCCCCAACGACACCGTCCGCGGCCCGATCTCCCGCACCCTGTGCGCGGGCTTCAACCGCTCGACGCTCCTGACCAACCCGAACCAGCCCGACGCCGGCGGCGCCGGCTTCTACCGCGACGCCGTCACGAACCACTACTCCCGCCTCATCCACGCCCAGATGGCGGACGGCAAGGCCTACGGCTTCGCCTTCGACGACGTGGGCGCCCACGAGTCACTGGTCCACGAAGCCGACCCGCAGGAGGCCTTCATGACGCTGGAACCGTTCAACTAGGAACCGACCTGCCGACACGTGCGGAGCCGGTCCGCCCCTTCCGTCCCGGCGCCACCTTCCGTCTTCAGTGGTTGTGGCGTGCCCCGTGTTCCAGCCACTGGGGGCGGGGCGCGCCGGCCCCGGGGCCGGAGGGGAAGAGGGGGGCCCGCCCGCCGGGGGCCGTCGCGGTGAGCGGGACCCCGAGGCTCTGGCACATGCGCTGGGCGCGGGCCAGTGCGCTGAAGGTCATGGGGGAGGGCGAGCGGCTCGGCAGTTCGACCGTGACCCGCTCGGGGCGGTGCGCGTGGACGAGGGATTCGATCTCCAGGGCGGCCGCCGCCCGGTCGGTGACGCTCAGCTCGTGCAGGATCCGCACGTGCAGCGTCCCATCGGCGATGTGGTGACTGATGACCATGCCGCACCTCCTCCGCACACCGGGCCTCCGGACCCCACCAGTGTGCGGCAGGCGGCCCGCCCGGACGAGTCGGACCGCCCCCTCACGCCTTGAGGGCCCGCCCCGCCACCGTCAGGGCCAGGCGGCGCGGAGCCGGCGTGGACGCGGTCGCGGAGAGCCGGTTGCCCATGCCGACGACGATGCTGGGCGGCGTCCTGTCGCGCTCCAGCGCCCGGCGGGTCGCCGTGACCACCTGCTCGGGAGTGGCCATCCGCCCGACGGCGGCGTCCTGACTGCCGACGACGTCGAAGAACTCGGTACGGACCGGGCCGGGCGAGACGGCCAGCACCCGCAGGGAGGACACCCCGCTGTCCGAGGCGACCGACCTCGCCCTCGACGTCCTGCTCACCGGCCTCGCGGCCCCCCGCGGTGACGCGGCCCGGCCGGGTGCCTGACCACTCGAAGCGGTGACTCCTCCGGCGCCGCACCCGGCCTGGGCCGTTAGCGCATTTCCGAGCGGTGCGCCACTTCGCGACCGAGCGGTGCGGCCGGTGCCGGCGGGGCTCCGGGGGTGGAGACCCGTGCCGCCGAGGCGCCGACGGGCCGTCGACCTCCCCTTACGCCGCCCGCCGCGGAGGACCGCCCGGCGCGGCGGCCGAAAATCGTTGCCGGAGATGGCGCATAACGGTTCCTTCGGTCCGATGAACTACAACGAAAGGGCCCATGCGGGCAGTTGGGCCTAGTTATGCTCCCGCCCACCGGTCAGAAGGTAACCCTTTTCCGATAATTCGAGGACGCCGATGGAGCAAAGAGACATTCCACCCGAAACGGCCCGCCCGGAGGTGGGAGCAAGCCGGGCGCTGCCCGCGATCGCGTCCCTGGCCGCCGTCTGCCTGGCCGGGGCGCTTGTTTCCTCCTCCGAGCCGGTCGGCACCATCCTGATCGCCGCCGGCGCCCTGTGCGCCGCCGCGGTGTTCGTGGAAGCCTTACGGCGCGGCCGCGCGCTCGCCGCCCGCAGCGCCCGGATCGCCGCACTCCAGCACACCCTGGCCCGCCAGGAGACCGAGGCGATCCGGCTGTCCGCCGCCGTGCTCCCCGAGGCCATCGAGCGACTGCGCCGGGGCGAGGTGGCCGAGGAGGTGCTCACCTCCCTGGGCGGCCGCGCCGGACACGGCAACCGCTGGGGCGACGACGCCGCCCTCACCCCCCGCTTCAGGGGCGCCCTCCAGGCCGTACTGGCCCACGTCATCGACGCCGTCGACAACGAGGAGAGCCTGCGCGACTCGGCGCAGCGGGCCTTCGTGAACGTCGCCCGCCGCGTGCAGGCGATCGTCCACCAACAGGCCCACGAGATGCGCGAGATGGAGGACCGGCACGGCCGCAATCCGGATGTGTTCGGCGACCTCCTGCGGCTCGACCACGGCACCGCCCTCATCGGCAGGCTCGCCGACTCCATCTCGGTCCTCGGCGGGGCGCGCCCCGGCCGGCAGTGGAGCAGGGCCGTCACCCTGTACAGCGTGATGCGCGGAGGGATGTCGCGGATCATCGACTACCAGCGCGTGGAACTCCACTCGGTCACGGAGGTCGCGGTCGTCGGCCCGGTCGTCGAACCGCTGATCCACACCCTCGCGGAGCTGCTGGACAACGCCACCCGCTACTCCCCGCCGCACACCCGGGTCCACCTCACCGCCGTCGAGGTGCAGTCGGGCATCGCCGTGGAGATCGAGGACGGCGGCCTCAGCATGAGCGAGGAGGCCCGGGCGCGCGCCGAGAAGATGCTTGCGCAGGCACAGTCCGGCATCGACCTCAACGACCTGGGCGAGACGCCGCGGCTGGGTCTGGCGGTGGTCGGCCGGCTGGCGCAGGCGTACGGGTTCCAGGTGTCGCTGCGCTCCTCCGCGTACGGCGGCGTCCGCGCCGTGGTCGTCGTGCCGCAGCACCTGATCACCACCGCGTCCGCGGCGACGGGCCTCGCCCACGGCATCGGCTCCTCCTCGGGGCCCAGGGCGGTGTCCGCGACACCGCGTGAGCACCCCGTCGACGCGACGTCGGCGGGCGTGTCCGTGCCCCGGCCGGCTCCGGCTCCGGGGCCGATGCCCGGGCCGATGTCCGGGCCGATGCCCGGCCCGATGCCGGTCAGCGACGGGCCGGCCTCCGAACGTACCGCGACCGGTCTGCCGCAGCGGCGCCGGAAGGACCGCGTCACCACCTCCGACGTCCGGCCGGCCCCGAGGCCGCAGCCGGCGGACGACAACGGCCCCGGAATGTGGCTGGAGGCGTTCCACAGCGGACTGGCCGGTGAGCCCGGCCAGGACGCACCGGGCGCCCAGGACTCGTCGGGTTCAGCGACCAAAGGGGCGTAAGCAGTGATGACTCAGCGAAGCAGCATGGACTGGATGCTCAAGGACCTGGCCGCCGGAGTGCCGCAGACGCGGCACGTGATCGTACTGTCCGCGGACGGGCTCTGCGTGGCGCAGTACGGGGCCGAGACGGACACGGCGGACCGCCTGGCGGCCGCCTGCGCGGGCCTGCAGAGCCTCGCCGGAGCGGTCGCCGCCGAACTGCCCGACTCCGAGGGCAGAATGCGGCTGGTCGTGATCGAGATGGACGGCGGGTTCTTCTACCTGATGGCCGCCGGAGACGGCTCCTACCTCGCGGTCCTCGCCGACGAAGGTGTCGACGCGGGCCTGATGGGCGCGCAGATGCGCAACCTGGTGACCCGAATGGGGGACCACCTGAGCAGCCCGCCGCGGCATGACGGGCAGCCCGCGTGAAAGAGCCGCCCGCAAGCTGGGAGGAGAGCAGTCCCGAACGGCTCTACGTCATCACCGGCGGACGCAGCGGACCCTCCACCTCCGTCCGGCTCGACCTCGTGACCTTAGTGGTGGCCAAAGGGCCTCCCCAGCCCGAGACGCAACCCGAGCAGGCCGCCATCCTGCGGATGTGCCGGTCACCGCTGTCGGTGGCCGAGATCGCCGCGTACGTGGGCCTGCCCGTGAGT
Organism: Streptomyces virginiae; assembly: GCF_040638905.1. Taxonomy (GTDB): domain Bacteria; phylum Actinomycetota; class Actinomycetes; order Streptomycetales; family Streptomycetaceae; genus Streptomyces; species Streptomyces virginiae_B. The sequence continues at coordinate 118,620 of NZ_JBEZYV010000001.1, read as the reverse complement.
GTCGTCACCGTGCTGGTCGGAGACCTGATGGCCGCCCAACGCGTGCACGTCCGCCCGCCCATTCCCGCCGCGCAGCTACCCGACCTTGCTCTGATCGAGGCAGTGATCGATGGACTTCAGAAGCTCTGACCCGCCCGCCGGGCCGCGCGAGGCGGACATACTGCCGCAGACGGCCGCGGCGGCCGTGAAGGTCGTCATCGTCGGCGGCTTCGGCGTGGGCAAGACGACGATGGTCGGTGCGGTCAGCGAGATCAAGCCGCTGACCACAGAGGAGACGATGACCAGGGCCGGCGTCGGCATCGACGACACCTGGGGCGTCGCCCGCAAGATCACCACCACCGTGGCCATGGACTTCGGCCGCATCAGCATCAACGACGAACTCGTGCTGTACCTGTTCGGGACACCCGGCCAGGAGCGCTTCTGGTTCCTGTGGCGCGGGCTGTTCGAAGGCGCGCTCGGAGCCGTCGTACTCCTCGACACCCGTCGGCTGGAAATCAGCTTCGACGTGATCGGACGGCTGGAGGAGCGCGGCGTCCCCTTCGTCGTGGCCGTCAACTCCTTCCCCGGCGCGCCCGAGCATCCGCTGGAGGAACTGCGCGAGGCCCTCGACCTGCCGCCCGCCGTTCCGATCCTCGTCTGTGACGCCAGAAGGCGGGAATCGTCCCGCGACGTACTGCTGACCCTCATGCGCTACCTGCACTCCCAGGCAGCCACCCAGGAGGCAATGTGAGCACCACCCCCACCCCACCGCCCGAGTGCCCCGCCCACGCCGCGGCGACCGCGGGCGGCCTGTACCGCCTGCACGGAGCGGAAGCCCAGGCGGACCCCCTCGCCCTGTACGAAAAGCTGCGGGCCGACCACGGTCCGGTGGCCCCGGTCCTGGTGAGCGGGGACCTCCCGGCGTGGCTGGTCCTCGGCCACCGGGAGAACCTGGACGTCGCCCGCACGCCGTCGCGCTTCGCCCGCGACCCCCGGGGCTGGCGCGACCTGAGAGAGGGCCGGGTGCCGGCCGACACCCCGCTCGGCCCCATGGTCTCCTGGGTGCCGGTGTGCAACTTCACCGACGGCCCCGTCCACGAGCGGCTGCGCGGGGCCGTGGTGGAGTCCCTGGAACGCTTCGACAAGCGCGGCATCCGCCGCTACGTGACGCGCTTCGCCAACCAGCTCGTCGACCAGATCGCGGCCGAGGGGTACGCCGACCTGGTGTCCGCCTTCTCCGACCAGCTGCCCATGCTGGTCATGACGCAGCTCATCGGGGCGCCCGACGAACACGGACCACTGCTGGTCAACGCGGCGCGCGACATGCTCCAGGGCACGGAGACGGCCCTCCAGAGCGACCGCTACGTCACCACCACGCTGGAGAACCTGGTCGTGGAGCGCAAGGCCAAGCCGGCCCGCGACCTCGCCTCCTGGCTGATCGAGCACCCGGCGGACCTCACCGACACCGAAGTGCTCATGCATCTGCGCGTCGTGCTGATCGCGGCCTACGAGACCACCGCCAACCTGATCGCCAACACGCTGCGCACCGTACTGACCGACCCGCGGTTCCGGGCGAGCCTCTCCGGCGGCCACATGACCTTGCCGGACGCCCTGGAGCAGGTCCTCTGGGACGACCCGCCGATCAACACGATCATCGGACGCTGGGCCACCGGGGACACCGTGCTCGGCGGCCAGCAGGTGAAGGCCGGGGACATGGTCCTGCTCGGCCTGGCCGCGGGCAACGCCGATCCGCAGATCCGGCCCGATCCGGCCGCGTCCGTCCACGGCAACCGCTCCCATTTGGCCTTCAGCAGCGGCCCGCACGAGTGCCCGGGCCAGGACATCGGGCGCGCCATCGCGGACACCGGCATCGAGGTCCTGCTGGACCGGCTGCCCGACCTCCAGCTGGCGGTCGACGCGAGCGAACTGCAGTGGCGGGGAACCCTGATGTCACGTCACCTGCTGTCCCTGCCGGTCCGGTTCGCCCCGCGCACGGGGGCGACCCCGGCCCCGCAGCTCCCGGTGGAGCAGCCGGCCGGGCACCCCGTCCACCCGGTGATCCCGCCGCAGCCGACGGCGCCGCCCGCGGTCGCCGTCGCCGGCGGCCGCAGGCGCCGTGGTGTCAGCTGGTGGCGCCGGCTGTTCGGCCGCCGCTGAGCCCGCCTCGCCCACCGAGGGCCCCGGCCGCACCGGCCGGGGCCCTCCGTTCGCCGCTCAGTCGCGGAGGTGCCGCCACCAGGCCGCCAGGGCCGGCAGGTCCGGCGGCTCGGTCCCGGTGACGCTCGGACCGTCGGCGAACCGGACCGTGAACACGGCGTCGCCGACGGGCAGCTGGTACCGGTTGCGCGGGCTGGCGTACCGGGGCGCACGGGTCTGCCACGTGATGGAGCCGGCGACGTAGTGGGTCAACGCCGCCAGGTGGCGACGCAGTTCGTGGTCCGCGTCATGGCCCGCGTCGTGCTCCAGGCGTGCCCGCAGCCCGAGGAAGAGGACCATCACCCGGTCCCGCAGCGCCACGGCGAGCGGTACCGCCTCGGCCGGCGAACAGCCCTCCTGATGGGCGAGGACGTTGACGAGGTTCACCTCGCGCGGTTCCAGGTGGTCGTCCTTGTCGTAGGAGAACAGGTCGTTGTCCGCGCTGACGACGAAACCGGCCGCGTCCGTCAGTGCCGTCAGGGCGGGGGAGCAGAGGACGTCCGCCGGCAGCCGGTCCCGGCGGGCGACGTCCGACCAGGTCAGGGAGAACCGCGTGCCGTTCGCGAGCGGCCCCATCGCGACGAAGTCGTTCAGCCCCGGCATCGAGTCCTCCTCCGCCCGGGCGGCGCGCCAGGCCGCCCCGAGCAGCCAGTCCCGTGTCCCCTCGACGAACCTGCGCAGCTCGTAGGGGGTGAGCAGGGCGTGGGTGCGGCCGACCAGGTCCAGCAGTGCGCGGGTCATGGGCCCCTCGGGCAGCAGGGACGCCCCGGGGTCCTCGATGGTCCGCAGCAGCCGTACCCCGTGTTCGACGACGGCCGCCGTCCCCACCTCGGCGGAACCGGAATCCTGCCAGTCGTCGACGGCGTTGGCCCAGTAGTTCCACTCGGTGAACAGCAGGACCGCTTCCGTGTCCCCGTCGGGGATGATGCGGCACGAGAAGTCGGCGCTGTGGGTGGCGAGCCCCCAGGCGCGCTCGACCGGATCGGGGTACACGCCGAAGGCGTCGAGCCACTCGACCGCCCGGGCCTCCACCTCCTTCGCGTCGGGGTGGACGAGGTCGCGCGGCAGGGGGCAGTAGAAGGGCGGCAGGTCCGTACCGAGGCGCGAGGGCCGTGGCGGCGCGGTCATCGGCCGCCGCCGATCCGGAAGCGCAGGAGCCGCGTCTCGACCGCGTGGTCGCGCCACAGCCGGAAGAACTTGCTGTGCGCGATCGTCGACTGTTCGAGCCGGTCGGCGGTCCAGGCTCCGGGTTCGGCGCCGGAGCCGGCTCTCAGCCGGTCGAGTTCGGCGGTGTTCCACGCCATGGACTGCACCCAGAACTCCGCCACCGAGTCCGTCACGTCCTCGTCCTGTACCAGCTCGAAGCCGGCCGCCTCGGCCGCGGCCAGGTACTCGGTGCGCCGGCCCAGCCGCGTTCTGTAGTAGCCGTCCATGAACTCCCGCCACTGCGACGCGCCCACGAAGTGCTCCTGGATCCCGAACCAGCCACCGGGTACCAGGGCCTTGGCGACGACCTCGAACAGCCTTGCGCGGTCGGTGTATCCGCTGCTCTCGTTGGCGTAGACGGCGTCGTACGCGCGGGTCTCGTCCAGGTCGTGGACGTCCGCCAGTACGGGCTCCACGCGCTCCGCGACCCCGGCGCGACGGGCGAAGTGCCGCACGATCGGGAGGTGTTCCGGTGCGACGGTGAGACTGGTGACCGACGCACCGTGCTGCTGCGCCCAGTAGAGCGAGGTTCCGCCCAGGCCGCAGCCGATGTCGAGCAGCCGCCGGGGAGGCGCCTCGTAGGCGCCCCAGGAACGGGCCGCGTGGTCGACTATCCGCTCCTGCCCGTCGAACAGGCTCCGCTTCAGGGTGTTCTGGGCGACGGTGGTGTCCGGTGGGCCGTCCGGATACAGCCCCACGTGGAAGTGGACGCGTGGGCCCGGACCGTACTTGTGCAGGATCTCCTGTGTCTTGCGGCTGTAGTAGAGCCGCACCGCGTCGTCCGCGGCCGAGCTCCGGCTGCTGCCTAAGGGCCATACGAAGGGTATAACGCGCATGGGGTGTCCGCCCTTTCGTGGGGTAGGGCCGTCCCCGGGACACGCCGGCGCCGCTCTCGTAGCGTCCCGAAGGGCACACTGTTGAAGCACGGACCATCCTGGCACTCCCGAGGCGCCGCGTCAGCCCGCTGGAGCAGCACGGTACCGGCAAGATCAGTGGGTTGTGGGCCGGTTGACGGTGATCACGAGCTAGCCCCTGACGTGGCCGGCGGTGGACGCCGTGTGGGCGTCGGCGATCTGCGTCAGGGGTGTGCGGTGCTCTCCCCGACGCGCAGCTCGCGCGCCCCCGCGGAACACCTCCGGCTCCGCGACTTCCTCGCACACGTCACCGGGAACCTCGACGTCATGCTCCGGCGTGCGCCTGGGACGGCTCCTGCGCCTGGGACGGCCCCCCTGCCGCGGACGGCACCAGCCGGATGAACGCCCGGGCGTCGGCCACGGCCGCCCCGCCCGGGTCGTTGTTGAAGTACGCGAAGACGTCCGCGTCCGTCGGCCAGGTGTCCGCGATCCGGGCCGCCCAGGTGTGCAGGGCCGTCCGGCCGTAGCGGGGAGCCGGCCGGGCACGGCCCTCGTGGAACCGTACGTACCCCCAGTCCGCGGTGCGCCACAGCGGTGTCACGGGCCGCGAACCGCGGTCGGCCCAGCACAGGGCCGCGCCGCGGTCGGTCAGGAGCGAGCGCACCCCCTCCGTCCACCAGGACTCGTGCCGGGGTTCGACGGCGACGCGCGTCCCGGCCGGGAAGCAGGCCAGGCACGCGTCCAGCGCGGCCGGGTCCGCCCGCAGGGTCGGCGGCAGCTGGAGCAGGACCGGTCCGAGCCGGTCGCCCAGGCCCGCCGCGTGCGCCATGAGCCGGTGCACCGGCTCGGCGGGCTCGCTCAGGCGTTTGATGTGCGTCAGGAAGCGGCTGGCTTTGACGGCCATGACGAAACCGGGCGGCGTGCGGGCGCGCCACTGGGCGAACGTCTCGGGTGACGGCAGCCGGTAGAAGGCGGCGTTGCTCTCCACGGTGCGGAAATGACCGGTGTATTCCTCCAGCCACAGGCGCTGTGGCCGGCCGGGCGGATAGAGCACGCCCGCCCAGTCGCGGTACTGCCACCCGGAGGTGCCGACGTACACGGTCATGCCATCCACCTGCCCGCAGCGGGGTCCGGCACACCTCCGCCCTCTGGGAGAGGCACGTACGACTGCACCGACGCCCCCCGGGGGGTGCAGATGAACGCGAGCGCGAGGGCCGAGGCGGCCGCGGCCGACCGCGACGCCGGTCCGGGCCGCAGAAGCCACGGAAGCGGCCGCGGGTCGGGGCGTCGGCCGCCGTCGGCGGACGCCCCGTGCCCGTCAGGTGAGCGCCGTCGCCAGCACTCCGGCCGCCCGGGCGACCAGTGCGTTCTCGCGCGGCGCGGTCGCATCCGGCTTGGTGGTCAGCACGGCCAGCTCCACGGGCGGCCGCCCGGGGGGCCAGGCGATGCCCACGTTGTTGTTGGTTCCGTACGACCCGGCGCCCGTCTTGTCACCGATCACCCAGTCGCGGGGCAGCCCGGCGCGGAACCGGTCGCCGCTCGTCGTGTTGGACACCAGCCACCGCGTCAGGAGCTCCCGGTGCCGCGGGACGAGCGCGTCGCCGAGCACGAGGCGCCCGTACGTGTGTGCGATGGCCCGGGGGCTGGTCGTGTCGGTCACCCGCGACGGCTCGGCCGAGTTCAGCTCGGGCTCCCAGCGGTCGAGCCGCGTCGTACGGTCCCCGACGGAACGGCAGAAGCGGGTGATCGCCGTGGGTCCGCCCAGCTCGCGCAGCAGCAGGTTCGCGGCGCAGTTGTCGCTCTGGGCGATGGCGGCCGAGCACAGCTCGGCCACCGTCAGCCCATGGGCGATGTTCTTCGGCAGCTCGGTCACCGAGCCGCCGCCCGCGGTGGTGACCTCGCTCTGCGTGTAGTGGATCCGCCGGGCGAGGAACTCGCCGTCGCGGTCCAGGTCCCGCATCACGGCCGCCGCAGCCGGCGCCTTGAACACCGAGCACATGGGGAACAGTTCGTCGGCGCGGTACAGCACCGTCCTGCCCGTCCTCGTGTCCCGCGCGTACGCCCCCACCCGCGCGCCGTACTCGCGCTCCAGCGCGCGCAGCCGCCGGACGGCCTCACCGCCCCCGCCGGGCGCCGCCGCACGGGCCGCGCCCGCCGGCAGTGCGGCGCCCAGCGCCACTCCCGCTCCCAGAGTCAGTACGGCACGACGGGTCTGCTCCACGTCGCCTCTCCTCTCCCTTTGACGGTCGCGTGGTCACAAAGACGCCGAAAATGATCAATCCGGTTGCGTCCGGCGGGAGGAGCGGGCGGGGTCAGTGGGTCGGATCGGGGGCGGGGCCCTGTTCGCGTACCGCCCAGGGCGAGCCGTACGCCGTCAGCAGGTCGAGGAACGGCAGTGGCGGCAGGGCCTCGGGACCCAGGACGCCGGCCCCGGACCACGCGCCGGTCGCGAGGAGTTCGAGCGCCACCACCGGGTTGACGGCGGTCTGCCATACGACGGCCTGGGAGCCGTACTCGCGCATCGACCACCGGTTGTCGACCACGTGGTAGAGGTACACCTCGCGCGGCCGGCCGTCCTTGGTGCCCTTGACCCAGGTGCCGGCGCAGGTCTTGCCCGTCATCCGGTCCCCGAGCGTCGCCGGGTCGGGCAGGCAGGCGGCGACCACGTCGCGCGGTGAGACGCGGACCGCGGCGCCGTCCTCGCCGCGGACCGGGACGCGGGCGGTGGAGTCCAGGCCCAGCGCGTGCAGGGCCTTGAGCTTGCCGATGAAGTCGTCACCGAGGCCGTACTTGAACGTCACCCGGCGGGCGCCGACCCAGCGCGGGAGCAGGAGGACCTCCTCGTGTTCGACGTTGACGCACTCCACCGGCCCGATGCCCTCGGGGAAGTCGAAGACCTCCGGCTCGCTGAACGGCTCGGTGGTGAACCAGCCGCGCTCGCTCTCGTACACCACCGGAGGGTTCAGGCACTCCTCGATCGTCGTCCAGATGTTGAAGGACGGAGCGAAGTCGTAGCCTTCGACGGTCAGGTTCGCGCCGTCGCGGATACCGATCTCCTCGATGTCGTCGAAGAGTTCGTCGGCCGCGTAGCGGGCGAAGACGTCCGAGAGGCCGGGCTCGACGCCCATGCCGACGAGTGCGAGGCGGCCCGACTTCTCCCATTCCGGAGCGCGTGCGAACTGCTCGTCACCGAGCTTCACCCCGCACTCGGCGTGCGGGCGGTCCGGGTGCGGGCGGGAGAGGGACATGGCCATGTCGACGTAGTGGCTGCCCGCCGCCAGCGCGGCGTTGAACAGGGGCATCACGAAGCGCGGGTCGGTGGCGTTCATCAGTACGTCGCACCCGTGCTCGATGAGCAGCGCGCTCACCGCGGCCTCGTCGGACGCGTCGACGCGGCAGGCGCCGAACCTCTGATCGCCGGTGCTCAGGGCGGCGACCGCGGTCTGCGCGCGGGCCAGGTCGTAGTCGGCGACGACGAAGCGGTCGAAGAAGGCACGACGGGCGGCGATCTTGGTGATCGCGCTCCCGACACCGCCGGCCCCCACAAGCAGAACACGCATGTCTTGGTCCTTTCCCAGCGAGGCGTGCGCCTCAGGGGCCTGATGGAACCGGGCGCTCCGAGTTAAGGTCAATGGTGTTGGCATAAGACCGGGACGTTACGGAGGCGGGCGGCATGGCGAAGGACGTTGTCCCGGAGGAAGCCCGCAGGCGGAGGCGGCCGACCCGGCAGGGGACGGTGCTGTCCGAGCGGCTGATCGTCGAGACGGCGCTGCGGATGGTGCGTGAGCACGGCAGCGCGGGCCTGTCCGCCCGGCGGCTCGGCGCCGCCCTCGGCGCGGACCCCAGCACCCTATACCGGTACTTCGAGGGCATGGACGGGCTCACCCTCGCCATCGGCGAGGAGCTGATCGGCCGGGCGCTCGCCGGCTGGGCCCCGACCGGCCGGTGGCGCGACGACCTGCGCGTCCTCGGCCTGCGCATCCACGGCGCCTACCTCGCCCACCCGCAGGCCGCCCTGCTGACCGCGAGCCGGGTGACCGGCAGGCCGCGCGAGATCGCGGCCGACGAGGCGATCCTGGGCATCCTGCGCGGGGCGGGCTTCGGCGACGAGGACGCGGTGCGGATCTACCACGCCTACATCGACCAGAGCCTGGCCTTCGCGGCGCTCGACGCGGGCCCGCTCGCGCTGACGGCAGAGGCCCGCGCGTCGGACGAGGAGCGGTGGGAGTCGACATACGCCCGCCTGCCGGCCGACGCGTACCCGAACATCGCGGCCACCGCCGGGCTGCTGTCCGCCCGTATGCCGCACAGCGCCTACCCGGTCGCGCTGGAGATGCTGCTGGAGACGGCGGAGCGGCAGCTGGCGGACTCCGGGGCCTGAGCCGGGGCGGCCGGGGCCCCACCACTTGCCCACCCCCCACCCCGGCCCTTCACGAGACCCGGGGCCGCCCACCGGTCGCCGCGGCGCCCCGGGACTGGACCGGCCGCTTCCCCGTGGCTGCCGGCACCTCGATGCCGGCCCGCCGGTTCCCGGGCCGGCCGGCCGGCCGGCCCGGCTCGGGCGGGTGGCGATGTACGGCTGACCGGGCGGGGGAAGAGGCGGCTCATGCCCAGTGGTGGTGGGGATACGGAGCGTCAGGGCCGGTGTCGGGTGCCGGCTCGGTGGGCCCGGTGCGGGTCGTGACCAGGGCGCGAGCGTGGTCCACCAGACCGGTGCTCGGGATGGCGGGGTGGACGGGCGCTCGCGTTTTCGCCCGGCGGACGTTCTCGCCCATCCGTTCCAGGGACTCCTGTGCGCAGGCCTCCCGCAGGCGCGGGAAGAGGTTCTCCTCCTCGTCCCAGACGTGCGCGGTGACCTCGGCCCGGAGGGCCGCGACGAGCGGATCGAACTCCGGCCCGTCGGCGTCGAGCCCTTCGAGGTCCTTGAGGATCTTCTCCATCCGGGCGTGCTCGGCGATCTCCCGGTCCGCGATGAGGTCACCGTCCGGGAACACTTCCCGCAGCGTCGGGTAGAGGTGCTCCTCCTCGGTGACGGTGTGCCGCACCAGCTCGATCGTCAGCCGCTCGGCCGCGGTCTGCCGCTCCCCGGCCGGGACGGCCCGCTCGATGATGTCGAACGTCTCGTCCATCTCACGGTGGTCCGCGGTCAGTTCGGTGATGACGTCGACTGCGTGTGCCATGGCCCAACTCCGTTCGTGGAGGATCGCCGCCGGCGCGGACCGCCGGCCGGCTTGCGCGTCTACCCGGCCTCGCGCCGGGCTAACGGCCGCCTCCAACGTTAGCCGCGCGCCGGAGCGGGCAGGCGCCGGGGGGAAGCGGACGCGAAGTGGACGCGAACCCGTCTTGAGGAGGCACCGATGAAGGCTTCGGCAGTCGCGTACAAGCCCGTGGGGCTGGCCCTCGGCGCCATCGGAGGCGCGCTGGCCGGCGCCGCGTTCAAACAAGTGTGGAAAAGGCTCGGCCACGAGGACGACGCGCCGAACGCCACCGACGAGGACCGCTCGTGGCGGGAGATCCTCATCGCCGCGATCCTGCAGGGCGCCGTCTTCGCTGCGGTCAAGGCGTCCATCGACCGGGGCGGGGCCATGGCCGTCCGGCGCCTCACCGGCACCTGGCCCGACTGACGGCCCACTGACACTGACCCGACCGTGCGCCTACGGTGCGATACGTTCATGTTCATGCACTTACTCGATCAAGTGGCCTGGCCGACCGCCCCGATACGGACCGAGCGGCTCGTGCTGCGCGAGTCCGAGGCCCGGGACCGTGCGGCGTTCGTCGAACTGTTCGCCTCGCCGGAGGTGGGCACCTACGTCGGCGGCTCGCGACCGCGTGCCGAGCTGGAGCGTGCGGTGCCCGAGGTGCCCGGCCGGCGTCCGGGCTTCTTCGTGATCGACCTCGACGGAGCGATGATCGGCATGGTCACGCGCGACCCGCGCGACCCGGGACGTCCCGGACACGTCCGGCCGGACGGCGGGGAGACCGAGCTCGGCTACATGTTCCTGCCACGGGCCTGGGGACGCGGCTACGCCGCCGAGGCGTGCGCGGCGGCCCTCGACTGGTTCGCCGGCGTACTTCCCGGCGAGCCCGTGGTGCTGTGCACCCAGAGCGCCAACGACCGCGCGATGCGCCTCGCGGCGAAGCTGGGCTTCACCGAGTGGGAGCGCTTCGTGGAGTACGGCGCCGAACAGTGGTTCGGTGTGCGGGCCGTCCGCCGGGGGACGCTCGGACCCTGAATCCGCGTCGCTCCGGATGGCGTCGGCTGCCTCCCTGTGCGAACGGGCGTGCCCCACTCCCGTGCGGAACGGGTCGGCAGTGCAGTGCTGATCGGACTTCGCCCTGTTCGGCGACGCGGGGACGGAGGTGCACGGCGAGCACGGCATCAGGCTCGGCTACTGGATGGTGGGCACGGTCGGTCCGGCCGCCTGGTCCCGCGCCCCGGGCAGGACGGCGGCGGAGAAGATGGTGGCGTGGGCCGTGTGGGTCGTCACCCAGATCGTGTCCCATTCCACGTGAGCCGGCGCCCGGGCGGACGGGGGCGGTCAGCGGCCGGCCTTGCTGCCGGCGGCGTTCACCGCGGCGCCGTTGCGGGACCGGATCGGGTCCAGCGTGCCGAGGTGCTGGGCGATGAGCGCGCTCTGGAGCCTGGACTCCTCCTTGAACCACACGTCGACCAGACCGGTCTGCGTCTTGCAGTCGACCTCGGCGACGGCGATGGCGACCTCCTCCGGGGAGGGCCGGCCCTGCACGTGGGGCACCCGGTCGGCCGCGTCGAAGGGGGTGGCGAGGCCCTTGTGGCCCTTGCCGTCCATGCACTGCGACCACTCGCCCAGGGCCTTCGTGACGGCCGGCAGCTTCATCGACTCGGTGAAGGAGTTCCCGTTCAGCTCGGCGACGAACGTCAGGTCGTCCTGCGTGGGCTTCTCGATCTGCCGGGCCGCCCAGTTCGTGCAACCGCCCTCGTGGAGCTTCTTGCCGTTGTACGAGTCGCGGGCGCGCTCGGGGCTCTGCTGCGGCGCACCCTTCGCGGCGGCGGCGGGCAGCTTCCGGCCGGTCAGCACCTCGAACTCCACCGGCTCCAGCTCCGGGACCTTCTGTCGCACCGGCTCGGCGGTCTCGTCGGGCAGGCCGTACCCGTGGGCGGCCGCCGTCTCCCGGTCGGTGAGACCGTAACGCCGCTCCATGTTCGCGTCGTTGTCGCTGGGCGGCGGGTTGGTGCCCTCCACCGGCAGCTGGACCGGAAGGCCGTAGTCGGCCATGCACCGCTCCTGGAGCTTGCGCACGGCCCCGTCGAGGACGACGGTCTCCTCGAAGGTCTGCATGTAGGCCTCGAGCGGGAGCGTCAGCCCCCGGGCCAGACCGCGCTCCGGGGTGGCCTTGGGCCACTTGGCCTTGTCGACCAGGGGCCGGTCCCCGGCCACGGGCGCCGCCGACGTGACGGACGACGTGCCGCCGCCGGCGCAGGAGGTCAGCAGGCTGGTGGCCGCGACCACCACGATCGCGGCGGCGGATGCGCGCTGGTTGAACTTCACGGTCTCGGCTTCCTTTTCGAGGGGGAGAGGGAGAGAGAAAGGGGGAGGGGCGAGCGGGTCAGGCGAAGTGCTGGGAGGCGTTCTCGTTCTTCAGCGCGGAGATCAGGTTCGACCAGGGGCAGTTTCCGTAGGGCTCCCGCTTCTGGAAGTACTGGGAGGTGCCGCCGTAGCCGGAGTTGAAGTACACGCGGTAGGCGTCGGTGCCCGAGCAGTTCTGCACCGAGGCGGCGTTGTTCTTCATGTACTGCCAGGCCCCGGTGCCGCTGCCGTTGAAGACGTACCGGAAGGTGGTGAGCGTGGAGCCCTGGTACTGGCTGGTCCCCGTGTAGTCGCTGACGTTGCCGTAGAACTGGGCCCAGCTGGAGGTGTAGGAGCCGTCTTTGACGGCCAGCTCCTTCGAGTTGTAGAAGAGCATCAGCAGGGGCTCGTTGGCGCAGTTGATCCACGTCACGTCGCAGTTCGAGGTGACCTTGTGCTCGGCCGCGTGCGCGCTGGTGGCGGTTGCCGCGACCAGGGCCGTGGCCGCCGTGACCGTGGCGAGCGCGGTGCCGAGGCGTGCGCGGGAGGTCTTCTTCATGAGCGGAGGAGCCTTTCGTGTGTCCGGGGCCGGGGGCGGCGCGCCCCGCACCCGCGGGTGCGGAGGGCGCGCCGTTCGCCGTCGGTCGTCGGGGTGCCGGAAGCCGGCTCAGAACCTGACGACGAAGTTGTTGACCGTGCCGGTGTTGCCGGTGATGACGTCGTCGACGCGGAGCTTCCACCAGCCGTTGACGGGCAGGTCGGTCCCGTTGACCGTGTAGGTCTTCTTGAAGACGCCCGACCCGGTGGACGTGCCGCTCGTACCGGCCGCCTTGAGCAGGTGGAAGGAGCCGTCCGGGGCGATCAGGTCGATCTTGAGGTTGGACAGGGCCTGGTGCTCGACGTGCACGAACACCTGGAGCTTGTCGGATCCGACGCCGGACAGGCCGTCGGCCTTGGTCCAGATCTCCGTGTAGTTCTTGTCCGGGATCGCCTTCACGGTCTGGTTCTCGTACGACGGGAACCCGAGCGACCAGCCCTTGAGGTCACCGGTGGAACCACCGGCCGAGTCGGTGACCTTCAGCGTCCACGTGCCGTTCGCGGTCGCGTCGGTGGCGTCCACTCCGTAGGTGGTCTGGAGGGTGCCGCCGGCCTCGGAGCCGTACGGCTTGAGGGTGAAGGACCGGTTGTCGGGGCTCGTGAGGACGAGCCGCAGGTCACCGATCTTGGTGTGGGTGAGGTTCGTGTAGACCTGGAGCGGGCCGGAGGCGTTGCCGGGGATCTCCGAGACGTTGATGGTCGAGGAGAGGGTGCCGGTGTCGGGGATGACCTGGCTGGTGGTCTTCTCGAACGGCGTCGGGAAGATCAGCGACCAGGTGGTCAGCTTGCCCGCGTCACCGTCGTCGGTGTCGGTCATCCGCAGCTTCCACTCGCCGTTGGCGGGCGAGTCGGAGGCGTCCACGGCGAACTGCGCGATGATGTTGTCGGCGCCGTCGGAGGCGCTGGCGTTCTTGAGCAGGTACGTCTTGCCAGTGGGCGAGAGGAGTTCCAGCTTGATGTCGCCCCGGTAGGCGTGGGTGATGTTGACGGACGCGGTGAGGTTCTTCGGTGCGTTGCCGGGGTACTCGGTGACGGTCACCGGCGAGACGGCCGGCGTGCCGGGCGTGCCCGCCCCGGTGGGGGCGTCGGGGATGTTCACGTCGAGGTCGTTGTCGACCTGGAAGGAGCGGGGCTTCTTGTCCGCCTCCGGCTTCGGCTCGATCGCCGTGACGGCCTTGCCGAGGTCGATGCGGGGCGTGCTCGTACCGCTGTAGGTGACCGAGGCGGCGCTGGTGGCGAGGAGCGACACCAGGCTGTCGATGCCCTCGGTGGGGTAGGTCTGCTTCAGCACGGCGAGGGCGCCGGCCACGTGCGGGGCGGCCATCGAGGTGCCGTTCTTACTGGCATAGGTGTTGCCGGGCACGGAGGAGACGATCGAGGTGCCGGGCGCGAACAGGTCCAGCAGCGGGCCGCGGTTGCTGAAGGTGGAGACCTGGTCGTCATCGGTGGTGGAGCCCACGGTGACGGCGGAGGACACGCAGCCGGGGGCGCTGACGGCGTCGGTGTAGCCGTTGTTGCCCGCCGCGACGACGGTGGCCACGTTCTCCGTGAGCAGGCTGTCGATGATCGGCTTGCGGGGGTCGGCGGCGCAGGCCGTCGTCCAGCGTCCGCCGCCCAGGCTCATGTTGGCGGCGACGATGTTGGTGCCGGCCTTCTTGAGCGCGTGGACCTTCTCCAGTCCCTTGATCTGGGAGCTGGTGAAGCTGAGCACGCACGGACTGGCTCCGGCGCCGCAGTACTCGTCGGAGTCGAACTTCGAGAACACCTGGACGGCGACGATGTCCGCGCCGGGGGCGACACCGCGGGTGGGCGCCCCGCTGATGCCGGCTCCGTTGCCGGCGGCTATGCCGGCGACGTGCGTTCCGTGGGAGCACGCCGTGCCCACGGTGGCGCAGGCGCCGGCCTCGGCGTCGGCGCTACCCGGGCCCGCCTGCTCGGCGCTGCCGTTCGGGCAGAGGCTGGTGGCGCCGTAGCTCTCGTCGTTGACGGAGAAGCAGGCCTCCGTCTTGACGCGGCCCGACAGGAACGGGTGCTTGGTGGCGACGCCGGTGTCGAGGACCGCGACGGCCGTGCCGGCGCCGGTCTTCCCGGCGGTGGCGGCCTTGTCGCTGCCGATCTTGACGGTGGACTCGTTCAGCGTCGGCGGGACCGGCACGTCCTCGGTGACGCTGAGGACGCCGGGCTTGGAGTTCAGTGCGTCAAGACCCGCACGGTTCACCCGGAGGGTGACCATCGGCAGGGTGTCGTAGGACACGAGGGTCTGGCCCGCCTCGGACGCCGAGGCCAGGTCCGTGCGCTGGTCGGTGACGACGTTGACGCGGACGGTGCCGCCGCTCGCCGTCTCGTCGAGGAGCGGCGGGTCGACCGGGCCGGTCGGCGCCGCGGAAGCCGGGCTGGTGCCGAGGAGCGGGTTGGCGGGCGCCGGTATCGCGGTGAGCACCAGGGCCGCCGCGGTGGCGGTCACCAAGGCCCATACGGGTCTTTTCACTTACTACTCCAGCTCGTGAAGGGGTGTTCGGGCGCGCAAAAGGGGGCCGGGCAGCGAGGCTTTCTCGTTGCCGGGCCCCCTCGCGTTCAACGGGGCCGGGACAGCTGACGGATCAGGTGGCGTTGGCGCCGTTCTTGGGGCGTCCGAAGTAGAAGACGGCCGTGTAGTAGGTGTAGGCGGTCGACCGGCAGGCACCCTTCCAGAAGTAGGCAGGGCAGGTGTTGTTGTACAGGATGTTGTAGAACGCGACATCGACTGAAATGCCCTTGTTGCGGTCCAGGTAGTAGCGGTAGCCCTTGTAGCTGTTGCCGATGGTGCCGTAGCCGTAGTCGTGCGAGTCACAGGCGGCACGGAAGTCCCAGCCTCCGGGCTTGTCGGATGCGCTGGTGCAGTGGTCGCCGTTGACGCCGATCACCCAGGCCTTGGTGGGCGTCTGCTTCCAGTACGGGTTCTTCCAGCCGTAGTGGGCGACCTTCGTGGCGCAGCCGCTGTACTGGTACCACATCCACGACACGGCGGTGGAGCAGTGACGCGGGTACGCCTGCGGGTCGGTGATCTCCGAGCCGCTGAAGTCCGAGGCGGCCGGGGTGATGCCCTCACCCTGGGCGATGCTGGGCGCACCCGACATCGCGCTGCCCGCGACCGGGACGGTGCCGGTGGTCTCCTGCGCCTGCGGGGCGGCGGCGCTACCGGAGAAGGTCAGCTCCCAGCGGGCGCCGTTGTCGGAGGTGGCGGTGGCGACGCGGTCGCTGCCGTCGTAGGTGTAGGCGTTGAGCTCGCTGCCCTCCGCCGGGTTGGTGACCTTCCGCAGCAGGCCGGAGGTGTCGTAGGAGTAGCGGGCCAGCGTCTGCACGGTCTGGTCGACGGTGAGGGTGATGTCCTTCACCTGGCCGTTGACGTCACCGAGGGCACTGCCCGAAGCGGTGGTGGCGGTGGCGTAGTTGACCTTGAGGGACTGCGCCGGGGTCTCCCCGCGGGCAGGCTCCTTGACGGCGGAGACACGGCCCACGGAGTCGTAGGAGACCGTGGACTGCTGGAACGCCTTGCTTCCCACCGCGGTGACGCGCCAGTTGTCGCCGCCGCCGCCGACCTGCTTCCACGTGAAGGAGGTCTTCAGGTCGGCCGCGGGGATCGGGTTGCCCGACTGGTCGACCGGGGCCTGGTCACCGGACTCGACGGTGGTCAGGTTGACGTTCAGGGTCTCCACGGCGGTCGTCTTCAGCGTGCCGAGCAGGTCGTCCCAGGTGATGCTCTCGACCACGGTCGAGCCGTCCGCCGACTTGTACGTGTTGACGCTGCCGCCGTTGGGGCCGGCGACCGAGTCGGTCAGGTCGTAGCGGGTGGACTCGTTGGTGTCCAGGTACGTCGTGGTGATCGCACCATTGCCCGTGGTCAGCTTCCGGTTGAGCTGCCCGCCGAGGAACTCGGCCTCCCAGCTGGGTCCGAACACGCCCAGGTCGGAGCGGGTGGCGGGGGCGTCCTGGGCCTGCGACACGCCCTGGGCCTGGGCGACGATCGTGTGGGAGCGGCCCATGAGGCCCGCGGGCACGTCGTTCTCGGCGATCTGGTAGCTGTTGCTCTCGGACACGTACATGCCCGGGCCGATGTTCTGGATCTCGCCCTGGGCGAGGGGCTGCGTGGGCAGCTCGGTGGCCGAGGCCATCTGCTGCGGGAGCAGCAGGGCCAGGGACACGGCGACCACGACAGGGAGCGCAGTTCTGCGCATGGGTGTTTCCCTCTCGATCAAGTCGACCGGCGGTGATCGACAAGCAGGACCGTAAGGAGGGCTTTTGTTGTCCGCAAAGCATTGCCGCGCCGATCAAAACACCCGGTTTTGTTGATTGTTGGATCCCGATCACGATGAGTACGAGTACTCATGTACGAGGTGATCGGCGTCGCGCATGATTCCTGCATGCGATCGACGTCTCTCTTCAAGCCCGTACTGGCGGCCGCGCTCGGCTGCATGGTCCTTTCCGGCTGCGGCGCCCAGAACGACACCCCCGAACGGGCCTCCGCGGGCAGCACGGTGGGGGACGAGCCGCGTGACCCGTCGTCGCCCGGCGGCGATCAGGAGGTGCGCTTCCTCGCCCTGATGAGCCGTACCGCGCAGGGCTGCGGCCCGGACGCCCCGAACGGCACGGGCGGTGGCGGCGTCCCGAAGCCGGAGGACCTGCCGGGCGCGGAGGCCGTACCCACGCCGAGGTACGGGCCGGGCCAGACCCCGCCGGGCGTCCCGAACGCCGACGGGGACATCCCCGTACCGCTGGACGATGCCGCGCCCCCGTCGAAGCCGGCCGGCGGCTCGGCCTCGCCCGCGCCGGCCCGGGAAGTACCGCTGACCGGTACCGAGAAGTGCGTCGGGGCCGAGCACGTGAAGCGGGTCGGCGACGCCTTCAAGGGCGCGAAGCCGACCGGCTACGAGGCGATGCAGAAGCAGTTGACGGGACTCGACTACCCCCTCTCGCGGATCCACCGGATGCCGGACCGCGCGGGCGCGCCCCGGGTCAGGGTCGACCTGCGCGTGATGGGCGGCCACGTGGCCCTGGAGGTCACCGCCGGCGGCAGCGGGGTCGTCGCCGAGGCGTTCGGCGCCCCGGAGACTGAGGACGTGAAGGTGGCCGACGTGACCCGCGGCCCGGGCCCGGACGCGCCCGCCTCCTGACCCCACGCGCCCGCCTCTTGACCCCGTTTGCTCCTGATCGACAGGGGCAGACGCGCGGCATGTCCGGGACAGGAGGGTCGACGACCATGGAAACCGTCACCACGAAGGTGCCCGCCCGACTGGACCGGCTGCCCTGGTCGCGGTGGCACTGGATGATCGTGATCGGGCTCGGCACCGTCTGGATCCTGGACGGTTTGGAAGTCACCGTCGTCGGCAGCATCGCCGGCCGCCTCTCCGAGGACGGCAGCGGACTGCCCATCACCGACGCGCAGGTCACCGGTCTCGCGGCCGCGCTGTACGTGGCGGGCGCGTGCTCGGGGGCACTGTTCTTCGGGCGGCTCACCGACCTCTTCGGCCGCAAGAAGCTCTTCCTGATCACGCTGGCCGTCTATCTGGGGGCCACGGCCCTGACCGCCCTCTCCTTCTCCGTCTGGTGGTTCTTCCTCTTCCGCTTCCTGACCGGCTTCGGCATCGGGGGCGAGTACGCGGCCATCAACTCGGCGATCGACGAGCTCATCCCCAGCAAGTACCGCGGCCGCGTCGACCTGATCATCAACGGCAGCTTCTGGCTCGGCGCCGTGGCCGGGGCCCTGCTGTCGGTGGTCGCCCTCAACACCGACGTCTTCGCACCGTCGGTGGGCTGGCGGCTGACCTTCGCCCTCGGGGTCGTCCTGGGCCTGGTCATCCTGCTCGTACGGCGCCACGTACCGGAGAGCCCGCGCTGGTTGTTCATCCACGGCCGGACGCAGGAGGCGGAGGACCTGGTCGCGGACGTCGAACGCCGGGTGGAGGAGGAGACGGGACGGCCACTGCCCGAGCCCGACCGGGCCATCACCATCACCGTGCGGCGCAGCATCGGCTTCGGGGAGATCGCGAAGACGGTGTTCCGCACCTACCCGCGCCGGGCCGTCCTCGGCCTCTCGCTCTTCGTCGGGCAGGCCTTCCTCTACAACGCCATCACCTTCGGCTTCGGATCCATCCTGATCACGTTCTTCGACGTCTCCAGCTCCGTGACCGGCTACTACTTCGCCGTCGTGGCCTTCGGGAACTTCCTCGGCCCGCTGTTCCTGGGCCGCCTGTTCGACACGCTCGGCCGACGGCCGATGATCGCGGGCACCTACATCCTGTCCGGTGTGCTGTTGTTCGCGACCGCCTGGCTCTTCGGCGCGGGGCGGCTCACCGCCGTGACCATGACCGCCTGCTGGTGCGTGGTGCTCTTCTTCGCGTCCGCCGGGGCCAGTTCCGCGTACCTGACCGTCAGCGAGATCTTCCCGATGGAGACCCGGGCGATGTCGATCGCCTTCTTCTACGCCGTCGGCACCGCCGCCGGCGGCATCTCCGGTCCGCTGATCTTCGCCGGGCTCACCTCCAGCGGGGTGGTCTCCGACGCGGTCCTCGCCTTCTCCATCGGCGCCGGGCTGATGGTGGCGGCCGGACTCGTCGCCGTCTTCTACGCGGTCGCGGCCGAGGGCCGCTCCCTGGAGGACATCGCCACCCCGCTGTCCGCCCGGGCCGCCGAGGCGGAACCCGCCCGCTGACGGACCGCTCTCCGCCCGTGGCGCCGGCCACCGAACGTGTGCGGACGGGCACGGAGGCCGGACGCGTGAAGGGTGGACGGGCGGGCAGGCGCACACAGGAAGCGCAACACCGGACACGTGCCGGGATGCGATCTTTTTCTACGGTTCCAGGAGAGCGGTTCCATGCCTCTCCAGCTGATACTGCACCTCGACCTGCACGGCCGGAACGCAGCGTCCCAGGCCCGGCGTGCGGCCCGGGCCCACCTCGCCGCGGCCGCGGCCGCGGCGAGCGATGACCAGCCGCTCCCGCTGGTGACGGTGGACACGGCGCTCCTGCTGATCAGTGAACTCGTCACCAACGCCGTCCGCCATACGGGCGGGGGCTGCCTGTTGGAGGTCCGTCTCGCGTCGAACGGGATCGACATCGAGGTCACTGACACCAGCGACGCCGAGCCGGAATCCAAGAGGCCCGACCGGCGCGGCGAGGGGGGCTGGGGGTGGCACCTGGTCAACCGGCTGGGGACCGACGTGGGGATCCGCCACCATGCGGCGGGAGGGAAGACGATCCACGTGCGCGTCCCCCGTTGACGTCCGCGCCCACCGGTGCCGGGCGGGGCTGCTCCCTGCGCAGGCTCCGCCCATCCGGCCTGCTCCTCCCGGGTACGGGACGGGCGCGGGCCCGGCCTGCCGGCCAGGCCGGGGCGGTGGTGCCGGCGTCAGGTCACCGCTCGGGCCCGCAGCACGCGGGCCGGCTCCTGGCCTCCGCCCGTCGCCAGCACCCGTACCTCGCCGCCGCTGCTGATCTCCGCCCGGACGATGCCGGTGGCGTCCTCGTAGACGGGGTGCCCGCCCGGTCCCGCCGCGCTGGTGCGGGTCATCCGGACAACGTCTTCGCCGACCCCGTCCGCGGCCGCGAAGACGACCTCGTAGGTTTCCGCGTCGCCGTCCGGGGACCGGGCGCCCTCAGGTTGCGCCGTACTCATGGCCGACCTCCTGCCGTGATGACGTCTGCCGTTCGCCGGCGGTGGCCGACTCTCCACCTGCCACGCTAAGCCCGGTCCGCCGCTCTGTCCTGGCCGGCCGCCCCCGCCGCACTGGTCCCGGCGGGTGAACGAGCGAGCGGGAGGGCACCCCCCGGGGGTGTCCCTCCGATCGTGCCGGGATCGCGGCCCGATCGACAGGGCACGCCTGGTGTCGTCGAAGTAGCGTGGGCCGCCCGAAGGGCGGGGCCGCTACTTCGACGACACTCCCCAGTCGCGGGGCCGTACCACGAACGCGACCGCGTCCACCGGTCCGCTGCGGCGGAAGTGCAGCACGAACGGCAGTGCGTCGCCCACCTGCCGACGGGTCTTGACCTTGATCGTCAGGTCCAGGGTGGTGGGCGTCATGACCAGGAAGTCACCCGCCGGGATGTTCGCGGAGGAGACCGTGCGCGTGGCTTCGCCGCCTTCGCCGACCCGCTCGTGCCGGTTCAGCGTGATCTCGCCCGCGACCGGCGAGGTCACCCCCACCAACTGGTCGTCGGAGTCGCCGGTGTTGGCGATCCGGAAGAAGGCCGTGGTGCGCTCCTCGCCCGCAGCGGGGAGGAGGATCCGGCCCACGCCGACGTCGATCCGTGCCGGGCTGCCCGCGGCCCCCGCTTTGGTCCAGGCCGTCAGACCCACCAGCATCGTCAGACAGGCCATCACGGGTACCAGCGTGGCGAGCAGCCCTTCGCGCAGGCTCCGGCGGCTGGGCCGGCGGCCCTCGGCCACCGCCTTCACCATCCGGTTCCCCGCCCGGCCGGCCGTTCGGATCGCAACGCGCAGGAGGTGCATCAACGGGGTGCCTTCCGTACGGGGGTGGCGAGGCGATGCGGCGCGGGCTGCCAGGTGCGCAGGCGCAGGCTGTTGGCCACCACGAGGAGCGAGCTGGCGGACATCGCGGCGGCGGCGAGCATCGGGCCCAGCAGCCCCACGGCCGCCAGCGGCACGGTCACCGCGTTGTAGCCGAACGCCCAGACCAGGTTGAGCCGGATCGTCGCCAGGGTGCGGCGGGCGAGGCGGACCGAGTCGGCGACCGCTTCGATGTCACCCCGTACGAGGGTCACGTCGGCGGCCCCGATGGCCACGTCCGTGCCGCTGCCCATCGCGATGCCGAGATCCGCCTCCGCCAGGGCCGCCGCGTCGTTGACCCCGTCCCCGATCACGGCCACCCGGCGGCCATGGCCGCGCAGCTGCCGGACGAGCGCCGCCTTGCCTTCCGGAGTGCAGTGGGCGTGCACCTGCGTGATGCCGAGCTCCCGGGCGACGGCCCGCGCGGTGGCCTCCCGGTCGCCGGTGGCCAGGACCGGTTCCACGCCGAGCCGCCGCAGCCGGTCCACCGCCCGGTAGCTGCCGGACCGCAGCACGTCGCCCAGTGCGATGAGCGCCTCGTCGAAGCCGTCCACCCGGACCAGGACCGGGGTGAGCGCGGCGGCCTCAGCCTCGGCCAGCGCGTGTGCCAGGGAGGCGGGCAGGCCCTCGCCGGGCGTGCGCACCTCCACCCGGCGGCCCTCCACGATCCCGGTGACGCCGCTGCCGGGGACGGCCAGGAAGCCGGTGACCGCCGGCAGCGGGCCCTCGGACGCCACGCGCTGCGCGTAGGCGACGACCGCGCGGCCCAGCGGGTGCTCGGAGCCCTGCTCGACCGCCCCGGCCAGCCGGAGGGCGGCCTCCCGGCCGATCCCGCCGGCGGTCCCCGTGACCCGTACGACGGACATGTGGCCGGTGGTGAGGGTGCCGGTCTTGTCCAGGACGATCACGTCGACGTGCCGCAGGGCCTCCAGTGCCTGCGGCCCCCTGACCAGGATGCCGAGGCGGGCGCCGCGGCCGGTGGCGGCCATGAGGGCGGTGGGGGTGGCCAGGCCCAGAGCGCACGGGCAGGCCACGACGAGGATCGCGACGGCCGCGGTGACGGCCGCCTGGGGGTCGGCTCCGGCGCCGAGCCAGAAGCCGAGCACGGTGACGGCCAGGGAGAGCACGGCGGGGACGAAGACGCCCGCCACCCTGTCGGCCAGGCGCTGGGCCCGCGCCTTGCCCGCCTGGGCCTCCGTGACCAGGTGCGTGATCCGGGCCAGGCGGGTGTCGGCGCCGACCGCCGTGGCCCGTACGAGGAGCAGGCCGCCCATGTTGACCGCGCCGCCCACCACCGCCCGGCCGGGGCCCACCTCGACGGGATCGCTCTCCCCGTTGATCAGCGACAGGTCCAGGGCCGAGCTGCCCGAGACCACGACGCCGTCGGTCGCGACCCGTTCCCCGGGCCGGACGACGAATCCCTGTCCCGGTACGAGCTCCTCTATGGGCATTCGGCGCTCCCTGCCGCCCTCGCTCACCGTCACGTCCTTGGCGGCCAGCCCGGCGAGGGAGCGCAGTGCCGCACCCGTGCCGCGCCGGGCACGCGCCTCCAGATGGCGGCCGGTGAGCACGAAGAGCGGGACGGCGACCGCCGCCTCCAGGTAGACGTGCGCGGTTTCGGTTTCGGTTCCGGCCGAGGGCAGGAGGCTGAACGGCATCCGCATGCCGGGATCGCCCGCGCCGCCGAGGAACAGCGCGTACAGGGACCATGCGAAGGACGCGATGACGCCGAGCGAGACGAGGGTGTCCATGGTGGCCGCCGAGTGCCGCAGTCCGCGGGCCGCCCTGAGGTGGAACGGCAGGGCGCTCCAGACCGCCACGGGGGCGGCCAGTACGAGGCACAGCCACTGCCAGTTGCGGAACTGCAGGGCGGGAACCATCGACAGGACGAGGACCGGCAGACAGAGCAGGGCGGTGATCAGCAGGCGTTCGCGGTCCTTGCGTGCCTCCTCCCGTGTCGGACCGGCGGGGTCGTCCGGGTCGTCGGGATCATCCGGACCGGGCGGAGCGCTCCGGCCGCTCGGACCGTCCGGACCGGTTGCGGTCCCCGGCGCGGCCCGTGGCGCGGGCGGCGGCACCAACTCCGCCCCGTATCCGGCCCGTTCGACCGCCGCCAAGAGGTCTGCGGGCGGGACGTCCGCCGGGTGGTGCACGCGCGCCCGGCCCGTGGCCAGGTTGACCGCGGCCGTCACCCCGTCGATGCGGGCCAGCCGCTTCTCCACGCGGTTCACGCACGCCGCACAGGTCATGCCTCGGACGACGAGGTCGGTGGTCACCCCGGCGACCGTGCTCCCCTCCGCCGTCACCGGTCACCGCCGAGGTGACCGCCCATGTTCCCGCCGCCGGGACCGGACCGCCCGGAGGAACCGGCGTCGCCCACGGTGCTCCGCATGCCGGGCGCCACCGGCCCGGCCGCGGAACCGACCCCGTACGCGAGGGCGAACATCGCCAGGAGCAGCACCACGAAGCCGGTCAGCGCCGGGGGAGGGCCCCACCGCCCCGTGGACGCGGGTGCCTGGACTGCGGACTGCTGTTCATCGGCCATCGACATTCCCTGATCCGAGGATTCGCTCACGGAGCCACCGCCCCGCCAGTTCCGCGCAGGTGGTCGGATGCCGTCGCGGCCTGGTTCCCGTTGGGTCCCGCCGGTTTCCGGCCGGTCAGCTCTCCCGGGGTAGGGGACGAAGGTGCTGCTGTCCTCGGCGACGGCCAGGGCGCGTCCCAGCGGCAACGGCTTTCTCGCCGAGGGCGCCATGGGCGCCGCCCGGGCGCTACGACTGCCCTGGCCCGAGGAGGAGTTGGCCGAACCCATCCGGCGCGCCGCCCGCACCTGCCCGGCCGAGGGCATCGCCGCCTGCGCCGAGGCGGGCATCGGCGGCGCCCTCTTCGGGCACACTCCGGTCGCACTCGGCGCCTACCAACGCGCGCGTGAAAACGGGCTGTTGCCGCCGCGGGTCAGCTGATGGTCCCCGCCGACCGGCTGCGTCCGGTCGGCGCGCACGAGGCCGACGGCATCCCCAAGCCCCCCGATCTCGGCCTGCGCACCGGCTTCGGCGGCGACCGGCTGTCCGCGGGCGCCCACGCCTGCCGCTGGGAGGACAGCGCGGGCGGCCTCACCCCCCGGGCAAGCGCGCCGACCTCGACGTACTGGGCGACGACCCGCGGCGGGTCGACCTCGCGCACCGGCGACATCGAGGTGGTGGCGACGTATGTCGACTGCCGGGAGGCCGGGAGGCCGGGAGGCCCGCGGAGGTGAAGGAGGGTGCCTTGTCGGCCAGGTGCGCATGAGGCGTGCATCAGGGGTGACCGGCGAGACACCCTCTGGGGTCCGCAGTGCGCCGGCGGACCGTCAGCAGGCGCGGACCGGCTGGTGGTCGTGGACGAAGCGGGCCGAGACCCAGCCCTTGGAGCCCTGGAGGCGGTACCAGACGGGGTTGCCGTCCACCCAGCCGCCGCGCTTCTGGCAGTGGAGGAGTACCCGCTGACCGGGGCGGAGCGACTTGACGACGGGGGAGTACACCGTCGCCCTCTCGCGTACGTGGAGGGGCGCGTCCGAGACCACCTCACCCACCGGGTACGCGGCCCGGGGCGCGGCGGCGGCCGGCGCGGCCCCGTGCTGCTGGGCGGCCCACCCGGCGCCGCCCAGCGGGCCGAGCGCCAGGCCTGCGGCCAGCGCGCACATCAATACGGACTTGTTCATTTTCGGCCCTCTTCTGCGAAAAACATCGGCGCGGGCATGCCGCGGCGGACCGCGGACGCTCGAGAGTGCCCGTCACGACTATCCGCGCGGACAGGGAGACTCCGGGGCCCGACACGTCCGCGGTTCCCCCCGATGGCCCGCGCACCGTCGAGCCGTACCCCTGTTCGGGGGCATGTCCGGATCCCGCTGTTTCGGACGCGGGCGAACGAGCAGACGCGAGCCATGGCACTCGGTGTCGTCGTGCCGTCGTGTCGTCGTGCCGTTCCGGCCGGACGGTGCGACCCCGGCCCCCTGCCGCCCGTCGCCCTCCTGCAGAGACGAGTCATCATGGACCACCGGCCTCGCGTCCCCGAGCAGAACCTGACCTGGACCACCGAGATCCACCAGGTCAGGACCCGGCTGCGGTTCCCCCTCCGGGCCACGTTCCAGTGGTCGTCCGCAGAGCCGCTGGGGGTCGAGGTCACCTTCCATCCCGTGGGGGCCCACGACGTGACGTGGCTGATCGGCCGAGACCTCCTGGCCAGGGGCCTGCGCACCCTGGCGGGAACGGGGGAGGTGCGGGTCCGGCCGTCCGCCGGACCCGGCCGTGCGGGACAGGTCCTCCTGCGGCTGGGTACGGCGCCCCCGTACGCCCTCTTCGTGCTGGACCGGGCGCAACTGGAGTCCTGGCTGGAGAAGACGTGGGCGGCGGTTCCGGCCGGTGCCGAAGCACAGCGCCTGGACTGGGAGTTCTTCGAAGGCCTGCTCGCGGACCACTAGCGGGTGCGTGCGGCAGGCGGCTGCTCCAGCGTCGAAGGAGGGGAAGAGATCCGGCCGAGCCGGCCCGGTGGCCGTACGCCCGGCAGCCGGCGCTCGGGGGCGCTCGGGGCGCGTTCGCTGCGGATCCGGCAGGCGTGTGGGCGCCGGGCCGCACGACGAACCCTGAGAGCAGGTGTGTTCCATGCGTACGTCGACACGTGTCGCAGGTGTCCTCACCGGCCTGACCCTCGCACTCGGCGGCACGGCCCCCGCCGCGCACGCGGACGCCACGGCCTGCATCAACCAGGTCGAGCGGGAGCTGCAGGGCGGCGAGGTCCCGTCCTACGTCAGGGCGGCGTGCTCCACCGGGCAGAGCGGTGACCAGGGGGGTGTGTGACGGCCCTGACCGAGGGCGGCGGTGTGACGAACGGCACCGCGGTGACCGCCTGCAAGGTGGCCCGGTAGGCGCGGCTCACGAACACAGGGTGCGTCACCGCGGCAGGCATCACAGCTGCACGCGTCACAGCAGGGGAAGGGCCCTGTCGTTGTGGACGCCGTCCGCGGCCTTGGGGCCGGGCGGCCCCGTCGGGGCGCCCAGGGGCCCCGCCAGGTAGGCCAGGAGGCCGGCGATCTCACGGCCGGCCTCCGCCGGGTGGCGGAAGCGCGCGCCGGGCGCGATGGCGTAGCGGTTGCGCCGTCCGTCCCGGGTCCGGGTGAGGTACCCGTCCGTCTCCAGGTCCGTGACGATCGCCTGAACGGTGCGCTCGGTCAGGTCGCAGCCCGCCGCGATGTCGCGCAGCCGGATCCCCGGGTCGCGCGCGATGGCGATCAGGACCCGGGCGTGGTTCGTCAGAAAGGTCCAGTGGTTCCGGCGACTCGTGTGCTCGTTCTCCACCCCGACATTCTCGTAGGGATGACTCGCGAAAAGCAAATCCAGAAAAGTCTTTCCGGTATAACTTGACGTGTGTCCGAGGCCCCGGCAGGGTGCAGGGAAGCGGAAGGGGACTTCCGCAGCGACCGAGCAACGAGCGACCGAGAGATCGCACAACGCGCCGCAAGCACCTGTGCCCAAGGAGCGAAGACGATGACCATGACGGCCACGACCGAGGCCACCACCTCGACGACGCCCGCCACGACGGCCACCACCCCCGCCGGTGGCGCCGCAGCGGGACCCGCGCTGAGCGGGCTGCCCGAGGTGCCCTGCCCGCGGGAACTGTCGACCGTCGACGCCCGGCAGCTGACCCGGGTGTTCTTCGAGCGGCTGCGGAGCCTCGAAGAGGGCACCCGTGAGTACCAGTACGTGCGCAGCACCCTGATCGAGATGAACATCTCACTGGTGAACTTCGCCGCCCGCCCGTTCCGCGACCGTCCCGGCGGCCCCGAGAACGAGGACATCGTCCAGGTCGGCATCATCGGCCTCATCAAGGCCATCGACCGCTACGACCCCGAGCGCAACACCCAGTTCACCACCCTCGCCGTGCCCTACATCACAGGTGAGATCAAGCGCCACTTCCGCGACACCACCTGGGCCGTGCGCGTCCCGCGCCGATTCCAGGAGCAGCGCCTGCTGCTCGCGAAGGCCACGGAGGAGCTGACCTCCGAGACGGACCACGCGCCCACCCCGGCGGAACTCGCTGCCCACTTGGGCCTCACCGAGGACGAGGTCCGCGAGGGCCTGGTGGCCGCCAACGCCTACTCCACGCAGTCCCTCGACGCGCCCCAGACCGAAGCCGGCGGCACCGGGGCCCCCGCGGGCGGACAGCCCGCCCGCTCCCTGGCCGAGACCGTCGGCGACCTCGACCCCGCCCTGGAGGCCGTCGAGGACCGCCAGGCCCTGGCACCCCTGCTCGCCGGCCTGGACGAACGCAGCACCCGCATCCTGGAGCTCCGTTTCGGCCAGGAGATGACCCAGGCGGAGATCGGCGAGGAGGTCGGCCTCTCCCAGATGCACGTCTCCCGCCTGCTCGCCCGCACGCTGGAGACCCTGCGCGAGGAGATGCTGCACGACTGACCGCGGTCCGAGGACCTCAGGCGGTCGGGCGCCCGTCGGCGCCCGACCGCCCCGACCCGTTCCCGAGACCTGACACCGGGGAGTCATGAACAGCTTCGTCCGACTGCTGGCCGTCCTCGGCGGCTCCGTCGTGCTCACCCTCTTCGTGGGCCGCCTCACCGACCTTCTGCTACGGCGGGCGGACGCCCGCCACCCCGAGACACCACTGTGGAACATGCTGCGCCGCTGCGGGCCGTCGGTGCGGGTGCTGCTGTTCACGGCGGTGCTGCGCGGGGCGTACCGCCAGATCGAATGGCAGCCGCTGCGCGAGCACGAGGCCGCCGTGGGCCGGACCCTGACGCTCGTACTCATCGGCGCGGGCGCCTGGTGCGTCGTCGGCATCGCCTCCGCCATCGTGGAATCCTCCTACGCCCACTACGCGTTGGGTACCCGCGACCCCTCCCGCGTGCGCCGGGTCCGCACCCAGGTGACGCTCATCAGAAGGTTCGTCACCGCCGTCGTCGCCGTGGTCGCGGCGGCCGCGATGCTGCTCACCTTCCCCGCCTTCCGGGCCGTCGGCACGTCCGTACTGGCCTCGGCCGGCATCATCGGCATCGTCGCGGGCGTGGCCGCCCAGTCGACCCTCGGCAACCTCTTCGCCGGCTTCCAGATCGCCTTCGGCGACATGGTGCGCATCGGCGACACGGTCGTCGTCGACGGTGAGTGGGGCGTGGTCGAGGAGGTGACGCTCACCCTGATCGCCGTGCGCACCTGGGACGAGCGCCGGATCACCATGCCCGTCTCGTACTTCACCTCGCGGCCCTTCGAGAACTGGTCGCGCGGCGGTGTCCAGATGACCGGCACGGTCTTCCTCCACTGCGACCACACCGCCCCCGTCTCCCTCATGCGCGAGAAGCTGAAGGAAATCCTGGACGGCTGCGAGGCGTGGGACGGCCGCGGCTGGGACCTCTCCGTCACCGACACCACCCCCACCACCATCGTGGTCCGGGCGATCGTCACCGCCCAGGACGCGGACCGGCTGTGGACCGCGCGTTGCGAGGTGCGTGAGCAACTGGTCGGCTGGCTGGCCGAGAAGCACCCGTACGCCCTGCCCCGCGTCGCCACGTCCACCGCCGTGCCCTCGCCGGAAGCCGGAGCGGGAGCGGGTGTGGGTGCGGGCATGGGAGCGCTCGCGGAAGGGCGTACCGAGGCCCGTGCCGACGTCAGGCGGCCAGCGGGGTAAAGGGGTACAGCCCGTCCGCACCCGGCTGCACGACGCCGTAACTGCTCTCCGGCACTTCGTTCCACGCCCCCGGCAGATTCCCGAGGGGCTCGGACACCACCAGGCGTGTCTCGTCGGACACGTCCTGGAGGAAGCGCACGTCGGGGTGCAGCCTGCGCAGCGTGTCCACCCGGCTGCTGTAGAAGAGCGACCGCGAGGCGCCCTGGCTGGAGTAGCGGAAGGCCCACACTGCGGCCCCGTCGGTGACGGCCACCGTCATCTGCATCGGGTACTCCACGCCGTGCTCGTGGCCGACGCGTTCCACCACCCCCACCATTCTGGCGACGGCGCCCGGAGGGTCCTCCTCCAGGCCGAAGGTGAGCGCCAGGTAGAACATGACCTCCGAGTCCGTCGTGCCCTCGATATCCCCGAACAGCGCGGGATCGACGAGCAGGGCGAGGTCCCGCCGCATCGCGTGGAAGCCGGCGATGGCTCCGTTGTGCATCCACATCCAGCGGCCGTGCCGGAACGGGTGACAGTTCGTCTGCTGCACCGCCGTGCCCGTCGACGCCCGGATGTGGGCGAAGAACACGGGGGAGGTGACATGGTCCGACAGCTCCCGCAGGTTGCGGTTGTTCCATGCGGGACCGACGTCCCGCATCAGGGCGGGCGTGCCGTCGCCGCTGCCGCCGTCCGGATACCACCCGATGCCGAAACCGTCACCGTTGGTCGTCTCCACGCCCAGCTTCGAGTGGAGGCTCTGGTCGATCAGCGAGTGGGCGGGTTTGTACAGGATGGTGTCGAGCAGCACAGGGGTTCCCGAATACGCCAGCCACCGGCACATGTGCGATCACCTGACTCGTCCGCCCCGTCCGGGTTGGTCGTGCCGCGGACCGGCCGGGGCCGTAACCGCCCGCGTGGGCGCCCCGCCGCCCACGCGCCATTCTCCCGCCGCCCGGCGGCGGCCGCACGCGGGACGACCGCACACAGGGCGCAGCGCGCCGGACGGCCCGGCGGCTACCAGCCGAAGCGGCGGTCGACGACGGCCGCGAACTCCTCGAAGCTCAGCACGCGGTCGCCGTTCTGGTCGGCGGCGTCGAAGAGGGCCGAGGACTCCTCGGTGTCCCCCACGCCCCAGAACGGGATCGCTCCCTGCGCGGCGAGGGTCGGACCCTTCGAGCGCAGGGCACCGATGACCTCGGCCCGTGTCAGGGTGCCGTCCTGGTCGAGGTCGAGGGCGTCGAACAACCGCCGGGCCTTCTCACTCATCACATGTCCTCTCAGCGGTGCACGCGCCGTCTCGGCCGGCGGGTCCTGTACCCAAGGACGCGCTGCGGCCCCGTGAGGTTGCCGCGGCCGGGGCCGGACCTCAGGGACGGACCTCGGCGCCCCTCCGGTTGAACGGCAGCCGGCCCAGTAGAACCGCCATCCCGCAAGTGCCGGTGAGCGCGGAGAAGACCAGTCCGCCGCCGATCGCCGCGGACAGCAGCGAGAAGGCCGGGTGGAGGAGCAGCCCGAGGAGCAGACCGGCCAGCACGAGGGCACCCGCCGCGCCGCGGACCTGGCGTTCCATCGCCCACACGGCCCGCGACCGGGCACCGCCGGGGTACTCCAGGGCGTGGCCGCCGGCCGCCCAGGCCTGCGTACCGCCCGTGAGACCAGTTGCGGGGATGCCGTGCGGGGCGAGGGTCGCGACGGCGTCGGCCGAGCGGGCTTCGGAGGCGCACACGATCAGCAGGGGGCGGCGTTCGGCGGCCCGCCGCAGTTCCGGCAGGCTCCGTACGAGCCGGTCGAGGGGGACGTTGACGGCGGCCGGGAGGTGGCCGGACGCGAACTCGCCCGGTGTGCGGACGTCGACGACGGTCAGTGCGCGCAGCCGTGGGTGCGCCTGCTCGACGTCGAGCGAGGTGGGGACTCTCATGGCGGACCTGGTCCTTGGCGCGGGGGAACGGAGGGGAGGTCCGGCGCCGCGCGCCGCACGGGGTGCGGTACGGCCCGCGGCACCGGAGCCATGCCGGGGATGGTAGGCCCCCGCGGGGCGGCCCGGCCGGATCCCGGCGGCCCTGCCACACGACTGCCATGTTCCGGAAACAGCCGGCGCCCGGGCGGGCCCTTGCCCGTTCGTGCTCACCAGCCGCTACAGCGGGGAATCAGCGCCGCTCGACCATGCCCGGCTGCACCCGTCCCCGCGGCCGGCCGCGGGGACGGCCCGTCGGCCCGGGGTGCCCGCCGGAGTTCAGTAGCGCAGGGCCGTGGCGGTCTGAGCCGACACCGTGCCGGTCAGCTTGTGCGTGCTGCGGGCCGTGCCCTGGCCCGTGCCCTTCCCGGCGACATCGGAGACCGTCACCACCACGGTGTCGACGACATGGCCGCTCTCATCCTTGAACTCGACCTGCACCGCGAAGGACTTGGTGGCGTCGTCGGTGTTGCGCACGGTCACGGGGACCGTCGTGTAGCCGTCCGCGTCGCCGGCCACGGCGCCCAGGGACACCTGGTCCTTGGCGTCCACCCCGCCCTTGACCTCGGCGAGCTTGTCCTTCGCGACGGCGGCCGCGGACTCGGCGGACTTCGCGGCCTCGGAGGCGGCCGACGAGACGGCCTCTCCGGCCGACTTCACCGCGGACGCGGCACTGGAGACGGTCCCGGCCGGGTCGCCGTCGCCGCCCGAACAGCCCGCGGCGCCGAGCGCCACCGCCGCCAGTACCACGCCTGCCGCACCACGCATCCACGCGACCGTCGCCACCACGCCTCCAAGGATGTTCCGGGCCCCCCAGTCAAAGCCCCGGCGACCCCCGGATGCCCACTGGACGGGGCATCCGGGTGAGGAGCCGCGGCGATGGGCGAGACAACCCCCTAGGGGGTGCGTCCCGCGGCCAGGCGGTGCTCGTGGACGCGGAGGTGGAGGGCGGCCAGGTCCAGCAGGGGAGTGGCCACCCCCAGCGCGCGGGCGCGGACGGTGAGGTCGGTCAGCACGTGGTCGGCCTCCGTCGGCGCTCCGGCGACCAGGTCGCGGTAGAGGGACGGGGTGAGGGGTGAGCCGGGGGTCGTGACCGTCGCCGTGGTGAAGGCCAGCTCGGCCGCGGGCACCGGGTGCCCGGCCGCTGCGGACACCGCCGCGGCCTCGGCGAGCAGGGACGCTCCGAGAGCCGCCCCGCCCGCGACGGCGTTCACCTCCCCGACGGTGCCGCGCATCAGGCAGGTGACGGCGACGAGGGTGGAGATGAAGACCCACTTGTGCCACATGGCGGCGACGATGTCCGCGGTCGGCGGCGAGTCGATGCCCGCCCCGGTCAGGACCGTACGGATCGCGTCCACCCGGGCCGAGGGACGGCCGTCGAGCTCGCCGGTCAGGATGACCGCGGGCGGCGCCATGCGCAGGATGTCGCCCTCCTCGTTCAGGGTGGTGACCACCTTCGCGACCCCGCCGAGGACTGCGCGGGCCCCGAGGCGCGCGACGAGCGCGTCGAGCTGGGCCACCCCGTTGAGCAGCGGTACCACGGCGGTCCCCCGGCCGACGGCCGGCGCGACGTCCGCCAGCGCCTGGTGCAGGGCGGTCGCCTTCACCGAGAGCAGGACCAGGTCGTAGTCATCGCCCGGGGCGCCCGCCGTCACCAGCTTCGGCGTGAGGCGGAGCTCCTCCCCCTGGCCGTCGACCCGCAGGCCGCGGGCCTCCAGGGCCTTCGCGCGGGCCGGCCGGACCAGGAAGGAGACGTCCTGGCCGGCCTGTGCGAGCCGGGCGCCGAAGAAGCCGCCGACGGCGCCGGCGCCGACGCTGAGGATCCTCATGCGCGGGTGCCTTTCGTGGGGGCGAGCGGGGTGCCGTCGACAGGGGTTCGAGGAGAGCGCGGGGTGCGCGGCGCATACCGGGAGACCGCGACGCCGGCCAGGCACAGCAGCCCGCCGAGCAGCGTCAGCCAGGCCGGTACCTCGCCCAGCAGAGCCCAGCTCAGCAGGACGACGATGGCCGGGACGGCGTACGTTGTCGCGCCCAGCCGGCCGGCGGGCATGCGCGCCAGGGCGTAGGTCCACGTGGTGAAGGCGAGGGCGGTGGGAACCACGCCCAGGTAGACCATGTTCAGGGTCGCGGACACCGGCGCCCGCGGCAGTTCGTCGAGCAGCCGACCCGTGAACGGCAGACAGACCGCGGCGCCCGTCATGCAGCTGTACGCGGTGATCTGGAGGGGCGTCCCGTACGAGAGGGCGGGTTTCTGGGCGATGACGCCGGTCGCATAGGCCACCGCTGCCAGCAGGCACAGGACCACTCCGAGGAGCGAGGTGGAGCCGCCGTCCCCCGACGACATGGACAGTCCCACGACCACCGCCCCGACGAAGGAGACGGCCATGCCGGCCAGCAGGCGCGGCGGCAGCGCCTCGCCGAGCAGGCGGGCGGCCAGGAGCGCCATGAGGATGGGCCCGGTGTTCACGAGCAGGGACGCCGTACCGGCGTCGACCAGCCGCTCGCCCCAGTTCAGCGCGACCGTGTAGCCGCAGAACCACACCACGCCGGAGATCAGGATCCCGCGCCACGCCTCGCGGGGCGGCAGGCCCTGGCGGCGGATCAGGAGCAGGACGCCGAGCACCAGCGAGGCGGCCAGCAGTCGGCCGAGGGCCAGGGCGCCCGGGGAGTACGCGGCGCCCGCGCTGCGGATGGAGACGAAGGCGGAGGCCCAGGCGAACACCGTGAAGGTGACGGCGCCGACCGTGAGGACACCGGGCGGGATCGGATTCGAGCGGAACGTCATGCCACCACTCTAGAACCGCAACATTTCGGCGTCGACCGAAATAATTTTCCAGCTCAGCCCCATTCCTGAGAGGTGATCCCCAGAAGGTCAGCGAAGGCCCGCTCGCCGGCCGCGGTCACCTCCAGTGCGCGCCCGCCGCCCGGTGGGCGCACCACCCAGCCCTCCGCCAGGGCCCGCGCGCACAGCCGCGCCCCCGCCAGGCCGCCCAGATGGCGGCGCCGCTCGGTCCAGTCCAGGCAGGAGCCGGCCGGCCGCCTGCGGCCTTCGCCCGCGAGGGCGATCCCGGCCTCGGCGCACCAGAGGCGGCCGGCTTCCGTCAGTTCGAACACGCCGCCCGTGCGCAGCAGTCCGCGCCGTTCCATCGCGTCGGTCACCGCCATGCCCAGCCGCCCGGCGAAGTGGTCGTAGCAGGTCCGGGCCCTGGCCAGCGGATCCGGTGCGCCGACCACCGGAACGGCGTGCGCTGCGTCCCGGTCCGGGACCGCGTACGAGGCGAGTTCGTCCAGCAGGCGGGCGGTCGCGGCGTCCGCGATGCGCACGTAACTGTGCCGGCCCTGCCGCTCGGTCACGCAGAGGCCGGCATCGAGCAGCCGGGTCAGGTGGCCGGAGACGGTGGAGGGCGCCACCCCTGTGGTCCGGGCCAGCTCGCCGGCGGTCCAGGCGCGGCCCTCCAGCAGCGTCATGCAGATCGAGGCCCGTGTCTCGTCGGCCAGGGCGGCGGCGAAGGCCGCCAGCCGGGCCGCGGGGGCCGCGGCGTCCCCGGGCGGCCCGGGATGCAACTCGTCCATGCGTCCAGGATGCCCCATGATTTCGGCATACGGCGAACCATTCGCCCCCGTCGGCGGTCTCAGTGCCCCGCCGCGGCCTTCACCAGGGCCACCGCCAGGCCGATCGCCGCGTCGAGGGCACCGGCCAGCAGGGCGACGGCCGCGCCGCTGCCCATGCGGACGCCGCCGTACCAACCCCAGCCGAAGAGGCTGGCGACGCTCACGCCGGCCGAGGCGTACAGGGCGGTCCGCAGGTCCATCACCCCCAGGGCGGAGGAGGTGATCAGGATCAACGGGGCGACGGCGGACAGCAGCAGGGGACTGCCGACCCACAGCATGCGCCGCAACTCGGCCCCGGTGGCGAGACGGCCGTGGACCACGCGGTGCGCCTGCTGGTCGGCGACGAGC
The DNA here is from genome assembly GCF_040638905.1 of Streptomyces virginiae. Classification (GTDB taxonomy): domain Bacteria; phylum Actinomycetota; class Actinomycetes; order Streptomycetales; family Streptomycetaceae; genus Streptomyces; species Streptomyces virginiae_B. The sequence goes on along the minus strand of NZ_JBEZYV010000001.1, from coordinate 84,133 downwards.
GTCGCCAGCCACAGCCCGACGGCTGCGGTCAGCACCGTGGCCGCGGTCCCGGCGGCGTCGGCGTGCTCCGATGCGGCCAGACCGATCACCACGGAGATCATGGTGATGGTCGCGTACAGCCGCTCCTTCAGCCGGGCGGCGGCGGCCGCCGCCACGCCGGCGGGCGAACCGGCGTCTCCGGCATCGGCATGATCCATGCCGTCAGACTAGAGTGTGTCCGGCCCCGGACCCGCCCTCTGTCCTGACGGGGCTTCACGGGCCACACTGGTGGCTCGGGGGGTGCGACGCCCCCGTCACGAGGAGGCGGTGGCGTGGTGTCGGAAGACCCTGCGGAGCGGCCCGCTCCGGCGGTACGGCCCGAGGTGTGGGAGACGTACGGACCGGCCGATCTCAGCGCCGTGCCCGTGTTCGCCGGAGGGTTCATCAACTTCGGCTACTGGCACTCCCTCGACCTCGAAGGGCCGCTCTCGCAGGACGACCGGATCCGTAGCGAGCAGGACCTCTACCGGCACGTGCTCGACGCGGTCGCCCCCGACGGCGGCCGCGCCGTGGAGGTCGGCTGCGGCCTCGGCCTCGGGTGCGCCCTCGCCCTCGACGAGTACGGACCCGCCACGGTCACCGGCGTGGACATCCATCCCCAGCAGCTCCGGCGGGCCCGCGAAGCGAACTCCCCGCTCCTCGCAGCGCAGCCACGGCGGCTGCACTTCGTACTCGGAGCGGCCGAGAGCCTCCCGCTCGGCGACGCGGAGTTCGACTGCCTGTACAGCGTCGAGGCGGTCCAGCACTTCCCGGACCTGCCGGCGTTCGCCCGGGAGGCGGCGCGGGTGCTGCGCCCCGGCGGGCGGGTCGCGGTCGCCGGCTTCTTCAGCGTGGACGGCGCGTCCGCCCCCGAGGAGCGGCTCGCGGCGCTGCTGGAGACGTTCGCCAGCGGACTCGACATCGCCCGGCCGGTCTCCCGGCTCGCGGACGCCCTCGCCGAGGCCGGCTTCGGCGACGTCCGGGCCGACTCGATCGGCCCGCAGGTCTGGCCCGGCTGGGACCGCTGGCTCGCCCGCCTCTGGGCGCCCGGAACCTGGCCGCGGAATTTCATGGCCGCCTGGGAGCAGCAGATCTTGGACTACTACCTGGTCACGGCCGCCCGCCGGTAGCCGTCCGGGAGGTCGCCGCAGCTCCGAGCGGCCTCGCCCGGTGGCGCCGGAACGCCTCCCGGGCATCGGGGACGAACGCCTGGGCGCGGACGAGGTCGGCCAGTTCGCCCTCGGTCACCCAGCTGTGCCGGGCGATCTCGGAAGGATCCGGCCGGACGGGTCCCGTGACGACCGCCTCGTGCAGACCGAGCCAGTGCGGGCTGATCGCCCCCGCGCACAGGAACTTGAGCACGAAACGAGGGCGGGCGAGAACGCCGAGTTCCTCCGCCAGCCCCCCTCGCGGCGGCATCCTCGTACGACTCGCCGACGTTCACGGCGCCGCCGAGCATCCAGTTGAGGTGCCCCGGAAAGCGGGCGACACCGTCAGGGCGGCGGTGGACCAGGATCCGTCCCCCGTCGTCGCGGCACACGATCGTCGCCACGCGGTGCGCCCAGCCGCGACGAATCGCCTCCCTCCGGTCCACGACGCCCAGCACCTCGTCGTGCTCGTCGACCCGCTCAACCAGTTACCCTCGGCTGGTCCTGGGCCGACCCCATCGCCGCCCTCGCGCGTACGGGAGACCTGAATTCCCGGATCAGTTCACCAGGCCGCTGCGGCGCTCCAACAGGAGAACGTCCCGCCACGCGCCGTGGTGGCGGCCGATCCGCTCGCGGGTGCCGATGACGCGGAAGCCGGCTCCCTGGTGGAGGGCGAGGCTGGCAGTGTTCTCGGGAAAGATCCCGGACTGGATCGTCCAGATTCCCGCGGTCTCGGTGGAGGCGATCAGCGCGTCCAGAAGTGCGCGGGCGACGCCGCGGCCGCGGGCCTCGGGGTGGACGTAGACGGAGTGCTCGACCACGCCCGCGTACGCGCACCGGTCCGAGACCGGGCTCGCCGCCACCCACCCGAGCACAGCGCCACCGCCATCGAGGGCGACGAACCGGTGCTGGGGCAGCCTGCCTTCGTCGAACGCCGTCCACTGGGGGGCTCGCGTCTCGAAGGTGGCGTTGCCCTCGTCGATCCCGGCCTGGTAGATCGCCAGAACCTCCTCGGCATGCCCGGGCAACAGAGCCTCGATCCGCACTGCGCTCACGCCGTGACCCCCGCGCCGGACAGGAGGGCGCCCATCGCGGCGAGCACGGCAGGCTCGACCCGGTAGTAGACCCACGTCCCGCGCCGCTCGGAGGACAGCAGCCCGGCCTCCTTCAACTTCTTGAGGTGGTGGGAGACGGTGGGCTGGGACACCCCCACGTCGGAGATGTCGCACACGCACGCCTCACCGCCCTCGTGGGAGGCGACTGCGGAGAACAGGCGCAGGCGGACCGGGTCGCCGAGGGCCTTGAACATCTTCGCCGCGACCTCGGCCTCGTCCGCGGACATGGGGCGCTCGTTCAGCGGGGGGCAGCACGGGACGACGGCCTCGGGCTCCAGGAGCGGCAGAACCTTCGCATTCGACATACGTCTATGTTGACACATGTCGAAGCAGGCCGGGTGGGGCGTGCCTCACCAGATGCCGGGCCAGTCGGCGGGGCCGCGCGAGCAGCGTCCCGGCCGGCGCCGCGCAGGGTGTTCGAGGGCAGGCCGCGCCGCCACTCCAGCCCGACGAACGCGAGCCCCGGGTGGGTCGGGGAGGCGCCGCCGCGGTGCCGCGGGCGCGGGGGCGCAGCCGTGTCCAGGGTGTCGTCCCCGCCACGCCGCCGGCCCGGGCGTGAAGATCCGCACCGGCTGCCAACCGGCCCGCGTCGCGACGGAGGCGGGCAGCCGGTTCCGGGTCGACCTGGAGGACGGGCCGTTCTGGCGGCCGGGGCCGTGGTCGCGGCGTCGGGGGAGCTTCGGCAACAACCCCTCGAATTCGACGAATATCTATGTTGACGTTCATCGAAGCAGGTGCCATGCTGGCAACAAGACATCGACAGTCATCGAAACAACAAGGAGTCGTCATGACCGAGCCCGTCACCCCCGTCACCTCCGTCACCGAGACCGCAGCCTCGTGTTGCGGCCCGGCCCCCGCGCAGTCCGCCGCCGAGACGGCCCCCGCCCAGGCCTCGCCGTGCTGCGGCACCAGCGAGCGCGCGGAAGAAGCCGGAGCCTGCTGCGAGCCGCAGGCCAAGCGCGAAGCCGTCGCCACCGGCGCCGGCTGCTGCTGACCACCCGAGCCCGCCCCACCTGCCCGCCTGCTGCACGAAGACCCCGGAGACACGTCATGAGCGAGACCACCACCGACCTGCCCGTCGTCGTGATCGGGGCCGGCCCCGCCGGCCTGGCCGCCGCCGCCCACCTCCACGAGCGGGGGCTGGACTTCCTCGTCCTCGAAGCCGGTTCCCGCGCCGGAACGGCCACGCGCGAGTGGTCGCACGTGCGGCTGTTCTCCACCTGGGGTGAAGTTGTCGACCCGGCCGCCGAGAAGCTCCTGGCGCCGACCGGCTGGACCAAGCCCGACCCGGCCACCTACCCCACCGGCGGGGACTGGGCCGCCCTCTATCTCCAGCCCCTCGCCGACACCTTCGGTGACCGTGTCCGCTACCGGGCCCGCGTCACCGGCGTTTCCCGGGCGGGCCGCGACCGCATCGTCGACGCCGACCGCGAGGCCCAGCCGTTCGTGGTCCACGTCGAGTCCGGCGACGGCCGCGAGGAGCGTCTGTTCGCCCGTGCGGTGCTCGACGCCTCCGGCACCTGGTCCACCCCGAGCCCCGCCGGCGCGAGCGGTCTCGCAGCCCTGGGTGAGAAGGCTGCCGCGGACCGGATCACCCACCGCGTCCCCGACCTCACCGATCCCGCCGTCCGCGCCCGGTACGCAGGGAGGCGCACCGCTGTCATCGGCTCCGGCGCCTCCGCCTTCACCGCCCTGGCCTACCTCGCCGACCTGGCCAAGACGGACGACGGGGCCGGCACGCACGCCGCCTGGATCCTGCGCCGCGGTATCTCCGGCTCCACCTTCGGCGGCGGGGAGGCCGACGAGCTGCCCGCCCGCGGCGCGCTGGGACTCGCGGCCAAGGCCGCGGTGGACGGCGGCTACGCGGACGCGGTCACCGGCTTCCGCACCGACGCCTTCGAGCGGGACGGTGACGGCCGCCTGGTCCTGGTCGGCGAGGACGGGCGCCGACTGGACGCGGTGGACGAGGTCATCGTGCTGACCGGCTTCCGCCCCGACCTGTCCTTCCTGGACGAACTCCGCCTCGGTCTGGACGAGCGCCTTCAGGCCCCGCTCGCCCTGGCACCGCTGATCGACCCCAACCAGCACTCCTGCGGCACCGTCTACCCGCACGGCCAGGCCGAGCTCTCCCACCCGGAGAAGGACGTCTACCTCGTCGGCATGAAGTCCTACGGCCGCGCCCCGACCTTCCTGGCCATGACCGGCTACGAGCAGGTCCGCTCGATTGCCGCCCACCTCGCCGGCGACCACGAAGCCGCCGAGCGCGTCGAACTCACCCTCCCCGAGACCGGCGTCTGCGGCGGCGCGGGCCTCTTCGACCAGCCCGAGGCAGCCGAGCAGAGCGGCGGCGGATGCTGCGCAGCCCCGGCCACCCTCACCCTCGCAGCCCCCGCCGCGGTCTCCTCCGGCGGCTGCTGACGGTGCCGAACACCAAGGCCGGCGTGGCCGCGACCGGGACGGGGGTCCGGTCGCGGCCACGCGGCGTGCTGCCCGCCCTGTGTGTCACGCAGATCACCAGCTGGGGCGTCCTGTACTACGCCTTCCCCGTCCTCAACCCGGCCATCACCCGCGACACCGGCTGGCCCGCGAGCGCGACCACGGCCGCGTTCTCCGCCGCCCTCATCGTCTCCGCGGTCGTCGGCATCCACGTGGGCCGGGTGCTGGACCGTCAGGGCCCCCGCACGGTCATGACGGCCGGCTCCGTCCTCGGCCCGCTCAGCCTCCTCGTCGTGGCCGCCGCTCCCAACCTCGTGGTCTTCACCGCCGGATGGCTGCTGGCCGGGGCGGCGATGGCCGCCACCTTCTACCCGCCCGCCTTCGCCGCCCTCACGCGCTGGTGGGCTCCCGACCACATACGGGCCCTGACCGTCGTCACCCTCGCCGGCGGACTCGCCTCCACCGTCTTCGCACCCCTGACCGCCGTCCTCGCCGAGCACTACTCCTGGCGCACCACCTACGCCGTCCTCGCTGGAATCCTCGCCGCCCTGACCATCCCCACCCACGCCCTCGCCCTCCGCGCCCCCTGGCCGCCGGCCCCCCACGCTGGTTGCCACCAGTCGGCCGCCGGACCGGACCCCGCGGTGCGGAGCAGGGCGTTCTGGATGCTGGCCGCGACCTTCACCTTCTCGGGGTTCGCGATGTACGCCGCCGTCATCACCCTCGTCCCCCTCTTCCTCGAACGCGGCTACACCACCACCCAAGCCGCCTGGGCCCTCGGACTCGGCGGCGCCGGACAAACCCTCGGCCGCACCCTCTACGCCGCCCTCGCCCGCCACACCGGCACCCTCACCCGCACCGCAACCCTCGTCGCGCTCGGCGGGCTCACCACGACCGCATTCGCCCTCATCCCGGGCCCGTACGCCCTCCTCGTCGCGCTGTCCGTGCTGGCAGGGATCGTCCGCGGCAATCTGACCCTCCTCCAGGCCACCGCCGTCACCGACCGCTGGGGCACCACCCACTACGGCCGGCTCTCCGGACTCCTCGCCGCACCCGCCCACACCGCGGCCGCCCTCGCCCCCTTCGCCGGCACGCTCATCGCCGGCCCGCTCGGGGGCTACCCGGCCTTGTTCGCCGTACTGGCTGCCCTCTCAGCCGCTGCCGCCATCACGGCCATCGGCACCCGCCCGGCGAGGACCAGTACCAGGGCCAGGACGTGACGGCCGTCCGGGTCGGCCAGTTCCTGCTCCGTCCGCCCGCCAGGGTCTGGCGGCCGCCGGCCGAACCGGACCCCGCACCGGCGCCCGTCAGGGCGTGGGCGGCGCCTCCTGCAAGTAGGCGGCGATCATGGCGAGGTCGTTGGCGATGGCCACCACGTCCTGGGTGTTCGGGCCGGGGGTGGAGGCGCCGTTCACCCCCGCGTAGAAGGGGTCGAAGCGGCCGCCGCCCCGGTCCAGGTACCCGGCGATGGTGATGGCCCCGACGGCCAGCCGGTCGTTGAGCGCGTCCGCTCCCACCGCCGCACCGGTCTTGCCGAACACCTTCCCGCGCGCCGGGCAGTCGCGGCAGTTCGAGGCCAGCAGACCGTCGACGCCGAGGATGGGCAGCGCCTCCCGGAACAGCCGCGCGTCGGGCGTCCGCTGCCAGTACGCCAGCATCTGCACCAGCGCGGCGGGCGTGGCCCGGTCGGCCGGGTTGCCGCCCCGGCCGTCCGCCAACTGCAGCTGCCCGCGCTTGACACCCGCCTCGTCCAGGAAGCCGGCGAGGACCGGGAAGCCGTCCTCGCACTGGCGGCTGCCCGTGGACACGGCCATCAGGCAGATGCCCAGGTTGGCGCCCAGATTGTGGCTGACCTTGAGGATCAGCTTGGCGTACTGGGCGTAGGGCGGGGAGGTGTACGCGGCCACCCGCGGGCGGCCCTCGTAGTCACGGGGCAGCCTGGCGACCGGATGGGGACCGGCCGGATCCGCGGTGACCTCCACCCCGGCGCGCCCGAGGGCCTCGATCAGCGCGGCGCGCCCGAACGCGGCGGGGTCGGTGACGGGGGAGGTGCGCAGCAGCGGCTGGGCGTCCGCCGCGATGGTGCCCGAGAGCCGGATCCGGGTGCCCCCCTCCGTGGCCGTCACCGTGATGTCGGTCGGTTGGCCGGCGGCGACCGTCTTCACCGTGGAACTGACCTCGTACGGGGCGACCTTCGGCCGCCAGTCCAGCCGGGCGGTGTCGCCCGCCCGGTCCCCGGGACGGGTCAGGAGGTCGATCAGGTTGTCGTTGATGATCAGCGGCGTGGGGGTCGGGTCGAGGACCGGGTCGGGGGCGAACAGCCGGCTGTCGACGATCACGTCCCCGTCGACGCGGGTGATGCCCGAGGCGCGTACCTGCCGGGCGAGCTCGTCGATCCCGGCGAGGGGGTCCTCCGGCGTCAGGGTCGCGCCGGTGAAGTCGTTGGCGTAGGTGTGGTCGAGGTCCGTGTACGCGACCGTGCCGTCGGGGCGCGTCCTGCCGCCCATGGTCAGGTCGCCCTGGGCGACGAGGTCGAGGTCGCCGGTCAGGGTGGAGCCGCTGCGGTCGCCGACCGCGTAGACCGGTGTCACGAAGCGGTGTTCGGAGCCGAGGGTGTGCCACGGACCGGAGACGCTGATCAGCTTGGCGGTGGACCCGGGGACGAAGAACTGGTCGGGGTACATGCTGTGCACCACGCGGCCGCCGTCCGGCCCGGTCTGCAGCAGACCCCATTGGGCGTTGCGGTACTCCGGCTTCCGCATGATTTCCGTGATGCGCGGGTCGAGCCCGCCGGCCTCCCCGCGGCCGGACGACGAGGGGGCGGGGGTGGGAGTGGGGGGCGGGGACGGGGCCGCACCGGTCGCGGTGCCCGAGGCCGGCGCCACGAAGAGGAGCGCGGCGAAGGCGGCGGCCAGGGCGCGGCCCAGCGGGGCGGAAAGGTTCGGACCGTTCACAGCGCGCTCCGTTCGTCGCGGCTGCCTTTCCCGAGGCCTGTGAACAGGGTGGCACGGGCGGTTCCGGCATGCATGTCACCGCCGGCCGCACCCACCCGCGTCACATGCGGTGACCCCCGCGGGCAAGATCGTTCGCAGGGCATGCGACTGAACGTACGAACCGCCGCCCTTGCCCTGGTCCTCGCGGGCTGTGCCCTCTCGGCCGCCACCACCGCCCACGCCGCGGGGCCCTCCCTCGGCCCTGCCGCCGCCACGGTGGCGTCCGCACCTGCCGACGGTCCGACCGACGAGCTCACGGACGACCTGACCGACAACCTCGGCGACGTGGTCGAGGACCTCGACCTGTCGGGGGAGGACTGACGCGTACCGGCAGCGGAGAACGGCCGGTCCCGCCGCTGCGGGGCCGGCCGTTCCCGTCGGCGCCGGGAAGGGTCGGTCGGTCCGGTCAGTTGTCCTCGTCGCCGGGGCGCACCGCCTCGACGAGGGTGGCGAGCACCTCGACGGCGCTGCCGTCGTGGTCGCTGCCCGCCGTCCCGCTCCCGCTCTGGAGGTTGGCCGCGCGGTCGACCTCGACGACGGAGTCGGAGTGCGAGTTGTCGATGACGGTGATCAGGCTGCCGCTCGCGGCGGCCGGCGTTGCGCCGCCGCCGACGAGGGCCACCGCGAGCGCGGCCGCGGCCCGGATGCGCGCGCCCGTCACACCTTCACGCTCTCACGTGCCACCGGTACGGGGCGGTGGCGTGAGATGTTCTTCGTCAGCAGCCTCGTGGACTCGCCGACACCGACCTCCTCGCCGCCGTCCGCCGCGGGCAGCCGCCCGTCGGCGAGCCGCAGTTCGGCGAGGGCGGTGTCCATCGCCTTGTGCGCGGCGAAGAGGCACGGGGTGCTGTAGATGGCCATGTCGACACCGAGGTCGGTCAGCTCGCTGAGCGAGAGCCGCGGTGACTTGCCGCCTGCGATCTGGTTGAACAGCAGGGGCTTGCTGCCCACGGCCTCGCGGATCCGCTCGATCCACTCCACGCTGCGCACCCCGTCGACGAGTACGACGTCCGCGTCGGTCGCCGCCAGGGCCTGGGCGCGGTGGATGATGTCCGCCTCCTCCGTCGCGTCGGTCCGCGCGACGACGACCAGGTCCTTGCGGGTCGCCAGGACCATCTCCAGCTTCTCCAGGTACTCCGCAAGCGGCAGCACCTGCTTGCCGTCGGCGTGCCCGCACCGCCGGGGGCGCTTCTGGTCCTCCAGGATGACGCCGGAGGCGCCCATCCGCTCCAGCCCCTCCACGACGTGGCAGGCCACTTCGGGGTCGACGTAGCCGTCGTCGATGTCGACGAGCAGGTGGTGACGGGGGAAGGCGCCGCGCAGTCGCTGGACGAAGGCCACCATGTCGGGCCAAGCGATGAATCCGATGTCGGGCAGCCCGTAGTAGGAGGCGGCGAACCCGAAGCCGGACACGAACATCCCGTCGTAGTGCGCGGCCGCCACCGAGGCCGAGTACATGTCGTACACCCCGATGAGCGGCGTGGTGCCCGGCTTCGCGATCTGTTCCCGCAGCTTGTTCCCGTAAGTCATCGTTCGGTTCCTCCGAGGAGCGCATCGGCACAGGGAGGTAGAGAGCCGCGCCACCAGGACTCTTTACCTAAAGCAGATCCTTCCTTGGTGAAGTGCAGATCTTTCGCGGATGAAGCCTTTACTCACCCTGATGGCCCATCCGGTTCACCACAGAAACGTCACTGGGCGAGGCCGACCGCCGGGTTCACGCTCCGCCGGCAGCCAGCAGCCGTGCAGCCCGAGCGGCACCCGGAGGGGGATGCGGGCACGGGCCACCGGCCCCGCCGCCGGGTCCTCGGCGGGGATGACCAGGAACCAGCTCGCCCCGTCCGTACGGTCGGTGGCGAAGGTCAGCCGGTGCCCGTGCTCCTCGGAGTCCCGCCCGGGCTCGGGGGCGAAGACCGGCTCGCCGACGGACAGATCGCCGGCCTCCCGGACGCGGGAGCTTCCCGTCTCCGTGTCGTACCGGCGCACGGCGTCGTACGGCCCCCGGAGACCCGGACCCCGTGCAGCCTGCCGTCGCCGTCGATGGGGTAGAGGTACGAGCCGATCGGGGTGAACCGCGGGTTGGGGCCGTTGCGCAGGTACAGGCCGTCCAGCGAGGGCGGGAGTTCGCCCGTCACCTCCAGGGCGGCCACGTCGACCTCCTCCGAGACCGGGGCGAACGACCCCAGCAGGCGGGGGACGCGGGTGGGGTCGAATCGGGGCGGCGTCTGCGTGTTCACGGAACCCCCCGGCATGTGACCGGCGGGGTCCGGCGACCGGAAGGGGGCTCCCGCACGGGCGCGCTGTCACGGCACTCTCCAGTGCAACGCGGTCCCCGTACGTACGGGTGCCGGAGCGGGCCGGCCACGGCCGGCCGGACACCCGTGCCCGTACGGGCAGTCGGGCCGGCCCGTACCGGCAGGTCAGGCGGGGGCGAAGAGGTCCGCCCGGGCGTCGTCGAGGACGAAGCCGTTGTCGAGGCGGACGCGCACCGTCACCCGCGGCCCGTGCTCCCCGTGCGCGATCCACCCGGGTTCGAGGGAGGCGACCTGCTCCTCCAGCTGCTGCCTGCTCGCCGGGGGCATCTGGTGGCCGAAGTCGTCCAAGAGCGCCTTGAGTCGCACGTATTCGCGCACTTCGTGGCTCTGCTCCCGTTCCCGGGGCGCGTCCACGCGCTCGACGGTGCCCGCGGTGCCCGACGCGAGGGCGAGCGAGCCGACGCCGGTGTCCTCGCCCGCCGGGGAGGCCCCGGCCGTGACGACCGTCCCGGCCAGCCTGAGGTCTGCCGCCAGCTTGACGCGCTGGCCTTCATGGAGCTGGGGCGTCATCGATCGTTCACGTCTCCGGTGGGGGTCGGGGTCAGGGCCGGCGGTGGGGGTCGGGCGGCTGCCTACGCCAGTGTCCCACCCCTCCCCGACGGCGACGATCTTGGCTCTCGTGCTGGTCGGTTGCTCAGCCGCCGCCGCGCGGCGACGGTGGGGGAGCCGGCGGCAGGGCCCAGCGGATCGCCCGGGTCACCGCATGGCCGCCCGCCCGGGCGGCCGGGCCCGGCAGCCGCTCGGCCGCGGAGCCCGAGCCGCCGGCGACGGCCGCCCTCGCCCACGGCGGCAGCAGGTCCACGGCGGCCGCCGCGAGCAGCGCGTACGGCAGCCGGGCGGCCCCCGGCAGCGGCGGATCGGTCAACAGGAAACGGGCGGTGTCCCGGGACGCGGCCGTCGGCCGCAGGCAGGGCCGGAACCGCGCCAGCCGCGACGCCAGCTCCCGCACGTCCTCCGGCGGCCGGTCCGCGCCCAGCGCCCGGGCCACCCGTGCCGTGTCGGCGAGGTAGGCGTCGCAGCCCGCCGGATCCAGCGGGCGCCTGCCGTACCGCTGGTGGGCGCGCAGGAAGCAGTCCGCCTCGGCGATGTGCACCCAGGCCAGCAGCTCCGGATCGTCGGCCCGGTACGGCACGCCGTCGGCCGTCCGGCCGCGGACGCGGGCGTGGACCTCCCGGACGCGGGCCACCGCCGCCTCGGCGTCCGCGCTCGTGCCGAAGGTGGTGACCGCCAGGAAGGTACTGGTCCGGTGCAGGCGCCCCCACGGGTCGCCGCGGTAACCGGAGTGCGCCGCCACGGCGGCCATCGCCACGGGGTGCAAGGACTGGAGCAGCAGGGCGGCGAGGCCGCCGACGAACATCGACGCGTCCCCGTGGACCCGCCTGACCGGCCGGTCCGGGGTGAACCAGCGGGGCCCGGGAGCCGAGTGGATCCGCTCCCGGTTGCGGGCTCCGTCGGGTCCGGCGACGCGCAGGAACACCGCCTCGCCGGTTTGCCGCCTGATCCGCCGGACGGCCGTCGTCGGGCTCGCCATGTGCCCAGTATGCGCCCGGCGCCGCGCCGCGGTCCCATGGACCGTGGGACGGCCGGGACGGTTGAGAGGTACCGCGCCGGGCAGGTGCCCCGTACGAGGAGGTACGTCATGGCTGATGAGCACGCGCCCGTACCGGAGGCCGCCGCCGGCACCGAGCACCACGACCGTTACGTGGTGCGGGTGAGCGGCGACATGGACATGGACCACGCGGGCGAGCTGCGGGAGACGCTCGCCGCCGCCCTGTCACAGGCGCCCGAGGGCGCCGCGGTCACCGTAGACCTGCGCAACTCCTCCTTCTGCGACTCCACGGGCCTCACCACGCTGCTGGACGCGCGGCGGCACGGCGCACGGACGGGCCACGTCCTGCGCTTGGCCACCCCCAGCCACCAGCTGCTGCGTCTGCTCGAACTCGCCGGTTCGAGCGGCTCCTTCCCCCTGGACGCCTCCGTGCCCGGCTGAGCGGTCCGGGGACCGGTGCGCCCCCAGCCGGCGGCACGCCGACCCCGAACGATCGGAGAACCCGATGACCAGCGCCGACGAAACCTACGGCGACGACGTCTACCAGCCGCAGGAGACCGACGAGTCCGCCGAGGCGCAGCCCGACCTGGAGAACACCCTCGACGAACCGGGTCTCGACGAAACCCTCGACGCCGCCTACGTGCCCTTCGACCGTCCCTTGGCGGTCGACGACAGGGGGACCACCGCAGCCGAGGCGCGCACGGGCGAGACGCTCGAACAGCGCCTGGCGCGGGAGCAACCGGAGGTGTCGGACCAGGACGAGATCTCCGACGAGGCCGGCGACGCCATGCTGGTCGGACCGGACCGCGCGGGCCGCCTCGCCGCCGTGGACGAGTCCTCTCCGCAGCGCCACGTCTCCGTACTGGCCCGCGACGTCGGGATCGACGGCGGCGCCGCCTCGGCCGAGGAGGCCGCGGTCCACGTCGTCGAGGAACTGCCGCCGGGCGAGGACCTGGACGCCTGAGCGGCGCCGCCCGCTTCCCCTCCCGCGGCGGTCGTCCGGCGTCAGTGAGCCGGTGACCACATGGCGGTCAGGTGCCCCCTGCCGGGAGCCAGGTCCTCCCAGCCGCCCGCAAGGTCCACCACCACGACCCCGGACGTCGGGAACCCGTCCTTCAGCTGTTCCAGCAGCTCCGCCGACCCGGTCCCGCACAGGGCCGTGGCCAGCTCGTGGATACCGGTGTTGTGGCCGACCAGCGCCACGCAGCCGAGCCCCGCCCCACGCTCCGTCAATACGGTGACCAGCGCGTTGTGCGCCGCGTTGTAGAGCCTCTCGTCATAGACGACGTCCGGCGGGTCGGGCAGGGCGGGCGCCAGCAGCTGCCAGGTCTGGCGCGTCCTGCGGGAGGGCGAGCACAGCGCCAGGTCGGCGTTGTAGCCCTTGTCCGCCAGCCAGCGGCCCGTCCGGGGGGCGTCGGCCTTGCCGCGTTCGCCCAGGGCACGCTCGAAGTCCTCGGCGGGATCCCCTTTCGGAACCGCTTTGGCGTGCCGTACCAGCAGCAGTCGGCACCCGGTCGTGTGCGGCGCTGGGTCCGAGGACATGGCGGTCTCCCTTGCGGCGGGTGCGCGTACACGGTCATGGTGCGGTCGGCCGGCGGCGCGCGCACCCGGACGCGCACCCGGTCCGGCCGCGGGCGCACTACGCTCCACAGGATGGAACGCGCAGACGTACTCAGGCGAGTGATCGGCATCCTCACCGAGGCCCAGGACATCCGCCGGGCCGCCGAGGCGGGGGCGGACGAGGACATCCCGGCCGGGACGGCCGGAGTGGCCACACAACTCCTGAACGAGATGCTGCCGTCGATCAGCGTGCCCGCCGACGCGTCACCGCAGCAGGTGGCGACCCTGGTGGCGGAGGCGCTCGGTCCGGCCCTGCACACGATGGTCTCCGGTTTCAGCCTGGCGTTCACCAGCCTCGCGATCGCCCACGACGACGGGCGTACGGACATCTCCTCGATCGAGGTACTCCAGGAACTCGCCCTGGAGGTCGAGGCCGGCACCTACGACGGGGGCCCGTGGGAAACCTGACCCCGCCCGGAGGGCGGCCGGCGCCCGTGAGCGGACGACATCACTGCGCGTCCCGATCCTGCGGGTGGGACATCTTCCGCTCCTGCCGGATGCGCAGCTCCTCCGGCGTCTTGCCGGCGACCGGCTTGCTGGCCTCGGGGTGCACCGGGTCCGGACCCGGATGTTCCTGCGCCTGCTCTTCGCGGCCTCCGACCGGCTCCTGAGGCCTGCCCTCCGTACCCTTCATGGCTGTCGCTCCCTCGCAGATCCGATCAATGCGGACTTCGGACTCCCTCCACCTACCCCGCGGGTCACTCCCGACACGACCGGACCCATCTGTTCCGGTACGCGTCATCCGTCACAGGCTGGGAAGATGCCCAGACATGTCGGAAACGATCAGCAGCTTCGCCACCCGTGTCGTGCGCCGCCGCCGCGAGCCGGTCGCCGTCCAGGCGCTCCGCTCCACCGCCGCGGCCGTGATCAGCTACGTCGTCGCGCTGCGCCTGAGCAGCGAACCGAACCCGCTGACCGCGCCACTTACGGCGCTGCTCGTCGTCCAGGTCACGCTGTACTCCACGTTGACCACCAGCGTCCGCCGGGTCAACTCGGTGGTCGTCGGAGTCCTGATCGCCATCGGGTTCAGCGTGCTCGTCGGCCTTACCTGGTGGAGCCTCGGGCTGCTGATCCTGGCCTCCCTCGTGGTGGGCCATCTGGTGCGCGTGGACGAGTTCGTGCCCGAGGTCGCGATCAGCGCCATGCTCGTCCTCGGAGTCACCCAGGTGGCCGACACCGCCTGGGACAGGGTGCTGGAAACCCTCATCGGCGCGGTGGTCGGGCTGCTCGTCAACCTCCTCCTCGCACCGCCCCTCTGGATCGGCCCGGCCGGCGCCGCGATCACCGATCTCGCCCTGCGCATGAGCCGCCTGCTCGACCACCTCGGCGAGGAACCCCTCGGTCCGGGAAAGGTCGAACAGGCCGCCGCCCGGCTCCACGAGGCACGCCGCCTCGACAACGACATCGCTCAGGTCGACACCGCGCTACGGCAGGCCGAGGACAGCATTCGGCTCAATCCGCGGGTCAAGGAGGGCCTGCTCTTCCGGCTGGTGCTGCGCACCGGCCTGGACACCCTGGAGATCTGCGCGGTGGTGCTCCGGGTGGCCTGCCGGACCGTGACCGACCTGGCCAAGGCCCGCCCCGACGGTCCGCTGTTCGAGCCCGCGACCGCCGCGGCCCTGCGCGAGGTGCTGCGCCATACCGCGATCGCCGTGGAGAGCTTCGCCCAGCTGATCACCGCCCAGGTGAGCGCCAACGCGGAAGAGGCCGAGGCGCGCCTGACCGGCGAGCTGGCCGTGGCCCGGGCCCACCGCGACCGGCTCGCGGACCTGCTGCTGGCCTCCGCCCGCGAGGACCCCGAGCACTGGCAGTTGCGCGGTGCGCTGCTCACCGAGATCGACCGGGTCCTCGACGAACTGGGCGTGGAGAAGCGCTCGCAGCGCCTCCTGGAGGAGCTCGACCAGCACGCCCGTACGCAGCACAAGGGGCGACTGCGGGCGTGGACCCGCAGGCGCGGCCGCGCGGAGCGGGCGGAGCGGGCGGAGTGAGCGGGATGCGCGTGCGCCCGGGCGGCCCGTGCGCGAGGGTGGGGGCATGGTGCATGTACTGGGCAGCAGGGTCCTGCTCCGTCCCACGGACCCGGAGCGCTCCCGCACGTTCTACGGCGAAACGCTCGGCCTCGCCGTGTACCGCGAGTTCGGCACGGGACCCGAGCGCGGCACGGTGTACTTCCTGGGCGGGGGCTTCCTCGAGGTGTCGGGCCGGGCCGACGCGCCGCCCGCGCCGGGCATGCGGCTGTGGCTCCAGGTCGCCGACGTACAGGCGGCGTACGAGGAGCTGCACAGCCGCGGCGCCGAGGTGCTGCGGCCCCCGCTGCGTGAACCATGGGGACTGATCGAGATGTGGATCGCGGACCCGGACGGCGTACGGATCGCCGTGGTGGAGGTCCCGGCGGACCATCCGCTGCGCTACCGCCCCTGATCGGGGCGGATCTGGGTCCGCCGGGAGCGCCAGGAATGCCCCGGCGTCAGTAGTAGTGCTTGCGGCCGCCCACGGCGTGCCCGACCGCGCCCAGCAGCCAGAGCACCAGGCCGATGACGACGAGGATCACGCCTATCGTCCAGAGGATCGAGATCCCCGTGACGAAGCCGATGATCAGCAGGATGACGCCCAGAACGATCATGACTACCTCCTGGTTCTTGTCGAACCGGTTTGCAGGGCGTCTACCACGGTTGTGCGTCCTTATGCCTGTTTCGGCCCAGATGTCATTCAGCCCACGTCATTCAGCCCGGATGCCGGTCGGCCCGGGCCGGCAGTCCCACGAGCCCCGTGTCGCGCATGATGCGCTCGACCGTCTCGGTGAGGGCGCTGTGGGCTCCGACGACGGTCTCGACGCCACCGGGGAGGAGGTCGCGCCGGGCCGGCGCGCTGAAACTCGCTCGAACAGGGTGAGGTCATCCTCGCGGGGGATCGCGCGGCCGTGCGTGGCCTTTCCGGTCCATGGGGGCCGAACTTCGGCCTCTCCCGCTGAAGTGGGGTGAGGCGCGGTCCCTTCCGGAGCCCGTGGCGACTGCAGGGCGGGATCCCGCCGGTCACCGGAGTGGCCACGTCGATCACGGCGGCCGGCCGCCGCGGCCCGGGCCGGGAGTGGCTCGCCGATCACCAGGTGGTGGAGCGCATCGGCCCGGGCCCCGTGCGGCCGCGGGCCTGTTCCGCCTGCTCGCGCTGGGCGCCCCCGCGTTTCGGTGGCGCACCTCCGCGCGGCGCCGTAGGGCGTCCGGTACTCGACGGTGCCGCTAGCCGCCGTGCTGGAAGCTCCAGGCCTCGATGTCGCGGTAGTGGATCGGGCCCGGGCCGCGGCCGAAGTTGCTGCCCACCAGGTGCAGGCGGGCGGTCCGCCAGCGGCGGCCGGAGAACGCGGCGAGTCCGGCGGCGGCCTCCACCACGCACGCGGGATCGTTCCGGCGGGTCCGGGCCAGTGTGAGGTGGGGGCGCAGCGGGCGGTCCTCGAAGGGGACACCGCACTCCTTGACCACGGCGCGCACCTCGGAGGCGAGCAGGTGCAGTCCTTCGAGGTCGCCGTCGATACCGCTCCACAGCACCCGCTCGTCGAAGTGCCCGCCGCCGCGCAGTGCCAGTTCCAGGGGGCGGCGGGCCGCCGCGAGATCCGCCAGCGGCGGCCGCAGGAGCGGAACGGTCCCGACCGGCAGCTCCCCGAGGAAAGCCAGCGTGATGTGCCAGTCCTCGATCCGGTTCCACCGCATGCCCGGGTACGCCGCGTAGGCGGGCCGCAGCGCCCGCGCGAGCTCCTCCTTGGCGTCGTCGGGCGGGGCCAGCGCTATGAACACGCGAACGGTCGAGGGCTGGATCTGTTCCTTCACGGAGTCTTCGTACCGTACGCCGCCCGTTCCGGTCATCTTCCGGCCCGTCGCTGCGCTGCCGCTCAGTCGACGAGCACGCCCGGGTTGAGGATGCCCCGCGGGTCGAGCGCGGTCTTGGCGGCGCGCAGCGCGAGGGCGAAGGGGTCGGGGCGCTGGCGGTCGTAGCCCGGGCGGTGGTCGCGGCCGACGGCGTGGTGGTGGGTGATCGTGGCCCGGTGGCGGTGCAGGACGTCGCTCGCCACGGCCTTCAGGTCGTCCCAGAAGGCCACCTCGTCGCCGGGGCGGCCGGCGGCGAGGACGGTGAAGTACGGTGCCGCGCCGTCGGGATAGACGTGGGTCAGGCGGCAGTTGACGGCCGCGGGGTGGCCGGAGGCCTTGAGCGCGGCGTCCCCGACCTCCTTGCGGACCGCTTCGATCAGGCCGGGGA
Organism: Streptomyces virginiae; assembly: GCF_040638905.1. Taxonomy (GTDB): domain Bacteria; phylum Actinomycetota; class Actinomycetes; order Streptomycetales; family Streptomycetaceae; genus Streptomyces; species Streptomyces virginiae_B. The sequence goes on along the minus strand of NZ_JBEZYV010000001.1, from coordinate 66,694 downwards.
TCCGGTCCCAGGTGGCCGCCGTCTCGAAGGTCTCCGCGACGGCGCCCATCCGGGCCAGACCGTCGCGGAGGTAGGGCATCCGCAGGAAGGCCGAGCGCCAGGCGCTGACGGCCGCGTCGGAGTTCGCGGCGTCTGCGCCGTCCACGCTGCCGGGCCTGCCGCCGTGGGAGCGGGCCAGGTCGACGGCCTGCCCGAGCCGCGCGGTGACCGGTCCGTCCGCGGACTCGAATCCCAGGACGAGCACGGCGGAGCCGTCGTGAGAGGCGCCCGACAGGGCGGCCTCGCCGCCGTCCAGCAGCCGGCAGTTGGCGGGGGAGAGGTCCGACTGCGCGATGGCGCGCACCGCGTCCAGCGCGGCGTGGAAGTCGGTGAAGGCGAGGGAGGCGGACGCCTTGTGGGTGGGGCGTTCCTGCAGGCGCACCCACGCCTCGGTGATGACCCCGAGTGCGCCTTCGGAGCCGAGGAACATCCGGTCGGGGGAGGGACCCGCGCCGGACGCGGGCAGCCGCCAGGAGGCGCTCGTGCCGGCCGGCGTGACCACGCGCAGGGACTGGACGAAATCGTCGATGTGCGTGCGCCCGGTGGCGTAGTGGCCGCCGGCCCGGGTGGCGAGCCAGCCGCCCAGGGTCGAGAACTCGAAGCTCTGCGGGAAGTGCCGCAGGGTCAGTCCGTGGGGGCGTAGCTGGTCCTCCAGGCTCGGCCCCAGCGTGCCGGCCTGGATGCGCGCCGCCCGGCCGACGGTGTCGACCTCCAGGACGCGGCCCATGGCGGTCAGGTCCAGGGACAGCACCGCGCGGTGGCCGTCGCCGCGGTACTCCACGCCGCCCGAGACCGAGGAGCCGCCGCCGTACGGGACGACCGCGACCTGCCGCTCGCCGGCCCAGTCCAGCACGTCGGCCACCTCCCGCTCGTCCGTCGGCCGTGCGACCAGGTCCGGGATGCGGCCGGGGCGTCCGCGCAGGGCACGCACGACGTCCCGGTAGGCCTTGCCCATGGCATGGGCGGCCCGCTCTTCGGGCCCGGTGGCGACCAGGTGCCCCAGACCGGCGGGGGGCTCCACGGCGGGCCGCTCGATGTCGAGGTCGCGGACGCGCGGGACGGGGAGGGGGTGGGCGAGGGTGCCGGGTACCAGGGCGCCCATCGCGGCGCACTCCGCGTCGTCGGGGTGCGCGTCCGCCCACCCCCACCCCCACCAGGACCGGGTGCGCGGTGCGGAGGTCGGCTGCGGCGTCGTACCGGGCATGGGGCGCTCCAGGGGTCGCGGGTCGCGAACTTACCTTGCGGTAAATTACTTACTGATAATATCCGTCCATGGCAACCCCACGCTCGAACGCCGGCACCAAAGGTGTCCCGCGGCAGCAGCGCCGGCAGCAGATCCTGGCCGCCGCCACGGAGGAGTTCGGCACCCGCGGCTACGCGGCCGCATCCCTCCCCGCCATCGCCGAGCGCGTCGGAGTCACCAAGACCCTGCTGCACCAGTACTTCGGCACCAAGGAGGACCTGTACCTCGCCTGCCTGGTGCCCGTCGGGGACCGCCTGCTGGACACCATCCGCACCGCCATGGGCCAGGACGGCACCACCGCGCACACCCCCCTGCGGGTGCTGCAGAGCATCTTCACCGCCCTGGAAGGGCAGCGGGAGGCGTGGTTCGTCCTGTACGACACCTCCCTGCCGGCCGACGGCGCCGCCGCCCGCCGGGCGGCTGAGTACTGGTCCGCCATCGACGCCCTGGCCGCCGGCGGTACCGCCGAACTGCTGCGCTCGGCCGGGTCCGACGACCCGCTCGACGCGGACGCGCTCACCTACGTCTGGCGGGACCTGGTCGCCACCCTCGTCCGCTGGTGGGTCAAGCACCCCGACCAGTCCCCGGAGGCCATGACCCGGCGCTGCGCCCGCCTCTTCGCCGCGGCCGCGGCCCTCACGTCCGATCCCGTCGACCCCTTCCGCTGACACCTTCGGGGAGCCGTCCGCCGAACAGGGCAGCTTCGCGGCCCCGCCGCTGGCGGACTACGGCGGCCCGGCACCCGCGACCAGAGTGCCGAGGGCCGTGCGCCGGTGGGTGACTGAGCGGCCCGTACGGGTCGTCGTCGCCAAGCCCGCCGATCTGAGCGCCGCCGCGTGGGAGGAGGCCGTCGCGTTGCTGACGCGGAGGGCGCGGGCCAGGGACGTCGTGGTGTGAGGCTCGGCGAGGAGGCGCAGGGCGTCGAGCCGGGTGCGGCCCAGAACGGCGGCCAGGGCCTCGACCTGGACGACCGCGCGCCCCGCCGTGGGCGGGAGGCCGGGACCGGCCGGGTACGTCAGGACGGCGGACCGGCCAGGGACGTCCTGAAGGAGTGGGCCCTCCGGGTGGAAGGTGGGCAGGAGAACCAGGCCGCGCCCGTAGAGGCAGACATCGCGGGCCGGTGCTGCGCCGGGCCATCTCCACACGCCCTCATGGAACCGGCTGCCCGGGGCCAGGGCGGTCAGCGCGGCGGCCACGCCGTGCTCCGCCACCGTCAGGGCGTAGCGGGTGAACTCCGCGCGGTGCAGGTCCTGCACGACGGGCCAGACCGGGGCGAGGACCGTCTCGTACGCCGCTTGCTGGGCGCGGTGCAGGGTGCGCCAGGCCGTCTCGTCGCCCGCGTGCAGGCCGCGGATCCAGCGGGGGGCAGCCATCGACCCGTAGACCCGTTCCAGCTCGGAGCGGACGACGCCGGGGCCGGCGGTGCGGATCTTTCCGAAGCCGTCGGCCATGGTGTCGCCGAGGACGTCGAGGAAGGAGGGCGGGCGGCCCGCCGGCACCAGGTCGGCGAGCGCGCCAGCGGCGGCCGGGAGAGAGCGCAGGACACGGCCGCCCCACTGTGCGAACAGCGGACCGCCTCGCCGGGCCACGGCTGTCGTCAGGGCGGCGTGCAGCTCCTGGAGCGGCGCCGGACGGGGTGCGAAGCGGATGCGGACGATGTCCGCTGCGGTGAAGTGGATTCGCAGCACCCTCACAACTCCTCGTTCCGGGCAGGCCTTTCGGCCAGGGCCTGAACCTTCGCACCGTGACGGCCCCGCCCCAAGGATGCACATATGACTTCTCGACGCACTCTTGTGAAAGGCACCCTGTTCGCCAGTGCCGCCGCCCTGCTGCCCACGGCTGCGTCCGCCGTCGGCGGCGGCTCGATCCTCCGGCTGCACGCGCCTGCCGGCCCGTACCCCGTAGGCATGCGCAGGGTCCATCTGACGGACCCCTCCCGAACCGACCCGTGGGTGGGCGGTGTGCGGGAGTTGATGCTGACCGTTCTGTATCCGGCCCGATCGGTGCGCGGCTTCTCCCGCGCCCCGCAGCTCACCCCGGAAGAGGCCGAGGTGTTCGCCGCGTACGCGCCGCTCGTTCGTCCGGGGCTGCCCGAGCCGGGGGCGGTGGACTGGGGCGAGGTCCTCACCCACGGGTATGTGGGCGCGCCGCCGCTGCCCGGGCGGCGGCCCGTGCTGGTGTACTCACCCGGCGGCGGTGACGCCCGGACGCTCGGCAGCACCCTCGCAGAGGACCTGGCGAGCCACGGCCGGGTGGTCGTCCTGGTCGACCACCCCGGTGACGCTTCCCAAGTGGAACTGCCGACCGGCATGCGAACGACGGTCCTGATCGGACCGCCGGATCCGGCGACCTTCCGCACCATGGTGGACACTCGGATCGCCGATCTGCGCCTGGTCCTGGACCGGCTCGGTGACCTGCCGCTCGCCCCGGTCATGGACTCCTGTCGGATCGGGTTGTACGGGCACTCCGCGGGCGGCACGGCAGCGGTGTACGCGGCCCTCCGCGACCCCCGGGTCGGGGCGGTGGCGAACCTGGAGGGCTACCTCGACCTGTACCCGACGCCGGTCGGATCCGAACGGCCGATGCTGCTGTTGCGCACCGACGGATTCGTGGGCGGCGGCCGAATCGAGTCTTCCTGGGAGAGTCTTCCCGGCCGCCGCGTGTTGCTCGCCGCCGCGAACCACTGGGCGTTCACCGACTACGGCCCGCTCGTCGCGCGGCTCCAGGACGCCGGTCTGGTGACGGCGACAGCGCGTGCGGCGCTCATCGGCACCGGCGACCCGGTGGTGACGCTCGATGAGGTACGGGCCCGGGTGGGGGCCTTCTTCGCCCGCCACCTGTCGTAGCCGGCCCGTGAGGCGGCGGGCGGTGGCCTGCTGCGGCCGCACGACGGCCGTCGGCCGTCCGTCGTCGAACGATCGGATGACGACGGTTCGCCTGCTTCCCGGCCGGCGTCGGCAGCGTGACGAGGGGTCCGGCCCCCGGGCCGGTCAGCCGTTCAGGGAGGCCATCAGCTCGGGGGCGTAGCGGTCGCCGGAGGCCACGCCGTGCGGGGCCACGGCGTCGATCGCGGCCAGTTCGGCCGGGGTGATCGTCACGGCGGTGGCGGCGACGTTCTCCTCCAGGTAGCGGCGGCGCTTGGTGCCCGGGATGGGCACCGCGCCCTGGTGGAGGGTCCAGGCGAGGGCGAGCTGCGAGGGCGTCACGCCCTTCTCGGCGGCGAGCCGGCGCACCTGGTCCACGACGGCCAGGTTCCGGTGGAAGTTCTCGCCCTGGAACCGCGGGTCGGTGCGGCGGAAGTCGTCCGCCGCGAAGTCGTCGGGGCTGGTGATGGCACCGGAGAGGAACCCGCGGCCGAGCGGGGAGTATGCGACGAGCCCGATCCCCAGTTCGCGGAGGGTGTCGAGCACGCCGTCGTGCTCGATGCCGCGCTCGAACAGGCTGTACTCGGTCTGTACCGCGGCCAGCGGGTGCACGGCGTGGGCGCGGGCGATCGTGGCGGGGGAGACCTCGCACAGGCCGATGTGGCGGACCTTGCCGGCCTCGACCAGCTCGGCCAGGGCCCCGACGCTCTCCTCGATCGGCACGTTCGGGTCGACGCGGTGCAGGTAGTAGAGGTCGATGTGGTCGGTGCCCAGGTGGCGCAGGGAGCGGTCGGCCGACCGCCGGATGTACTCGGGGCTCGCGTTGTGGCCGAGCAAGGCGCCCTCGTCGGTGAACTCGACCCCGGTCTTCGTGGCCACCACGGCCGCCTCGCGGCGGCCGGACAGGGCCTTGCCGAGCAGCTGCTCGTTGCGGAAGGGGCCGTAGCCCTCGGCGGTGTCGAGAAGGGTGACGCCGAGCTCCAGGGCGCGGTCGATCGTGGCGAGGGACTCGGTCTCGTCGGTGGCGCCGTAGTGGGCGCTCATGCCCATCAGCCCGAGGCCCTCGGCCCCCACCTCCAGGCCCTGGCGGCCCAGTGCGCGCATCTCCATGGTGTGCTCCTCGAAGAAAGTAACTAACCGGATAGATAGAGTCTGCGACGCGTCGGTGCCAGTTGTCAATAACTGGATAGTTACTTGCTAGGCTGCGGGCATGGCACGGGATTCCCACGCGACCAAGGCGCGCCTGCTCGACGCGGCCTTCTCCGAGTTCGCGACGTACGGCATCGCCGGAGCGCGCGTCGACCGCATCGCCGAGGCCGCGCAGGCGAACAAGCGGCTCATCTACGTCTACTACGGCAACAAGGAGCAGCTCTTCGACGCCGTGCTCCAGCGGGCCTTGGAGACCGGCTCGGAATCCGTCCCCTTCGACGTCGACGACCTGCCCGGCTACGCGGGCGCCGTCTTCGACCACCTCGTCGAGCGGCCCGAGCTGATGCGGCTCGTGCTGTGGAAGCAGCTGGAGCGCCCCGGGTCCACGGGCGCGGAGGCCGCATCCTACGAGGGCAAGATCGAGGCCGTGCGGCAGGCGCAGGAAGCGGGCCGCATCGACGCGGGCATCGCCCCCGCGGACGTGCTGACGCTGGTGATCGGCATCTCGCAGGCCTGGTTCGGAGCGGTGGGCGGCCCGGCGGCGGGAGCCACGGGCACCGCCTGGACCGCCGGCCGTCTGGCCGCCCACCGCGCGGCCGTGATCGAGTCCGTCCGCCGGCTCACGGCACCCGCGACCTCCTGACACCGGCGCCGCGGCCCGCGCCGTCCGTGCCGCCCGCGCCGTCCGTGCCGCCCGCGCCGTCCGTGTCGTCCGCGCCGCGTGGCGTCGGTGCCGCGAGGGGCGCGGCCGGGGATCCGGACCCGCTCCAGGGGTCCGGTCAGCGCGCCGGCGGAGCGGAGGGACGCTGGGCCAGCAGTTCGGCCACGTGCCGGGCGGTCTTCTCGCCCGCCCGCTGCTTGATCAGCCCCTCCTTCGCGGCGCCGCGGACGCGGACCGCGGTGGCCCCCGGTCCGGTGCCCGTCAGCGTCACGGTGACCAGGACCGGGTTCATGTTCCCGAACCCGCCGCCGACGAGGGCCCGGACGACCCGTACGTCGCCGGGGCGCTCCCCACCGGCCGTGCGCACCGGGGTCCCCAGGCGCAGGAGGACGTCGGCGGCGTGGGCGGCGGCCTCGGCCGGCGGGACACCGCCCAGCGCCAGCTCGACCTCGTGCACGTTCTTCTTCAGCCGCCGGGCCGCGAACTTCGCGCCGAACCGGCCGCCGGAGCCACCGCCGGCGGCTCCCGCCGCGCCCAGCGCCTCCGTGAGTATCAGGTCCTCGTCGTCCGTCACGGCGACAGCGTAAGCCGCCGCCGCGCGCGCCACGGAACCGGCCGCATCCACACGGAAGTTGGCCGTGCGACGCGGCTCTGGCGGAAAGCGCACGACGCACGTGTCCGGAACCGCCCAGACCATGATCAAACACGACGCCGCTGGAGATCACCGGTTCGAGGTAATCCCCTTCCCTTCTGGTGGGGGAACGAGTTCACGGACGGTTACTGTGCTTCCGGATCTAGAGGGATTGCCCGGGTATTCACCCTATTTTTCTTCTTTCACTGGTGACGTGCGCCCGCATGCGCTGATCACCGCCCGCACGAAGGAAAGGCCTGCGCGATGACCGTGGACACCAGCCCGGAGGCCCAGCTGGAGCCGACCCGGCAGACGAGTCTGGGCACGGCGGCCGCCCGCAACCTTGCCACCACGACCAAGTCCGCCCCCCAGATGCAGGAGATCACCTCCCGGTGGCTCCTGAGGACGCTCCCCTGGGTGGAGACCAAGGGCGGTACCTACCGCGTCAACCGCCGCCTGACCTACACCGTCGGCGACGGCCGCATCGAGTTCGTCCAGGACGGGGCCACCGTCCGGGTGATCCCCCGCGAACTCGGCGAACTCGCCATGCTGCGCGGCTTCGAGGACGAGCAGGTACTGGCCACGCTCGCCGACCGCTGCGTCCAGCGCGACTTCCGCGCCGGTGAGGTACTCATCGAGCGGGGCGCCCCCGCCGAGCGGATCCACCTCATCGCCCACGGCCGCGTCAACCAGACCTCCGTCGGCAAGTACGGCGACGAGATCGCCGTCGCGGTACTGGCCGACGGTGACCGCTTCGGCGAGAACGCGCTGCTGGACCCCGACGCGACCGCCGACTGCACAGCCACCGCCGAGACCTCCGGCACCCTGCTGACCCTCTCCCGCGCCGACTTCGCCGCCGTCCTCGACGCGGCACCGAACCTCCGCGCCCACATCGAGCGGTTCGGCTCGCTACCGGACCAGCGGCAGAACAAGCACGGCGAAGCCGAGATCGCTTTGTCCGCCGGCCACACCGGCGAGGCCGAGCTCCCCGGCACCTTCGTCGACTACGAACTCAAGCCGCGCGAGTACGAACTCTCCATCGCCCAGACCGTACTGCGCGTCCACACGCGCGTCGCCGACCTCTACAACGGGCCGCACAACCAGACCGAGGAACAGCTCAGGCTCACCATCGAGGCGCTGCGCGAGCGCCAGGAGTACGAACTCGTCAACAACCGGGAGTTCGGCCTGCTCCACAACGCCGACTTCAAGCAGCGCATCCAGACCCACTCCGGCCCGCCCACCCCGGACGACATGGACGAACTGCTCTGCCGCCGCCGCGGCACCAAGTTCTTCTTCGCCCACCCCAGGACGATCGCGGCGATCGGGCGCGAGTTCAACGCCCGCGGGCTCTACCCGGACCACGTCGACCTCGGCGGCCAGCAGGTCCCGGCCTGGCGGGGGGTCCCGATCCTCCCCTGCAGCAAGATCCCCATCAGCAAGGAGAACACGAGCTCCATCCTCGCCATGCGCACGGGCGAGGACAACCAGGGCGTCATCGGCCTGCACCAGACCGGGCTGCCCGAGGAGTACGAGCCGGGCCTGTCCGTGCGCTTCATGGGCATCAGCGAGCAGGCGATCATCTCGTACCTGGTCACCACCTACTACTCCGCAGCCATCCTGGTGCCCGACGCCCTCGGCGTGATGGAGAACGTCCAGATCGGCCGCCGGCGCGACTGACGGCCCGGCCGCCGTCAGCCCGGACCCTCCCGGATCCCGGCCGCACGTGCCCGGGATCCGGGACAGCCCACCTCACCTAGGAGCCACGGATGCCCGTTCCCGGGCCTTCCCCTGCGCAGTCGAGCCCGCCTGCCGCCGCGGCCCGCTTCGAGGCCCACGGCCACGGCCGCGGGGCCGACGCCGTCACCGTAGGCAAGCCCGCGCTGCCGACCGGGCCCGCACTGCCCTTCGGGCCGGCGGCCGCCCGGCCTTCCCCCCTCGCCCCCGATGCGCCGCCCGTACCGGGCAAAGGACCGGGCGGCGACCTGGTCGCGGAGCCGGCTCGGGTGGCCGCCGCCGCGACGGCCACACCGAACCCCGCCCTGGAGCGGATCATGCGTGGCCCCAGCGGCGTGGGCACCGAGGGGCTGTTCTTCACCCCCCGTCAGGCCCCGCCCACCGCGCCGGCACCCGAGGCGCCCGCGCCCCCGCCGGCGGCGGAGGGCCGGCCGATCCCCGGCCTGTACCACCACCCGGTCCCGGAGCCCGACCCAGCCCGCGTGGCGGAGGTCAGCCGCCGGATCAAGCGCTGGGCGGTGGACGAGGTGGAGGCGTACCCACCGGAGTGGGAGGACCAGTTCGACGGCTTCTCCGTCGGCCGCTACATGGTCGCCTGCCACCCGGACGCCCCGACTGTCGACCACCTGATGATCGCCACCAGGCTGATGGTCGCCGAGAACGTGGTCGACGACTGCTACTGCGAGGACCACGGAGGTTCGCCGGTCGGACTGGGCGGAAGGCTTCTGCTGGCGCACACCGCACTCGACCCCGTCCACACCACGGCGGAGTACGAGCCGAAGTGGGCGCGAACACTTCTCTCGGACGCGCCCCGGCGCTCCTACCGCTCGGCCATGGAGTACTTCACTCGGGCGGCGACGCCGTCGCAGGCCGACCGGTTCCGGCACGACATGGCCCGGCTCCACATGGGGTACCTCGCCGAGGCCGCCTGGGCCGAGACGAAGTACGTCCCGGAGGTGTCCGAGTACCTGGCGATGCGCCAGTTCAACAACTTCCGCCCCTGCCCCACCATCACCGACACCGTGGGCGGCTACGAACTCCCGCCCGAGCTGCACGCGATGCCCGCCATGCAACGGGTGATCGCGCTGGCGGGCAACGCCACCACCATCTCCAACGACCTCTACTCCTACACCAAGGAGCTCGAAAGCCCCGGCATGCACCTGAACCTGCCGGTGGTCATCGCCCAACGGGAGGGCCTCTCCGACAAGGAGGCCTACCTGAAGGCCGTCGAGGTCCACAACGACCTCATGCACGCCTTCGAGGCCGCGGCCGCGGAACTGGCCGTCTCCTGCCCCGATCCACGCGTGGTGCGCTTCCTCCGGGGCGTGGCCGTCTGGGTCGACGGCAACCACTACTGGCACCAGACCAACACCTACCGCTACAGCCTGCCCGACTTCTGGTAAGGATGGACTTGTTCGTGACTAGCACCGATCTCACCGTTGCCGCCGCCACCTCGGCCTTCATTCCCGCCCCGGCGACGCCCTACCAGGGCGACATCGCCCGCTACTGGGACCACGAGGCACGGCCGGTGAACCTGCGCCTCGGCGATGTCGACGGCCTGTACCACCACCACTACGGCATCGGTGACATCGACCACGCCGCCCTCGGGGACACCGAGGACAGCGCATACGAGAAGAAGCTGATCGCCGAGCTCCACCGCCTGGAGTCCGCGCAGGCGGACGTCCTGCTGAGCCACCTCGGCAGCATCGGGCGCGGCGACACGCTCGTGGACGCCGGCTGCGGCCGCGGCGGTTCGATGGTGATGGCCCACCAGCGGTTCGGGTGCAAGGTCGAGGGCGTCACCCTGTCCGCCAAGCAGGCCGACTTCGCGAACCAGCGCGCCCGCGAGCTGGGCATCGAGGACTCCGTCCGCGCCCGCGTCTGCAACATGCTCAACACGCCGTTCGAGACCGGGCAGGCCGCCGCCTCGTGGAACAACGAGTCGAGCATGTATGTCGACCTGCACGACCTGTTCGCCGAACACTCCCGCGTCCTCGCGGTCGGCGGCCGCTACGTGACCATCACCGGTTGCTGGAACCCGCGTTACGGCCAGCCTTCGAAGTGGGTCTCCCAGATCAACGCGCACTTCGAGTGCAACATCCACTCCCGCCGCGAGTACATGCGCGCCATGGCCGACAACCGCCTCGTCCCGCAGGCCGTCATCGACCTGACCCCCGAAACCCTGCCCTACTGGGAGCTGCGTGCGACGTCGTCCCTGGTCACGGGTATCGAGGAGGCGTTCATCAACTCCTACAAGGACGGCTCCTTCCAGTACGTCCTGATCGCGGCCGACCGCGTCTGACGCCGGGCGAAGGAGGCCGGGCCCGTGCGGACGGGCCCGGCCGCCGCATGTCAGAGGTTGTCTTGTACTGGCCAAACTCGTAAGAGATCGATCAGGTCTCGCGCTACTGTGCGCCCGTGAGTCTTCATGTCGTCATGGGTTTCGGGCCCGCGGGCGCCGCCACCGCCCGTTTGCTGGCCGAGCAGGGACATTCCGTACGCGTCGTCACCAGGTCGGGCAGAGACCCGGAACCGGGGATCGAGCACCTCGCGCTCGACGCGGCCGACCGGGAGCGGCTGACCGCCGCCGCCCGGGGCGCGACGGCGATCCACCACTGTGCCGCGCCGCCCTACCACCGCTGGGTGCGCGAATGGCCGCCGCTCGCCGCCTCGGCCTGCGCCGCGGCCGAGGCCACCGGGGCCGTCCTGGTCATGCTGGGCAACCTCTACGGCTACGGGCCGGTGGACGGCCCCATGACCGAAGGGCTGCCCCTCGCGGCGACCGGCCCCAAGGGCCGCGTACGCGCCGCCGCGTGGGAACAGGCGCGGACACTGCACGAACAGGGCCGCATCAGGGCGGTCGAGGTGCGGGCCTGCGACTTCTTCGGCCCCGGCGTCACCGACGGCGGGCACCTCGCCGGACGGGTCGTGCCGGCGCTGCTGCGCGGCAGGCCGGTCTCCACGCTCGGTGACCCGGACGCACCGCACAGCTGGACCTACCTCCCCGACGTGGCGGCGGCGATGGCCGAGGTCGCCGGCGAGGAGCGGGCCTGGGGACGCCCCTGGCACGTCCCGACCCGACCCGCGCACTCCGTGAGGGAAATGGCGGACCTGCTGGCCGCCGGCGCGGGAACCGGGCCGGCGGTGGTGCGCAGGATCCCGCCGGCAGTACTCGGCCTCGCGGGTCTGTTCTCCCCGCTGATGCGCGAACTCAAGGAGATCCGCTACCAGTTCGACCGTCCCTTCGTCGTCGATTCGAGCGCCTACGAGGCCGCGTTCGCGGTGCGCGCCACCCCCGTCGACGAACAGGTCAAGGCCACGCTCGACTGGTGGCGCGCACACCCGACCACCACCCGATGACCTCCGTGACAGGGGCCCGGCCCCCGCTGCAGGGGCGCGAGGCGATAGCGGTCGTGGGCATGGCCTGCCGGTTCCCGGGAGCCCGGAACCCCAACGAGTACTGGCGGCTCCTGACGGCCCCGCGGGCACAGTTCTCCACCGTCCCGGACTCGCGCTGGCGCAGCGCCGCCTTCCTCACCGACGACTTCCGCGACACCTCGTCCGCCTACACCGACACCATGGCGCTGCTTGCGGACGTGGGCGACTTCGACGCCGCGCACTACGGGATACCGCCGCGCCGGGCCGCCGCGATGGACCCCCAGCACCGGCTGCTCATCGACCTCGCCCGCGAGGCGATCCAGGACGCGGGATGGGAGGCCGACGGCTTCGACCGCGAGGAGACCTCGGTCATCACCGCCCTCACCGAGAGCGGCTACCGCGAACTGAGCACCATGCGGATACGGATGCGCCAGCTGGCCGGCGGCGAGTTCGGAGCCCCGGCGGCGGATCCCGGCTGGCAGGAGACCGTACGCGCGGTCCACGGCCTGCACGGTACGTCCGTCGCCGGCCTGCTCCTCAACATGGGACCCAACACGATCAGTTCGGTCTTCGACCTGCACGGCGAGAGCTACGCCCTGGACTCGGCGTGCTCCGGCGGGCTCATGGCCGTCGCCAACGCGGTCCACGCGCTGCGCGCGGGCCGCTCCCGCATCGCGATCGCCGGTGGCGCCCAGCTGATCCTCGCCCCGGACCTGCTGGTGGGGCTGTGCCGGATAGGCGCCATCTCGCGCAGCGGCAGATGCCTGCCCTTCGGCGCCGAGGCCGACGGCTTCGTACTGGGGGAGGGCGCCGGCGTCCTGGTGCTGCGGCCCCTGTCCGACGCCCGGGCAGCCGGCGACCGCGTCTACGCGGTGATCCGCGGCGTGGGCACGGCCAACGACGGGACCGTGCAGGGCGGACTGCACCCCCGGGCGGGCGGCCAGCTCAGGGCCCTGCGCCGGGCCTACCGCGACGCGGACCTGTCCCCTGGCGCCGTGGGCTACCTGGAGGCGCACGGCACCGGTACCACCGTCGGCGACCCCGTCGAGCTCGCGGTCCTGGGCGAACTGCGCGGTGCGGACGCCGCTCCCGCCCACCTCGGCGCGGTCAAGGCGGTCGTCGGGCACTCGCTCAACTCCGCAGGACTGGCCGGACTCATCAAGACGGTCCTGGCCGTGCAGCGGGGTGTGATCCCGCCACAGCCGGAGTTCGGCCTCGCCGACACCGCCGCCCTCGACGCCGCGCGGCTGACCGTCGCGACGGCACCGGTCCCGTGGTCCGGGAGCGGCCTGCCCCGCCGTGCGGGCGTGAGTGCCTTCGGCTTCGGCGGTACCGGCGTCCACATGGTCGTGGAGGAGTGCCCCGAGCCGCCCGCGGCGCGGGCACCGGCCGAGGGGCCGTACGAGCTGGTCCTCACCGCCCGGGACCGGACCGGTCTGGCCCGGTACGCCAGGGACGTGGCGCGGACCATCGCCGAGGACGGGCCGCCGCTGGCCCGGGTGGCGGACACCCTGGCCCGCCGCGCCCCCTTGACGGAGCGCCTCGCCCTGGTGGCGCGGGACAGCGCCGACGCCGCCGCCCGGCTGACCGCGGCGGCCTCGGCGCTGGAGGCCGGGAATGCCGGAGAGTCCGTGGCGACGGCCGCCGGACCCCCCGCGGCCGGACGCACACCGCCGTGCACCCTGCCGCCGAGCCCGCTCGCCCCGCGCCGCCACTGGGTCGTGGACGATGCGGCACGGGAGGTGGCGGAGCTCCCCGTGGGCCCCGCGACCGAACGCGCACCGGTCGAGCCGGCCGCCTCCGCCGAGCCGGCCGCGCCCGCCGTGTCCGGCGCTTCCGCCGCTCCCGGCCAGGACACCGCGTCCCTCGTGCTGGCGGAGGTGTCGCGCACCGGGGTGTTCCCCCTCGCGGACCTCAGCGAGGACATGACGCTGGTGGCCGGCCTCGGCTTCGACTCCCTCATGCTCCAGGAACTGGCGGTCAACATCGGCAAGCACGCGCCCGGCTTCCGCTCCGAGGACCTGTTCGCACCCGAACTCACCGTCGGCGGGCTGATCGCGCTGCTCGATCCGGACCGTGCGGGGCCGGCCGCCCCCGTCCGGCCGCAGTCCCACGGGGCACGGACGGCCGAATGGCGCGCCGATGCCGCGAGCGTCGACGCATTCCCGGAAGTCACCGTCTTCGAGCAGCGCCTGGGCACGGTCACCGCCGGTGGCGCCGCCTTTCCGTACTTCCGCGTCCACGAGGGCACCATCCGCGACACCACCGTGATCGGCGACCGCTCGTACCTGTCCTTCGGGAGCTACAACTACCTCGGCATCTCGGGCCATCCGGCGGTCAACGAAGCCGTCCACCGGGCCGTGGAGCGGTACGGGACCTCGGTCTCCGCGAGCCGCGTCCTCTCGGGCGAGCGGGAGCTCACGGTCCGGCTCGAAGGCGCCCTGGCCGATTTCCTCGGCGTGGAGGACTGCCTCACGCTGGTCAGCGGCCACGCCACCAACGTCACCGCGATCGGGCACCTCGTCGGCGCGGGAGACCTGGTCCTGCACGACGCGCTGGCCCACGACAGCATCCTGCAGGGCTGCGCCCTGTCCGGAGCGGCGCGACGTCCGTTCGCCCACAACGACGCCGACGGTCTGGAACACCTGCTGCGCCTCAACCGGTCCCGCTTCCGCCGGGTGTTGATCGTCGTCGAGGGCGCGTACAGCATGGACGGCGACCTGGCAGACCTGCCCGCCGTCATCGAGCTGAAGAAGCGGTACGGCGCCCTGCTGATGGTCGACGAGGCGCACAGCATCGGCACCGTGGGCGAACACGGCCGTGGAGTCGGGGAGTTCTTCGGCGTAGACCGGTCCGACGTGGACCTGTGGATGGGCACCCTCTCCAAGTCCTTCGCCAGCTGCGGTGGTTACCTCGGCGGAACGGCCCGTACGGTCCGGTGGCTGCGGCACACCCTCCCCGGCTTCGTCTACAGCGTGGGACTCACCCCGGCCAACGCGGCCGCGGCCCTGGCCGCCACCGAGCTGATCGCCGCGGAGCCCCACCGCGTACGCGCACTCAGACGCAACGCCGCACTGTTCCTCCGTCTGGCCGCCGCAGCCGGTCTGGCGACCGGCTCCAGTGCGAACACCCCGATCGTGCCGGTCCTCCTCGGCGACTCGACGCGCACCCTGCACGTCGCCGACCGGCTGTTCGCCCGCGGGGTGATCGCCGATCCGATCTTCCATCCCGCCGTCGAGGAGGGGCTGTCGAGACTGCGGTTCTTCCTCACGTGCGAGCACCGGGAGGACGACATCCGCCGGGCGGTCGCCGCAGTGGCCGAGGAGGTGACGGCGTCCGCCGGTGCCTGACCGGGCCATCGTCAGAACAGCGTTCGTTCGATCCGGCTGAGCATGGCGCTGGTCCCGGGGTCGCCGGCCGCTGCCGCCTCTCCGGACGGGGCGGCACCGTCCCGCCCCTCCGCGCCGCCCATCCGCTGGGAGAGCAGGTAGGCGATGATCTCCGCCTCCTGCTCCTGTACGTCGTCGTAGGCCGCGCGCAGGAGCATGTCGCGTACGAGTTCGGGGTCGAGGTTGGGGAAGAGCAGACGGGCGGCCGTCTCGTCCAGCCCGCCGGCCCCGCGATGGCAGCAGATGATGTGGCCCAGCTCGTGCAAGATGATGTGCTCCTGATGCGCGCTGGTGGTGTTGGCGTCGTAGAAGATGAGGTCCTCGTCGCGGGCGGCGACCCACATGCCGCACGGATGCGACGAGGGCATCTGCATCGGGACCAGGATGATCGGGCGGCCCCGCGCCTCGCCGAGGTGGCGGCACAGCTCGGCGACGTCGGTCGCCGCCGGCAGGTCGAGTTCGGCGATCCGCTCCGCACCGGCCTTCCGGAGCTTCTTGAGCTGACTGCGGCGGTCCTGGTCCGCCGACCGCTCCTTCCTGGCGCCCCTCATTCGGGGCCGGAGGGGTCGTCGACGGGCGGGAGGCCCTGCAGCTGCCGGTACTGGTCCATGATCGCCGTGATGGCCCGGAGGTTCTCCTTCTTCATCCCGGCCGCCCGCATCGCCACGGCGCGGACCCCGGACTGTCGCAGCGCCTCGATGGCGGCGATCTCACTGAGGACCGACTGGGCGACCTTGTCGTCGAAGAAGTAGGCGACCGAGACGCCGAAGAAGCGGGCGAGGGCGGCGAGGAGGTCGGGGGAGGGATTGGAACGCTTTCCGGTGCGCAGCTGCGACAGGTACACGCCCCCGACCTTGAGTTCGGGGTTGACCCGCTTCAGTTCCTCCGCCACCTCGGCGTTGGTCCAGTGCTTGCCCTTGGGACGAACCGTCTTGAACAGGTCGTCGAGACGCACTGCGAGCAGGGGCCGGTCATCGCCCCCGGTCTCGGTCTCCGTCATGGTGAACCTTCCTCCCGTCACCTCCTCGGCATAGCCCTTGGCTATACGTCACTTTCCCAGAATAGCGGTCAGTTGACAATTGGCCTGGACTCCGCCAACGTTGGGTCTCGCCGATAGCTGTCAGCTAACGCGACTCACGGGGGAAACGGGGTCGTGTTGCTGCGGAAATCGGACTGGCCCGGCCCTCGGGGGATGGGCCGGGCCAGTCCGGGCGGAAGCCACCCGTCCGGCCCGATGGAACACGGGGGAACGGGAGAAGCCCGCCCGGTTTGACGGGGGATGCAAACCGGGCGGGAGCTCTCAACTCGCCTTGCTGAGCTTACTGTAGGCGGCGGCAACCTGGGTGAGCCAGGCGACTTCCGCTCCGAAGTTGTCGGTGTCCCGGTCGTCGAAGTCACCGGCGTCCTTGCTGTGGTCGGGGACGATCCCGGTCCGCTTCGCCTTCAGGGCCTGCTTGATCTGCGCCGCTTCGGCGAAAGCCTGGCGCAGCTCCGCGCCCGCCTCCCCTGCCGTGTCCCCGTCCGCAACGCCGGCCGCGTTCGTCTCGCGGTCGATGTAGGGCCTCAAGTCCCGCCATCCGTCGCGGATTTCGACCACCCGGCGGTGCAGCCGGTAGTTGAGGTCGGATACCGAGGACCCCGGGGGCTCCAGCGCGATGTCCGGCGAGGCCTCGTACAGGTCCCGCCAGAGCGGGTGCAGAGCCCGGTACGACCGGTAGCTGCGGGCCCACTCCGTCAGTCGTGAAACGGGCGGCCCCCAGAGGGAGTTGATCAGGCTGAGGGAGAGGATCACGATCCCCGAGGCGCTGAAGACGTTCGAGGCGAGCTTCCAGGCGCCGATGTCCACCCCGGCCGCCGCGGTCAGGATGTTGACCGTACGGGCTGTGCAGTAGAGGAACAGCACCACGGCGGCGACCGACAGCATCCGCAGGGCCTGTCGCAGCGAGGCGTTGTCGGTCATCCGGGCGTACGGGCCGCACTGGCGGTAGATCGTCACGCACGGAACCGCCTGGGAAACGATGAAGACCAGGAGGTAGGTCAGGAGCAGCGGCCTGCTGGTGCCGTCGAAGTCCGAGGTCGGCCGGCCGGGGCCGTCCGCGAGGAAGAACAGGGCCGTCAGCAGCACGTCCAGGACGATGCCGGTGATCAGCCAGTACCTGGTCCCGCGGGCCGCCGCCTCGTCCGTCGCCGCCCAGCGCAGCAGGATGATCTGCGCGGCGACGCAGAAGGCGACGGCGGCCAGGTGCATGATCAGGATGGCCAGGTTGCCGACGCCCAGGAAGCTCCCGCCGCCCATGGCGACGGCGCCCATGGTGAAGGTGAGGCACTGGAGCAGCAGGGTGGCGATCAGCGCGCGGTAGGCGCCGTCCCGCCAGCTGCGGTGGGCTTGGGAGAGGCGGTAGAAGAGCGCGGCGTAGGAGGAGAGCGCCGCTGTCGCGAAGCAGAGGGTTCGGATCGCGTTCACGTCAGTGGCCGCCCTCGCCCAGCGGGACCACGAGTCCGACGGTCTCGGCCGTCACGGCCACGGCGTAGTCGAAGTAGGCGGCCTCGTCGCGGACGCTGTCGTGCGTACGGCTGAAGACCTGGAACACCAGCAGCCCGATCAGGCTGCTCCACAAGGCGATGCCGCGTTCGACGATGTCCGAGAACGGAGCCGGGGGCGCACCGCCGAAGAGGTCCAGGGCTTCCGGTCGGAGCAGCGACGGGCCTGACCGCGTCCGGCGGGGCGGGGTCAGTTCACCGCCTTCCAGCGCCGACCGCAGGATGCCGGCGAGCACCGCGGGAGTGCGCGAGGCGGGCGCGACGGTGTCCTGCGGGGCGTGGTAGCCCGGCACGGGCGAGCCGTAGATCAGCGTGAACTCGGCCGGGTGGGCGAAGGACCACTGCCGCAGGGCGCGGGTCGCCGCGAGCAGCCGGGCGCCCGCCGGCGCACCGGTGTCCGCGGCGGCCCGGTCGGCCTGCTCCATCGCGGCGCCGGACGCGTCGTAGGCGTCGATGACCAGCGCCGTCAGCAGGTCGTCCCGGTGCGGGAAGACGACTTCCACATCGGTGACGGCGAGACCGCTGCCGCGGGCCACCCCGTCCAAGGACAGTCCTGCCGCCCCCAGTTCCCTCATCTGGCGGCGGGCGGTGTCCTTGACCACCGCCGACAGGGCCATGTCGTTGTCACTCGATCGGGTTGTGGAAACGTCCATGCGCGAACCGTACCCGTGGACGAC
The DNA here is from genome assembly GCF_040638905.1 of Streptomyces virginiae. GTDB lineage: Bacteria > Actinomycetota > Actinomycetes > Streptomycetales > Streptomycetaceae > Streptomyces > Streptomyces virginiae_B. Next base: position 48,388 of record NZ_JBEZYV010000001.1, on the reverse strand, counting down.
CGGACGGACAGCCGAGTCGCCCGAACACCCGTGCCACCCGCCGTGTTCCGGCCACGGCGGGTGGGGTGGGGGCCGGGTGAGGCCGCTTCGGGCCACGGCCGGCACGCGGCCTGCCGGTCAGGAGACGGTGACGAACTGCCCGATGCTCGGCACCCCTTGGGCGTCGAGGGCGAAGAGCATGTACGTCCCCGGCAGTACCACGCCGGTGTCCGAGGGGATCGACACCGTGTACGCGCCCGCCCCCGCGGGAGTGGACACGAGCGGGACCCGCCGCTGGTCGTTGTCGGTGGAATGGGTCGCGGCCGCGGCCCGCATCAGGACGAACGACGACACGGACGACTCGGTCCTCACCGTCAGCGACGTGCCGGGAGCCGCCCTCGGGGGCACGCCCCCGGTGATGACGGGCCTCGGCTTCGGCGTCCCGTCCGCGTTGAGCAGGTAGGGCGGCGTGAAGACCGCCCCGTCGGGATGGTTGGTGGCGCAGTCGCCGCACAGGCCGCCGCCGCCGGAGAAGATCCGTCCGTCCGGCAGCAGGTTGGCCACACTGTGGTAATTGCGCGGGACGGCCATGGTGGCGAGCGGGGTGAACCTGCCGGTCGCCGGGTCCCAGAGCTCGGGGGTCAGGACCGAGGTGGCGTCGCTGAACGGCACCGGCTGGGCCTGGCCGCCGAAGACGGCCACCTTGCCGTCGGGCAGGACGACGCTGTTGCTGAACGCGCGGGCGTACTCCATGTCCCCGGTAGGGGCCGCCTGGACCTGGCTCCCCGAGATGCCCACGGTGTAGGCGCGCCGCGTGGCGGGGGAGTCCTGGTACGCCGGCGAGCCGCCCAGTGTGACCAGCTTGCCGATGTCGTACGGGACGGCGTTGCCGGTCATGGCGTCCTGGCTGTCGGCCCGGGTGCCGGCGGGCGTCACGGCGCCCTGGCCGCTGGTCGAGATCCAGTTCATCTGCTTGCTCGGACCCAGCTGCAGGACCTTGCCGCCCGAAGTGGCGTGCAGCCACATGTGGTTGTCGGCTCGGTAGGGGCCGGCCGGATCGGCGGTCAGCGCCTGCGCGGCGGGGACGCCGGGGAGTCTGCGCCACGTACGGGTGTCCGGCGACCAGACCTCGCCGGCCTTGTCGGTGCTCGCGCTGCCGCTCCAGGACCCGCCGAGGACGAAGGCCTCACCGGTGGAGAGCAGGGTCATGGCCTGGTAGCCCCGGGCGATGTTCATGCTGGTGGTCGCCGACCAGGAGTCGGTGGCCGGGTCGTAGACGCTGGCCTTCTCCGCGTTGCTGCCCCCGGTGACCAGCACCCGGCCGTCGGCCAGCATGGCTATGCCGGGGCAGAACATGTCGTGGCCGGTGTTGTCGATGCGGCGCTGGGTGACCTTGCCCGTCTTCAGGTCCAGGATCGCCGTCTGCGTGTAGCCGCTGCTGCCGCCGAAGCGGTCCACCGCGTACGCCGACCACGCGAGGAGCTTGTCGCCGGGCAGGGCGGCGGTGGCCACGGGCACCAGCGGGAAGCCGATGATCCGGCCCCAGGAACCGTGCACGGCGGGGCTGGCCGGCCCGCTCAGGCGTATCTCGCCCGCCGAGGTCCACGGACCGCGGCCGCCGGCCTCGCTGGTCACGGTGAGGCGCACGTACCGGGCGTGCTCGGCACGGGTGAAGGTGGCGGTCTTGGCGGTTTCGTCGTCCCGCCAGGTGCCGGAGGCCACCGGGGCGCCGAAGGCGAGGCCGTCGGTGCTGGTCGCGACGGTGTACGCGCCGGCGCGCCCGTTGGGCCCGTCGCCGCGGGGATGGTAGGTGAGCGCGGAGACGACCACCGTGCGGTGCATGTCGATGGTGATGCTGTGCGGCAGCGGAGCGGGGGTGCCGGACCACTTGCTGTGCCAGATGGTGTTGGCGTTGCCGTCGAGGACGTTGGCGGCGCGGCCGTTCTCGCCGGTGGTCTCCTCGTCGCTCGCCGTCGCCGTCCACCCCGCCCGGGACAGGTCCACGGTGGCGGCCGGGGTGCCGGGGTCGCCCAGCAGGTCGATCTCGGCGGCGGAGGTCCAGGGCCCGCGGTTGCCGGCCTCGGTCAGCGCCGTCAGCCGCACGAACCGGGCGCCCGTCGGGGCGAATCCGAGGGTCTTGGCGGTCGCATCGTCCGCGAGGGTCCCGGTGGCGAGGGGGCTGCCCCAGTTCTGGCCGTCCGCGCTGACGTTGATCGCGTATTCGCCGACGCGCCCGTTGGCGCCGCCCGCACGGGGGCGGTAGACGAGCGCGGAGACGACCGCCGTGCGGTGCATGTCGATGGTGATCGTGTGCGGCAGCGGAGCGGCCGTCGCGGTCCACTTGCTGTGCCAGATGGTGTTGTTGTCACCGTCGAGGACGTTGGCGGCGCGGCCGTTCTCGCCGGTGGTCTCCTCGTCGCTCGCGGTCGCCGTCCACCCGGCCCGGTCGAGGACGGGGGCCGCGGGTTCCATGGCGTTCGCCGGCGCGACGCCGTGGTGCGGTGACTGTACCGCCGCCTGCTGGTCGGTGGGCACGGGCGCGGCCCGCGGTCCCGGGGTGCGGCCGGCCGCGGTGCTCGTGACCGCGAGCCATGGCGTCAGGCCGATCAGCAGGGAGCCGAGGGCGAAGGCTATGAGCAGGTGGGAGCGGCGTAAGAGACGAGAAAGTGCGAGGGGGCGCCTGGACTGCAATCTGACCTCCTGGGGCGAACTGATGTGCCCCGAAGAAGATAGTCAGCGCAAGGACAACTCATCCGGAAGTGTGGAGAGTTGGCGGGAAATCACAACGGCCCGTACGCGTCCGCGAGCCCCGCGGCCGAAAAGGCCGCGGGGCTCGCGGGGCCGCGCGGGGCCGGCGGCGGGGGTCAGGCGCCCACGTAGGCCGCGAGGTGCTCCCCGGTGAGGGTCGAACGGTCGGCGACGAGATCGGCGGGCGTGCCCTCGAAGACGATCCGGCCGCCGTCGTGGCCGGCCCCGGGGCCGAGGTCGACGATCCAGTCGGCGTGCGCCATGACCGCCTGGTGGTGCTCGATGACGATGACCGACTTGCCCGAGTCGACGAGCCGGTCGAGCAGGCCGAGCAGTTGTTCGACGTCGGCGAGGTGGAGACCCGTGGTCGGCTCGTCCAGGACGTACACACCGCCCTTGTCGGACATGTGCGTGGCCAGCTTCAGCCGCTGCCGCTCGCCGCCGGACAGCGTCGTGAGCGGCTGGCCGAGGCTGACGTAGCCCAGCCCGACATCGGCGAGCCGGCCGAGGATGCGGTGCGCGGCCGGCGTGGCCGCCTCACCGGACCCGAAGAACTCCAGCGCCTCGGTCACCGGCATCGCGAGCACCTCGCTGATGTCGCGGCCCCCCAAGTGGTAGTCCAGCACCGACGCCTGGAAGCGCTTGCCCTCGCAGTCCTCGCAGGTGGTCGCGACGCCGGCCATCATCGCCAGGTCGGTGTACACCACCCCCGCGCCGTTGCACGTGGGGCAGGCGCCTTCGGAGTTGGCACTGAACAGCGCCGGCTTCACCCCGTGGGCCTTCGCGAAGGCCTTGCGGACCGGGTCGAGCAGACCGGTGTACGTCGCCGGGTTGCTGCGCCGGGACCCGCGGATCGCGCCCTGGTCGATCGACACGACCCCTTCGCCCGCCGGGATCGAACCGTGGATCAGCGAACTCTTCCCGGAGCCCGCGACTCCGGTGATGACGGTGAGAACCCCCAGCGGGATGTCCACGTCGACGTCACGCAGGTTGTGCTTCGCGGCGCCGCGGATCGCGAGCACGCCGGTCGGCTTGCGCACCGTCTCCTTCAGCGCGGCCCGGTCGTCGAAATGCCGGCCGGTGATGGTGCCGCCCCTGCGCAGCCCGTCGACGGTGCCCTCGAAGCAGACGGTTCCGCCCGCCGTCCCGGCGCCGGGACCGAGGTCGACGACGTGGTCGGCGATGGCGATCGTCTCCGGCTTGTGCTCCACGACGAGCACCGTGTTGCCCTTGTCCCGAAGCCGCATCAACAGGCCGTTCATGCGCTGGATGTCGTGCGGGTGCAGCCCGGTGGTGGGCTCGTCGAAGACGTACGTGGTGTCGGTGAGCGAGGAACCGAGGTGGCGGATCATCTTCACGCGCTGCGCCTCGCCGCCGGAGAGCGTGCCCGCGGGACGATCCAGGGAGAGGTAGCCGAGCCCGATCTCGACGAACGACGCGAGGGTGTGGTGGAGCGTGGCGAGCAGCGGTGCCACCGAGGGCTCGTCGAGGGAGTCGACCCATTCGGCCAGGTCGCTGATCTGCATCGCGCACGCGTCGGCGATGCTGACCCCCTTGATCTTCGACGACCGGGCCGCCTCGGTGAGCCGGGTGCCGTCGCAGTCGGGGCAGGTCGTGAAGGTCACCGCCCGGTCGACGAACTCCCGGATGTGCGGCTGCATCGACTCGCGGTCCTTGGCCAGCATCGACTTCTGGATCCGGGGGATCAGCCCCTCGTAGGTCATGTTGATGCCCGCGATCTTCATCCTGACCGGCTCGCGGTGGAGGAAGTCGTGCAGTTCCCTCTTGGTGTACGTGCGGATCGGCTTGTCGGCGTCGTAGAGGCCCGACTCGCTGTAGAGCCGGTAGCTCCAGCCGCCGGGCTTGTAGCCGGGGACGGTGAGCGCGCCGTCGTTCAGCGACTTGGAGTCGTCGTAGAGCTGGGTCAGGTCGAGATCGGTGACCGAGCCCCGGCCCTCGCAGCGCGGGCACATCCCGCCGGTGATGCTGAAGGAGCGGCGCTCCTTGACGGTCTGGCCGCCGCGCTCCACGGTGACCGCGCCCGCTCCGCTGATGGAGGCGACGTTGAAGGAGAACGCCTTGGGCGAGCCGATGTAGGGCTTGCCGAGCCGGCTGAAGAGGATGCGCAGCATCGCGTTGGCGTCGGTGGCGGTGCCCACGGTGGAGCGGGGGTCGCCGCCCATCCGCTGCTGGTCGACGATGATCGCGGTGGTCAGGCCGTCGAGGACGTCGACCTCGGGCCGCGCCAGCGTCGGCATGAAGCCCTGCACGAAGGCGCTGTACGTCTCGTTGATCAGCCGCTGCGACTCGGCGGCGATCGTGTCGAAGACCAGCGAGCTCTTGCCTGAGCCGGAGATGCCGGTGAACACCGTCAGGCGGCGCTTGGGGATCTCGATGCTGACGTCCTTGAGGTTGTTCACGCGGGCGCCGTGCACGCGGATCAGGTCGTGGCTGTCGGCGGCGTGCCGGGCGGGGGGCTGCGTGTTCTTCCTCGTGGCCATGCTTGACGTCTCTCCATCCATGGTGCGGGCCTCGGCCGCGGTCACGGTCACGCCGGTCGGCGCGGCCGTGACCGGGGCCGTCAGGGGCGGGTGGTTCCTACTGCTTGCGGGGCTGGTTGAAACGGAGCATGTTGCCCGCCGGGTCGCGGAAGGCGCAGTCGCGGACACCGTACGGCTGGTCGATCGGCTCCTGCATGACCTCCCCGCCGGCCGCCCGGATGCGTTCGAAGGTGGCGTCGACGTCGTCGGTGGAGAAGATGACACCGCGCAGCATGCCCTTGGCCAGCAGTTCAGCCATGGCCTGCCGGTCCGCGGCGGGGGCGCCGGGGTCGGCGAGCGGCGGTTCGAGGACGATCTCGACGTCTTGCGAGGGTGAGCCGACGGTCACCCAGCGCATCCCTTCGAAGCCGACGTCGTTGCGTACCTCCAGGCCCAGGACGTCGCGGTAGAAGGCGATCGCCTTGTCGTGGTCGTCGACTGCGATGAAGCACTGCGAGAGGTTGATGTTCATGGCTCCGACGCTACGAGGCGCCCGCCGATTCCGCTTCTCCATTCCTGATCGGTTCACGGCGGATCGGTTCACCACCCCTGACCGGTCGTGTCATGAACTTCGCGACGCACGCCGGGATGGCCTCGCCCGCCTCGTGCCGGCGGGCCCGGTAGGCGCTGGGGCTCTCGCCGACCAGCTCGGTGAAGCGCGAGCTGAATGACCCCAGCGACGTGCTCCCGACGGCGATGCAGACATCGGTCACGCTCATGTCGCCCCGCCGCAGCAGAGCCTTCGCCCGCTCGACGCGCCGGGTCATCAGGTAGCTGTACGGGGTCTCCCCGAAGGCGGCGCGGAAGCTGCGGGAGAAGTGCCCGGGGGACATCAGGGCGACCTTCGCGAGCGCCGGAACGTCCAGCGGCTGCGCGTAGTCGCGGTCGATGACGTCCCGGGCGCGGCGCAGCCTCACCAGGTCTTCCAGGGTCATGCCCAAAGCATCGCACGGCGCGGGCCGCTCGCCCCGGCGTCCGCGGGATCCGGCCGAGTCCGCGCAGGACCGTCGCCGCGGCGAGGGTCCTGCTGACCGCCTGCTCCTACGTGGTCACGACCCGGGCACGGACCCTGCCCCGACCCGACCGAGTGGGCCTGGCCCCGGCCCGGCCGCTCAGCCGGAGGGGGAGTCGCCGACGATCAGGCTTCTGAGGGCCGGCATGCCGCCCTCCCGGAGGGCACGCCGCTGCCGGTCGGCCGGCGTCCCCTCCTGGAGGAGGCGGTGGACGAGGGACGACACCTCGCGCTCGTCGCCCGACTCCGCCAGGGCCGGAGCGACATGGGCGAGCAGGGAGTACAGCACGTCACCGCTGCTGCGGCAGCGCCCGTCGGGATCGACCAGGGTGGAGTTCAGGCCGTGCCGGGCCGCGTGCCAGTTGGCGGCCTGCAGCAGCTCCGGCCGGCACCGCACCGGAGCGGCCCCGGCCTTCTCCTCGGCGAGGGCGACCGAGACCAGCGCGCGGACCAGGCCCGCCAGCATCACCGCGTCGTCGGCCCGCAACTGCACGTCCAGGCACCGCACCTCGACGGTCGGGAAGCGGTCGGACAGACGCGCCTGCCAGTACAGCTGGCCCCGGTCGGCGATCACCCCGGAGCCGACCAGGGCGTCGATCCGCTCCTCGTAGTCGGCGAGCCCGTCGAAGTACGGTGGCGGGCCGCTCACCGGCCAGCGGCCGAAGACGATCGTGCGCCAGCTCGCGAAGCCGGTGTCCTTGCCGTCCCACAGCGGGGAGTTGGCCGACATGGCAAGCAGCGTGGGAAGCCATACCCGGATGCGGTTCAGCACCGCGACGCCGGTCTGCGGATCGGGCACGCCCACGTGGACGTGCATGCCGTTGATCAGCTGTTCGTCCACCAGCTGCCGTGCCTGGCCCTCCATCCTGAGGTACCGCGGCTTGCGGGTGACCGGCACCGCCGACGTGTCCCTGAGCGGTGCGGCCGCGGCCATGGCGACCCGGCAGCCGTGCTCCTCCGCGGCCGACGCGACCGCGTGGCGCAGCCGCAGGAGGTGGCCGCCCACCTCCTCCAGCTCCGTGCAGACCGGCGTGGCGACCTCGACCTGCGCCTGGAGCAGCTCGTCCTGCACCTCGCCGTCCTCGACGAGCGGACCGAGGCCCGCCGCCCTGCGCACGTACTCGGCCCCGGGGACCGGCAGCACCGTCACCGGGTCCACCAGGAGGTATTCCTCTTCGACGCCGAATGTGATCACGCCGTGCGGTTACCCCGGGAGCGGCACGATCATCCGCCGAATGCGCCGACCGGCCTAGGGTGTGTCCGTGAAGCCCCGCCTGCGGGGGCGCCCGCACTCCGGGCGGCCGGCGCTGCTTCGCGGGCACTACCCAGGACGTGTTTTCCGGATTCTGTCGGGCAGCGCGGGCCCGGCACCGGACCGCTCAGCGGTCGTCGTCCCCCGGCTCGGTGCGCTCGCCCCGCGCGGGGTGCGGGCGGACCTGTTCCTCGCGGCCGGTGCCCGGACGCTGCCGCTTCGCGGCATGGGCGTCCGCCTCCCCGTCGGCCCCGCCGTCCGAACCGCTCAGGACGGCCTCGTCCGCCTCCCTGCGGGCCTCCCGGTCACCGCTCTCGCCAGGCGCCTGTGACGGGGTGGTCCGCTCCCGTCCCTGGTTCTTCCCGTGTCGTGTCATGGTGTCCTCCTTCGTCGGCGTGCGCCGGGCTCAGTAGCCCAGCTCCCGCTTGAGCTCGGCCTTGTCCATGGACGACCGGCCATGGAGGTTCTTGCGCCGGGCTTCCTCGTAGAGCTGGTCGTAGGTCGGCCCCTGGGCACCCTTGTGGGAGTGCAGTCCGCCGCGCTTCGCGGACGACATGTCCTCCAGCGAGGTCCTGCTCGCCGTCTCGGACTCGCCGGCCCGGGCCCGTTCCTTGTTCACGGTCCGAGCGGCGATCTCCTTGGCCCGCTCCGGGCTCTCGCCGCGCTCTTCGGCGCTCTCCTTGATGTGCTCGTACTGGCGTTCCCGCTTGGGGCTGGAACCGCGAGGCATGATGACTCCCTGGCTGCTGTGCGGGCGGTCCGGTACGTCGGGCGCCTACCCCTGGCGGGACGCCGCACACGGCCCGCCCCGGCCCGCGGCCCGGGGCGGCAGGTGGATTGGCCGGCCGTTGACCGGGTAGTCGCCGCGGACAAGGGTTCTCCGGGAGGGCTTGCCATGATCCACGTGTCGATACCGCTGATCCCCGCGACGGACGGCGCACTGCTGATTCCCGCCGACCACGTGACCACCCTGCTGCGCCGCCTCGCGGCGGACTGGGTGCAGTCGGCCGAATCCGGCGAGCTGCGCGGCGACCGGCAGACCGCCGGCGACCTTTCCGGAGTGCTGACGGAGCTCGCCGACCAGATCGACGTCGAGTGCATCGGGTTCGCCTCCGCACTCGACGACGACAACGCCTGAGGGGAGCCGCCGCGCCGGTCAGTCCGGTCCCGCTCCCTCCAGGTGCAGTTCGGCTGCCAGGACGGCCTCGTGGACGGTCGACCGGCCCATCAGCACACACAGGGTGTAGGCGACGTCGTCCATGGCCCTGCGGGCCGTCCCGTCGCCGGGGGCCGAGGCGAGTCGCTCCCGCGCCGTCCGGAAGCGGGCGAGGACCTCCCCGGTCCGGGCCCGGCTGGGCAGCAGCCCCACACCCCGGACGCCCCGGCCGCCCTCCGGCCCGGGCCGGGGGCCCAACAGGGCATCGACCGCCCGGCGCAGCGCCCGCTCCCACCGGGCGGGTACCGGTTCCCCGTGCGCGCCCGCGACCACCGCGGCCGCGAAGTCCGCCAGCGGGAGCTGTGCCAGCTCGGCGGCGGCCGCCAGTACGAGCCGCGCCTCGCGGGTCCCGCAGGGTGCCTGGGCCATCACCATGCCCGTGGCCCACTCCACCGCCTGCTCGCCACGGAGGACCGGTACATGCCCTTCAGAGGACTGATGAATGCTTTGAGACGTCACCGATCATCCTTTCAACCGAAGGCTGCGCGAGCGGTGGAGGGAAGTATGGAAGGTATTCCCGCGCCGACTGCCTTCCCACACCCGAAGTAGGCTCCCTGGCCGCCGCCTTGTAGGTTCGGCCGCATGACCTTCACGACCCCACCGCGGCCGCTCGACGTCGAGGCCCTGTTCCCGGGGCTGGCCGCCCATCGCGCGACGGCGACCCGGCTGCACCCCCGCGCCGGCAGTCCGACGGCGCGGGACAGCCACGTGGGAGGTCCGCTGCTGTGGCCGGCCGGCGAGCCGTGGCCGGTGTGCGACGAGCCGCACCGGCACAGCGGGCCGCTGCTCGCGGTGGCCCAGCTCTACGCCCGGGACGTTCCGGACCTGGCCGCCGGACCCGACGGCTGCGATCTCCTCCAGGTCCTCTGGTGCCCTTTCGACCTCCACGGGCCCACGGGGCACGGCATGCACGTACGGCTGAGGTGGCGGCGGTCGGCCGAGGTGCGTGAGGTACTGGCGCCGCAGCCGGCACCGGCGCGCTTCGGCTTCGACGGGTACCTGCCCAACCCCTGTGTGCTGCACCCGGAGCGGGTCACCGAGTACCCGTACATCGAAACGCTGACCGGCGAGCTGGGCGAGCGCGTCGAGGAGTGGGAGGACGCGCAGGAGGAGGCCGCCTACGAGGCCGAATGCGAGCAGGGCTTCGAGGTCGAGTGCGAGGACGGCCACGGGGCCGGGGGCGAACCCCCGCCCGCCCGGCCGAGCTACCAGTGCGACCTGTCCGTCGCGCCCGGCTGGAAGGCCGGCGGGCACGCGGCGTGGAACGTCACCGGGCCCGGGAGCACGGACTGCCCCGGCTGCAGCCGCGGGATGCGCCTGCTGCTGACCGTCGACTCGTACGAGTGGCGTTCCGACACCGAGAGTTGGCGCCCGCTGCCCACCTCCGCCGGAGCCGACGCGAACCGCCCGACGTCAGTGGCCGTGGCCAACTTCGGCAAGCTCAACATCTTCGCCTGCGCCCACGACCCCGCCCACCCCCACCGCTTCAGCCTGCAGTGAGGTTGAACGTCGAACCTTCGCCCCGTACTTCGCCCTGCTTCGCCAGGGCCGGGCAACGAATCGGTGGGATAATCCTGTGTGGGGAGACCGGCGCCGCACACCGGATCGCAAGGCTCGGGCGACTCGAAGGAGGACGCGATGAGCACCCCCGCCGCTACCATCGCCGACCTGCTGGAGAACGTACCGAGGGCCGCCAACCCGGCCACGCGGCCACCGCCCCCGCCCCCCGAGGAGGCACCGCGCGCCGACGGCCCGTCCCTGCGCATCACGGTGATGTGGGGCGACCTCGCGGAGGTCGCCGCCGACCTGCACGTCACAGGGCACTACCAGTCGGTGGTGCCCGCCGACGCGGAGCTCGCCCTGGACCGCGCCATATCCGTCGGGCCCCGCGGACTGATCACCGCGCACACCAAGCTCGGCTGGATCGACGCCCAGCTGGGGGAGGTCACGTACTTCCCGTGCGGAGACGGAACGGTGCGGTCCGCCGCCGTCGTCGGCATGGGCCCGATGGGGACCCTCACGGAACGCCGCGCCGGCCAGCTGTACGCCTCCCTGCTCGGCGAAGCGGTGGCGCTCGGCCACGTCGGGACCATGGCCACCGTGCTCATCGGATCGGGCACGGGAAACCTCAGCGTGAAACAGGCGGCCCGCGCCCTCGTACGGGGATTCGCCGGGGTCCTCGCCGCGCTGACGACGTCCCCGACGCCGCCCCGCCTCACCGAGGTGCTCCTCGTGGAGGTCGACCGACTGCGCGCCGAGCAGCTGCACCTCGCGCTGACCGAAGCCACCGCGAACCTGCCCCGGCTGAGGATCACCCCGGAGCTGCGCGAGGGCGGCGGCGGCCGGATGTCCAGGCCCTCCGCCGCCGTGTACGCCCTGGCCGCTCTCACCGGGCTCGGCGGACCGGACGACGAGAGCGCCCTGCGCGCCGTACTGAAGGACTTCGACGACAACATCCAGGCGCAGATCCGCGAGCAACTCATCGACCTGGCAACGGTGAAGCGCACCGACCTCTCCCTGACGGTCGGCCGGTCCGCAGAGGCACCGGACGGCTCCGTGCCCGTCCGGATGTCCGTGCAGTCGGGCATCGGCGGGCTGCGCTGGGCCGCGCTGACCGGGCGGGCGACCGTACCCGAACGGCTCGTCCCCGTGGAGATGGGCCTGCTGCGGGAACTCGTGGACCGGCTGACGGAGCCGAGCGTCGAGGACGCGCGCGAACTGCCCGACCTGCTCTCCCGGTTCGTGGTCCCCTCGGAGTTCCAGCGGCTGATCACCGACGACGCCACGGTGCTGCTCGAACTCGACCGGGACACCGCCTCCGTACCGTGGGAGTTCCTGACCGAGATCCGGCAGGCGGGCGCCGAGAGGCGCGACCCGCTGGCGATCCGCACCCAGCTGTCCCGGCAACTGCGCACGCCCTACTCGCGCGTGATGACCGAGGGGCTGTCGGACGGGCCGCTGAGCGCCCTGGTGATCGGCGACCCGGGGGACCCGGAGAAGGGCTTCAAACTGCCCGGAGCCCGCGAGGAGGCCCTCGGCGTCGCCGCCCAGCTCAGGGAACTGGGCGTGAACGTCACCCTGTTCATCGGCGCGACCAACGCCTCCCGCGAGCAGGGGGTCGATCTCGCGCGGCGCCTCGACGTCCTGCGGGTCCTGCTCTGCGGCGGCAACCACATCGTCCACTACTGCGGACACGGCGACTTCGACTTCTCCGGTACGGGTCGACGCGCGGGCTGGGTCTTCGCGGACGGCCTGCTGACGTCCCAGGAGCTGACCATGCTCGAACAGCCGCCCCTCATCGTCATGGCCAACGCCTGCTACACGGCCCGCCTCGGCGGCCCGACCGGCCCCGGTACGGGGACCGGGACCGGCGCCGGCGCGGGCGCGGGCACCGGCGCCCAGCCCGTACCGTCCGCGGTCGCGGACCGGACGCCGTGGGGGAACCCGCAGGCCGCGCTGGTACCGAGCCTCGCCGACGAGTTCCTCCGCGCGGGTGTCGGGCACTACATCGGGGCGGCCTGGCGGATCCCCGACGACCAGGGGGTCACCTTCGCCCGGCAGTTCTACAAGAACCTGTTCTCCGACGGCACCGGCGACGGCCCGCCGACCGTGGGCGGCGCGGTCCGGGCGGCCCGCAAGGCGATCTACCGGCCGGACGCCGGAAGCGAACAGGACCCGGGCACCGTGACGAACGGGCAGCGGCAGAGCGCCTGGGCCGCCTACCAGCACTACGGGGACGCGGCCGAACCGTTCGCCCCGCCCGGCACGTCCGACCGGCCGGGGAGCAGCTAGGAGGTTCCGCTCATGGCCAGGATTCCGATGGGTGACGTCGTCGTACTGCTCCCCGGCATCACCGGGAGCGTACTGACCAGGAACGGCAAGGACGTCTGGGCGCCCTCGCCGTCCGCCGTACTGGGAGCGCTGGCCAGCCTGGGCGGCTCGCTGGACTCCCTCGAACTGCGGGGCGACGACTGGCGCGCGGACGATCTCGGAGACGGCGTCGTCGCCGACCGGCTGGTGCCCGACCTGCACACCCTCCCCGGCCTGTGGAAGATCGACGGCTACACGGCGGTCGAGAGGTTCCTGCTGGACCGGTTCGACCTGGAGAAGGGCAGGAACTACTTCCCGTTCCCCTACGACTGGCGGCGCGACAACCGGGCCGCCGCCCGCCGACTTGCCGAACGGAGCACCACCTGGCTGCGCGACTGGCGCGAGACGAGCGGCAACAACGCGGCCCGGCTCGTCCTGGTCGGGCACTCGATGGGCGGACTCGTCGCCCGCTACTTCGTCGAGGCCCTGCACGGATGGAGGGACACCCGCGCCGTCGTGACCTTCGGCACCCCCTACTACGGCTCCCTCAACGCCGTCGAGTTCCTGTGCAACGGCTTCCAGAAGCGGATCGGCCCCTTCGAACACGACCTCACCCGCCTCCTGCGCTCCCTCACGTCCCTGCACCAGCTCGTGCCCGTCTACAAGTGCGTGTACGGGCCGGACGGCCGGGCCGCGGTCCCCGCCAAGGCCGGACTGCCCGGCTGGCAGCCGCAGTGGAGCAGCCATCTCACCGAGTTCTTCGAGGAGATGGAGAACGCCGCCGACGAGAACCGGAAGGATCCGGCTTGGGAGGCCGACCCGGTGGTCTACCACCCCATCGTCGGCATGGACCAGCCCACCCTGCAGTCGGCCAGGATCACCGACCACAAGGCCGTGACGCTGAGGGCCCGCGACGCCTTCGACGAGGGCGGCGACGGCACCGTCCCCAAGCTGTCCGCCGCGCTCTCCGGCACCGAGGACGCCCGCACCTTCGTCCCGCAGAAGCACGGGAGCCTGCAGAACCAGGAGGCGATGCTCGATCACCTGAAGGGCATCCTGCAGTCCCTGCACGACATCCGCATCGACGACCTGCGATCCGCCGTGACCTCCTGGTTCAGCTACCTCGGCGACGACCTCTACCTCGTCGACGAGCCCGTCGTCTGCGAGATCGGAGCCAACAGCGCCCTCCGTGACCGGGACCTGCCCGAGATCGAGGCCAACCTCTCGGTGACCGACCGCTCCACCGGTCTGAGCGTCCGCAACGTGCCCGTCACCGTCCCCCGGGTGCGGCAGCAGTTCACCCTCGGCCTCCTGCCCCCCGGCACGTACGACCTGCTGATCAGGGCGAAGGCCGACACCGCGCCCCTGTCCGACGTCTTCGTCGTCGCCGACCCCAACACCGCGCAGCCCTGACCCGGCCACGGGTCCCCTCGGCCGGGGATGCCATCCTCTCGTCATGAGCGAGCACACCACGGCGACCGTCGTCCGCAGCGTCGGCCGCCTGGTCCGGGAACCGGACGCACTGGCGGCACTGCTGACCGCATACCACCTGCGCACCGAAGAGGAGAAGGGGAACCCGGTCGCGGACGCGACCCGGCTGCCCCCGCGCTACCGCGCCGAGATCCAGGACCCGCGCACCGCCTTCGCGGACGACACGGTGCTGATCGCCGTCGAGGGCGGCGTTGCGGCGGGCTGTCTCGTGGTGACCGCTCCGGCCGGCGGGAGTGCGGAGATCAAACGGTTGTGGACCGACCCGGCCCGTCGGGGGCGCGGCATCGCCTCCGTGCTGCTCCGCGAGGCGATCGCCCACTGCGCGGACAGCGCTGTCTCCACCGTCCGCCTCTCCGTGTGGCGCTGGCGGACCTCCGCGATCGCCCTCTACGAACGCTCGGGCTTCCGGGTCACCGGATCGTGGGACCCGCGCGAGGACCTCGTGTGCATGGAGTACCCGGCGGCGACCCGGAGGTGAGAGACCTCCGGGGCCGGCATCGCGGACCTCCGGTCACCCGCCGGCACCGGCCTGGTTGCGCCGGCGCGGAGCGGGGCGGGGCGAGGATGGCGACATGGCAGACACCTTCGTATCGCGCACCATCGACGTGACGACCGGGGACCGGGAGACCGTCCACGACCTGACCTCGGCGTGTGCCGCCTTCCTCGGGGAGGTGGCGCGCGGCCGGAGCGGACTGCTCAACGTCTTCACGCCCCACGCCACCGCCGGGCTCGCCGTCATCGAGACGGGAGCGGGCAGCGACGACGACCTGCTGACCGCCCTGAAGTCGCTGCTGCCGGCCGACGACCGGTGGCGGCACCGGCACGGCTCGCCGGGCCACGGACGCGACCACGTCCTGCCGGCGATCGTCCCGCCCCACGCGACGCTTCCGGTGATCGACGGGACGCTGGAACTGGGAACCTGGCAGTCCGTCACCCTGGTGGACACCAATCGGGACAACCCCCGCCGTCAGGTCCGGCTGTCCTTCCTCGCCGGCTGACCCGGCCGCCGAGCGGGCGCTCACCAGCGCCAGGTGAGGGATCCGCCCTCCGCCACCTCCGACCAGCGTCCGGCGGCACCGTCGAGCGCCGCGCACGCCAGGGCGACCTGCCCCTCGTCGAGCGGGCTCCGGCCCACCCCCCTGCCCTGCGTGCTCAGCCCGGACCAGACGCGGTAGGCCCAATTGACGGACAGCTCGGCCCGCAGCACCGCGTCGCCGCCGCGCCGCAGGACCTTCAGCCCCGACCGGCGGTGGCGGGTCGGTACCACCGGTTCGAAATCCTCGAAGGTCGCGCCCTGCGCCATGGCCCCCCAGAACCCGTCGGTGATCGAGAGCGCGCTCTCGACCGCCGCGTGCACGAGGTCGTGCGGCATGCTCGGGCCGGTCGCCCGGCCCAGCAGCCGCACGTCCGGCCCCCGCCGGCCGCGCACTTCGAGATCGTGCCGGTTGTCCGGAAGCTTCCGGAAGATGATCTCCATCGTCACTTCCCTCCTGCGCCTGACGGGTCCGGCCCGGATCGTAGTCGTGCGGCCGCCGTGGCCGCGCGCCTTTTTCCCGCGCGGAAACCGGCCTCCCGACGTGCCGGACCCCCCGGGCTGCCCCATCCTGCTCATGGACGGCAACCGCAGCTGACAGGCGCCGTCCCCGCGGAAGGAGCCGTCACCGTGTCCGGACCGCGCGACGACAAGTCGCCCCGCTTCACCGTGCCGGGCTGGATGCGCAAGTACACGCCGTTCCTGGGCCGGACCCTCGAACAGTTCGCCCGCGTCAACCTGCTGGACTGCGCGACCCGGCTGGCCGCGCAGGCCTTCCTCGGCGCGATCCCCGCCATCTTCGTCATCGGGGCCCTCGCACCCGACTGGCTGCGCACCCAGCTCATCTCCACCGTCAGCACGACCCTGGGCCTGACGGGTCCGGCGCTGGACCAGATCCGCGCGGTGTACCAGGCCGGTGACACGGCGGCCGTCGCGAGCACCGGGGCGGTGGGCGTCGTCGTCACGCTGCTGTCCGCGACCGCCTGCAGCCGCGCCCTCCAGCGGACCTGCGAGCGCGCGTGGCACCTGCCGAAGGCGGGCGCCCGGCTCGCGGCCTGGCGCTGGGTGGCCTGGCTGCTGGTCTGGCTGGCGGCCCTGTTGTTCCAGGGGCCGGTCCAGGAGGCGTTCGGGGCAGGCCGGGCCCTCGGTGCGGTCGTCTCGCTCCTCAGCGGGACCCTGCTGTGGTGGTGGACCCAGCACCTCCTGCTGGGCGGCCGGGTCGCGTGGCTGCCCCTGCTCCCGGGCGCCGTCCTGGTCGCGGTCGGCGAGAGCGTGCTCAGCTGGGGCTCCAGGTTCTACATGCCCCGCGCCATGAACCACAGCCTCCAGCAGTTCGGCGGCCTCGGGCTGGTCTTCGTCATCCTGTCCTGGCTGATCACGTTCTTCGTCGTCGTCACCATGGGCATCGCCCTGGGATACATCCTGGCCCACGAACACTGGGCGGCCCACCGGCTGCGCACCCCGGACGACCCGCCGGACCCGGCCGCCACCCCGCAGCCCGCCCGCACCTCACCCGGGGCGGGTGACCCGAGTGGTGATCACGACCGATGACGGCTTGAGTGGAGGCTGTGGCCCGACCACAGTGCGACCCGATGCTCACGGCCAGATTCACCGCACCGGCCGTGCCGAAGACCCTCGTCCACCGGCCCGAGCTGCTCAGACGCCTGACGGCCGGGGTACAGGGCCCGCTCACCCTGATCAACGGTCCGGCCGGCTCCGGCAAGACGGTGCTCACCGCGCACTGGGCGGCGGCCGGCGGGCGTGCGCCACGGGCCCCCTTGTGGCTGACCGTCGAGCCCGACGACGCCCCCGGCGTCTTCTGGGCGTACGTCCTGGAGGCCCTGCACCGGGGCGGGGTCGAGCTGCCCGCCGCCGTGGGCCGACCGACCCGCGCCGAAGGGGTGACCCAGTCGTTTCTGGTGCGTCTGGCGGCGGGCCTGGCCGAGTCGGCGCAGCAGCCCGTGGTCCTCGTGCTGGACCAGTTCGACACGGCCCAGCCGCCCGCCATGACCGAGGGCCTGGACTTCGTTCTCCGGCACGCCGCCGGAGGGCTGCGCATCGTACTCACCAGCCGGACGGACTCCCTGCTCCCACTGCACCGCTACCGCGCGGCGGGCGAGATCGCGGAGATCCGGCACGCCGACCTCAGGTTCACCCACGCGGACGCCGAGGCCCTGCTGGGCGAGCACCGGCTGGACATCTCCCAGGCGGGCATCCGGCTGCTGATGCGGCGGACCGAGGGATGGGCCGCGGGGGTGCGGCTGTGCGCCCTCGCGATGCAGCGCAGCCCGGACCCGGAGGCCTTCGTCCGGCAGTTCGCGGCCGACCGCACCACGATCGCCGACTACCTGCTCAAAGAGGTGCTCGACGCGCAGCCGCCGGACACCCAGGACCTGCTGCTGCGCGTCAGCGTCACCGACCGGGTCCACCCCGACCTCGCCGACGTGCTGACCGGCCGCGACGACGCCGCCCGGACACTCGCCGGGCTGGCCCGCGACAACGCGTTCCTGGAACAGGTCGACGCCTCGGCCTGGTACCGGCTGCACCCTCTGTTCGCCGAGGTACTGCGCGCACACCTGCGCCAGCGCCACCCCGGCCTGGAGCAGCAGCTGCACGGTCGGGCGGCGCGCTGGCTCGCCGGGACCGGCCGGCTCACGGAGGCGGTGGTCCAGGGGGCCGCCGCCGGCGACTGGCCGTTCGCCGCGGGGCAGCTCGTCGACGACCTCGCGATCGGACGGCTGTTCACCGGCCTGGAGGCCGAGCAGCTGAACCGGGCCTTCGCGGCCCTGCCGGCCGAGGCGCCGGGCGCGGCACCCGCGCTGGTCGGCGCGGCCGCCCGGCTCGTCGTACAGGACATCCCCGGATACGAGGACGCGGCGCGGCGCGCGGACTCCCGCCTGAGCCCCGGCTCCGGCGCGGCGGCCCGGCTCAGCCGAGCCTTCCTCGGCGTGCTCGCCGGTCGCACGAGCGGCGACCTCGCGGCGACCGAGCGGGCGGCGGCCGACGCCGAACGCGTGCTCGGCGAGCTGCCGCCCCTGCGCGTCGCCGCGCACCCCGAGTTGCGCGCCCTGCTCCTGGCGGCCCTCGGCGCGGTGCGGCTCGGCGCCGGGCGGTTCGACGCCGCCGAGAGCGCCCTCACGGCGGCCGTCGAGGCCTGCGGAGGACCGGGTACGGAGCCGGGCACGGCCCCGGCCACGGCACCAGGTACGACACCGGGCACCGATCCGCGAACCGATGCGGACGCTGATCCGGGCACCGATCCGGGGACGCAGTACCCGCTCTGCGACGCGCTCGGTTCGCTGGCCCTCGCCGAGCTGATGCGCGGCCGGTTGCGGCGGGCCGCCGAGCACGCCCGAGCCTGCCTCGTCGTTGCCGAGCAGGCGGCGCTCCCGCCCGAGCGCCGGTCCGGCGCCGGCCACCTCGTCCTGGCGGGCGTCGCCGTCGAGCACGACGACCTGCCGGCCGCCCGCTCCCACCTGGACCTGGCCACGGCGATCGCGGCCGCCGGGCCCCGCCCCGATGCCGTGGCCGCGGTCCTGACCGCCGTCATCGGCGCCCGGATCGGGGTGTACGGGGGCGACGGCGAGGCCGCGCTCGCCGTACTCGCCCGCCTGCGCCCGGCAGCCGCGGCCGTGCCCGCGTACGCACGGGCGTGGGCGGTGGACGAGCTGGCCGTCGCCGAATCGGCCGCGCACCTGGCGCGCGGTGACGCCGCAGCGGCCCTTCGGGTACTCGACGCCGCGCCCTCCGGGCGGCCCGAGCACGCCCTGGCCCGTGCCCGCGCTCTCCTGGCGGCCGGCCGCACGGGGCCCGCCGCGCGGGAGCTGGCGGGCCTGCCCGCGGACGAAGGCCTCGCGGCGCCGGCCCGGCTGGCGGCGTGCCTGCTCGGGGCGCAGCTCGCCGAAGCGGAGGGCGACACCGAGGAGGCGCGGCGCAGGCGGGCCGAAGCCGTGGACCTCGCCCGGCCGGAGGGACTGCGCCTGCCGTTCGCGGGGGGCGGCTCCCGCGTACGCCGGACCCCGCCCGAGGCCCCGCGGCCGGCACCGGGCCGCGGCCGTCCGGCCGACGGGCCGCCGCCCGTGGTGGAGTCGCTCAGCGCGCGGGAGGCAGAGGTTCTGCGCCAGGCCGCGCGGATGCTGTCCACCGAGGAGATCGCGGCCGAGCTGTACGTGTCGGCCAACACCGTCAAGACCCACCTGAAGAGCATCTACCGCAAGCTCGGCGTCGCCCGGCGCAGCGACGCCGTCCACCGGGCGCAGGATCTCGGCCTGCTGTGAGGCCCTTGGCGCACCGCCCGTGGCGCACTGCACGTGGTGGGCGAGCGCGCGGCGCCATCGCCCGCCACGGGCGATGACCGGACGCGGGGCGCGGGGCGACGATGGCCGGGCACCACCAGGCCAGCTGCAGCTGCAGCTCCCGCTCCAGCACTGAAGTCTTCCTACGGAGAGAAGTGAGTGCTCTCATGCGCTACGAGTTCCGCATCTCGGGCGTCGTGCCGGACACACTCGCCGCGAACTTCCCCGAGCTCGACCGGATCCCGGTCCGGGAGCAGACGCTCCTCCTCGGCATCGTGGCGGACGAGGCACACCTGTACGGGCTCCTCACACGCTTCCAGTCCCTGGGCCTGCGAGTGCTCGAAATGCGCCAGGTACCCGCCTGACGCCGCGCCCGCCACCGGACCCGGAAGGGAGGACCACCCGCTTCGGGTGATCACAAGAAGCCGTCGGCCGGACGACACTGCGATGAGTGTCCGGCGCGGTACCGCCAACTGTGAGGTGAGTTCGATGGGCCAGTCGACACCGACCGGGGGAACTTGGAACACCGGCCCCGCGCCGGGCACCACACCGCTGTCCAGCGGTGGCGACGGAACCGGAGGAGCGGTCGGCACGTTCTTCGCCGCGGTCCTCCTCGTCGTGACCGGATGCCTCGCGATCATCCAGGGCATCGCGGCCATCGCCGAGGACGACGTGTACGCGCGCCTCGGCAGCTACGTCTTCGAATTCGACCTGACGGCGTGGGGATGGATCCACCTCATCGTCGGACTCGTCGTCGTCCTGACCGGAGTGGGCCTGTTCTTCGGCTCCAACGTGGCCAGGGGCGCGGGCATCGCCCTCGCCAGCCTCAGCATCATCGTCAACTTCCTTTGGCTGCCGTACCAGCCGTGGTGGTCGATCATCATCATCGCGATCGACGTGTTCATCATCTGGTCCCTGTGCACGAGTTGGTCGCACAAGCCCGCGACCGCGTGACCAGACGCGGTGGGTACGCGAGCACCCGGTCCGATCCGACGGACCGGGTGCCGCCGCGCGCGTCGTCCCCGGCCCGGGCGAAACCCCGCCCGTGCCCGGTGACGACGAAGCACTTTGCGGCACACTCCCCAGGAGCATTCCCATGTCCCTTCGCCGCCCCCGCACCCTGCTCGCGATGGAACCCGGGCTGCGTTCCCGCCTGCTGGACGACGCCGCCACCCGCCGAGGCGGAGGTCCTGCCCTGGTCGACGGGCCGGCCCTCACGGCCGAGCTGACGTCCGGCCCGCTCCACGCGGTCATCGACGTCACCGAGCCTGAGGTCCTGCCCGCCGACTCCCCGCTGTACGACCTGCCCAACGTCCTGCTCACGCCGCACATCGCCGGGTCCCTCGGCGACGAACTCCACCGCATGGCCGACTCCGCGATCGAGGAGATCGCCCGCTACGGCGCCGGTCTGCCGTTCGCCCACGAGGTGCGCCGCGAGGACCTCCACCGGACCGCCTGAACCGCAGCCAAGCGGTCCCGGTGACGGGGGAAGTCGAAGGAGGCGGGTCGGCCGCCCGCTCGAACAGGGCCTCGAACCGGCCCTCGCGCGGATACGACCAAACGGAGGCCGTGGGACACCTCTTCGGGGGAACGGAGCCGTCCGGACTTCGGCCGACGGTGGTCGGCTGCCGAAGAAGGAGGGGCGGTCCCCCTCGGGGCCGTGCGGTGCTCCGGCACCGCCCTGCACGACAAGGAGATTCCACGTGTCGCGTGTTTGGAAGAGTGCGGGCCTCGCCCTGGTGCTGGGTCTGGCGGTCATCGGCGGTGCGTCCTCGGCCTCCGCGGACTCCGTCGCGGAGGGCTTTGCGGTCGGCTCGCCGGGCGTCCTCTCGGGCAACGTCGTCCAGATCCCGATCCACATTCCGATCAACGTCTGCGGGAACAGCATCAACGTGATCGGCGCGCTCAACCCGGCCGCCGCCAACACCTGCGTCAACGTCTGAACGACGTAGCACCGAGCCCGTCCCGGCCGGACCCCCGGCCGGGACGGGCCGTTCGTGCGTCCGGTTCAGGACAGGACGCGTACCTGCTGGTCGCGCAGGTCGTAGCGGGCGGCGGCCACGGCCAGTTCACCCGCCGCCACCTTCCGCGCGGGGTCCGGCTCCGCGGCCAGGCGTCGCCGGACGCCGCGCGCGTGCGCGTTGATCGTTGCGTCGACCCTGGCGTCCCCGTGCTGACCCCGCTCTACGGACGGTCGTATCTGATCGGCGAGGTACCGGATGTGGGCGGGCAGCGGCTCGCCCGTCCCGTCCGCGTGGACGGCCGCCGCGACGGCTCCGCAGGACTGGTGGGCCAGGGGCGCGAGCCGCTGCTGTCCTAGACCCCTGGGACGCGCGACTCGCGCCGGCAGGTCAGCCGCAGCTGCCGGCCGCCCTCTGGGTGCCGCACGTGCCCAGCAGCTCGCTGACCACGAGCAGGACGTCGTTCACGTCGGCCCCGGGACACCTGGCCCGGAGGAAGCGTACGGCGGCGCGGCTCACCGGCACGGTGGCCGAAAGGAAGGCTGCTTCATCCCCTTTCCAGCTGCTTCCTCCTCCACGGGCATCCCCGCGGGCAGGTCCGCGCGACCGTCGGCGATCGGGCCGACCGGCAGCGGCCGAACGAGCGGGGCAGGAGATCACGCGGACGGCGGCGGACCCCCGTACCGCGCCCGCCCCGCGGCGTGCGAGGCTTGCCCGGCACCCGGAAGGAGATCACACCATGCACACGCCGAGCCGGCCCGAAGACCTCGACCACCCCGACGAGTTGTGGGCCCGGGCCGCGATCATGGCCATGGTCGACGCCGCCTGCTCCACCCGCACGGAATTCGCCCTCGACGAGGACGGCCTGTGGTGCCACGCCACCGGCGCCGGCGGCTGGTGGCGCCTGAGCGTGTTCGACGGGGGACGTGCCGTGTTCTGCGGTCAGGACCCCGACGGCAGCCACACCCACGTGGGCGGCGAGCAGATCGACTTCCTGGCGGGCGGGCCCGACTGGCTGCCCTGGGACCTTCTGCGGGACGACGCCGACGGCAACCTGCTCGGCTTCGTGTACTGGTGGGAGGACGGTGCCTGGCACCGCATCCCGTACCCCGAGGAGGTACGCGAGGACGGACTGGAGGGAGCCGCGCCCTGGGTCGGCTCGCACGAGGAGTTCCTCGGGCTCACGGCTTCCTCCCTCGATGTCCCCTCCGTGCACGAGCGGGCCCTCACCGGGGCCGTCGACCGGTTCGCGGCGCTCGCGCGGGAGGGCAGGGCCGACGCCGACGCGGTGACGGCCCTGCTGACCGTGCCCGGCGCGGAGGGCCGCCCCGCTCCACGCCTCGACGTGGCGCTCGACATCGCCGGCCGCGCGGGCATCCTGGCCTGAGCCGGCCGAAGCCGGACGGTTCGTCCGCTACTTGAGGGCGGCGAACGCCCGGGTGAAGGCCAGCGGCTGCTGGAGGATCGAACTGCAGGTGGCGTCGGCGTAGTTGACGGCCCCGGCGGCGCACTGCTTGTCACGCGTCGAGGACCACATCGCCAGCCTGCCGATCCCCTTCGCCGCCGCGAACTCCACCAGCTGCGTGGCGTCCGCGACGGTGAAGACCTCGCTGGCCACGTCGTTGACACCGATCATCGGCGTGACGGCCACGGCCTTCCAGGCCGCCGCGTCGGAGAGTCCGAGCACCCCCTTGATCTGGGCCTGGGTCGCCGTCGCGGCCTGGATCGCGTACTGCCCCATGTCGCCGCTGTACGCCGGCCCGTAGTCCATAGCCATGATGTTGACGGCGTCGACGCGGACGCCGTTCTTGCGGGCGTCGGCCAGCAGCGCCACGCCCGGCTGGGTCAGGCCCTCGGGCATCACCGGCAGGGTGAAGGCCACGTCCAGACCCGGGTGGGACTTCTGGAGCTTGGCGATGGCTTGCGCGCGGCGGGCGTTGGCGGCGGTGTCCGGCAGGGCCGCGCCCTCGATGTCGAAGTCGACCTTGGTGAGCCGGTACTGGTCGACGACCTTCCCGTAGGCGGCGGCCAAGTCGTCCACGGTGGCGCAGTTCAGCGCCAGTTCGTGCCCGGCGGCCCCGCCGAAGGACACGCGGACGTCGCCGCCCTTGGCGCGCAGCGCACCGATCTGCGCGGCGACCTTGTCGTTCGCGAGATCGGTGACGCCGCCCCACAGCGGTGCGCAGCCGCCGCCGGAGGTGATGAAGGCGAGGTGGAACTCCTTCACGCCGGTCTGGGCCGCCGTGTCGAGCAGGTCGTACGCGGGGTACAGGGAGGTGTCCACGTACGGTGCGAAGCGCGCGCCACCGCCTGTCGGGGCGGTCGCGGTCGCCGTGGGGGAGGGCGAGGCGGTCCGGGTCGGTGCGGCGGAGGTGGCCGACGCCGTCGGGGCCGTGGTCGGCGCCGCGGTGGCGGTGGGACGGGCGGTGGGGCGCCCGCTCGGCTGGGCCGTCGCGCCCTGGTCCACGGAACACTTCACCCCGTTGATGCGGCAGCCCGTGGGTTCGCCGGGTGCTCCGGAGCCGCTCGCCACGAAGCCGACGGTAACGGAGGCGCCGGCCGCCAGCTGCCCGTTCCAGTCGGCGGGCTTCACGGTGACGCGCCGGCCGGCGACGGTGTGGGTGCCGTTCCAGAGCGAGTCGATCTTCGTGCCCTCCGGCAGGTCGAACTCCAGCGTCCAGCCCGACTGCGCCTGGCCGGTGCTGTTGGTGATGACGTACTGGCCGGTGTAACCACCGCTCCAGGAGCTGGACTTCGTGTAGACGGCGCCGACGGTACCGGCGTGGGCGGTCCCGGTGAGCGCGAAGGCCGCACCGCCGATCACCGCCGCCGCCACGATCGCGCCCGTGACCCTCGCCGTACGACTCGTCCTGCGCCGGTGACCGACTGTGCTGCCCATCGCGTGCCTGCCTCTGTGTTACTGGGGAGTTGGGGTTGCGGCAGCACGCTAGCCGCACCGAAACGGACATTCGTTCGTTTCGGTGCGGTCCTGGTGAGTCTTAGGTTCCGCTTAAGGAAGGGGAAAGCGGGACATCAGGAAGCCGCCTCGCGGTGTGGGGTGGTGCCGCCGGTCGTACGGTGGAAGGGGGCACGGAAACGACCGCGGGTGAGGTGTGCTCCATGCGAAGGTCCGTCCGAAGCGCCGGGGTCCTCACCGGTCTGATCCTCACGCTCGGCGGCATCGCCGCCGCCCCGACCGCGACGGCGGACATCCCCGCCTGCACGCAGTTGGCCGCGCAGGCCGGTACGGAGACCACCGACGCGGTCACGGCCGCGTGCCGACGCGGGGTGGTCGGCGACCTCCAGGGCTGCGTGACCGGCCTCACCGGGGCCGGAGTCCCGAGCGGCGCGGCCAACGGCGCCTGCCGCCTGGCCGCCCAGGAACCCCGCTAGAAGCCGCCCCGGCCTCACCGCCGCCGGTAAGCAGCCCCCGGGAGCACGGCGTTGTGGTGGGCACGGTGTACCTCGCGCGGCGCGAGGGGGCGGCGCCACACGTCGCCCTGAAGACCATCCACCCCCCAACTCCCCGACCACGCCGAGCTGCTGCTCCGCTTCGAAAGCGAGGTGGAGGTCCTCTTCATGGTCCATCAGTCGGGTCGGGTCAGGGGAGTCAGCCGTGGGTCGCGTCGATCACGCAGAACCGGTTGCCTTCGGTGTCCGCCAGCACCACGAAATCGGGGTCCTCCGGGTAGGAGTCCCAGTCCACGTGCCGCGCACCCAGCGCCACCAGGCGTGCCACCTCCGCCGCCTGCTCTTCCGCGTCCGCCGCGTACAGGTCGAGATGGACCCGGGGGCGCTCCTGAACGGGCGTGACGCTGCGCCCGAGCGCCAGTCCGGGTCCGCCGCCGGCCGGGACCAGCACGGTCCAGTCGTCGTCCACTTCACCGTCGCGCGGTACGTAGCCCAGCGCCCCGCCCCAGAATTCCGCGGCCCGCCGCACGTCCTCGGCGCCCATGACGATCGTTCCGATGGTCAGCATGATCCGATTCTGGCAAACGCCGCCCGGCCGGGGCCGCCTCAGGGCTGCGCGGGCCGCTCGACCGCGACCATCGCCGCGTCGTCGCCCAGGGTGTTCCCGGTCGCGTGCACGAGGAGGTCCTCGCACAGGTGGTCCAGCAGCGCCTGCGGGTGCGCGCCGACGCACGCGGCGACCCGCTGCGAGAGGGGATAGAAGGTGCCCGCCCGGTCGCGCGCCTCTAGGACGCCGTCCGTGTACAGCAGGAGCACGTCACCGGGCCCGAAGGAGAAGGTCTGAGCCGTGACCGCGGACGCAACGAGCCCGGCGAGACCCAGCGGTGGCGCGGACCGGACGACGTCGAGACTCGAGACCGTGCCGTCGCGGCGCAGGACCAGCGGCGGCGGATGCCCGCAGCTGACCAGGCGCACCACCGGCTCGTCGTCGGGGATCTCCAGCACCGCGGCCGTCACGAAGCTCTCGCCCTCGTCCCCGCCGCCGTCCAGGTCCGCGGAGACCGCGGCCTCCAAGTAGTCCACCAGCCCGGCCAGCCCGGCCTCCTGGTGCGTGGAGGCCCGGAAGGCTCCGAGGACGAGCGCGGCGTCCCCGACCGCCTCCAAACCCTTGCCTCGGACGTCGCCGATGATGAAGCGCGTCCCCGTGGCCGTACGGGCGGCCGCGTACAGGTCGCCGCCGATCCGGGCCTCCGCCGCCGCGGCCAGGTACACCGAGGCGACGCCCAGCGGTCCGATCCGGTCGCGCAACGGCCGCAGGACGACCTGCTGGGCGGTCTCGGCCACCGTGCGCAGCTGCACCACCTCCTTCTCGTGCACCTCCCGCAGGTGGGCGAAGAAGGTCACGAAAACCGAGATCATCACGAGCGCGATGATCTGGAAGGTGTGGTTGAGGTCGGTCAGCGTGGTGCGCGTCGTCGAGACCACCACCTGGGCGAGCACGGCCACCAGCCCCACGAAGCCCGTCATCCGGGGCCCCGCGAACGAAGCCGTCATGGCCGGCGCGGCGACCAGGAACGGCCCGAGGTGCACCTCGGGCGGGGCGAGGATGTCGACCACCGTCACGACGGCGATGAGCGCGAACGGGGCCACCAGCTGCGCGTGGCTCAGCTGCCGGGACCGGTGGTGGCGCGTGTGCGGCGGCCGGAGATCCATCCCTCCTGCATACACCGGGAGGCGATCGCGATCCCCGAGGCCAGGCCGTTGCAGGACCGGGGGGTCCACCGACGGTTCAGCCGGTCCCGCGGCCGCCGGGGTGTCGTGGGCCTACGGACGCCGGCGGGGCTTGCCGCCCTTGCCGCCCTTGCCGCCCTTGGCTCCGCCGGAACCGCCGGAACCGCCGCGCGGGCTCTTCCCGGCCGACTTCCCGGACGCGGGCTTTCCGCTGCCGCCCCCGGTTCCGCGCCGTGCGCCGGCGCCGCCGGCCTTGCCGGCACCCGCCTCCGGCCGCTTGCCCTTCGCCTTCGGCTGCGGAGGGGTCTGCGGACGGCCCCGCGTGCTGTTCACGGTCCGGCCGCGGACGATCCCGATGAACTCCTCCACCAGATCCGGGGTGGGATCCGCCTGCGGCCACGACAGCGCCACCCGTGACGTGGGCGCGTCCGACACCGGCCGGTAGGTGAGGTCCCTGCGGTGGTGCAGACGGGCCAGGGACTGGGGTACGACGAGTACGCCCACGCCCGCCGCCACCAGCTCGATCGCGTCCGCCGTCGTGGCGGGCCGCTCGATCGCGGGCCGGCCCGGCAGCTTCTCCCAGTCCAGTGTGTCGTCGAGGGGCTGCCAGACGACCTCGTCGGCGAGGTCCTCGGTGGTGACCTCCTCGGCAGCCGCCACGACGTGGTCCTTGGGGACGACGACCACCGTCGTCTCGGTGTAGAGGGGGATCGCGCTGAGGTCCGTACGGTCGACCGGGAGCCGGACGAAGCCCGCGTCGGCGTCACCGGAGCGCAGTACGCCGAACACCTCGGCGGAGGAGACCTGGGCGAGGGCCAGCGGGACGTCGGGCAGCCGCTCGTTCCAGATCCGCACCCACTTCGCAGGGGTCACGCCGGGGACATAAGCGAGCCGAAACGCATGGGGTACTTCCGAGCCTGTCACCCCGCAAGGTTACCGGGCGTGGTCGGAACCCGTGCACACGCTCGATACCCTTGACCTCATGACGTCGCACCAGAACACCCAGACGATGAAGCCCGCTACCGCGGCGAAGAAGCTGGGCGTGTACCTCGAGGCCACCCCCGCAGCGTTCCAGGAGGGTGTCGTCTCGCGCAGTGAATTGAGTGCGCTCCAGGCCGACCCGCCCGAGTGGCTCCAGGAGCTGCGCCGCAACGGCCCCCACCCCCGCCCGGTGGTCGCCTCCAAGCTGGGCGTCTCCATCGCGGGCCTCGCCCGTGGCGGAGTCACCGAGCCCCTCACCACCGAACAGATCGAAGCACTGAAGCAGGAAGCCCCCGAGTGGCTCCAGCGGGAGCGGGCCACCCAGGCCGACGTCCGCAAGGAAGCGGTCCGCATCAAGGAGCGGAACGCCGAGCGGGCAGAGAAGGCGCGCGACCAGGAGTCCTGACCCGCGGCGCGGATCCCGTCAGGCCCGGCCCTCCCTCACGGGGAGGACCGGGCCTGACGCCGTCTTCCGGGTTCGTCGTCGCACCGGCTCACTGTGGAGGGTCGCCCGCCAGCAGGCGCACGGCCCGGTCGAGCCTGGCCCGCCTGGTCTCCGGCGTGAGCGCCTGCAGCAGCGGCAGGGCCACCAGATAGCGCCCGGTCCGGTCCAGCGCCTCGAAGGCCGCACGGGCCTCGGGGCGGGCTTCGAGCGCCGCTTCGAGGTCCTTCGGCACCCCCGCGGTCCGCTGCGACGCGTAGGCGCCGCCCCAGCGGCCGTCCGCCTGCGCCCGGCGCACCTCGGCCAGCCCCGGTTCACGCATCCGGCCCGCCGCGGTCAGCACGGCGACCTTGTCCACGTTCACCTGCGACCACAGGCTCTTCGCCCGCCGCGGCACGTACTTCTGCAGGTAGTGGAGCTCGTCGAGGGAACGCCGCTGCCCGGAGATCCAGCCGTAGCAGAGGCCGATGTCGACGAGCTCGTCGTCGGTGACCGACGGAATGCCGGACTTCTTCTTCGCGACCTTGATCCACACCCCTTCCCGGCGCGTGTGGTGCTCGGCGAGCCAGCTCTCGAACGCCTCGGCGTCCGCGAAGCCGACGATCTCCACCCCGTTGAGTTCGTCCATGCGCCACAGGCTATCGGCCGCCCCTGGGGGCCGGTCCGCGCTGCCACGGCTGACGCAGAACCGATTCCTGCGGGTCAGGCGGCCACGGTCTCCGGGCGGGTGTCGTCACGGTGCCCGGAGGCGGCCGAAGCGCGTGACGCGAACAGGGAGTCCAGTGCGAGGGCGCCGGGGCCGGTGAACACCAGCAGCAGGAAGGCCCAGCAGAACATCGCGGAGGCCTCGCCGCCGTTCTGCAGCGGCCAGAGCGCACCGGGCTGGTGCACCGTGAAGTACGCGTATGCCATCGAACCAGAGGCGACGAAGGCAGCCGTCCGGGTGCCCAACCCGAGCAGGACCAGGGCGCCGGCAACCAGCTGGATGGCGGCCGCGTACCAGCCGGGCCAGGTGCCGGCCGCGACGGTACCGCCGCCGTGGGCACCGCCGAGGACGCCGAAGAGGGAGGCCGCCCCGTGCGAGGCGAAGAGCAGGCCCGTGACGATCCGGAACAGGCCGACGGCGTAGGGCTGGGCATGGTCGAGACGTGCGTTCATGGGGGGAGGCTCCTTCGGTCGGGGACGGGTCCCGAAGTCGTGCCGAACTGCTCGAGCGCGAGCGAGCCATAGGTTAGGTAGGCCTAACAGTCGTGACAAGCGCGAGTTCCGGCCACCCCACCGGACGCTACGCCGGCTCCTGCGGGCCCCGTCGGCGGTGCGCGGGGCCTTCCCCCGCCCGGCCTGCCGGGGCCGGTCCGTGCGGGGATGCCGACGAGGGGGCGAGGGGCGAGGAGCGAGGAGACGCGGGGCGGGGAGACGAGAGGACGAGGAGACGAGGGGACCCCGCCGGTCCGTTCCCCTGTGACGCACCGGCAGGTCTTCGTCCCCCGCCGAGCCCAGGACCGGGCCGCACCCCCGCAGGTGCACTGCGCGCACGTTCCCTCGATCTTCCGCGCAAGACGTTCGGCGCCGGTCGGCCCGGTCGGCCCCGCCCGCTGGCGGTCCGCCTGCACGTGGGGTCCGCTGGAGGCGTGAGCATCCTCCCCGGCCCGGGCTGGTGGGCCGGCCTCCCGCCGGCGGCGGGAGCCGTCGTCATGGCCACGGGCATCCTCTCCGTCGCGCTGCACATGACGGGGCACGAGGCCCTGTCGCAGGTCGCCTTCGTCATCGCCGTCGCCCTGTGGCTCGTACTCGCCGTCGACTTCACGGCCCGGCTGCTCGGCGACCGCGGGCGGTTCCGTGCCGAGGCCGACACCCCGGCCGCCCTGACGGCCGTCGCCGCCACCACCGTCATCGGTACCCGGCTCTCCCTGTCCGGCTGGCAGAGCGCGGCCGCCGCCCTGCTCGCGCTGGCGGCGCTCCTCTGGCCCGGCCTCCTGCTCAACGTCGTGCGGCACTGGCGCCGCCGCATGCCCGGGGGCGCCTTCCTCGGCTGCGTGGCCACGCAGGGGCTGGCCGTCCTCGCGGCGGTGCTCGCCGCCGTCGACCGCCAGGACTGGCTGGCCCGAGCGGCGCTGGCCGCCTTCTGCCTCGGGCTGCTGCTGTACGTGGCCGCCCTCTTCCGCTTCGACCTGCGCGAGGTGGTGGGCGGGGCGGGCGACCACTGGGTGGCGGGCGGTGCCCTCTCCATCTCCGCCCTGGCCGGCTCCAAGCTCACCGCGTCACCCGTCTGGACCGGGTGGGCGCACACGGCCCTGCGTACCGTCACGCTCGTCGCCCTCGCCCTGTCCCTCGTCTGGTACGTCGTCCTCCTCACCGCCGAACTGCGCCACCCGCGGCCGCGCTACGACATCCGCCGCTGGGCCACCGTCTTCCCGCTCGGCATGACCTCCACCGCCTGCCTCTCCGTCGCGGACCCGGCCGGCATCGCCTGGCTGGTGCCGCTGGGCGAAATCCTGCTCTGGACCGCCGTGGCCGCCTGGCTGTTCACCTTCGCCGCACTGGTCGCCTCCCACCTCGCCGCCCGGCGCGCACCGACCCCGTAGGGGTCGTCGTGCCGATCAGGCCGGGCTCGCGGCGCCCGACACCGCGCCCGGCCCGGCCCGATCGGCAGGACACCCCGCCGGGCGCCGTTCCTGTGGCGCGCTCGACGCCCGGTCAGTAGGGTCCCGGCATGGCGTACACGTTCCAGGTGACCATCGACTCGCCCGACCCGCACCCGCTCGCCGACTGGTGGGCCGACGCCCTCGGCTGGGAAGTGGAGCCCAGCGACGAGCAGTTCATCCGCGGCCTGATCGCCGCGGGGCACGCGACCGAGGACGACACCACCACCCACCGCGGCACCCTCGTCTGGAAGACGGGCGCGGCGATCCGCCACCCGGAGGGGCTCGAAGGCGCGCCCCGCATCCTCTTCCAGCTCGTCCCGGATCCCAAGACCGTCAAGAACCGGGTGCACCTCGACGTGCGGACCGGCGACGACGACCCGCAGGCACTGGTCGAACGCCTCGTCGCCAAGGGCGCGAAGCACCTCCACGAGGGCCGCCAGGGCCCCAGCGTGTGGACGACCCTCGCCGACCCCCAGGGCAACGAGCTCTGCGTCTCACACTGAGGCGCCCGGACAGCTCACGCCGCACCGGCCCCGCCCCGACCCCGCGCGCGGGCGCCCGGCACGGCCTACGCTTCCACGGGTGAACGTCATCCTCTTCGGCGCGACCGGGATGCTCGGCCGGGGCGTCCTGCGCGAATGCCTGCGCGACGACTCCGTCGACGGCGTCCTGGCCATCGGACGCCGCCCGCTCGGCGTCACCCACCCCAAGCTGCGCGAGCGGGTGCAGGACGCCCCGTCCGACCTGGCCGCCGCCGGGGTCGACCCGGCCGCGTACGACGCCTGCTTCTTCTGCCTCGGCGTCTCCTCCGTCGGCATGAAGGAGGAGGAATACCGGCGCGTCACCCACGACCTGACCCTCGCCGTGGCCCGGCCGCTGGCCGCCGCCAACCCCGGAATGACCTTCGTCTACGTCTCCGGGGAGGGCACCGACAGCACCGGACGGGGCCGTTCCATGTGGGCCCGCGTCAAGGGGCGGACCGAGAACGACCTGCTGGAACTCCCCTTCCGTGCCTACATGTTCCGCCCGGGCATCGTCCAGCCGGTGCGCGGCGTAACGTCCAGGACCCGGCTCTACCGCGTCCTCTACGCCGTCACCGCGCCGCTGGTCCCGCTGCTGCGGCGGTTCGCACCCGACCTCGTCATCACCTCCGAGGCCTTCGGCCGTGCCATGATCGCCGTCGCCACTCCCGGTACCGAGGTCCCCGGCCACGTGCTGCGGCCCGCGGACATCAACCGCCTGGGAGGCGCCCGGACCAGGCGTAATTGACTACCGGGCGCACCCTCCCGCAGGCGAGAATGAGCCATCTCAAACCGGGAGGACCCCATGAGCCAGGAGACCCTGACTCTGCATGACCTGCTGCCCGCCCAGGCGCTGGCCGACTCGATCGACGCCGGGTACGTGACCCGCAAACCGCACCCCGAGCTGCCGCTGTCCATCTACACGTACACGCGGACGGCCCAGTACGAGCGCGTCTGGAACGAGGTCACCACGCGCTGCCGCGGTCTCGTCGCCGACGACGAGACCGGCGCGATCGTCGCCCTGCCGCTGCCGAAGTTCTTCAACGTCGGCGAGCACGAGTCGGGTCAGCCGTACGCCCCGGCCCTCCCCGACGAGCCGTTCGAGGTGTACGACAAGGTCGACGGCAGCCTCGCGATCGTCTTCCACTACGCGGGCCGCTGGCGGGTCGCCTCCAAGGGGTCCTTCATCAGCGCCCAGGCCGTCTGGGCGCAGCGGCGGCTGGACGGCGCGGACACCGCGGCGCTGCAGCCGGGCACCACCTACCTCGCGGAGATCCTCTACCCGCAGAACCGCATCGTCGTCGACTACGGGGACCGTCGCGACCTCGTCCTCCTCGCGGCCTTCGGCCCGGACGGCACCGAGGTCCCGCTCGCCGAGGCCGCGGCCCACTGGGACGGGATCGGCTCCGTCGTCACGGTGTGGCCCGCCATGCCCCTCGACGAGCTGCTCGCGCTGACCGAGTCCAACACCCTGCCCGGCGGGACCTCCGCGAACGGCATGGACGCCGAGGGCTTCGTACTGCGTTTCGCCTCCGGCGTGCGCGCCAAGGCCAAGCTGTCCGAATACGTACGGCTCCACAAGGTGCTCACCGGCGTGACCGCGCGGGACATCTGGCGCGGCCACGGCGTGCAGCGCTTCGCCGGCCTGCCCGCCAAGCAGCTCGCGCAGGGCCTGAACTGCACCGTCGCCGACATCGAGGCCTCGGGCGGAAAGCCCCTGGACGCGCTTCTGGAGCAGGTGCCCGACGAGTTCGACCACTGGGTGCGCGAGGTCATCGCCGGCCTGGAGGAGGCCGCCGCCCGCCACGAGCGCGCGATCGACGAGGCGTACGCGGGCCTCGCCCACTTGGCCGCCGACCGGGGTGCCTTCGCCCGGGCGGTCGCGCAGCTGCCCGACCGCACCGTCCGGCCCGCGATGTTCATGCGGCTCGACGGTCGGCCGACCGAGCTCACGACCTGGCGCCGGGTACGGCCGGAGGCGGCCGACCCGTACATCACCGACGAGGAGAACAGGACCGTGTCCGAGGAGGACGACCGGACCGCGTCCGCGCAGGAGCGGACGCCCGCCGCCGTGCCCGCCCGCACCCCCGGGGCGGCGCCGCGGATCCCGGCACCGGTGGCGGACCGGACCGACCGCCCCGCGCGGCGGGAGGCCCCGCTGCCCGTCGTCCACGTCATGACGGGCCTGCCCGCCTCGGGCAAGACGACGGCCGCGCGGGCCCTCCAGGCCGAGGCCGGCGGCCGTATGCGCCGGGTCAACCTCGACGACCTGCGGGCCATGCTGGACCTGCCGGACCCGGCGCGGGGCCGCAGCTTCGCGCACGAGCAGACCGTGCTGGCGGTCCAGGACGCGGCGATCCGCGCGGCCGTCGACGGCGGCTTCGACGTGGTCGTCGACAACACCCATCTGACCAAGCACATCCCGAAGCGGCTGAAGGCGGCGGTCGGCGGTCTCGCGACCTTCGTCGTGCACGACTTCACCGACGTCCCGCTGGAGGAGTGCCTGCGCCGGGACGCCGCCCGTGAGCGCCAGGTCGGCGAGGAGATCATCCGCGTCCTGGCCGAGAAGCACCGCAACGCCCGCAAGGGCGGCTGGCGGCTGACGACGCAGTGGATGAACGGCGGTTCCGGCGCGGTGGCCGCGCCGCCCGTGACGCCGTACGTCCCCGACCCGGCGCTGCCGACGGCGGTGATGTGCGACATCGACGGCACGCTCGCGCTCACCGGCGACCGGGGGCCGTACGACTTCACGCGCTGCGAGCTCGACCTGCTCAACGAGTCGGTACGGCACGCGCTGGACGCCTTCCGGCGCGCGGACGGCGACGTGATCGTCCTGCTGTCGGGCCGTGGCGAGGAGTACCGGCCGCAGACCGAGGCGTGGCTGCGCCGCCACGCCGTTGCTTACGACGAGCTGTGGATGCGTGCGGCGGGCGACACCCGCCGCGACGACGTGGTCAAGGCGGAGCTGTTCGACGCGCACGTCCGCCACCGGTACGCGGTGCGGGTGTCGCTCGACGACCGGGACCGCGTCGTCGCGGTCTGGCGCCGGATGGGCCTGCCCACCTGGCAGGTCAACTACGGCGACTTCTAGAGTGCGGAGGTCTGGAGTGCCCGGGTGAGGACCGTCCTGATCGTCGATGCCGCGAACGTCGTCGGGTCCGTGCCGGACGGCTGGTGGCGCGACCGGCGCGGCGCCGCCGAACGGCTGCGCGACAGGCTGGCCGCCCGGGTCGTCGGCCGGGAGGACGACGAGGAGATCGTTCTCGTCGTCGAAGGCGCCGCCCGCGGTGTCGGGTCCGTGCCCGGCGTACGGGTCGAGGCGGCGCCCGGCAGTGGTGACGACCTGATCGTGGAGCTGGCCGCCGCCCGTGCGGAGGACGGCTGCCCGGTGGTCGTGGTCACGGCCGACCGCGAACTGCGGGCACGGGTCCGGGCGTACGGTGCGCGGTGCGTGGGACCGCGCACCGTACGCCCGGTGGACTGACCACGGGTCAGCGGCAGTACTTCACCTCGGAGAGGTTCTTGACGTAACGGGCGGATACCCAGCGCTCCTTCTCGTACGCCTTCGCGCGGTTGGGGTCCTGGCGGTCCTCGCGGTCCTCACGGTCCTCGCGGTCCTCGCGGTCCTCACGGCCGGAGCCGTTCTCCCAGTTGTCGCGGTCCTCGTGCAGGCGGTACCAGATGCGGTTGCCGGCGACGTTCTCGCCGTACTTCTTGCACTCGATCTCGACCCTGCTGTTCGGCTGCACGTGGCCGACGGCGCGGGACGCGGTGGTCGGCTTGCTGCGGACCTTCAGCGGGCCCTTGGAGACGACCTTGCCGAAGGCGTACTTGTGGTACGGGTACTCGCCGGGCTGCGCGGACGCGGGCACCTCACCCACGATGATCTCCCGCGGACCCTCGTCCGCGACGGCGGCGCCCACCCCGACCAGACCGAGAACCAGGCTTCCGGTGGCGAGAGCGAGGGTGGTTCTGGTGGGCTTCAGCATGAGCCGACTCCTCTGTGAAGACGTCCGACCGGCCGCGGCGCGCGGCACGGGATGGCAACCGACGTTGCCAGGGACGACTATGGCCAGGAGGGGAGCCGCAGCCCCGATGACTCACCGGCTTTTAGCCCGATATGACCAATCTGTCCACCGGGGTGTGGCGGCCGTGCCCGCCCCCGTACGGGCACGGCCGCGCAGCGGGGCCCCGGGGGGACGGGGCCGGCTGCCGGCCGTGCGGCCGACAGAGCAGCAATCTACGGGCGCGACGCCCTCGGCCGCGCCCATCCAAGGGTTGAGACCGGCCTACCGCGTTGGGTGGCGGTCCCCTACAACCAGGGGAGTAGACAAGGGGGTTGACGTGCACTTCACCGGACGAACGGCGGCGGTCCGGGTCCGCGCCACGCGTGCGGCAGCCGGCCGGAACGTGTACGCCGTCCGCCCGCGGGTCGCCGCGGCGCGACCGGGAGGGGACGACGCGGATGCCGTCCGGACGCGTCGTCGATGACCAGTTCCTGATCCGGTCAGACGTGACCGCCCTGCTGAACGCCGCCCCGGGCCAGGAGGTCGCGGGCGAGGCGGCCGCCGGGGACGAGGCCGTGCGGCTCGCCGCCGAGACCCGACCCGACGTCGTCCTCGTGGACATCCGCAGGCCCGGCACGGAGGGCATCGCCGCCGCCGAAGTGGTCCTCGCCGACGGCGGGGACACCACGGACGGCGGGCCCAAGGTGCTCGTCCGGACCCCCTTCGACTCCGCCGAGTACGTCTTCCACGCCCTGCGGCCGGCGCCGACGGCTTCCTCGTCAAGGACACCCCGTCCGAGCGGCTCCGCGCCGCCGTCGCCACCGTGCACGCCGGCGGGATGCCCTTCAGCCCGCGGGCCCTGCGCGGACTGATCGACACCTATGGCGCCCCGACGGCCGACCGGCAAGGCTCACCGGTCACGCCCCCGCACGGCGCCGGCCGCCCGAACGCCCTGTCCGCCGGGGCTCCCGGATGCGGCGGCGGGCGGGGCGCGCCAGAGTGGGCGCATGGGTATCGATGACTACGGCGGCGGAGCCGGCGCACACGAGAGCGGCGTGCTCGTCGTGACGACCAACGACGTCCCCGGCTACCGGGTCGAGCGGGTCATCGGCGAGGTCTTCGGACTCACCGTGCGCTCCCGCCATCTGGGCAGCCAGATCGGCGCCGGACTCAAGTCGATGATCGGCGGTGAGCTGAAGGGCCTCACCAAGACCCTGGTCCAGACCCGCAACCAGGCGATGGACCGGCTCATCGAACAGGCCAAGGCGCGCGGCGCGAACGCCGTGCTGATGATGCGCTTCGACGTCACCGACGCGGCCGACGTCGGGACCGAGGTGTGCGCCTACGGGACGGCCGTCGTCCTGGTCCCCGCCTCCGCCTGAGGCGTCCTTGTACGGTGGTTCCCCTCCGGAGACGAAGGGGCGGGCCGATGGGTCGACGCAAGTCAGCGGCAGAGGTGTTCGACGCGCTGGGGGAGCGGTACGAGGAAGTGTTCGGGCAGGTGCCCGGCCAGATCGAGGCCCTCGACTGGCTCACCGCCCGGCTGCCCGCGGGAGCCCGCGTACTGGACGTGGGCAGCGGCACCGGACGGCCCACCGCCGAGACACTGGTCCGGGTCGGCTGCGACGTGACCGGCATCGACGTCTCGGCGGCCATGGTCGCCCTGGCCCGCGCCAGGGTCCCGGGAGCCCGCTTCGAACAGGCCGACGTACGCACGTACACGCCGCAGCCCGGCGGCTTCGACGCGGTGTGCTCCTTCTTCCCGCTGCTGGTCATGGACCAGCCGGAGGTGGCGGCGGCGCTGGACCGGATGGCGTCCTGGACCGCACCCGGCGGGTACTTCGTGATGGCCACGGTGCCGGGGGACATCCGGGGCCTGGACATCGAGTGGATGGGACACGAGGTCACCGTCAGCAGCCTGTCCACGGAGGACCACCTGGCCCGGCTCGCCGACGGGGGCCTGGAGGTCCTGCACCACCACGCCGCGACGTTCCGGCCCGTCGGCGACGGGGCGGTTCCCGAGGAACACCTGTTCTGTTACGCCCGCCGCAGCCCCTGACCGCCCCCCTGGGCCGCGCCGGACCTCGCCGGAGGCTCCGTGGCGGATGCTCTCGCGGTCAGGCGCCGGACGGCCCTGGTGCAGCTGGTGGCCCGGCGGCCTCGGCTTCACGACACGTCCACCCGTGCGGGGAACCGGTGGACATGCCCGGAACGCCCGCTGAACGACGCCGGGTCGGAAAGTTTTTCCGGTGGCGCGGCAACCTCCCGGCGGGTCGCGCGTCGTGCGGGGGTGAAGGGGCGCAGTCCGCGTCCCCGACCCGACCGTGGAGAACCACCGTGAAGAACCTGAAGCGTGTCCCCCTGGCCGTCCGCCGCACGGCGGTCGCCGCGGCCGCCGCGGGGACGGCCGTCGCCCTCGCCGGCCCGGCCCACGCCGCCGGCGGCGGCTCGGCCGCGCCCTCCCCGTCGGTGAGCGTCCCGGCTGGCGCCTCGCCCAGCGTCTCGCCCAGCCAGGGCGGCCCCGCGCCTGCTCCCTCGATCAGCACCCCGCCGCGCAACGGCAAGGACGCAGCCGGCGCGTCTCCCAGCGCCGCCCCCAGCGCCTCCCCGAGCGTCCCGGGGACCGGGGCCGGGCCCAGCGCGTCCCCCTCGGCGCCCGCCGCGGCGCCCGCCGCGGCGCCCGACGGGGCCGATCTCGCGCATACTGGCTCCTCGGCGACGACCGTCGCGATGGGGGCAGGGGCGACCGGTCTGATCCTCGCCGGCGCCGGAGCCCTCTACGCCGTGCGGCGCCGCGCGAACAGCTGAGGACCTCCGTGCTCCACCTCGCACCACCCGTCGGCCCCCTCACGCCCGGTTTCGGCCCGGTGTGGCGGGGCCTGTGGTCGTTGCTGCGCCGCGAGCGCTCCACCGCCCCGCGCGTCGCCCCCCGGTCGTACGGTCCGGCATACGGAACCGCGTACGAGGCCGGGCCGTCGCCCGCGCACGGCCACCCGGGCGACGGCGACTCCGGGCAGCCCACCGTCACCGAGCTCTACCACGCGCACCGGCTGAGCATGGTCCGGCTGGCGGTGCTGCTCGTCGACGACCTCGCCACCGCCGAGGACGTGGTCCAGGATGCCTTCACCGCCCTGTACCGGCGCCACGGCGAGCAGATCGCAGACGTCGACAACGCCCTCGGATACCTGCGCACCTCGGTCGTCAACACCGCGCGCTCCGTCCTGCGCCGCCGGCGCACCGTTCGGTCCTGGACCCCGCCTCCGGCGGTCGACGAACCGTCCGCCGAGGACCACGTCGTCCTGGACGAGGCGCACCGCGAGGTGCTCGCCGC
The DNA here is from genome assembly GCF_040638905.1 of Streptomyces virginiae. Taxonomy (GTDB): domain Bacteria; phylum Actinomycetota; class Actinomycetes; order Streptomycetales; family Streptomycetaceae; genus Streptomyces; species Streptomyces virginiae_B. The sequence continues at coordinate 9,982 of NZ_JBEZYV010000001.1, read as the reverse complement.
GCTCGCCCGTCTCACGCCCCGCCGCCGGCAGGTCCTCGTCCTGCGGTACTGGGCCGACCTCAGCGAGGCGGAGATCGCGACCACCCTGGGGATCAGCCGGGGAGCGGTGAAGTCCAACGCGAGCCGCGGCCTGGACGCGCTGGAACGGAATCTGGAGGGACGGATATGACGCCTGTCGGCGAGCGCCCCGGCGAACACCCGGGCGAGCGCCCCGTGGAGCGCAGGCTGCGCCAGGCGCTCGACGCGCGCGCGGACGGCGTCGACGTCCGCCGGCTGCGTCCGGCGAGCCCGCCGGGCGCGCGGGCGGGCCGGCGGCCGGTGGGGAGGCTGCGGCGGTTCGCGCTGCCGCTCGCCGGTCTGGTGGCGGCCGCGGCCGCCGGGATCGGGTACCTGCTCCTCGGCCCGGACGCGGGGCCGGACCCACAGCTGCCCGCCACTCCGCCGGAGGTCACGGCCCCGGGGCCGTCCACCGGGCCCCCGCCGGCACCCTCGCCGAGCCGGCCGAGCCCGGCCCCGAGCGGGGCCGCGCCGTCGGGCCCCTCGGGGTCCCCGGCCCCCGGCCGGTCGCTGAGCCCGTCGGCTCAGGCCTCTCCGCAGCGCTCGGGACCGGTGACGCCGTCGTACGGTTCGTCCGTCGCGCCCGGCGCGGTGACCACATCGTCCCCGCCGCCGCCCGGGCAGTAGGGCGGTGCGGACCGGACCGGGCTGCCCGATGCGGTCCGGTCCGGTCCGCACGGCCTACGCCGTGCGGAGGTTCTCCACGGCCACCACCAGCGGCGCCAGTTCCGGCTTGCCCGCCGCCTCGTCCAGGGCCTCCCGCAGGGCGGTGTCGTTCGTGGGGCGGGCCGCGGCCAGCAGCGCGAGTCCGGACTCGCTCACGTCGGTGTAGATGCCCCGGCGGTCGGTGTCGCAGATGTAGCGGTTGAGCAGGCCGCGGTCCTCCAGCCTGCTGACCAGTCGGGTCGTCGCACTCTGGCTGAGCACCACCGAGTCGGCGACCTGGTGCATCCGCAGATGTCCGCCCGGTCCGTCGTGCTGGCGGCTGAGGACGTCGAGCAGCGAGTACTCGCGGACGCTGAGGCCGTGGCCGGCCTGCAGGGCCCGTTCGATGTGCGCCTCGATCCGGCCGTGCAGGAGCGAGAGGGCGCACCAGCCCTGGGAGAGGGCGGTGAGCGCGCTGTCCGTAGCCGTCATGGGCTCTCCTCCGTCGAAAGCGTCGAACGCGCCGTGCGGGCGTGTGACCACCAGGATATGCCAGCACTGCAATATCCCGCGCTTGCAAATATCCCGCGTCTGCAATTAATGTGGACGCACGTAAACGGCGGCAGCATTGATGAGCGCAGGCCGCACCCGCACCACCACCTCCCTGAAGGGCACTTCCCCATGCCTCTCGCACTTCTCGCCCTCGCCGTCGGGGCCTTCGGGATCGGCACCACCGAATTCGTGATCATGGGCCTGCTCCCCGAGGTCGCCTCGGACTACGGAGTCTCGATCCCCACCGCGGGCTTCCTGGTCACCGGCTACGCCCTCGGCGTCGTCCTCGGCGCCCCCCTCATGACCGTGCTCGGCACCCGCATCCCCCGCAAGCGCATGCTGATGCTGCTCATGGGCCTCTTCATCGCGGGCAACGTGCTCTCCGCCCTCGCCCCCGCCTTCGGCATGATGCTCAGCGGCCGCGTCGTCGCCTCGCTCGCCCACGGTGCCTTCTTCGGCATCGGCGCGGTCGTGGCCGCGGAGCTCGTCGCCCCCGAGAAGAAGGCCGGCGCGATCGCCATGATGTTCACCGGCCTGACCGTGGCAAACGTCGTCGGCGTCCCACTCGGCACCCTCGTCGGACAGACCGTCGGCTGGCGCGTCACCTTCGTGATCGTCGCCGCGCTCGGCGTCGTCGGCCTGCTCGGCATCGCCCGCCTGGTGCCCGACCTGCCCCGGCCCGAGGGCGGAGTGCGCATCCGCCGCGAGCTCGCCGCCTTCCGCAACGTCCAGGTGCTGCTCGCGATGGCCATGACCGTGCTCGGCTTCGGCGGCGTCTTCGCCGCGATCACCTACATCACGCCGATGATGACCCACGTCGCCGGCTTCGCGAACTCCTCCGTCACCTGGCTCCTCGTCCTCTTCGGCCTCGGCATGGTCGCCGGCAACCTCATCGGCGGCCGATACGCCGACCGCGCCCTCATGCCCATGCTCTACGTGTCCCTGGGCGCCCTCGCCGTCACCCTCGCCGTCTTCACCCTCACCGCCCACACCAAGGCGGGCGCCGCCGTCACCGTCGTACTGATCGGCGCCCTCGGCTTCGCGACCGTGCCCCCGCTCCAGAAGCGGGTCCTCGACCAGGCCGCCGGAGCGCCCACCCTGGCCTCCGCCGTCAACATCGGCGCCTTCAACCTAGGCAACGCCCTCGCCGCCTGGCTCGGCGGGCTCGTGATCGCCGCCGGGCTCGGCTGGACCGCCCCCAACTGGGTCGGCGCCGCACTCGCCGCCTCCGCCCTGGTGCTGGCCCTCGTGTCCGGAGCGCTGGAGCGCCGTACGGCCGGACGCGCGGCCCGCTCCGGCGGCCGGGTGGTCGCGGCCGCCGCTGCGGCTCCCGCCGCGGCTCCCGGGACGACCGCCGCCGTACCCGCCCGCCACTGATCCCCCTTCCCCGTACGAACCCGCGCAAGGAGAAACCGGCATGTCCACCGCCACCCGCACCCCCACCGCCACCCGCACCGCCGTCGCCCCGCTGACCACCGAGGACGCCGAGCTGCTCGTCGCCGTCGCCACGTCCGCCGCCGAAGCGGCCGCGGCCACCGTCAGCGTCACCGTCCTCGACGCCGGCGGCCACCTGCTGGCCTTCCGCCGCGACGACCGGGCCGTACTGATCTCCGGCGAGACCAGCACCCGCAAGGCCTACACGGCCCTCCAGCTCGACGCGCCCACCGCCGACCTCCTCGACGCGGTCCGCCCCGAAGGCCCCTTCCACACGCTGCCCACGGCCCTCGACCGTCCCCTGCTGTTCATCGCGGGCGGGCTGCCCGTCCACCGCGACGGCCGGCTCATCGGCGCCGTGGGCGTCGGAGGCGGCGCCCCGGACCAGGACCACGCCTTCGCCTCCGCGGCGCTCGACGCCCTGGTCTGAGACCGCCGGGTCGCGCGCCGGTGTCCCCCGTGCCACTTTGGTACGGGGGACACGGGTACATGATGCGGAAGACGAAGAGGCACAGGAGGGTCCACGCCATCGCGACGGCAGGTGTCGCCGCGCTGGTCACCCTTGCCCTCCCGGGGTGCACGGCAGCGTCCGACGAGATCCGCGCCCCCAGCCCCACCGCCCCCGGCGCCGCCGGTACGACGACCACCCCGGCCGCCGCCCCCACCCCGCCGGCCCCGTCCCCGACCTACGCCCTGTCCACGGCCCCGCGCACCATCCCGGCCGTACGGGAACACGAGCCGGCCCGCGGTCCCGGCTGGAAGGCCGCCCCCGGCGCCCGCGTGGTCGTCGCGCAGGACGACGCGGCCGCGCTCGCCGACGAGGCCCGGCTGCTCGCCGGCGAACTGGGCCTCGCCTACGGCGAGTCGGCGGTGCCGCGCGCCGGCGACGTGGAGCTCTCGGTGGAGGGCTCGGGCAAACCCGAGTCGTACACCCTCACCGTCAAGGACGGCCGCGTACGCATCAACGGCCCCGACGAAGCAGGCGTCTTCTACGGCACCCGCACCCTCAAGCAGGCCGTGCGCGCCGCGGGCTCGGCCCCCGAGGGCACGGTACGGGACGGCCCGGCCAAGCCCCAGCGCGGCCTCAACCTCGACATAGCGCGCAAGCACTTCACGCCCGACTGGATCAAGGGGCGGCTGCGCGAGATGGCCGACCTCAAGCTCAACCAGCTCGGCCTGCACTTCTCCGACGACCAGGCCTTCCGGATCCAGTCCGACAGCCATCCCGAGATCGTCTCCACCCCGCACCTCACCAAGGCGCAGGTCCGCGACATCACGGCGCTCGCCTCCCGGCTGCACATCACGGTGGTCCCGGAGATCGACTCGCCCGGACACCTCGGCGCCGTCCTGCGCGCCCACCCCGATCTGCAACTGCGCGACGTCAACGGCAAGGCGGTCAAGGGAGCGGTGGACATATCCAACCCTGCCTCGGCCAAGCTCGTCGACGACCTGCTGCGGGAGTACCGGCCGCTCTTCCCCGGCGGTGCCTGGCACCTCGGCGCCGACGAGTACCAGGCCCTGGTCGTCCGGGACCCGCAGGCTTCTTTCCCGCAGCTCACGCGCGCGGCGCAGCAGCGCTACGGGCCCGCAGCCCGTGTGCAGGACCTGGCCACGGGGTGGCTGAACGACCGCGCCGGCGTGGTCCGCCCGTCGGGCAAGGCGCTCAAGGCGTGGAACGACGGCTTCTTCGGCGGCGGGGTGACCGACGCCGCCAAGGACATCCAGGTCGAGTACTGGACCGGCAAGGAGATCGGCGCCCGCCCGCCGCTGGAGTACCTGCGCGAGGGCCGCAAGCTGGTGAACCTCAACGACGAGTACCTGTACTACGTGCTAGGCGAGCCGAACCAGTTCACCTACCCCACCGGCCGGCGGATCTACGAACAGTGGACGCCGCTGGTGCTGCGCGGCACCACCCCCGTTCCGGCCTCCTACGACGGCCAGATCCTCGGCGGGCGCCTCGCCGTCTGGGCCGACCTGTCCGGCGCACAGACCCAGGACCAGGTGGCGGCGGGCATTCGGCTGCCGCTGGCGGCGCTGTCCCAGAAGGTGTGGGACGCGCGGACGCCGCAGCTGCCCTGGTCGGACTTCCAGGCCCTCGCCGGCCGGCTTTGAGCGGGCGGCTCCTGAGCGGCCGGACCGGCCCCGGGCCGGACCGGCTCCGGAGCGCGTACGCCCGTCCGCTCACGCCTCCGCGCGCGGCCTGACCCGTCGGCGGCGGTGGTGGGCCCACTCGACGGCCGGCGGCAGGGCCGTCACCACCGTCAGGACCCAGGCGGCGGAACAGCTCCAGAGCAGCGCCTCGGACACGGTCACCGAAGCCGCGACGAACAACGCCGTCGTCACCGCGGCCCACACCCCGGCCCAGGCGGCGCGGCGCCGCCGGCGCCCAGACCGCATCATCCGGTCGAGGCCGCGGTCACCCTTGAGTTCTGCCTCGATCGCGGAGAGGGCGCGCTGCTCGCGATCGGAGAGGCCGGCTCCGTCCATTACGACGCACCTCCGCGGGCTGCCGCCGCCGGGCGCGGACCGCAGCCTGTGGGCTGCGAATACCCGGCCTGACGCGCGTCAACCCCCGGAGGCCGCCGTGGCCGCCGAGCGACGTCACCAGATGGACTCGACCCACTCCGGGTGGTCGATGAACGGGTTGCGGTTGTGCTGGTAGACGTCGAATATGACCTGGTTGCGGCGCTGCTCGAAGGCGTCCGGCGGGTCCATCTGGTTCCACTGCTTCAGCAGGCTGATCCGGCCGAAGAGCGGGGCGGAACCGTTGTTCACCTTGTCGTTCATCTCCAGGTCCGCGAAGCCGTCCCCGCCCTGGTAGCGGACGGCCATGTAGAGCAGCATGCGGGCCACGTCGCCCTTGACCGCGTCGCGGGGCTCGAAGGAGTCGGCGTCGGTCAGGCTGCCCGGTGCCTCGCTGACGGGGCTGCCGCCCTTGTCGAAGTCCTTGTTGCCGCGGGTGCTGTTGACGGTGACGTCCTCGGGCCGCAGGTGGTGCAGGTCGGTTCCCGGGCCGGTGGCCGTGCCGAAGTCGCCGTGGCTCTTGGCCCAGACGTGCTCGCGGTTCCAGTCGTTGGCGCCGCCGCCGTTCGTCGACTTGGACTGCGAGCGGCCGGAGTAGAGGAGGATGACGTTGTTCGGGTTCGCCGGGTCCTGGTCGGTCGCCTTCAGGGCGTTCCACACCCCGTCGTAGCTGACCTTGGACTGCGTCTTGATGATGTCGTGCAGGGCCGCCTTCAGGGCGGCACCGGTCTTGCCCTCGGCGGGCGCGTAGTACGCGTCGTACGACGCGGCCGCGGCGGGGGCGGCCCCGGGGGTCCGGGGCGCCGCCGTGCCCTGCTGGCCCGCGGACGCGGCCGCCGGTACGGCGATCAGGGCGACGGCGGCGAGGCCGGCTGCCCAGGGGGTCAGGCGCGAGATTCTCATCGGGTGGGGGGTACCTCTCCGTACGCACCGTCCCCGCCCGGGGAATTGGCGGGGGATCAGGTGGCAGAGCGAGGATTGCATTGTCATGTGCCCATCAGGCAAAAAACTTGTGTCGGGGAGGTGGAAGCCAGGGTGTGCGCCCCCGTCGCCGCGGGCAGGGTAGCGATGGCCCCGGCGGGGCCGCCCGATCGTGAACCGCCTTGTCGACAGCCTCGTCAGGAGCAGCCATGGCAGTGAAGATCCTCATCGTGACCGGCGACGCGGCCGAGTCGCTGGAGGTGCTGTATCCGTACCAGCGCCTGCGCGAGGAGGGGTACGAGGTCCACATCGCGGCCCCGCAGGTGAAAAAACTGCGCTTCGTGGTCCACGACTTCGAGGACGGCTTCGACACCTACACCGAGAAGCCCGGCTACACCTGGCCGGCCGACCTGGCCTTCACGGACGTGGTGACGGAGGACTACGCGGCGCTGGTCGTCCCGGGCGGCCGGGCGCCCGAGTACCTGCGCAACGACCCCGAGGTGCGACGGATCCTGGCCGCCTTCGCACAAGCCGACAAGCCGATCGCACAGATCTGCCACGGCCCGCTCATCACCGCCGCCGCCGGGGGCCTGGCCGGCCGCCGGGTGACCGCGTACCCGGCGCTCGAGCTGGACATGAAGGCCGCGGGCGCCGACTTCGAGGACTCCGAGACGGTGGTCGACGGCACGCTGGTCTCGGCCAGGGCGTGGCCCGACCACTCGCGCTGGATGCGGGAGTTCCTGACGGTCCTGCGCGGCAAGGCCCCCCGTGGCCTGACCTGACCTGACCTGACCTGACCGGCGCGGCCGTCCGGGCGCCGCGCGGAGCGCGGACGTACGGGTGGCGGCGACCCCGGCACAGGGGTCACCGCCACGCGTCTGGGCGGGCGTCAGCTGCCCGTGGTGATCGCCGGAGCCGGCTCGTACTTGTAGTTCGAGCCGAAGTTCTTCTTCACGGCCGCTTCCCAGGATCCGTCCTGGACCATCTTCTTCAGCGCGTCGTTGATCTTGCGCTGGAGTTCCTTGTCGCCCTTCTTGACCCCGATGCCGTAGTTCTCGTTGCTGAGGCTCTGGCCCGTCAGCTTGAACTTGCCCTCGTTGCCCTTGCGGGCGGCGTACCCGGCCAGGATCGCGTTGTCGGTGGTCATCGCGTCGACGCGGCCTTCCCGGAGGGCGACGATGCAGTCCGAGTAGTTGCCGAGCTCCAGCAGGGCGGCCTTGGGCGCGAGGTTCTTCTTGAGGTTCTCGGCGGAGGTGGAACCGGTCACCGAGCACATCGTCTTCGAGTTGAGGTCCTCGGCCTTGGAGATCGAGGTGTCCTCGGCGCGGGTCAGCAGGTCCTGGTGGGCCACGAAGTACGGGCCCGCGAAGTCGACCTTCTCCTTGCGCTTCTCGTTGATCGAGTAGCTCGCGACGACGAATTCGACCTCGTTGTACTGCAGCAGCAGCTCGCGGTCATTGCTGAGGACCTGCTTGAACTCGATCTGGTCCGGCTTGTAGCCGAGTTCCTTGGCCACGTAGGTGGCGACGTCCACATCGAAACCGGTGAAGGTGCCGCCGGTCTCCCGCATGCCGATGCCGGGCTGGTCGAACTTGATGCCGATGGACAGGGTCCCCTGGTCCTCGTCTCCACCACCGCATCCCGAGGCGGTCAGGGCGAGGGCGATCACTGCGGCGACCGCACCGGCCTGGGGAACCTTCATGCTTGCACTCTTTCCTGGGGGAACGCGGGACGCGTCACCGGGATCGCCGGGCGTGTGGAACCGCGGGAACGTACGACACGTCGAGACATGTGTACGAGGAAGCTAGGAAGAGGGCGACCTTAGCGTCACTACATTTGAGCGAAACTTGAGGATAACGATCCGGCTCGACCGTAATTTCTTCGGTGAAACCGGGTCTCACCAGGAGAAAGGTGGCGGGTGTGGGAACAGGTTCGGTACGGGTGGATGGAAATGCGCTGCTTTTGGGAGAAGGGGTGCAGATCCGGTTCATACGGACCCTGCGCCTGCCTGAATCGGGAACGCACGCGCTGCCGCCGGGGCTGGGGGAATTCCCGCTGCGCCGGGTCGAGGACCACCCCGACACGGTCCCGCCGGAGTGGCTGGCGAAGGGCGGCGTGATGCTGCCCGTGTACCTGCGCGAGGCGATGTGGCTGAGCTTCGGCGGGACCCGGACCCCCGCCGCGCTCCAGGTCGGCGTCGGCAAGGTGTGCGCCGTCTCCGGCGCGCGCTGGAGCGGCAGGCTGGCGCGCTCCCCGCAGAACTACGTGGTGCTGCCGCGGCAGCCCTGGCTGGACGGCATCAACTCCGGGGACGGGACGGTGCGCCAGTTCGTCGCCGTGCCGCTGGGGCTCGGCGCGACGGTCGAGGGGCAGGTCACCGGGGAGGAGACCACCGGCGGCGTGCAGCTCCAGGCGTTCGAGCTGGGCCGCGAGGCGCTGGCGCAGTGGCACCGGGCCGAGCGGGCGCGACTGGCGCCGCCCCCGCCACCGCCCGGGAGCCAGGGGCTGTACGGAGCTCCGGCCGCGCAGGCCCCCATGGGCGCGGGCTTCGGCGGCCCGGTCCCCGCCCCGATGATGGCCCCGCCCGCGCCGGCGGGGGCCCCGGCGCCCCGGTCGGCGGCTCCCGGCGGCAGGTCGGGTCCGCCCGCGGCCCCCGCGATGGGGCTCGGCGTCGGCGGCAGCATGCACCAGGAGGTCTACCGGGACGAGCGCCCGCTCTCCGACTGGGCCGAGGAGCCGGCCGCGCGGGTCTTCGTACACCTGGTGCCCCCGCCCGCGTGGCGCGCGATCACCGGGGAGGAAGCGCCGCCCTCGCCGGTCGACCGTGCCGCCTACACCAGGGCGGGGCTGCCCTGGTTCGACTACTACGACGAATCGGCCACCGACCTGGCGCCGGCCGATGCCCTGAGCGGGGTCAAGCCGGTGGGGGAGTGGCTCGGCGACGACCACGCCCCGTGGGTGGAGCCCGCCTCCGGCCAGGTCAAGCCGCTCGGGAACGCCCCGAGGCCGGGCAAACCCGTACAGGACGGCGACTGGTAGCCGCGGGGGGCGCCGACGGCGCGACCGGATCGGCCCGACTGGCCTGGAACGTACGGCCGTTCGGGCCGAGACGGGGTGCCCGTGGGATCATGGGCGGGCAGTACCCGCAAACGAAGGGGGAGTTCGGTGACCGGTGTACGCAAAGGACTGGCGAAGGTGGAGGTCGCGCTGCGGTGGGACCCCAGCCCGGCCGGCACTCCCGCGAACGACCTCGACATCGTCGCAGCCGTCTACGCGGCCGCTGATCCGCACGGGACCCCCGTCCAGCTCGTGCACTTCGGCAGCCGGTCGCCGGACGGAACCATCAACCTCAACCGGGACAGCCACACCGGCCAGGGCTTCGGCTTCGACGAGGTGATGACGCTCGAACTGCAGAGGATGGGGCCGCAGTTGGGCCGTGTGGTGATCGGTGTGGTCATCCAGGACACCGGCACCGGAGCGGGCGGGGGCGAAGGCCGGGCGAAGACCTTCGCCGATGTCGCCGGCACGGGCTTCCGGATCCGGGAGGGTCACACCGACCTCGCCCAGGGCGATTTCGCGGGCGTGCCCGCCGCCACCGCCGCCACGGTCGCCGAGTTCACCCGGGACGCCTCGGGCGCCTGGTCGTTCGATGTGCGACTGGAGGGCTTCGACGCCGACCCGGAGGAATTCACCCGGGCCATGGGCGGGGTCCGCTGAATGCGGCGGAGATCGCCGCGGAGCCGCTCAGAGCGGGCGGCGGCCACTCGGGTGCCGAGTGCCAGCCCCTCCCAGTCGGTGTTGCCGACGCCCGAGACGGTGAGGGTGGCGGCCAGCCGGCCGGTCGTGGTGC